>NZ_LYUZ01000168.1 GCF_001679925.1 Leisingera sp. JC1 | reverse complement strand
GTCCTGCGGATAGACGTTGAGGCCTGCGACGTTGATCATATCGTCGGCGCGGGCGGTGAAGACCAGCATGCCGCTGCCGGTCAGGTGGCCGAGGTCGCCGGTGTTGATTTCTCGGCTGTCCACGGTGATCCGCACGTTATCCGGCGTGCCGTCATGGCCCGCGGTCAGGGTCACATGCGGCAGCGGCTGGCCGACGTCATAGGGGTTCTGCAGGTCTTGGTTGATGGCGACGCAGCCTGCCTCCGAACAGCCGTACTGCTGGAACAGATAGGTGGTGCGGGCGCGGATCAGCTGGAACCAGGCCTCTGGCAGCACGGTGCCGGAGGTGTTGGCGGCATAAAGCCTCTGGTCCGCGGGCAGGAGGCGCGCCAGCGTGTGCAGCATCGCAGGCGAGGTGTAGAGCAGCGGCTGATCCGTCTCGCGCAGGCGGCGCAGGATGTATTTCGGGTTCAGGCTGTCGATCACCACCGGCACATGGCCGCGGTGCAGCGCCACGAAGACGCCGGCAATCAGCCCGTAGGAATGGGTGACCGGGCAGGCGATCACCGGTGTCATCGCGGCGCTGGCGGTGAAGAAGGCGGCGTAGCTTTCGACCTCTGCCGCGATTTCCTCCCAAGTGCGGGTGATCACCTTGGCCGCACCGGTGGTGCCGGAGCTCATCTGCACCAGCACGCCGCCGCGCGGGGCGGTGCCGGCTTGCGGCAGGGCGGTCTGTTTCAGCCCGTCGCTGAGCATCACGTCGCAGCCTGCCGCCTGCGCCATTTCGCGGGCGGTTTCCGGCGGGATGCCTGCGTGGATCGGGAAGACGCCGGCGCCTTGCGCGCGCAGGTACAGCAGCGCCGAGAGCGCAGCGCCTGCATTCTGCATATGCAGGCCGTAGCGGTGCGCGGCGGGCTCGCTCAGCACGCGGTCCAGCCGCGCGGCGAGGTCAGAGTGGTCGATGGGGGTGTCGTTCAGAACAAACATGTCTGTCATCCTTTTCCGGTTGCCAGGGCATTGGCGATCAGGTGGCCGTGCTGCGGATTTTCAGGCTCTAATTTGCGGGAAATCAGGCTTTCGGCGCGGATCTGCGGGGTGAAGGGGGCGAAGGCGGCTTGCCGGTCCTGCAGGCCGTGTTCGGCGGCGTAGCGGTCCAGACGGGTGCGGACGCGGCGCCAGAATTCGGTTTCTGCAAAACCATAGTGGCGTTGCAGGAGGTCGGAGAGGTCGGCGAGGTTGAAGACAAACAGCGTGTCCATCACCAGCCAGCGCAGTTCTTCGGCGCTGGACATGCGGTGGAATTTGTCCGGCGGCGCGTCCGCATAGGCCGGGTCGATCTGCGCGAGGTCCGGGCAAAGGTCCGGGCGCGACAGCAGCTCCGGCACGTATTCCAGGCTTTCGTGGAAATCGCGGGCGATGAGGCCCGCGGGCCAGCCGTTTTCGTGCTGCAGGATCAGGTTCTGCCCATGCGCCTCCAGCCCGATGCCGTGGGCCACCATCAGGTGCCAGATGGGCAGTACCGCAGCCTCGATCAGCCGGGCGAGCCAGGCGTCCAGGCCGTGGGTTTCGATCCAGGGGGCAATCAGGGGCCTGCCGTCGGGGTCTGTGAGGGCGAGGGCATTGAACGGCATCATCTGGTCTGCGGGCAGGCCGAGCGCTTCGGGGCTTTGCCGCCAGATGGCGGCCAGATGCCCGTCCAGCGCGGTGCTGCGGCCGGCGGTGATGGCGGCGTATTCCGGCAGGACGGTCAGCAGGTAGCGGCTGGTGAACAGCGGGTCGCTGTTCAGCACCTGCGCCAGCCAGTTGGAGATAGCGGGGGCGACGGCGACCGACTCTGGCGCGAGCGTGCGCAGCGAGGAGGTGTTGCGCATCGCCATCGCGGTTTTCACATGGGCGCGGGAAGGTTCAGCGGCGCTCATCAGGGTGCGGATCGACTGGGTGGCGCGGTAGGGGGCGCCGATGGGGCCTATGTCTGCCAGCTGGCCTGTGTCGCGCCACGCGTTGAACAGCGGGTCGTCCTGAAGTTCGGCGTGCTGCCAGGGGTGCAGGGGCAGCAAGTGGAAGTTGTTGAGCGGTGCGCCGTTCTGCTCTGCCAGCGCGGTGATGCGCTGCCATTCGGCGGTGCCCAGTTCGTGTTCCCAGAAGTCTTCGTGCGGCAGCACTTGCTGCACCAGATCGCGGTGGAACAGCACGCCGGCCAGGCGGAAGGTTTCGCCGCCTTCCGGCCCGTAGGCGAGGTGATCGGCGTCGGTGAAGCCGCTGCGGGCCCTGTAGCAGGGGTGATAGGGGTGACCCTCATGCAGGGCGGTTTCCAGGGCGGAGATGCCCATGCGGTGCCGCCGGGTAGCAGCGGGGATATGCAGCGCGGTCAGATCGCTGAGGTGTTCGGTATGGCGGAGGTCGGCGCGCAGAATGTCCAGCGCGAGGGAAGGCTCTGCCACCGCTGCCAGCAGGTCTTCGGTGGTGGCGGGGCGCCATGTGCTGCTGTCCCGGACCTCGATGCTGCCCTCCTGCAGCCGGTAGCGGCCAAAGGCGCCGCGGCGGCCGCGGGCGCGGAATTGGGTCTGCCGGAAGGACCAATTGACGGTTTGGCTGCGGTCCAGCTGCAGTGAGGCGGCCCAGCCCTCGAACAGGAGCGCCTCGCACAGCTGGCGCAGGACGCGGGGGGCGGAGGTTGCGCGGCTTACGGTTTCATGCAGGGACATCGGTGCGCTCCTGCACTTGCTGCGGCTGTACCGCGGCAATCGGGTTCGGCATCTGCAGGAACAGGCCCTCCTGCGCTTGCGTCTCCAGCTCATCCACGTTGCGGGCGCGGGTCAGCAGGTTGGCCTTGGCGGAGAGCGCGGGTGCGGTCAGCAGGTAGCGGGCGAACTCTGCCCCGGCGCCGCTGAGACGGCTGGCGGCAGAGGTCAGCCGTTGGCGCAGCTGCAAGAGCAGTGCGGGCTCCGGCACCAGCCCGTCGCAGCCCAGGCGGCGGATCACCGCGAAGGTCTGGTTGACCACCAGGTAATAGGCCATCCGCTCGTTGATATGGGCGCGGGGGTAGACGAGGGCGGGCTGGTCCGCCAGCGACGGCTCCAGCGCACTGAGGCGGGGCAGGGCGTCCTCGGCGATGAAATAGCCCTGGTTGTCGCGGTAATAGCCGCGGGTCGGCAGGCCGGTGCTGAGGTCCAGGAGGCTGTTCTGCTGGTGCGCCTCCAGCGCGATGCCGTGGCGGTCATAGAGGTCCAGGACCGGGTCGAGCA
>NZ_LYUZ01000167.1 GCF_001679925.1 Leisingera sp. JC1 | reverse complement strand
GGCAGGGGCCGGAACGGCGGCGGCGGTCTCAGCCGGCAGGCTGCCGCCGACCTGGCGGATCAGCAGTTCGGCCTGATCCACGTCGGAGGCGCGGCCCTGATCGACCTGGCGCTGGATGTCCTCGCTCAGCTGCCTGCCGCCGCTGGAGCGCCACAGCCCGTCCTGCGGCGCCTCAGCGGTGCGGGCGGTCAGCCCTTGGATCGCGGCAACCGGGTAGACGCCCAGAAACTCCTCTGCTGCCACCGGCTCCAGCGTTTCTATCAGGGCGGGCAGGGTGCCGCGCATCACCTGGCGGTCGGCCATAGTCAGGACCAGGAAACTGTGGTCCTTGGTGCTGTCGGGCACCGCGGACCAAAGCACCTGTTCATCTGCGGCGAACTCCTGGCTGCACCACAGGATGATGTCGGCACTGCCTGCGGCCTGCTGCAGCATCTCCTGCTGCGCGGCCTGCGGGCCGGAGAGCGGCAGTTCGCGGTAGCTGTGCCAGCGCAGGCGCGGGTCGGGCAAGGTCTGGCGCACCCGGCGGGTGTCCTGCGGCAGCTCCACCTTTGCCAGCACGCCCGGCATTTGCAGGCGTTCGCCGGCGGCGGTCTCAACTTCCGCCATTTCCTGCGTGCCGTAGCAGACATCGACCAGAAGTCCGCAGCCGTTCCGGCCGATGACCACCCGGCCCAAGAGCATATCGATGAGGGCGGATTTGCCGCTGCCGGGGCAGCCCGCAACCGCCACCTGCACCGGCTGGCGCAGGCGCTGCAGCAATTGGCTGCCCCAACCGGAAACCTCGGACGGCAGACGTCCGGCGCTGAGGGTCTGTTCCAGCTGCGGGTTCGAGCGGCGGCTGCTCCGGCGCTGGCGGCGCGGCAGCTTCCGCCGCGTCAGGGTGTTGCGCCTGCGGGTCGAACGGCTTGATCACGCAGAAGGCAGCGTTGTCCTGCTCCGGCGCATCCAGAACCTCCAGCCGCCGCATCAGCGCTGCACCGATGCGGGCGCTGGGGCTGTGGCATTCGGCGGCCAGCACTTCGGCAATCTCCTCCTCCTCCAGGAACAGAAGCCCGTCGCTTGCAGCCAGCACGATATCGCCATGCTGCAGCCGCACCGGCGCGCTGCGGCAATCCACCAGCGGGATATCCGCACCGGTCAGCACCGAGGTCACGCAGTGGCGGTCCGGGTGGGCGGCAGCCTCTGCCGGATCCATGCGGCCGCGGGCCACCAGCTTCTCCAGCTCTGCCGCCATCGAATGGTCGGCGTTGAGGCGGATCAGCGCACCGTCGCGGAACAGGTACAGTGGCGAGTCGCCGACCGAAATCCAATACAGCCGGTCGCGGAACAGCACCGGCGCCAGCAGCGTGGCACCCATGCCCTGTTCCTGCACCTGGGGCTGGTGACTGGCATATTCGCCAAGGCAGGCGTTGGCGCCATCAGCCGCACTGTGCAGCACTTCGCCGATAGCGGGCTCCAGCAAGTCCGGCTCACCAGTGCGCAGCTTCAGTTCTGCAAACACCTCTGTCACCACGATTTTGGCCGCGACATCGCCAGCCGCGTGTCCGCCCATGCCATCGGCCAGCACCGCAAAGCCGGCACCGGCGCCAGCCATGAAATCGGCGGCGACTGCATCCTCCTGACGTTCGCGGCGACCCTGGCTGATGGCCGTCGCTGCGTCGTACTCAAGTTCAGCGGAATGCAGCATGGGCGCTTTCGTCCTGCTGCGGCTGGTCCCAGCCGAAAGAGGCACCGCAGAGCGGCACGAACCGCAGGGTGGTCTCGCCGATGCGGATCTCATCGCCCGCCGCCAGTTCCTCGGTGCTGAGCACCGGGCGGCCGTTGCGGCGCACCAGGTTCGCCTTGCCGCCGTGGCCGATGTAAAACGCCTTCTGCTCTGCGTCATAGGCGATGGCCGCATGGTTATCGCGCGAGATGCTGTTGTCGCCAAAGTCGAGACGAACGGTCTGATCCTCGCCGCGGCCGATTACGGTGACGCCGCTGAACAGGGTAAAGGCGGCACCGCGGCCCGGGCCCTGCACCACCGCCAGCCAGCCGACCGGGAACTGGGTGTAGCCGGGTGGCGCGGCCATCTGCGCGGCGGGAGCGGGCTGGGCCTCAGCTTGCCGGACCGGTTCAGGCCAGGGATCAGACCGCAGATCATCACGAAGACCCGCCTGGTGATCAGGCTGTGGTTCCGGCTGCACGTCAGCCTCCGGCTCCATCTGCGCTGCGGCGGCAGGCTTGCGGTGGAAAACCCGGTAGCTGCCGGGCTGTTCCGCGGCGGCCTCCGGTTGCTGCAGGCGGCCGAAATCAGGCTCTTGCGCCAGTACTTCCGGCGCATCCTCATCCTCTTCGTCTGCATAGTCTTCAGCGGCAAAAACCTCCGGCTCAGCGTCCTCTGCTGCGAAGAGGTCCTCGGCTTCCGCATACTCCGGGGCTGCCGCAACGGGTTCCGGCTCTGCGGCGGTCTCCTGCGTCTGTTCACGGGCAAAGAAAGCGGCGATGGCATCCTCTTCCGGCGCTTCGCTGCCGAGGCTGTCGAGGCTGTCGAGGCAGGTTTCCGCGCTGTCTTGTCCTTCCGGCTCATCTTCCTCCAGGAAATCCTCCGGCAGAATATAGCCGTCTTCAGCAGCCTCCGGTTCCGGGTCCAGCTGGAAGCCGCGGTCCAGGCTGAGCGGCGGCGCAGAGGGCTCTGCCTCCTGCTGCTGCGCGAGGCTGTCGAACGGGTCCCGTGCCGGCGGCTGCACCGGTTCGGCGGCGGGGGTGGCGGCAGCTTCTGCCCGCACCCGTTCCCGCTTTTCGCCGATGATATCCTTGATGAACTTCATTGCGGTTTCCTTCAGTTCTTAACGGTTGCCGGGGTGCCGTTCTGGAACCCGAAAATCTTGCGCAGGCGGCCTGCGAAGGTCGGTTTTTCTGCACTGGCGCTGCTGCCTGCCGCGGCCGCGGGAAACTGTCCGGCGGCGGGGGCTTTTCTGCTGCGCCTGTTGCGGGAATCCTCTTCCGCCAGCCAGGCTTCCAGGTCGCTGACCGGCTCACCGAACAGGTTGACCATCTGGCGCGGTTCCTGCGGTGCGGGGCCGGGCGCCGCTTCCTTGCGGGCGACGCGCGGCTGGCCCGGGGTCAGGCTGGAATTTGTCGAGGCGACCAGATCGGCGATGGTTGCGTCCAGTTCACCGTTATCAAAGGGTTCAAGTGCTGCCTCTGCCGCTGCGGTGGCAGGCACCAGTTCTTCGGCCTCATACTCCGCCAGCATCTCTGCCCAGGCGCGGGTGGACTGGAACCGTTCGGCGGGCGGCACCGACATCGCCTGATCGACGGTTGCCAGAAGCGCCGGGTCCGCCGCCCACGGCCCGCCCAGCAGCGGCGGGCAGGGGTCCGGGTTTCCGGCCATCACCGCGGTCAGCCGCTGCTGGCTGCCCGGAGGCGGAGCACCGGTGATCAGGTAATAAAAGGTGGCGCCAAGCGCGTATATGTCACAG
>NZ_LYUZ01000166.1 GCF_001679925.1 Leisingera sp. JC1 | reverse complement strand
GACCGACTGTTGCACCATGCCGTTGTGGTCCAGATCGAGGGCGCCAGCTACCGGTTGCGCAAACATGCTGACCTGATCCCCGAGCACACCCGCGCCCATGCCAACATTGCACCGCCGCTCCCGCCGAAACGGCGCGGCCGGCCACCAAAAAACGGAGGTGCCGATCACCATCGCGGCTGATCGCCGAACCCGCGAGGTGGGGAAATTTGCGCCAGCACTTCCGGGGAAATTCAATCCAGCATTTACACGTTCTTCACGCGCGTGCATTGTGGAGGGGACATAGCTTTCTGCAAGCACATATGGATTGGCAGCGATGTCGCCGGGTGAAAGTGCGAGGCCGGCGAAGGCGTGCGGCCCGTCATCTTCGGGAAATAGGATGCGCCCGATCTGGCGCGGGGTGAGCGTGAATAGAGCCAGCTTGCGAAGTAGCGGCTTCAAGCTCTTGTTGTCGCGATAGCCCGCCCGCGCATCGAGGAGCGTCGCCTTATGCTCCTTCAATGCCGGAGGCACCTGATCCTTGGATTCGAGCAGCGAGAAGGTAATGTCCAGTAAATCCTCACCCTCGGCAAGTGAGGCGTGCAGCGAGGCAGCAAGCGCCGCGCCGTGGCTTCCTTCGAACTGAAATTCGCCTTCCGCAAGATCGGCAAGGACGCTTAGCACTGATCCAAGGCCAGGATAAAGGCCACGGTCGGCCCAAGCGTCGGCGATATAATCCTCAATCCGGTCGACCATGGCATCAACTTCGGCGATGCCGTGTTCCTGCGCTCGCGCCAACGCGCGCTTGAGTTTGTAGAGCAGCCCAAGCGCGTGGTCGTCATGGACCTGCTCGGAGACATATTTGAAGTTGGGGAGAAGTGCCGGCTCGTCGATCAGCACGCGAATCTCGTCTAGTTTGGCTTCTTCGTCCGGATTGGTTGCGATGTGGGCAAGATAGGCCTGATAGGGGAGCAAGACGCCATTGGCGGCACCTTCATGGCTTAATTGCAACGCCCAATTCTCGATCGGGAAATTCTTCATCTGTGCCTTTGAGCCACGAATTTTTGCCAGCTCGTCAGTTTCGAACGGGAAGTCGCCGCTAGTTGTGAGGTCGGCAAGGCGGACGCACCCCACGAGCGCATATTTGTATTCGTCGGCTGAGACCGGGTTGTCGTAATTCAGGTAGAAGAAAACCAGCGAGCGGCCGCGGGTGAGCCTTTGCGCAAAGCGGTCGATCCGGGCATCGAGGTCGGGAAAATAATTGCCGTGTCGGTCCTTCGACGCGTGCGTCATGGCGAGGCGGAAAGGCCAAGTGTAAACCGAATTTGCGGGGAGCGTCTCTTCGATCTGCTTCGTGTCACGATACTGAGGGAATGGATGACGGTGCAGGACCTTAGTCCGCTCTGGCGCGAAGGCGGATGAGGTCCAGAAGCACGGTGGCTGATAGTCCGGTAAGTCGACGTCGAGTGCAGCACAAGGCTGCTCGCATTCGATCCGCTTTTCCCGTGCAAGCCGTTCTGAAAGGAGCGAATGGCTACCCGTACAGTATGTGTTGGCTGCCGGATCATCACAGACACGGCCGTCCCAGCCGCGATCGTGCCAAGCCATGCGAGCGGTGATGTGCCAAGTCATTGGTTCTCCGTATCTTAACCGTGTACAATACCAGTTTAGAATTCTGTTTTTTCGAAGTTGCTACCGATCTAATGGCACGCAAATCGGGGCGACGCAATTGCACCTGCTTCAGGCGGGGCGTCCAAATGTTGCAAATTTCTGCGCGTCATTCTGAGAACTCAGTATCGCAGATCCATCAGATTTTCTGCCCAGAAGGACTGATGCGACGGTAGCTTTGACAGAGCCATTTACGATAAGCACTATGCGCTGGATTGGAAGCATGGGAGACAATTCACCGCCGCATATTCGAGGCGGCCCTTGATCCGGGCGTCATTGGTGAAAATCACGGTCGCGTTGTGCAGCCCGGTTTCGATCCTGCCGCTTTTGTTCAGGGTGAGGGTCGTCACCCAGCTCTTGTCCGGCACCGTCTTCTTTTTCCGGGTGTCCGGCTCGTGGTCTTGCGGGATGTTGTCGGAAATTCTGGAGGAGAGCTTTGTTTTCTGGGGCGGTGGGCCGAGCAGATCATCATCGCCGTCTAGGGACCGAAAGAGAGGAGTTTTTCCTTACCGGCAATTCTGTACTTCATGCGCCACAGCTTGGAACCGTTCGGGTTCACCTGAAGAAACAGCCCCGCGCCGTCGAATACCTTGAACGGCTTCTCTCTGGGGCTGGTGTTCCGTATTGCTGTGTCTGTCAGTGGCATCGGCACGGATCCTGCAGATGGAATTCGATTTATGCCTGATACCCCCAATTATACCCCCAAAATGGTCTTGCTGCCACTGATTTTGGCTGGACGGCTCTGGACTCGAAACCGTTGCAATACAACGTGTTGAGCCGGTTTCCGGACGTCTCTGGATGTCTCTGAAAGTTGAAATGGTGCCCGGGGCGGGAATCCAGCGATTACTTACCATTATCAAACCTAGGTTTTTCCTAGACACCAAGCCCTTTGACGGACGGTTCGCCAGAAAATACTGATAGGACGGCAGGCAAATGCCCTAGGGTCAGGACCCTCGTCGCAAAGCTGCGGATCATGTACACTCTCCCTCGGCCTCGAAGCTATCGCCAGCGTTCGCTTAACATTTATGCCTCTCCATAGTTTCTCACTGCGGATTGAAGGATGCGATCACAATTTGCGCTCAAGTTAGCCTCAGCATCGCGCAATGGGTTGCCCAACCATTCTGCAGCCAGGCCTCTTCTCGCAGCTTCATCTGAAATATCAGAGTAGCGTGCTGCCATATGTTCAAAAAACAACTTTACTCGCTTAATTCGCTGCTGAATTTTGTCGGTTGTTTTTCTAAGCCGAAAAACTTCCTCCGTGGCGCTACGCAATTCCTGCCACAGCGCCTCGTCCTCAATGAAAGTATCCATGCTGGTATTTTCAACGAACACAAAGTTTGAAGTGAGGTTTCGTATAACAAACCCGCCCAATCGAGAGGGGATGAAATCAGCTTCAAAATTCGCTGGGCCGTGAGAAACAGTGAAAACGTAGCGCGCCTTGCATAAGTCTTGTAGAACCTGCAGCGTAATATCCGGTGCGAAACCAATATCCAAGCATACTTTTCTGATTGAATCACCCGAAACAGGCTCGAAGTGCTTTCTGGTTGCATGATTGACCAACCCATGCAGCAGGAACATTCGTAGCATTTGAGCGCTTGACATATCTAGCCTGGCGTCAAAGGGGTTGGCTATCGGGCTATACTCTTCAGAGTACACTGCGCGACTGCCAATCATAATTGCTCTCATTGCCTCATGTTCCGGGGCATTGTTGCAGAAAGGCGTCTTGAGGCGTGACTTCCCCTTTCCCCTTCAGGTTCAGGCCACGCGGACGATCTCGGCGGTGCCGAGGGCATTGAAGCGGTTGATGAGTGCGACGCGGATGTGGATTTCAGCGGTTTGGCTATCTGGGTCTCTCGCGGCGATGCGCTCGCCGAAGGCCTTGAGGCAGCGCATCCTGGCTTCTGCGCGGCTGCGGGTGTGGTATCCCGTCCATCGTTTCCAGAACGC
>NZ_LYUZ01000165.1 GCF_001679925.1 Leisingera sp. JC1 | reverse complement strand
GCAGCCTCAAGGCTTCTCTGATCTTCCTCATCGGCAATCTCGCCATTGGGTCCCTCCCGCTCTCAAAAGAGCGAAAGGCTACCCGCCACGTGATTGCTCAGCACCCCGCCAAAGGGCTCCGCGATCTTGTCCGCGAGCCCCGGAATCTTGTCCGCGCTAAATCGGAATGGTTGTCCGCGTCAGATTGGAATCCTTGTCCGCGCTACCCCGGTGCGCGCAGCCATCTAGGCCTCGATCCGGACAGCTACCCTGCCAAACCGCGCGAACAGGGCGTCGCGGAAATGATGGTCGACGTCTATTCCAGTTTTGCAGAGCCGCTGACCCATGAGACACTGTACCGCTGGCATCGAATGCTCCTGTCCCATGACCGCCGGTTGGAAACCATCGGGGCCTACCGACAACACGCCGAGGCGATGCAAATCGTTTCCGGCCGCCTTGACCGGCCCACGATCCATTTCGAAGCGCCGCCTTCAGAGCGGGTCATGCCTGAGATGGAGCGATACGCGGATTGGTTCAACAAGACCGGGCCGGGGGGAGCAGAGCCGCTTCCAGCGCTGACGCGCGCAGGGCTAAGCCACCTCTATTTCGAGAGCATCCACCCATTCGAAGACGGCAACGGCCGCTTGGGTCGCGCCCTCGCTGAAAAGTCTCTGGCACAGAACATTGGCCAGCCGACCCTCATCTCGCTCGCCTTCACCATCGAGAAGGAGCGCAAGGGATACTACGATCAGCTCGAGCAGCATCAAAAAACGCTCGACGTGACCGATTGGCTCGTCTGGTTCGCAGAAGTTGTCTTGAAGGCCCAACAGGCAACACTCGACCGCGTCGGCTTCTTCATCAGCAAGGCACACTTCTACGATCGTCACAGAGACCACTTGAACGAACGCCAGGCCAAGGCCATCGCTCGAATGTTTCGGGAAGGCCCTGGCGGTTTCAAAGGAGGCCTCAGCGCCGACAACTATCTCAAGATCACCGGAACCTCACGCGCAACCGCAACCCGCGATCTGCAGGACCTAGTCGAGAAAGGTGCGCTCAGCCGAACTGGAGAACGACGCCATACGAGGTACTGGTTGAACACAAGACTTGAACTTGATCCACGGCAACGCGCGCTCAGAAACGAGCGATAGCTGCAAAAATATCGCTTCTCTATGTGACCCCTCAGATTTTTGAGCATCAATCCGTGGAGATATTCAAAAGTGACGATGGTGTGCCAGACCAAGAAACCCGCAACGCCCGCTTTGCGCGCGTCGCTGCAACGTGCAAAAGCGACTGATATTGGGTAACGATATCTTCTCGGTCGGCAGCGTCCACAGCTGCCTTCAAGGCGCCTGGCGGTGGGAAGGCTGAGTCAGACACGAATGGGATAGCTACTGCGAAGAACTCAAGTCCCTTAGCGCGGTGCATGGTCGTGACACGTACCCCCGGGATTGATCGATCATCCGCACCAGCTTGGAGAGTCACTGTCTCGATGCCACCCGCGCGCAAGGCTTCACTCACCCGACCTACGTCCGATCGACGAGCACAGAGAACACCAACGTCTGACAAACGCATGTCATCGGAGGGGAGAGCTCGCACCCAAGACGCAACACCCTTGAGCTCCTCCTCTTCGGAGGCGCATCCAACCAGGTTCGGTGATACTCCATGCAGGAGGCTCACATAGCCGCGTAGCGTGTCACTTCCCTCATCGAGATCATCCACGCTTACACCCTCAAGAACGGATACGGCCCAAGCTCGAATCTCCTGGGTCGTTCGATAATTCAGGCGTAGTCGCCGAGACCTTCCGCGCACATTGATGCCGCAGGAAGCCATGCTGGCTCTGCGCCCGTAAATTCTCTGGTGCGCATCCCCGACTATGAAGAGAGAATTGCTATCCCCGGACGGCGTCTCCGGCACGATAGCCCTAATCAGTCTAAATGCCTGTTCCCCCATATCCTGCGCCTCGTCGACGATCACCGCCGCATAGGGCAGGCTGGGAGCTTCAGCAGCTAGGATCTCGATCGCTTCGCGGTAGGCGTCATCCGGTTCAGCAAGACCACCACTTATCATTCTAGCCCGGTAATCCCCGAAGATTATCCAAAGCGCGGCCCTCTTGCGGCGATCGAGAGGAGTGCCGCGTCCGGCCCTAGATGCTTTCAGGTAAGACCGCTGGTCGATGAGACCTTTCGCCTGAACGATCTGCGCCCATTCCGCGTGGATGAAGGCCTCGGAGAGCCCATCAGGTAATTCATGATCGTCGAACACTTCTCGCCAGATCTCATCGAGACGATCCCGCGCCTCTCCGAAGAAGGCGACTTCGCGTGCGAAATTCTTCCGCTTGAGGAACTGGGACACCCAACGGTCCAAGTTGATCACTTCGATCCGAGGCGGCCGAGCGTCCAGATGTTCTGGACACAGAGTTCGTAGGTTCGCTTCGATGTCTTGTGCGAGGCTCGTCGTGAAAGTTGTCAGCAGAACCCGTTGACCTGCCCGCGTCATGTCCTGTTCGATCTGATCGGCAAGGTGCTTCGCCCGGTGCATGGCAACGACGGTTTTCCCGGTCCCGGCGCCACCGCGGACCATGGCTGGGCCGTTGTAGTCCCGGTAGGCAATCTTGCGTTGATCAGGGTGTAAGAACACCCGCCATCCCTCGAGCCCCTCTTCAAAAACACGCCTGAGTTCCTTTTCATCCTCTGGGATGAAGATGGTCTGGCGGCTCTCCTCCGTTTCAATCATTTGATCGAACGTCAGGTCAGCAGGTGCATTTTCCGCCGTGGCTTCCGGTTGTTCCGGGATGCCCGTCAGAGCGTAAACCTCCTCGTCGGAATAGCCTGCGGCGAGGGCATAGAGGATCTGGTAGGTCAGCGGATCGAAAGCCTCTTCTGCAGCTTCCAGCGCATCAATCGAGGCAAGCGCACGGACCGCGGCTATTTCTTCTTGCTGAACACCGAGGGCTTTCAGCCGCTTTTCGGATACTGCCGCGAAGAGACGTGGCTCGTTCGCAGTCTGGGGAGCGGTCTCGACGATGTCCGCTTCAAGTTCCTCGACGACTCGGATCCGGTTCGTATCCGGGTCGAGTTTCACCCGACGGTTTCCGGCCCACCGGTAGGCTTTGTCATGTTCATTCACATGGACGAACATGATGTCGCGGCCCACTTCGAAGGCGATCGCGCGGTAGCCTTGGTCGACACGGAGGGATTTGATCGAACTGTCTTTCGCACCTTCCACGGTTTCAAGGTTCAACCCGTTCGCAGACGGATCAGACATGTAGCGGGTCATCATATCCATGAAGCGCAGCGCCACCTTGTCGGGAAGTTTCCGCAGGCTTTTCATACAACCGATGTCATAGGAGACCCGCTTGTTGATTGCGTCCATCATCTGTTTGTCTCCTGAATCGCCTGAATAACTTTGGTGACCGTCTCGCCGATTTGGTCGCTCTCCGGATCAAACGGGATGAGCCGCCAACTCACCCCTTCACAGAGGGGAGCCGCCAACTCACCCCTTCACAGAGGGTTTCCGCAATCGCAACGTTGGCCTCCCTCCACCCAAATTCCAACATCCCAACAACCCGCCCCTCGACGAGCAAATCGTCCCCCAAACGGTCCGGGCCGGGCACTTCATCCGCTATCAAGGCGTCGATCAGAGGATGGAACAGATCATCACATAGGGCCCGGGCTTCAAGCCAGGCTTCCGTGTCAGCATCCGTTGGTCCGGTCCCTACCGACATATCGGGTGGAGACAGAGTGTCGAGGCCCGCCAGTTCCACATGGAAACCGCGCACACACTGAAACAGATTGACGAGGCGC
>NZ_LYUZ01000164.1 GCF_001679925.1 Leisingera sp. JC1 | reverse complement strand
CGGGCTTCTTCCCGAATCCCGCCGTCCTCCATCGGGAATTCCTCCAGCAGCCGGTGCAGCTGCATGAAGTTGAATTCGCTGACGAACTGCACGCCGACGTAATCCGCCGTCTTCCAGCGCACCTGCGCTTCCACGATGTGGCCGCCAAAGCGCAGCGTCACACGGCCGGAAGGGTCGCATTGGGTGTTCGGATGCACCTTGGCACCGGCCCGGCTGAGATCGACAAGATATCCCTGCACGGTCCGGCCGCCCGCCTGCAGCACGCAAGGCACGGCGCAGGGGTAGCGTTTGGTGCGGCGGATCTTGCGGATGCCGATCCGGTCCAGGAAATACAGAACGCTGCCGCCCAGAACCAGAAACGAGACCCAGGCGATGCCCGCGTTGATGATCTGCTGGCGCTGGCGGGCATCATTGGCGTTGATCGCCACCAGCTTGCTGCCGAACCCGTCTTCCTTGATCTGGTCGCACGGCAGCGCCTCCACCAGGACGCCGTACTGCGACTGCAATTCGTAAATCCCCATGTGGCGCGCGCCTTCCAGCGCCGCCTGGCGGCCCTGGCTGGACAGGATCTGCAGCAGAACCTTGTTTTGCTGCATCAGCTTGAGCGTTCCGGCCTCAACCTGCTGAATCCCGACGGCCCGCATCCGCTGCTTCAGCGGTGCAGGCGGATTTGCGCCGATCCAGCTGTTCAGCTGCTGCACGTAATAGGGGCTCTGTCCGGTCTCAAGATACCCCAGAAACCCGGCAGAGGCCCGGTTGAGGTCGGAAAGATCCTGATGCACAGGGCAGGACGCATCCGCCCGTCCCGGCAGCAGGGACAGGGTCAGCAAAACAGCAGCTGTCGGAAGCCATTTGCGCATGGCAGTGTGTTCCTCACGTATTTCCGGGGGTGAGTTTGGCGCAAAGTTGCGAATTTGAGGTTAACGCAGAGCCATCCGCTTCGGAAAATTGCAGGCTGGCGGCGCTTGGCGTGGCGCCGTCGCCCCAAAGACCGGGCGCAGCCGCGCCTTGAACGCAAAAAGACGGGCTGGAGACATAATGGCCCAGAGCTCCAGCCCGTTCTGGCAATCCAAGAGGACGGATGCCGAGTTTCGCGTTTTGATAATATCAACCTAGAACTGAGTCGTTAATCAATCGTTCCCGTGACGTAAAAATAGCGTCACGGGGCTTTTTCCGCTACGTCACACCGGCAGCCAGCCCGCTCTTGCACCCGGTTGCCATTCCAAGCTATTTGAACGGACGGATTGCCGAGGCATAGGAGAGCAAGGAATGCGCCGAGTAGTAGTCACCGGACTGGGCCTGGTCACCCCGCTGGCCAGCGGAGTCGAAGAAACCTGGTCCCGGTTGCTGGATGGACAGTCGGGTGCCGGCCCCATCACCCTGTTTGACGCCGAGGCAAGCGGCGTCACCACGACCTATGCCTGCGAGGTCCCGCGCGGCGACGGCGCGGATGGCACTTTCAACCCGGATGACTGGGTCATCAAGAAAGAACAGAAGAAGATCGACGACTTCATCCTCTATGGCATCGCTGCCGCCGACATGGCCGTGCGCGACGCCGGCTGGACGCCCGAGGATGAGGAAAGCCGCCTGCGCACCGGCGTGATGATCGGCTCCGGCATCGGCGGCCTGTCGTCGATCGCCGACACCGCAGTGATGATCAAGGAGAAGGGCCCCCGCCGGGTGTCGCCGTTCTTCATCCCCGGCGCGCTGATCAACCTGATCTCCGGCCAGGTCTCGATCCGCTTCGGCTTCAAGGGCCCGAACCACTCTGTCGTGACTGCTTGCTCGACCGGCGCCCACGCCATCGGCGACGCGGCCCGGCTGATCAAATCCGGCGACGCCGACGTGATGATCGCAGGCGGCGCCGAGGCCGCGATCTGCGAGATCGGCATTGCCGGCTTTAACGCCTGCAAGGCGCTGTCGACCAAACGCGCCGACGATCCGACCAAGGCCTCGCGCCCCTATGACGCCGACCGCGACGGTTTCGTCATGGGCGAAGGTGCCGGCATCGTGGTGCTGGAAGACTACGAGCACGCCAAGGCCCGCGGCGCCAAGATCTATGCCGAAGTGCTGGGTTACGGCCTCTCCGGCGACGCCTACCACATCACCGCGCCGTCCGAGGACGGCGAGGGCGGCGAACGCTCGATGAAGGCAGCGCTCAAGAACGCGGGCCTCGATGCCACTGCCATCGACTACATCAACGCCCACGGCACCTCGACCATGGCCGACACCATCGAACTGGGCGCGGTTGAGCGCCTGCTGGGCGATCACGCGGGCAGTGTCACAATGTCCTCGACCAAATCCGCCACCGGCCACCTGCTGGGCGCGGCCGGCGCGATTGAGGCGATCTTCTCGATCTTGGCGATCCGCGACCAGGTGGCGCCGCCGACCATCAACCTCGACAACCCCGCGGTTGAAACCCCGGTCGACCTGGCCCCGAACGCCAAGCGCGAGCGCAAGATCGACGTGGCTCTGTCGAACTCCTTCGGCTTCGGCGGCACCAACGCATCGGTGATCTTCGGGAAAACCAGCTGATGTGGCGCAGCCTCGCCTCCAATATGCTGACGGTCCTGATCGCCGCCCTGTTCCTGCTGGGCGGCCTCATCCTGTGGGGCCAGTCGCAGTATAAATCCGAAGGCCCGCTGGACACCGCCATCTGCCTCCGGGTGGAGCGGGGCTCCAACATGGCCCGCGTCAGCCGTGATCTGGAAGCGCAGGGCGCGGTTTCTTCCGGCACCATCTTCCGCATCGGCGCCAAATACAGCGAAAAAACCGGCCAGCTGAAGGCCGGCAGCTTCCTGGTGGAGCCGGGCAGCTCGATGGAACGGATCGTCGATGAGATCACCCATTCCGGCGCCTCCACCTGCGGCACCGAGATCGTCTACCGCGTCGGCGTGACCCGCACCCAGACCCTGGTCCGTGAACTGGATCCGGCGACAAACAAGTTTGAGGAGATCGCCGATTTCGTCCTCGGCGAGGATGAGGTCCCGGCCCAGTACACCGAGACCCGCCAGGACGCCGACACCCGCTACCGCATCGCGCTGGCCGAAGGCGTGACCAGCTGGCAGGTGGTCGAGGCGCTCAAGGCCATCGACATGCTGGACGGCGAGCCCGGCGACCGCCCGGCCGAGGGCCTGCTGGCGCCAGACAGCTATGAGGTCACCCCCGGCACCCAGCGCGCCGCGGTCCTGGCCGAAATGCAGGAGCGCCAGCAGCTGCGCATCAATGCCGCCTGGGAAGGCCGAGCGAGCGATGCCGCTGTCTCCAGCCCTGAGGAGATGCTGATCCTCGCCTCGATCATCGAGAAGGAAACCGGCGTCGCCGAAGAACGCGGCCTGGTCGCCTCTGTGTTCACCAACCGCCTCAACCGCGGCATGCGCCTGCAGACCGACCCGACGGTGATCTACGGCGTCACTAAGGGCGAGGGCGTCCTGGGCCGCGGCCTGCGCCAAAGCGAGCTGCGCAAGGCAACGCCCTGGAACACCTATGTGATCGAGGGCCTGCCGCCCACGCCCATCGCCAACCCCGGCATGGCGAGCCTCGAGGCCGCGGTGAACCCGGAGACCACGGACTACGTGTTCTTCGTTGCCGACGGCACCGGCGGCCATGCGTTCGCAAAGACGCTGGACGAGCACAACGCCAACGTCGCCAAATGGCGCGAGATCGAAGCCCAGCAGCAGAACAACTGAGGCTGATGCAATGGGCAAAGTGGAAGGGCGCCGTTTGGCGCCCTTTTTTCTGTAAACGCAGCGTATTGGCGGCAACATTCCGCATCGTCTATACTCGGG
>NZ_LYUZ01000163.1 GCF_001679925.1 Leisingera sp. JC1 | reverse complement strand
GCCTGCGTTCGAGGCGATGCCCTCGTTGCTCAGCGTTGTCACCGAGCCGCCGCTGGCAATCGTCAGATCACCGCTGGCGCTGTTCTCCAGGTCCGCCACCGTGCCGCCGCTCACCGTTGCGCTGCCGCTGTTTGTCAGCTCGGCAGTGCTGCCGCCGGTGACGCTGACTGTGCCGCCGTTGTCCACTGTCCCGGCAATGCCGCTGGTGGTCAGTTCCGCACCCGCTGCAACCGTCACATCGCCGCTCAGCGTGCCGGAACTGCTGGCCGTTCCCGCCAAAACGGAGGTTGTGCCGCTTACAATGCCTGCGTTGGTGAAGCTGCCCGAGGTCTCCACATTGTCGGAAATCGTGCCGCTGGCGGTGTTCCCCAGCACCCCGTCCACCGCATTGCTGAGCGTGCCGTGGCTGGTACTGATGGTGCCTGCGTTGGTGATTTCCCCGTAGGCACCATTGTCCAGCTGCGCCACCGACAGGGTTGCGCCATCCCCCACCGTGATGGTGGCAGCCGCCCCCGCCGTGCCGCTGTTGGTCAGCACCGTGCCGCTGCCCTCCAGCCGGTCGCCCTCGCCGATGCTGAGGCTGCCGCCCGCGGTATTGGTGAAGCTGTCGCCGCTGCCGTCGCCCAGGGTCAGCGTGTCGCTGCCGCCGTCCTGGGTCGAGATCGCACCTGCGTTGGTCAGCCCCTCGCCGCTGTTGTCGCTGTCGGCGTTCAGCACGCCGTCGCCGGTGAAGGTGATGCTGCCGCTGGCGGTGTTGCTGATCGCGCCGGCGTCTTCCACCGTGCCGCCGTCGCCGACGGTGATGCTGCCGCTGTTGGTCAGCGTGTTGCCGGTGCCGGTCAGCGTCGCCCCTGCCCCCAGGGTCAGAGACGCCCCGCTTTCGTTGCTGATCGTCTCCGCCTCCAGCGACCCACCGTCCCCGACAGAAACAACCCCGCTGTTGCTCAACGCGCCCGTGCCGCCGGCGGAACTGGTCACCGTCACCGCGGAACCGGCTTCCAGAACCAAGCCGCCGCTTGCGGATTCATTGGTGAGCCCGCCCACATTGGAATCGGTTGCGCTGTCAAACATCAGCAGCGCATCGGGTGAAATCGATACGGATTGCGAGGCCAGGCTGCCGGTCACAGTCAGGCTGCCGGACTGGACATCCGTTGCGCCCGTGTAGGAGTTCTCCGCCGCCAGGGTGACATCCCCGCCTGCGACAGCCAGCCCGCCAGTGCCGGAGATTTCGCCATCAACCGAGGAGGTTCCGGCGGTCAGCGTCAGACTGCCGGGGCTGAGCGCCACCGTGCCTGCACCGTTCAGGCGGGCGATGCTCTCATCACCGCCCAGAGAGACAGCGCCCTCATTGCTGAGTTCAGTTCCTGCCGCCAGCGCGCCGCCATCCGTGGAGAGACTTGCTCCGGACGCCACGCTCACGGTTTCCGATGCCAGACTGCCGGTCACAGTCAGGCTGCCTGACTGCACCGCGGTGCTGCCGGTGTAGGTATTGCTGCCTGAAAGCGTGACCTCCCCTTCGCCGACG
Organism: Leisingera sp. JC1; assembly: GCF_001679925.1. Taxonomy (GTDB): domain Bacteria; phylum Pseudomonadota; class Alphaproteobacteria; order Rhodobacterales; family Rhodobacteraceae; genus Leisingera. The sequence continues at coordinate 2,300 of NZ_LYUZ01000163.1, read as the reverse complement.
GCTTCCATCGACAAAAGACCGCTGCCGTCCTGAATCGAACCGGAGAAGCCCGCTTCGGTGCCGCTTGCCGCGTTGATGGAGAGGGCTCCCGTGCCAGTGCTGGTGACGCCGGCCGCTGCGGAGAAGTCAGCATCCAGTGTCAGCTCCGCGCTGTCATCCAGTTGCAGCACCATATCGTCTGCCAGAACATCCCCGGCAAAACTGCCGCTGTAGGACAGACCGGCATCCGCCCCGTCCAGCACCAGCGTGCCGCCGGATAGCTGAGCCTCGGATTGAATGACCACCGAATTGGCCGTGTAGCTGGTGGTGGAGCCGTCGCCGTTTCTGAGCAGGATGGTTTCCGGTCCGCTGCCGCCAGAAATTTCAGCCGACGCAGAGCTGGAATCGGGCACTGTGCCAGCGTCCCAGTTTCCGGCTTCCCCCCAATTGGCGGTTCCATTGCCATTGGTCCAGGTCTGCGACGCCGCAGGGCAAGCCATCATCCCTGCGTAGATTGCAGTGGTTCCGAGCAGAAGAATGCGCATGTTTGAATACCGCTTTAAGATAAAAATTCAATCAGGGGTCGCAAGCAGATAGCTTTGTCAAATGCGCGCAAAATGCAATTTAAGCACGAGAAGTCAACTGAACATGGCGGGGAGATTTACAAAATATTCACCCTTCCACACGCAGGAGACGGTTGTTATGCTCCCCGCAGAATCTCCACAAGTTCTTATGATAAAATATTTATTCCAAATACAGCTCGGAAAGCAGAGCGGCCGGAGAAAAACCGCCTCGGCGCACAAGGCTTGAAAAGACGCAATCTAAAGGCGTTTAACAAAGTCCGAAGTCGGCCCGAAATCAACAGGAGATCGCAATGCCAGCGGCAACCCGCAAGGGTGACATAGGATCAGGGCACGGCTGCCACTTCCCGCCTTCCCCGGCCACGGGCTGCTCGGAAGACGTCTTCGTCAACAGCCTCGGCGCTGTGCGTCAAGGCGACGCTTATGCCGGCCACGGTTGCGGCGTCTGCCCAGCCCCTGCCCATGGGCGCAGCTTGTCCGGCGGCTCCGGGAGCGTGTTCATCAATGGCAAACCTGCAGGCCGGATCGGCGACGCCATCGATTGCGGCGGCGCAGCTGAGACGGGGTCGGGAAACGTGTCTTTCGGCGGCTGAAACCGCCGCCTCCAAGCATCGCTGCCGCACGCCTCCGCAAGCGCGGCGGGAACCCCAAACATCCGGATAACCAGACAAATTGACCCCGAACAGCCACGAAACGACGCCCCCGGCAGGGCTGCCATTCAGTGGCGGCGACGACGCGGAGAAGACGCAGCCGCCAGTATCCGCCCTGCGGTTCGACAGGCCTTACGCCCTGTATCAGAGCATGCCTCAACTCAGCCGCCTGATTCAGAACCAGCCCCAGGAGCAGGAGGACGGGCTCGCCTTTCTCATGCGGCTGCGCGCCTCAACCACACCTGAGGATGCCGTGACCTTCACTGCCTTTGCCGCGCAGCCCAAAATGGCAGTCTGGTGGGGCTACGAATGCATGCGGCTCGCAGCTGATCTGATCAGTGAGGATGACCGGCGCATGATGGAGCTGGTGGCAACCTGGACAACATACCCGGATGACGAAAACCGCTTCCGTGCGGCCCGGGCGGCACTGTACGCCCCGGTGCGCAGCCCGGCAGTGTTTCTTGGGCTGGCGGTTGCCTGGTCCGGCGGAGCGATTGCGCCGAATGACCCCGCGCCGGTGCCGGAACACCGTGCACCGCGGGCAATAAATTCCGCAGTGCTGTCCTGCCTCAGCAAGGCCGCCCTTGCGGACCGGCCGGTGCGGCTGGCGCGCTTCATTGACCTGGCCGCGCCTTTGTTCCGCACTTTCTGACCACGCCGGATGCCCGGCACGCATTTCTGAAACCACCTAATGCAGATCAGGCCATGACACTGACATTGACATTGACATTGAGACTGGAAAACTTTGACCTGCTGGAAAATGGCGGACCGGTCTGGATCACCTTGGAGGGCCACGGCGCCAGCGCCGGGCGCAACAAGTCGATGGACTGGGTGCTGCCCGACGCAACCCGGCACGTCTCCGGACATCATTTTGACATCAGTTACCGCGACGGCTGCTACTGGCTGACGGACGTGTCGACCAACGGCACATTTCTGCAGGGACAGCCGCACAGGCTGCAAGGCCCGCTTCAGCTGCGCGGCGGAGAGCGGCTGATCGCCGGCCATTATGTGATTTCCGTAGAAGCCGGCGCCGCAGCCCCCGCGGCGCAATCGCGGGCAGAAGAAGACGCCGACCCCTGGGATCTGGGTG
>NZ_LYUZ01000162.1 GCF_001679925.1 Leisingera sp. JC1 | reverse complement strand
GTGCGGAATGATGTCATGCCCTCTGGCAACATCGACAACCCGCGCGCCCGGCTGAAAACTCTCGGCCACAATCCGCGCCTTCACATCATCCGGCCAACGTCGGTTCCCCCGACGCGGCTCGGCAACCTCGCACTGCCCTAAAAAGCCACTGCCGTCTGCCATGTTCACCTCCATCTCGATGGCGAACATGTCGGAAACTTCAGCCCGGCGCGGAACCTACGATATCAATGGGAACGGGACGGCGCATACAGTGAACCTGTTCAGGGGCAGATTGCAGTGGCAGAAGTTATTCTGAACCGTGTCCAGGACACCCGGTTTCCCGACACCGTCTGTGGTGTGGTGTACCAAGGCAATCAGCAGCGCAATGCCTGCCAGTTCAGTTACGCATGTGACGGGACGCCCGAAGTGTTCAACGAACCTGTTTCCCATGACCGTGCTAAACGTCTGGCCATATACCTGATGGAAAAGGAGCGGACGGGTTTGACACGCGGAGCATTGTTCTACCATACATTGTCTGTACAGCCGCCATGGTCAGCAGAGTTAATTGAGCTCGTGACAATCGGCGACCATGTATTTCTAGGATATCCCAAAAGGTATTAGGTTCAGTATTTCTGAAACGGAAACGCCTCCGTCAAGGCAATTTGCGCTAACGACTTGTCCCATTCCACGCTCCTTTCCTGGACAGGGCTACTTTACCCCGGTGTCCGGGAACCGGAACGAAGTTCAGTTCGCCCGGGGCGTGGCGAACTCGCCATGCGAGCCCCGATCGGTCATTGGACCTCGGCGATCTGGAAGTTTTTGCAGACATGACTCCGATTGACGTCGCGGGTTTCGGAATTTTTACGACAGAAGATAATAAAACTCACGTTATGAAACACGAAATGAAACACGAAGACACAAGGAAAGCAGCGGTATGAAAACAATCGGAATCCTTGGTGGCATGTCCGCTGCCTCAACCCAGGATTATTATCGTGAGCTTTGCAACCGGACGCGGGAAATAAAGGGAGGGCTTCATTCGCCGGAATTACTCATTCGGTCCCTCGATTTCGCTACCATAGAAGGCTTGCAGATGGCCGGAAACTGGGCACAGGCCGGGGAGATTTTGAACCGGGAGGCTAAGGCTCTCCAGCGTGGAGGTGCGGATTTCATCATCCTTGCCACGAATACGATGCACAAGCTTGCAGATCAGATGATGCAGGGCCTTTCCATCCCCTTGTTGCACATTGCCGATGCGACTGCTGCCCTCATCCAGCAACAGGGTTTGCGCTCACCGGGCCTCATGGCGACCGCGTTCACGATGGAGCAATCATTCTACACCGAGCGACTGGAGGTGGCGGGCCTTACCCCAATCATACCAGAGGCACCAGATCGGGCCGAAACGCATCGCATTATCTATGAGGAACTTTGCTGCGATATTGTTTCGACGAAGAGCGAGGCAATCTATGCTGACATCGCCCAACGTCTTGTTGAGTGCGGCGCTGATTGTCTCATTCTCGGCTGCACGGAAGTCGGGATGCTGCTCAATCAGGGCAATGTACCGGTGCCGGTGTTCGACACGACCTTGGTCCATTGTGATGCGGCGCTCACCTTGGCGTTAAGCGATTAGGTCCGGGAAAATCTTAGGCGTGTCGCGCGGTGATCTTAGAATCCTCGGCAGCCCGGCAGGCCTGGGAAATCAGGAGCGTTCGCCCGGAATGTAGCGAACTCACTCTTGGAGCCCTTTCTGCTCGTCATAAGGGAAGCGTCGGGTTAGGTTCTCGCGGAATTGGAAGGAAGATATTGAACCGATGCCTGATGTCTACGAACTCATTATCTGCGACATTTCTGGGGAACATAAGCCCGTTGCTGTGTTTCAGTCAGAACGCCCCTTTATGCCGCTTCACGTTGGCGAACGCTTCGACGACCACGGTTGGATTCGCCTTGATGGAGCTGGGAAAGTCGGCTCGCCGGAAAAACCAGTCCGTTTTCTTGTGTTTGCAACCAAGCATGTCGTTTTCGAGCAGGACGGCAAGACAATCTACCAGTATTGCGTTGATCTACAGCCTTATAGCGGCCCTCGATCACCAGCCTGGGGGCACCACAATCCCGTCGAGTAGAAACGCTCCTGCTAAAAAGTCAGCGCCGCCTCCCTCCTTGATGATCGTTCTTGGTTGCAGCGAATGGGCGATTTAAGCCCCGCCGATTCCTGCGGGTCCAAACGACCTCTGTGGATGGTGCCTGCATAGCAAGACATATTTTGACGATTTCTGCGGTGTTTGGTCAGTACTGCATCTGAAACATGACCGCACATGGGGTATTCGCGAGAGCGAGTCGCCCTTACGTTCCTCACGCTTGGAGAATGGCTGTTCCCCGATAAGATGGAAATAAGAGCTCACGACTGGACGCCCGGCCCAAGCATCTGAGGGAGAACAACCATGGAAGAGTATGTCGGTCTCGATGTGTCGAAGAAAGAGACGGCAGTTTCGATCCGACGTGACGGGCAGCGCCTTTGGCGCGGAAAATGTGCCTCGGATCCGGTTGTCATTGCGCAGGTGGTACGCAAGCGTGCGCCGTTCACCAAACGAGTTGTGTTCGAGACCGTTCCCTTGTCGGGTAAGACCGCATGTCTTTGGTACGGCACCACCTGTGGGCATTGCCGTTAGTTTGTAAGCGGCGGTCCCACCCCACGTTGCCGCCCGTGGCTTCGGGTGCGAGGTGATACCCATCTCAAGATGGGGGTGCATTTCGCAATGTGCGCGACAAATTCGTTTCTCAGATTGCTGAGCGTTGAGATCTACGCCTCTGGGCACCGTCGCTGGACCGATGCCGCCAAAGCGCAGGCGGTATCGGAGACACCGCATACGTTAGTTTGATCCCAGGGCGGTGCATGTCGCCTTTTGCGATGGAGGATTGGCATGAAAGACGAACTTTCGGTGACATGCGTCGGTTTCGACGTTTCCAGGGACAAGCTTGCAGTACCGGTTGCAGATCGGACGCCAGGCGGCGAGGTCGTGTCCTGGGGCACCTTTGAGAATGCACCCGCGTCCGTTCACACCTTGCTGAGAAACATCGCCAAACTCGCAACACCCGTGGCTGTTTGCTATCAAGCCGGGCCGACAGGATACGGGCTCTATCGGTAGGTTCGGGCTTTCAGTTTCGAGTGCTCTGTGGTTGCGCCCTTGTTGATTCCAATGCGCGCCGGCGAGTGGGTCAAGACCGACCGCTTTGATGCCCTGCGTCTTGTGCGGCTATTTCGCGCTGGGGAGCTGACGCCGATCTGGGTTCCTGACGAATCCCATGAAGCGATGCGCGACCTTAACTGGGTCCGGGAAAGCGCGGCGCAGGACCAGCGCCACTAGCGCCAGCACGTATCTGCGTTCCTGCTCCGGCACGGTCGGGTTTATCACAGTACCAAACTGTGGACGATGCTGTATTTCCAATGTCTTCAACGCCAGAGTTTCGACGACCCCGCACATCAGATTGCACTGCAGGAAATGTTGCAGGCCGAACGCAATGCCCGCGAAAGGCTCGTCCGCCTTACGGCCCATATTGATGCGCTGGTGCCCGAGTGGACATTGGCCCCGGTCGTCAATGCACTTCAGGCCATGCACGGTGTCGCGTTGAGCAGTGCTGTCATTTGTGGACAGCCCCTGTTTTGCAAGAGTTTTCTTAAGGATTGAGATCTTATTGCTAGCGGTCATTTGTCCGGCCTGTTTGCGCGGCGCATTTGTCCGCTGGCCTTGATGAAGTCCGCTGACCGGATCCCTATCACGTTAAGGGACTATCCTGAATTTTGTGCCCCGGCGTGGTAGCTCACTTTTGAGGAGACCCACGTATGAGCATAGACAAAGACCTGTTGGACCGGCTGATGGAAGGGCGTTCGCCCGGCGACCTTTTCGGCAAGGAGGGCATTCTTTCCGAACTGACCAAGGCGCTTGCGGAACGTGCGCTGAGCACCGAGTTGGACGAACATCTCAGCGAAGAGCGCGCGCAGGAGCCGCCTGAAGGCCAGAACCAGCCCGCCAA
>NZ_LYUZ01000161.1 GCF_001679925.1 Leisingera sp. JC1 | reverse complement strand
CAAGTTCGAAGCCGAAGCCTACATCCTGACCAAGGAAGAAGGCGGCCGCCACACCCCGTTCTTCGCGAACTACCGTCCGCAGTTCTACTTCCGCACCACCGACGTGACCGGCACCGTGACCCTGCCGGAAGGCACCGAGATGGTGATGCCGGGCGACAACCTGAAGTTCGCGGTTGAGCTGATCGCGCCGATCGCGATGGAAGACGGCCTGCGCTTCGCCATCCGCGAAGGCGGCCGCACCGTCGGCGCTGGCGTTGTGTCGAAGATCATCGAGTAAGGCGGCTTTGCCGTCTGGCGGGCGGCAGTTGGTTTTGCGCAGCAAAATCAATGAGAGCCCGCACCGGTGAGATGATAGAAAGGGCCTCCTCCGGGAGGCCCTTTTTGCTTTGCTAAACGAAGTTGAGTACGATTAGTGTGTTCCAGCGATGGAAATGCCGGCCTCTTGACGCGCCAGCCACCATATTTATATCAATTTTCGGTGCAACCTTCTGAAGGGAAGCTCTGTAATGGCAAGAAAGCCGAATTTTAAGAAAGCCTCCAGTGCAGCGGCTGCGATTCGCCGTGCGCTTGGATCAAAACCGCCGTTCGACCCAGAAAGAATTGCGGAAGAAAGGGATATCCAAGTTGTATATGCAAAGCTCAAGGAGCCATACAATGAGAAGATATCGGGCTTCTATCGCAAGGCAGACAACAAAATTGTCATAAATAAAGATATATCACCCAATCGTATGATTTTTACGATCGCTCACGAACTCGGCCATGCTGTGCTGCACCAGGAGTACATTAAGTCTAAGAACTATCAGCCGGTCTTTCGTAGCAATGTTCACGTTGATGAAAAGCCTGTTGAAGAAATTGAAGCTGACACTTTTGCCGCTAACTTCCTGGTTCCTCTTAATATTCTTAAAAAGTACAAAGATGTCGCAGATGTGGGTGAGTTGGCAACGATGTTCGCGGTTTCAGAGGACGTAATCGAAAATCGCTTGGATTTGCTTCGCCGCCATCCGAACCTTGCAACGCAGTAAAGGGTTCTCAAGCATTTCATGAGCGACGATTTTGATGAAGAGTTTGAGCTTCCGGACTTGGATGCGCTGGAAACCTTCGAAGAAGAAGATAAAGAGCAAAGGAAGGAACAACAGCTAGAAGAAGGCGGTTTGGAAGCGGATGAACTGTCTCGGCGCGTCAAGGTACTTGAAGCAAACATCAAGACTCAGGGTCTTCGCGAGTTCTATGACTTGCGAAAGAAGTGGTCGGGATGGATCATTTTTTGGATCTCTGCTTTGATCACTTTCAATGCCATCTTGGCGGTTCTGGTTGGTGCTGGGGCGTTGGACTTCAGGGAATATCAATGGTTTATCTCTGCAGTTACAGTCGAGACCTTCCTTCAAATTGTTGGAATGGGGTATGTCGCTGTTAAGTTCCTGTTCAGCGAACCTAAGGTGGAATGACTGTTCTGGGTGTTTTTGCCGTGAAGTCGGCCAACTCTGCAACGCCCACCCCCCTTAACCTCCCCTAACAAACCCCAAACGCACCGTCCTCCCCAAACGCAACGGTTTCGCGGCGAAACCCCTTGCCTCACGGGGCCACAGGGCGTATAGGGCGCGAGTTCGCCGCGTGCGAATAGGGGCGGGATGATTCCCGCCTTTTGGGTTCGATGAGGGGTTGCGGTGGTCGCAGGCCCTCCTCTCAACCCCAACGCCTGAATAAAAGGCTGTACGATGCAAAGCCAAAACATCCGTATCCGGCTGAAGGCATTTGACTATCGCGTGCTGGATGCGTCCACGCAAGAGATCGTCAACACTGCCAAGCGGACCGGCGCGCAAGTGCGTGGCCCGATCCCGATGCCGAACAAGATCGAGAAATTCACTGTTCTGCGTGGCCCCCACGTGGACAAGAAATCCCGCGACCAGTTCGAGATCCGCACCCACAAGCGCCTTCTCGATATCGTCGACCCGACCCCGCAGACCGTGGACGCGCTGATGAAGCTCGACCTGGCTGCCGGCGTTGACGTCGAAATCAAGCTGCAGTCGTAAGTTCGGAGGGTATAGATTATGCGTTCCGGAATTATCGCTAAGAAAGTGGGCATGACCCGCCTGTTCATGGAAGACGGCAAGCAGATCCCTGTGACCGTTCTGTCCCTGGAAGGCCTGCAGGTCGTTGCTCAGCGCACCGAGGAAAAAGACGGCTACACCGCTGTTCAGCTGGGTGCTGGCTCCGCCAAGGCAAAGCGCACCTCGCAAGCCATGCGCGGCCACTTCGCAGCTGCCAAGGTTGAACCCAAGCGCAAGCTGGTCGAATTCCGCGTTCCCGCGGACGGCCTGATCGAAGTCGGCGCCGAAATCTCGGCCGAACACTTCCTGGCTGGCCAGAAAGTGGACGTGACCGGCACCTCGATCGGTAAAGGTTTCGCCGGTGCCATGAAGCGGCACAACTTTGGCGGCCTGCGCGCCTCGCACGGTGTGTCGATCTCGCACCGTTCGCACGGTTCGACCGGTCAGTGTCAGGACCCGGGCAAGGTCTTCAAAGGCAAGAAAATGGCCGGCCACATGGGCGCAGCCCGCGTGACCACCCAGAACCTGGAAGTGGTGAAAACCGACGCCGAGCGCGGCCTGGTCTTCATCAAGGGCGCCGTACCGGGCCCGAAATCCGGCTGGGTTACCGTCAAGGACGCCGTGAAGAAGAAAGCCCCCGAGGGTCTGCCTTTCCCGGCCGCTCTGAAAACTGCGGAAGTTGCCGCGGAAGGTGGTGAAGCATGAAACTTGACGTGATCAAACTGGACGGCGGCAAAGCGGGCGACATCGAACTGTCCGAAGACCTGTTCGGCCTGGAGCCGCGTGCGGACATCCTGCACCGCGTGGTCCGCTGGCAGCGCAACAACGCGCAGGCCGGCACCCACAAGGTGAAGACCCGCTCCGAGACCTCCTACTCGACCAAGAAGATCTACCGCCAGAAGGGCACCGGCGGCGCACGTCACGGTGACCGCAACGCGCCGATCTTCCGCAAGGGTGGTATCTACAAGGGTCCGACCCCGCGTTCGCACGGCCACGAGCTGACCAAGAAGTTCCGCAAGCTGGGCCTGCGCCACGCGCTGTCCGCCAAAGCCAAAGCGGGCGAGCTGGTCATCATCGAGGACGCTGCTTCCGAAGGCAAGACTGCAGCTCTGGCCAAGCAGGTGAAAAACCTGGGCTGGAAGCGCGCGCTGATCATCGACGGCGCAGCGGTCAACGAAGGCTTCCTGCAAGCGTCGCGCAACATCGAAGGTCTGGACATCCTGCCGACCATCGGTGCCAACGTCTATGACATCCTGAAGCGTGACACCCTGGTGATCACCAAGGCGGGTGTCGAAGCACTGGAGGCTCGTCTGAAATGAGCGTGAAGGCAGAACACTACGACGTGATCCGCAAGCCGATCATCACCGAGAAATCCACCATGGCGTCCGAAAATGGCGCAGTGGTTTTCGAAGTGGCAATCGACTCCAACAAGCCGATGATCAAAGAAGCCGTCGAGGCTCTCTTTGGCGTCAAGGTGAAAGCGGTCAACACCACCGTCACCAAGGGTAAGGTCAAGCGTTTCCGCGGCCAGCTGGGCAAGCGTAAAGACGTGAAAAAAGCCTATGTGACCCTGGAAGAAGGCAACACCATCGACGTGTCCACCGGACTCTGAGATTTGCCTCTCTGACAAATTGGAAGGCCCTCGCGCAAGCGGGGGCCTTTTTCGTTGCGGCCATCCTTGATGGGGGAGAGGGCGGCTGGTGCGGGTGCGGTCATGGCGGGGTCCTTTCTGGAGGTCTCCGGTCCTGTATAGCGGCTCGCGGTTAATATCCGGGAAGCGGGGCGTACGGTGGGGGCGCAACGGGTGGGTGTTCAATGAATGTATGTCCGGGCACACCCGCCTTCATAGCGCAGCAGAGGAGCCTGGACCCCGGCGCGGAATCAAGGGCGCAGCCCGCCGCGCCAGCGCCGTCCCGCCCCCATGGGGCGGCGCTTTTGGCTAGTGTTGCGGGCGTCGGCAATGTCGTACGGATGTGGCCGGGATAAACTGCCAAACGCGAACGTTGCGAGCGCCACCCCGCGGGACGGCGCTGGCGTGCTCAACTAAGGGCCTTACGCAAACGCATAAGTTCGACAGTCAAGTACAACTCGTCTTCTTTCGTAATCAGGCGAGCATGCATGGTGCAGTTTCTTATCGGCGCAATGCGTCGAAATGACTCTTCCACCGACGTTTTGTGCAGAAATACAGCTTCGAAAACTTCTTGCCAGTTATCTCGCCTTGTTATGATCACCAGCAAGTTGAGCTACTCCCCGATCGTTGGACAGGATCTGGCGTAATTTAAGCTACTCTCTGCCGCTGCTGACCAGGTTGGGTTTCGTCTTTTCTCAGCCAATAGACCATGGCAGGAGGCTTGCCGCCAAGGGCGGAATGTGGGCGTTTTCGATTATAGAACTCGATCCATCTGCCGACGCCCGCCTTCGCCTCTGATCCAGTCTCCCAAGCGTGCAGGTAGACGCACTCGTATTTCAGACTCCGCCAGAGCCGCT
>NZ_LYUZ01000160.1 GCF_001679925.1 Leisingera sp. JC1 | reverse complement strand
CCACCAGCTCGGCCAGCTTGCCGGCATCGGTGTTCAGCATGTGGCCTGCCGCAGTGGCCTCCTCGACCATTGCCGCGTTCTGCTGCGTGACCTGGTCCAGCTGGGTGACGCCGGTGTTGATCTCGTTGAGGCCGGTGGACTGCTCCGCCGCGCCCTCGGCAATGCCGGAGACCAGCTGCGAGATATGGGTCACCTGCTCGACGATGCTTTGCAGCGCCTCGCCGGCCTTGCCGACCAGATCGACGCCGCGCTCCACCTGTTTGGAGCTGTCGGAGATCAGCGTCTTGATCTCCATCGCCGCATCCGAGGACCGCTGCGCCAGGGCGCGCACCTCGCTGGCGACCACCGCAAAGCCCTTGCCGGCCTCGCCCGCCCGCGCCGCCTCGACGCCGGCGTTCAGTGCCAGCAGGTTGGTCTGGAAGGCGATGTCGTCGATCACGCTGATGATCTGGCTGATGTGGTTCGAGGACTGTTCGATCTCGGTCATTGCCGAGACCGCGCTCTGCACCACTTCGCGGTTGTTTTCCGCCTCGGTGCGGGCCTCGGCCATGGTGGCCTCGACGCTGCGGGCGCCGTCGGCGGCGGATTTCACCGATGCCGTCAGCTCATCCAGCGCGGCCGCGGTCTCCTCCAGCGTTGCCGCCTGGCTTTCGGTGCGGTGCGACAGGTCGTCGGAGGCCTGGCTGATCTCGGCAGCGCCGTTGCGGATGCTGCCGGAGGCCTCGATCACCTGCTGCACGGTGGTGCTGAGGTTGCTGACGGTGCTGTTGAAGTTCTGCCGCAGCTGCTCGTATTCTTCCGGGAAGGCCGAGGTGATCGGCTGCGAGAAGTCGCCATCGGCAAGCTGCACCAGGCCGCTGCTCAGTTTCTCGACCACCTGCTGCTGCTGGCGCTGCATCTCGGCGCGCTCCTCTTCGGCGGCACGGGCCAGCTTCAGATCGTCCTGCATGGAGACCAGTGTCTTGCCGATCTTGCCGATCTCGTCGCCGCGGCTGGCCGCCTCGACCTCGGTTTCGAGATCGCCGGAGGACACGGCCTCCATGTCGGCGCAGATCCGGTCGATCGGCTTGGTCACCGACCGGGCGAACAGCCACCCGAAGAAGGACATGCCGCCAGCGCAGATCAGCGAGGCCAGAAGCAGCATGTTCCGCTTCTCAGCTGCGGGCGCCATCAGTTCTGCCCAATCCTGTTCGGCGATGATTGCCCAGTTGGCAAAGGCCAGCGGCAGCGGTTCGGAATAGGCCAGAACCTTCTGGCCATTGAGGCCGGTTACACCTTGCAGAACATGTGATTCGCCGTCAAAGGCAGTTTGCACCTGTTCCGTTTTCGGCAATTGCGACAGCACGTCGAATCCGCCTTCGAACCGGGAGTTGGTCCGTGCAAGCATGTCTGCGCCGGCCAGATAAACCTGTGTGGTTTGCCCCATGCCCTGCTCGTTGTTGACGATGGCACCCAGCAGGTCCACGGGGATCTGCACGGCCAGCACGCCGACGGTCAGATTGGCATCATTTACCACCGGAGAGGCTGCAAAAGCGGCAGCTGCACCACCGGAGGGCGCATATGGCTTCATGTCGGCAAAGAAGACTTCGCCACGGCTGCCTTCCAGGGCTGCACGGTAAACATCGGCCAGACCGGAGTCCTTGAACGGGCCGGTCATCATGTTGGTGCCGAAGTCGTTTTCCTTAAACACCGAATAGACGATGTCGCCGGCCAGGTTGATCAGGAAAGCATCATAGTAGCCTTTGCTCTCGATCAGTGTCTTGTAGGCCGGGTGGAAGGTCTCATGGTGCATGTGGTAGGGCGACTCACCCTGGCCGCGCACCAGAAGATGCTTCTGCCCGATCGGATTCGGGTTGTCGTCGATATAGGCCTGGCGCAGGATCTGGCCCGGATTTCCTTCCAGGTCGTTCCAGGTCATCGTCAGCCATTCGATGGCAGTTGCCGTCGATGGAACAGCCGCCAGCGTCTGCACATCCGCGTGAATGCCGTCCAGCAGGGTCTGCACTGAGTACTTCCGGTCCGCCACCATGGAGCGGAACTGGTCTTCCGCGGTTTTCTCGGCGCTTTTTTGGAAGCTGATCGTGCTGATGGTGACGAGAATCGCCGTCACAAGCACACCGAACCCAACAACAAACAGCGGCAATTTATGTGCCAGCTTGAGCGATTTGAACGTTTTCATTCCGTCCTCCTAAGAGAAGTGCGGTCTAGGCCACCGCAATAGTGATGCCAGTCAGATTGGAGGGCAGATGTTAATTTGCCGCTTACGGCGCAGGGCCGCTGCCGCATTTCAATGCGGAATCCGGCCGAAACCTGCTGCGCTCAGGCGTCACTTTCTGAAGGCCTGGTAAAGATGCGGCCATAGGTTGTTCAGAGCGCTGAAAACACGCCTTATCAGACCCCGCCGGGTGATTCTCCGACCGTCAGAACACAGATAAAAATTGATCGGATTTCTGCCGCGAAAATTGCGGCGGTCTCCTTATGAATCCCCTTTTGCACGGGTGTGGCGGCAATCAAATGTTAAGGCCCCGCCCCTAAGAATTGCCTCATCGAACTCGAACTGATCGCCGACAACGGGGGTGCGAATCGCCGACAATGACTACGGAAACGCAAAAGCATAATCTGGATCTGCCGAACGCCTTCGCGGAGCTGGATCCGCTGATCGCCTTCCTGCAAGGGGCGCGCGCCAAGGCGGTCGAAATCGACTGCAGCGGTGTTGCCCTGATGCCTTCGCGCTGCTTGCAGCTTCTGCTTGGTGCAGAGCAGCAATGGCGGTCCGAGGGGGTGGGCTTCGCAGTCACCAATATCACCGAATCCTGCCGCAAGTCCCTGACGCTTCTGGGGCTGGAGCCCAACCGTTTTGAAGACGAGGAAACAGCATGAAAACCAAAGTTCTGGCAATCGACGATTCCCGCACGATCAGGAATCTTCTGGCCGCGACCCTGGAAGAAGCGGGTTTTGAATACCATTGCGCGGTTGATGGCCGCGAGGGTGTGGACATGTACCCCAACGTGGATCCCGATGTAGTGATCACCGACATCAATATGCCCAACCTGGACGGGTTCGGCGTGATCGAGGAGCTGCGCGGCACGGGTATCAATTCCAAGGTGCCGATCCTGGTTCTGACCACCGAAAGCGCGCCTGAGCTGAAGGCCCGCGCCCGCGGCGCCGGTGCCACCGGCTGGATCACCAAGCCGTTTGACGATGCCTCGCTGATTTTTGCGCTCAAGCGCGTGACAGGAGCCGCGGCCTAAGATGTCGGGGTCTATTCAGGATACCTTCTTTGAGGAGTGCGAAGAGCTCCTCGAAGCAACGGATGAGGGTCTGACCGCCATCGAAGGAGGCGATCACGACTCTGAGGTGGTCAATGCGATCTTCCGCGCCGTGCACTCGATCAAGGGTGGCGCGGGGGCCTTTGGCCTCGATGATCTGGTGGCTTTCGCCCACCGGTTCGAGACTGTGTTTGACGAGGTGCGCTCCAACCGGCTGGACCTGGACGAGAAGCTGATTCAGCTGCTGCTGCGTTCCAGCGACCATTTGTCGGCGCTTGTCGAGGTTGCCCGCGACGGCGGCCAGGTCGACGAGGCGCATCACGACACCCTTCTCGCGGCGCTGGATGAGTACATTCCGGAAGAAGAGGAAGATCTCACCTTCGAGCCGATGGGGCTCGGCGGCCCGGCGCCTATGATGGATCTTGGCGATCTCGGCGGCGCCCCGGCGGAACCGCAGGAAGAGACCTACCGGATCCGCTTCCAGCCGCTGAAGGAAATGTACGGCACTGGCAATGAGCCGTTCTTCCTGTTCCAGGCGCTCAAGGACCTGGGTGAGCTGACCGTCACCATGGACGAAAACGAGCTGCCCGGCTTTGATGCCATGGACATGGCGGAAGCTTATCTGGCCTGGGACCTGGTGCTGGTCACCAAGGAGACCCGTTCGAAGGTTGAGGCCGTGTTCGAATTCGTCGAGGGCCTGTGCGAGCTGTCGATCGAAGGGGACGGCGATGCCGAGGCGGAAGCCAACGCATTGGCCGCGCTGGATGCGATGTTCGCTGCACCGCCTGCCGCAGATGCCGCAGCTGCCCCTGAGGGGGAGGCGCCTGCAGCCCCTTTTGAGCCGCCGGTCCCCGCACCTGAACCCGAAGCCAAACCGGCAGCTGCCGAAGAAAAGGCCTCGGCCCCGAAAGCCGAGAGCGGCAAGCAGGAGCAGCGCGGCGGTCCCAAGCCGACGCTCCGAGTCGAGCTCGAGCGGGTGGACCGGCTGATCAACGCTGTCGGGGAGCTTATCATCAACCATTCGATGCTGGCCCAGCAGATCGCCAATCTCAACGTTTCGGATACCCGCGACGTCGAGACCGAGCTGGAAGGTTTCAAAAACCTGGCACGCGACATCCAGGAAGGCGTCATGGCCATCCGCGCGCAGCCCGTGAAGCCGCTGTTCCAGCGCATGGCCCGGATCGTCCGCGAGGCTTCGGCCGCCACCGGAAAGACCTGCAAGCTGGTCACCGAAGGCGAAAACACCGAGGTCGACAAGACGGTCATCGAACGGCTGTCCGACCCGCTGACGCATATCCTGCGCAATGCGGTCGACCACGGCG
>NZ_LYUZ01000159.1 GCF_001679925.1 Leisingera sp. JC1 | reverse complement strand
GGCCCCGGCGGTGCCGGGCCGTCGGGCCGGGTCAGTTTTTGACCGGTACTAGCGGGAAGCTGGCTGCGGAGCGGCGCGGGCAAGAGGCTGGGCGCCGGCTGTGAAAGGAGTTTCACACCCCGTACTTAGCCTGTGCGGCAGGGCGGGGAAAGTGAATTCTGAGTATTTTAGTTTGATTTACAGTGCCCGGCGGAGAACCGCCGGGCACCGTGTGGTCAAAGGGGTTTTAGAACTTGAGAGTTGCCACAACCGAGATGTTGCGGCCCGGTTCGTTAAGGGTGGCAACTTCCGAGGAGATATACTCGGTGCCATAGGTGGCGCGGTCGGCGTATTGCTTGTCGAACACGTTGTCGATGGCCGCCCGGATGGTCAATCCGTTCAGCGACGGCGGGCTGTATTCGGCAAAGAGGTTCAGCACGCCATAACCCGGTTGTTTCTGGATGTAGCTCCCGTCAACATTGTTGTCGTTGGACAACGCCGCCTCGACGCTGCCGCCGACGAGCAGATTCATCGTGGCGATCTCCTGCTGAACTTCAAACGCCAGAACTTTGCCGATCGGGGTGCCTGAGTCGACGAGGTAGAAGCTTTCTGCTGCCTCGCCATTGAAGGAGACATCGCTCTTGTTCATGGTGAAACGGGCAAACCCGCTGTTCCAGCCGTAGGTGGCGGCGATGTTGAAGCCGTCGCTTTCGAAATCGTTGCCGGAGACAATACCGCTCCGGGACACGCTGCGGATGTCGTCTATTGACGTCTTGAACAATTCGCCGCCCAGGGTCCAGTTGCCGCGCTGCCAGTCGGCGCCGATCACGATGTTTTCGGCGCGCGACGAGCGGATGTCCGTGTAGTCCCAAGTCCGGTAGAACAGGAAGTTGTCTTCGAGGTCGTAGCCGCCGAACACATTGGAGTAGCCTGCCCGCAGCGACAGGGAGTCTGTCAGGTCATAGACCACCGACAGGTTGCCGCTTGCGCCGGAGGCTTCGTCGGTGAAGACGGTGCCGGATTGGGCGAAGTCCTGGCCGGTGAAGTCCTGCCAGTCGTAGCGCAGACCGCCCGAAACGCTGAGCCGGTCAGTGGGTTCCAGCCGGGCCTGGGCGAAGATGCCGAGGTTTTTGCTTTCCTCGCCGGTCTTGCCGTTGGTCCAGGTCGCATTCACCGAGCTTTCGCGGACCTGGTAGTCCACCCCGGCGGTGATCGTGTTGCTGTCCGACAGGTGGAAGTCGTTCTGCAGTGTCAGCGAGTAGGTTTTTGAGCTGGTGGATGTGGAGTCGCCCCACGGATCAGACGGGCGGTCGACATTGATCTCGGACAAGCCGAGGGTGGCCGAGGGATCCCAGAGACCGGTTTCATTGCCGCTTTCATAGCGCAGCGAGGCGATGCGGCGTTTGGTGTTATAGGCGGCAAAGTCAGTGCCGGCGCTGGGGCCGAAGTTGGGCCGGATGTTGCGGATCTCGTTGTCCTGCGTCTCCTGGAGGGACAGTTCGATCCGGTCGCCCTGGTCGCCTTCATAGGCAAATTTCAGCAGGCCTGCGGTCAGGTTGGCGGCGGAGCCGGAGATCTCGTTGCCGCCGCCATCCTCGTAGTTATCGCCAGTAGCGCGCTTGGCGTAGCCGAGGATTTCAAAACCGCCGCTGCGGCCCGCCAGGGTCAGCGATCCCTGGGCGGTGTTGCCGTTGCTGGAATAGGACAGGCGGGACTGGCCGCCGAAGGTTTCGCCGTCTTGCAGGATGTCCTCTGCGTCGATGGTTTCCATCACCACCCGGCCGGCCAGCGCGCGGGGACCCGCGTCGGCGGGGGCAACGCCGGGATCGACGCGCACCGATTTCATCAGGCCGGGGTCAAAGGCGTTGGCGCTGACGTGGTGGAAGGTGCGGTTGTTCTGGCTGATGCCGTCCACCTGCACCGCGAGGTTCAGCATGTCGACGCCGTTGACAAAGATCTTTTGCGCAATCGGAATGCCGCCGCCGACAGAGACCGAGGCGATCCCTGCAAACAGGTCTTTGAGATCACCCATTGCGGCGCGTTCGATTTCAGCGTCGGCCACATAGATCGAGGTGGCGCGGTCGGCGGCGTTGCCGGCGGGGTCGCGCTGTTTGACCACGATCGGGTCGAGCGACAGGATGTCGTCGTCCTCGGCCAGGGCGGCAGAGGCGGTGATGAGTGAAAGCGCGGTGCTGCAGAGCAGCCCGGACAAGCGGATGCTGGAAGTTCGTGCCATGATTAACCCGTGTTCTTGGAGCTGTTAGCTTGGGTTAATTCCTGGCTCGCCTTGTCAAAGGCTTGGGCCTCTTAGGGAGGGTTTGCGCCGGGCGCAAGGGGGTATTCTTGAGTAAATTTGTTTGTTATTAATTGTTGCAGTTTTGCCGCGCTGGGGGAGCGGCCGGAAACACATGCCCCGGCCGCGGAAGCACTACTTGGCCGCTGCGAAGGACATCAGCGCATAGGTGATCTGGGCGGTGGTGAACTCCGACACCCGGCTGTCCTCAGTCGGGGCCAGCTCCACCACGTCGCAGCCCGCGAGGTTGCGGCCCGCCAGCGCGGAGCGGACGATGTTGAGGGCCTGATAATATCCCAGGCCGCCGGGCACCGGCGTGCCGGTGGCGGGCAGGATGGCCGGGTCCAGACCGTCGACGTCAAAGGAGACATAGACGTCCTGCGGGAAATCTTCGGGCAGGGTGACGGAGTGGATGTTGCCGGTGACCAGTTCCTCTGCGTCGATGGAGATCACCTTGCAGGCGGCGCGGCGGTCGACCTCTTCCTGGCTCATGGCGCGGACGCCGTACTGGGCGATGCGGATGCCGTCTTCCTCGGCCAGCAGCTGCATCACCGAGGCGTGGGAGTGGCGTTCGTCCTGATAGGCCTTGCGCAGGTCGGCGTGGGCGTCGATCTGGACGATGCCGACGGGGCGGCCCAATGCGCGCGCCACACCGCGCACCGCGCCGTAGCTGAGCGCGTGCTCGCCGCCCAGCGTCACCGGCACCGCGCCTGCGGCCACCGCGGCCTCGGTGCGGGCGGCGATGCGCTCCATCACTTGGGGCAGGGGGCCGGTGCAGTCGACGGCGTCTTCGGTCACGATGCCCGCGGCGCAGGGTTCTGCGTCGCGGTAGAGGCGTTCCAGCTCGACGCTGGCCTCAAGAATGGCCTCCGGGCCGCCTTCGGTGCCGCCGCCGTAGGAGACGGTGCGCTCCAGCGGCACCGGGATCACCCGGAAGCGGGCGGTGGCGGGATCGCGTTCGGCGTCACTCAGTTCGCCTTCGAGGAAGTAGGTCATGACAGGCGGTCCTTGAAATCGTCATAGGAGGGGGTGCGCAGGAGTTTCAGCGCATCGGTATCGGAGTTCCACAGCGCAATCGCGGGCAGCGGAACGCCGTTGAAAGTGTTGGTCTTGACCATTGAGTAATGCGACTGGTCGAGGAAGGCGATGCGGTCGCCCGGCTGCGGCGGGGTGGCAAAGCCGTAGTCGCCGATCACATCGCCCGCCAGACACGACGGCCCGCCCAGCCGGTGCGGCTGGACATCGGACACTTCGCCCAGCAGGTCGGGGCGGTAGGGGGCCTCGATCACGTCGGGCATGTGGCAGGTGGCGGAGATATCGGTGATCGCCAGCGGCATGGCGTTTTCGGCCACGTCCAGGATCTCGCCCACCAGGATGCCGGAATGCAGCGCCACCGCCTCGCCCGGCTCGATGAAGACCTCGACATCGTAGGTTTCGCGGATATGGCGGATCAGGGCGATCAGCCCATCGCGGTCATAGTCCGGCATGGTGATATGGTGGCCGCCGCCGAGGTTGATCCATTTCAGCTGCTTGAGGCGGTGGCCCATTTTATCTTCCAGTGCGGCGAAGGTACGCTGCAAGGGTTCGAACAGCTGTTCGCACAGCGTGTGCATGTGCAGGCCCTCGACGCCGTTCCAATCCTGGTCCGTCAGCTGCGATACGGGCGTGCCGAGGCGGGAGCAGGGGGCGGTGGGGTCGTATTTTTCGTTCCAGCCTTCGGAATGCTCCGGGTTGACGCGCAGGCCGATGGAGATGCTCTCGCCACCCGCGCGGGCCTCTGCGATCAGCGGGGCAAAGCGGCGGTGCTGGGCCGGGGAGTTGAAGATCAGGTGATCCGACAGGCGGATGATTTCCGGCAGATCCTCGGCCTTGAAGCCCGCGGAATAGGTGGTGACCTCGCCGCCGAATTCCTCGCGCGCCAGCCGCGCCTCGTAAAGGCCGGAGGCGCAGGTGCCGGAGAGGTAGCGCCGCACCAGCGGGGCCACCGCAAACATCGAAAACGCCTTGAGCGCCAAAAGCACGTTGGCGCCGGAGGCGTCACCCACCTGTTTCAGGATCGTCAGGTTGCGTTCGACCGCGACCTCATCGACCACAAAACAGGGCGAGGGCACGCGGTGCAGGTCGAAGCGGGCAAAGCTGTCGGTGGAGAGCGCTTTGATGTCCATGGCGGGGTCTTTCGTTGCGGCGGGAACGGAAAGGGCCGGTTTCTGTAGGAAACCAGCCCGAAATGTCTGGCCGCGGGCAGTTTCCGTCCGCAGCCGGTGTCTTGGAGTGCTTAGAACTCCGGGTGGCCGTCCAGTTCGACGACCTGCCAGGGCAGGCCATCGGTGTTCAGCATGTCCATGAAGGCATCCGGGTCCAGCTGTTCGGTGTTCCACACGCCCGGCTCGCGCCAGGTGCCGTTCATCACCATCGCGGCGCCGATCATCGCCGGCACGCCGGTGGTGTAGGCCACCGCCTGGCTGCCGACCTCGGCATAACATTCCTCATGGTCGCAGATGTTGTAGATGTAATAGGTCTTCTC
>NZ_LYUZ01000158.1:23870-146681 GCF_001679925.1 Leisingera sp. JC1 | reverse complement strand
GCTGTGCTTTGGTGGTGAATACCGTCCGGAAAGCCTCCTCATGACCCAGCAGACCGACCCGCTCCTCCAGCCGTTGCAATTGCGCCACCTGACCTTGCGCAACCGGATCATGAGCACGGCGCATGCGCCCTCGTTCCAGGAGGGCGGGCATCCGCGCGACCGCTATCGCCTCTATCACGAGGAAAAGGCGCGGGGCGGCATTGCGCTGACAATGATCGGCGGCTCGACCAATATCGCGCCGGACAGCCCGTCGGTGTTCGGGCAGCTTTATGCAGGCGATGACAGCATCATCCCGTGGTTTCAGCGGCTGGCGGACGGGGTGCGAAAGCATGGCGCGGCGGTGATGTGCCAGATCACCCATATGGGCCGGCGCACCGCCTGGGACGACGGCCACTGGCTGCCGGTGCTGGGACCGTCCGGGCGGCGGGAGCGGGCGCATAGGGCCTTTCCGAAGGTGATGGAGATGGAGGATATCTCCCGCGTTGTCAGGGATTTCGCGGCTGCGGCGGAGCGCTGCCGGCAGGGCGGGTTTGACGGGATTGAGCTGCTGATGCATTCGCATCTGCTGGGGCAGTTCCTGTCGCCGCTGGTGAATACCCGCGAGGATGACTACGGCGGATCGCTCGGCAACCGGTTGCGGCTGACACTGCAGGTCTTGGAAGCGGTGCGCGAGGCTGTGGGGCCGGATCTGATCCTGGGGATGCGGGTCACGGGGGATGAGCTGACGGAGGGCGGCCTCAGCGCTGCCGAATGCATCGAGGCGGCGCAGAAGATTGCCGCCACCGGCGCGGTGGATTTCCTGAACGTGCTGGCGGGGGCGCCCTATGACGATCTGGGGCTGGCCGGCTGGGTGGCTCCGATGGGGATGCCCGCGGCGCCGGATCTGGGTGTGGCGGGCGCGATCCGCGCGGCGGTGGATCTGCCGGTGTTTCACGCGGGGGGCGTGGCCGATATTGCCACCGCCCGCCATGCCATCCGCGAGGGGCACGCCGACATGATCGGCATGACTCGGGCGCATATGGCCGACCCCTATCTGGTGCAGAAGCTGCAGCGCGGTGAGGAGGAGCGCATCCGGCCCTGCGTGGCGCTGGGGTACTGCGTCGACCGGGTCAATCAGGGCAAGCCCGCGGTTTGCGGGAATAATGCGGCGACGGGGCGCGAGGCGGTGATGCCGCATGTGATCTCCCCCGCGCCGGAGCGGCGCAAGGTGGTGGTGGCCGGCGGCGGCCCGGCGGGGCTGGAGGCCGCGCGGGTGGCGGCAGAGCGCGGCCATAGGGTGGTGCTGTGTGAGGCCGGCAGCAGGCTTGGCGGGCAGATTGCGCTGGCGGCCAAGGGCATGACCCGGCGGCAGATCTGGGGTGTGGCGGACTGGCTGATCTCGGAGGTGGACCGGCTGGGCGTCGATGTGCGTCTCAATACTTATGCCGAGGCGGAAGATGTGCTGGCGGAAAGCCCGGATGCGGTGGTCGTGGCGACCGGCGGCTGGCCGGAGGCGCTGGACATTCCGGGCGGGCATCTGGTGACGTCCAGCTGGGAGGTGCTGTCCGGCGAGGCGCGGGTCGCCGGTGAGGTGCTGCTGCTGGATGAGGTTGGCGACCACGCCGCACTGGTCTGTGCCGATGTGATGGCGCGGATGGGCTGCGCGGTCACGCTGGCCACGCCCGACCGGATGGCGGGGCACGACCTGGGGCCGACGAACTCAGCCGTTGGCTTACGCGATCTGGCGCGGCAGGGGGTGGTATTCGAGAGCCTGCTGGAAGTGGTTTCCGTCACCGCCGAGGGCAACCGCAAGCGCATCACGCTGCGCCATGTGCTGACGGGTGAGGTGCAGGAAAGGGTAGCGGACCATGTGGTCTCGGAGCACGGGATCACGCCTGCGGAAGACCTGTACCACGCGCTGAAGCCCGGGTCGCGAAACCTGGGGCAGCTGGATCATCAGGCGATGATTGCCGGGCGCAGCCCCTATGCAGTGGTGAACCCGGCGGGGGCATACTGGCTGGCCCGCGCGGGCGATGCAGTGGCGGGGCGCAATATCCATGCCGCCATCTATGACGCGCTGCGGCTGTGCAAGGATTTGTGACACTTGCCGCATAGACCGGGCGCAGCGCGCCGCAAGGCGCGCTGCCATGCCCAACGCCGTAGCGGCGCAGCCTGCTGCGCCGCGCGGGGGCGGGAGACCCGGCCGGGGGTTCAGTTGCCGCGGAAGAAAGCTGCAACTTCCGCGATGATCTGCTGGTGTTTGGCGGCCCGCTCTGCACCGCCGCCGTGGCAGATGATTTCGTCGCCGGGTTCTTCGGCTGCAAGGATGGCCTCTCCGGCGGGAGTGCAGACGCCAAGGAAATCGAAATGCGACAGCGTTTGCGGTTCGATGTAGCGCAGGCTGCTGCCGGGCAGGGCCTGGGCCAGCGCCCGGGATTCGATGTCCAGCGTCAGGCCGGAATTCATGACAGGGGCGCCGTAGACCAGCATCGGACGGGTGGTCCGGGCCAGGCTGTCCTTGGTGAAACTCTGAGTGCCGCCCAGGTCGAACAGGGCAAAGGCTTTGATCCGGGGATCGGACAGGTCTGCTTCCATCCGGGCGCGGTCCTCAGGCGTTTGTGCGACCTTCCAGCCTTTCAGAACGCCGCAGACCAGTTCATCCGGCAGCCGGCTGCAGATGCGGGCGAACCTCTCTGCATCATAGCGCGCGCCCGCCAGCAGTGCTGCGGTGAATCCGCCCAGCGAGTGCCCGGCCATATAGATGCGGTCCGGGTCGGCAAGGGCGGCCAGCTCCGGCGCGGCCAGCAGGTGATCAATGACGCGGGAAATGTCGCGCGGGCGCTCCCACAGCTGGCGGCTGAGGTCCGGCTCCCGCGACCAGGTGGAGGTGCCGGGGTGGCTGATGGCCGCCACGGCAAAGCCCTGCCGGGCCAGCGCCTCTGCCAGCCAGGCCTGGTTCAGGGCGCTGCCGTACATGCCGTGCGACAGCACCACCAGCGGGAACGGGCCGGAGGCCGGCGCGGCGTCCCGTGCCGCCTGCGGCGCTTCCCAGACCTTGCTGTCATAGAGCGGCGTGAGCGGCGGGGCAGCACCTGTTGCGGGGTACCATAGCAGCCCGTCCAGCGGGCGGTGGCCCTCGGTGGCGGGGATCTTCAGGTCCTGCAGGCCGGGCAGGTAGGGTTGGGCCGCGGCAGCAGCCGCGGTGCAGAGGAAGGCCAGGGCGAAAAGAAGGGGTCTCATGAATGTCTCCGGGATGTGTTTGCGATGTCTCTGACCCTGGGCAGGCAGCGCAATTGCAGCAATGGATGCGGCGGCCTATAGCTGTCCTGAAACCTGATGCAGGACAGGACAGCGGGGAAAGAGGACAGATGGACAGCGGTGCAGTGCTTTCTTTTCCGCTGCCGGTGATGACGGCAGCCCTGTGCTGCGCGCTGGCGGTGCTGGTCTGGCGGGCGGAGCTTGGCTGCCGCCGGGCGAACCTGCTGTTTGCCGCCTTTTTCGGCCTGTCCGCCTTGGCGGCGCTGCTGGTCGGCTTGCGGTTCGGCTATGGCATCAGCGCCCTGATCCCGCTGCAGCGCATCCTGCCGGTGTATTTCGGGCCGCTGCTCTATCTGGGGTTTGCGGCGCTGGGGGCGGGCGGCAGGCCTTTTTCCCGCCGGGCAGCCTTGCATCTGGCAGCGCCCGCAGCCGGGCTGGGCCTGTTCTGGCTGCTGGTCGCGGACATGCGGCAGCTGGACTGGCTGATCAGTGCCAGCTACCTGGGTTATGCGGCGGCCCTGGTCCGGTTGTGGCGCAAGGGGCCTGACGCATTGGCGCGGGCACGGCTGGACCGGGCTGGCCTGCTGCACCGGTGGATGCTGCGGGCTATCGGGCTCCTGGTCTTTGTGCTGCTGCTCGACACCGCGATTGCCGCCGATTTTGCACTGTCCGGCGGCGTCCATGTTCCCGCGCTGATCGCTGCAGGAACGGTGCCGCTGCTGATCATGCTGCTGGCTGCGCTCTGTGTGCTGCCCGCGGTGTTTGCGGCGCGGCAGCGGCCGCCCGCCGCGGCGGTGCCCGGCACCGGGGAGGCTGCAGGAACGGAAGCACGGCTGCGGCAGCTTCTGGAGAGGGAAAAGCTGTTCCTGGATCCGGACCTGTCGGTGCAGCGGCTGGCCCGGCGGCTGCACATTCCGGCCCGCGAACTGTCGTCGGCGGTGAACCGGACACAGGGCATGAATGTCTCGCAATATGTGAACGGGTTCCGCCTGGCGCATGCAGCAGAGCTGCTGGCGGGCAGCGATGGCAGCGTGACGGAGATCGCCGCCCGGTCAGGCTTCCTGTCGCGGTCCAATTTCTACCGCGAGTTTCAGCGGGTTCACGGCGAAACTCCGGCCGGATACCGCAAGACCCGAGCAGGCAAGACCCGAGCAGGACAAAACGCCGGCGCGTGACCCGGAGACAGCCCGCAGCGCGCCGTCAGGCGCGCTGCCATGCCCAACGCCGTCCGGCGCAGCTTGCCTGCGCGGAGGAGGGGGCGGGAGGCCCTGTTCAATCAAGTGAAACAGCTGCGTTCTGCAGCAGAGGCCCGTGCGCTTTCGGCACAGGCTGGCGCGCCGGGCATCCGGCGCGGGGTCAGGCGATGATATCCGGGGTCAGCCGGTCTTCGATCAGGGCGATCTTGTCCTTCAGGACCAGCTTCTGTTTTTTCAGCCGCCGGATCGTCAGCTGATCGGCTGTGCCGCGCTCTTCCAGCGCGGCGATGGCCTCGTCCAGATCACGGTGCTGCCTGCGGAAAACCTCGAGCTCGACCTTCAGGACCTCGTCCGTCTTCATCGACACATCTGTGGGTGCATTCATGGGGGACTCAATCGGGCTTATGAATGAAGTGAGAGTGAAGATACTTCGTTAAGGGCTTTTCCGCTAGACCTATGGGCACATGGTCTTGTGAATCCATAAAGAACTTCCCATATTCTTGGGGAAGCGGCTGCCGGGACCGGGGCTGCGAACTACCGTCGCTTTGGCATAAAGGACGAACAGCGTGTCGAAACTAACCTTGGGCTCTTACCCGCATATGCTGGGGTTCGAGCAGCTGGAACGCCTCCTGGAACGCTCGGCAAAATCGGGCAACGAAGGCTATCCCCCCTACAATATCGAACAGACATCGGACCATTCCTACCGCATCACCCTGGCCGTGGCCGGTTTCGCCGAAGAGGATCTGGCGATCACCGTCGAGGACCGCCAGCTGGTGATCCGCGGCCGCCAGCGCGACGACAGCGAGGGCCGGGTGTTCCTGCACCGCGGCATCGCGGCGCGCCAGTTCCAGCGCATGTTCGTGCTGGCCGACGGCGTCGAAGTGGGTGAGGCGGTGATGGAAAACGGGCTGTTGCATGTGGATCTGACCCGTGCGCGGCCCGAGACCGTGGTTCAGACAATCAGTATCAGAAAGGGGTAAGAGCAATGCATACACCGTTTGACTTCAAGGATGCCGGAGACCGGACCGTCTATGTGAAGGCGGTTGCGGTGGCAGATCTTCCCAAGGAAGTGCAGGAGAGCGCCGGCGGCCGCGAACAGCTTTACGCGGTGCACGACGCCGAGGGCGGCCAGCTGGCGCTGGTAGCTGACCGGCAGCTGGCCTTTGTGCTGGCGCGGCAGAACGACATGACGCCGGTCGCGGTGCACTGACGTCCGGTCCCCGGCCTGTTGCAGGGCCAGCGGATTGACATCGGGGGTTTGGCCCCCATGATGCGGAAGGCGGGCGCGGGCCCGCCTTTTTTGATGCCTTTCAAGCCGGGAGATGCAGATGGCGCGCTTTGATTTCGACTGGGTGGATGCCTTTTCTGACCGCGCTTTTGGCGGCAACGGTTGTGCTGTGGTGCACGGCGGGGCGCATTTGCCGGTGGAGGTGTGCACCGCATATGTGCGGGAGACCTCGCTGGTGGAGTGCACTTTCACCGGGCCGTCGGAGGTGGCGGATGTGAAGGTGCGCTATTTCCTGGCCAGCCGCGAAATCCCCTTTGCCGGCCATCCGACCATTGCGACAGTTGCGGCGATGCTGGACCGGGGGCTGATCGCGGGCGGCAGCATCACCCTGGAGACCGGCGCCGGGATCGTGCCGGTGAAGCTGGACGGCGATCTGATCGAGATGACGCAAGTTGCGCCGGAATTCGGCCCCTTTGCCGACCCGGAACTGGTGGCGGCGGCGGTGTCGCTGCCGGTGGAGGCCATCGTGGGGCAGCCCCAGAAGGTCTCTACCGGGCTGCCGTTCTGCGTCACCGTGCTGCGCGACCGCGCGGCGCTGGAGGCGGCGGAGCTGAACCTGGAGGCGCTGGCCGTTTTGGGCAAATCGCTGGGCGCTGATGGCATCGACATGATGGAGCCGTTTCTGGTGACGCTGGAAGGCGCGACCGCGGCGGGCGACACGTTCTCGCGTCTGCTGATGGCGCCGCCGAGCCCGCCGGAGGATCCCTTTACCGGCTCGGCCACAGGGGCGATGGCGTCTTACCTGTGGAAGCACGGGCTGATGGAGAAGGCGGAGTTTGTGGCCGAGCAGGGCCACGGCATGGGCCGCCCCGGCCAGGCGCGGGTGGCACGGGTTGGCGCGCCGGATGCGCTTGAGGGCGTGCGGGTCGCGGGCGAGGGGTTCGTGCTGATGCGCGGCACGGTGGACCTGCCGGAGGCACTGTAGGCCGCTTGCAGGCAGGCGGGCCCCGGCCCTAGCTGTTCAACAGGTCGCGCAGCGATTGGATGCCGCGGTCATCCGCCTTGGGCACGATGCGCCAGATGGCGTTGACGAAACAGACGACGGCAAAGCCCAGGAGGCCGATGCACAGCAGGGTCACCAGGATCTGGCCGTAGGTCTTGTCCTGCAGCCAGTCGAAGGCGGTGCCGATCCCGCCGGCCGCGTGGCTGGAAGCATAGGCGGCTGCCTGCACCATCAGAAGTCCGATGATGGCAATGACGGCGCCATGGGCGGCCATGCCTGCCTTCAGCACCAGGTTCAGATGCAGGGTGGCCGGGTTGCCCTTCAGGTGGCCGCGGTAGCCTTCGCTCCAGGCCTTGTGCAGGTAATAGGCGCCGGCGCCGAGAGTGAGCGCCCCGGCGATGCCCGCGGCAGCCTGGCCCGCGGGGGCGGCGAGCAGGCGGTTCACCAGCTCTGTCTTTCCGAGCCCGTCGTGGCGGCCCAGAAGCACGGTGATGGCCAGCCCGCCAAGGCCCAGATGCACCAGCCCTGTGGTGAGCATCCCCGCCCGGGCGATCAGGCCCTTGGCACTGCTGCCGTAGTCCTCCAGATCCCAGATGCTGTCAACGGCGCGCCAGATGGCATAGGCAAACATGCCAAGCGCAATCAGCACCAGAACGGCGGTGCCAAGCGCACCCTGCAGGCGGCTCATCGCTTCGCCGGTGCCTTCGGCCTCGCCGCCGTGCCAGATCGACCAGAGCGAGGCGCCCCCCACCAGCAGGTAAACCAGCCCGCGTCCGGCATAGCCGGCCCGCATGACCGGAATTGCCCAGGCGAAGTCCCGGTGAGAGGCGCTGTCCAGGTGCTGGCTGCGGGTGTCGGGCGGGGAGGCTGGGTCGGGCATGCCGGGCCTTTCGCGTTTGCGCGGATTTTCGGATGGTGAGGAAACGCCTGACGCGGGGGAAAGTTCCCTTTGCGGCCTGCTGCGCCGGGCGGAAAGGCGCCGCTGCCCGGCGCGGCAGGCTCCGGCTATGTCTCAGATGAATGACACCTGCCGGGGGGAGTGGCAGGCTCAGCCTCTGTAATGAGTTGACGAATGCGCGGTGGGTTCCATTGCGCATTGTTAAAGAGGAGGACTGTCAAAATGAAACCGGCTCAGTCGGAATCCCAAGCTGCCCTTGTTGCGTCCCAGGACGTGACAGGTGCCAAGGTTTACAGCCGCAATCACGAACAAGTAGGCGACATCGGCCATCTGATGATCGACAAGCAGTCAGGCAAGGTCGCCTATGCCGTCATGACCTTTGGCGGTTTTCTGGGGATGGGGGAAGAGGAGCAAGCCATTCCCTGGAACAGTCTCAGCTATGACGCGGGGCTGGACGGCTACGTTACCGATATTACGCCTGATCAATTGCAGAATGCGCCTGAACGGCCCCGGAACTGGGAGCGGGACCGTCAGTATGAAACCCGTGCGCATGATCACTTCGGGGTTCCTTACTATTGGTAGGGCGTGCCTGGACGGGTACCGGCGCAGCAGTTGATTGCTGACCAAACGCGGCACTGAACAAAGGATGGTGCGATGAAGACCCTTCACGACGTGTTCCTGCATACGCTGCAGGACATATACTATGCCGAGAACCAGCTGGTGAAATCCCTGCCCGAAGTCGAGGAGGCGGCGAACGGCAGCAAGCTCAAACAGGCGGTTGCCGATCACCTGCAAGAGACCAAGCAGCATGTGAAGACGCTGGAAAAGGTCTTCAAATCGATCGGCGAGGAGGCCTCCGGCGAAAAATGCGATGCCATCGAGGGGCTGCTCAAGGAGACCCGGGGCCTCATGAAGGAGGCTTCGGGGGATGGCAAGAACGCCGCGCTGATCGGTGCCTGCCAGGCGGTGGAGCACTATGAGATAGCCCGCTACGGCACCCTGCGCGAATGGGCCAAAGTGCTGGGCCACAACGAGGCGCATGATCTGCTGACAGGCATTCTGGATCAGGAAAAGGCCGCCAACAGCAAGCTGACCAATCTGGCGGTGTCGGAAATCAACTGACAACGCTGCAAGCGGGCGGAGGGCCATCGCCGAAGGACAGCAGGGAGAAAAGAAAACGGCCCGCCGGATGGCGGGCCGCATTTGTGTTTCGCTGTGCCGTCAGGCTCAGGCCTTGATGAGGCCCATGCTTTCCAGCTTCAAGAGCACCTGGTGAGCGCAGTTGTCGACATCGACGTTTTCGGTCTCAACCGACAGTTCCGGGTTCTGCGGCACGTCATAGGGATCGGAGATGCCGGTGAACTCCTTGATCTTGCCTTCGCGGGCCAGTTTATACAGGCCCTTGCGGTCGCGGCGCTCGCATTCCTCGATCGAGGTGGCGACGTGCACTTCGACAAAGGCGCCGAACTGCTCGACGTCCTCGCGCACGGCGCGGCGGGTGGTGGCATAGGGCGCAATCGGGGCGCAGATGGCGATGCCGCCGTTCTTGGTGATCTCGGACGCGACATAGCCGATGCGGCGGATGTTGAGGTCGCGGTGCTCTTTCGAGAAGCCCAGCTCAGAGCTGAGGTTCTTACGAACAATGTCGCCGTCCAGCAGGGTCACGGGGCGGCCGCCCATTTCCATCAGCTTGACCATCAGCGCGTTGGCGATGGTGGATTTGCCGGAGCCGGAGAAGCCGGTGAAGAACACGGTGAAGCCCTGCTTGGAGCGCGGTGGCTTGGTGCGGCGCAGTTCCTTGACCACCTCGGGGAAGGAGAACCACTCGGGGATTTCCAGGCCCTCGGCCAGACGGCGGCGCAGTTCGGTGCCGGAGATGTTCAGGATGGTGACGTTGTCGCGGTCTGCGATCTCGTCGTTCGGCTCGTACTGGGCGCGCTCCTGCACATAGACCATGTGTTTGAAGTCGACCATTTCGATGCCCATCTCGCCCTGGAACTCGCGGAACAGGTCCTGCGCGTCATAGGGGCCATAGAAATCCTCGCCTGCGGAGTTCTTGCCGGGGCCTGCGTGGTCGCGGCCGACGATGAAGTGGGTGCAGCCGTGGTTCTTGCGGATCAGGCCGTGCCAGACCGCCTCGCGCGGGCCGGCCATGCGCATCGCCAGGTTCAGCAGCGACATGGAGGTGGTGGCCGCCGGGTATTTGTCCAGCACCGCCTCGTAGCAGCGGACGCGGGTGAAATGGTCGACGTCGCCCGGTTTGGTCATGCCGACCACCGGGTGGATCAGCAGGTTGGCCTGGGCTTCGCGGGCGGCGCGGAAGGTCAGTTCCTGGTGGGCGCGGTGCAGCGGGTTGCGGGTCTGGAAGGCAACAACCTTGGTCCAGCCCAGCTTGCGGAAGTAGGCGCGCAGCTCGTTCGGGGTGTCGCGGCGGGCGCGGAAGTCGTAATGCACGGGCTGCTGGATGCCGGTGACCGGACCGCCCAGGTAGACCTTGCCGGCCTGGTTGTGCAGGTAGTTGACTGCCGGGTGGGCATCGTCATCGGCGCCAAAGACCTTTTCGGCCTCTTTCGCCTTGTTGGGCACCCAGTTGTCGGTGACGGTCATGGTGGCGAGGATCACGCCTTCCTGGTCGCGCAGGGCGATGTCCTGGCCCGCTTCCAGCTTGGCCGCGAAGTCTTCGGACACATCGAGGGTGATCGGCATCGGCCACAGCGACCCGTCGGTCAGGCGCATGGTGTCGACGACGCTGTTGTAATCAGCCTCGGACAGGAAGCCCTTGAGCGGGTTGAAGCCGCCGTTCATCAGCAGTTCCAGATCGCAGATCTGGCGCGGGGTCAGGTCCCAGCTGACCAGGTCGGCTGCTTCGACTTTCAGTTTCTGGGCGCTTTCGTAGGAGACATAAAGCTCAGGGATGGGAGCCAGATTGCTTTGCATCGGGTTGGTCCTGTGTTTGAGAGGGGGGAGGCCGCTAGCGGAGCCGGTGAGTTCCGCGTGCAGCGCATTGTATTCTGCGAGCTTGCGGGCGAGAAATTGATCGGTGAGCCGCACTTTTTCCGCAGCACCCCGGGTGGTCAGCGAATAGGCAAACCGCTGCCGCTTGTCCGGGCCGGGGCGGGCGCTGATGGTGATCAGGCCGCTATCGGCCGCAGAGCGCAGCAGGGTGTTGAGCCGCCCCAGCGAAATCCCCACCGCGGCGGCGGTCGCACGCTGCGAGGCGTCCGGCGCCGTATCAAGCTGGCGCAGGAGGCGGAACAGCAGGTCTTCGCCTTCGGGGGTGGATATGGATGCGGTTTCGGTCACGGCAGCAGCAGTACGGTCAACGGGTTAAAAGTGTGTTCACGCGTGAACGAATTGCATGATCCGCTGTGGATGCAAAGAGGAATCTGGGGGCGGGCGGCGAAATTCTGCTGCGTTGCAGCGCTGCAACGGGAGCGGATGGCGGGCCGGTTGTTCTCTCCCGGTGTGCCGGGATGGATGGCTGGCACAGGCTGGCGCGGCAAGGGAAACAGGCGTTTTGCGCTTGGGCCGCCGGGCCTAACGCTGTTCTCCGGCCAGGGTGCGGGGCAGGGCGGCGGCATGGGGCACGGGCAGGGCGTCAAGCGGCATGGACACGCCGCGCAGCTGGAAGGTTTCAAGCGCCAGATGGCCCGAATCATACCCCGCTGCCTCCAGCACCCGGGCGGAAATCAGCAGCTCCACGCCCAGGTCCTTGGTCTTGGCCTCCAGCCGGCTGGCAGTGTTGACGCTGCCGCCGATAATGGTGCGCGGGGCATGGGCGGCGCTGCCGATCTCGCCGAGCACCAGTTCGCCCAGATGCACGCCAATCCCGATCCTGACCTCCGGTTCGCCGTCGGCGGCCAATTGCGCGTTGAAGTCCTGCAGCGCGCTGCCGATGGCGGCGGCGGCCTCCAGCGCGGCGGCGGCGGAGCGGGCAGGGGTCGGGGCCTCGAACAAAGCCAGCAGTCCGTCGCCGAGGTATTTGTCCACCGTTCCGCCTGCCTTGGTGATGGCGGGGACGATGGCGTCAAAAAAGCGGTTCAGCAGGAACACCACGTCATAGGGCAGCTGGCCTGCGGTGCGGGCGGTGAAGCCGCGCATGTCGAGGAACAGCACCGCCAGTTGCTGCTCGCTGCCCTGACTGGCATGGGCGCGGCCCTGGCGGCCGTCGGGGCGGAACAGGCGGGTGACGGTCAGCGGCGCCTGCGGGCGGATCTGGCAGGCCAGCCGCATGTTGGCGGGCGCCTTGACCCGTTCCAGGCTGCGGGCCTCGGGCGGTTCAGGCGGCGGCAGGTGCTCACCGCCCTCGTCCACCACCACGCGGCAGGTGGTGCAGCGGCCCTTGCCGCCGCAGAGCGAGGTGTGCTGGACGCCGCCTGTGCGCGACATCTCCAAGAGGGTCATGCCGCGCTCTGCCCGGATCTCCGGGCCGAAGGCATAGCGGATGGTGACAGCGCGGCGGCGGCGGATGAGCTTGCGCAGGAGGTAGGCGGCAGCGGTGAGGCCCAGCAGCGCAAAGAAGATCATCAGCCACTGGCTTTCGGTTGCAAACATCTCAGCAAAGGCCTGCTGGCTGGGCCAGTTGAAATCCTCCATCAGCGCGGCGCGCTCGGTGCCTTCCACAAACAGATCATAGATGCGGCGGCCCTCTGTCAGCAGGCCGGCAAAGGCAAGGGCCGGGATGAACACGGCAAGCCCGGCCATCCAGGGGATCAGCGGGCGCCACCATCGGGTGAGCCGCAGCCAGTAATGCAGCCCCATGCAGCCGTGGATCCAGACCGCCAGCAGCAGCAGGCTCTGTTGCCAGACCTCCGGCGAGGCCCACATCAGGATGATCTGATAGGGATACTCGTCATTGGTGCCGTAGACCTGGTGCGAGTAGCGGGTGAAGACGATATGCGCGAGCAGCTGCAGCGGGATCAGCAGGCCAAGCACGGTTTGCAGCGCCTCGCCCCAGCGCATCCGGAGGGTGCGGCGGCGGCCCAGGTTCCACAGCGCGAGGCCCGCGTGCAGGATCAGCGAGGCATAGAGGATCAGGCTGCCCGGCAGGCTGCGGGTGATCACCTGGCGGGCGTCCTGGAACTCATCCATCCATTCAGGCGAGATCAGGCCGAGGCCGATGTTCAGAAAGTGGAAGAAGGCATAGGTCAGCAGCACCAGCCCGGTGATGATCCGGGTGCGGGTGATCCAGTTGCCTTGCCAGAGTGCGCTTGCCACGGTCTGCCCTTCCGCTTGCCTGTTCTGCTGCCAAACTGGCCGCGGCGGGCGGGGCGGTCAAGCCAGCGGCCGGGTTGATTGCGCCCTTGGGCCTGTGCCACGGTGGCCGGGCATTGGTTTAACGGGGATAGATATGGTGTTGAATTATCTGAAGGCTGCGCTGCTGGCCGTGCTGCCGCTGCTGTGGTCTGCGCCGCTGGCAGAGGCCGGGCGGCGGATCGCGCTGGTGCTGGGCAATTCGGATTATGAAAACGCCTCCTTTCTGCCCAACGCCGAGCGGGACGCGCGCGACATCGCTGCGGCGCTGGGCGGCATCGGGTTCGAGGTGCATGACGGCTACAACCTGGGCCGCCGGGACACCCTGCGCCTGGCCCAGCAGGTCACGGGCCAGCTGCAGCAGGAGGACACCGCGCTGTTCTACTACTCCGGCCACGGGGTGCAGCTGGGGGCAGAGAATTTCGTGCTGCCGGTTGATGTTGCGGGATCGGATGAGCAGGAGCTGAAGTCCGCGTCGGTGAGCCTGCAGGCGATCCTGCGAGAGATGGAGCTGCGCGCCGGGCGCAACATCATCGTGCTGGATGCCTGCCGCAACAATCCTTTCCAGTCGCGGATGGCGGCACGCAGCCTGGGCGGCGCGGCGCGGGGGCTGGCGCGGGTGGATGCGGGCGTTGGCTCCTACATCGCGTTTTCCACCCAGCCGGGCAATGTGGCGCTGGATGGCAGCGGCCGCAACAGCCCGTTCACGGCGGCGCTGCTGCGGCACCTGCCGCGCAACGAGGACCTGCACGCGATGATGCGGCGGGKGCGGGCCGACGTGGTGGCGGAAACCGGCGGCAGCCAGGTGCCGTGGGAGAACTCCTCGCTGATTGACGAGGTCTTTCTGGCGGCGCGCGGGCAGGCCGCGCCTGACCCGGCTGGCGCTGCTGGTGCCGCTGTTCAGGCGGTGCCGTCCGGGCAGGTCCAGCCGCGGGCGCAGCAGTTCGGCTACCGCGTCTCTGGCCTGGATCCGAACGGTGACGGGTTCCTGGCCCTGCGGGACGGCACCACATCCGGTGCGCGGCGGCTGGCCAAAATGGTTGAGGGCACGCGGCTGGCGGTGCTGGCGCAGCGCGGGCGCTGGCTGCAGGTGCGGACGGAAACCGGGCTGGAGGGCTGGGCGCATTCGAACTGGATCCGCAAGGATGCCGCTGCCAGCGCCGCTGCGCCTGTTGCGCAGAACCAGTGCGACGCCCTGTGGTTTCAGCGCAATTCGATCTTTGCCCGCCGCGGCTATTGCTTTCAAAGCGCGCGCGGGCAGGCGGCGTTTTCCAACGCAAGCTGCATTCCGGGGATGCGTGCGGGAGAGGTGCCGCTGAGCGCGGCGGAGCGCGACGAGGTCAGCCGGCTGAAGGCGCAGGAACAGCTGCTGGGGTGCCGCTAGGTCCCCGGTGCCGTTGCCTGCCGCATGCGCGGGCTCAGCCCTCCAGCCCCCAGCCGTCGGGGGTGAAGCCATGATCGAGAGCGGCGCGGGTGGCCAGCTCCTCGCCGATCCAGATACCGGTGGCAGAGATGATCTGGTCGGGCAGGGTGGCGGCCAGATAGGCGGGATCTTCGCCGTCAGCCTCGAAGAACTCGCAAGCATAGCCCTCACGGCTCAGTTCTTCGGCCAGCGGGCGCCAGTCGGCGCCGTCGCGGGCGGGGACGAAGAAATAATCCACGTCCGCCACCTCCGGCAGGCCGTGTTCGGCCTGCAGATCGTTGAATGCCGCAACGGTTTCTGCCCGTTGCGCGGCGAAATCATGCGGCATCCCTGTTACTCCTGCTCAGCCAGGAAACGCTCGGCGTCGAGCGCGGCCATGCAGCCCATGCCGGCCGAGGTGACCGCCTGGCGGTACTTGTGGTCGGTGAGGTCGCCTGCGGCATAGATGCCGGGGATCGAGGTCTCGGTGGAGCCGGGCTTGACCTTGACATAGCCGCCGTTGTGCAGCTCCAGCACGTCCTTGACCAGCTCGTTGGCCGGCGCGTGGCCGATGGCGACAAAGACGCCCTTGCAGGGGATTTCCTTGACTTCGCCGGTCTGCACGTTCTTGACCACGACGCCCTCAACCCCCAGCGGGTTGTCTGTGCCGACGACCTCTTCGAGGGTGTGGAACCACAGGGTTTCGATCTTCTCGTTCTTGAACAGGCGGTCCTGCAGGATCTTCTCGGCGCGCAGCTCGTCCCGGCGGTGGATCAGGGTCACCTTGGAGGCGAAGTTGGTGAGGAACAGCGCCTCTTCCACGGCGGTGTTGCCGCCGCCGATCACCACGATCTCCTGGCCGCGGTAGAAGAAGCCGTCGCAGGTGGCGCAAGCCGAGACGCCAAAGCCCTTGAACTTCTCTTCCGATTCCAGGCCCAGCCACTTGGCGCGGGCGCCGGTCGCCAGGATCACCGCGTCAGCGGTGTAAGTGGTGCCGCTGTCGGCCTTGGCCACAAAGGGGCGGGCGGAGGTGTCGAGCGAGGTGATGTAGTCGCCGATGATCTCGGTGCCCATCGCTGCGGCGTGCTCCTGCATCTTGATCATCAGGTCGGGGCCCTGCACCTCGGTGAAGCCGGGGTAGTTCTCAACCTCGGTGGTGGTGGTCAGCTGGCCGCCGGGTTCGATCCCCTGGACCAGGATCGGTTCCAGCATGGCGCGGGCGGCATAGACCCCCGCAGTATAGCCAGCAGGCCCGGAGCCGATGATCAGAACCTTGGTGTGGCGCGTCTCGCTCATGTGTTGTGTCCCCAACTAATGCAGCTTGGCGGGCGTGCCGCCGTCAGGCAATGCATATAGCGGCAGGGCGGGCAGGCTTAAACCCCCAAGGGGCTGCATGCGGCGGGATACAAATTTGCCGCGGATCTGCGCATTGCGTCTTGCGCCTTTGCCCCGCAAAGAATATTGCGCGGCGATGAAACAATATTGCGCGCTGCGGTGGCGGTGCTATAAGAAACGCAAATCTCACAGGAGTTTCCGGCATGGTCACAACCCGTCTTGATCCGATTGATCGCAAGATTTTGTCGGAGCTTCAGGCCGATGGGCGGATGACCAATGTGGAGCTGGCCAAGAGGGTCGGGATTTCCGCGCCGCCGTGTTTGCGCCGGGTGCGGGCGCTGGAGGAGGCCGGGCTGATTCACGGCTACCACGCGGATGTGAATTCCCGCGAGCTGGGGTTCGAGGTGCAGGTCTTTGCCATGGTGGGGCTGGAGAGCCAGGCCGAGGCGGAGCTGAGCGCGTTTGAGGAGAAATGCCGCAGCTGGCCGCTGGTGCGCGAGTGCCACATGCTGAACGGCGAGGTGGATTTTATCCTGAAGTGCGTGTCGCCGGACCTCAGCACCTTTCAGAGCTTCCTGACCGGCGATCTGCTGACCACCCCGAATGTGGCCAGCGTCAAGACATCGCTGGTGATCCGCGGTGCCAAGGATGAGCCGGGCGTGCCGTTTGAGGTGCTGGAAGAACGGCTGGCGCGCGAGGCCTGAGGCACGGCAACGGCGGGCCGGATAGAGGGCGGGCCTGACAGCCCGCCGGTTTTCCGGTTTACAAGATCGAAGCACCAGGGCGGCTGACGCTGTCGGCCCTTGGATGGGCCAGCGGGCCGAAGCCCTGAATGCTGTCCGTATGGGCAAACAGGTTCAGGAACAGCGTCTTGATCGCATAACTTGCCAGTTTCAGCGCGTCCGGGCCCGGGTGGTAGGTCTCAAAGGCCAGGCCGCCCACGGTGATCACCGCGTGGCGCGGCAGGCAGAGGTGGTAGAGATCCACAGGCGCCGGCGGCGCGGTTTCAAAGATGCTCATGCCGTCCTGGAATTCGGAGGCCAGCGTCAGCAGCCGGCCGTCGCCTGCGCCTTGCATGTGCGGCGGCGTGCGCAGCAGGCGTGCGGCGGGGCCGGCCACCAGGCTGGCAGAGGGTTTCTGCAGGCCCAGGCTGTCGGCCATGAAGCTGGTCAGGGTGCGGCTGCGGGCGCCGGAGCGGCCGGGCAGCACGCTTGTGCGGCCGATCCAGACCAGCGGCTGGCTGCAGCCGTCCCGGGTTGCGATCTCATCGCCGGGCAGCAGATCCTCGACTGCAATCGGCCCTTGGGCCGTTTCCACCAGCGAGCCGCGGGTGAAGGCGCAGAAGGCGTCCTCGAACAGCGGCAGGGCCGGGGCGATATGGCGGGTTTCCGAGATGCCGCCGCCGGGCAGCAGGCAGCTGACCTCGTAGCGGCGCAGCTGCGGCTTGCTGGTGCTGCGCAGTGCAGCGGGGTCCTGCAGGATTGCAGTGGCCTCAACGGCATTGGCTGCAGCCCTGTGCAGCGACTGGGGGATGGTCATGACAGCAGACCTTTCCTTTCAAACTGCCCGCTTGCATCGGCCCCCACCGGCAACACAG
Source organism: Leisingera sp. JC1 (assembly GCF_001679925.1). Taxonomy (GTDB): domain Bacteria; phylum Pseudomonadota; class Alphaproteobacteria; order Rhodobacterales; family Rhodobacteraceae; genus Leisingera. The sequence continues at coordinate 129,532 of NZ_LYUZ01000158.1, read as the reverse complement.
ACGTGCTTGAACTATATGATAGGCTCAGCTTTCCCGGATTTAGCTCAAATTGTCAAAAAATCTGAAGCAAACTGGTTAATGCACTGGTCTATTCAGTATGGGGGAGGACGGCGCAGCGCCGGCAGGCGGCTGTTACAGGCCGGTTGGATGCCCCCTTGGCGGCTGGCCGGGCTGGCGCAGATGCGCCAGGGGTGGCCGCCTCGGGGGCATCCGTCCCCGGCGTTAACCCAGTTTCCGCACTGATCCCTGAAGGTGCGCCTGGCCGGAGCGGCGGCGGGCACGTCCCCAGGGCAGGGGTGCGGCTTCGCTCCTGGCGGAGCGGATGATTGAGGCAATGAAGCGCTTGTTCATTTTCATGGTCAGTCTGTCCTTCGCCCGGCAGGTCCGCCCGTCGTTGCGGGCGGCTGCAGTTTTTTCTTGTCTGACCTGTTTATGGGTAATCTTTGCGCCCTGAATATGACCCGCACAGGGCATTTTCGGTCCCGCTGCGGAAGCATCTGCCGCCGTGCGCCGTGGAGCAGTGTTTAGTTATGCGGCTGAATTCATTCGCAAAACCGAGGCGTTCTGGGAAGGCTTCCGCCGCGGAAACAGCGAATGCGGCGAATTTTAATAAAATCCGCCACAATTGGGGTGGTTAACGGAAGCTTAAAGCCGGATACAGGAGATCAGGCGGCCGTAGTCGGCCTCTTTCGCGTGGGTTGCACGACGGAAGGAATAGAACTTCTCTGCGTCGGAATAGGTGCAGTGGCGGCTCCACTCGGCCGCGCCGATGCCTGCCTGGCGCAATTTGTGCAGGCCAAGTCCGGGCAGGTCGAACAGGTAGCGGTCGCCTTCGCCATTGGCGAAGAAGCGGGCGTAGGCATCGTCCTGCATCATGAAGTCATCAAAGAACTCAGGGCCGACCTCATAGGCGCGCTGGGAAATCGTCGGGCCGATCACCGCAGCGGTGCTGCCGCGGCTGGCGCCGAGATCTTCCATCGCCTCCAACGTGGCCTCCAGCACCCCGTCCAGAGTGCCGCGCCAGCCAGCGTGGGCGGCGCCGATGACACCGGCCTCCGGGTCGCAGAACAGCACCGGCTGGCAGTCGGCGGTCAGGATCGAGAGCGCGATACCCGGCACATTGGTGACCATCGCGTCTGCTTTTGGCCGCTCCTGCGAGGGTTCGGTGACCACCTGCACATCGGCGCTGTGGATCTGGTGCACGGCGCTGAGGTGTTCCGGCGGCACTTCCATCGCGGCGGCCACGCGGTCGCGGTTGATCTGCACCGCCTCGCGCTGGTCGGTGGAGCCGAGGCCGCAGTTCAGGCCGCGGTAGATGCCGGAGGAGGCGCCGCCCTTGCGGGTGAAAAACCCGTGCCGCACCGGGCCAAGCAGATCGGACGTGAGAATTTCAAGCGTCATGGGTTCAATCCTGGCGGAGGGGCGGCCTGCGAAGGATAGAGGCCGAGCACTTTGAACAGGTTTCCCATTTCATCGGGGTGCGTCAACCGCCGATGTGCGGCGATCAGGGTTTCCAGACCGTCGCCCTGAAGGGGGGCGGCCAGGGCGCGGGCGCGGTCGGTGATGCCGAGCCGTTCCAGAAAGACCCCCTGCGGGGTCAGGCGGGTAAAGGCGCAACCGGCGGATTTTGCGGCCAGTGCCAGCACCTCGAAGTCCACATGCGCAGTCAGATCGGCCTCTCCCGGTGTTTTCAGCGGATCGGCGGGTTCATGCGCGCGCAGGGCCTGCAGGGTATCCCCCAGCGCCCGCCAGTCGCCGTAGTCGGCGATCAGCGCGGCGCCGCCATGGGCAGCGATTCGGGCGGCAATGCACTGGATGACAGGGGCTGCGGCCTCGCAAATCTCGACCAGATCGCCCTCGCGGGTGTCTGCCAGCCGGTGATCCAGCGCGGGCTGCGGGGCGGCGGGGCTGAGGCCGAAGGTCAGGGCACTCTCCTGCAGGCCGATGCGCTTCTCGCTCCAGCCGTCGCCTGCGCGGATGAACTGGCGGATTGGCAGGGCATCGAAGAATTCATTGGCCGCCAGGAACAGCGGCTGATCGGGCAGGGCGTCCACGGCATCCAGCCATTCGGGCGCGTAGCCCTCCAGCGTGCTGGCCTGAACACCGCGCAGGGCGGGGGAGGCCTCCACCAAGTGGATCTGCATCGCTGCGTGGAAGCCCGGCACGCCGCGGGTGGCGCGCAACAGGTCCGCCATCAGGGTGCCGCGGCCCGGTCCCAGTTCTGCCAGCGTGAAAGGCGCAGGCGACCCTTGGTCGAGCCAGGCCTGCGCGAGGGCGAGGCCGAGGAGTTCGCCGAACATCTGGCTGATTTCCGGCGCAGTGGTAAAATCGCCCTGGACCCCCAGCGGGTCGCGGGTGGTGTAATAGCCGAACTGGGGGTGCAGCAGGCAGTCGGCCATGTACTCGGCCACCGACATCGGGCCATCGGCGCGGATGCGGGCGGTGAGATGATCCAGAAGGCTCATGCCGTGCTCCGGGCCGTTTGGCGGGCGCGGAGCAGGAACCAGAGTCCGATGGCGATCATCGGCAGCGACAGCGCCTGCCCCTGGGTGAGACCGATGCCGTCGATGTGCCAGGCCAGCCCCAGCGGGTTGCCGGGGGTGACGAACTGGGCATCCGGCTGGCGGAAGAACTCGACAATGAAGCGGGCCAGGCCGTAACCCGCCAGGAACACACCCAGAAGGCGGCCGGGGGTGTGGAACGCATTGCGGCGCCAGGCAAGGTACAGGAGCAGGGCGCCGAGGATCAGCCCCTCCATCAGCGCCTCATAAAGCTGCGAGGGGTGGCGGGCGCAAAGCTCTCCCAGCGCCTGGCCGCAGTCCTGCGCCGCCGTGCCGGGGAAGGCGACGCCCCAGGGCAGGCCGGTAGGGCGGCCCCAAAGTTCGGCATTGATGAAATTGCTGAGACGGCCCAGCAGCAGCCCCGGCGCCACGGTATGCGCCACCAGATCGGCCATTTGCAGGCGCGGGATGCCGTGGCGCGCGGCGTAGATCCAGGAGGCGGCGATCACCCCGATGAGCCCGCCGTGAAAAGCCATGCCGCCCTGCCAGATCTTCAGGATCTCCGCAGGGTTCGAAAGGTAATAGGCGGGCTGGTAAAACAGCACAAATCCCAAGCGCCCGCCAAGGATGACGCCGAGAATGATCCAGGTCAGCAGATCCTCCACCTGCTGCGGTTTCATCGGCGGTTGGTTCGCGGGCCAAAGGGCGGGGCGGCGCAGCGCGGCCACGGCGAGGCGCCAGGCGATGACGATGCCCGCGATATAGGCCAGCGCATACCAGCGCAGGGCGAAGTCGAAGGAACCGATGGAGATCGAGAAGATCTCGGGCGAGAGGTCGGGGAAGGGGATCATGGCCTGCATGGGCGTCTGAATGCCTTTGGTCCTTGGGGGAAGTCAACGGCTTGCAGCCGCGCGCGTGCTTCCCCATATAGGAGTCAACCCCGAGACGGAGAAGAACATGCAGACCCGCAATAAGATCCTGGACGATATTTCGCAGCTGATGACCAATGCGATGGGCGTGGCCCAGGGCGCCAAGGATGAGGCGGACACCGCGCTGAAGGGCATGATCGACCGCTGGCTGGCGGACCGCGATTTCGTCACCCGCGAGGAGTTCGACGCGGTGCGTGCGATGGCCCAGAAGGCGCGCGAGGAGAACGAGGCGCTGAAGGCCCGTCTGGACGCGCTGGAGGCGGCGCAGAAGTAAGCTAAGAGCTGGCGGGCAGGCTGACTGCCCCGTGGTGAATGAGAGCCTGCGGCAGAGCGATCTGCGGCGGGCTTTTTTGTGCCTTGGAGGTTCCGGGCGGGGGCAGGCTGCCCGCCCGGCTGGAATGCTCTGCATTCCGCGCATAGCTGCCCTGCGTGTCTGTGGATAAAAACAGGTCGCTTTCCGCCTGCGGGGTCGAAAACTGCGCAGCGGTTTGCAGGCCAGGCGGTACATGCTGCCTCAGTTTCATCAGAGGATCACAGCATGGTGTCTGTCTATACGGTGCCGGGGGCGTTCAGCGCGCAGGAATGCGCGGAGATCATCCGCAAGTCGGAGGAGGCGCCGGACAGCGAGGCGCTGCTGGTGGGCCAGACCCGGGATCACAACCTGCGCCGGGGCAGCGTGGTGTGGCTGGACGATGTGCCGGGCACCGGCTGGGTTATGGACCGGCTGATCTCAGTGGTGCGGCGCGCCAACAAGGAACGCTTCGGCTTTGATCTGCGCGAGTTTGCCGAAAGCCCGCAGGCGGCCAGCTACAAGGCCAGGGACGGCGGCTATTTCGCCTGGCATTCCGACATCGGCGACGGGCCGGTTGCGGGCAAGCGCAAGCTGAGCCTGGTGGTGCAGCTGAGCAAGCCCGGCTCCTATGACGGCGGCGACCTGGAGATCATGCCGGGCGCCCATGTGGTGGCGGCCAGCCGGGTGCAGGGCAGCGCAACGGTATTCCCCAGCTTCCTGCTGCATCAGGTGACGCCTGTGTCCCGCGGCGAGCGCAAGTCGCTGACAGTCTGGGCGCACGGTCCGGCCTTCCGCTGAAGGCACTGCCCGCCTGCTGCGGCGGCAAGCGGGCAGATCCGGACGCCGGACATGGCACAGAAGCCAGGGAACGGCCGCGGGAAGCCGGGGTTGCGGTCAAACGGCGAAGATCCAGACGCAGGTCAGGCTGAGGATCAGGTAGACCAGGGTATTGACCATCCAGCGGATCAGCCCGGCTTCGCCCTCGGGGTCGACCCCCAGGCGTTCACAGACTTTGGTTCCGGGCCAGAGGAAGGCTTCGGAGAGGGTCATGGGGTGCTCCTTTGCGGGTTTAATGGGTATTCTCAGTGCTTGTTCAGAAGTTCTAGGTAAAATAATGCGCACTGTAAATGCGTATTATGAGGCCCTCCTTGACCTGGGGCCTTTGGCGGACGGGACGGCCATCCATGCGCAATTTCCGATATGTTCTGCTATACTGGTCCCGGGCTGCTTTGGCGGCGCCCGGGTGTGTTAGGCGGGGACAGAGACGATGACGGCACAGAACGGCTATATGCTGATTGCGGATATTTCCGGGTACACCCAGTTTCTGACCTCCTCAGAGCTGGACCATGCCAACCCGATCTTGCAGTCGCTGCTGCAGGCGGTGGCAGAGCAGGTTGGCGAGCCGCTGCACTTCTGGAAACTGGAAGGCGACGCGGTGCTGGCCTATTCATCCCGGGTTGAGCTGGTGTCCGGCGATCTGCTGCTGACGTTCTGTGAGAACCTGTACAACGCCTTTGCCGCACGGCGGCAGGATATCGTGGCCAATACCACATGCCCCTGCCGCGCCTGCGCCAATGCGGGCGGGCTGGATCTGAAGGTGGTCGTCCACTACGGCGCCTTTGAGGAGATGCAGGTGGGGCCGGTCAAGGATCTGTCCGGGGCCGACGTGATCCTGGTGCACCGGATGACCAAGACAGAGGCTGCGGCGGAAACCGGGGTGCGCAGCTACGCGCTGTTCAGCGATGCGGCGGTAGAGGCGATGCAGCTGCAGGCGGCGATGCAGCCCTATGCGCAGGCCATCGAGCATTTCGGCGATGTCGCCATGCAGGTCTATGACCTGGCCCGCGCCTGGGAGCACTTCCGCGCCGGGCAGGAGCGGGATTTCCTGGAGGAGGCGGACGGGGTCTGGACCTACAGGCGCCGGTTCGACGCGGCGCCGCAGCTGGTCTGGGAAGCCCTGACCGCGCCAGAGTTCAAACTGCGGTGGATGGATCAGGTCAGCGCCATGCGGATGGAGAACCCGCAGGGCCGCCTGGGGCCGGGATCGGTTTATCACTGCGCCCATTCGCTGGCGGAGTTTGTCTACCGCGTCACCGATTGGCAGCCGTTTGAATATTTCTCGACCCGGATCAAGGACCCGGCGCGGGAGGGCGTTGAGCTGCCCGAGACCTACCAGCTGACGCCGGACGGGGATGGGACGGCGCTGCGCTATACCATCGGCCGGGCCTATGACACTGCGGGTAACCGGTCGGAGGTGTCAGAGCAGGAGGCAGTGGGCTTCCTGTCGGAATTCTGGCCGGTGTCCTTTGATGCGATGGATCCGCAGGTGTCTCGGCTGTCCTGAACGCAGGCCTTCACAGCATATACAGATGACAGGGTTCACACGGCTGTCCGGGGTTTACCTCAGCGGCTGGTGACGCCATAGTTGCGCGGCCGGCATTTAGGGGGCTGTGGATTGTTCATCCACAAGTTATTGCAGTTATCCCCTAAATAAAGGGTTGCCAGATCACCTTTTCAGCTCCACCATATCTAGTATGGGAGCGGGGATGCCTCCCCGGCCCGTAGCAGAAAAACCTAGCTATAGGGTGCCACTGTACCCTGGTGTGCTAGGCAAAAAGAGAGGTGGCATCATGGCACTATCCGAGCTTCACCTGGAAGAAGACGTCCATCCGATCGACATTGTTGAGCATCTGGCGTCGCACCACGACTGGGACTTCGACAGGGTCGGGGACGATCAGATCGCGATGTCGGTGGAAGGGCAGTGGCGCACCTATTCGCTGACGCTGGCCTGGTCGGGTTATGAGGAATGCCTGCGGCTGGTCTGCAGCTTTGAGATGGAGCCGCCGGAGGCGGAACTGCCGCGGCTGTATGAGCTGATCAACAGCATGAACGACCAGTGCTGGGAGGGCTCCTTCACCTATTGGGCCGATCACAAGCTGATGCTGTTCCGGTACGGGCTGGTGCTGGCCGGCGGCCAGATGGCGAGCCCGCAGCAGATCGACGCGATGCTGAATGCAGCCGTTGCCAATGCGGAGCGCTACTACCCGGCGATCCAGCTGGCGGTCTGGGGCCAGCGCAGCCCGCAGGAGGCGATGCAGGTCGCCATTGCAGAGGCCTACGGCCGGGCGTAAACCTGTGCCCTGAACCTGACACCAAGGGGAGGGGCGAAAACATGGATATGCAGGATATTGCTGCACGCGGCCTGGTGCTGCTGGGCTGCGGCAAGATGGGATCGGCGATGCTGGCCGGATGGCTGGAGGGCGGGTTGCCCGCATCCTCGGTCTGGGTGATCGACCCCAACCCGTCGGACTGGCTGAAGGGCGCAGGCGTTCACATCAACGCAGAGCTGCCCGCGGCGCCGGGGATCGTGCTGATCGCGGTGAAGCCGCAGATGATGGGCGCTGCGCTGCCAACGCTGCAGAGTTACGGCAACGGCTCCACCCTGTTCATCTCGGTGGCGGCAGGCACCTCGATCGCAACCTTTGAAGACGTTCTGGGCGCGCAGTCGCCGATCGTGCGGGCGATGCCGAACACCCCGGCCGCAGTCGGGCGCGGCATTACCGCGATTATCGGAAATGCTCACACCAGCGGCGCCGATCTCGACCGCGCCGAGGGGCTGCTGAAGGCGGTGGGTCAGGTTGTGCGGTTGGACAATGAGGGCCAGATGGATGCCGTCACCGGCGTCAGCGGCTCCGGCCCGGCCTATGTGTTCCACCTGATCGAGACGCTGGCCGTTGCAGGCGAGGCGCAGGGGCTGCCGGCGGAGCTGGCGATGCAGCTGGCCAAGGCAACCGTTGCAGGCGCAGGCGCGCTGGCAGAGGCTGCGGAGGAAAACCCCAGCCAGCTGCGTGTCAACGTGACCAGCCCCAATGGCACCACTCAGGCTGCCTTGGAAGTGCTGATGGATGACGACGACGGCTTCCCGGCGCTGCTGAACCGTGCGGTGGCGGCGGCCACCAACCGCTCCAAGGAGCTGTCGCGTGGCTGAGATCAACTTCGATGACTTCATGAAGGTCGACATCCGCGTGGGCGAAGTGGTCCGTGCGGAGCCGTTTCCCGAGGCGCGCAAGCCGGCAATCAAGCTCTGGGTCGATTTCGGGCCTGAAATCGGCGTAAAAAAGAGTTCAGCGCAGATTACGGCGCATTACATGCCGGAAACGCTGGTGGGCAAGCAGGTTCTGGCCGTCGTAAACTTCCCGCCGCGGCAGATCGGCAAGTTCATGTCAGAGATCCTGGTTCTGGGCCTGCCGGATGAAAACGGAGAAATATTCCTGGCCGGGCCTGATGGAAAGGTCCCGCTGGGCGGGAGGATGCACTGAGATGAAAATCTGGATTGCGCGGCCGATGACGGCAGCGGTCACGGCACGGGCGCGGGAGGCGTTTGCTGATCTGGAAATCCGCGAGACCAACGCGGTGATGAGCGAGGCGGAGATGCTGCGTGCGCTCAATGAGTTCGATATTGTGGTGCCGACGCTGGGCGACAAGTTCTCGGCGGAGATCTTTGCCAAGGCGGGCACCCCGCGCTGCAAGCTCTTGGCCAATTTCGGTGTCGGCTACAACCACATTGATGTCGAGGCCGCGCGCGCCGCAGGTGTCGAGGTGACCAACACGCCGGGTGCGGTGACCGATGCCACCGCAGATATCGCGATGACGCTGATCCTGATGTCGGCACGCCGCGCCTCGGAAGGCGAGCGGATGCTGCGCAAGGGCGACTGGCAGGGCTGGCACCCGACCCAGATGCTGGGCCTGCATGCCACCGGCAAGCGCGTTGGCATCGCCGGCATGGGCCGAATCGGCCAGGCGATTGCGCGGCGCTGCCATTTCGGCTTTGGCATGGATGTGTCCTATGTGGCGCGTTCGCCCAAAGAGCTGGACTTCCCGGCCGACCGTGCAGACAGCCTGATCGATCTGGCAGGGCAGGTGGACTTTCTGGTGGCGGCGGTGCCGGGCGGCGCCGAGACCACGCATCTGATCAACGCCGAGGTGCTGGGCGCGATGCAAAGCCATGCGCATCTGATCAACATCGCCCGCGGTGAAGTGGTGGAAGAGGCGGCGCTGATCGAGGCGCTGCAGAACCGCCGGATCGGCGGCGCGGGACTGGATGTCTATGAGTTTGAACCCAAGGTGCCGCAGGCGCTGATCGACCTCGACAACGCCACCCTGCTGCCGCATCTGGGCACCGCCACCGAAGAGGTGCGCAGCAACATGGGCCATATGGCGCTGGACAATGTGGCGGCCTATCTGGCCGGCGAGGCGCTGCCCAACCAGGTCTGAAGCATCGGTCTGAGCCCTGCGGGGCTCAGGCGTCCTTGGGCTTGTCCTTGCGGTGGTCCCAGGCGGGGTCTTCACGCTTGATCTTGCGGGTGGCCCAGGTGCCTGCGGGCCAGGCCAGGATGGCGCCGATGGCGGCGCAGACCAGAATTGCCTCGGCCGAGTAGAACCCCAGCACAAATGCGGTGATGACGGCTGCACCGGCGATGCAGGCGCCGATCATGATCGACAGGTGAAAACGCAGCTTTCCGGCCAGCGGGTCGCGTAGCGTCATGTCAGCCTCCTTTGGAAGTGGTCCGCAGGAGTATAGCACAAACCGCGCGGGACCGGGCGGGGCGGCTTACTCCGCCGCCTTGCGGGCACGCAGGTCTCCTGCCGCTTCGCGCCAGTGGCGGCGGCACAGCGAGACATAGGTCTCATTGCCGCCGATCTGCACCTGGTCGCCCTCGGTCAGCACCCGGCCCTGATCGTCCTGGCGCACCACCATGGTGGCCTTCTTGCCGCAATGGCAGATGGTGCGCACCTCGCGCATCTCGTCGGCCAGCGCCAAGAGGGTGGCAGAGCCGGGAAACAGGTTGCCCTGGAAATCCACCCGCAGCCCGTAAGCCAGCACCGGCACCCGCAGGTCATCGACCACCCGGGCCAGCTGCCAGACCTGTCCGGGCTCCAGAAACTGCGCCTCATCCACAAAAACCGCCGCCACCGGGCTGCGGGCCAGGCGCGCCTCGATACGGGCAAATAGGTCGTCGCCCGCAGAGAACATATCCGCCTCCTCGCCGATGCCGATGCGCGAGGCGATCCTGCCGGTGCCGGCCCGGTCGTCCAGACGGGCGGTCAGCAGGTAGGTCTCCATATGGTTTTCGCGGTAGTTGTGCGACGCCTGCAGCAGCACCGTCGACTTGCCCGCGTTCATGGTGGAATAGTTGAAATAGAGCTTGGCCATGGCGGCGGGTTTACCTGCATGGCGGCGCCGGGGAAACCGGATTCTTGGGGAAACGGAGGGTCAGCCGGGGCGCAGGAAGGCTCACCGGGGCAGACGCGGCCAGGGTGGAACAAAACCCCTTTTGGCGGCCAACGCCATTTGCCCCGGAGAGCACAAGTTCCGGGCAGACCAATTACCCTGAAGGCAGGACGTCACTCACCCATCCTGCTTTGCACTGGACAACAGATGCCAATTGCACCATGTCACTTGCTAAATCCCTGAAAACCTGAGGGATGGATAAGGTATCGCAATTCCTCTACAACTCGGATATGGGAAATTAACTGGTTCGTTCCCCATGGGGTGCGGCGGGTCAAGCCAGGCAGGAAATAAATGGCGGAAATCGGGACGTATCTGAAAAAGCACACCGAGGCGCTGGTCAAGGATGTGGGCATTGAAGCGGCCTGCCAGATCACCGGCAAATCCAAGGCGACACTGGGGCGGTATTATTCGGACAATGCCGAACATGCCGACCGGTTCATGCCGGTGGATGCTGTGGCCAAGCTGGAAAGCGCGGCCTCCTATCCGCATGTGACCTCGGCGCTGGCAGATCTGAAGAACATCACCCTGTCCTACAATGGCAACGGCAGTGCTGAGGAAACCGGCCGCAGCGGCGGTGTCAATTCCGATGTGATTGCCCTCAGCCAGCGGTTTGCCCAGCTGATGTGCGAATACCAGGCCGCGATGGAAGACGGCATCATCACCGTCAATGAGGCCAAGCGTCTGCTGCGCGAAACGGTACTGCTGCAGCAGGTGCTCCTGGACATGAAGCTGCACCTGGAAGAAGAAAGTGCCTGACACCCCTGATCTGAGCGATCTGCCCGGAATTGCGGCGGATCAGCTGTATCCGGTTGAGGTGGACTTGCTGGCGGCGGCGGATGACCCGCGCCACCCGCCGCGTATTTTGCTTCTGTATGGCTCTCTGCGAGAGGTGAGCTATTCCCGCAAGGCGGCGGAGGAAGCGGCGCGGGTGCTGCAGGCCTTGGGCTGCGAGACGCGGATCTTTGACCCGTCCGGGCTGCCTTTGCCCGACGACAAGGATGCAGCGGAGCATCCCAAGGTGGCGGAGCTGCGCGAGCTGGCGGTCTGGTCCGAGGGCATGGTCTGGTCCAGCCCGGAGCGCCATGGCGCGATGACCGGCATCATGAAGCTGCAGATCGACTGGCTGCCGCTGTCCCTGCAGGGCGGCATCCGCACCACCCAAGGCAAGACGCTGGCGGTGATGCAGGTCTCCGGCGGCTCGCAGAGCTTCAACGCGGTCAATCAGATGCGAATCCTGGGACGCTGGATGCGGATGGTGACGATCCCGAACCAAAGCTCGATCCCCAAGGCCTGGCTGGAGTTCGAAGAGGGCGAGCGCCTGCCTGATGGCCCGTTCTACCGCCGTCTGGTGGATGTCATGGAAGAGCTGGTGAAATTCACCTGGCTGGTGCGCGGCCGCAAGGAGTACCTGGTGGACCGCTATTCGGAGCGGGTGGAAAGCGCGGAAGAGGTGCACAAGCGGGTCTCGCAGAAATAGGCGGGGCGCGTTTGCCTGCAACCGAACTCACAGAGCCCCGGCAGTGCCGGGGCTTTTTCGTTTCGGATCATTTAATACGGAAGCGGGAGAGCTGTCCGCCCCCTTGCTCATCCCATAGGTGCGGGCGGGCAGTTAAGCAATTGGGCGGCACGGATGCTGCCCGTTATCGGGTTGTTAAGGCTCATTTGCGCCGCAAATGGACCGCTGTGTTACCGGCAGCGCTGGAAAATCCGTAAAACCAGCGAAAACCGCGGATTTTCCTCCTAACGAAACAGATCGGATTTTCGCGTGTTTTTCAGGGATTTTTCCGAAATTTGTTGGCGCCCGTTAAGTAAATAAGGCGTTTACGCGCAGCTGCGGCGGCAAAACAGTTGCCAGTTAAGGTCCTGTTAACCCTGTCTTATTCTGCACATCTTTCTGCCCGCGCGCCACCTCAGCAGGCCCCATTCCAGCCTCACAGCTCACCGACATTGAAGATGTGGGAACATGGAGTGAGTGACATGAAACGACTGCTTCGAACTGCCGCCGCCATCGCCGTTACCATTGCCTGCAGTGCAGGCAGCGCCGCTGCAGGGGGGCAGGGGGCCGCAGTACAGACGGTTCCGGGCTGGCAGGCAGTGGGCCGGCTGAATATCGGCGGCAGGGCCATGTGCACGGCGACGCTGATCGCGCCGGATCTGGTGCTGACCGCCGCTCATTGCATGTTTGATATCCGCCATGGCCGCCGCGTGAACCCGCGCAGCATCAAGTTCGAGGCAGGCCTCAACGGCCGCCAGTCCACGGCAGCGCGCAAGGTGGCCAAGGCGGTGATCCACCCTGGCTACCGCCACGGCCAGACCAGCCAGTTCCAGACCGGCACCGATATTGCCGTGCTGCGGCTGGACCGGGCCATCAGCGGCGATGTAGTCCGGCCGCTGTCGCTGGCCGCCGCGCCGCAAAAAGGCGCGCAGGTGGACGTGATGTCCTATTCCCACAGCAACGCGACCTCGCCCCGGCTGCAAAGCGCCTGCCAGGTGATCGCGGCGCGCCAGAGCTCTGTCGTCACCACCTGCCGGGTCGATTTCGGCGCGTCCGGCTCTCCGGTGCTGCAGACACGGCCCGGACGGCTGCCGCAGCTGGTGTCGGTGATTTCCTCCAAGGCGCGGATGAGCGGCCGCGGTGTGTCGCTGGCCGCACCGCTGGGCCATGAGCTGCAGGCACTGATGCGCGAGGCGGGGTGAGGCAAGCCATAATCCGGTCAGGATCGCGCAGACCCCCGCGTGAATAGCTAAAAGCCCCGGGATATCCCGAGGCTTTTGGTGTTCTGATCCGTGGTGCGCAGGGCGCCGCTGCGGGGGTTAGCCCTGCAGAGATTTCACCTCGACGTCCCCTTCGGCCTGGGCCTTGATCGCACGCGCAGCGGCGTTGGAGCCGGCGGCAGTGGTGAAGTAAGGGATCTTGTCATAAAGCGCGACGGAGCGCATTTCCTTGCTGTCCTCAACCGCTTGCGCGCCCTCGGTGGTGTTCATCAGCAGCTGGACGTCGCCGTCCTTCAGCATGTCGACCACGTGCGGGCGGCCCTCATAGACCTTGTTGACCAGATCGCAGGCGACGCCCTGGCTGTCGAGCCAGGACTGGGTGCCGCGGGTGGCAACCAGGGTAAAGCCCTGCTCGACCAGGATCTGCGCCGCTTCCAGCATCAGTTTGCCCTTGTCGGCGTCCTTGATCGAGATGAAGGCGCGGCCCTTGGACGGCAGCACCATGCCGGCGCCCATCTGTGCCTTCAGGAAGGCGCGGGCAAAGGAGCGGTCCCAGCCCATGACTTCGCCGGTGGAGCGCATTTCCGGGCCAAGGATGGTGTCGACGCCCGGGAAACGGGCAAACGGCAGCACCGCTTCCTTGACCGAGAACCAGGGCATGTCCGGGTCGGCGAGCGTCATCGGGTCGGCGATCGGGGTGTTGACGTCGTAGCCTGCGTCCGGGCCGTAGGGCGGGCGCATCGGGAAGTTCGACAGGGGCTCGCCGGCCATCACGCGGGCGGCGATGGAGGCGATGGCGCTGTCGGTGGCCTTGGCGACAAACGGCACGGTGCGCGAGGCGCGCGGGTTCACCTCGATGAGGTAGATCTCATCATCCTTGATGGCGAACTGCACGTTCATCAGGCCGACCACGTTCAGCGCCAGTGCCAGGGCGTTGGTCTGGACCTTGATCTGCTCGATCATGTCCTTCTCAAGCGAGTAGGGCGGCAGCGAGCAGGCACTGTCGCCGGAGTGCACGCCGGCCTCCTCGATGTGCTGCATGATACCGGTGACGTGCACGTCCTTACCGTCACACAGCGCGTCCACGTCCAGTTCGACCGCGCCTGCCAGGTAGCTGTCGAGCAGGACAGGGCTTTCGCCGGAGACCACGACGGCCTCGGCGATGTAGCGTTTCAGCTGGTCCATGTCGCGGACGATTTCCATCGCCCGGCCACCCAGCACGTAGGACGGGCGGATCACCAGCGGGAAGCCGATTTCGCCTGCGATTTCAAGCGCCTGTTCGTCGGTGGAGGCAATGCCGTTCTTCGGCTGCTTGAGGCCCAGCTGGTTGACCAGCGCCTGGAAGCGCTCGCGGTCTTCGGCCAGGTCGATGGCGTCGGGCGAGGTGCCCAGGATCGGGATGCCCTCGGCCTCCAGCGCGTTCGCCAGTTTCAGCGGGGTCTGGCCGCCGAACTGCACGATGACGCCGTGCAGGGTGCCGTTGTCCTGCTCGACCCGCAGGATTTCCATCACGTGCTCGAAGGTCAGCGGTTCGAAATACAGCCGGTCCGAGGTGTCATAGTCGGTCGACACCGTTTCCGGGTTGCAGTTGATCATGATGGTTTCATAGCCCGCATCGGTCAGCGCAAAGCAGGCGTGGCAGCAGCAGTAGTCGAACTCGATGCCCTGGCCGATCCGGTTGGGGCCGCCGCCGAGGATGACGACTTTTTTCTTGTCCGACGGGCGCGCCTCGCATTCGACGTCGCCGAATGCCGGGGCCTCGTAGGTCGAATACATGTAGGGGGTTTGCGCCTCGAACTCGGCAGCGCAGGTGTCGATCCGTTTGAACACGGCGTTGACGCCGGCGGCGCGGCGGGCCTTGCGGACCTCTGCCTCTTTCTGGCCGGTCAGCTTGGCAAGGCGGGCGTCGGTGAAGCCCAGCATCTTGAGCGCGCGCAGGCCGGCGGCGTCCGACGGCAGGCCGCCCTCGCGGATTTCCGCCTCGGCTTCGACGATCTCGCGGATGCGGGCCAGGAACCAGGGGTCGAATTTGGTGACCGCGTGGATCTCGTCATCAGACAACCCGTGGCGCATCGCCTGGGCGATGGTGCGCATGCGGTCGGGGGTTTGCTGGCCGATCGCTTTGATCACCGCGGCGGTGTCGCCTGCGGGTTCCCACGCGCCTGCGCCGACGCCGTCGATAGCGACTTCATCAAAGCCGGTGAGGCCCGATTCCATCGAGGCCAGCGCCTTTTGCAGCGATTCATGGATGGTGCGGCCGATGGCCATCGCCTCACCCACCGATTTCATCGCGGTGGTCAGGTAGGGCTCGGAGCCGGGGAATTTCTCAAAGGCGAATTTCGGGATCTTGGTGACGACATAGTCGATGGTCGGCTCGAACGACGCGGGCGTCACCTTGGTGATGTCGTTGTCCAGCTCATCCAGGGTATAGCCCACCGCCAGCTTGGCCGCGATCTTGGCAATCGGGAAGCCGGTTGCCTTGGAGGCCAGCGCGGACGAACGCGAGACCCGCGGGTTCATCTCGATCACCACCATGCGGCCGTCGGCGGGGTTTACCGCCCACTGCACGTTGGAGCCGCCGGTTTCCACGCCGATTTCGCGCAGCACGTTGATCGAGTGGGTGCGCATGATCTGGTATTCTTTGTCGGTCAGCGTCAGCGCCGGCGCCACGGTGATCGAGTCGCCGGTGTGCACGCCCATCGGGTCGACGTTTTCGATGGAGCAGACGATGATCGCGTTGTCCGCCTTGTCGCGGACCACTTCCATCTCGTATTCTTTCCAGCCCAGAAGACTCTCATCCACCAGGATCTGGTTCACCGGCGAGGCATCCATGCCGGAGCGGCAGAAGTGGATGTAATCGTCGCGGTTATAGGCCACGCCGCCGCCGGTGCCGCCGAGGGTGAAGGCCGGGCGGATGATCGCGGGCAGGCCGATTTCATCGAGGGCTTCCAGCGCGATGCGGACGCCTTCGTCCAGGTCGGCGGTGCCGTTTTCCCGCTTGGGCGCGGTGACGATGGTGGCCTTGGGGTTTTCGATGCCCAGGCGGTCCATCGCTTCGCGGAACAGCTTGCGGTCTTCGGCCATCTCAATGGCGTCGCGCTTGGCGCCGATCATCTCAACGCCGAATTTCTCCAGCACTCCCATCTCTTCCAGCGCCAGCGAGGTGTTGAGGCCGGTCTGCCCGCCCATGGTCGGCAGCAGCGCGTCGGGGCGCTCTTTCTCGATGATCTTGGCAACCACTTCGGGGGTGATCGGCTCAATATAGGTGGCGTCGGCCAGGCCCGGGTCGGTCATGATGGTGGCCGGGTTGGAGTTCACCAGAATGACCCGGTAGCCTTCTTCGCGCAGCGCCTTGCAGGCCTGGGCGCCGGAGTAGTCAAACTCGCAGGCCTGCCCGATGACAATGGGGCCTGCCCCGATGATCATGATCGACTGGATGTCGGTTCTTTTGGGCATGGCAGGCTTCCTCTGGTTTTTCGCGCGGGCAGGCTTTGAATCACGGGCGCTGGCGTGCGCCCAAATTGTCCTGCGTTATAGGGACCGCGCCGAAAGGTTCAAGGGGTATCGGAAACGGAATTGGAAATGCCGCATCCACCCCTTTTGTTCGCATAGCGAACAGATATATGTGGGGCAAGAAACTCGCGGAGATATTTTCAGTGCGGATTCGCTTTGACCGGGGCCCCAAGGGGGCCGGCACATGCTTTGACCAGCCGCTGCGAATGATCCGCGCGGACGGGCCGGGAGAGGTGCCTGCCGCGCTGGCGGCGCTGGACGCGGCACGGGATGCCGGGCACTGGCTTGCGGGCTATGCGTCATATGAGCTGGGCTATGCGCTGGAGGAGAAGCTGGCGTGCCGGATGCCTGAGGGGCGGCGGCTGCCGTTGATGTGTTTTGGGGTTTACGGGGAGCCAAAGCAATCTGACACAGCGGGCTGTGCCCGTCCGCGGGCGGAAAGCGAAGCGCCCGCCGTTTTGCCGGAGGCAAACCTTCGGTTTGACGGGGGCGGACGGGCGCTGCCCGGCGTGCCGCCGTGCGATGCAGGATTGGAGAATGTTACCCCACGCTGGTCTTATGACCGCTACGCCGAGGCTTTCACGCAAGTGAACCGCAATATCGGCAAGGGCGACATCTATCAGGCCAACCTGACTTTTCCGATTGATGCGGACGCCTATGGCACTGCCGAAGAACTCTATGCCGCTTTGCAGGCCAAGCAGGCGGTGGGCCACGGCGTTCTGGTCCAGCAGGACGGGTTGCCGGACCTGTTGTCGCGCTCACCGGAGCTGTTCTTCCGCACCGATGCGGACGGCGTCATTGAGACCCGCCCGATGAAAGGCACCCAGCCGCGCAGCGATGATCCGGTCGAGGACGCCCGCCGCCGTGACTTCCTGCGCCAGGACGAAAAAAACCGTGCCGAGAACCTGATGATCGTCGACCTCTTGCGCAATGACATCAGCCGCGTGGCGCGGACCGGCTCGGTGCATGTGCCGGAGCTGTTTGCGGTGGAGAGCTACGCCACCGTGCACCAGATGGTGTCGCTGGTGCGGGCAAAGCTGCGGCGTGATGCCGGGCTGGCAGAGATATTTGCGGCGCTGTTCCCCTGCGGCTCGATCACCGGCGCACCCAAGATCCGGTCGATGGAGATTCTGGCGGAGCTGGAGCCCTGGGCGCGCGACATCTATTGCGGCACCATCGGCTGGGCGGCGCCGGACGGCTCATCCGAGTTCAACGTGGCGATCCGCACCCTGATGCTGGAGGACGGCCGCGCGACGCTCAACGTGGGTGGCGGCGTGGTCTGGGACAGCACCGCGGAATCGGAATATGAGGAAGCGCTATGGAAAGCCCGGTTCGCCCGCGTGACACCATCCAGAACGATCCCGCTTTCCGCCTGATCGAGACACTGGGCTGGCATCCGGGGCAGGGGTTCCGCCATTTGCAGCCGCATCTGGACCGGATGGGGCGCAGCGCTGCGGCGTTTGGTATTCCTTTCGATCCTGAACAGGCGCAGGCGGTTCTGGCTGAGGCCGCCGGGGATGACCCGTTGCGCTGCCGCCTGACTGTGGATGGACAGGGGCAATTGGCGCTGATCACGGCTTCATTGGGAAACACCCCCACTGAATGGCGCCTCGGCATTGCGGAGACCCGGCTGGAGGCCGGGGATATCTGGCTGCAGCACAAGACCACCCGCCGCGCGCTCTATGATACCGCACGCGCTGCACTGCCCGAAGGTGTGGACGAGCTGCTGTTCCTGAACCAGCGCGGCGAGGTCTGCGAAGGTACCATCACCAACATCTTCGTCACCAGCGCGGACGGCCGGCTGGTGACGCCGCCGCTTTCCTGCGGCCTGCTGCCAGGCATCCTGCGGCAGGTGCTGCTGGACAGCGGCCAATGCGCGGAGGCTGTGCTGGGCCTTGAGGACCTGAAGGACGCAAAAGCCGTCCATATGGGCAACTCCCTGCGCGGGCTGATCCCGGCACATTTGGTGTAACGGGCGCGCTCCCGCGGGCAAAGGCCCCTTGGCTGGCGCCAGTGGGCCTTTGCCCATTGGGCCCGGCAGCGCACCTGATGGTGCGCTGCGCGCCGCGCTGCAGGCGCGGCGCCCGGCCCAACCCTGGAGGCCCCGTCGCACCTGCGATGGGGCGGGAAGGGGCGGGAGGCGAAACCGCCGATTTCAGGCGTCAGACTGGGCCGAATTGGCCCTGTTTGCTTGACAAGCGCGCTGCAACCTTGTGTACCACCCCGGACGAATTCCGCGCCCTTAGCGCATTTCCCGAATGACGGTCCCCAAGGACCCGCGACCCGCATAACGAAAGGCCGAGCCATGCACGCCTACCGCAGCCACACCTGCGCCGAACTGAACAAATCCAACGTCGGTGAAACCGTCCGCCTGTCGGGCTGGGTCCACCGCGTCCGCGACCACGGCGGCCTGCTGTTCATCGACCTGCGCGACCACTACGGCGTGACCCAGGTGATGGCCGACCCGGACAGCCCGGTGTTTGCCGAGATCGAGAAGGTCCGTTCTGAGTGGTGCATCCGCATCGACGGCAACGTGCTGGCGCGCGACGAGAGCCTGGTGAACCCCAAGATCCCGACCGGCGAGGTTGAGGTCTTCATCCGCGATATCGAGGTGCTGGGCAAATCCGAGGAACTGCCGCTGATGGTCTTCGGCGAGCAGGAATATCCGGAGGAAACCCGCCTGCGCTACCGCTACCTGGACCTGCGCCGCGAGAAGATGCAGAAGAACATGGTGCTGCGCGCCAACATGATCCAGTCGATCCGCAAGCGGATGTGGGATATCGGCTTCAACGAATACCAGACCCCGATCATCACCGCCTCCTCCCCCGAGGGCGCGCGAGACTTCCTGGTGCCGTCGCGCCTGCACCCGGGCAAGTTCTACGCGCTGCCGCAGGCGCCGCAGCAGTTCAAGCAGCTGATGATGGTGTCGGGCTTTGACAAGTATTTCCAGATCGCGCCCTGTTTCCGCGACGAAGACCCGCGCGCCGACCGCTCGCCCGCGGACTTCTACCAGCTGGACATGGAAATGTCCTTTGTCACCCAGCAGGATGTGTTCGACACCATCGCGCCGGTGATGGCGGGCGTGTTCGAGGAATTCGGCGGCGGCCGCAAGGTGGATGCCGCCGCGGACTGGCCGCAGATTTCCTACAAGGATGCCGCCAAATGGTACGGCACCGACAAGCCGGACCTGCGCAACCCGATCAAGATGCAGGACTGCTCCGAGCATTTCCGCGGGTCCGGGTTCGCGATCTTTGCAAACCTGTTGGAAAACGAAGGCACCGAAATCCGCGCCATCCCGGCGCCGACCGGCGGCTCGCGCAAGTTCTGCGACCGGATGAACAAGTTTGCCCAGGGCGAAGGCCTGCCGGGCATGGGCTATATCTTCTGGCGCGATCAGGGCGAAGGCATCGAGGCCGCAGGCCCGCTGGCCAAGAACATCGGCCCGGAGCGCACCGAGGCGATCCGCCAGCAGCTGGGCCTGGGCGTCGGCGACGCGGCCTTCTTCCTGGGCGGCAAGCCGAAGGCGTTTGAAGGCGTCGCAGGCAAGGCCCGCACCGTCATCGGCGAGGAGCTGGGCCTGATCGACAAGGACCGCTTTGCCTTTGCCTGGATCGTCGACTTCCCGATCTACGAGAAGGACGAGGAAACCGGCAAGATCGATTTCGAGCACAACCCGTTCTCGATGCCGCAGGGCGGCATGGACGCGCTGCTGAGCGATCCGCTGGCCGTGAAGGGCTTCCAGTACGACCTCGCCTGCAACGGTTACGAGCTGGTCTCCGGCGCGATCCGGAACCACAAGCCGGAAATCATGTTCAAGGCCTTTGAAATTGCCGGTTACGGTGAGGACGAAGTCAAGAAGCGCTTTGGCGGCATGGTCAACGCCTTCCAGTACGGCGCCCCGCCGCATGGCGGCTGCGCGGCCGGCATCGACCGTATGGTGATGCTGCTGGCCGATGAGGCCAACATCCGCGAGGTCATCATGTTCCCGATGAACCAGCGCGCCGAGGACCTGATGATGTCGGCGCCGTCGGAACCGCTGAGCGAGCAGCTGATGGAGCTGGGCCTGCGGGTGATCCCGCAGGATCAGTAACCGCAGCAAGAATTTTGAAAAGGCCCGGGCAAACGCCCGGGCCTTTTCAATTGCAGGTGAGAGCGGCCTGAAATTTGCGAAAACTCCTCGCCGGTAAAATGTTTCCGGAAAAAATCGCCAGGCAAACGACGGAGACCGCGGAAACTTGCGTATCACTTTAAATTCACCTGTGGACCGGAGCGGTGTTGCTCTAACCTGCAGGCAGGCAGCCGATCCAGGGAGAGAGCGGGGAAATGCGGTTTGACAGTGACTTGGCAGAGATCCGCTTTGGCGCCGGGCTGTCGCCGCTGCTTCCGCCGCCGGCGTCGGCAGCAGATATGCTGGAGCGCCTTCAGGAGGTGGATGATGCCGCGCGGGCCTTTCCGGTACCTGGTTTCGATGAGGCGATGGCCGGGCCCCGGACCTACTGGCGGCTGAAGAAAGAGCGCAGTCAGCAGGAAGGCAAGCCCGGTTACGAGTCTGCCGACAAGGCCTTCACGGATTTCCGGAGGGCGCACAATCACGCCCGCATCGGATGGCACGGCCAGCACCTGCTGCGCCATGTGCATACCCGTGACGGCTTTCGCGAGCGGCTGGTGCTGTTCTGGGCCGATCATTTCACGGCGCAAGGCAAGAACGCCGCTTTGCGGGTCATGGCGGCACCCTATGCGGAAACTGTGGTCCGGCCGCATCTGGCGGGCCGGTTCGAGAACTTGCTGATCGCGGCCGTCACCAGCCCGCTGATGCTGCACTATCTGGATCAGAGCAACTCTGCCGGCCCGGCCAGCCGGGCCGCGAAGCGGCACAAGCGGCTGGCGGGGCTGAACGAGAATCTGGCACGCGAGGTGCTGGAACTGCATACGTTGGGGGTGGACGGCCCCTACAGCCAGACGGATGTGCGGCAGCTGGCTGAATTGTTCACCGGGCTTTCCTACAATGCCAAGGACGGGTTCATGTTCCGGCCCGGGATGGCGGAGCCGGGCGCTGAGACGGTGCTGGAAAAGGCATACGGCGGCGGCAAGCCGGAACTGGGGCAGGTTCTGTCAGCCCTGCGTGATCTGGCCCGCCATCCCGCCACCGCGCGCCATATCGCCTGGAAACTGGCGGTGCATTTCACCGCTGACGTGCCGGATCCCGATTTGGTGGATCACATGGCAGCGCGGTATCAGTCCACCGGCGGTGATCTGATGCAGGTCTATGCAGCGCTGCTGGAGCATCCGGCGGCCTGGGCGCCGGAGCTGCGCAATGTGAAGCCGCCGTTTGATTTTCTGGCCTCCGCCTGCCGGGCGCTGGCGGTGCCGGAGGCCCGGATTGCCCGTCTGAGGCCGGGGCAGCTGAACCGGCTGCTGCTGGCGCCGCTGATACCTATGGGGCAGCGCTGGGGGGGGGGCGGCGGACCGGATGGCTGGCCCGAAGAGGACGCCGCCTGGATCACTCCGCATGCCCTGGCTGCCCGGCTGCGCTGGACAATGGCGGCACCGCGGCGGCTGCTGCAAGACCTGCCGGACCCGCGGGACTTTGCAGAGGCTTCCTTGGGGAGCTATGCCAATGAGCGCGTCCGTTTTGCCGCCCGCGCTGCGGAAACCCGAACCGAAGGGGTCGGACTGATCCTGTCCTCTCCCGCATTTCAGCGCCGCTGACAGGAGGCCATTGTGATGAACCTGACACGACGTTCCCTGCTGACCCGCTCCGCTGCGCTGGGCTGCTCGCTGGCGGCCAGTCCGCTGCTGACCCCGGTGACCCTTGCGGCTGCGTCCTGGGATACCAGGCTGGTGGTGATCATCCTGCGCGGCGGCATGGACGCGGTGGATGTGGTGCAGCCTTACGGCGATCCGGATTATGCCGGGCTGCGCCGGACACTGTCTGGCGGTCCGGCTGCGGGGGCGGCGGATCTGGACGGGTTTTATACGCTGCACCCGGGGCTGGCGCCGCTGCTGCCATTGTGGCACGCGGGGCAGCTGGGGTTTGTGCAGGCGGTCTCCACGCCCTACCGCGACCGGCGCAGCCACTTCGATGGCCAGGATCTGCTGGAGGCGGGCACTGCCGGGCTGGGGCAGGCGGAAGGCGGCTGGCTGAACCGCCTGCTGCAGCTGGTTCCGGGGGCCGAGGCGCGCACTGCCTTTGCCATCGGCCAGGAACGGATGCTGCTGATGGAGGGAGACGCGCCGGTATCGCAATGGGCGCCGGGTGCCGGGCTGATGATGAGCCCCCAAGCGGAGCGGCTGGCGGGGCTTCTGATGGAGGAGGACCCGCTGTTCCACGCCGCGCTGAACGAGGCGCTGGAGCTGACCCGGCAGGATCTCTCCTTGGGTGCCGGGGGCGGCGGCAGCGATGCTGAGGATATGATGATGTCCATGATGACCGTTCCCAAAGGCAAAGCACACGCCGAAGTCGCCGCCTATGCGGCGCAGCAGCTGCGCGGCGACAGCCGGATTGCGGCTTTCTCTATCAATGGCTGGGATACCCATCATCGGCAGGCCAATGGCCTGAGAAACGCGCTGGGGCGGCTGTCGGAGACCGTTCTGACTTTGCAGTCGGGCTTGGGGCCGGAAGTCTGGGGCAAGACGGCGGTGGCTGCGGTGACTGAATTCGGCCGCACCGTGCGCGAGAACGGCACCGGCGGCACCGACCACGGAACCGGCGGTGCTATGCTGCTGGCAGGCGGTGCCATCCGCGGCGGGCGGGTGCTGGGGCGCTGGCCGGGGCTGGCGGAGGCGGATCTCTATGACCGTCGCGATCTGATGCCAACCGCGGATGTGCGCAGTTCCCTTGCCTGGCTGCTGCATGGGTTGACCGGTGCCGGGCGGAGCGGGCTTGAAACTGATGTGTTTCCCGGACTGGACATGGGCGGCAACCCTGGGCTCTTGCTGTAGAGTTCTGGTGTCATTGGTTCAAAGCCGGGCCAAGGCCGCCAAGCGGCACGGCGCGAGCCGTGCGGCTGCGGGCGCGGGAGAATTGCGGGAAAGACGGGGAGAGAAAGGGGCGCAGGCTGATCCTTCCTGACCGTTGCGCTGTTTGCGGAACGGCGCTGAGGGATCCTGCTGCGGGCGGTGTTCGTACTGCAGCCTGCAGACGCGGCGGCAGCTGGTTCTGTCCGGGCTTAACGTCCGCGCGGCTGCAGGATCAGGGCATGGCCGCGGGCTGCGCGGGAACGGTTGCGGCGGATGGCGCGGGCTTCCAGGCGGAGCTGGCCGTACAGCACGATGACCAGCGTGGCAAGGGCGAGCATGCAGGCTTCCAGCATATCAGATCGCCGCGCGGCGCTGCAGCCGCTCCTGCACCAGTCCGGCCAGCGTGGCGGCGTCCTGTGTGAGCGGTTTGCCCTTCTGCCGCGAGCGGGCCAGCCGGTCGGCAGCATCGGCCAGCGGCCGGTCGCCGGCGCTGCGGGCAACGCCGCCCACGAACTGCGCCAGATATGCCAGGGTCTTTTCCTCCTGCCCCATGTTCAGAACATCGGCGGCATGGGCCATGTCGTCGCGGAAGGCGATCAGGTCCGGTTCCACGGTTTCATCGCTGAGCGCGCGCGGGCCGGAAGGCTGACGGTCGGCGGGCATGCTGGACAGCACCGCCTGTTGGAAAGCGGCCAGCGAGGTGATCGGCTTTTCCAGGAAACCTGCGGCGCCGGCCTCAATCGCGGCCTCCGACAGGCTGGAATCGCCGGAAGTGGCGAGGATCACGCTCGGGCGCGGGCTGGCGTCCGCCAGTTCGCGGATCAGGTCAAGGCCGGAACCGTCCGGCAGCCCGACATCGGCGATCAGCACCGAAGGCCGGTAGACCTGCAGATGGCGGCGGGCGGACTTCAGGCAATCGGCGCGCCTGATCCGGGCACCGCTGCGCAGGCACAGAAGGCGCAGCGCCTCGCAGGCAAAGCGGCTGTCTTCCACCACCAGGATGGTCAGCCCCAGAAGCGGGCGCCGGGTGGTGGGCAGGCGCTGGGCTGCCGCGAACAGTTCCGAATCGTCCATAACACATCCTCCTAGCCGGATATGTTCCAACGCTAGGGAATCGAGGCTAATTACTCGTTAACGCGGCGCGCGCTGCAGCCGGTTGCCCCGGCCCGTGCGGATTGGCGCACTTGCCGCGGCGCAGCAAAGCCCCCATAACCGCAGCGGAGGAATGTTTGTGAGAGGAGCACAACAGAGATGATCGGCCGCTTGAACCATGTTGCCATTGCTGTCCCCGACCTGGAGGCCGCCTCGGCGCAATACCGCAACGCGCTGGGCGCCAAGGTGGGCGACCCGCAGGATGAGCCGGATCACGGCGTCACCGTGGTGTTCATCGAACTGCCCAACACCAAGATCGAGCTGTTGTATCCGCTGGGAGAGAACTCCCCCATCAACGGCTTTCTGGAAAAGAACCCGGCCGGCGGCATCCACCATGTCTGTTACGAGGTCGAGGATATCCTGGCGGCCCGCGACCACCTGCAGGCCGAAGGCGCGCGGGTGCTGGGCTCTGGCGAGCCGAAGATCGGCGCCCATGGCAAGCCGGTTCTGTTCCTGCATCCCAAGGATTTCAACGGCTGCCTGGTGGAACTCGAAGAAGTTTGACGCTATGAGCACCCTGTCCCGGCTGCGGGGCAGGGCAATTCCGGGAGATCAGGGAAATGGGCATTACATCCGCAATCGTGCTTTATGCGGTGATCTGGTTCATGACCTTCCTGGTGATCATCCCAATCCGGCTGGAGACCCAGGGCGACAAGGGTGAAGTGGTGCCCGGCACCCATGCAGGCGCCCCGGAAAGGCACTTCCTGAAGCAGAAGGCCTGGATCACCACCGGCGTCGCCGCAGTGCTGTGGGCTGTCATCTGCGCGATCATCATCTCCGGCGTGATCTCTGTGCATGATTTCGACTGGATGGGGATGATGCCGGAGCGGCAGTGATCCGGTTCCGCATCTGACTACCAAGACAACAGGATCTCCCGCCTGGCCCGGGAGGCATTGATATGCCTCACGGCCGGTTGGGCATGGCGCCGCGCGGCGGCTGGCGCCGGCCTTGACCCGGCGCAGGCCGGAGAGGGCGGCGCTGGCCTAGCGGCGGGCCAGCGCGTGGTAGATGTGGGTGAAGGTGGCAGCGCCCAGGATCGGGATCACCAGGTTCACCAGCGGCACCGACAGCGGCACCGCCATCAGAGTCCCGGCAGCCCAGATGGTGGTGGAATGGCGGCGGCGCAACTTCTTGGCCTCAGCAGTGCCGACGCGGCGCGCGGCAGCGAGGGTGAAATATTCACGGCCCAAGAGGAAGCCATTGAGGCCCCAGAAGATGAACAGCGCCGCGGGCGGGAACATCACATAGAGGAACAGCGCAAGGATGTTGGCCGCGATCAGCAGGCCAAGGAAATTCACCGTGTCCTTGACCGCGTCCCAGAACGGCACCTTGGCCGCCGGGGGCAGGGCCGGGTAGTGCTTGTCCTCCACCGCCTGGGCGACTTCCTCCAGGAACATCGAGGTGATGGCGGAGGCCACCGGCACCATCAGGAAGACCGACAAGAACAGCATGAAAAACAGCGAGCCGAACGACAGGAGGTCGTCGAGCCAGGTGACTTCGCCCAGGACCGGCAGCGTGGCCTCAGGGCCGACAAGCCATTGGATCAGCATCAGGAAGCCCGCGTAGGCCGCGATCAGCAGGGCAATGGTCAGCCCCAGCCCCAGGAACAGCACCTTGCGGAAGCGCGGGTCGCCGGTCTGGCCGAGGGTCTTGAAAAAGGCGGTGAAGATCATGCGCTCATCCAGGTTGTGATGGCCTCAAGGTCCGGGCGCGGGCGCTCCGGCGGGGCGGAGCTTTCGGTGGCGATGTGGATGATGCCGGCGATGCGCTCGTTCTCTGCGAGGCCAAAGGCGGCTTCGCAGAAGCCCCTGTCATGGCTGGCCCAGCCGGTCAGCCAGTTGGCACCCCAGCCGGCAGCCAGCGCCGCATTCAGCAGCGCCAGGCAAACGGCGCCGGCGGAGTAGGTCTGCTCGATGGCTGGGATCTTGGGGCTGTCCTTTTGCACCTCGATCACTACCACGGCCAGCTGGCCTTGGTCGAACTGGCTGCGGCCCTTGGCGGTATCCTCCGGGCTTTTGCCAAGGCGCTGGCCGCATTCCTCTGTCAGCTCCGCTAGCCGCGCCATCGCGGGCTGCTCTACCACGGCAAAGCGCCAGGGCTCCAGCTTGCCATGATCGGGGGAGCGGGCGGCGGCGGTCAGGATCGGCAGCAGCTCTTCGCGCGAAGGTGCTGGCGCTACCAGCGTCTTGGCCGGGCGGGAGCGGCGCGACAGCAGAAAATCAAGAGCTGCGTCATTGCGTGCAGGCATATGTGAAACCTTTTTACATCTTTTGCTGCCTATCTCGGCAGCTGGGGGTGTTTTTTCAAGAGCCAACGGGCCTTGCGAACCATCTGTGCCGGAAATGCAGCAGGCGGCGGGGCTTGGGTTTCGCTGTGTGGGTGATAGCTGCGGGAGGGCGGCAAAGTCTATGGCTTTTGCCGCCGGCACAGGGCATGTGTTGCTGCATGGGGAAGCCAAGAAAGAAAGACCTGCCGGATCTGAGCCATTTGTGCGTTCCGGGTGCGGAGATAGCGCTGCGCGCGACGCCCAAGGCGGCGCGCAATGCCATCGTGGAGGCAGAGGGCGCACTGAAGGTCTCTGTCACCGCGGCGCCGGAAAACGGCAAGGCAACCGAAGCCATCCGCAGCCTGCTGGCCGCGGCGATGGGCACCGCGGCGTCGAACCTGGAATTGCGCCGCGGGGCAACTTCCCGGGACAAGGTGTTCGTCTACACCGGGCCAGGCTGAGGATCAGGGCCTGAGCGCTAGTCTTCGCCCACTAGCCGGTAGACGCCTTCAGGCAGGTCCAGAGCGGCGGCCAGGTCCCGCACCATCAGGTGCGAGAGGGTGATTTTCTGCACGCTGTCGGTGCGCGGGTCGTATTGCTCGACCGTCACGCATTCGGCAAAGGAATTGATGGTTACATCCTCGTTGAGCGGAGTGTTGTTCTCGTCAACAAGGGTGATGACCGTCGAGTCGAATTCATGTTCGATGGTAAACATGCCCCCAGCCTGCACTGCGCGCGACCTGCTGGCAAGGCCTTGCAATTGCTGGCGATCATTCCAATGTAACGGCGAACTTCCGCCGCCGCGCAATTGCCTTCCCCAAGCCTTGCGCGGTACTGTGCGGAGGAATTGCAAAAGGATGTGCCATGCGCCGTTTTCTGTGTCTCATCGCTCTGACTGCCAGCGCCTGCAACATGGTGGTGGAACCTGCGCCCCAGCCTGCCCGGACCGCACCGCAGCAGCCGGTGCAGGGGCTGGCACCAGGGGAGGCAAACAGCGCCTTTGCCGCTGTCACCCGCCGGGTGGAGCCGGTGGCAGAGCGGGAGTGCCGCAGCCGCACCCAAGGATTGAACTGCGATTTCCTGATCCGCATCGATCCGAATGCAAACGCCGCCCCCAACGCTTATCAGAGCCTCGACCGCAACGGCCGCCCGGTGATCACCTTCACCCGGCGGATGCTGGGGCAGATCGCCAACCACGATGAGCTGGCCTTTGTGATGTCGCATGAGGCGGCGCACCATATCCGCGGCCACCTGACGCGGCAGGCGGCGAATTCGGCGCTGGTCAGCGTCGGCGCCGGGCTGATCACCGCGCTGGCGGGCGGCAGTGCCGCCACTGTCTCTACCGCGCAGGATGTCGGCGGCTTTGTCGGGTCGCGCACCTATTCCAAGGATTTTGAGCTGGAGGCGGATGAACTGGGCACCATCATCACCCACAAGTCCGGCTACCGGCCCAGCGTCGGTGTGCGCTTCTTCAACCGGCTGCCGGATCCGGGCGACCGTTTCCTGGGCACTCACCCGGCCAACCCGGACCGGGTGCGGGTGGTGCAGGCGACAATCGACCACAACAACCTGAACTGACCGTGGCAGCCAGGGACACCTCCGCCCCCGCGCTGGAAAAGCTCGGCGTGGTGCTGACTGACCGCGGCTCGAAATACGCGGTCACCGGCGCGCGGGTCACCTCGCGCGAGGAGGTGGATGCGGTGCTGGCGGAGCTTAAGACGGACCGCGCCTATGCCAAGGCCACCCACAACACCTGGGCGGCGATGCTGCCCACCGGCGGCCTCAAGGCCGATGACGGGGAGAGCGGCGCCGGCATGGTGATTCTACGGATGCTGGAGCGCGAGGGGCTGCAGGACCATGTGATCATCGTCACCCGCTGGTACGGCGGCAAGAAACTGGGCGGCGACCGCTTCCGGCGGGTGCAGGATGCGGTGCGCGCCTATCTGGACCACTGCGGCGGGGCCTGAGCTTAAGCCTGCGTTAAAAATCCCGCCGGTTGACCTGAGTCAAATCCGCACCCGCCGCCTGCCGCTAAGCTGCCCCGGCAATGCATGATTACGGGGTATGCGCGATGACCGCCGAAGCTGATCTGAAGACCCACGCCGAACTGTTCGACCGGATGGCCTGCGCCGTTGGCCTGGATCTGGAGGAGGAGGCCGTTTCCGGCACCCTGCGATTTGATGAGATCGCCGAGGCTGTTCTACGCTGCACCCGCTGCGGCGGCGTCGGCGCCTGCCGCAAATGGCTGGCTGAGGGGCTGCGCCCCGGTGCCGACGCGCCGGATTTCTGCCGCAACCGCGATCTGCTCGGCTATCTGAACGAGCAGCAGGCCTGACCCTAGCCCAGGAGACCACGCCATGAAACCATTGGGGGAGCCGCTGCGCCATCTGCGGCTGATGTCGCGCATGGGGGAGACTATCGGCGCCGACCTGTCCGGGGCGCTGGCCGCAGGCCGGCTCAGCAATCAGGAGTGGGCAAATATGGTCACCCGCTGCCGCGGCTGCAGCGCACCGGACCGATGCGCGGCTTTTCTGTCGGAGCACGAAGAGGCCAGCGCCCCGATGCCCGGCTGCCGCAACGCGGATCAGCTGATGCAGCTGAAGGGCCGCCGCGCATGAAGGACATGGCAGCGGAGGCAGAGGGCCTCGGCAATATCTTCCGCCACCTGTGGCTGCTGCGCGCCGTGTCAGAGGCCGCAGGCGTCGATCTGGATGCGGCGGTGAAGGCTGGCCGCCTCAGCGGTCTGGATTATGCCCGCATGGTCACCAGCTGCCGCAGCGCCGGCTGCAGCAAGTCCTGCGCCCTATGGCTGTCGGCCCGCCGCGATGGCACCCCCGCGGTTCCGGAGTTCTGCCCCAGCGCGGATGTGTTCAAACGGCTGATGTCCGCCTCCTGGTCCTAGAGTTTAGAATGCGTGCCGTCGCAGAGCGGCTTCTTGGCGGAATGCTTGCAGCCGCAGAAGAACAGCTTGCCGTCCTTCTCCGCCTTATACTTCACCGGCTCGAAATCCGTGCCCTTGTGCGAGCCATCGCAGAACGGCTGCCGATTGGACTTGCCGCAGGCGCACCAGAAATAGGTCTTTCCCTCCGTCACTTCGACGGGGAAGGGGGCTTTCTGGGCGATTTCCGGAGTATCTGTCATGGCTGGGCGCTCTCCCTGGCTGGTTGCGGTTGGGGCCGGGCGGCCTGGAAGAGCCGCCTCAGCCATCTTACTTTAGCTTGATCACAAAGTGCTTCAGCACCTTTTCCTTGATCTCCCAAGTGCCGACGAAGCCCTTTTCGATAACAAAGGCGTCACCGGGGCCGACCTCCCTCGGCTCTTCGCCTTCAGCGGTGATGACGATCCGGCCTTCGATCATGTGAACGAACTCCCAGGCGTCATAGGTGGCATGATAGGTGCCAGACGTGGCCTCCCACCAGCCGCTGATGACGCCGCCGTCCTCGGAGGTGTATTCAATCCAGGTCTTCATCGAGGGGCTGCCCTCGACTTTCTTCCAGCCATCCAGATCATCCAGAACGGGGTCAACGGAACGGTCGGGCAGTTTGAACATTGCTGGTTTGGTCACGGTCGTCTCCACTGTTGAGTCGGTGTTGGACAGGGGTTTGAAAATTTCCCATCAGGAAATAAATATAACCCCTGGTGGAGATTCGCGAAGCTGTTTTTCAAGTTGGCGCAGCTGACACGCAAAAGGCGGCCCAAGGGCCGCCTGTGCTGAAATTTACAAGTGCCGGAGCTGCCGCCTACTGAGGCAGGCGCCCCCACAAGTCATACTCTCCGGCCTCGTCCACCTCGACCGTCACAAGATCACCGGCCTGCAACCCGTCCGTTCCCTCATCAATGAACAGGTTGCCGTCGATCTCCGGCGCGTCGGCCTTGGTGCGGCAGGTGGCGATGCCGTCTTCGTCGATGTCGTCCACGATCACTTGGCAAGTCTGGCCGACCTTGGCCGCCAGCTTGGCCTCGGAGATCGCCTGGGCCTTCTCCATGAAGCGCTCCCAGCGCTCCTGTTTCACCTCTTCCGGCACATGGTCCGGCAGATCGTTGGAGCGCGCGCCGTCGACGTTTTCGTATTTAAAACAGCCGACCCGGTCCAGCTGCGCCTCGTCCAGCCAGTCGAGCAGGTGCTGGAACTCCGCCTCCGTCTCGCCGGGGAAGCCGACGATGAAGGTGGAGCGCAGGGTGATATCGGGGCAGGTCGCGCGCCAGGCGTTGATCTCGTCCAGCGTCCTGGCCGCCGCCGCGGGGCGGGCCATGCGGCGGAGCACGTCCGGGTGGGCGTGCTGGAAGGGGATGTCCAGGTACGGCAGCAGCGCATTTTCAGAGTCCGCCATCAGCGGGATCAGCTCGCGCACATGCGGGTAGGGGTAGACATAGTGCAGCCGCACCCACAGGTCCTCTGCCGGGGCCAGCTTGCCCAGCTCGCGGGAAAGATCGAGGATATGGCTGCGCACCTCCTCCCCCTTCCAGGGGTGGCTTGAGTACTTGCGGTCCAGCCCGTAGGCAGAGGTGTCTTGCGAAATCACCAGCAGTTCGCGCACCCCGGCCTCAACCAGTTTCTCCGCCTCGCGCAGCACCGCGTGCACCGGGCGCGACGCCAGTTTGCCGCGCATGTCCGGGATGATGCAGAACTTGCACTTGTGGTTGCAACCCTCTGAAATCTTGAGATAGCTGAAGTGGCGAGGGGTCAGTTTCACACCGGCTGCCGGCAGCAGGTCCACGTAAGGGTTCGGGCTGGGCGGGACCGCGGAATGCACCGCGTCCAGCACCTGCTCATACTGGTGCGGGCCGGTGACCGCGTGGATGCGCGGGTGATGCTCGCGGATATACTCAGGCTCGGCACCCAGACAGCCGGTGACAATCACCTTGCCGTTTTCCTTCAGCGCTTCGCCGATCGCCTCCAGGCTTTCCGCCTTGGCGCTGTCGAGGAAGCCGCAGGTGTTGACGATCACCGCGTCGGCGCCCGCGTAGTCGGGGGAGATTCCGTACCCTTCCGCGCGCAGCCGGGTCAGGATCCGCTCGCTGTCTACCAGCGCCTTGGGGCAGCCGAGCGACACCATGCCGAGAGTCGGCTGGCCGTCACGGGGCGCCTCGCGGAACTGCGGTTCCGGAGCAAGGTCGGGGCGGAGGCTGGGCGGGTTGCTGGACGGGGTACTGGTCATGCGCGCGCATATAGCGCGGAGCGGGAGGTTTGGGAATGGAGGATTTTGCAGGGCTGCCCTGCCGCCGCCTGTGCGGTGCTGATTTCCCCAGACCCGTCTGGGCCATTGCGAGCAGGGAGGACAAGCATCGCCTGTGACGCGCTATGGGCCGCAACCTCAAGGGTTTCACGCATAGAGGAAGAATTGCCACAGTGAAGCAATCTTAAGCCTGCACAATTGACCCCGGATGCCGGTTTGTGAAACCAGCGCAAAAAAACTTGAGGGACACCCGATGAAAAAAGCTTTTTGCCTGCTTGCGCTGGCTTCTCTGACCGCCTGTGGCGAACCTGCGCTGAAAATTGAATCCGAACCGGCCTCCTTTGCGTTTCTGGCAAGCGCCCCCAAGGAGCGGCTTGGCAACGGCAACACCAAAACCACCGTCCGTGTATTCAAAAGCGTTCAGGGCAGTGGCGGCAAAACCGTCAGGAAGGAAATCAGGGGCGCAAAATGTACTCTGACCTCTGACCACCTGCGGGCGGAAGTTGTTACGCCGCAGCAGGTTGTACTGCCCAAGTACGATCAGGACGCCAAATTGGAAGCTCGCGGTGTGCCGCCGTCGATTCTCATCTCCTGCAAATCCGGCGATCTCAACGGCTCGTTCCTTCTCGCCGCAAAACCCGGGCAGATTATTTCCGGTTCCGGCAACCTTGTCGCCGACCTTATCCTCATCACGGGATCCGCAATTGCGGCAAACACCGCCGACTGGCGTTATCCGGAAGCCGTTTTTGTGAACGTTGAATGATGTGGAAATATTTGGTTCCGTTTCTGGCACTTTCTGCGTGCGGGTCGACTTCACTTCCAGTTGAGAAAACTTTCACGGCCAGCCGCCGGGCCACATTGGGGAATGAGTACAAAACGCAGCCCTCGCTGGTCAGGAGTTATGCCGTCGGTGAGGATGGCAAGCGGGCTGAGGTGAAGGGGGCTGTTTGTTCAGCTTCCAGCACCTTGGTTTCGGTAAAAAACGTGACAACCCCAGCGCTGGTGAAAACGCCGATGTACTTGCAGGCCGAAAGGTTCCCGGAAAGGGGTAAGCCGCCTGCTTTGAATTGGCGGTGTTCATACCAAGGCAAGGTGGTCAAGCTGACCACCGAGGCCTCCTCGGGGCGCAGCAATACTGTGACACAGGGTGTGTCCTCATATGACGCGGCCACGGGCACCTACTCGCAACCCACGTCAATCGTTCTGACCGGCCGGCTGAGCTCTACTCTTCCTTGGAGCTATCCGAATGTAGAGGTTGAGTTCTGACCCGGTTGTGAGGCCAGTAATAAACAGGCTCCGCTCTTCGTAAATGGAGGACTTTCGGGAAAAGGATTCCTGAAGAGCGGAGCTTTCAAACTTGTGATGCCAGATCCCAGCACTTCCAGTTCAGGGTGGTCCTGCTGCCCTCTTGGCCCGGAAATTTGCTGCCCCGCTTCAGACGTGCCGGGGTAACGAGCACCATCCTGCATTGCGCCTCCGTGCACAGGCGGTAAGCTGCGCAAAACCCATTGGGGAACATGGGGCAAGGCAGAAGGAGCGGGATGATGAAGCTGATAATCCGGGTGGTGACGGCGCTGGTGCTGACGGTGGTCTTGCTGGCCGGGCTGGTGCTCTTGCTGCCGGGCGAAAAGATCGCGCGGCTGGCGGCGGATCAGCTGGAGTTGCAGACCGGGCGCAAGCTGGCGTTTGGCGGCAAGGTGCGCTTTACCTTCTGGCCCACTCTGGGCGTCAAGGCGGATGCGGTGACGCTGTCCAATGCGGACTGGGCCGGGCCGGAGCCGCTGCTGCAGGCCGAACGGCTGACCATCGGGGTTTCCGCCGCCGACCTGATGCGAGGCGATGTTCGGGTCACCGAAGTCTCCGCCATTCTGCCGCATCTGAATCTGGCCACCAATGCCGAGGGCGTTGGCAACTGGGTCATGGGCGGCACCGGGGCCGCGCAAAGCAGCGGCGGAGCGTCTGACGGCGGCGCTGGCTCAGCCGACGGTGCGCTGCCGCTCCGGATCGAAGCGGTGGAGCTGACCGGGGCCTCGCTGCGCTATGCAGCCCACGGCGAAGCGCCGGTGGAGATGAAGAACATTGACCTCAGCCTGCTGTGGCCGGACCCGGCGGGCACCGCCAGTGCAAAAGCCACCCTGCGCCCGGCGGGGGAGCCGGTGCAGGTGGACGCGGAGATCGGCACCTTTGCGGCCTTCCTGGCCGGTGAGGTCTCCTCAATCGGGGCAACGGTGACGGCGCCGGGCGGCAAGGGGCGGTTTGACGGCCATGCCGATGTCAATGGCGAGGCCAGCGGGCGGCTGACCTTCGGGGCAGAGGATGCCCTGAAGACCGGCGTGGCGCTGGGGGTGTTCCTGCCCGATGCGCTGGCGCAGAAGGCGGTGTTTGCGGCGGATGTGACCTATACTGCCGACGGGCGGCTGTCGATGCGCGACCTGGCGGTCGAACTGGGTGCCAACCGGCTGTCCGGTGCCGCCGATGTGGAATTCAGGGACCGCCCCAATATCACCGCCCAGCTGCAGGGCGGGGCGCTGGATTTCAGCAGCTTTGCCGGCAGGCAGGGCGGGTCCGGCAGCGGGTCCGG
Organism: Leisingera sp. JC1; assembly: GCF_001679925.1. Classification (GTDB taxonomy): domain Bacteria; phylum Pseudomonadota; class Alphaproteobacteria; order Rhodobacterales; family Rhodobacteraceae; genus Leisingera. The sequence goes on along the minus strand of NZ_LYUZ01000158.1, from coordinate 95,154 downwards.
CACTGCAGGCGGCGCGTCTGCTGCCAGCGGCTGGCCTGAGGAGCCGATTGATGCCTCTGCGCTGGGGCTGGCGGATGCGGCGGTGGACCTGAGTTTTGACAGCCTGCGCACCGGCGGGGTGAACCTTGGCGCCAGCAAGCTGAACCTGACGGTGGAGAACAAGCGCGCGGTGCTGAAGTTCCTGCCCGCGGCGATGTTCGGCGGCCAGGTGCAGGGGCAGGTGGTCGCCAACAACCGGGGCGGCCTGTCAGTGGGCGGCAATCTGACCTTCAACAGCATCCGGCTGGAGCGCGCATTGGGGGAGACCGCGGGTTATGACCGGCTGAACGGCGAGGCACTGGGAGCGCTGGAGTTCCTGGGTTCCGGCAATTCGGTGGCTGCCATCATGCGGTCGCTCAGCGGCAAGGGCTGGCTGGAGGCGGGCAAGGGCTTTTTCACCGGCTTCGACCTGGAGCAGCTGATGCGCTCAGGTGGCAATGGCGGCAGCACCGTGTTCGATCAGCTGACCGCCAGCTTCACGGTCGAGGGCGGCAATCTCAGTAATCAGGACCTGCTGGTGCTGCTCAAGGGGGTCCGGGCCGAGGGCAAGGGCCGGATCGGCCTGGGCGCGCGCGACATCGACTACCTGTTCACGCCGCAGCTGGTGCGGGCGGGCCGTGATCAGGTGCTGACCATCCCGGTGCGCATCCGCGGCAGTTGGGACAATCCGGACATCCGCCCGGATTTCAGCCAGGCGCTGCAGCCGAAGATCGAAGAGATCGAGCAGGAGGCCAAGGACCGGGTGCGCCAGAAGCTGGCTGAAGAGCTGGACCTGGAAACCGAAATCGCGCCCGAGCAGGACATCAACGACCTGCTGAAACAGCGGATCGAACAGGAAGCCCGCGACCAGCTGCTGAAGCTTTTGGGCGGCGACTGAGCCCTTCATCCTGCGGACGGGTTAAGGAGGGCCGCAGGCCTCCGGGCGCAGCCCGGCAAGCCCTTGACGCGGTTGCAGGTTTCTTACACTCGAATTGGCGCATCTAAGGGCGCAAAAGCCCTTAGGTCGCTTCTCAGCCAAAGAAAAAGCGCCCGCCGGAGGCGGGCGCCGATCGCCTGCGAAGCAGGCGAAATCCCTCAGTTGCGCCGGGATCAGATGGTCTGGTCGTAATCGCCGACCAGCGGCTCGGTGCGGATCACCGCGTCGATATCTGCAAAAATCGCCCGCATCTCGTCTTCGCTGTCGGAGCTTTCGCAGACCACCACCAGGTTCGGCGTGTTGGACGATGCCCGCACCAGCCCCCAAGAGCCGTTGTCGAGGATCACCCGGGCACCGTTCACGGTGACAACTTCCTTGATGGCGCGGCCTGCGAATTGCTCGCCCGCCTCGTGCTTGGCGACCAGTTTCTGCACCAGCCGCTCCAGCACGGCGTATTTCTCGGTGTCGGCGCAATAGGGCGACATGGTCGGGGTGGACCAGGTCTTGGGCAGCGCCTTGCGCAGGTCCGACATCGACATATCCGGGTTGCGGTCCAGCATCTTGCAGACCTCAACCGCGACCCGCATGCCGCAGTCATAGCCGCGGCCTACCGGCTCGGCCAGGAAGTAGTGGCCGGACTTTTCGAAACCCGCCAGGGCGCCGATTTCCTTGACCCGCCGCTTCATGTGGCTGTGGCCGGTTTTCCAGTAGTCCGCCGTCACGCCGTTTTTCTGCAGCTCGGGATCGCTGGCAAACAGGCCGGTGGATTTCACATCCGCCACAAAGGTCGAGTTCGGGTAGAGCTTGGACAGATCGCGGGCCATGATCACGCCGACCTTGTCGGCAAAGATCTCCTCGCCCTCGTCATCAACCACGCCGCAGCGGTCGCCGTCGCCGTCAAAGCCAAGCGCCAGATCGGCGCCGGAGGCCTTCACCGATGCTGACATGTCGTGCAGCATCTCCATGGCTTCAGGGTTCGGGTTGTAGTGCGGGAAGGTGTAATCGAGCTCGTTGTGGCTCTCGACCACCTCGACGCCGATGCGCTTGAACAGCTCGGGTGCAAAGGCAGAGGCAGTGCCGTTGCCGGTGGCGCAGACCACCTTGAGCGGGCGGGACATTTTGAAACCGCCGGCCAGATCGTCAAGGTACGCTTCTTTGACGCCCTCCACGAACTCATAAGAGCCGCCGGGCGCGGGCTGGCCTTCACCCTGCAGCACGATATCGCGCAGTTCGCCCATCTCGTCGGGGCCATGGGTCAGCGGGCGGTCAAAGCCCATCTTGACGCCGGTCCAGCCGTTCGGGTTGTGGCTGGCGGTGACCATGGCGACCGCTGGCACATCCAGATGGAACTGGGCGAAATAGGCCATCGGCGACAGTGCCGGGCCGATGTCCTTCACCTGGATGCCGGCTTGCATCAGGCCCAGGATCAGCGCGTTCTTGATCGCCAGCGAATAGTCGCGGTAGTCGTTGCCGACCGCGATCACCGGGTCGATGCCGCGCTTGCGCATCTGGGTGCCAAGGCCGAGGCCCAGGGCGGTCATGCCGGGGAGGTTGATCTCCTCCGGGTATTTCCAGCGCGCGTCATATTCGCGAAAGCCGGTGGGCTTGATCATCGCATCGCGCAGGAAGCTCCAGGTGTTCGGGGTCACCTCAGGCTGCGGTTTGGTCATGTTGAAATACTCTTTAGGGGTCAAATACGGATGGGGTCGGCCTTGGCCAGCGCATCAAAGGCCATCAAGGTTTCAATCAAGCGTGGCATCTGGTCGAGGTAAATCATGTTCGGGCCATCGCAGGGGGCGTTGTCCGGGTCCTGGTGGGTTTCGGTGAAGACCGCGCCGATTCCGGTGGCGACCGCCGCACGCGCAAGAACCGGTGCGAACTCGCGCTGGCCGCCGGAAGAGCCGCCCAAGCCGCCGGGCTGCGCCACCGCATGGGTTGCGTCCATTACAACCGGGTAGCCGGTGCGGGCCATCTCCGGCAGTGACTGCATATCGACCACCAGGCGGTTGTAACCGAAGGAAGCGCCGCGCTCGGTCAGCAGAATGCGCTCATTGCCCGTGCTTTCGATCTTGGCGACCACATTGGGCATGTCCCAGGGCGCCAGGAACTGGCCTTTCTTGACATTGATTGCCGCACCGGTGCGGCCTGCAGCCAGCAGCAGTGAAGTCTGGCGGCACAGAAAGGCCGGAATCTGCATGATGTCGCAGACCTCGGCAACAGGTTCGCATTGGTCCGACTCGTGAATGTCGGTCAGCACCGGCACCCCGATACTGTCCTTAACGGACTGCAGCACTTGCAGGCCTTTTTCCAGACCCAGAGCAGGCTTGGCATTCAGCGAAGTCCGGTTCGCCTTGTCGAACGAGCCTTTGAACACATATTGCGCACCAGCCTTGTCGCAGGCTTCTTTCAGGACACCTGCAATCATCTGCGCGTGATCGGCGCTTTCCAGCTGGCACGGCCCTGCAATCAGCGTCAGGGGGCGGTCATTGCCGATATTGAGATCGGCGACTTGGACATTTTTCATGAGCTTCCGATGGCTTTACGATGACACCTGCTCCCGCAGGATGGACGCGGTGAGCGAACACATCAGGTAGATACCGGAAAAGATCAGGAATGCCAAAACGGTATTCTCGAATTTGCGCGGATAGGAGGGTTCCTGACTTGCAACCGGCTCCACCGCGGTGGTCAGGTAGCGCACCTGGCGGTTGGCCTCCATGCGGGTGGTTTCCATTTGCTGCAAGGCTGATTGCAGCATCAGGTCGCGGGTGGCGAGGTCGGCCTGGGCCATCTGGATCTGGATGCGCAAGCTGGCGAGCGAATTTTCGCCGGCGGAGGCATCCACCATCCGGTTGTTGAGGCTGGCAATCACCGCCGCCAGCCGTTTAATATCCGCTTCGGCGCCGGACACCTTGGCGCGGTTGGGGCGCGCATTGTCCTGCAGCGCAGCCAGCTCCAGCCGTTTTTCCTCAAGCTGGATCTCAAAGTTGCTGATCTGCGACCGCAGCGCAGCCACCACGCCTTCGGGGTCCAGAACCGCGCCCTGCTGCTGCAGCACCACCAGGTTGTGCTGCGCGGCCCGGCGCTTTTCCTCGGCAGCGGCCAGCGCGGCCTCGGACTCGGCCATCTGGTCGGCCCGTTTCTGCTGCGAGAGGTTGTTCACCTTTTCCTGCGCGTAGGAGATCAGCCTGCGGGAAAACTCCGCCGCCACTTCGGGGTCGGCGGCGGAGACCTCCATCCGGACCACGCCTTCGGTGGGGTCATAACCGATCTTCACGTTGCGCTTGTAGGTGGCAAAGGCCTCTTCGTTGGTGGGGTCCGCTTCCAGCCGCTGGATCGGATCGAGCCAGTCCTGGGTGAAATGCGTCTTGAATCCGGATTCCGAGTCCAGCCGCAGCATGGCTTCCTTGGATTGCAGGTAGTCCTGCACCGCGATCGAATCCTGGCTGGTGGCAAACTGGGTGCCGCTGAGCAGCCCGCCGACACCGCCGCCCGCGCCGCCATCGGCCTGCAGCACCAGGAAGGCGGATTTGGAGGAGTACATCGGCGTGGCCACCGCATAGAAGTAATAGCCCGCAGCCAGCGTCGGCAGCATCACGAAGAACGCGAGCCGCGCCGCCAGCAGTGTCAGTTTGCGGCGGCGGCGGCGGGCGATGTCGCGCTGGATATCCTGGATTTCTCGGGCGCGCCGCTCCGCCGGGCTCAGCTCTGCTGCGGGCAGGTTGGTCCGGCCAGCCGGAACCGTCTGCGGCAGCTGGATGGCCCCCGGGGCAGGCGGGCTGCCCGCGGGCTGCGCCTTGTTCTGGGGCACCACCAGTTCCAGCATGTTGGCGCGTTTGAACGGGTCGATGCCGCGCTCGCGCAGCATCCGCACCGCCTCAAAGTCGGAGGTTGCAGGCAGGTTGTGCTTTTGCGCCATCCGCCGTGCCAGGCGCAGCTGGCGGCCGGTCAGCCCTTCCTGGCGGATCGCGTCGAGATCGGTTTCCATCTTGGTTTCGCGGGCAGAACTGACCATGCCGGAGAGCGGCGCGGCAGACTTCCCGGCACCGGCGGATGCGGGTGCGGCAGCGTTCGCCGCAGGCCTTGCGGCTGCAGCGGCAGGCTGCTCCGGCGCCTGCGGCTTGGCCTCGCTGCCGTCCGCAGGGCCGCTGCGGCGGATGCGGAACTTCTTAGCTCTCGGTTTCGTAGTCATAGAGCTGTTTCGCTTCTTCCAAAGTGTCAAACATGTGCAGCTGCCCCTGCAAAAGGACGGCAGCTGAACGGGCAAATTTTTCCAGTGTCTTGGCCTGGTGCGAGACGATGATGATGGTGGTGGTCTGCAGCCGTTCCTGCAGGATCTCGCCGGCCTTGCGGTTGAATTCCACATCGGTGGTGGAGGGCATGCCTTCGTCGATCAGGTAGATGTCGAAATCCAGCGCCAGCATCAGCGAGAAGCTGAACCGTGCCCGCATCCCCGAGGAATAGGTGCCTACCGGCTGGTCGAAATATTCCTTGAGCCCGCAGAGCCAGCGGCAGTAGGCCTCCACGTAGTCCGGGTCCAGCCCGTAAAGCTTGGCAATGTAGCGGCAGTTCTCCATCGCCGACAGACGGCTGATGACGCCGCCCATGAAGCCGAGCGGAAAGGAGACCTTGCAGTTGCGGCGGATCTCGCCCTCATCGGGTTTTTCGAGGCCTGCCATCATGTTGATCAGGGTGGTCTTGCCGGTGCCGTTCGGCGCCAGAACGCCCAGCGATTTGCCCGGCTCAATACGGAACGACACGCGGTCAAGGATCACCTTGCGCTGGGTTCCTGTCCAAAAGGACTTGCTGACGTTCTCAAACTCAAGCATCGCTTGTTCCGGTACTGCCCGTGCGGCCCTGTGGCGGGCTCTCTCAACTGCCTTATTGCCCAGGCGCTTGCGGTGCGCCTATGGCCCTTTCTTATCAAAAGAGTGTTAATGGCCTACGCGGTGAATTTGGCCTTATTATGTCGAATTGTGACATAAACCATCAACCAATTCTTAACCATTTTGCCGCTGATCCGGGCCGCAGGGGGCGGAAAATGCAGGCAGAAGCGGTTTGCGGGGTGCCAGGTGACTGTTTCCAGGTCTGAAACAATGGAAAGCAGCCGGCGGCTGAAAGACCAGATTCGCAGCTGCCGGATCTGCGCGGACCGTTTTGCCGCCACTGCCACCGCGCATGCGCCGCGCCCTGTGGTGTGGTTCCGGCCCTTGGCCTGCATCCTGATTGCCGGTCAGGCGCCCGGGCTGCGGGTGCATCAAAGCGGGCGGCCCTTCACCGATCCCTCCGGCGACCGGCTGCGGGCCTGGCTGGGGCTGACGGAGGCGGAGTTCTATGACAAGGACCGCGTCGCGGTGGTGCCGATGGGGTTCTGCTTTCCCGGCTACAACGGCAAGAAAGCCGATCTGCCGCCGCCTGCGGTCTGCGGCAAAACCTGGCATGGTCAAGTGATGAATCACTTGCCGGAAGTACAGCTGAAGGTGCTGGTCGGCGCCCATGCGCAGCGTTACCACCTCGGCGTCAAGGGGCCGGTGACGGATGTTGTCCGCGGCTGGCGGGATCATGCGCCGCAGGTCTTCCCCTTGCCGCACCCGTCCTGGCGTAATACCGGATGGCTGAAGAAAAACCCCTGGTTCGAGGCGGAGCTGCTGCCGGTTCTGCAGGCCCGGGTGAAGGAGCTGATGCGATGAGCGAACAAACCCCGCTGGATCTGGCCCACGCCGCAATGGAGGCCGCGCCCGAGAACGATGCCGCCCGGCTGCGGTTTTATGAGCGGCTGGCGGATGCGGAACTGTTCCTGATGCTGGAGACGGAAGCTGAGGGAGAGCAGATCTCGCCAGTGCTGTTTGATACGCCCGACGGCGCCTTTGTGCTGGTCTTCGACCGCGAGGAGCGGCTGGCGCAATTTGCCGGCCAGGCGGTGCCATACGCGGCGCTGTCGGGCCGGGTGGTGGCGCAGATGCTGGCCGGGCAAGGGATCGGGCTGGGGTTGAACCTGGAGGTGGCGCCCTCGGCCTTTCTGATCCCGCCGGAGGCCATCACTTGGCTGAACCAGACCCTGGGCCATGCACCGGAAGAGGTCGAGGCAGGCGTCACCGAATTCACTTCGCCCAAGGGCCTGCCGGAAGCGCTGCTGACGGCGCTGGACGCCAAGCTTGCGACTGCGGGCGGACTGGCGGCAGCGGCCTATCTGGCCGGGGTGCGCTATGCAGGCGGCGGGCATGGGCATCTGTTGGGCTTTGTCGGCGCCAAGGAGGCCGCGCAGGCCTCGCTCGCCAAGGCCGCCAGCGAGGCGCTGACCTTTTCCGGCATCGAGGCCGGGGCGATGGATGTGGGATTCTTCGAGGCCGAGGACCCGGTGGCGGCCAGCCTGGCCCGTGCCGGCCTGCGCTTTRACCTGCCGCAGCCCAAGGCGCCGCAGGAAATGAAGCCGGTTATGCCCGGCAGCGATCCCGAAAAGCCGCCGCGGCTCAAATAGGCATTCCTCGCCGTTCGCCGTTTTCGCCTTATCTGCTGCTGCAAGGGCAGGGCTGCGGCCCGCGCCCGGCAACCCAGCAGGGAGGGAGAGAACGATGTCCATCAAACAGACAGCCCATGACTTCTGCGAGGCCTGCGATGCGGGCAAGGGATGGGACGTGTGCCGGGAATGGTGCACGCCGGACGCCACTTTCTCGGTCCAGGCGGATGCGCTGGCGGAAATCAAGTCGCTTGCAGACTACACCGAATGGGCCAAGGGTCTGCTGACGCCGATGCCGGACGCCCATGCCGAGTTCAAATCCCTCACGGCGGATGAGGACGCCAGCCGCGCGGTCCTGTTTGCAGTGTTTCATGGTACCCATACGGCGGATGCCGGCAACGGCGCGCCGACGGGCAAGAAGGTCGCTTCGGACTATGTCTATGTGCTGGATTTCGACGGCGGCAAGATCCGCCACATGACCAAGGTCTGGAACGACGTGCACGCCCTCACGCAGGTGGGCTGGATGTAGAAAAAGCGCCCGCTACGCGGCGGGCGCTTTGACTGTCTGAAACCTGCTTGTTGCAAGCAGGATGATTATTCCGCTGCTTCCAGCTTATCCTGGGTCCGGGAGTCGAAATCGCCGGCGTTGTGGCGCTCATGCAGCTGAAACGCCGGATCGCCCGACGTGCGGTTCACCATGCGGCCGCGCTGCACCGCCGGGCGGGCGTCGATGGCCTTGGCCCAGCGGACCACATTGGTGTAGCTGCCGGCATCCAGGAACTCCGCCGCGTCGCCATAATTGCGGCCCAAAACCAGCTGTCCATACCAGGGCCAGATGGCGATATCGGCGATGGTGTATTCATCACCCGCAATGAACTCGCGCTCTGCCAGCTGCCGGTCCAGCACATCCAGCTGGCGCTTGGTTTCCATCGTGAAACGGTCGATCGGATACTGGAACTTCTCCGGCGCATAGGCATAGAAATGGCCAAAGCCGCCGCCCAGGTAGGGCGCGCTGCCCATCTGCCAGAACAGCCAGTTCAGGGTCTCGGTGCGGGCCGCACCCGCCTTAGGCAGGAAGGCGTCGAACTTCTCCGCCAGATGCAGCAGGATCGAGCCGCTCTCGAACACCCGCACTGGTTCCGCGCCGCTGCGGTCCAGCAGTGCCGGGATCTTGGAGTTCGGGTTCACCTCGACAAAGCCGGAGCTGAACTGGTCGCCGTCGCCGATCTTGATCAGCCAGGCGTCATACTCGGCGTCCGCGTGGCCCGCGGCCAGCAGCTCCTCGAACATCACGGTGACCTTGACCCCGTTCGGCGTCGCCAGAGAATACAGCTGGAAGGGATGCTTGCCGACGGGCAGATCCTTGTCGTGGGTGGCACCGGCAATCGGGCGGTTGATGGAGGCAAACTCGCCGCCGTTCGCCTGTTCCCATTTCCAGACTTTCGGCGGGGTATAGGGGGTGTCGCTCATCTGTCGGCCTTGTCCTGATTGTTTCCTGTTGCGTCTCAATCGCACGCGCCGCGGCGATCGGTCCAGCCAGACATAAGGGGCGTTTCAAAAATTCCAATGACTGGAAGGTCTGCGCGCGGAAATTTTACAATCCGCTCACATCCTCTCGTCCCCGGACACAGAGCCGTGAGCCCCCCTTCGCATTTGCCGCAGCGGCAGTAATGTCAGTGCCAAGGCCGGTGCGTTGGACCGGTGCCCAAGTTGAAGCGATCACCGATGAAAGGGATGATTTCATGAAACGTCTTGTTTTTGCTGCTGCGGCAGCGCTCTCCTTTGCCCTGCCAGCCTTTGCCGGGGAGCAGTATGTCGATGGCACCGGCTATGCCGTGTCCGGCTATGACGTGGTGGCCTACCGCAGCCTGGAGATGAACCCGGTCGGCACCCCGCAGACCGCTCCGGTGCGCGGCAGCACGGAGTTCACCGCCGATTACAACGGCGCCACCTGGGCCTTCGCCTCGGCAGAAAACCGCGACAAGTTTCTGGAAAACCCTGCCTATTACGCGCCGCAGTATGACGGCCACTGCGCCTATGGCCTCTCCAAGGGCGGCAAGGTGCCGGCCAACCCGAACCTCTGGCGCATCGTTGATGACAAGCTGTACCTGAACATCACCGATGTTGTGGTTGGCTTCTGGGAGGAGGACATCCCCGGCAACATCAATCTGGCCGAAGGCAACTGGCCGGGGATCGAACCCAAGGCGGCCTCTGACAGCGTGATCCCGAAGTTCACCTCTGAGGGGCCGGTGGCCAACTGATCCGGGCAAGCAGGCAAGGCGAGCGCTTTGCCTGCAAACCCAACCCAAAGCAGCCGTTGCGCCAATCTGCAGCGATAGACGGCAGAGAATGTGCAACGGAAGTGCTGAATTTTTTCAGCGTGCGCAGCGCGCCAGTGCGCTGCACGCGCTAAGTTTCTCTCTCTCTCCGCATGGAAGACAAAAGTGCTGCTTCTGAAACACTGTGCGGCAATGACTTCCGGAGGTTATGCCGGAGTTTCAGTCGGCATACGTCCCAGGTCCGCTTTTCCTTTTTGAGATTTTTTTAACCGGCGGAGACAGGGGAAACCGGCTATTGCCGGCAGTGCTGCCCCGCCTTTCGTTTGCGCGAAGCGCAAACTTGCATCAAAGGGCATGTCTCCTGGCGCCTTATGCGTTTTCAGATTGGAGGCATGAACTTTCCATAAGCTCAGCCAATCCGGTTCGCAAATCGACCTGCGGCGACCAGCCTTCAAGTTGCGGACTGCCGGTCCAGTGTTTCATCCGCTCACCAGATTTGTAGGGGCGGGCGCCCCAGTTTGCCGGAACCTTCTTTCCTGACAGGTTTTCGATTTCCCGGGCAAGAAGCCGGGGTGTGATGGTTTGCCCGGATGTGACCTGACATATGCGGTGGCGCCCGGCTGCTTCAGGTTTTGCAACTTTTTGCGCGGCGAGCATGACAGCAGCAACGGCATCCCTGACATGAAGGACATCCAGCTCCTGCTCTCCCGGCGACAGATCTATTGCCTGGCCGCTGATTGCGGCGTCAATCAGCAGCCGGACAAGCCTGGGCCGGTTCTCGCCCGGGCCATAGATCACCGGCGCCTTCAGCGTGATGGCGGCAGCATTGCGCTGTTCGCAGTAGTAAGAGATGATCGAGGCCGCCGCGACCTTGGTTGCGGCATAGAGGCTGTTCGGGCTCAACCCTCCGGACTCGCCATGCTCAAGGCATGTGCCAAGGTTCACGATGGGCAACCCGCCGCATAGATGCCCCGCTTCACATAGCGCGGTAGTCAGAAGCAGATTGCTCTGAACCAGATCATCGACGTCACTTGCCGAGTGTTCAGTTAAAACACGGCCGCCGCAGTGAAAGATCAGATCCGGTGCAAAGCCGCGGGCGGTTTCGACAATGGCCTCCGTTTCTGTCGGGCTTTCGAGCCAGGTCACGTTCTTTGAGGCCGGGCCTTTGCGTCCTGGGCGAACCAGGCATCCAGCCAGTATTCCGGCTTCGATCAGGGCGGTCTTGACGTGTTGCCCGAGGAAGCCGGTTGCCCCTGTCAAAAGCACACGGCTGCTGGAGAAGGTCATTCGGCCGCCCTTGCGGTATAGCTGGAGATCTGGGAGTGGACGAGAGCGTTGCGCGCTTGCAAATCCGGTGATTTGTACCACGCTGCTGTCATCCCGATCATTTCCCGCCACGCCAGCTTCGGCCGCCAGCCCAGCAAGTGCCTGGCCTTAGTGCAGTCCAAAGCCAGCAAGCCCGCCTCGTGCAGGCCGCCGGGGCAGCTCTGTGTTCTCCAGGAAAGCTCATGGCCGAGCTCTTCGGCAAGTGCATCGACGGTCTCCGCGACTGTTCTGGTGGACCCGGCGTCAGGGCCGAAATTCCATCCCTGTGCGGCCTTTCCGGGGTCTGTTGCCCCTGTTTCTGCAAGCAGGAGATAGCCGGAAAGAGGTTCCAGAACATGCTGCCATGGACGGGTTGCCTGCGGGCAGCGGATATCCAGTTTCCGCCCTTCGCGCAGCGCACGCACGGCGTCGGGTATCAGGCGGTCCACACTCCAGTCGCCGCCGCCGATGACATTGCCGGCACGGGCGCTCGCCAGGCTCACGCCGTGGCTGGAATGCCGGTCAGGCGGAAAATAAGACGACCTGAACGCCTCCGTAACAAGCTCCGTGCAGCCCTTGGAGCTGGAGTAGGGGTCATGCCCGCCCATCTGGTCGGTTTCGCGGTAGCCCCAGACCTGTTCGCGGTTTTCATAGCATTTGTCGCTGCTGACAACGACGATGCTGCGCAGGCCGGGCAGATCGCGGCAGATATTCAGCACATGCACGGTGCCCATGACATTGGTGGAATAGGTGCCAACCGGGTCAGTATAAGATTTGCGGACGATGGGCTGTGCTGCCAGGTGCAGCACGACTTCCGGGCGGAACGCTTCGATGGCTGCGCGCAGCGCTGCCTCATCGCGGGTGTCGCCGCAGATGTGGTCCATCCGTGACGCCAGGTCCAGTTCATCAAAGAGGCTCGCTGTTCCTGCAGGCAGCCCTTCGGTTGCGGGCGGCAGCGCATAGCCGCGCAGGTTTGCGCCAAGGTCCAGCAGCCAGGATGAGAGCCAGCTGCCCTTGAAACCTGTGTGGCCGGTCACAAAAACACGGCGGTTGCGCCAGAAACCGGAAGATATGCCCTGCATCAGTGAAGCCCTTTCCAGGATTGCGGCAAGTGCTGCCGGGGAGCGGAGGGCTGGACCTGGGCTCCCTCCCACAGTTTCCAGGGCGCGCGGCCCTCTTTCCACAGCGTTTCGAGCGCGACCTTGTCGCGCAGGGTGTCCATCGGCTGCCAGAACCCGTCGTGGTGGTAGGCTGCCATTTCGCCGGCTGAAACCAGCCGCCGCATTGGCGCGTCTTCCCACATGTCGCTGTCGCCGCCGATGGTATCCAGGGCTTCGGGCTCCAGAACGAAGAACCCGCCGTTGATACGGCCGCCTTCGCCCCGCGGCTTTTCGACAAACCCGGTTACCGACCGGTCGCTCAGTTCCAGAAGACCGAAACGGCCCGGCGGTGCCACCGCGGTCACGGTCGCCTTTTTGCCGTGGGATTTGTGGAAGGCCACCAGGCTGGAGATGTCGATGTCGCCGACCCCGTCCCCGTAGGTCATGCAAAAGGTGTCGTCGAGCAAGTGGCGCACCCGTCTCAGCCTGCCGCCGGTCATGGTTTCCTCGCCCGTGTCGATCAGGCTGATCCGCCAGGGTTCGGCGCTGGCGCGGTGCACCTCGACGGAGCCGCGCGCCATGTCCAAGGTCACGTCTGACATCTGCAGGGCGTAATTGGCAAAGAACTCCTTGATCAGGTAGCCTTTGTAGCCCAGGCAGATGACAAAATCCGTGATGCCATGGGCGGTGTACATCTTCATGATGTGCCACAGGATCGGGCGGCCGCCGATCTCGACCATGGGCTTGGGCTTGAGGCTGGTCTCTTCGGCCAGACGGGTGCCGAGGCCGCCTGCCAGGATCACGGCTTTCATTGCGCGGCTGCCTTTCCGCCGATCAGCTGGGTGCGGGTCACCTCAGCAAGCGTTTCGACCATGTAATCCAGCTGCTCGGCGCCAAGGCCGGGCCAGACCCCGATCCAGAAGGCGTCGTTCATCAGCTTGTCCGTTACAGCAAGGGAGCCGGCCACGCGGTAAGGCGCGCGGGCAAAGGCCGGCTGGCGGATCAGGTTGCCGGCGAACAGCAGCCGGGTGCCGACTTTTTTCTCTTCAAGCGCCGCCGTCACGTCGCGGCGGCTAAGCGGAACGCCATCCCGGATGGTCAGCAGAAAGCCGAACCATGAGGGGCTGGTGCCCGGCGTGGCTTCCGGAAGGTGGTAGTATTCTTCAAGGCCGGCTGCCCTGACCCGTTGCACCAGCCCGTCAAAATTTGCCCGCCGCGCCGCAATGAAACGGTCCAGTTTCCGGAGCTGGCTCAGACCGACCGCAGCCTGCATGTCGGAGACCTTCAGATTATAGCCGATATGGCTGTAGGTGTATTTATGGTCGTAGCCTTGCGGCAGATCGCCTAGCTGCCAATCGAACCGTTTGCCGCAAGTGTTGTCGGTTCCCGGCGCGCAGTAGCAGTCGCGTCCCCAGTCCCGGAAGCTTTCGCAGATCCGGGCCAGGCGCATGCTGCTGGTCAAGACCGCACCGCCTTCGCCCATCGTGATGTGATGCGCCGGATAGAAGCTGAGCGTGGCCACATCGCCAAAGGTGCCGACGCCCCGTGCCGAGCCATCGGATGTTGCGACCGTAGCGCCGAATGCATCGCAGCAGTCCTCAATCAGATAGAGGTCATGCGCACGGCAGATTTCGGCGATCCGCACCACGTCAAAGGGATTTCCCAGACTGTGCGCGATCATGATCGCGCGGGTCTTGCTGCTGATGGCGGCCTCGATCAGGTCTACGTCCACGTTATGGGTCGCAAGGTCCACATCGACGTAGACCGGAATACAGCCGTTCTGCAGGATCGGCGCAACGGTTGTGGGAAAGCCCGCCGCAACGGTGATGATCTCTGACCCCGGTTCAATCCGCGCCTTGCCCAGCTTCCAGGACGTGAGCGTTGTGAACGCCAGCAGGTTCGCGGCGGACCCCGACACCGTCAGCTTGGAGAGCTTGGTTCCGAACACTTGCGCCAGCTGCTTCTCGAAATCAGCCGCATAGCGGCCCGCGGTCAGCCACATGTCCAGCGCCGCATCCACAAGGCTGGCGCAGTCGTCCCCATCCATGACCTTGCCAGAGGGGGGAAGGTAGGTCTCTCCCGGCACAAAGGCGGGCTTCGGCTGTTGTTCAAAGAACCTGTGCGCGGCAGTAACAATCTCTTCTCGGGATGGCTGCTCTCGTTCCATGCTCAATAATCCCTTGGTTATCAATTTCGGGGGCGGGGGGCTGACCTGATTCCGGCTCAGCCATTGGTTTGCTGCGGCGGGCTGTTCCTAGGTTTCTGCAAGCGCGGCCATTACTTCTGTTTCCGAGGGGAGTTGCCCCTTGATGGACGCGCGCATCATGCTGTTGTCGCCCAGGTAAAAACGCATGAAGCCAGGTTTCATGGCCTCGTAACGCGCTGAGGGCATAATGTGTTTGCAAGCCCCGAAATATTGCACGAGGCCGTCAAAAACCGCCCGGTGCGCGGACCAGGCTCCGTCCTCCTTTTCATCCGCGTTGAAGTACACCAGAGGGTAGCCAAAATAGTGCGCGGTTCCCTTTTGCCAGGCCAGTTGAAACGGCACCGCGTAAAGATGCAGGCTCCCGATGAAAGCTTCCAGCTTGCCGTGGATCTTCTGCAGATGCGTTGACTTGTAGAACAACCCTGCGTGCCGCGGGATGTAAAACAGCATGACTTTGTGAAAAAGGGCGCTGTCCGGCTCAAGGAAAGACACTCTGTTGTATGGTCCTTCTTTCAGATTGTAGTTTTGGGGTGCTGCCTCGGATCTCAGTTCGAGGTGATCGAACAAAATGGCGTCCTGGTTCTGACGGGCCGCAACCTCAAGGAGATCGAAGGGATGCGCGAACCCTTTTGCAAAAAGGTCATCGTCGCTGATTGACAGCACAAAGTCGCAGGTCTGGCTGACACGCTGGTAAGCTGAGTGCATGTTGCTGTCGAAGCCATCTCCGGGGTTCACCAGATAGCTGTCGCACAGCGCCTCGATCTCACGGCGTCGCGGGTTGCCGGGTTCGCTGTCGGTTACGCAGATCTCGAAAGAAAGATCCCCCCGGTAGGTAGACTTGTATTCTCCGATCTGGTGCAGCAGGCGAAGAAGGCTCGCGTGGCGCTTGTACGTGGGGATCAGAATGCAAACCTTCATGTTCTGCCTTATCTGAAATGGTTCTGAAAAATTTCTTTGCTTTTGAATGGTGTAGATTTGACTCGGTTAACAAGGGGTCAACAAGAGGCAATTTCTGGTTGTTTCTCATCCTTTTCAGTTGCTTTGCTCAACGGAAGAGGCGGCAAGGTAAACCGGTTCAGCTGCACAACTGAGAAGGCAACCCGGGGCGCAGCAAAAGCCGGGTTTCAAAGGGACTGGATCCGCTGTGACCAGGCGATCCGCAATGTGAAACCTGTGCTGCGCCGACATGCCGGCATTGATTTGCATGCTGGAAACACATGCCGGAAAAACCGGTCCGGAATCCCGTTTGCCCTGCCTTCAAAAGGTGAAAGGGCTGCGCGAAAGCCGCTTGGTTCCGCTGACCAAAGTTGCACCGGCGAAAAGTCCATCACGCTGACGGCAGTCCCGTTATGCGGGAGTGCGGGGCTCTCCGCCAAAACGTGCGCTCAAGCCGCAACAACCCGGATTGCCTGCTCCTGGATGGCCGAAACCGGCTGCAGTGATAGAGCAGCTTCTCGGCCGTGCTTCACACAGTTCTTGAATGACTGCTGTTGCAGCATTGGCTGCAAGGCAGCGGTGAGCGGAAGCTGCGCCAGCAAGCACACGGGCAGGAAACCGCGGCAGAGACCCGCTGAGATCTCGCTCAGTCCAATACTCAAAATGCCTGCTTCATTGTGCAGACCGGACACAGCTTGATGATTTGGCTATGCTGCGGAAGTTAACCGCCAGATGCGGTTGCACATTCGGAACGCATTCTGCCACGCGGCCTCAATTGCCAAATGGCAGGCCGCGCAAAAAAAGCCCCGGACGCAATGCCGGAGCTTTGAATTCTCTGTCCGGCGCCGGTCAGCGGCGGCGGTCGCGGCGCGAGGACATCGGCTGGAACGCCACGCCCACATGCGCCTCGCAATAGGGTTTGCCCTGCTGCGAGGGCAGGCCGCAGAACCAGAAGTCCTCGGTCGCCGGGTCGCCGACCGGCCATTTGCAGGTGCGCTCGGTCAGCTCCATCAGGCTCAGCTTCTTGGCCTTTTTCTCGACCTCGTTCACCTTGGCCAGCGCCTCGGGGCTGATTTCATTGGCCGAGGGCTGCGGCGGCAGCGGCTGGCCGGCCGGGATGATCTGGCGGCGCGCAGGCGTTGCCGGTTTGGCGTCTGCCGCAGGCTGGGCTGCGGCCGGACGCGCCGGTTCGGTCTTGGGCTGCGGTTTGGGCTTGGCTGCTGCGGCAGGCTTCGGCGCGGCGGCCGCGGGGGCGGCGGCCGGCTTTTCCTTCGGCTCAGCCGCCTTGGATCCGCCGCTGTTGCGGTTGGACAGGCCGAGCCGGTGCACCTTGCCGATCACGGCGTTGCGGGTGACGCCGCCCAGTTCCTTGGCGATCTGGCTGGCCGACTGGCCCTCGCCCCACATTTTCTTGAGCAGTTCGACGCGCTCGTCTGTCCAGGACATCTGTTGCCTTTCCAAGCTAATAGCGGCCCCAGGGGTTCTGCGGCCGCCATCATATTCAGTGTGATCCCCTATTCTAATCACTGCGGGCGGAGTTACAAGGCATCTTGCGCCTATTGGCACAGCCGTTATGCAGTCCCGGCAACGAAATGCGAGGGGCAGCATGGCGGATCAGGGCTATCAGGTGGAATTGGGCGCACGCCGGTTCAGGCGGGTGAACTGGCTGGGGCTCAAGGCGCTGGCCTGGCGCGAGGTGAAGCGGTTCCTGGCGGTCTGGACCCAGACCCTGCTGGCGCCGCTGGTGACCGCGGCGCTGTTCCTGATGATCTTCAACATCGCCATCGGGCCCAAGCGCGGCGATGTGATGGGGGTGCCCTTCCTGACCTTCCTGGCGCCAGGCATCATGATGATGACGGTGATCCAGAATGCCTTTGCAAATACCTCATCCTCCATCGTTATTGCCAAGGTGCAGGGCAATATCGTCGACACGCTGATGCCGCCCTTGTCGGGGCTGGAGATCCTGCTGGGCTATCTGGCCGGCGCGGTGGCGCGCGGCACGCTGGTGGCGCTGGGCATCGGGCTGGGGCTGATGGCAGTGCTGCAGATCGTGCCCGCGCACCCGCTGACGGCGCTGGTGTTCATCGTGCTGGGAGCGGCCTTCTTGGGCGGCCTGGGTATCGTGGCCGGCGTGTTTGCCGACAAGTTCGATCAGATGGCAGCGATCACCAATTTCATCGTGACGCCATTGGCGTTTCTCTCCGGCACTTTCTACTCGGTGGAGGCGCTGCCGCCGGTTCTGAAAGTGATCTCGCATCTGAACCCGGTGTTCTACCTGATCGACGGGGTGCGATTCGGGGTGATCGGCACCTCCGACAGCCCGCCCTTGCTGGGGCTGATGGTCTGCAGCGGCGCCACCTTTGCCGTCTGCCTGCTGGCCTGGGTGATGCTGCGTACGGGCTACCGGCTGAAACCCTGACGCTGTTATTCCGCGGGCAACGGGTCTTCCGCTGACGGGGCTTCCGCCTTCTTGCGCCCCAGCCGCGGATGCAGCTTGCCTGCCAGCAGCGCGGCATAGGCGGCAGCTGCGGCGCCAGCCGCAAAGATGCCGGCCAGCGGAGAAACCATCAAGACCAGCCAGGCAGCCCCGGGCGTCAGGATGCCGGAGATATCCCGGTAGCTGGAGTAGACCGCCGACATCTCGGTCCGCTCGGAGGGTTTCACCGCCATCAGAAACGGCAGCCCGCCGCAGATATCCAAGAGGATCAGCGCTGCTGAGCCCGCCATCAGCAGGCCCACCGCAACCTCTGGCCAGCCCTGCAGCGCGGCTGCTCCGCCGAAACACAGGGTGACGATCAGAAAACCGGTGCGCACCGCCAGCCGGATCGAATGCCGCTGTACCCAGCGCTGCAGCAGCGGCGCGCCGAACAGGCAGGCGTTGGTCACGGACAGCAGGATGCCGCCCAGTTCCTGCCCCAGCCCTTTCTCGATGGCGAAAATCGGCAGGTAGACCACATAGATCCACCAGCCGGCTGAGCGGATCACCGCAAACAGAAAGCCGGTGATCAGCCGCGGCTGCTCCAGGAACCGCGGCAGGTATCTCAGCGGGTTGGAAGCCGGGCCGCGGGCGCGGGCGATCTGCTTGCCGTTGCCCATGCGCATCCACCAGAAGGCCGCCAGCATCAGGAGCGCGGCGGCGCCGGAAATCAGGAACGGAGCAGGCGGCCACCAATCCAGCAGCAGCACGCCTGCCATCGGCCCGGCGGTCCACCCAAGGGCTGAATAGAACATCCGCGAGGTCTCGCATTTGCCCAGCTCCACCCGGGAAATGTAGTCCAGCACATAGGCGTTGAAGCAGACAAAGGTGGTGACCGCCGCCACGGTGTTGAGCGCCAGCGCCGCCAGCACCGAGGCCGGGCTGCCCCCGATCGCCAGCGCTGCGGCCAGCACGAACATCGCCGCGCCCAGGGAGTAGGCCCAGCGGCGCGGCACCAGCCGCACCAGCGCGGGCACCATCAGCCCCGCCAGCAGCGACAGGATGCCGACCGCGAAATAGGAGGCCGAGACCAGCCCGGCATCCCCCAGCGCCCGGTACATGATCAGCGGAAACACCGAGATCAGCGTGCCGCGCACGACCGCCTCCAGCCCCGCCAGGATGCCGAAGTCCCGGACCGAGGGCACCGGCGCGTGGCGCAGCCATTCGGGGATTCGCCTTTCGTGCATGGGTATTCTCCTGTCCTGTTACAGGTCAGGGTGCCGTGCCGTGCAGGCGGAAATTGCCACTTTTCGACCTCGGCGTCGCCATGGGGCCATTGAATGCAAATAACTTTTTGTGAGGCCGGCTCCGGCGCGGGTTACTTCCCGGCCGCCGCCGCGCGGCCTGCAGGCGGGCGCACCCGGCCCTCGCGCCAGGCCAGAATGGCGGCCCCCGCCAGGATGATGCAGGCGCCAAGGAAGGAAATCGCATCCGGCACCACGCCAAAGCCAAGGAAGTCGTAAAGCGCCGCAAACACCAGCGTGGCATAGCTGAACGGCGCCACAAAGGACGCATCGGCCCGCGCCATGCCGTTGATGAAACAGGCCTGCGCGCAAGCCATCAAGAGCCCCAGCGCCGCAAGCGCCCCCCATTGGCCCGCGCTTGGCATCTGCCAGACCGGCAGCACCGCGCAACTGGCAATCATCATGCCCAGCAGGTTGTTGAACCACAGCACCTGCAGCGGCCCTTCGCGGCCTGCCAGCTTCTTGATGAAGATCAGCTCCAGCCCCATCACCGCCGCAGCCCCCAGGGCCAGCAGGGCCGCTGGCTGGAAACTGGCGGGTGTGGGCCGCAGCAGGATCATCGCGCCGATCATCGCAACCAGCGCCGCACCCCAGCGCCAGGGGCCGACCCGCTCGCCCAGGAGCGGGATGGCCAGCAGCATCCCGAAGACCGGGTTCAGGAAGGTGATCGCGGTGGCATCCGCCAGCGGGATATAGGCGACAGAGGCAAACATCAGCGTGACCCCGGCCCAGCCGAACGAAGTGCGCCCGATGTGATAGCCCCAATGCGGGCGGCTGAAGCGCGGGCGCAGGATCAGCACGGCAGTGGAAATCGCCATGAAGGCAAACAGGAAGCGCCCGTGGCTGATCTGCAGCGGATGCAGCGGCGCGCCCAGCACATCTGTCCCCAATGACTTGGCCAGCAGCGTGGTGCCCGCAATGAAGGTGGTTGCCGCCAGGATCAGGGCGGCGGCCAGGGCCGGGTTCTGCGGGGTGTTGCGCGTCATGGCACAACCGGTGCGGCAAGCCGCCGCGGGATGCAAGGGGAAAGGCTGCGGCAGCTGTCGTAAATTGCCGCCAGGGCGGGCGCGCTGCCCCCCGCAGGTTTGTAAGGAAGAGGGGCGCTGCCCCTCTTGGCCTGCGGCCAATTCACCCCGGAGTATTTCGCCAAAGGTGAATGGGCCAGGCGGCGCTTTGGCGGGGAGGGCTGCACAAAAGGGGTTTTCTTTCGCCAAAACCTCCACTATGGAACCCATCCATGATCAAACGCGCATATACCCCCATCTCGCGACGCCGACGCCGCCTGGCGTAACCGGCCCTTGATCCCCTGTGCCTGCCGTGCAGCACATCCCCCATCTGAAATCCATTGATCCACCGTTGACCCAAGGCCCTTGCTGATGCACAGCTTTGGCTTCCACCTTTGAAAAGGATGATCCCGATGATCCCGTCCGTTCTGCCGACCTACAACCGTGCCCCGCTTGAGTTCGTCAAAGGCGAAGGCGCCTGGCTGACCACGGCGGACGGGCGCCGCTTTCTGGATCTGGGCTCCGGCATCGCGGTCAACGCGCTGGGCCATGCCCATCCGGCACTGGTGGAGGCGCTGACCACCCAGGCGCAAGCCTTGTGGCATGTCTCCAACCTCTACCATATTCCCCAGCAGCAGGCGCTGGCGGACAAGCTGGTGGAGCATACCTTTGCCGATACCGTGTTTTTCACCAACTCCGGCACCGAGGCCTGCGAACTGGCGGTGAAGATGGCGCGCAAGTATTTCTATGACAAAGGCCAGCCGGAGCGGGTGGAGATCATCACCTTTGACGGCTCCTTCCATGGCCGGTCCTCTGCCGGCATCGCCGCCGCGGGCTCCGAGAAGATGGTCAAGGGCTTCGGCCCGCTGCTGCCCGGCTTCGTGCATCTGACCTTTGGCGATCTGGATGGCGTGACCAATGCGATCTCTGAGACAACCGCCGCGATCATGATCGAGCCGGTGCAGGGCGAGGGCGGCATCCGCCCGGTGCCGGATGCAGAACTGAAGGCGCTGCGGCAGATCTGCGATGAGCACGGCCTGTTGCTGATCCTGGATGAGGTGCAATGCGGCGTCGGGCGCACCGGCAAGCTGTTTGCCCATGAATGGGCGGGCATTACACCCGACATCATGATGGTGGCCAAGGGCATCGGCGGCGGCTTCCCGCTGGGCGCGGTGCTGGCCACCGAGGACGCCGCCAGCGGCATGACCGCAGGCACCCACGGCTCCACCTACGGCGGCAACCCGCTGGGCTGCGCGGTGGGCTGCGCGGTGATGGATCATGTGGCAGACCCGGACTTCCTGGCCGAGGTGAACCGCAAGGCGGGCCTGTTGCGGCAGAAGCTGGAAGGGCTGGTGGCCGACCATCCCGAGGTCTTTGAAGAGGTGCGCGGTTCCGGCCTGATGCTGGGCCTCAAGTGCAAGGCGGTGAACGCCGATGTGGTGAAGGCGGGCTATGACAACGCGCTGATCACCGTCCCGGCTGCCGACAACGTGATCCGCCTGCTGCCGCCGCTGACCCTGACCGATGAAGACATCGCTGAGGCCGTCAGCCGCCTGGAGAAAACCGCCGCCCAGGTCGAAGCCGCCTGATCTTCATCTTTGCAGAAATACTCCCGGGGGTCCGGGGGCAGGCAGCCCCCGGCCTTTGCCAGAACAAAGCGATACGACCATGAACCATTTTCTCGACATCCACAAAACCGACCCTGCCGACCTGCGCGCGATCATCGACCAGGCCAAGGCCACCAAACAGGCGCGCCTTGGCCGCCCCAAGGCGGCGCTGGATGATGAGCTGCCGCTGAAGGACCGGATGGTGGCGCTGATCTTCGAAAAACCCTCAACCCGGACCCGGGTGTCCTTTGACGTCGGAGTGCGCCAGATGGGCGGCCAGACCATGGTGCTGTCGGGCAAGGACATGCAGCTGGGCCATGGCGAGACCATCGCCGACACCGCCCGCGTCCTCAGCCGCTATGTCGACATGATCATGATCCGCACCTTTGACGAGACCGTGCTGACCGAGATGGCGGAATATTCCGACGTGCCGGTGATCAACGGCCTGACCGACCGCACCCACCCCTGCCAGATCATGGCCGACATTCAGACCTACGAGGAGCATCGCGGCTCCATCAAGGGCAAGAAGGTGGTGTGGGCTGGCGATGGCAACAATGTCTGCGCCTCCTTCATCCATGCAGCCGGCCAGTTCGGCTTCGACCTCACCTTCACCGGGCCTTCGCAGCTGGACCCGGAGGAGGAATTCATGGGACTGGCGCGCAAGGCGGGCTCCAAGGTTGTGGTCGAGCGGGATGCGGTGAAAGCCGTGGAAGGCGCCGATCTGGTCGTCGCAGACACCTGGGTGTCGATGCACGACAGCCAGTCCTCCAAGGAACGCCGCCACAACATGCTGCGGCCCTACCAGGTCAACGACGCGCTGATGGCCCACGCGAAGCCCGACGCGCTGTTCATGCACTGCCTGCCCGCCCACCGCGAGGAAGAAGTGACCTCCGCCGTGATGGATGGCCCGCAGTCGGTGATCTTTGACGAGGCCGAAAACCGCCTGCACGCGCAGAAAGCGGTCATGCGCTGGTGCCTGGGCGGCTGAGCTGCCAGCCATCCCGATTTTGCCAGGGCGCGCAGCAGGTGACACTGCTGCGCGCCTTTTTCGTGCGCTATGCGCCCGTGACGCAGGGGCATGGGAGTTTGCACTGGCCGCCGGACGCGGTTTCGGCAAACTTTCTGCCAAGGATTTCACCGCGAGGATTTTCCCATGGACCGCAGTACAGCCCTGTTGATCGTCGACATGCAGCAGGAGATGGCCAACGTGGCCGCCGCTGGCCGCCCGCAGGCCAACCCGGATGCGCAAGAGACAGTGGCAGAGCTGGCCGCGGCCTTCCGCACCGCGGATCTGCCGGTGGTGCACGTGATGCATGACGATCCGCGAACCGAGAGCAAGTTCCGCCGCGATCTGCCCAGCGGCCAGCCCTTGCCCTGTGCGGTGCCTCAGGCGGGCGAGGCGGTGTTCTGGAAAACCGGCTCCTCTGGGTTCTATGGCACCGGGCTGGAGCGTCATTTGCAGGACGCCGGCATCACCCGGCTGGTGATCGTGGGCGGCGTGGCGGCCTTCTGCGTCAACTCAACCGCCCGTTCTGCCGCCAACCTCGGGTTTGAAATCGAGGTGGTGGAGGATGCGCTGATCGCCTTTGATATGCCCGCGCGCAACGGCGGGATGCTGGATGCCGGGACCGTTCTGGAGGTTACGCTGTCAGCCCTGCACGCGGGCTTCGGCAAGGTGGTAACCTCGGCTGATGTTCTGGCGCAGCTGCCTGCCGCGGCAGAGGCCTGATGCAGCCAACGGCCAAAGCCTCCTTTTGGAATGACTTGTGTCTGCCCCGAATTGCCGTCAGCATTTCCCGTAGGACAGGGGAGGGCTGAACATGGCTCAGACATCATCCAAACCGCAGGCGCTCATCGTCGGGGCAGGGACCGGCCTGTCGGCGGCCTTTGCCCGGCAGCTCTCTGCTGCGGGCTATGCGGTGCATCTGGCGGCCCGCAATACGGACAAGCTGGAGAAGCTGGCGGCGGAGTCCGGGGCGGCGCTGCACGTGCTCGACGGCACTGACGCAGACGGAACTGCCGCGCTGATCGGCAGCCTGCCGGGTGATCTGCGTGTGGCCTGCTACAACCCTTCAGCCCGGCTGCGCGGCCCCATTGCGGAGCTGGACCCGGAGGCGGCGCGCAAGGCGGTGGAGGTCACCGCCTTTGGCGCCTTTGTGTTGGGCCAGACTGCGGCGCGGCGGATGCTTTCGCAGCAGCCAGAAAATGGGCGGCGCGGCACCATCCTGTTCACTGGCGCCTCGGCAGGCGTGAAGGGTTTTGCCCAGTCCGCGCCCTTTGCGATGGGCAAATTCGCGCAGCGCGGTCTGGCGCAATCCATGGCGCGGGAGCTGCATCCCAAGGGCATTCACGTCGCCTGGGTCAATATCGACGGCGGCATCCGTAATGCCGCCCGGCCGGAGCGGACAGAGGCCGCGGATAACCCCGACAGCATGCTGGACCCGGAGGCGATTGCCGCTGAGTACATGCATCTGATCCATCAGCACCGCTCCGCCTGGTCGGATGAACTGGTGCTGCGGCCCTGGGTGGAGCGGTTCTAGGGGCCTAAAACCAAGGCAAAGAAAAACCCCCGCAGTCGGACGGCGCGGGGGCTTTGATTTTCCGGCTGAACGGCTCAGCCGACGAAGGTGTTGAGCAGCAGGTAGATCACCGCCGACAGCAGCGCGGCGGCCGGAACAGTGATCACCCAGGCGGCCACGATGGTCATGAAGTGGCTGCGGCGCACCAGCTTGCGGCGGCGGCGTTCCTCCGGCGCGATGCGTTTGGCCTCCGGGCGGCCCGCGGCGGATTTCTTCAGGCGGCGCTCCATGTGCCACTCGCGGAAGAAGCCGACGCCGAACACTGCGCCCACTGCGATATGGGTGGAGGAGACCGGCAGACCCAGCCAGCTGGCCACGATCACGGTGATGGCGGCGGACAGCGACACGCAGTAGGCGCGCATAGGGTTCAGCTTGGTGATCTGGCTGCCGACCATGCGGATAAGCTTGGGGCCGAACAGGAACAAGCCAAAGGAGATGCCGAAGGCGCCGATCACCATGACCCAGGTCGGGATTGCCACCTTGGCGGCAAAATCGCCGAACTCGGTGGCGTGCACGATGGCGGCCAGCGGGCCGACCGCGTTGGCAACGTCATTGGCGCCATGGGCAAAGGACAAGAGGCCCGCGGAGATCACCAGCGGCAGGCCGAACAGCGCCTTCAGCGACTTGTTGCGGTTCTCCATACCCTCGGACTGGCGCTTGATCAGCGGCGCGGTGATCACATAGGAGACCGCCCCGACGCCGGCACCGATCAGCAGCGCGGTTTCGAGATCGATTTTGACGATCTTTTTCAGGCCTTTGAGGGCCAGGTACGCACCAAATGCGCCTGCCATGATGGCGACTAGCACCGGCACCCAGCGGCGCGCGGCTGCGATCTTGTCGTCCTGATAGATGATCCTGGCCTTGATGAAGGCAAGGAACAGGGCCGCGATGATACCGCCCAGAACCGGCGAAATGACCCAGCTGGCGGCGATCTTGCCCATGGTGGGCCAGTTCACCGCGGCGGTGCCTGCCGCTGCCACACCGGCACCCAGCACGCCGCCCACGACTGAGTGGGTGGTGGAGACCGGCGCGCCGACCCAGGTGGCCAGGTTCACCCACAGCGCCGAGGAGATTAGCGCCGCCATCATCGCCCAGATGAAAATGCTGCTGCTGCTCACCGCGGCGGGGTCGATGATACCCTTGGAAATGGTCGAGACCACATCGCCGCCTGCCAGCAGGGCG
Source organism: Leisingera sp. JC1 (assembly GCF_001679925.1). Lineage (GTDB taxonomy): Bacteria > Pseudomonadota > Alphaproteobacteria > Rhodobacterales > Rhodobacteraceae > Leisingera. The sequence goes on along the minus strand of NZ_LYUZ01000158.1, from coordinate 69,827 downwards.
CCTGCGCTTTCACAGATGGCGGCAATCACGATGGCGCCGCCCATGGTCAGCGCATTTGCGCCCACCGCCGGCCCCATGTTGTTAGCAACGTCATTGGCGCCGATGTTGATCGCCATATAGGCGCCGAAGGCCGCGGCGGCGATCACCACCATGCTCATCGCCGAGCCGCCGAAGAAGACGCCGGCGGCAAGGCCCGCCAGCACGATGAAGGCCAGGGCGATGCCCGGACCCACCAGCGGGCGGGAGACATAGCTTGTGGCCAGTTCAAGCTGGGAGATCCGGTTCAGATCCCTGTCCAGCGTGTTCCATTGAGTGCGCTGCGGTGCATCGCTCATCGTCGCATTCCTGATTCCGAGGTCTGCGCACGCGCCTATAGCCGCTCCGAAGGCGGTTCAAGCGTTTGACATAAAAATGTCACATAACTTTTACAATTGGCGTAAAACGGCCTGCAATTGCGGTTCCTGCACCAGCTCTGCGGCCTGGGCCGGTGCCATCCACTGGCGGGTCCGTTCCGCGGATTCCGGATAGTCTTCCTCCAGCTGCTCCACCTCGGCTGAGAAGATCAGCGTGGTCACCGGCTCGTCCAGCCCGTGCTCGCGGCGCTTTACATAGTGGTACTCGCCGATCGGCTGCTTGGAGATGTGCGCTTTCCTGACGCCGGCTTCTTCCCAGGCTTCCTGCAGCGCCGAGGCCGGACCATCCTTGCCCTCGACCGGCCAGCCCTTGGGGATGATCCAGCGGCCGGTGCCGCGGCTGGTAATCATCAGCACTTCCTTGCCCTCCGCGCCCATGCGGTAGCACAGGGCGGCAACTTGCAGGCGGTTGGGTCGTTTCAGCATCGGCCTGAGGATTTCCTCCCAGGCGCGGGTCAGGGTGCGGGTCATGTCTGCTCAGCCTTGATGTGTTGGGTTTGTCCCGGTTTTTTGTGCGTAGTTGTGGAAAAATATGCATTATTGCCCGAAGATTCAAGGCGGGCGGCGGGGCCGGGCCGGAATTCTGCATCTGACAGGTATTTTTTACGGTGCTATGGCGCCGGAAGTCACCGATCGCGGAAAACCGTGAAAATGCGCTTAAACCCCGGCGCAGGCAGAAGGCGGGGCTCCCGCCCGCTGATCCGCGCATCACGGATGCGCTGCCAGCCGTTGGGCCGGGCAGCGCGGCTGCGTAATGCGGCGCTACTTTCGCCGTTTCGCCCTGAGCGTGGGGTCTTCCTGGGTCGGGTCCTCGGGCCAGGGGTGCTTGGGGTACTGGGCGCGCATGTCCTTGCGCACATCGGCATAAGAACCGGCCCAGAAGCCGGGCAGATCGCGGGTGATCTGGATCGGGCGCTGGGCGGGCGACAAGAGCGAGACCTTCAACGGCACGCCGCCCACGGACGGATGCCGGGTGACGCCGAACATCTCCTGCAGGCGGACCGAGATTTCCGGGATCTCGCCGTCATAGCTGATCGGGATCTTGCGCCCAAGCGGGGTGGTGAAACTGCCCGGCGCCTCGCGGTCCAGCACCTGCGTCTGTTCCCAGCTGAGCGCGGCCTTCAGCGCGGGCAGCAGGTCAAAGCGTTTCCAGTCCTCGGCCGATTTCACCCCGTCCAGCATCGGCAGCAGCCAGTGCTCCAAACTGTTTGTCAGGCCGGGCAGGGAAAAGTCCGGCAGGTCAAAGCCTTCCGCCCGCACCAGCTCCACCCGTGCTGCCAGCCGCGCCGCCGCACCTGACAGTCGCAGGCCGAGGTCGCGCACGCCGTCGAGCATGGCTTGCGCCACCGCCTCCGGCGGCACCTCCTTCCAGATCCGGTCATCCAGCACCACGGCGCCAAAGCGCTCCTGCTGGCGGGCCGCCACCCGCCGGTCGCGCTTGGACCATTCGCAGCTGTCCTCCCAGGCAATCTGATCGGCAAACAGCTCGCGGATTTCACCCAGCGAAATCTGCGCCGCCATGCGGATCTTCGCTTCGCGCGGGTTGCCGTCGGTATCCAGCGCCACGATGAACGGCGCCCCCGCTAGCGTGTCGCCGCCATCCAGAATGGCACCCTTGCCGCCGGACAGCACGAACCGCGGGCTGTCGCCCTTGCGGCGCTGGCCGACGCGGTCCGGATAGGCGAGGGCGGCCATCATCGCGGCAGACAGGCCTGCATCCCGGCGGCCCGCCTGTTTCTCCAGCCGCCGCGCCTCGCTCTTGATCCGCTCCGCTACCGGGCGGTTCAGCTGATAGGGGTGATTGCGCGCAAAGCCCTTTGCATCCCGCAGCGCCTTCAGCCGCAAGGACAGATCCGCAGGCGCGCCGCGCAGCGGGTCGCGTTCGCCCAACAGCGCCGCCAAGGGGGCAGCCGCAGGGCCTGCTTGCAACAGCATATGGCCAAGCCGCGGATGCAAGGGCAGGGCGGCCAGCGCCTTGCCGTGCTCGGTGATCCGGCCCTGAGCATCCAGCGCCCCCAGCATGGCAAGCAGCGCCTGCGCCTCTGCCATCGCACCCGCGGGCGGCTGGGTCAGGAACATCAGATCGTCCGGTGCCGCACCCCACAACGCCAGCTCCAGCGCCAGCGCGGTCAGGTCGGCGCTTTCGATCTCGGCCGGCGGAAACGCCATCAGCGCACCTTCCTCGCCCTTGGTCCAGAGCCGGTAGCAGATGCCCTCTGCCACCCGGCCCGCGCGGCCCTGGCGCTGGGTGGCTTCGGCGCGGGTCACTTTCTCAGTCACCAGCCGCGACATGCCGGAGCCGGGATCAAACCGGGCACGGCGCGCCTGGCCCATATCCACCACCACGCGGATGTCCTGAATGGTCAGCGAGGTCTCGGCAATCGAGGTCGCCAGCACCACCTTGCGGCCCTGCGCCTCGGGCTGGATCGCTGCGCGCTGCTCGGCAAAGGGCAGGGCGCCGAACAGCGGCCGGATATGGCAGTGGCCCGGCAGGCGCTTCTCCAGCGCGCCGGCGGCGCGGCGGATCTCGCCCTCGCCGGGCAGGAACACCAGAATGCCGCCGCCGGTGGCCTTGGTATCCCTTTCAGCTTGCACCACCAGATCCGCCAAGGCGTCCACGCGCCGCGCCTGGGCGGGCAGCGGGCGCTCCAGCCAGCGGGTCTCTACCGGGTAGCTGCGCCCCTCAGATGTCACCATCGGCGCATCCATCAGCGCTGCCACCGGCCCGGCGTCCAGCGTTGCCGACATCGCCAGCAGCATCAGGTCATCCCGCAGCGCGCCTGCGACTTCCAGGCATAAGCCAAGACCAAGATCGGCGTTCAGCGAGCGTTCGTGGAATTCGTCAAAGATCACCGCGCCGACACCTGGCAAGTCCGGGTCCGATTGCAGCATCCGGGTCAGGATGCCCTCGGTCACCACCTCGATGCGGGTGGATTTGGAGACCTTGGCATCGCCGCGCACCCTGTAGCCGACGGTCTGGCCGGGTTTCTCCCCCAGCGTTTCCGCCATCCGCTCCGCTGCGGCTCGGGCGGCTAGGCGGCGGGGTTCCAGCATCACGATGCGGCCCTTTGTCAGCCCGGCCTCCAGCATCGCCAGCGGCACCCGCGTGGTCTTGCCCGCGCCGGGCGGGGCCTGCAGCACGGCACGGCCGCGGGCGCGCAGGGCGGTCAGCAGTTCGGGGAGGGCGTCTTCGATCGGCAATCTGGTCATTCCCGCCTTATCGCCAAAGCGGAGGGGGAGGTCTAGCGGCCAGTCTGCCCCGGCGCGTTTGCGCAAACCGCATCAGGCGCGGCGGATTTGCCGCCTTTCCTGCGGCGTGCGCTGATGTAGGGTGCGCGCCAGACGGCAGGGGCTGGACTTTGCGGCGCGGCTTGCGCCAAGGTCCAGCCCATCAAGACAGGAAGGCGCGCATGGACACCGGACAATTGACACAGAAGATCCTCGACGGCGACCGCCGGGCGCTGGCCCGTGCCATCACCCTGGTGGAAAGCGGCCGCGAGGATCACCGCGCCAAGGCGGGCGAACTGCTGTCGGAGCTGGCCAAGCACAAGCGCCAGTCGCTGCGCATCGGCCTGTCGGGCACGCCGGGCGTTGGCAAATCCACCTTCATCGAAAGCTTCGGCATGATGCTGACCGGGCTTGGCCTGCGCGTCGCGGTTCTGGCGGTTGATCCCAGCTCCGCCCGCTCCGGCGGGTCCATTCTGGGCGACAAGACCCGGATGGAGCGCCTCAGCCGCGAGCGCAATGCCTTCATCCGACCGTCCCCCAGCCAGAGCCACCTGGGCGGCGTCGCCCGCCGCTCCCGCGAAGCGGTTTCCTTATGCGAGGCGGCAGGCTTTGACGTGGTGCTGATCGAAACCGTCGGCGTTGGCCAGTCGGAAACCGTGGTGGCAGAGATGTCGGACCTGTTCCTGCTGCTGCTGGCGCCTGCTGGCGGTGATGAGCTGCAGGGGGTGAAGCGCGGCATCATGGAAATGGCCGACCTCATTCTGGTGAACAAGGCCGACGGGCCGCTGAAACCCGTCGCCACCCGCACCTGCGCCGACTACGCCGGCGCCCTGCGGCTGTTGCGCAAGCGCCCGCAGGACCCCGAGGGTTTCCCCAAGGCGCTGATGGTCTCCGCTGTTGAAGAGCACGGGCTGGACAAGGCCTGGGAAGAAATGCAGGCGCTGACCGCCTGGCGCAAGGAGAACAGCCATTGGGACCGCCGCCGCGCCGATCAGGCCTGCTACTGGTTCGATCAGGAAGTGCGCCAAGCGCTCTTGGCACGGCTGGAAACACCGGACGCCAAGGCGCAGATGGCGGAGCTGGCGGGAACAGTTGCCGAGGGCGGCAAAAGCCCGGGCGAGGCGGCGCGGATCATGCTGAAGGCGCTGGGCGCGTCCTGAGGCCCCTCCGGCAGGGCCGCAGGCCCCTTGCAGCGGGCCGGAAAAGGGTGCAGTAAGCCCGGCAAGAAAGCTGAGTTGAATCACTTGACGCTGTTGCCGGTTGAGCGTAAGAGCAGCGGACCAGTTTTCGGGCGCAGCCAATGGCCGCGCCCCTTGTGATTTGGCGCCGGACTGCCGGAGCCTCCAGAAACGAAGGATGAAGATATGTCGCGCCGTTGCGAACTGACCGGAAAAGGCCCGATGACTGGCAACAATGTCAGCCACGCCAACAACAAAACCAAGCGCCGCTTTCTGCCCAACCTGAACGACGTGACCCTGCAGTCCGAAGTTCTGGGCCGTGGCGTCAAGCTGAAGATCTCCGCAGCAGCCCTGCGCTCTGTCGACCACCGCGGCGGCCTGGACGCGTTCCTGGCCAAAGCCAAGGACGAAGAGCTGTCGGCAAACGCGCTGAAAGTGAAGAAAGAGATCGCCAAGGCACAAGCCGCACAGGCTTAATTCCCTGGCCTGATCCCTTCACCGGATCGGATTACACACACCGCGCAGAGGCAACTCTGCGCGGTGTTTGCGTTTGCGCAATCTGCCGCAGGATTGCGCCTTGCAGACGGCTTGCCTTGGGGGCATATCTGCCTGCGATGATACCCGCCTTGCGCATATTCCTTGGCCTGTTCCTGGCCCTGGCCGTTGCCTTGACGGCGCACAGCGCCGCAGCCCGGCAGGGGGAACGTAACGCTGCGGGCCAGATGGTGATCTGCACCGGCACCGGTCCGGTCACCATCTATGTGGACAGCGAGGGCCAGCCGGCCAAGCCGCCGCACAATTGCCCCGACTGCGTGATGCATGTGCTGGACGCGGTGGCGCCGCCTGCAGGGCTGTTGCCACCGGTTGCGGTTTGCAGCGAAGTGACAGCCGATCAGCAGGCCGCACTGGCCTCAGTGCAGCATATCCTGCAGGCCAGCGCCCGTGCGCCGCCAGCGGCTGCCTGACCGCCCCCTTACCCATCTGAAATTTGAAAACCCTGCTATGAGGAGACTGAAAATGTCCCTGAAGTCTGTTGTCTTTGCAGCTGCGGCTGCTGCTGCCTTTGCCACTTCTGCCTTTGCTGGCGATGCCATGATCATGGTGCATGACCAATACGCGCGGGTATCTTCCCCGGCGGCCAAGGCCGGTGCCGCCTTCATGGAGATCATGAACAAGGGCGAGGCCGATGATCAGCTGATCGACGTGCGTTCCGACGTGGCCGCCAAGGTGCAGCTGCACACCCACAAGGAAGGCGATGACGGCGTCATGAAGATGATGCATGTGGAGGAAGGCTTTGCTGTGCCCGCAGGCGAAACCCACATGCTGAAGCGCGGCGGCGACCACATCATGTTCATGGGCCTGAACCAGGAACTGAACCACGGCGACGTGGTGAAGGTTACGCTGGTGTTCGAGAAGGCCGGCGAGGTCGAGGTCGAAGTGCCGGTTGATCTGGAGCGCAAGGCCCAGGGCCACGGCGATCACTCCACCCACTCCAACTGATCCCGTGACGAGAAGGGCGGGCGCGGCGTCAGGCCGCGCTGCGGCCCTCCTGCGCGCCCAAAGCCCGCCGCTTGGCGGGCTTTTGCCGTCTAGGGCCGGCCCAGCAGCTCCGCCACCCAGGCGGGCACGGTTTCGCTGGCGGGGCCAAAGCGGCGCTCTGCAAAGCGGGAGGCGGTGGCCGACGGCTCCAGGTTCAATTCCACCGTATGCGCCCCCGCCAGATGCGCCTCATCGACAAAGGCCGCGGCCGGGTAGACCTCGCCCGAGGTGCCGATGGCGGCAAACAGATCCGCCCCGGCCAGATGGGCGTAGATCTCCTCCATGTAATACGGCATTTCGCCGAACCAAACCACGTCGGGCCGCCCCGCAGGCGCGGCGCAGGCGGGGCAGGGCTGGCCGGTTTGCATCTGCATTGGCGCAGCCCAGCGGTGGCTGCACGCACCGCACAGCGCCCCTGCCAGGGTGCCATGCATGTGCAGCACCGCGTTAGCACCGCCAGCCTCATGCAGCCCGTCCACGTTCTGGGTGACAATCACCACCTCGCCCGGATGGTCCGCCTGCAGCCGCGCCAGCGCCTGATGCGCCGGGTTGGGTTCAGCGCCCGCCGCCTGAACGCGGCGCGCATTGTAGAACCCGTGAACCAGATCCGGATTGCGTGCGAAGCCCTCCGGCGTCGCCACATCCTCGATCCGGTGCTGCGCCCAGAGGCCGCCTTCGTCGCGGAAGGTGCCCAGACCGCTTTCAGCGGAAATCCCGGCGCCGGTCAGGATCACGATCTTCCGGCTGCTCTTTCCCATCGCTGCAGAACCTCCTATCACTGGCCCTGTCCAGCAGGAGCCATGACCCAATGCCTACCCGTATTCTGTTTGTCTGCCTAGGAAACATCTGCCGCTCGCCGGCCGCCGAGGGTGTGTTCCGGGCGCTGAGCCCGGAGGTTGAGACCGACAGTGCAGGCACCGCGTCCTACCACGTGGGAGAGCCGCCCTACGGCCCGATGCAGGCGGCGGCACAGGCGCGGGGACTGGATATTTCGGACCTGCGCGCCCGCCAGTTCCGGCGCGGCGATTTCGAGGCTTTCGACCTGATCATTGCCATGGATGACAGCAACCTGGAGAACATCGAGGCGCTGCGCCCCGCGGGCAGCGAAACCCCGGTGCGCCTGTTCACCGACTACGCGCCGGAAACCGGCGCGGATCATGTGCCGGATCCCTATTACACCCGTGACTTCGACGGCTGCCTGGACCTGATCGAACAGGCCGCCAAGGGCCTCAAGGCGGCGCTGTAGTTACTCGCCTATCACCCTGAAACCGCCCGCCAGGAACGGCATCTGCTGCACCGCAGGGTCGATCATATGGCTCTGCACCAGGCGGCGCACGGTTTCAGCCACGTCCCGCGGCACCCGGTCGGCCCAGTCGGCAGCAGTGAACAAAGAAATCGTCCGGGACATCTCCCCGAAGGGCAGCGGAAAAGCGTCAATCTGGTCGTGGAACCGGCCCGCGCGCATGTACCCCAGCGGCGTGGTGATCGCCCAGCCGATCCGCCGCGCCACCATCGCCATCAGCGCCAGATGCGAACCGACCTCGAAACGGTCCTCGAACTCCAGCTTCTGGCGCCCCAAAAGCCCCTCGATCTGCTGCGAGATAAGCTGCTCGCGGGCATAACGCAGAAACGGCAGGTCCTGCAGCTGCTCCGCCGCCTGCGCCGCATCCGAGACCGCGCCGCGCGGCGCCACCAGGATGAAGGGATCGCGCACCAGCGGGTATTCCACCAGCCCCTCATGCAAGCCCCCGGCAGTGGCGGCAATGGCGATATGCAGCTCCCGCGCTTCCATCGCCCGCACCACGTCATGGCTGGAGGCGGTGATCATCTTGAACCGGCATTGGGTCAGGCTGTCGGCCAGGATGGTGGCCAGCCGCGGCGTCAGGTCATTGTCGAAATCGTCAATCAGCCCGATCGACAGCGCCTGCAGGTGGGTAAGGTCCATCACCGTCAGCTCGCTCTGGGCCAGCCGCAGTTCGCCCAGCACCGCCTCGGTCCGTGCCAGGAAGCTGCGCCCGGCGGCGGTCAGCACCATCGGGCGGCGGCCATGGTCGATCAGCTCGCTGTCCAGCGCCTTTTCCAGGTTCCGCATCTGCTGGCTGACGGCCGGCTGGCTGAGCCCGGTCATCTCGGCGGCCTGCGCCACGGACCCGGTCTTGGCCAAGGCCTCAAACACTTCCAGCCCGCGCAAGGAAACGCCCTTGATCAACATATCAACTGCTCCAATACCTTAGGCCGTTCTTTGCGGATTGAGGCTGCGCGGGTCAAGGGTGGCAATGCCGCAGTCTTTCCCCCTTGCGAAAATGCCGCAGTGCGAATGCATCAATAGAAAAGGCGCCCCGAAGGACGCCCCCAGCAATCGTGAATGTGCCGCCGCCTCAGCCGCAGCTGCGTGCCGCATGGTCGCCAAAGGCCTTGTAGCGCAGCCACAGCCGCTCGTCGTTGCGGTTGGAGGACTGGCGCACCACCTGGGCCTGGTGCGGATCGGCAAACCACTTGGAGACGGTCTTGCGCTCGGAGGCGGTCAGGCTGACGTTGGCCACCTTCTGGATGCAGTTGCACAGCGAAGGCGAGGCCGCAGTGCGGTCCGACTGGCGGCAGGCGCGCTCAATCGAGCCCGCCTCAGCACCCGCGGGTGCCAGTGCTGCAAGAAATCCAGCGCATAGCGCGGTTGTCAGGAAAATTTTCATCTGCTCATGCCCCGTTCTTGGCAAGCGGGTCTGATGCCCGCGGAATTGGCCATAGTATGGCGCAATCCGGCGCCGTTTTCAATCGTGGTAAACGGGGAGTGAGGGCGGCTGGAGCGCCGCCTTCCGCGGCCCTCCAGCGCTGGTTTCGCTCAGGTCTGGTTCGGCCCGCGCATCGCGCGGACGGCCTGGCGGACGGCTTTCCAGTCTGCCGCCTCGCTGTCCTTGCCGGCCTCTTCGCAGGCGCGCATCTTCTGCGCGGCTTCGGCCTCGGCCTTGTCGCCATGCGCGCTGTAGAGCGCGCGGGCATATTCAGCGGCTTTGATTGCATCCATGCGGATCGTCCTCCGTTGCTTGTGTCTTCCGCCACAAGGGGTGCGCGTCCCGGGTACCGCAGCAGTATAGCGCATTTCTGCGCGACGTGCAGGCGGCGCGGAGAATTTGCCGGGTTTTGGCAGGGATGCGCGGAGGGCAGGGGCCGTCCGCGGGCCGCAGCCGGGCGGCCTGAATGCCCGGCCCCGGCAGGTTGCGCCGAAAGGATACGGCTGGTGCCGCCATTTATCCTGCCGCAGCGCCGGCGCAGGTCTTGCACAGCGGGGCGGCGGGCAGCAGGTCCAGCCGCGCGTCCGAAATCCGCTCGCCGCAGGCCGCGCAGATGCCATAGGTGCCCGCCTTGATCCGCTCCAGTGCAGCATCAATCCGGCGCAGTTCATCCAGCTCTGCATTGCCGAGGCTTTCCAGCACCTCGTCGCCCTGGCGCTCCGACGCGCGGTCCTCCCAGTCCTGCGGCATCGGCGCGTCCAGCGTGTGCTCCACCTTGCTCAGATGCCCGGTCAGCTCGGCGCGGCGCGCCTCCAGCGCCTGTTTGCGGGTTGATAGGTCCATGGTTCTGCCTCCTTTTGCGGTGCGTTCTCCACGCTAGCGGCGCTGCCGGCTTTGGCCTTGATTTGTGTCAACAGCGCAGCCGCCTGCCCGAAGGGGCTGTCAGAACATGCAGAGGAGAAACTGTTCAATTCTGCTGGAGCCGAGCAGCACGACCAGCGCATTCAGCAGCATCGCGGCGCCTATCACACAATGAATGACCGTGTCCCCTGTCACCCGGGGAAGCCGCTTGGCCTTGGCAATGATGCCGTCTCCATCCTGCCAGGTGAATTTGCCCTCCAGATAGCGGTTTATCCCGGGCAGGAAGCGGTCGCGCACCTCGATGTCCCGCCGCATCACCAGCAGAACCGCCAGCAGGGCCAGGAAGCTGACGCCATTCAGCAGCCGCTCTGTCAGGCCCGGCAGATCAAGCCCGTAGGTGCCTGCCAGCACCGCAAGCTGGATGGAAATCACATGCTGCACACGGCTCCAGAGCAGGCCGTTCTGGTGCCGGTACTGGTTCAGCAGCTCTTGGAAAATGGCGATGTTTTCAGAAGCTTCCCCGCTGAATTGCGGGCCTGCCCCGCCTCCGTCCTGTGCCACAAGCGCGCTCCCCCATTGCTCCGCTTTGACGGACACCCGCGCAGCGGGCGCCCTGCCGCAGGAGATAGCCCGGAAACCGGCTTCAGCAACCATGACGCGATCCGCGCCGGAGACGTCTCCTCTCAGGACCCTCTGGCGCAGGCGCGGACAGCTTGCTAGACATCAGTAAAAGAGGATTGAGCAGAGATGAGGAGCCTTCACCGATGATGCGGATTTTTGCCTGCGCGCTGATGCTGCTGGGGCTGGCAGCCTGTGAGACCGCTAAGGGCGCCGGGCGCGACATTTCCAAGGCCGGCAACGCCATCAGCGGCGCGGCGCAGGACGTGCAGGACGCGCTGTAAGCGCAGCTGCCTGCGTGAGGAGATGCAAAACGCCCGGTGTTCCGCCGGGCGTTTTCTGTTTCGGGGGCGGGCCTCAGATCCCCAGCATCGCCTTGGCTTCCGCCAGGGTTTCGACCGAGGCGCCGTGGTCGCCCGCGTCATGCTGGGCCTGCCCCTCGTCGCGCAGTTCCTGGACGGTTGCGAGGTCTTCCTCCGACAGTTCGGTGCCTGCGGCCAGCGCGGCGTCGATGGCGGCAATATCGGCGGGGCATTGCCCGGCCAGAAGCGGCGACGCCAGGAGGGTGATCGCGGCGGCCAAAGTCAGATGTTTCATGGTGTACTCCTCCCCAGATGAACGGGGCGGAGAATAGCATGGAACGGGTGGGTTTTCAGCGGGTTGGTGCGGAGAGGCCGCGGATGGGCGGAGAGTGGCGCATGGGGGCGGGGCTGGAGGAAAGGGCTGCCTGCACTCCAGGGTAAAAAAGGTCCTAACCACGCAAATTGTTCCTAGAGCCCGAGGCAAGAAGAGTTCAATCAGCACACACAAGGCAGAACCCGGACCTTGTAGGCGGGATGTGAATCAATCACTTAACCTCACAGGAGGTCGTAACCCGCCTCCATTAAGTACCCCCTCTTTCTGGCATCAAAGCCTTTCAACCAAGGTTTTGTCGCAAAATTCCCAATCCCATGCTCCAAGTCCCAAATCTCTGGCTGCTCCTGTAGGAAGTCCGCCAGCAATTCATAAAGGGCCATGGATCGTACTTCACCTGGGACGCGAAGCCTAGGGTGATATGCCTTTAGCCCCTCTTGTGCCGTAAACAAATAATAGAGAAGCCTACACTTACTCGGAGCCGTCAGGCGTTTATTTTTCGTCGACAGGCAGCGGCGCACGATTGAGATCGGCTTTGGGTGCTCAAGGTAGCCCGCAACCATTAAAGTCAAAGCAAAAATCTTGAAAACTATGCTTTTGTCAAAACGACCTTTGTCAGAAAATTCTTCAAGCACGACGTCGACGAGCCCGCAAACTCGCAGCAACTCATCAAAGCTTTCAAGCCTTTCATACCAACGACTTTTAGTGCTCACCGAGTCTAGGCACGACGCGAGATCAAAAACTGCAGAAGTAAAACCTGAACCACGTAAAGAATAGCGAAAATTCTTTAGGGTTTTAAGTGACTGCGTATCCCAAGTGCAACCTCTCAAATCAGCGAAAGAAAAGTCAAAGCCCGTGAGTTCAGATTTTCTAAAATCTGCGCCGCTTAAATCAGCTTCCCGAAGATCCCTTTCAGGGTTTAACCCGGACAATGTCACGAGAACATCAAATCGGTCATCAGGTGACGTAGCAACGGCATCAATTGCTTCCTCAGAGCGTGTATCAACTTTCAATCTTGGTACTCCGCTTTGATTTCGGCGAATCCGACGTCCACATAGTCACTAGTTCCTTGAATTTGCTCCCCATCCACCAAGGATTGGCCTTCTACTTTCGCCCTGCGAACTAACTCTTGAACGATTATTTCCTTGTTTCGCGACAAGGAAGCATCGTCGTTTTCGTTTCCCAACCGCACCTTCAGAGAGCGGCGTGGAATCCGCAACCACACTCTTATAAGAACAACTTTTCCAGAAGACATAACTTGGCAGAGAGGGACGAAAACCTCCTCACCGTTAGTTAACCTAACCAATCCTAGATACTTTCCATCGAGTATACCGGGCGGTGTTGGCTCCAAGATCTGCCACCTTCCCTGCGGTCTCGCAACGACCCTCTGCAGGGTTTTCTCGCTGGTCAGCTGCCCTTTACCCTCACTCTCAATGGATACAGAGCCTCCTAGCCCAAAATCAATTCCTGACTCAACTTTCGAACCTCCACCGATTACGCCACCCACCTTAGCTCTCAAACTTGCACTGCTGGCTTTCTTTTGTGAGCGAATATCACTTAGCTCAATTTTTAAAGTTTCTCCTTGCGTTAAGGTTTTTTCGCCGTACCTCGATCCCCTTACAACAGATCCACCGCTGATGGTAATTTTAACTTCCGCTTCTGCCGCCCAAACATCCAAGTGCGTTTTTTGAGTTTTCACAACTTCTTTAAAAAACTCAACATCAAGTTCAACGGGGAAATTGTCAGCGCTCGTGCCTTGCTCTGGCGCCCAAAGGTGCATCTCTGCGATTGAAATGGATGTTGGTTGGTTGTAGACGTCGAAATTGGACCTGTTGGACATTCCTTAATACAAACCTCACTTCATCTTACAAAATAAAAAAGGTGGAGACTTAACTCCACCTTTTATAGACAATCACCAAGAATACTTTCAATCACGAGTCCATCTTGAGCGCCGAGATGAATGCCTCCTGCGGGATGTCCACCTTGCCGAACTGACGCATCTTCTTCTTGCCCGCTTTTTGCTTGTCCAGCAGTTTCCGCTTCCGCGTCGCGTCGCCGCCGTAGCACTTGGCGGTCACGTCCTTGCGCAGGGCGGAGAGGGTCTCGCGGGCGATCACCTTGCCGCCGATGGCGGCCTGGATCGGGATCTTGAACATGTGGCGCGGGATCAGCTCTTTCAGCTTCTCACACATCGCCCGGCCGCGCATCTCGGCGCGGTCGCGGTGGACCATGGTGGAGAGCGCATCGACCGGCTCGTCATTCACCAGCACCGACATCTTGACCAGGTTGTCCTGGCGGTAGCCGGTCATCTGGTAGTCGAAGGAGGCATAGCCCTTGGTCACCGATTTCAGGCGGTCGTAGAAGTCGAACACCACCTCGTTCAGCGGCAGGTCATAGACCACCATGGCGCGGGAGCCGGCGTAGGACAGGTCCATCTGGATGCCGCGGCGGTCCTGGCAGAGCTTCAGCACGTCGCCGAGGTATTCGTCCGGCACCAGGATGGTCGCCTTGATGCGCGGCTCCTGGATGTGGTCGACCTTGGAGGGGTCGGGCATGTCGGCGGGGTTGTGCAGCTCGATCATCTCGCCGGGCACGTTGTCCTTGCCCTTCATATAGACGTGGTAGATCACGCTCGGCGCGGTGGTGATCAGCTCGATGTTGTATTCGCGTTCGATCCGGTCGCGGATCACCTCCAGGTGCAACAGGCCGAGGAAGCCGCAGCGGAAGCCGAAGCCGAGGGCGGCGGAGGTTTCCATTTCGAAGCTGAAGGAGGCGTCGTTCAGGGCCAGCTTGTCGATGGCGTCGCGCAGGTCCTCGAATTCGGCGGAATCAACCGGGAACAAGCCGCAGAACACCACCGGCTGCGCGGGTTTGAAGCCCGGCAGCGCTTTTTCGGTGCCGTTGCGGTCGTTGGTGATGGTGTCGCCGACGCGGGTGTCGCGCACCTGCTTGATCGAGGCGGTGAGGAAGCCGATCTCGCCCGGCCCCAGCTCATCCACCACCTGCATGGCGGGGCGGAACACGCCGATGCGGTCAACGTGGTGCAGGGTGTTGTTCGACATGAACTTGACGCGCATGCCTTTCTTCAGGACGCCGTCCATGATGCGGACCAGAACGATCACGCCGAGGTAGCTGTCGTACCAGGAGTCCACCAGCATCGCCTTCAGCGGCGCGTCCCGGGTGCCCTGCGGCGCGGGCAGATGCTGGACGATCGCCTCCAGCGTTTCGCGGATGCCCTGGCCGGTCTTGGCCGAGACCTGAATGGCGCCGGTGGCGTCGATGCCGATCACATCCTCGATCTGCTCCGCCACCCGGTCGCAGTCCGATGCGGGCAGGTCGATCTTGTTCAGGACGGGAACGATCTCATGATCCGCATCAATCGCCTGGTAGACGTTGGCCAGCGTCTGCGCCTCCACCCCTTGGGTCGAGTCCACGACCAGCAGCGAGCCTTCAACCGCGCGCATGGAGCGGGAGACCTCATAGGCAAAGTCGACGTGGCCGGGGGTGTCGATCAGGTTCAGCACATAGGTCTCGCCGTTCTGCGCGGTGTAGTCGATGCGCACGGTGTTGGCCTTGATGGTGATCCCGCGCTCGCGCTCGATGTCCATGGCGTCGAGCAGCTGCTCCTTCATATCGCGGTCCTTCACCGTTCCGGTCTCCTGGATGAGCCGGTCAGCGAGGGTGGATTTGCCATGGTCGATATGGGCGACGATGGAGAAATTGCGGATGTGAGCGAGGTCAGTCATGCTGAGGCATATGATTTGGATTCGGGGTTTGGTCAAGGTGGATTGAATGGACGTGAACCACGATTATCGTAGAGAGATTGCCGCACTACCTGACTTACCTGCACGGTTCTTAACCGCAGTTTCTACACGAATATTCATGCGAGGCTTGTACCTGGCTGCGGACGACCCTCCGTTCCTGTCCACTGAGTACCTTTTAGACTTCTTCCGTGGGCTGTTGGATATCAGTCTGGAGAGCATCGGCACAAGAGTTCACACAACGAGCGAAACTTCTTGGCATTGGGATTTCTCTGACGACGAAGTGGTTTGCAGCTTAACTCGCCCCTCCGTGGGAACCGACGTTACAATTCTGGAAGATGGCACGATCTATGAACTTGCCACTCCCATCAATGGCGTTGATAAACACTCTAGGATAGTAGCTTCCACATTCGTACGGCCTGCGTCTATACGCAATATTGTTGAGCTAGGAGACCTTAAAGATGACATCGAATTGGTAGCAAGTCTTGAAGGCACCCAAAGCCTGTTCGAAATTCCGCTTTGGCGTGCTCCAGCCCCGCACATTCAAACTGATATTGTGAAACTCCTTGGTTTCCTTGAGGCGACAGACAATGACTGGTCCTTTTGGACAGAGTGGCTCAAGGGCCTTCTAGACGGCAGACCGTTAGACTGGGAACTCCAGCACCAAGTAGCACTGATCGACGATGCCATTTGGGACGCTGGCCCCGAAGCCGTCGCCGCCGAAATCGAGCGCATCCGCCGCCATTTCGAACTGGAGCAGGAAGTCGCCCGCCTCAAGGAACAGCTGGCGGCAGTTGAACGCACTCCTGCAGCCGCTCTGATCGGAGACAATGGCGGGCCGCCGCTGGAGGATGCTGCGGTGCGGGCCTTGCAGACCGACCTTGCGCTGATCTGGAAACAGGTTGAGGAACTGGAGGAGGAGATCGCGAAACCGTCGCCCTCCCCGTCGCTGCTGGAAAAGATCGCCAAGACTCTTTGGGAGATTTCCCTGCGCATGGCGGCCTACTGCGGGTCCGTTGCGGACGGCATGATCCGCGAGGGAACCAAGGAATTGGCGAAAGCCGGCGCAAAATGGACCGCTGGGGCAACAGTCGTCACCTTCACGGCGCAAACCGAAAGCGTTCAATCGGTTGTCAAAGCCATTGGGGCTTTTGTCAAAGCGCTCCAATAGGCTGAAAGCTCCCGCCCGGCTGCAAGGCCGGGCCGCGCCTCCCCAAGGTCAGCCGCACCCCTCCGCCCGCATCTTCCGTCGATGGGCATTTACCAGAAATTTGCAACTTATGGGGTAGTGCATTCCCCGTAAATCGCGAGTACCTTGACTTGGATCAAGGAAATAGAACTGACCCGGGGACACGTTGCGCGAAACCTGAACTGGAGGGCATGGACTATGGACTTTTCCGCCAGAAAACAAATACTTGAAACACGCCGTCAGCAGCTGGCCGGGTTGCTGTCCCGGACCGGGCAGGCCCCGCGCGGGCCCCGCATGGGGTCCCACCGCCAGCCGCAGTCAGAGCGCGGCGCCGGCTGCGCGATTGAGGTTCTGCCTTATGCCAGCCACGAAGAGCTGCGCCGGATCGAGGCTGCGCTGGCCCGCCTGCACGACGGCTCTTACGGCTACTGCCGGATTTGCGGCGACGACATGGGCGACGACTGGCTGGACCAGCGGCCGGCCTCTGCCTTCTGCAAAACCTGCTCCCAGTAACTGCGGCGCCTTCAGCGGCGCGGACGTGGTCCTCTCTCCGATTGCCAGCGGCCTGCCGGACCGCTGGCCTTTTTGCGCCTGCCATGCCCCTGCGCGCAACGACCCGTTGCCCCGCGGCAGCGCTGCACTACTTTAGCCCTTCGCGCGCACGGGCCCCGTTGCCGTGCCGGGCGGGATATGCCACAACCGGCCTGACCGACTGAACAAATGAGTTTAGCAGATGCCAGAATTCACTGAGCGCCGCCGCATGATGGTGGATACCCAGATCCGTCCCTCGGATGTCACCAAATACCCGATCATCGAGGCCATGCTGGCAGTCCCGCGGGAGAAATTCGTGCCCGATGCGCAGCGCGAGGCGGCTTATGCGGACCAGAACGTGCCGCTGGGCGGCGGCCGGGTTCTGCTGGAGCCGCGCACCCTGGCCAAGATGCTGGACGCGGTGGATCTGCAGAACGACGAACTGGTGCTCGATGTGGCCTGCGGGTTCGGCTATTCCACCGCTGTGGCAGCCCGCATCGCGCAGATGGTGATCGGTGTCGAGGAAGACGAGTCCATGGCCGCGGACGCCCAGGAACTGCTGTCCGAGACCGGTGCAGACAATGCCATCGTGCACACCGGCCCGCTGGCCGAAGGCGCGGCGGAACATGGCGCCTATGACGTGATCCTGGTGCAGGGCGGCGCAGAGGAACTGCCTGCAGCGCTTCTGGACCAGCTCAAGGATGGCGGCCGCGTCGCCGCGCTGATGATGACCGGCAATCTGGGCGAGGTCAAAGTCGGCTACAAGACCGGCGGCCGTATCTCCTGGCGGTTTGAATTCAACGCCAGTGCCCCGGTGCTGCCGGGCTTCGCCGAGGCAAAGGAATTCGCGCTCTGAACCTTCGGGCCGGGCGCTGCGGCGGCACCGCCGCGCAACGATGAAGAGGCCGGGCGCTGCGCAATCAGGCGCCCGGGACAGCGATAAAACCACCGCGGCTGGCGGCGCGGCAAAAGATAAGGCAACCGATGCGAATGAAATTTCCTGCGAGTGTGTTTAAGGCTTTTGTGTTTGCCGGCAGCGTGACAGCCACCGTGCTGATGCCGCTCAAGGCCGCGGCGGACAACCTGTCCGATGCGATGATCGGCGCGTATAAGACCAGCGGCCTGCTGGAACAGAACCGGGCGCTGCTGCGCGTCGCGGATGAGGATGTTGCGATCGCGCTGTCGCAGCTGCGGCCGCTGATTGAATGGACCGTCACCGCCAGCCACAGCTATTCCCGCGGCGCCAACCAGTTCGGCACCTTCAACGAGCTGACCAGCAACGATATCAGCACCCAGCTGCAGCTGACCCAGCTTCTTTACGATGGCGGCGAGACGCGCCTGCGCAAGGAAGCCGCGCAGGAGCTGGTGCTGGCCACCCGCCAGCAGCTGCTCGGGGTGGAGCAGCAAGTGCTGTTCGCCGCGGTTCAGGCCTATGTCGGTGTACTGCAGGGGCAGGAAAACGTATCGCTGCGCCGCAACAACCTGCGTCTGCTGCAGGAGGAGCAGAAAGCCGCCCAGGACCGTTTCGAGGTCGGCGAGGTCACCCGCACCGATGTCGCCCTGGCCGAAAGCCGGGTCGCCGCCGCCCGCGCCAACCTGACCGATGCCGAGGGCACATTGCTGACCGCCCGCGCAACTTATCAGCAGGTGGTCGGCCACGCGCCCGGCAGCATTGCCGGCCAGCCGCGGCTGCCCTCCCGGTCCTCCTCGCTGGACCGCGCACAGTCCATTGCGCAGCGCAACCAGCCGGATCTGCTGGCGCAGCAGCACGCGGTCAAGGCCGCCGACATCCTGGTCCAGGCCGCAACCCGCGCTCTGGGGCCGAGCGTCAGCTTCCGCGCCACTGCCGGGCTGAGCGACGACATCAACGATGGCACCGGCATCAGTTCGGATGCAACGGCGTCGGTGATCATGTCCCAGGAGCTGTATACCGGCGGCCGCAACGCCGCCACCCGGCGCCGCGCCATCGCCAGCGCCGATGCGGAGCGCGGCACCCTGATCACCACCCAGCGGTCGGTGCGCCAGGCGGTCAGCGCCGCCTTCTACAATGCCGAAACCGCCCGCGTCAGCCTGATCTCCTCGGGCGAACGGGTGCGTGCCTCCAAGGTCGCCTTTGACGGTATCCGCGAGGAAGCCACCCTGGGCGCCCGCACCACGCTGGACGTGCTGCAGGCGGAGCAGGAATACCTCGACGCCCAGACAGAGCAGGTGAACGCTCGCGCAAGCCAGGCCATTGCCGCCTACCAGCTGCTGCAGTCGCAGGGCCTGCTGACCGCCGAACACCTCGGCCTGGCGGTGGAGATCTATGATCCGACGCTCTATTACAACCTGGTCAAGGACGCGCCGGCCCAGCACAGCAAACGCGGCAAGGATCTGGACCGCGTGCTCAAGGCCTTGGGGCGGGACTGACAATTCACTCTATCTGTTGTGCGGGGACGGGAAGGCCGCTACACTCTGACTCAAGAGGCAAGAGTGGTAAAATAAATGTCCGACCCAGTTACCCACGCCGAGATTGAAGATGTCCTGTCCTCGATCCGCCGCTTGGTGAGCGAAGACACCCGGGAACAGCCTGCGGCGCCGGAACCGGCGGCGCGGCTGGTGCTGACGCCCGCCCTGCGGGTGCAGGAAACCGCCCCTCGCAACGATCCGCGGCCTGACCCTGCGGCGGAGTCTGCTGAGCAGCCGGAAACGCAATCACAGGCTGAGCCCCGGCAGACCGCCTCCGGCGCAGCCGCGGATGCCGGAACCGCTGCTGAGGACGCCGCCAGCCTGCTGATCGAGGAGCCGGCGCTGGCTTTCCGCCATCACAGGGAGCTGTCCCGGTCGCGGCGCAATGCCACCGCGGCGGATCCGTCTGAAACCGAACAGGCAGATACGGATCAAGCAAAGCCGGACGCGCCCTGGGGCAATCCGGAAACCACCCTGTTTGCAGCCGCGGCCGGTGCCGGCAGGCACGGCGCCGCTGCGGCGGAAGAAGCTGAGACCGGGGCCGGGATTGACGCTGAGGCTGAGGCCGCTGACCCGGCGCCAGTCCTGCTCAAGGACGGCGGGCTCGCGGGCGGCACTGCCGGCGCCCGGGCCGCCTCAGTGGTCCGAAAGATCGCCGAGATGGAGGCGCGCAGCTCTGCCGCGCAGGCCAGCACTCAGCAGGCGGGTACCCAGCAGGCCGGCACGCAACATGACTGGGAGCCTGACAGCCAGACCGAAGCGCCTTTTGCCGGCGCCGACACCATCGAATGGCGCGACGAGCCGCTGCCGCTGCGCCGCGAACAGGACCCGGAGGAAGAAATCCTGGATGTTCCGGCGTCCTGTTTCGAGCCGGAAACCGTCACAGCCCCGGACAATCCCGAGGCTGCGCTGAACCCGCACACGGCGGCTGCTTCGGCGGAATCGGCGGTGGAAGATGCGGTCACCGGCGCGGCCATGGACACCCTGGCGGAGGAGGGCGACAGCTTCCTCGACGAGGACGCCCTGCGCGATCTGGTGGCCTCCATCGTGCGCGAGGAACTGCAAGGCCCCCTGGGCGAGCGCATCACCCGCAACGTCCGCAAACTGGTCCGCCGCGAAATCCAGCGCGCTTTGGCCGCCCACGATCTGCTGTGAACGGGCCAGGCTGAAGACCGGGGCAGGCTGAAGACCGGGGCGGACTGAAGAACCGGGCAGGCTGAGGTTTCGCTTCCGGCTCAAGAGAAAACGGGAAACCAGCCCCGCGGCTGCGGTCAGGCCCGCACCGGCTGCGCCAGCTCCAGCAGCTGATCCAGATCCATGTAACGCTCCAGGTGATCGGCCAGCGCGTCCAGCACTTCCTCCACACCGTCCTCGTACCCGGCCTGGCTTTCATGGCCGAGGCTTGCCAGCACGCTGGCGCGGAAGGCATCCTCGGAAAACAGCCCGTGCAGGTAGGAGCCCTTGACGCGCCCGTCGGCTGAGGCCGCGCCCTCAGCCCGCCCGCCGATGCTGAGCCAGGCGCGGGCACAGTCGGCGCCGGTGGTGCGGCCCATGTGAATCTCATAGCCGCTGACGGGCAGGTTGCCGTCCCGCGTGACCGCCTCGGTCAGCGTCACCCGCTTTTCGCCGGCCATCACCGTGTGCACGTCCAACAGGCCCAGCCCCTCCACCTTGCCGGGCCGCCCGTCGACACCCTCCGGGTCGTCGATGGTTTTGCCCAGCATCTGATAGCCGCCGCACAGACCCAGCACATGGCCGCCGCGGCGGTGATGCGCCAGAATGTCGATGTCCCAGCCCTGTGCGCGCAGGTAGTTGAGGTCGCCGATCGTCGATTTGCTGCCGGGCAGGATCACCAGATCCGCATCGCCGGGCAGGGCACGCCCCGGCGGCACGATCTCCACTGTCACCGAAGGCTCCGCCGCCAGCGGGTCCAGATCGTCGAAATTCGCCATCCGCTCCAGCTGCGGCACCACCACCTTGCAGGCGCCGCCCTTGTGCGAGGCGATATCCATCATGTCTTCGGCCGGCAGCTTCCAGGCATCCCAGAACCACGGCACCACCCCCAGCGAGGGCCAGCCGGTGCGCGCGGCGATGTCATCGCGGCCGCCGTCAAACAAGCTGAGGTCGCCGCGGAACCGGTTCACCATGAACCCCACGACCCGCTCCAGGTCCTGAGGTTCCAGCACCGCATGGGTGCCAACGATCTGCGCAATCACCCCGCCGCGGTGGATGTCGCCGGCAATCACCACCGGCACCCCGGCGGCGCAGGCAAAGCCCATGTTGGCAATGTCGTTCTTGCGCAGGTTGGTCTCGGCCGGGGAGCCCGCACCTTCGATCAGCATCAGATCGGCATCTGCCGCCAGCCGGTGAAAGCTCTCCAGCGCCGCTTCCAGCAGTCCCGATTTGTCGCGCAGGAAGGACCCGGCCCCTTGGGTGCCCCGGCGCTTGCCCTGCACGATCACCTGGGCGCCGGTGTCGGTCTCCGGCTTCAGCAGCACCGGGTTCATATCGGTATGGGGCGCGCGTTTGGCGGCCCGCGCCTGCAGCGCCTGGGCGCGGCCGATCTCGCCGCCCTCCGGCGTGACGGCGGCGTTGTTCGACATGTTCTGCGGCTTGAACGGCGCCACCTTCAGCCCGCGCCGCACATAGGCGCGCGCCAGCCCTGCCACCAGCAGTGACTTGCCGACATTGCTGCCGGTGCCCTGGATCATGATTGCGCGTGCCATCAGCCGCTCCCTGCCTGCGCCCCGTTGTTCAGGGGCCTGCATAGCAGGTTAGACGCCCCCGTCCATGGGGGCTGTGCCGCAAGCGTCCCGCGGCAGCCGCCGCGCGACAGGGTTCCCCTGCGGAAACCCCGGCATGCAAAAAGAAAAACGCGCCCCTAAGGGCGCGCTTTTCAGCAATGCGCAGGGGAAGCCTTAAGCGGCTTCAGCCTGTGCAGCGTTGCGGCGTTCGCTTTCTTCACGCGACAAAGCAACCGAGGTCCGCACACCGCGGCCCACGAAGTCCATCAGGCCTTCCACAACCCGTTCGTTCGGGTCGATGCCGGCGCAGGACAGCACTTCGCGGCCATCGCGCGAGCGCGCCCAGCGGGCAATCTGTTCCGGGCCATTGCCGTATTTCTTGTCGTCGGCGATGGCATCATCCAGTGCGGCCAGGACAACGGCTGCAAACAGTTTGCGGGCGCGGTTGCCTTGCTCGTTATTATAAGCGGTGCCGTCTACGAAATCTCGCATCTCGTATCCCTTGTTGTTCTTGCTATTGCAATTTTCGGCGTAGCGCTGCTTATGACGGAAGTGTGACGATTCGGATAGAGCGCAGATGCATAGCTTTCATGCAATTTGCGCATATCTTATTCACAGATCTTCCATACCATATCCTTGTCTTGCCAGCGATCAGCCCGCCAGATATAGGGTCTTGCAAATTATCATCAACCATCTGAAAGGCATTTTCCCATGCCCAAGATCAACGGCAACGAAATCCGTCCCGGCAACGTGCTGGAACATAATGGCGGCCTTTGGGCAGCGGTGAAGGTCGACCACGTCAAACCCGGCAAGGGCGGCGCCTTTGCCCAGGTCGAGATGCGCAACCTGCGCAACGGCTCCAAGCTGAACGAACGCTTCCGCTCCGCAGACAAGGTGGAGCGCGTCCGCCTGGAGCAGAAAGACCAGCAGTTCCTTTATGAGAGCGACGGCATGCTGGTGTTCATGGACGCCGAAACCTATGAGCAGATCGAGCTGCCTGCGGAACTGCTGGGCGACCGCCGCCCGTTCCTGCAGGACGGCATGACCATCGTGGTGGAATTCTACGAATCCGAGGCGCTGAACGCGACCGTGCCGCAGAAAGTCACCTGCAAGATCGTCGAGACCGAGCCGGTCGTCAAAGGCCAGACCGCGGCAAACTCTTTCAAGCCTGCGATCCTGGATAATGGCGTCAAGGTCATGGTGCCGCCGTTTGTCGGCCAGGACGAGATGATCGTGGTGAACACCGAGACCATGGAATATTCCGAGCGCGCCTGATCCAGGCCGCATCCGGAAAACGGAAAAGCCGCCCTCCCTCGGGGGCGGCTTTTTCTGTTTCTGCGCACCGCCCAAGACTTTTCAAAAAGTCTTGGCAAAAGTTTTCAGAAAGCTTTTGCACTAGCCGTCAGACGGGTCACCCCGCAGGCAGCGTCAGGCTGAAGCCGCATTCATCCATCATCTTGCCATAGGCCGCGGTGAACCCGCTCAGCGAGGCCTCGTAGAACATGTCATTGCCGGCCCAGATCTCCACCCAGCGGCCCTGTTGCATCGCCTGCAGCATCACCAGGTGGTCCTGGAACCGCAGCGCGGTCTCTGCTTCGGCCAGGCCTTCCCCGTTGATCCAGGAATTGATCCCGGCAGAGAGGGAGAAGCTCCGGTCGAAGTCAAAGATGAAGTCCACCGTGCCGCCCTGCTGCATCAGCGTCGGGTGGTGGCGCGGCGCATATTCCTGCACCTTGGCCATCGGGTAGAACTCCGGCGGGCCCGCGTCGCCGGAAAACACTTCCAGCGCCAGCAGCGGATCGCCATCGCCGCCGGTCCAGGCGCGGCAGGTCAGATGGCTGTCCTGCTCGGTCTCATGGCGTTCCGTGGCGGCATGCCAGTCCTTGTAACTCCAGTACTCCGCCCAAACGGGGGAGGCCGCCAGCACGGCGGCGCAAGCTGCAAATATCAGACGCATCAAATACCCTTTCAGCAAATCCTGCGGCGACCCTAACGCAATCAGGTGAACAGAGGCTTGTCAGAAGCCCAATGCCTCCAGCCGCGCCTCCACCATGCTGCGGTAGCTGGCACCAAACAGCCGCAGATGCACCAGCGCGGGCCACAGCTGGTAGATAGCGCGGCGCGATTCATGCCCCGGCTCCAGCGCGCCGTAAGCCTTGTGGAACGGGGCAGGCGGGGTTCCGAAAAGATGCAGCATCGCCAGATCCACCTCGCCATGGCCGTAATAGCAAGCCGGGTCGATCAGATAGGCTTGGGAGCCGCTGAACAGCACATTGCCGCTCCACAGATCGCCATGCAGCAGAGCGGCGGGGGGCGTGTCGGGCAGCAGCTCCGGCAGGCGCGCGCACAGCGCTTCAATGCGCGGCCGCAGTTCGCGGGGCAGGGCGTCCGGCGCTGCCAGCAGACGGCGGCTGGCCCAGAAGTCCGGCCAGCTCTGCAGCGGCGCATTGGGGATCGCCACCGGGCCAAAGGCGTAATCCTCCGCCCAGCCGAAGTGCGGCCCGGTTGCAGAATGCAGCTGCCGCAAGGCATGCCCCAGCGCCTGCCAGCCCATTGCGCCGGCCCCGGTCTCCTCCAAAGCCTGCATCAGCAGCACTTGACCGGCAACGCCCAACACCTCGGGCGCAGGCGCGCCCGCGTCCCGGATCGCGCGCAGCATCGCAGCTTCTGCAGCCACCAGAGGTCCGCTCTTGGCCACCACGCGGCGGCCATCGCTTAAGGAAAGAAGCTGCACTTCCGACAAGTCGCCGCCATGCAGCGGGCGGGTGCGCGAAACCTCCGCGCCCAGCAGGGAGAGAACGGTATCGTTCAGCCCGTTCACGCCTGCCAGGTGACGCGGGCGTCCCCAGCCTGCATCTCCCCCGTGGCGCGGTCAAACCGCAGATAGGCAATGCCCTTGCCGCCGGACTGGGTGTAGAGCGTGCCCACGGGCTTGCCACCGGCGGTGATTTCGGTGCCAACCGGCGCTGCGCCCTCGACTTGCACAGTCCGGAATCCTTTGCGCAGCTCGGTCTTGTGCTTCATCCGCGCCGTCACCTCCTGGCCGACATAGCAGCCCTTGCGGAAATCGACGCCCTTCAGCGCCTCGAACCCGGCCTCCAGGATATAGCTCTCCGGTCCCAGCTCCACGCCGGTTTCGGGGATGCAATGGGCCACCCGGATCGCGTCCCAGTCTGAACCGTCATCGCCGCCTTCAGAGCCGTAAAGCCGCCAGCCCAGACCGGCATGGCGCGGGTCCATCAGCGCGCCATCCGGCGCCTCCCCGGTGCCGCGCTGCACCTGCAGATCAGTCATTTCCACCTGCACATCGGCGCGCAGCCGGTACATGTTCAGCCGCTTCATAAGCCCCTCTGCCAGCGACGCCTCCACGTCCAGCAGCACCGCATCGCCGTCTGCTGCCAGAAAGAAATCCGCCAGGTATTTTCCCTGCGGCGTCAGCAGCGCGGCATAGACAAGCCCGCCGTCCAGGCGGTCCACATTGTTGGTCACCAGCCCCTGCAGGAAGCTCTTGGCGTCAGCGCCAGTCAGGCGCAGGATGCGGCGGTCGCTCATTTGTGTCTCCGGGTTGCTGCCAACGGCGTTTCACTGCTTGGCCCAGTGATATAGGAAGCAGGGCGGAAGAAAACAGCAAATCCGCCTCAAGGAGCCTCCATGCCCGCGCCGGTCAGTATCGTGATCCCCACCCTGAATGCCGAGGCAGAGCTGCCCGCCACGCTGGAGCACTTGATGGAGGGGCTGGCCGCAGGGCTGATCCGCGAACTGGTGATCACCGATGGCGGGTCCACGGATGCGACCCGCGCCATTGCCGAAGCGTCCGGAGCTGAATGGATCACCGGCACTCCGTCCCGCGGCGGCCAGCTGCGGCGCGGCTGTGGGGCGGCGCAGGGGGAGTGGCTGCTGGTGCTGCACGCCGACACCCATCTGGAACCCGGCTGGGCCGCATCGGTGGCGAAGCACTTGGCAGAGGGGCAGGGCAGGCCGGCCTGCTTCCGCTTGCGGTTCCGGGCGCGCGGGCTGATACCTGCTTGGGTTGCGGGCTGGGCCAACCTGCGCACGCGCCTGTTCGCGCTGCCTTATGGCGATCAGGGGCTGCTGATGCCCCGCGCGGCGTACGAGGCTGCGGGCGGCTTCCCCGATCAGCCGCTGATGGAGGACGTGGCGCTGGTGCGGCGCCTGCACGGGCTGACAGTTCTGCCGTCCGCCGCGCTGACCAGCGCCGCACGCTACCAGCGCGCAGGCTGGCTGCGGCGCGGGGCGCGCAACCTGTGGACGCTGATACGGTACTTTCTGGGTGCAGCGCCGGAACGGCTGGCACGGTCCTACAGCAAGTAGACGTCGCGCCCGGCCCGCAGGCCGGGCGGGCGGGCGCGTGTTTTGCTTACCCGAACACCTTGCTGGCAAAGCGGCGGAACCAGCGGTTCCGGCCGCGGGCGCTGCCGCCGGGTACCTGTTTCGCCTGGGCGGCGATGCCTTTTGTGTCCACCACCGTCTTGCCGTCCTGGAACTGCAGCCGGTAGAGATCGGCATAGATACCGCCGCGCGCCAGGAGCTCGTCGTGGCTGCCCTGGTCCACCACCCGGCCGCGGTCCATCACCACGATCTTGTCGGCGTTGCGGATGGTCGACAGCCGGTGCGCGATCACCAGCGTTGTGCGCCCGCCCGCCAGCTTGTCCAGCGCCCGCTGCACCACTTTTTCCGACTGCGCATCCAGCGCCGAGGTCGCCTCGTCCAGCAGCAGAACCGGGGTGTTGCGCAGCAGCGCACGGGCGATCACCACCCGCTGCCGCTGGCCGCCCGACAGGGCCGATCCCCGCGGCCCCACCGGCGTGTCCAGCCCGTTCGCCAGATGCGGCAGAAAATCCGCCACATGCGAGGCCTCCAGCGCCGCCTGCAGCTCTTCCTCGCTCACGTCGGTGCGGCCCAGAACAATGTTTTCCCGCAGCGTCTCGTCAAACAGCAGCGCATCCTGGGTCACCACCGAGAACAGGCTGCGCAGGTCTTCGGTCCTGAGGTCATTGACCCGGACGCCGCCCACCGACACGCGTCCCTCCTGGGGATCGACCATGCGGGTCAGCAGGTTGAAGATCGTGGACTTGCCCGCGCCCGAGGCGCCGACCAGCGCGGTGGTCTTGCCGCCTTCGGCCACCAGATCCAGGCTATGCAGGATCTTGCTGTCCCCGTAGCTCAGGCTGACGTTGTCGAGGTTGATCGGCGGCAGCCCTTCGGGGGCCGGTTTCGGATCTTCGGGCTCGGTCAGCAGAATCGGCGTATCCAGCAGTTCCTTGACCCGCTCCAGCGAGGCCGCCGCGGATTGCCAGACGCCGGAAATCGCCGCCAGCCGCCGCATCGGCTCGAACGACAGCCCGACCGAGGTGAAGAACGCCATGAACTGGCCGACGGTCTTTTCGCCGGCAATGATCTCATTGCCGCCATACAGCAGCACCGCCATGAAGCCCGCGCCCGCCATGATGTCGGTCATGCCGGAGATCGACGCGCCGCCCAGCGAGGTCTTCACGTCGGCCTTGACCAGATTGTCCATCACGGTGCCGAAGCGCGCGTTCTGATAGTCTTCCAGACGGTTCAGCTTGATCGGCACGATGCCGTGGAAAATCTCGTTCAGCCGGGTCGACAGCTTGGCGCTCAGGTCCCGCGACAGCGTGGCTTTCCGGCGCACATAACGCTGCGCCATCTTGATCGGCGCCAGCAAAACCGGCACTCCGATCAGCAGCACCAGCGTCCAGCGCCAGTCAATGCTGACCGCAACTCCCAGCACCGCGATCAGCGATACGAAATCCTTGCCCGCACCGGTGATCACCGCCCGCCACACCGCGTCGATGGCGCCGACGTCGCCCAGTACACGGTGCATCAGCACCCCCGGCGGATGCTCCTGATGAAACGCCGGGTCCTGCCGGATCAGCCGCGCCAGCATATCCTTGCGCAGATGCGCGGCCGAGGTCTGCGAGACCTTGCTCAGCAGCACCTTCTGGGTGACGCCGGAGATGCCGCGCAGGGCGAAAATGGCAAAAAACGCCAGGCTGACCCAGAACAGCGCATCGGTATTGCCGTCCACAAACACCAGGTCGAACATCGGCTGCATCATGTAGCCAAGCGCGCCCATGGTGCCGCCTTCCACCAGCATGAAGACCACGGCGATGCCCAGCAGGCCGATGTAGTGGCGCAGGTAACCGCGCCACAGCCAGCCCAGAAGCTCCCGTGCGGATTTGTGCTCCTGCTGGCTCATGACGGCGTGCCCCTGCGGGAAATTCGTGACATTGCGGGCCTTTCCCTGTCGTTCCTGCGCCATTTAAGCAGGTGGGGGGCAGGGCGCAAGCACTTCGCCGTGACCCTGCGTCAGCGGCAATTGACGCCGGCATCGGTGCGGCTACTGTGCCGCCATGGATCAACCGCGGCGGCCCCGGGGCCGCGCGCTGTCAGGGAACATCAGGCATGAGCGGACCAGCGAACGTATCGGCAGGGCGGCAGTATCTGGCCATTCCGGGCCCCTCGGTGGTGCCGGACCCGGTGCTGCAGGCGATGCACCGGCCGTCACCCAACATCTACGCGGGCGAACTGGTGGAGATGACCGCAGGCCTGATCCCGGACCTGCGCCGGGTGGCGCGCACGGATCATCACGCCGCGATCTACATCGCCAACGGCCACGGCGCCTGGGAGGCGGCGCTGCAAAACACCCTGCAGCCCGGCGACCTGGTGCTGGTGCCGTCCTCCGGCCGCTTCGCCATCGGCTGGTCGGAAATGGCGGATAGTTTGGGGATCGAAACCCAGGTGCTCGATTTCGGCACCCGCGCCCCCTGGGACATGGCCCGCATTGCCGAGGTGCTGGCCGCCGATACCGCGCACCGGATCAAGGCGGTGCTGGGCGTGCATGTGGACACCTCCAGCTCCATCCGCAACGACATTCCGGGCCTGCGCCATCTGCTGGATGAGGCAGGCCACCCGGCGCTGCTGATGGCCGACTGCATCGCCTCATTGGGGTGCGAGCGGTTCGAGATGGACGCCTGGGGCGTCGACGTCATGGTCACCGCCAGCCAGAAAGGGCTGATGATGCCGCCGGGACTCAGCTTCGTGTTCTTCAACGAAAAGGCGGCCGCCGCCCGCAAGGCGCTGCCGCGGATCAGCCGCTACTGGGACTGGGCGCCGCGCGCCAACCCGTCCGAATACTACCAGTATTTCGGCGGCACCGCGCCCACCCACCACCTTTACGGCCTGCGCGCCGCGCTGGACATGATCCACGAGGAAGGCATCGAAAACGTGTGGCACCGCCACGCCCGCCTGGCCCGCGCCATCTGGGCCGCCTGCGAGGCCTGGGGCGCGGATGGCCCGCTGCAAATGAACGTGGCGGAGCGGCCCTTGCGCTCCCACGCGGTGACCGCGCTGCGCCTTGACGCGCCGGACGGCTCCCGGCTGCGGGAGTGGCTGGAGCAGAACCTGGGCCTCACCCTGGGCATCGGCCTTGGCATGGCGCCGCCGGGCAGCCCGGACTGGCACGGGTTTTTCCGGCTCGGCCACATGGGCCACGTGAACGGTCAGATGGTGATGGGGCTGCTCGGCGGCATTCAAACCGGCCTCACCGCGCTGGATATCCCGCACGGCACCGGCGCGCTGGAGGCGGCTGCACGGGCGCTGGCGGGCCGCTGACGGCCCGTTTGCGGCGCCCGGTGCGTGCGGGCGTCACGCCTTTTGCGAGTTCAGCCGGATATCCAGCCTGGTGATGAAATGGTTGATCAGCACGGCCAGCACCAGCACCGGCACCAGCCCGTACATCACCCAGACCACAAAGAAGATCCACATCAGGTTGATGCCGGCAAACATGATCGCGGCGGTAAAGAAATCCGGCATGGCGTCCGGCAGTTCAGGGTCACGCATGACAATTCTCCCGGTGATACCCTTCGATGGTAGGCCAGGAGGGGTGAATGTCCGGTAAAACCGCCGCGATCAGATGGCCATAGGCGGGTTTCAGCCATCCCGTGCCATGGCCAGCGCCTTGGGCAGCGCCGCGGCAAAGGCCTCCATCTCCGCCTCAGGCCCGCAGCTCACCCTTATGCAGCGGTTCTGCGGTTCGGCAAAGGGCATCCGCACAAAGATCCCCTGATCCACCAGCCCGTCCAGCACCGCCTTGGCAAACGCGCCGTCACGCCCGCAGTCGATGGCCACGAAATTGGTGGCAGAGGGCAGGGCGGCCAGACCGTTCTCCGCCGCAATCTCCGCAATCCGCTCCCGCGCCGCTTCGATCTGCGCTAGCACCTGTGCCAGCCACACTTGATCCTGCAGCGCCGCCAGCGCCCCCGCCTGCGCCGCCCGGTTCATGCCGAAATGGTTGCGCACCTTGTTGAAGGCGGCAATCAGATCCACGTGACCGATGGCATAGCCCACCCGCGCCCCTGCCATTGCATAGGCCTTGGAGAAGGTCCGCATCCGGATCACCCGCACATCATCCGCACTGACCGGCGCCGCAGTGCCCTCCGGCGCGCATTCCACATAGGCCTCGTCCAGCAGCAAGAGGCACCCCTCGGGCAGATGCTCCAGCGCCGCCGCAATCTCAGCCCCCTTGTGCCAGCTGCCCATCGGGTTGTCCGGATTGGCCAGGTAGACGATCTTTGCATCCACCTCCGCCGCTTTGGCAAACAGCGCCTCAAAATCCTCGTGGTCGTCCTTGTAAGGCACCGTGTGGATCACCCCGCCAAAGCCCGCCACATGGTAGTTGAAGGTCGGATAAGCCCCCAGCGAGGTCACCACCGCATCGCCTGCGCCCACCAGCAGCCGCACCAGATACCCCAGCAGCCCGTCGATGCCCTCGCCGACGATGATATGCGCGGGACTTACCCCGTGATGCACCGCCAGCGCGTGGCGCGGATCATAGTTCTCCGCATCGCCGTATTTCCAGATCTCCGCCGCGGCCTGCGCCATCGCCTCCACCGCCCGGGGCGAGGGGCCGAAGATGTTCTCATTCGCCCCCAGCCGCGCGGCAAAGCCATGGCCGCGCGCGCGCTCCTGTGTCTCGGGGCCGACAAACGGCACGGTGGCAGGCAGGGATTGCGCAAGCGGGGTGTATCGGGGACCAGTCATGGCCGCAGATAAGCGCAAGCGCGGTCCCCGGGCAAGGCTTGCGTCACCGCCCCGCCCGGCGCAGTCTGCCCGCAGATTTCTAAGGGATTCTTTCATGCGCATTGTCCTGGCCCTGCTGGCCGCTGCTCTCGGCTACCTCCTGTTCTGGCCGGTGCCGGTCACCCCCATCGCCTATGATCCGCCCGCCGCTCCGGGCTTTACCGGCGAGTATGCCGAAAACAACGCCCTCGACGCGGCCGCGCTGGTCCAACTGCCGGACGGAGAGCTGGGGCCGGAAGACATCGCCCAAACCCCGGATGGCGCCATCTACACCACCAGCCTCGCAGGCAACCTCTACCGCATCGACGGGGATGAGCCGGTGCTGGCGGACAAACTCGGCGGCCGCCCGCTGGGGCTCAAGGCCGGCCCCGACGGCGCGCTCTACATCGCCGACAGCTTCCGCGGCATCCTGCGCTGGTCCGGCCCCGGCACGCTGGAGGTTGTGGCAGACAGCGTGGACGGCAGTCCCATCATCTATGCCAACCAGCTCGACGTGGCCCGCGACGGCACTGTCTACTTTTCCAACTCGTCGGACCGCTTCGACCCCGAAACCATGGGCGGCACCAAGCCCACCTCGATCCTGACCATCTGGGAGCAATCGGACACCGGCTACGTCGCCCGCATCCGCCCCGATGGCACTACGGAAAAACTCGCCACCGGCTTCGTCTACACCAATGGCATCGCCCTTTCACCAGACGGGGATTTCCTGCTGATCAACGAAACCGGCCGCACCCGCGTCCACCGTCTCTGGCTCAAGGGCGACCGCGCAGGCCAGCAGGAGGTGTTCCTCGATAACCTCCCCGGCTACCCCGACAATCTGGAGGCACAGGGCGACGGCACCTATTGGCTCGCCTTTGCCAGCCCGCGGGTGCCGTCGGAGAAACTGATGCCCTATCCCTTCCTGCGCAAGGTGATCTGGCGCCTCGGCCCGATGGTGCGCCCGGCCCCCATCCACCGCGGCATGCTGGTGCAGTTTGACGGCCAGGGCAAAATCCTGCGCAGCCTGCAGGACCCGGACGGCCGCCTCGGCGTCACCACCGGGGGCAAGGTGATGGACGGGCAGCTCTACGTGATGACCCTCGACTCGCCGTTCTTCGCCCGGATGCCGCTGACGCCGCGCCCCTGACCCTTCCCCCACGTTGGACTGGCACCTGTCCCGCATCCGGGGCAGGCTGAACCCAGATCATCAGCGGGGAAGAAACCATGAGCAGAGTCACCACCGGCTACAAGGACCACATCGCCTATGTCACGCTTGCCCGCCCGGACAAGCACAATGCGCTCGACGAGGAGATGATCGAGGCCATCATCGCCGCGGGCCAG
This sequence comes from Leisingera sp. JC1, assembly GCF_001679925.1. Lineage (GTDB taxonomy): Bacteria > Pseudomonadota > Alphaproteobacteria > Rhodobacterales > Rhodobacteraceae > Leisingera. The sequence continues at coordinate 37,512 of NZ_LYUZ01000158.1, read as the reverse complement.
GAGGTGGCCGCATCCGACGCCCGCGCGGTGGTGCTGTCCGGCGCCGGCAACAGCTTCTGCGCAGGTCTCGACATGGCCGCTCTGGCCGGCTTTGCGCAGCGCGACCTCAGCACCCTGATCATGGAACGCACCCATGAGGACGCCAACGCCTTCCAGGAGGTGGCGATGGTCTGGCGCCGGGTGCCGGTGCCGGTGATCGCGGCAATCCACGGCGCCTGTTTCGGCGGCGGCCTGCAGATCGCGCTGGGCGCCGACATCCGCATCGCCCACCCGGAGGCGCAGCTGTCGGTGATGGAGATGAAATGGGGCCTGATCCCCGACATGGGCGGCATGGCGCTCTTGCCGCGGCTGCTGCGCTCGGACGTACTGCGCCGCCTCACCTGGACGGCAGAGAAGGTGGCAGGCCCGCAGGCGCTCGACTGGGGGCTGGTCACCGAACTGGCGGGCAACCCGCTCAGCCGCGCCAATGAACTGGCGCATGAAATTGCCGCCAAAAGCCCCTCCGCCGTGCGTGCCGCCAAACGGCTGATCGCCTATGCTGAATCGGGTGCCTCCCAGGCGGAAGTGCTGCTGCGCGAAAGCGCCGAACAGCTCGATCTGATCGGCAAGCCCGATCAGATCGAGGCGGTGGCAGCCCAGCTGCAAAAACGCCCGCCGGACTTCACCTGACAGGCCGCACCGGGGCTGCCGGACCGCGGCCCCGGCGGCGCTCCTGCTGCTGCGGGACTGCGCCCGTTCAGCCCGGAAACCGCGCTCCTGCAGGTTTCATCTTTCCCCAAATACTCATGCCTTGCTGCCCGCCGGCCGATGCCGCTGGCGGGGTGCCGTGCCGCCACCGGAGAAGGCATTTACGCTCCGGTAACACTTTCGGATTCTGCAACAGCGGAATTTCGCCAAATTGTCTGGAACCCCCTTGCGGCAGGCGGGAAACCGCCGCCCGCCGGCGGGAAAATGCCGCGTAAAACCAGCGCCAATTCCTGTTAACTTTTTGGCAACATCTGGGGGCGAATTCTGCCTTCAGCAGGGCGCAAGAATGGCCAATCCAGCATCTGGAAATCTGCTGACCGGCAGCCCGGCGGGCGGCCGGGTGGCCGCTTGCACCCTGGGGAATGCAATAGAACCGGCGGCGGCGGAGACGGGCCAATGCCGGACTTCAGAAAGGAGTGAGGCTGATGCAACTGGTGCAGAAGAAGTGGTTCATCCTGTTTGAAAGCGGCGGCCTGCTGTCCCGGACCGGGGACCGGATCACCTATTTCTATGACGAGGCGCTGAGCTTCGGAGACCGCGAGGAGGCGCAGCGCTACCTGGCAGTTAACGAGAACAAGGTCAGCTACACGGGGCTGCGCCCCTCGCTGACCCAGGCGGCGTGAGCGGTTGGCTCGCCGCCAGCCGCACGGCGGAACGGCTGGCCGTCAGCGACGGAAAGATGCCTAGGTCCGCACGCTGGCTGCTGGCGCTGACGGGGGTGGTGATCTCCGCCTCGGCGCTGATCTTCTGGGCCTGGCTCGGCGGTGCGGGCCAGGCGCCGGAGGACCAGCCGGGGTGGTTCACCCTCACCGCGCTGCGCTTCTTCTGGCTGCCCTTCCTCAGCGGTGCGGGGCTGGTGCTGGCAGTCTGCTGCGCCGGGCGCAACAACGGCTACTGACACGGCCCAACCAGGAAAGGCCCAACAGAAAAGGCCGCGCCCGGGTGCAGGCGCGGCCTTCTCAATGTCAGCTCTGCAAAGCCTTACAGCGAGGCGTCGTAGATCTTGCCGATGTTGGCGCCCAGGGCCGCGTCATAATCCGCATCGGACATGGCAACGTTCAGCCCCTCGGTCAGCGCACGGCTGAAGGAAGCGATCATCTTGGCGTTCTGCGCCAGGCGCGCGCAGGCGTCGTCGGTGGTGTAGCCGCCGGACAGCGCCACAACCCGGACCACATTGGCGTGATCGGCCAGATCGTCGTACAGCCCGGCCTGGGTCGGGATGGTCAGCTTCAACGCCACTTTGCTGTCCGCGGGCAGCGCATCCAGCTGTGCCTTGATCTCCGCTTTCAGGAGCGCTTCGGCCTCGGCTTTGGTGGCAGAGTTGATGTCCACTTCCGGCTCGATGATCGGCACCAGGCCCGCGGCCACGATCTGCTGGCCCACCTCGAACTGCTGGGCAACAACCGCCTTGATGCCCTCGGCATTGGCTTCCTTGATGACCGAACGCATCTTGGTGCCGAAGATGCCTTTGTCGTTGGCCCGCGCCAGCAGCGCGTCCAGCTCCGGCATCGGCTTCATCATCTGCACGCCGTTGGCCTCATCGGCCAGGCCCTTGTCCACCTTCAGGAACGGCACCACGCCGCAGTTGCCCCACAGGAAATCCGCGGTCGGCTTGCCGTCGATCTCGCCGTCCATGGTCTTCTCGAACAGGATCGCGCCCAGGATGCGCTCCTTGCCGAAGCTCGGCGAGGTGATGATGCGGGTGCGCATCTTGTGGATCTCGGCGAACATCTCGTCGTCGTTCGAATAGGCGTCCTCGTTCACGCCATAAAGCGCCAGCGCCTTCGGGGTCGAGCCGCCGGACTGGTCCAGCGCGGCAATGAAGCCTTTGCCGGTTGCAATGCGGTCGAGTTGTTCCTGCCGTGTGGAAGCGTCATTGGCCATAATGCGTCACTCTTCTTTGGAATGGTCGGTCTTGGCGCTGTCTATACCGCGAATCCGGCGGGAAACAACTGGGTGTTGCGCTAACGGAAGAAGGATTTCCGCGCATCCCGCGCCATGTTGTAGCGCATTTCCAGATCGGAGATCCGCGCCATTGCCGCCTTGCGTGCCTCCGGATCGGTCAATCCGGCGTAATCCCTGCGCGCCTCAGCCAGCTGTTCCTTCAGTGCGAACTCCTCCGGCACCACGCCGGCCTGCGCCATGATCCGCATTCCGGCGGCCAGTCCGGCGTCCACATGCGCCTCGCTGCTGCGGTCGGGCAGCGGCTTGCCTTCGCCCTCCAGGCCCTGCAGCTGCCCCTCGGCCTGGGCCTTGGCCAGCTGGCGTTCAATCAGGTTGCGGAAGGCGCGGATCATGCGGGCTCCTGTGGTTGCGGCAGCAGCATATCAGCCGCCGCTCAGCCCAGCCAGTCCTTGCGGGTGACGGCATCGTTCAGCGCCAGCAGGTCTTCGCGCAGGTCCGCCAATGTGATCGGCCCGCCCAGGCACACCCGCACCGCTTCCTGCGGCAGACCGGAGACAGTGAAGGCATCGCTGGGCATGATGCCGATCTGGCGGCCCGCCATGCGGCCCATCACCTCGGCCCGGCTGGTGCCCCGCGGCAGGCTGAGCCACAGGTTGAAGGCCAGCGGATCGCTGTCGATGAAACACCCTTGCAGCACCTCCGCCGCCAGCGCCTGCCGCTGTGCCGCGGCTTTGCGGATGAACCGCTGGATCTCCGCCGCGGTTCCATCCTCTATCCAGCGTCCCAAGAGCGCCAGGTTCAGGGGCGACACCATCACATGCATCGACCTCAGCGCCTGGCTGAACTGTCCCAGCAGCGCGCGTTTCGGCACTGTGGCATAGGCCAGCCGCAGCCCGGCGCCGAAGCATTTGGAGAGGCCGGCGATGTGCCAGCCCAGATCGGGGATCAGGCTGCTGATTGCCGCCGGCGCGCCATTGTCGACAAAGCAATAGGCGTCATCCTCGATCAGCGGCAGCTCATGCTTGCGCAGCACCGCGGCAATCTCCTGGCGCCGCTTGGCCGGAATGGTCCGCGTCGAGGGGTTCTGCAGGGTGGGGTTGAGATACAGCGCCGCGGGCCAGTCGCCGGTGATGGCCTGCTCCAGTGCCGCTGGCAGGATGCCGTCCTTGTCGCCCTCCAGCCCGATCAGCCGGAGCCCCAGCCGCGCCGCGATGGAACGCAGCCCGGGATAGGTCACTTGCTCGCACAGCACGGTGGACCCCGGTTCGCACAGGACTGTCAGAATTGCATAGAGGCTGGCATGGGCCCCGGGGGTGATCACCAGCCGGTCCGCGGCGCAGTCCAGCCCGTTGGCCTGCATCCACTCTGCCGCCAGCGCCCGGTCCTGCGGGCTGCCGGTCACCGACTGGTAGCGCAGCAGCGGCACCAGGTTGGCAGCGACATGCTCCAGCCCCTTCTGCATCCGCGCCAGCAGCGCCGGATCATCCGGTTCCGGCGGCATGTTCATCATCGGGTCTTCTTCCAGCGCCCGGCGCGGGTCGGGGCGTTCCGGCAGCGCCTCCCGGCTGCGCACAAAGGTGCCGCGGCCGACAAAGCTCTCGATATAGCCGCGCCGCACCGCTTCGGCGTAGCCCCGCGACACGGTGGAGAAATCCACCCCCAGCTCCTGCGCCACCCGCCGCTGCGGCGGCAGCCGGTCGCCGGGGGACAGCACGCCTGCGTCGATGTCAGCGCCGATTGCCTCGGCCAGTTCAATGTAGCGCGGCCGGGCGCCGTCCAGACGGGCAGGGGTCCATTGTGTCATCGTCGGGTCTCCGCACAGGCTTTGTGTCGTGATTGATTGGTTCAATGCAGGAATGCGGCAATAAATGCAATATCAATGTTTCCATATTGATTGCATTCAATCCGGGAATCGCGCTATCAGGCTGCGGAACCGAAGGAGACGCGCGATGACCCAAGCGGACGTGTTGCAGACTGAGCAGCGGGAGCTGAAGCCCGCCTTGTGGAAGGGGCTGCGGCTGCGCTGCCCGAACTGCGGCGGGGGCAAGCTCTTGCACAGCTATCTCAAGGTGAACGACAGCTGCACCGAGTGCGGCCAGGAGCTGCACCACCAGCGCGCCGACGACGGCCCGGCCTATCTGACCATCCTGGTGGTGGGCCACATCCTCGGCTTTGCGCTGCACATCGTCTACACCCAGCTGCGCCCGGACCCCTGGACATTGGCGATCATCATGTCGGTGATCACTGTGGGGGCCTCGCTGCTGATGCTGCCGCGGATGAAGGGTCTGGTGGTGGCCTATCAATGGGCCAAGCGGATGCACGGCTTCTGAGCCGGGAAAAAAACCATTCAATCGAAATGCAAAAGGCGGGCCAGCGGCCCGCCTTTTTCTGTATTCTCCCTGCGCCGCCTTGGCGGCGCCGGGCCCAACGGGAGTGGATCACTCCCTATGTGATCCGGGACGGGCGGGAGAACCTTCGTGCACCGCCTCCGGTCCCGGGAAAATCGCCTACTTCCCGCAATAGTCAGCGGTGACTGCGATGACCCGTTTGTCCTGAAAATAAAGGATCTGACCGTTCTGGACCATGCCATTCAGCGCATTGGTTACACGACGGCCGGTTGTAATGTTGTTCTTGATGAACACGGGTTCCCACTCGCTGGCTTGCAATACGCATTTCGGCGGGTTCACGCGCCCCAGTTGCAGCGCAAGTTCGGGAAAGCCATTTGCTGCGCTTTCATTCAGATCCGAGTACTTCGGGTCAACGTCCATACATGCCGCTGTAAGAAGAACGGCGCTCAAGCCAATTGCTGCCTTTTTCAATGTAAGTTCCTTAAAGCCAGTGAAAAAATCAGGATGATGGATGTCAGGTAGTAGAGGCGCAGTTCGGAAACTACAACTTCAAACTAAAAAAGCGGGCCATTGGCCCGCCCTTGCAATTTCTTTCCGGCACTCCCGGCCCGGTGGTCAGACCAGCCGCGAGGCGTCCTTGGCCGCGCGGACGAAATCGTCGAACAGCGGGTGCGGCGCGAATGGTTTGGATTTCAGCTCCGGGTGGAACTGCACGCCGATGAACCACGGGTGGTCTTTCCACTCCACGATTTCCGGCAGGCGGCCGTCCGGCGACATGCCGGAGAAGGTGAGGCCGCATTCTTCCAGCTGCGCGCGGTACTTGGTGTCGACCTCATAGCGGTGGCGGTGGCGCTCCTCGATATGGGTGCTGCCATAGACTTCCGCGACCTTGGAGCCTTCCTCCAGCGCTGCGTCATAGGCGCCGAGCCGCATGGTGCCGCCCTTGTCGTCGCCCACTTTGCGCTCGACGGTCATGTTGCCCTGCACCCATTCCTTGAGGTGATAGACAACCGGCTCGAACCGTTTCTTGCCGGCCTCGTGGTCGAACTCCTCCGACCCCGCCTCGGCAATGCCCGCCACGTTGCGCGCGGCCTCGATCACCGCCATCTGCATGCCGAGGCAGATGCCGAGATACGGCACCTTGTTCTCGCGCGCGTATTGCGCCGCCTTGATCTTGCCTTCGGTGCCGCGCTCGCCAAAGCCGCCGGGCACCAGGATCGCGTGGTAGCCCTGCAGGTAGGGGGCGGCGTCGTCCTTGTCGAACAGCTCCGCATCGACCCATTCGATCGAGACCTTGACGCGGTTCGACATGCCGCCGTGGGTCAGCGCCTCGGCCACCGATTTATAGGCGTCTTCCAGCTGGGTGTATTTGCCGACGATGGCCACCTTGACCTCGCCTTCGGGGTTGTAGATGCGGTCGGCCACATCTTCCCAGCGCTCCAGGTTCGGTTTCGGGGCAGGGGCGATGCCGAAGGCATCCAGCACCGCCTGGTCGAGGCCCTCGCGGTGGTAGGCCAGCGGCGCCTCGTAGATGGATTTCAGGTCCTGCGCGGCAATCACGGAGTCGGCGCGCACGTTGCAGAACAGCGCCAGTTTTTCGCGCTCCTTGACCGGGATCGGCCCCTCGGAGCGGCAGACCAGGATGTCGGGCGCCAGGCCGATGGAGCGAAGCTCCTTCACGGAGTGCTGGGTCGGCTTGGTCTTCAGCTCGCCGGAGGCCTTGATATAGGGCAGCAGGGTCAGGTGCATGAAGATGCATTCGCCGCGCGGCTTGTCCTGGGCGAACTGGCGGATCGCCTCGAAGAAGGGCAGGCCCTCGATATCGCCGACAGTGCCGCCGATCTCGCAGAGCATGAAGTCGACCTCATCTTCGCCGATGGAGATGAAGTCCTTGATTTCGTTGGTGACGTGCGGAATGACTTGGATGGTCTTGCCAAGGTAGTCGCCGCGGCGCTCCTTCTCCAGCACGTTGGTGTAGATGCGGCCGGAGGAGATCGAGTCGGTCTTGCGCGCCGGAACCCCGGTGAAACGCTCGTAATGGCCGAGGTCGAGGTCGGTCTCTGCGCCGTCGTCGGTGATGAACACCTCGCCGTGCTCAAACGGGCTCATGGTGCCCGGATCGACGTTCAGATAGGGGTCCAGCTTGCGCAGGCGGACCGAGTAGCCGCGTGCTTGCAGCAATGCGCCCAGTGCAGCGGACGCCAGGCCTTTGCCCAGGGATGAAACAACACCGCCAGTGATGAAGATAAAACGCGCCATATGTGTTCGGCTGCCCCCGTGAGAAGTCAGATTTCAGCTGCCCGGCGGTGATTGGAATCAGTCCAAAAACCGCAGCATCACGGGACTTCATATATAAAGGATTCGCACGAAATGCGCAAGGGAACCGCAAGATGCTGTTGCGGTTCCTAAAACCCTCTCAAGGTGTAGTGGATCAGTCTGCGCTGGGAACCAGCGGAGCGTTGTCGCCCTCGGCGGGCGGCAGAAGATCGCTGCCAAGCGCCGGAACTGCCGGAGCCTCGCCGCTTTCCTCGGTTTGCGGCACGCCGATGCGGTCCGCAACAGAGGAGCCCGCGGATTTCTGCGCGGCCATGATGGTCAGGGTGATCGAGGTGCAGATGAAGGCGATGGCCAGAACCCAGGTGATCTTGCCAAGTGCGGTTGCTGCCGCGCGGCCGGAGATCGCGCCGCCGCCGCCGCCGCCCATGCCCAGGCCGCCGCCCTCGGAGCGCTGCAGCAGAACCACGGCAATGAGGCCGAGAGCCAGAAGAAGATGGATGATCAGAACAACGTTTTCCATGGGTCCCTGCGGCGGTTGGCTAAGTACCGGGCGGTAAATAGGCAAGATTGCCCGGGGGGGCAAGGGCGGAGTTGCAGGCTGTTCTGCGAACCGGTCCCGGACGTCACGCAACGTGATTGTTTGCATCAGGAAACGTGACTGGACAGAAGCCCCCGCACGGGAGCAGCATGGGGTATGCCTCATGACCATTCCGACCACCCGCACGCCCTTTTGCCGCCCGATCCTGCCCTGCGGGTGAAGGCGCTGGAAACGATTCTGACCGAGAAAGGCCTGATCGATCCCGCCGCGCTGGAGGAGATCATCGACACCTATCAGAACAGGATCGGCCCGCAGAACGGCGCAAGGGTGGTGGCCAGGGCGTGGAGTGATCCGGACTTCAAGGAGGCGCTGCTGGCGGATGCCGATCCGGTGCTGGCGGACCTCGGATACTACGGCCGCCAAGGAGAGCATATGGTGGTGGTGGAGAACACGCCCCAGCAGCACAATATGGTCGTCTGCACCTTATGCAGCTGCTACCCGTGGCCGCTCCTGGGCATTCCGCCGGGGTGGTACAAGTCCGACGCCTACCGCGCCCGCGCAGTGCGGGAGCCGCGCAAGGTGCTGGCGGAGTTCGGAGTGACCTTGCCCGAGGGAAGCGCGGTGCGGGTCTGGGATTCGACCGCCGAAGTCCGCTATCTGGTGCTGCCGGTGCGGCCTGAGGGTACAGAAGGAATGAGCGAGGACGATCTGGCGGCGCTGGTGACTCGTGACAGCATGATCGGCACGGGATTGGCGAAGGTGCCGGCATGACCCGGGTGCATGACATGGGCGGGCGATTCGGTGACGGGCCGGTGAAGCCTGAGGCTGAGGACGCGCCGGTTTTTGCCGAGGACTGGCACGCCCGCGCGCTGGCGGTGACGCTGGCCTGCGGTGCGCTGGGTCAGTGGAATATCGACACCTCGCGCCATGCGCGGGAGAGGCTGTCACCCAAGGATTACACGCGGTTTTCCTATTACGAGAAATGGATCTCTGCGCTGGCGGACCTGCTGGTCGAGAAGGGGGTGCTGACGCGCGAAGACCTTGCAGGGCAGGGCGCGACCGGGCTGCATGCGCTGGCGGAGCGGGCCTTGAAGGCGGAGAACGTGGCTGCCGCGCTGGCCAAGGGCGGACCGGCCAGCCGTGAGGGCGGGCCGAAGCCGCGGTTCACGCCGGGGCAGGCGGTGCGGGCGCGAATCCCCGCGGATAATGCACTGGTGGAGGGCGGCCACACCCGGCTGCCGCAATACGCCGCGGGCGCGCAGGGCTATATCCTGCGGCTGCATGGCACCCATGTATTCCCCGACAGCAGCGCCCATGGGCTGGGCGAGGCGCCGGAGCCGCTTTATGCGGTGCGGTTTCATGCCAGCTCCTTGTGGGCGCACCCTGAACATCCGGAGGATGAGGTGGTGCTGGACCTGTGGCAGAGCTATCTGGAGCCGCTATGAGCCTCTGTCCCGAAGTATCCGTGCCGGAGCCGGTTTTTGCCGAACCCTGGCACGCGCAAGTCTTTGCGCTGACTGTGCATCTGAATGAAGCGGGGCGATTCAGCTGGGGCGAGTGGGTGGAGCGGTTTTCGGCCACGTTGAAACGCCATGGGTTGAGCCGGGAACTGGACGGCGGCGAGGATTACTTCCGCGCCTGGCTGGAAACGCTGGAGGTGTTTCTGGCGGAACAGGGCGCGGCCTCGCCAGCAGAGGCGGAAGTGATGCGCAGCCGCTGGGAAGAGGCGTATCTGAGCACCCCGCATGGCGCGCCGGTGCATCTGCGCGGCTGAAGGCGCGCAGCTTTGGCCGCCGGGGCCGCTTGCGGGCCGGGGCGGTTTTGCCTTGCCGTGTCTGTTGCTTCGTTTCCGTCTTTGCGCTGTGTCCCAATTAAGGGGGCGGCGCCGCCGGGGTGGAGTTGGACAGACCCCGCCGGGGGCCTGCTCGGACAGGATATCCTGGACGCCCCCCTTTTTATCAGGGCCGGTCTCCGGGTGTTGCCCATTCAGCCGCACAGATGCCTGGGCCTCGTATCATGGCCCCGCGCGCGGGAACCATGGCTGGGGGATCGCGATCTGATTGCAGTGTGGCATCAGGGGGTGAGGATCGCGTGAACGGGGCGTACGGTGGGTGCGCAACACCCTGCATAGAGAAATACCATCCGCCCGGAACAAGGCGCGCAGCGCCGCCGGGCAGAGCCCGTCCGCCCCCACGGGCGGGCTCTTCTGCAAGGGAGAGTTTCAAATCTGAACTGGGGAAGTGGTGGAGGAATAAACTGCCATGCACTTCTGTACCGCCGCCAGCCCGCGGACGGTCTCTGCCCGGCTGTGTGGACGCCTTCAGTAAACGGGAATCAGCGGCAAGCCGGCGCATTCGCGCCCGCCCAGGCAGGCGCAGCCCTCTGCGATTGAGCGAAAACCTTGGCTAAGCCTTCTCCTGCGGCGAATTTGCGGTTCCCCTGCCTGCGCAGCATCGCTATATGAGCGTGGGTTTGAACCAGACTGTAAAGGACCGGATATGGCCAATGTCGTCGTAGTCGGCGCCCAGTGGGGCGACGAGGGTAAAGGCAAGATCGTGGATTGGCTGAGCGAGCGCGCTGACGTGATCGCCCGCTTCCAGGGCGGCCACAACGCCGGCCACACGCTGGTCATTGACGGCAAGGTCTACAAGCTGCACGCGCTGCCCTCGGGTGTGGTGCGCGGCGGCAAGCTGTCGGTCATCGGCAATGGCGTGGTGCTGGATCCCTGGCACCTGCTGAAGGAAATCGAAACGGTCCGCGAACAGGGTGTCGAGATCACCCCCGAAACGCTGATGATCGCCGAGAACACGCCGCTGATCCTGCCGCTGCATGGCGAGCTGGACCGGGCGCGCGAGGAAGCGGCCTCCAAGGGCACCAAGATCGGCACCACCGGCCGCGGCATCGGCCCGGCTTATGAGGACAAGGTGGGCCGCCGTGCGGTCCGCGTGGCCGACCTGGCGGATGAGGCGACCCTGGTGGCCCGCGTCGACCGGGCGCTGCAGCACCATGACCCGCTGCGCAAGGGCCTGGGCGTCGATCCCATCGACCGCGATGCGCTGATCGAGCAGCTGAAGGAGATCGCGCCGAAGATCCTGCCCTATGCGGCGCCGGTCTGGAAGGTGCTGAACGAGAAGCGCAAGGCGGGCAAGCGGATCCTGTTCGAAGGCGCCCAGGGCGCGCTGCTGGACATCGATTTCGGCACCTACCCGTTTGTGACCTCCTCGAACGTGATTGCGGGCCAGGCGGCCACCGGCGTCGGCATCGGCCCGGGCTCGATCGATTACGTGCTGGGCATCGTCAAGGCCTATACCACCCGCGTCGGCGAAGGCCCGTTCCCGACCGAATTGCTGAAGGAAGACGGCACCCCGGATGCGGATGGCGAGCGCCTGGGCACCCGCGGCCATGAGTTCGGCACCACCACCGGCCGTCAGCGCCGCTGCGGCTGGTTTGATGCGGCGCTGGTGCGCCAGACCTGCGCCACCTCCGGCATCAAGGGCATCTGCCTGACCAAGCTGGACGTTCTGGACGGGTTTGAAACCCTGAAGATCTGCACCGGCTATGACCTCGACGGCGAGCATCTGGATTACCTGCCGACCGCGGCTGATCAGCAGGCCCGCTGCAAGCCGGTCTATGAGGAAATGCCGGGCTGGAGCGAGTCGACCGAAGGCGCCCGCAGCTGGAACGATCTGCCGGCCAATGCGATCAAATACGTGAAGCGCGTGGAAGAGCTGATCGAATGCCCGGTTGCACTGCTGTCCACCAGCCCGGAGCGGGACGACACCATCCTGGTGACCGACCCGTTCGCCGACTGATGGCAGAGAAGCAAGGCCTGAGCTACAAGGCCCGGCGGCGCTGGGCCCTGGTCATCCTGCTGGTCGGGATGCCGGTTTATATCGTGGCTGCGGTCACGGTGATGAACTGGCTGGACCGGCCGCCGCTGTGGCTGGAGCTGATCGTCTATGTGGCGCTGGGCATTGTCTGGGTGCTGCCGTTCAAGTTCGTGTTCCGCGGCGTCGGCAAGGAAGACCCGGACGCCAAGGACCAGTAAGGGGAGGGGCGCTGCCCCTCTTGACCTTTCGGCCAATTCACCCCGGAGTATTTCCGCAAAGGTGAATAGCGGTCTGGTTTGAAATGAAAAAAGGCGGCCTTGCGGGGCCGCCTTTTCTGTTGGTCTGCAGGCTGTTCAGCCTGCGGCGCGTTTGCCGGGCTTGAAGCCGATGTCGCCGGAGGCGGTGAACTTGCCATTGCCGGAGCGTTCGATTTTGCCGTCGCGCAGCAGCTGGCCGAAGGAGCGCAGCCCGTCCTCGCGGTTGAAGCCTTCGCTGCCGGCGCTGCGCACCGTGTTCATCAGTTGCGGGCGCGAGAAGTGGTCGCGGCCTTCGACAAAGCTCATATAGGCCGCGGCGGCCTCCAGCAGCTCATGCAGTTCGGCGGCACCGCGTTCTTCGGCGTAGGCCGCAAAGCCGCTGCTGTCGCCGTCGGTTCCGGCAGCGAGCACACCTGCGGAGACCCGGCGCGGGCGGATCGGTTGCGGCTGTTGCTGTTCGGCGCCGTCGTCGATGCGCTGTTCTGCCACCAGTTTCAGCGGCGCAGGCCGGGCTGCAGGGCTGGCCGGGCGTTCCGAGGCGGCCTGACGGGATTCGGGGCGGCGCGGGCGCACCACGCTGGCCAGGTCGTCGCGGTAAGGCTTGGCATCGTCGCCTGCGGTTTCGCTGCCCGCAGCGCCGGCCTTGGTGGCGGCGACGGCAGCGCGCAGCTGGCTGTAAGCCTCGCGCGAGGAAGCGGTTTCCGGGTCTTCCAGTTTCTCGTCGGCGGCGGCCATCAGGCGGGAGACATCGCTGTCGGCCAGCCCGGCAGCTGCCGGTTCCGCTGTGTCCTCTGCGGCGGTCTCTTCATCGGGCGCTTCCTCAGTGGCGGGCTGTTCGGAGGCGGCAAGGATTTCCGCTTCCACCTCGGCCAGTTCGCGCATCAGGTCGGCCTCGTCCTCTTCCGAGAGGGCGGTCTGTGCCGCTTCGGCAGCTGCGGAATCTTCAGTTTCCTCCTCCGCTTCCTGCAGCTGGCCCGAGGCAAGCGCCTCGTCGAAAACGGCGCGCTTGATCTTGGTGATGCGGACGCGGGCCGGAGCCGGGGCGGGCGGCTCATCTTCTTCGCCGCCGGCCGGCAGAATGCTGCTGTCTTCCGCGGCCGCATCTGCGCTGTCCGCTTCGGCTTCCGGGGCGTCATCGGAGAGGCCGGAGAAAATTCCGTCTTCTGCTTCGTCCTCTTCCGCTTCCCCCTCATCTTCGGCCGCCTCTTCAGCTTCGGCGGTGTCCTCAGCGTCTGCTTCAGCAGCGGCGGAGTTCAGGTCCAGGCGGTCCAGGGCGCGGGCGATTTCGTCGTCGCCTTCGTCATCGAATTCAGACGCGCCGTCGTCTTCCAGCAGGGCGGCGGAGATGTCCTCTTCGGCGCCTTCCAGCACGTCGTCGGCGTGCTCGTCCTCGCTGAAGTCTTCCTCCGGGGTCTGCGCAACCACGGCGCGGATGCGCTGCAGCTTGGCGGCGATGCTGTCGGCTGCGGGGGAAGCTGCGGGGGCTTCGGCCTCAACCGCTTCTGCTTCGTCCTCTGCTTCGGTGAAGCCGGCCTCGGATTCGGTCACTTCCAGCAGTTCGACGGCGGGCGCGGGCTCTTCTTCGCTTGCGGTTCCCAGCACAGCTGCGATGGCTTCTTCGGCTTCGGCTTCGGCTTCGGCTTCGGCTTCGGCTTCGGCTTCGGCTTCGGCTTCGGCTTCGGCTTCGGCTTCGGCTTCGGCTTCGGCTTCGGCTTCGGCTTCGGCTTCGGCTTCGGCTTC
>NZ_LYUZ01000158.1:0-23854 GCF_001679925.1 Leisingera sp. JC1 | reverse complement strand
GCTTCGGCTTCGGCTTCGGCTTCGGCTTCGGCTTCGGCTTCGGCTTCGGCTTCGGCTTCGGCTTCGGCTTCGGCAATGACGTCCGCTGCCACTTCGGCAGCGTCCTCTACCTCAGTTTCCGTGGTCTCTTCGGTTGCGGCGGTCTCTTCGGCGGCCTGGGTGTCCTCGGCTTCCGGCTCGAAGAATTCAACCTCGGAGTCCGGGAGGGCTGCTTGGGGCGCGGTCTCTGCCGGAGCAGCGGCGTCTGCTGTTTCGGCTTCTGCAACGGGTTCCTCTGCCGGGGCAGGGGCGGGCTGCTCTGCAACGGGTTCCGCGGCCGGTGCCGGGGCGGCAGCCGGAGCAGGCGCGGCGGCAGGGGCCGGTGCGGGGGCTTCTGCAGCGGCGGCGCCAAGGGCCGGGGTGGCGGCGCGCAGGTGGATGCCGGTGTCGCTGGTGCGGGCCTCAACCTGGCGGGCGATCTCGCGCTGGGCGATGCGGGCCAGCATGTCGGCGTCGGGTTGCGGGGGTTCGGCGCCGAAGTAACGGTCATCCGCGGCAAGGTCGCGGAAATACTCGGCAATCGCCTTCATCGTGTCGAAGGAATCCTCAAACCCTTCCAATGTGCAGGAAAAGGTTCCATAGGATACGGTCAAGACTTTGTTGTTGTGTACCATCAGCTCGCTCGTCTTCGTCACATACGCTGTCATTCACCATAAAGGCTGGAAGGACCAATTTTGCTCGAATCCGTGCAATTGATCGTATCATTTTGTGTTCACAATATGGCTTGTTTCCAAAATAGGCGGGAATGCACCGTATGAATACTAAGATTGTAGACGTGCCGGAACCAATCACTCTGGTGGGCGGCGGGGAGCTGGCTGCGGGGGCACTGGCGGAGGCGCTGGCGCTGGCGCCGGTTCTGGTGGCGGCTGACGGCGGCGCTGCGGCGGCGCTGGCGGCGGGGCAGGTGCCACGGGCGGTGATCGGGGACTTTGACTCGCTGAGCGATGACGTGCGGGGGCAGCTGCCGCCGGACAGCCTGCACCCGGTGGCGGAGCAGGACAGCACCGATTTTGACAAGGCGCTGAGGATGATAGCGGCGCCGGCGGTGCTGGCGGTGGGGTTCCTGGGCGCGCGGGTGGATCACCAGCTGGCGGCGTTCAGCACCCTGGTGCAGGGGCATGACGTGCCGGTTGTGCTGGTGGGGGAGACGGAGGTGATCTTTCACCTGACCCGGGCGGTGGAACTGCCCGCGGAGGCGGGTGAGGTGATTTCGCTGTTTCCGATGCAGGAGGTGCAGGGGCGGTCCGAGGGGCTGGAGTGGCCCATTGACGGGCTGACAATGTCGCCGATGGGGCGGATCGGCACCTCGAACCGGGCGACGGGTCCGGTGCGGCTGGAGGCGAAGGGGCCGGGGCTGCTGGCGATTGTGCCGCGGCGGTTGCTGGCGGATGTGCTGGGGGCGGTCCGGCTGGACCGCTAGGCGGGGTTGATGCGCTCTTCGGTTTCTGACGCCTTGCGCTCGCGCATCACCGCGTAAAGCCCTGCGCTGATGGTCAGGAGGATGCCGAAAGCCGCGAGGGTGTTCGGGAGTTCCGAGAAGATCAGCCAGCCGAAGAACACCGCCACCGGGATTTCCAGGTATTGCATCGAGGCGAGGGTGGAGGTGGGGGCAAAGCGCAGGCTCCAGGTCATCATCAGATGCGCCACGGTGCCAAGCGCGCCGGCTGCGGCCAGCAGGGTCCAGGTGTCCTGCGGCGGCAGGGCGGTGGACAGCGCCGCCATGCCGGCCGCGTCGCCGATCAGGAACACCGGTGCCAGCAGCGCGGTGCCCATGACGCCCGCCACGGCCTGAACCGCGATGGGATCGGTTTCCTTGGCGATTTTGCGGGTGATCAGCATGAACAAGGCAAAGATCACCGCAACCAGCAGCGGCCAGAGTGCGTTCCAGCCGACGGCGGCAAAGCTGGGCTGAATGACCAGCAAGGTGCCGGCAAAGCCGACGACGCAGGCGCCGAGGCGGCGCAGGCCAACCTGTTCGTGCAGGACGTATTTGCCCAGCAGCAGCATCAGGAAGGGCATCACGAAGGCTATGGCCACCGCGTCGGCCAAGGGCAGGTAGCGGAAGGCGGTGAACATCGCGCCGATGCCGCCCATCTGCAACAGCGTGCGCAGGAACAAGAGCGGTGCCACCCGGCGCGACAGGCTGAGCGGCAGCCGCAGGGCCAGGGCCAGCGGCAGCAGGATCGCGGCCTGGGCGGCAAAGCGGATGAAGACGATTTGGGCAACCGGCACCCGGTTGGTCAAAAGCTTTGCGATGGCGTCGCCCAGCGGGATCACCATGCAGAAGCCCAGCATCAGGGCGATGCCGAGGAGGGGCCGGTCCTGTGTCATGGCGGCAGGCTAGGCGGGGTGGGGGAAACTTACAAGGTGCGGTTGAAGGTGGGACGGATTGCGGAGATAGACCCCGGGCCGTTTGCGGCCCGGTTCGCGCCCGTCCCCGCCCCGTCATGCTGGAGGCATGCTTTCAGCATGACGCGGGCGCGAAACGCCCACCCTCGGTGCCGGGCGCTAACCTGTGTTTGGTTGCTCCGGCAGCGGCAGACTGAGACATGAACCTCAGCAGTTCGGCACGTTCACGGCGAGGCCGCCGAGCGAGGTTTCCTTGTACTTGTCGTGCATGTCGGCGCCGGTTTGGCGCATGGTCTCGATGCAGGCGTCCAGCGGCACGAAGTGCTGGCCGTCGCCGCGCAGGGCGAGGGACGCGGCGGAGACCGCCTTGATTGCCGCGAGGCCGTTGCGCTCGATGCAGGGGACCTGCACCAAGCCCTTCACCGGGTCGCAGGTCATGCCCAGGTGATGCTCCAGTGCGATCTCGGCGGCGTTTTCCACCTGTTCGGGGGTGCCGCCCATGACGGCGCAGAGGCCGGCGGCGGACATTGCCGACGCGGAGCCGACCTCAGCCTGGCAGCCAGCCTCGGCTCCGGAGATCGACGCGTTGTATTTCACCAGGCCGGCAATGGCGGCGGCGGTCAGCAAGAAATCCTCAACATGGGCCTCTGATGCGCCCGGCACATGGTCGAGATAGTAGCGGATCACCGCCGGAAGGGTGCCGGCGGCGCCGTTGGTCGGCGCGGTCACAACCTGGCCGCCGGCCGCGTTTTCCTCGTTCACCGCCATCGCATAGACGCTCATCCAGTCGTTGATGGTGTGCGGCGCAGTCAGGTTCATGCCGCGCTCTGCCATCAGCGCGTCATAGATGCCCTTGGCGCGGCGGCGGACCTTCAATCCGCCGGGCAGGATGCCGTCACGCTCCAGCCCGCGGTTGATGCAGTCGTTCATCACTTGCCAGATGCGGGCGGTGCCTTTGGCGAGGCTCTCGGAGCAGCCGCGGGAGATCTCGTTGGCGCGCTTCATCTCGGCAATCGACTTGCCGCTGGCCTTGGCCATCTCCAGCATCTCAGCCGCGGATTTGAACGGGAAGGGGACCGGGTCGCCCTCGTCGGTGGCCTTGCCTGCGGCCAGTTCCTCCTCGGTGACGACAAAGCCGCCGCCGATCGAGTAATAGACCTGTTTCAGGATCACGTCGCCCTGGGCATCCGTTGCCATCAGGATCATGCCGTTGGCGTGGCCCGGCAGCGCGTGATCGTAGTCAAAGATCATGTCCGCCTTGGGGTCGAAGTGCAGCGCGCCCAGTCCTTCCGGGTGCATGGTATGGGTCTTGTCCAGCTCCGCCAGGAAGGCCTCTGCCTTGGCGTCGTCATAGTCATGGGCGACAAAGCCGCCGAGGCCCAGGATGGTGGCGCGGTCGGTGGCGTGGCCGACGCCGGTGAAGGCGAGGGAGCCGTGCAGCGAGGCGCGCAGACCGTGGAATTCAAAGGGCGACGCGCGCATCATGTCGAGGAAGCGCGCGGCGGCGACCATCGGACCCATGGTGTGGGAGGACGACGGGCCGATGCCCACTTTGAACATGTCGAAAACGGAGAGGAACATTAGGTGGCTGATCCTTCTGGGGGATTGGCGTAGGCCGGGGATGTGAACGGGGTGGCGCCGAGGCCCTCGGCCTCGCGCGACACGGTAACAGCGGGGCGGTGTTCCAGCCCGGCGCAGATCCGCTGCAGGCTGGGGTAATGGGCCAGGGTGAACCAGGTTTTGTCGGCCTGCGCAGGGTAAAGCGCCATCCATCGTATCTGGCAGGCCAGGTAATAGTCCAGCACAGAGGGCTGCGGCGCGCCGAGCCAATTGGGACGGGCGGCGGCGGCCTGGTCGAGGCTGGTCAGATGCACGTGCAGGCGCTGGCGCAGCACGGTTTGCAGCTGGTCCTGGTCTGCCTTGGCACCGCCGATGTATTTGTCCGGGTAAAACAGCATGCGCAGGTCGGCATGCAGGGTGTTGGAGGCAAAGAACAGCCTTTTCAGGAAGGCCGCGCGGTCTGCACTGCCAGGCTGCGGTGCCATCGCACCGTGGCGTTCGGACAGCCACAAGAGGATGGCGGCGGTTTCGAACACTGCACCGTCGGGCGTTTCCAGCACCGGGATCAGCCCGCCGGGGTTCAGCGCCCGGTATTCCGCGCTGTTTTGCGCCTGCGCCTTGCGGTCGACCAGAACCGTCTCATACGGCTGGCCAAGCTCCTCCAGCACCAGCCGGATGACCAGCGAGGCGTTGTCGGGGGCGTAGTGCAGGCGGTATTCGGGTTTCATGACGCAACAGTATAACCGGGACCGGCGGAATATGTGTCCGTTTCCGGCGTTTCCAATAGGAAACCCGCCTTTGTGATGCATGTTTGGCCAAGAGGCCCCGAAGCGGCGGAAGGACGCCTGCAGGTCCAGTGCAGCGATGGGCTGTTTTGAGCTCGAAACGGACCTAACAGGCCGCTGAATTAGTCAGGCCAGTGGGACGCTGTTCTCCGTGGTGGAATGAGTTCTCTCATCGGTCTTCCGGATTGGGTGGCTGGAAGCAGGCCTGCGTCCCCCCCTCCAGCCTCATTCCGCCAGCAACCGGGGCAGCCGGGCGAGATTTCCGGCTGCGAGCGTCAGGATGAAGCGCGACCGCACCCGTTCGACGCCGCGATAGACGGTCTGGGACATGCCGCCAACGGTCTTGGCCCAGCCANCAGGCCGCTGAATTAGTCAGGCCAGTGGGACGCTGTTCTCCGTGGTGGAATGAGTTCTCTCATCGGTCTTCCGGATTGGGTGGCTGGAAGCAGGCCTGCGTCCCCCCCTCCAGCCTCATTCCGCCAGCAACCGGGGCAGCCGGGCGAGATTTCCGGCTGCGAGCGTCAGGATGAAGCGCGACCGCACCCGTTCGACGCCGCGATAGACGGTCTGGGACATGCCGCCAACGGTCTTGGCCCAGCCAAACGCCTCCTCGATCCGTTTGCGGTGCTTCTGGGACAGGGCATAGCCTTTGTGCCGGGTAGTGCGACCGTCGATTGCTGAATGCCGCGCCTTCCTGGCGACGTGCGGGGTGACGCAGGCCTGGCGGAGATCTGCGACGAATTCGGCCGCATCGTATCCCTTGTCGGCTCCCAAGGTCAGCTGCCGGATCGATCCGGGGGAGTGGCGGTGCAGCATGTCCAGCGCAGCCTTTCGCTCGGCGCGACCGTCAGCGTGGGTTAGGTCGCCTTGCACAACCAGCCCGTGCCGGTTCTCCATCAGCGCATGCCCCATGAAGCACAGCACCGCACCTGTGCCAGGGGATTTCTTATAGAGCCGTGCGTCCGGGTCGGTGACCGAGGCATGGGTCGCATTCGAACGCTTCTCGCCCTTGAAGTTGACCTCGGGATTTCGGGTTCGGCGGCTGTAGCGGGGCATTGGAGCGGTCTCGGGTTCGGTCTGGGCGGGTTGTGCGGCAGGGGCAATGGATGTCGCGGGCGGGTCATCCGGCCTATCATCGCCGGGCGGCGTGCCCGCCGACTTCGGCTGGAAACTCTTCATCGACGCCCAGGCCTTTATGAGCGTGCCATCGACCGAGAAGTGGTCGTCCGACAGGAGCGGCGCGACCTCGCGATGCGCCAGGATAGCCGCCATCACCTTGCGCGACATGTCGGCCGTCAGCAGCCGGTCGCGGTTCTTGGTGAACACCGTCGGCACCCATACCGGATCGTCGATCCCGAGGCCCACGAACCAGCGGAACAGCAGATTATACTGCATCTGTTCCATCAACTGCCGCTCGGAGCGGATTGAGAACAGGATCTGCAGCAGGCTGGCCCGGATCAGCCGTTCCGGCGGGATCGAGGGGCGGCCGAAATCGGTGTAGACCGCCTCGAAATCGGCATCCAGACTGGCCAGCGCGTCGTTGACCACCTGCCTGATCTTGCGGAGAGGGTGCCGTGCTGGGATGCGCTCTTCCAGATCGACATAGCTGAAAAGCGATCCGCTCGCTTCGTCCGTCCCGCGCATCACCATCCCCCGCCGAAATTGTGCTGAGGGTGAATCATGTTCCTCAGGCCGCGTCGAGAGCCGACTTCTTCAGCAGCCTGNGGGGCGGCCGAAATCGGTGTAGACCGCCTCGAAATCGGCATCCAGACTGGCCAGCGCGTCGTTGACCACCTGCCTGATCTTGCGGAGAGGGTGCCGTGCTGGGATGCGCTCTTCCAGATCGACATAGCTGAAAAGCGATCCGCTCGCTTCGTCCGTCCCGCGCATCACCATCCCCCGCCGAAATTGTGCTGAGGGTGAATCATGTTCCTCAGGCCGCGTCGAGAGCCGACTTCTTCAGCAGCCTGCTAAACCACTCGGGAATGTCAGTATCGGTGGCAAGTTGCGAGACAGCATAACGTCCAGGAACAAAATTCACATTTAGGGTATGGTTCAAAAAAGACGCCCTCCACAGTTTGACTGAAGAAGGACATTCCTGGCTGTGACTACTGGAATCACGCGGGAGCTTCATCTTCCAAGATGACAGTTCCGCGCAGATTAGGTTATCGGATCATTTAAGCCAAGCCAGCATTCGCGCAGGGTGCAGCTATCGCGCAGTTTGGGCTCAAAGCGATGGATCGCTGCTCCTTGCCGGATAGCCACCCTTCTTCCTCAGCCATACCGCCCAAACGGCAAACGCCATTGCCAATCCCGATGCAGCCAGCATCAACATAAGCAGTGTTTGGCCTCCGTTCGTCTGTGGTACCAGGTTGCCCGTCACCGACGTCAAAACAGCACCACCAGAAACGATGAGAGCGCCGCTCAGTCCGGCAGCACTTCCAGCGAGATCAGGTCGAACCGACATGACACCGGCATTGCTTCCGGGCATTGTAATGCCATTCCCTAAACCGACGAAGATGGTGCTCGCAAAGAAAAGCTCCGCTGACGTGATACCCGATGCGAGCAGCAACAAACCTCCCGCAAGACCAGTGCAAGCCACAACCCGGCCCGCAATCATAATGGTTGTCGGTTCGAAGTGTTGCCCAACGCGACCGGCCAGGAAACCGCCGATCATAAAGCCAACAGTAATGGTCCCGATGTAGAGTCCAAGTTCGGCGGCTGTGACATTGAAAGTGGACTGCGCAACAAGGGGTGCGCCCGTCAGAAAAATGTAGAATGCGCCGACGGAAAGCGTGCTGCAAAGTGCGTAGGCCCAGAAAAGGGGCTCACGAATGAGCGCCGTCGTGCCAGGCGCCGGAGTGCTGGTATCTGTTGCCCTCTGCGGCCTTGTCTCTCCGAGGTCGAACCAGCAAAGCAGCAGCAATCCGAAGCCCGCTGCAGCGTAGAATCCAAAGACCGACCGCCACCCAAAGAAGGTGTCCAGCACCCCTCCCAGCATGGGACCGACCATTGGGGCGATTGCCATAGCCATTCCGATATAGCCGATCAGGCTCACGGCCTCCCGCTCCGTTCTCATGTCCCGAACTATCGCGAGAGAAAGCGCATACCCTCCGATGATGCCGCCTTGGAGCATTCGACAGAACAGAAATGCCTCGATGTTCGGAGCAAAGGTGCAACCCAGAGAGGCAAATGCGAAAACAAGCAAAGCCCCCAGAAGCACCCTCCGCCTGCCGACCCGGTCTGACAAGGGACCGATGATGAGCTGGATGATCGCTGTTATGGCCAGGTAACCAGAAACAGCCCAACTCACAGTGCTGTAGTCAGTTTTAAGATCGACAGCGATATTGGCCAGCGAGGGTAGGAACATGTTGAGCGACATCGGCGAAAACCCCGTCAACAGGATCAATGTTATCAAATGCGGAGGTGTTCTCGTGCGGTTCATCTTGGCGATCTGATCTTTAGAAACAAAAAAAGCCCCCGAGAATGTCGGGGGCGCATGGAAACGGATATGGAAAACCTTATCGGACCATGCACCTTTTGCTTACTACGACGACGAAATTGAAGGGCATGGATTCACTCCTTTGAAAGCGAGCGTAGTCAGCTTGATCGGTGGTGGCAACACGTAAAGCCGTCGTTCGTACAAGCCGCAGCAACCGGTAAACTGGGCTCGGTCCCGACATTCTCCGCACTATCCACGAAGGTCCGCCTTCGTGTGCAGCTCGCAACCTGGGTCAGCGACGTGACACAAAAGTCGGTTTTGCCTGACACCTAACAGCTTAGTGCGCTGAGAGCATTAGCGGCCGGAGGTTTGGTAAGCGCGTTGACTTGGAATTTTCCATTTTACTCTGGGGCTTTAGGTCGCTGAACCAACTTCGTTAAATGGTGTTAGTCCAGCACAGGTTCGATCGGTCGAACAATTGTCCGAGGTGCTTGCACTTTCGGCCGACGGGCTTCGCTCAGAGCAGACACGCGGCTCGCCTCAGCCGCCTGCTTGAGGCGGTTCTCGATCTCGCCCAACCCGGCCCACTTTCGGCGACGTTTCCACGGATCAAGGATAAAGAGATACTCGTCATCCGTTCCAGCTTTCCGACGCACCCCCATGCTCGTCGCTCGCTTTAGGGTGATCCGGTAAGCATCGGGATAGATCTCGGCCAATTGGGAATAAGCGCCATTGGTCACGATGACTGTAGCACCTCGGCCAAGAGCTCTTCGGCACGCAGAAGACAGTCGTACCTGATCAGCCCAAGAAAAAACTGAAGGGCCATAGCGGTCGAAATGATCGCGATTAGGGTTCGAGTAAGTGGGATCACAGAAGACAACATCCCCGTCTCCTGCTCGGTCGATAGCGGCTTCGAAGTCTCCAACCGTAAGGTCAATATCTCCGGATAAAACTTGGGCGCATCCCTCAACGATCCCTTCTCGCCACAATACGTCCGGGCGCCTAGAGCCTCCTCCATAAGGAGTGTTAAATTGGCCTTGCTTGTTGGTCCGGTGAATGCCGCCATAACAGGTGCGATTGAGCCAAATCATTCGCACGGCACGCTCAAATGGGGATTTGGGTGCGAGTTCCCTGACTGCGTTGTAGGTTTCTCTATCTACCGGCAAGGAGGCTAAGGCTTTGACTAGGTAGTCAGGCACGTCGGCCACAGCCGCATGCGCCAAAACAAGGTCTTCATTTAGGTCGTTTAGGATCGCGCGGGCCGGAGCTGTTGCATAAAAGATCGCACCCGATCCCAGGAAGGGCTCGATGTAGGTGCCACCGCTCGTATCAAGATGACGTCTCAGTATCGGTGCGAGGCTGCGTGCGAGCCATCGTTTGCCGCCGGCCCAGCGGAGGAATGGCTTGCAGGCTTCCTGAACGACGGCCGCAGATTGCGTTTTGCCTTCTTTTATTTGTGCTTGGTTGCCCACGGCTTGAGACACCATCCCGCTCCTCCGATTGTTAAGCCCCGCCGCCCCGCATAAGTGACATCACGTACTCTTCCAAGATTCTGGAGGAGCGGCCGTTCGCGAGGCTGACCTGTCGGTTAGCATGCACAAGGGGTAGTAGAGCATTCGGATAGCGCGCGCTTGTCAGTCTCGATAGCGTCCGCACAATCTCTTCGAGCTCGGGAAAATCGGTAGGGACTGGGGCTTCGGGCCCGCCATTGGCGAGAGTTGTAGCAGGTGTCTGAAGGGCCACTACGTGGGTCTCGGACAGTCGGACCCCAATTCTAGTGCCGTAGCTAACCCGGTCGCGATACCCCTCTGGATCATAGCTTCGGCCTTGGATCTCTTCCTTGATAAAGCGTCGTGGCGGCATAAAGACATCGCCTGGCTGCGGCACGGCTTGCGAAAAGTCCTCAAGGAATTCGGTCATTTGCCCGGTTTTCTCTACGCCAACAAGATGCATCGGAGAACCTTTAGCCCGTAGCCAATCGAGGTAACGCCGGATTCCGTCGACAACCCGAAATCCGGCGGCGCGGAGCATCAACGACCCGTCCTTTATAAAAAGGATGTTGGCAAGCCGCGCGTCGCGGTTCGCTTTGGTCAGGAGCATTGGCAGACGGAAGAGGCACAAGACTTCCAGAACGCCCATGAAGCCATGCGCCACCTCTTCGCCCGGCGACTCTTCGCTGTCTGAATCTGACAATAGGCCGAGGTAGTCCGACAGATAGTGCGCGTGCGCGCAATGAGGGCAGCCGAAAATCTGCTTCGGCGGTAAGTCAAACTCCTGTCGGCAATCGAGGCACTTCATGGACCGCTTTGCGCGGGGCGCTCCCTGCGGCAGCCACCCCTCGAAGAGGAGAAACTCGAGCACGTCGTAGAGATCTGTAATACCCCGGCACAGAGTGGCGTTTATAACCTCCCGAAGCGTGTCCTTCATTGAGCGCGACCCCATGCGCACACCCCGAAGCGGCAGGTAGGCTGGCCGCAGCGTATGTCGGCCCAAGATGTCACTCATGTCCCGAGGATCCATGATCGGATCGGCCGCGAGCCTCTCAAGATCAGCAAGGCGGAGCAGGCTAGCCCCAGGGTTGATGAAGGACATGGCCTTCTCTCGGCGCACCGGGTTCGGCACGACCTGAAGTCCCGCATCTACGGTCACGATATCCTCGATCACTGGCGCTTGCGCGATATCAACGCGGAGGGTCGGCTCCGTTCCCGCAGGTGTGCGTGGCGCATCATCTACACGTAGGCTTTGCACCACGCTCTGGAGAACAGGGTGCTGAATCATCTCCATGTGCGCGATCTTGGAAGCCGCTTCGAAGCCGGCTCCGCCCCTTTTCTGATAGGGCATGGTTCAGTCTTCCCGTGATGGGTCCGGTGCTCCGGAGAATTTGCGGATTTGAACTGGCAAAGCGAAAGGCATCGAAAGCGTTTTGAGCCGTACATACCCCTTCGATGTGATCCGTTCGACATCGGCTGCTATATCGCGAAAGGCCCGCTTGTGCTGAAGTTCACGCACCTCGCGATCATCGTCGAGATGCGTGACGATAAAATTCTCAGTATTTTTTACTAAGTCAGGCGACAGCGTAGAGATCGACTGCGTGGCGTAAACAAGAGAGATATTGAACTTCGCGCCTTCCTTGGCAAGCTTGTTGTAGACGTTGTCTCCCAATCCGCGATCGTCACTCGGGAACAAGATGTGAGCTTCCTCAAAGTAGAGGATGACCATATCAGTTCCCAGAGCGCCTTCATTGAAGCGCCGCATCTGACTTGCCAGAAGCGAACGAGCTATCCGCTCGGCGATCGCTTTTCGTACCTTCTCGTCGCCCATGGACAGATCCAAAAAAACCGTCTTTCCGGATTGCGCTTCTTCTATGACTTTGGTGAAGACGTTGGCCCCGCCCACCGCGTGGTATTCCTTGAAACGGGTGAATTTCTTTGGGCCTGACGCACCCCGAGCCGCCCCATTCAAGATGGCCAAAAGGCCCGCTGCGGTCGGGTCAAAGTAAGGGTCGCCGGTCGTGCTGGACGCAGGGAACAGTTTGCGCCTATCCGACGCACTTGCATCCGCGTGTATTTCGGCAACCCTCTTCCAGACATTTGCTGCCACGCGGTAAGGCAGCATATTCTTCATTTTGCCATCGGCACCTTCAATGGTCTGCTTTAGCTGTTCGTCGGCAAGAAGTTGGTCCTTCACATCCTTCCTGAAATCCACCCAGATGTTTCCGGTCGGTGGCGGAAAGCCAGCTTCGGCGAGAATGGAGTACCAAATCCCCATTGTTCGCCAGTAACGCTTGTAGCCACTTTGATCGCTGGCGAGTGTTGGTGCTGATGCTAAAGGCTCAGGCTCCCACTCGCGGGCTGGTGCGATGTAGTCGGGAATACTGCTCCCGTACTCGCTTTCCCAAAGACTAAAAATCAGACTCTTACCTACGTCTGGGTTGGCATAGAAGTCGACTTTCAGGGAGGAAGGTTCCGGAAGACCAGAGCGCTTGTCACTTTCCCGCGGCATCGGGCTTAAGCTGTAGCGGACGCATTTCTTAGGGTAGCGTGCCGCGAGACATCCATCGTCTTGCTCGTTCCAGTACGTGTACTCTCCCGAGGGATCGAAGATGATCTGACCGGCTCTCCCGCCTGTGAGAACTGTGTCGGCAACAACCTTCATCGTGTTCGATTTGCCGAACCGAGTTTTACCGAAAAGCGCCGTTCTATGACCGTAAGTCTTTCCGGTGAAATCAGAAGGATCGATTTTGATTTCGACATGGCCTTGGGTCACGATGGAAGGGGTTTCCGTGTAGCGCAAGGTACCAATCTGGAGCGGATCTGGCGCTTCACTAAAGGCGTTTAGCATCTCCGAGAGATGATCGCGGATTGGAACGTAGACCTCGTATAGATGTGGCGCGAAGAAGGTATCCACGTCTGGGCCGAAGCCAATCTCCAGGTGCCCTTCCTCGGCAGCCTTGTCGTAAAAGGTGCCGACAATCCGACCCTTGAGAGCGGACCACTGGAATTCCTTGTCCGAGATTGGGTCGATATTGGCCTGACTTCTATGTAACTCGAAAACAGTCTGCTTGATGTCGCTATCTATCGGCGTCGGGATTGAGTCTGTGATGCGCACCATGATCAGGCGGTCGCAGGCCTTTCCTTCCGCCCTTGAAACCCGTGTCGGGGCCAGCCGCACTACTACGAGGGTGTTGCGGGGCACACCGCCGCAGTTGCGTTTCCACGCATCGCAGGTCACGATGGTAACATCGTCGTAAGAGAGGTTTAGGATAAAACCGAGAAGGTTTTCGTGATGTCCTGGCTGTGATCGTTCAGGTTGGTAGCTTCTGGCGATCTCGGCCACCGGACCCGCTTCACTTGTTGTCTCTTGCCCCGGCACATCCACTCCTTCAACGAGCTCCGCCTCGAAATCGCGTAGTTCTGTAAATCCTGGCATCTAGTCGTCTCCGAGCGGGCTGGCCCTCATAAAGAGTGCCTATGAAAAACAAAGCCCCCTCATCATCCGCAATGTCGTCCTGCTCTGCAATGCCAAGTAGTAAAAGTTTCCTAAGATCCTTTCGCATGTGGTTTAACGGCGGATGCTAACTGTAGCTGTTTGACCCATTTGGGCCCAGGCTTCATGCCGCCGCCTGCGATCATCACGGTCCAACAAATCCTAAGGAGCAGTGCCAAATTTAGTACTGGAAACTGTGTCCACGAGAGGCGCGAAAGATGGAGAGCGGTCGGTCCATTTCCTCTGCACCTTTTATCAGTATTCCTGAAATCGCTCACTTCGAATGAGGCAGGCCCAGAGTTGTCAACATTTTTTTGGGAATGACGGCGTTTTCTGGAAGGCCAACAAAGATTCTTTAACGAAAATTGCCGTCCTGATCCGGGCGGTTCGCCTGCCGCCCCTTCCTAGCTAACAGCCCTATGGGCTTTATAGGAAGGGGATTCTACAACCTGCTGATTGAAGGGTGCGCTTAAATAAATATCTTAAGTTGTAAAAATATCACAACCTTCCTGAGGCAAGGGCTTTCCCCACACTGCGCGGATTGCTCTTCGCAGCAGCAGCTGGGTAATCTCCGCCTATGATGCTGAACACTATCTCTCATATCACCCTCGCCGCCTGCGGACACATACGCTGATCCATCCAGGATCAGCGTGAGGGCACGTTCAGCCGTACGGTTCCTCTGACAGCTTATTACCTCTCGAATCGTCTGCCGAAAAACGGCCGCCGGTCTGGGAATCTTGGGGGCCAGAAGCTCCCTGGTCATTGTACAAACGGAAACTTTGTGAAGGCGGCATCCGCTGTGGAGCCGTTTTCGCAAGTTTCCTGCACAGCAGCGAGGGAGCGCCAAGACCTGTAATTTGTGGGGGAATTGCAGCGAAGCACAATGTCTTCGTGTGCAGCGGGTGCGTTCTCCGAGACTATCGAAACTGCAGTCCTATTTTCGCACAAGACATTGATTTTAGTGAAATTATTCCATCTTCGCGCGAACCGGTGTAAACAGCCTCGCCGCGAAGATCAGCAGAAGGAGAGACCGGAATGAAGACCTGAACTTCTTTAGAAACGAAAACACCGGAATGTTGGCGCATTCCGGCGTGATCGTGCGAGGCAGACCGAAACCCGCCAGCTTAGACACTGGTCCCTTAGCAAATCCTGCGATCCGTCGCAAGGCTTCTGCGTGGGCGACGGCCTTCCTCACCCAATAGGCACACTTCCCGAAATGGAAAGATGAGCGAACCGGCCCTGACCGTAAACGGCAGGGCGGGACGGGCTGTCTTTGCCTGTCTTCACGGAATGGTGCCTCAGCCGGGCCGACTTCGCGCAGCTCCGGTGTGTGACTCCCTGCGTCCGGTTGGCGGGCGGAGGCCGATACCCCATGAGGAAAATTTGCAATGACCATTCAAGAGCCCGGCTGGCTGCCGGGTCAGCAGGAAACGGATGCTGGCGAGCTGAGCCCTATTGGCCTTCTTTGCGACGGCATTCTCAGCGCTGTTCGCCAGCTTCCCAGCAGCCCTGAGGAAGCCACGGTTGAGATCGGCACACGGATCAGCAGCATTCTGTCGCTGTTCTCCGAGACTGAAGGCGAAGTCCAGTCTGCAAAACGGCGGATCTCTGCGCTCAAGAGCGATCTGCGCCGGGTGACGGAGCAATTGGCGGTGCTGCGCCAGGAGCATTTCGGGCAGAGCTCGGAAAAAGACCTCGGCGATCCCGCGGAAGATGACCTTGGCCTCGCGCTTGACGATGACCTTGACGATGAACCGAAGGAAAAACCCAAGGGTAAGCGCTCGCGCAAAGTGCCCAAGGATATCAAGGTCATCACCGTTGATCATTTCCCCGACGATATGAGCTGCGGCACATGCGGGCATGATCTCAAGACGATCAAGCGTGAGGAACGTGCCGGGAGCTTCCGGATCGTGCCGGAGCATGTGGTTCTGGTGAAAGACGTATATCACAC
This sequence comes from Leisingera sp. JC1, assembly GCF_001679925.1. GTDB lineage: Bacteria > Pseudomonadota > Alphaproteobacteria > Rhodobacterales > Rhodobacteraceae > Leisingera. The sequence continues at coordinate 8,742 of NZ_LYUZ01000158.1, read as the reverse complement.
CTGCGCGTGTAACCACGGGATCTGCAAGGAGAACAAACCCGTGGCTGCGAAATCCAAAAATTACATCATGAAGGGACGTAGTCTGGAGCCGGGATTTGCGGCCGAAGTTGCATGTCAGAAGTTTTTCGAGCATATCCCGCCCTATCGGCTGGAGCGGCGGTTCAGGAACGCCAACATCAACCTGGCCCGCCAAACGATCGACAAGGTTGTTGCTCACTTGGCAAAACATCTGGTGCCGGTCCAGGACGAGCTTCATGCGCATGTGCTTGCTGGTCATACCGCACAAATGGATGAGACCCCGGTGAAGGTTCAGGCGCCTGGAAAGGGAAAGTGCGACACCGGGTATTTTTGGGTGATCAACCGCGATGAACGCGATTGGAACTCGGAAGCCCGGCCTGCTGTGGTGTATCGCTATGCCCATTCCCGTGCCGGCGCAGTTGCAGAGGAATTGCTTTCTGGCGCGTCGCTCCGTTTCCTGCAGACTGACGGCTACTCGGGTTACAACTGTCTCTTTAAAGACAGCCGGGAGAATGACGGTCTGATGCCGGTGCGCTGCAATGCCCATGCACGGCGCAAGTTCTTCGAAGCCCATCTGGCAACCAAGAGCAAGCTGGCAGCCAAGGTCGTGCAGATGTACCGCAAAATGTATGCTGTCGAAAAGGCGGCCAAAGGCCTGCCCCCGGAGGAGCGCGAACAGTTGCGCCTCGAGAAAACCCTGCCCATCCTGACCGAGCTCAAAGCCATCCTGACGAAACATCAGGAAGACGCCACCGGGAAACTGAAAACGGCCATCAACTACACGCTCAACGCCTTTGACGGGCTGCAGCGGTTCGTGTTCGATGGCCGGCTTGAGATCGATAACAACGCAGTCGAACGCTGCATCCGCGGCATTGCCTTAACGAAGAAGAACTCGCTTTTCGCCGGGAACCATGAGGCGGCTGAAGTCTGGGCAACCTACTATTCGCTCATCGAAAGCGCGCGCCTGAACAAGGTCAACCCCCGCAGCTACCTGAACTGGGTGGTGCAGGAAATCGAGCGCAACCGCGGTGAGTTGGACTATGGCCAGCTGATGCCCTGGCACTGCCCGGTCGGCCGGATCGACGACTGACAGGCTATCACCGCCCCGCCTACAGGGCGGTGACGCATTCTCACACAGCCGGATCCCCATGCGGGGTTCCGGCCCAAAGCCGTGTCTGGACGGCTTCCCGGTGATACTTGCAAGTCTTCATAGCCTTAATCCGTTTAGCACTGCGCCCCCTTGTTCGAGCTTAGGCAGAAACTGGAACGAGTTCAGCGGCAAGCTCCAGTACAAGGCAGCTCACCGCCTCCCAGGCTTGATCCTGCGATTTCTTCCCGCGCAACTTGCGGGCCAGCGCGGACCCGCGGGCGGAGGCTTCCTGTGCCAGCAGCAGAAGGGCGATTTCCCGCATCTGATGCATGGCCAGATCGGCCTCGTCTTGCCCTAGCAGCCTTTTAAGTTCAGCCGGTGCCGCGCAGTCGAACAGCAGGCGCTTCAGGGCGGGCCCGTGTTTTGACGCCTCGGCCCAGGCAATACAGATGTCGGTCATACCCGCCATCTCGGAGTGAAAAACCTCAACCGGCATGCTTGCTGTCTGCCTGGAATAACCGGCCTGCCTCTCGACAAGGAGCTCCCGCTGGGCCGGGTCATAGGACATCACAAGCCCATCGAGCGACACGTCCGATGTAATGGGGGTTCCGAAGCGCTTGCGCAGGCTGAGCGCTTCCGCAAAGAGCACCAGCTGCAAAAGACCGGCCTGCGGCAGATCGCAGGAAATACGCTGGATGCCACTGCGGCCAGTGTGCTTGTAGTTGAGCGCGAGCCGGGCACCGCCGTCCTCCCGCGCCTCCATCGAAAATATCTTTGCAGCCATGGCGCGGGTTATATGGAAGGTTGCCGGACCTTCAAGCTGCGGCCGACAAGGTTCTGCGGTGCTAGGCAATCATGCGCCCAAGGTCCGGCAGAAAATGGAAGGGACGTGTTGCAAGAGCACCCTTGGCCATTCCGGATTCTTTCAGGCCACGCGGAAATACGGTGTTCAGCGAAGGGGAATCGCTTGGTCCGTCTTTGATTGGAGCGATAGTCTTGTGAATGCATGCCTGCAAAAAATTCGGCGGCGGCGGCAATTTCCGGGGCGGATACACCGCTTACGTTTTCTGCGTCAGCGACTGCTGCAAGAGCTAAAGGCGGCTCTGGCTGAAAGGAACAGGTTTGCAACGCCCATGAGGCTGCACCAAAGCAGCACAGGCAGCCCCAGCTGATGTTTTACAGGCTGCAACCAGGCTCCACCGCATCCCAGTACTGGTTTACGGGCAAGCTTCGGGCACGCAGCTCAATCTCTGGCAGGCTCACCGGCTGGAAACCCCAAACGTCGACACCAACATTGACGCTGTTGCGCGTACCTTGCCAGTTTTTGTGGACGTGGCCGAACAATTGGAGCGCCTTACGGCGGGCGCCCGGGAAGGTAATCATCGGGTAGTGACATAGAAACACACGCCGGCCATCAACCAGAATCTCAGCCATGTCCCTGACGCTGTCCCATTGCAGCCTCCGAACCCAAGGGCGATCATGGTTGCCGACAATCAGATGCTTCTTGCCTGGGATCTGCTCGAACAGATGACGTAGTCTCTCCCGTTCCTGGTTGGTGACCTTCCCAACTGCAAAGTCACCCAGAACCCACAAGTCATCATATGGTCGCACGGTTGCTTGGTATTGCTTGAGGATGTGCGCATCCATTTCTTCAGCGCTGGCAAAAGGCCGGTTGCAGAAACGAATGGCGTTCTCATGGCCGAAGTGTGGGTCAGCGGTAAACCAGACAGCCATGTGATCCCCTCGTGCTGAATGCAGTACTACCATCATGTTCTGGAACAAGTTGCCGTGTTTCGTCGTGAAACTCAAGAAATATGTTTTACTTCAAATGCTTGTCAGGATTTTCCGTTTTCGCAAAGTCAGCGCACCATGGGGCTGTGGCTCCTTTCCAAGGCTGCTCGCTTGCCGTGATTTCAGCTTCGCCATTTTCCTCAACGTGTGCCGTGGCAGGAGTTGCCGATACACTTGAACCCCGTTCCAGGATCGAATTTTGCTTCCACCCCTCTTAGCAGGAACCGGCTGCAGCGAAGATCTGGCACATAGTTTTTCCACCGCGGGAATAGAAGTGAGCCCAGCCTATTTGAGGCCGCGTTGAAGCCCCGGCGTCCAGGCAGATGGCCCGGTAGTCATCGATCCCGTCCATCTCGGCCATGGCCTCTACCCGCAGGTTCAAATCCTCTCGCACGGCCGGGGTGTGTCCATGGACAACGACAGTTGCCCCCGTGAAATAACCCCCTTCGCCATAGTCCCAGCCGTCTGCGAAATATAAAAACTTGTGACGGATCCCGGCCCAGTGGCTATCAGAGAGAGGCCGGTGCCGGTCCAGATGTTCTTCCGGCGAGGCATCCGGATCCAGACCTGCATGAACCATGAGAAGATCGCCGATCCGCACATGCGATGGTGCTGAATGGATCGCGCTGATGAACGCCTCCGGAATAGAAGCGGCAAGGCGCTCCCTGACATCCGAAAATGGCTCTGTAGCAGTGCCCTGGGCGGTTTCCGCCAGGAGAGCCCGGCCGCCATTGGCTAGCCAGAGATGGTGATCTCCGCCGTTCAGAACATCGATCAGCGCCAACTCGTGGTTGCCAGGCAGGATGTGCAATTCATCGACGCCTGCCAGGGTGCCCGCGTTCAGTGCCAACCGGATGGCGCGCAGGCTTTCAGGGCCGCGGTCAATCAGGTCACCGAGAAAGACCAGCACCCGTTTCTCAGCAGTTCTGTCTATGACGCGAATTGCCTTCAGGATCGCTGCAAGCTGTTCCGCTCGCCCATGCACGTCGCCGATGACATAGAGCTCAATGCCCGGCGGAAGGGTGCCGGGCAGAGGGCGCTGCTGAAGGCTGAAATTTCTGGTCCGAGGCATGAATGATCACCGTGCTTGAATGCTGATTGTGGCGTCTCGCGGGCTTGGTCGCCACCTGAAGTGTCTTCCAGGCCCTAACCGGGCGGCACTCACGGGTGAACCACCCTTACCTCCGGCTCGTCACTGAAGTGCCCGGCATCGGGACCAGGCACAACTCCTTCAGTGGAAGTTCATCGGGATCGTGCTTTTCATATGGGAACCCGATGGAAACATTATGCACGGCAGTCCTTCCGACTTGGGCCGCCAGCCGACGGTGAGAGTGCCCGAAGTACCATCCGTCAATCCGGTAACGATCGAATAGAGGCGTGAGATCAGAGTGAAACGCCGGGGTGAGGCCGTCGATCTGACCGGCAGAATCGGGATGGGGGCCGTGATGCGAGACCGCGAAGCTGCGGCCGTTTGAGGCCCAGTGAGGTTCTGAAAGTTTATCCTCCAGCCATTGCCGCTGAACTTTGTGCAAGGTCAGGATATCCTCTGGAGTTATGGCAACATGCGGCGGACGACCGAGCAGTTCGGATGGTGAGAGCGGCCCAGTTTTCAACCGTTTGGAAATCTGCGCATAGTCGTTCATGTGCCGGCGCGCCACGTTCATGGCAGCCTGGGCATCGCCCAGCAGGGCAAAGTTCGTCCATAGGGTTGTGCAAAAGTAACGGTCATCGCCATGGCGTATCTCACGCTGCTGTGCGAAGTGAGCCCCGGCTGCGGTGGTCAGATTTTCCAGCTCATCATCAGCGTTCAGATATCCAGCGTAATAGTCGTGATTGCCCGGAACAACGATCGTTTTGGATGGGTCAATGAAGCGGCGCAGATAGGCAAAAGCTGCCGGCCAATGTGAGAAAGGGGCATCTGCCAGGTCTCCGGCAATGATCAAGGCATCGAGCTCAGCCCAAGGCAGGCCGTTATCCAGGCCGTGCGACTCGAATGGCCCTCTGCCGATTTTGCTATAGCTGTCGTGGTGTAGGTCGGCGAGAACAGCGACCTTGCCCGTCTGGTGGGAAATTACAAGTGGCGCGCTGAACGTAATCATGTTTCGGTGCTTCCGCTCTGGCGGGTTTTCCCGGACGGAAATTAAAACGCTCAGGATCGTGACTTCAGCAGCTGACCGGGCAGCCATCGTAATTGGAGCCATACGGTTTGTGCTGCTTGTGCGCACGATAGTTATCAGGCTTCCAAGCTGACACCATTCGTGCATGATTCCACACACGGAGTCTAGGCATCTGTTTTAAATTGGTTTTTCGCGACTTTGACGGTGGCGCGTTGGCATGCGGTTGGGGCGTAAAGTTGGAAAGATACGCCCATGCGTTGGACCTTAGTTCAGCCCCGGTTGAGGAAGCGATTGATGTCTGGCTTCCTCTATATGGTCGCATCTGCACACGCTTGGCGCGATCAAAACCACGGTCGGTGGCATCAGACAAGCTTGTCGGATTGTCGACCTGGCTGGATCTTCATGCAGGCCGAGGATAGGCGGCATCGTTCGGAAAGTCAGTTTTTCGCAAACCCTGTTTGGAAGGAATTCGAGTGGTATCAGATATGCAGCCACCGCTTCAGCAATCGTCCTCTCTCGGGCCGCCTTCGACTGTTATTGTTGCTTGGCCCAGTTGCAGTTGCTTGTTGGTAAATTTTGGAGCAACGGATCTAGTTCCCGAAGCACTTCGGCATGGATTTTACATCTTTCCATTCTTCAGCTGCGGGTTCTCCTGCAAAGAGAAATTCTGTTGCTTCGCGCTCTGCCTTGAACTGGATCGTTTCAGTAACCACCATACCGGCCAGACGCTGCCGCGTGCCTTTTTTCCAGCAGAACAATCCATCTTTGTAGTGTTGCTTAAGAACTTCAAACGCCTTGCTGTTCTCTGCAATAGTTGCAAAGTTCGGAAACCTGGCTGATATCCGGGAGCCGGGCAGAACATATGCCCAGTTGCCTCTTTTGCACATGAGTCCCCAAACGTCACCAAGTGGCGATCCGAGCCAATGAGTCGGCTTAAAATATTGAGTTTCAGGGGCTGCATTGGGGAACATCACCCGTTTCCTGATCTGAGCCACGATTACGTTCTTCAACCTCTCGAGTTCGAAATAGAAACACCGGCCTGGAGTGGGCGACTGATTGTATGGGGGGAGCCCACGAGTATTGTTCCAAATTGCATTCCGGCACCACTCGCGGCCATGATGCAAAAGCAGGCTCTCCAGGGTTTCCAGTGTGCTGAGACGCAACCCAGGCATCTCGAACACCAGGACTAAAGTGGCCCATCGCCGCTCATGTTTCTGACTGCAGATGCGCTCGTACAGTGCCGTTCCAGATACCGTAAGCGCCCGATTTTTACCGCAGCGGTTGATTGTTGACGCGGGCGATGATGTCGGGCTCAGCGACGAAGTCTTCTAGGAAGCTGTGCCATGCCTCAACGGACACTCGTGCTGATGCCAGCATGTCGCGCAATTCGTCGATGCCCTCGTCGGTCAGCGCCGTAATGTAGTCGTCCCGTCCGATGCGGACGCTGACGATGTTGCCGTAGGAGAGGTTGTCGTCGTTGCTGACGATGGCCTCGAGAAGTCCAGGATCCTCGCCCAGCAGGCTGGCGACATGGGCGATGGAGCAGACGTAGGTCGTCGCTGCCATCACGCAGCCTCGCTGCGTTTCTGATCTGCCGGCTTCCATTTCCAAGGGAGTAATTCGGCCAGCCGGTTGACCATGTGATCGTGGATACGGTCCAAGACATCTGCGAGGTAGGCCTGCGGATCGAGGCCGTTCATCTTTGCCGTCTCGATGACGGTCATGGCGCGGGCGAGCGTTTCACCGCCGGTATCCGAACCCGCGAATAGCCAGTTCCGCCTGCCAACGCCAATGGGCCGCAGCGCGCGCTCGGCGGGATTGTTGTCGATGGCCACGCGCCCGTCCTCCAGAAACAGCGTGAATGAAGCCCAGCGGCTCAGCCCGTAGCGGAACGCCTTGGCCAGATCACTCTTACCGGGAATACGGGTGAGCTGCCTTTCGGCCCAGTCCCGGAACGCATCAACCTTGGGCTTGCTTTCCTTTTGGCGCACGGCCAGCCGCAGTTCGGCAGGCTTGCCGCTGATTTCCCGTTCGATGTCGTAGAGCTTGCCGATACGGTCGAGCGCCTCGCGCGCGATTGCGGATTTCGTCGCGGTCCAGACATCGTGAAAGTCGCGGCGAAGATGCGCCCAGCACGCAGCCTCCCGGAACTGGCTCTTGCCGTCCAGGTCCGCGGAATAGAGCTTGGCATACCCCTTGTAGCCATCAGCCTGGAGAATGCCGCTGGTCTCGCCAAGATGGGCGAGGACATGCTCTTCCTTCCAGTCCGGGGCAAAGTGATAGACCGCACCGGGCGGGGCCGTGCCCGCCCATGGGCGCTGATCCCGGACATAGGCCCAGATCCGGCCTTTCTTGACGCCCTTTCCGAGCCCCTTGTCGCGGCGGCCGCGATCGAGAACCCGGATGGGCGTGTCATCTGCGTGCAGAAGATTGCTGGCCATGATCTCGGCCTCGATCTTCTCGATCAGCGGCGCCAGCGTCTTCATTGCCCCGCCGCACCAGTCGACCAGGGTCGTGTCAGGGATGTCTGCCCCCATGCGGGCGAAGATCTCGTTCTGACGATACAACGGCACGTGGTCGTCGAACTTCGAGGTCAGCACATAAGCCAGAAGGTTCGGGCCCGCCATGCTCCGTGGGATCGGACGGCTGGGTGCCGGGCATTGAACCATATGCTCGCAGCGCCGGCAGGATTTCTTGATACGCGCGATCTCGATGACCTTCAGCTGGGCTGCAATCATGTCGATCAGCTCGCTGACATCCTCCCCGACCACACGCAGATCGCCCCCGCAATCCGGGCAACTGTCGCCGGGGTCAAGCTCGCGGCGTTCGCGCGGCGTGTCCTGCGACACCTTCGGACGGCGGCGCCTCGACTCCCGCGGTTCGGCTGGTTCCGGGGTCTGGTTGTCCGTCTCCGGCTCATCGTCGCCCTCCGGCGGCAGTTCATCCGCCTCGGCGAGCGCAACCTGCAGGTCCTCCAGCGCCAATTCCAATTGCTCGATCTCCCGCTCGACCTTTTCCGAACTGGAGCCGAATTTCTGCTTCTGCAATCTGGCAATCCGGACGCGCAGCGCCTGAACCAGCAGATCATGCGCCCGCAAACTGGCGGACATCTTCTGGTTTTCCGCCTGCAACGCGGCGATCATCGCCTTCAGAACGGCGGGATCATTGGGGAGAGGCGTGGCTTCTACGGACATGGTGGTGGATACAATTCTCCCAGATCGGACGCCATAAAAACAAACAATTCCAGAGAGATAAATCAGCCCGTCCGGGCTGGTGGCGCACCCCAATCCGGCCTGCGCCAGTCGATCCCCTCCCAGAGCATGGCCAATTGAGCGGCGGTCAGACGCACGCTGCCATCCGTCGCCGCAGGCCATGGGAAACGACCCTTCTCCAGGACTTTGTAATACAGGCAAAAGCCCTGGCCATCCCAATACAGAAGCTTCACCCTGTCGCCGCGGCGCCCTCGAAACGCGAACACGGTGTAAATGCTGGATTGAATTTCCCCGGAAGTGCTGGCGCAAATTTCCCCACCTCGCGGGTTCGGCGATCAGCCGCGATRGTGATCGGCACCTCCGTTTTTTGGTGGCCGGCCGCGCCGTTTCGGCGGGAGCGGCGGTGCAATGTTGGCATGGGCGCGGGTGTGCTCGGGGATCAGGTCAGCATGTTTGCGCAACCGGTAGCTGGCGCCCTCGATCTGGACCACAACGGCATGGTGCAACAGTCGGT
>NZ_LYUZ01000157.1 GCF_001679925.1 Leisingera sp. JC1 | reverse complement strand
CCACAGTGAGCGGCGGCACGGTGGCGGACYTGGAGAACAGCGCCAGCGGTGATCTGACGATTGCCAGCGGCGGCACGGTGACAGCTTTGGGCAATGCGGGCACCGCCTCGAACGCGGGCACCGTGGGCACGCTGAACCAGACCGGAGGCAGCTTTGCAAACAGCGGTATTGTTAGCGGTGCGGCAGCGATTTCGGGCGGCAGTGTGACCAACAGCGGTTCGATGGATGGGGCTGTGACCCTGTCGGGCGGCACGCTGGACAGTTCCGGCACGCTGAGCGGCGATGTGACGGTTGCAGCGGGAGCGGAACTGACCACCAGCGGCATTGCCGGGACGGTGGACAATGGCGGCACAGTCAGCGTCACCGGCGGCAGCACCGCCGATCTGAACAACAGCGGCAGCGCCACAGTGAGCGGCGGCACGGTGGCGGACCTGGAGAACAGCGCCAGCGGTGATCTGACGATTGCCAGCGGCGGCACGGTGACAGCTTTGGGCAATGCGGGCACCGCCTCGAACGCGGGCACCGTGGGCACGCTGGACCAGACCGGAGGCAGCTTTGGAAACAGCGGTAGTGTCAGCGGTGCGGCAGCGATTTCGGGCGGCAGTGTGACCAACAGCGGTTCGATGGATGGGGCTGTGACCCTGTCGGGCGGTTCGCTGGACAGTTCCGGCACGCTGAACGGCGAGGTGACGGTTGCGGCGGGAGCGGAACTGACCACCAGCGGCATAGCCGGGACGGTGGACAACGGCGGCACAGTCAGCGTTACCGGCGGCAGCGTTGCTGATCTGACAAACAGCGGCAGCGCCACGGTGAACGGCGGCACCGTAACGGACCTGCAGAACAGCTCCGGCGGCGGTCTGACCGTCGCCAGCAGCGGCACGGTGGCAGCACTGAGCAACGCGGGCACTGTTACGAATGCCGGTGCCGTGGGCACACTGAACCAGAGTGGCGGCAGCTTCACCAACAGCGGTACTGTCAGTGGTGCGGCAGCGATTTCGGGCGGCACCGTAATCAATGACGGCACCATTGGGGGCAACGTGGCCATTTCCGGCGGCACGCTGACGAACAACAGCACCATAAATGGCGGCATCTCCAATTCCGGCACCTTGGTTTCCACTGGGATGATTGCAGGAGATCTGAGGAATAGCGGCAGTGCTACAGCTGATCTGTCTGGAACGCTGGACGGCAGCCTGACCGTTCAGGACAGTGCAGTGGTCACTGTCTCAGGTGACCTGACGGGGGTGGAGAGCTTCTCCAATTCCGGCAATGCCACGCTGGCCTTTACAGGCGGAAGCACCACCGTGGCGAGTGGCGGTACGGTGGCAAACGGCGGCCGGGTAGAGATGTCCGGGGCCACGCTCACCGGATCAGGGGGAACGGTTTTTGAGAACTCTGCAAACGGCAGTTTGACAGTCGGCAGCAGCGCCCGGCTGGAAATGGGGCTGGAAAACTCCGGAACTGCCGCCATCGCGGCAGGCGGCAATGTGACCGGAGATGTGATCAACAGTTCCGGCGCAACCCTGGATCTGGACGGAACTGTCACCGGTGATGTCACCAATGACGGCACCGCAACGCTGGCAGGCGATGTTTCCGGTTCCTTGAGCAACCGAGGGACCCTGACCGTGGATGGCACGTCGGAAGTTGCGGGAACGCTGTCCAGCAGCGGGAGAATGATCATTGAAGGCAACTTGTCATTTGGTGCGCTTGAAGTCAGCGGAGGCAGTTCTGCACAGGCAGTCGGCATGAATGTCAGCGGCGCTTCGCTGCAGGTGTCCGGCAGTGGTGTACTGGCATCCGGCACACTGACCAACACGTCCTCTCTGGGCCTGTCAGATGGCGCCACGGTCCATGCGGCGGTGGTGAACAGCGGGACAATCATCGCCGATGGCACCGTCACCGGCGCCGGCCAGCTGACCCATCAGGCGGGTGCGGTCATCGACCTTGCTGACGGGGCGGGCGACGATGTGTTCAGAGTCTCGGGGGACGCCGTTCTGAACGGCACGATCGAAATGGATGCGGTGTTCGAGGACGGCGCAATTCAAAGCGATGTTGTCGAAGTGTCTGGCAACCTGTCCGGCCGGGCCACCTTCAACTTCAGCAACACAGAGGATCTGACCAGCCGTTTGACCGGCAGTGTCGATGTTCTGACCTACGGCAGTGGCGGGTTGCAAGGCGTCACGGTCAGCGGCTTGCCCAATACCGGGGCAGCGGTTTATGCTCTGGTCGACAATAGCAGTGCCGGCGCCTACCAGCTGCAAGGTGCGGCCAACCCTGCGGTCGGCGGGCTTGCAACCGGCCTTACGCTGACGCAATCGCTGATGGGCAGTGTGGTCAACCGACCGACGAGCCCCTTTGTGACAGGCCTCGCTGTCCCGGGCGAAGACGTTTGCGGGCTGGGGACCTGGAGCCGCGCCACAGGCGGCCAGGCAACCGCCTCCGGGACATCAGAAACCGCACTTGGCAGCTATAGCAGCGAGCTGTCAGCAGATTACTACGGGTTTCAGATCGGCGCGGATTATTCCTGCTTCAACGGCTATTTCAACGGGTGGGATCTGAGCTTTGGCGGCATCGCAGGCTATAATGGCGGTACCACCACGCAGCCGGTCTACTATTTCGATGCCAACACCGGGCTTCTGAACCCGAATGTGCGCACCAGCACTAACCGCAGCAGTTTCTCCCAGCGGTATGGCAGCGCTTATGCGGCGGCTTCCCGCAGTTTGGGCGATAGCGGCCGGGTGCTGTTTGCAGACGTGCAGATCAGGGCGGATCGAACCGCGTTCGATCTTGAAAATCAGGTGAATGCGGCAGTTTTGGATACAGTGCGGACACTGTCCGGGGATGCGACCCTTACGGCAGAGGATTTGAGCTTCGGCGTCCAGGATCAGTCCTACGACAGCCGCGGCCTGACCATCGGGGCCTCGGCAGGGCTTTCGATTCCCTTGAACGAAGCCAAGGACCTGCGCATTGTGCCCTCGCTGGGGTTTTCGTTTTCGAACATCGAGACCGATACGCTGTATTTTGACAATGGCGAACTGGAGATAGAGGACATTGAGAGCCGGGTGGGTTTTGCGGGCCTGACCCTGTCAAAGAGCAAGATCGGCCTGTCCGGCACGTCTGCACTCAACTATTTCGCGACTGCAACGGTTTACCACGACTTCGGATCACCCGTGGAGTCGAAGTTTTTCCTCTATGACCCGGACACTGGCGAACGTGCCGGAACCGCGCTGAGCAGCACGAGCAGCAATCTTGGCACTTATGGCGAACTCAGCCTTGGTCTGAACTACACCAAGATTCTGGAGCCGGGCAGCGCGCTGCCGGGGCGTCAGCTGGATGCGTCGTTCCGCGCGGACACCCGGTTCAGTGACAGGCTCGACAGCTGGGGGGTGACCGCTCAGATCCGCCTGCAGTTTTAGGATGCACTACCGGGCCGTGTTGACGATCTATCTGAAAGCCTTAAAAGTTGCGTCATTCTTACCGGGGTCGGCGGCCCGTTTGATATGGAAGTGATTGAAAACACATGTCGAATTTCAGCAAAGTGGCCTGGAAGGAAGGGCTGTTCCTTCAACCGCACCATCTGCAGCAGGCCGACCGCTACCAAGAATACCAGCTGCGTGAGCGCACAGCGAACATAACACCCTATCCCTGGGGCGTTAGCGAGCTGCGGTTCGACCGGGACCTTGCGCAGCAAGGCAAGATCGGTCTGCGGGCGGTGGCAGGCATTATGCCGGACGGCATGGCCTTTGATGCGCCGGGATCGGCGCCGCTGCCAGTGCCCGTGGAGGTGCCGGAGGATGAAGCTCAGGGGCTGGATGTCTGGCTGACCTTGCCGGACGCCAGTGTCAGCGGGCAGGATGTGGCGCCCGCGGCGTCAAATGCGGCGGCACGTTTCGTCCTGAACGCCGAAACCGTGGTCAACAACGCTTCTGCCGGCCGCTCCGAGCACGTCGTCGAAATCGCTCAGCCGCGGCTGGAACTGGCGCTGCGGAAAACTCCGCGCCCCGGATACCAGAACATCCGGCTGGCGCGCGTCATCGACATGCGTGATGGCATTGTCACCCTGGATGACAGTGTGCCGCCGGTCGCGCTGGTGATGCGGGTTCATCCAGCCTATGAGGGCTATCTGAGCCGCGTCATCGGCTGGATTGAGGCCAAGCTGGAAACTCTGGCGCGCTATGCCTCCGATCCCTCCTCGGGCGGGGGGATGCAGGCCACAGATTACCTCATGCTGATGGTGCTGAACCGTGAGCTGCCGGTTCTGCAGCATATGCAGGGTCTCGCAAATCTGCATCCCGAAAGGCTTTATGAAAAACTGCTGGCGCTGGCGGGTGAGCTGTCCACCTTCGACCAGGGTGCGCGCCGGACCCGGACCTATGAACGCTACAGCCATCAGGACAGCAAGGACAGCTTCACCGCTCTGGTGCAGGACATCCAGCAGCTGCTTGCCCGGGATGTGGGCCGGGCGGTGCGCCTGCCGCTGAACGAGGTCCGCGCCAACTCCTATGCGGCGCTGGTCAATGACCGCAACCTGTTTGCCCAGGCGACCTTTGTCATCGAGGTGTCCTCCAGCCTGCCGCTGACTCAGGTGCAGCAGCAGTTCCCGCAGCTGTGCAAGGCCGGCCCCTCCACCAGCATGAAGCAGATTGTCAGCAACAACCTGCCCGGCATCGGCCTGGTGCATCTGCCCAACCCGCCGCGGCAAATCCGGGTGGTGTCGACCAATGTCTATTTCCTGCTCGACAAGTCCTCGGACCTGTGGCGGGAGTTCTCGACCGCCCCGGCGGTGGGGCTGCACTTTGCGGGCAACTGGCCGGACCTGAAGCTTGAGCTTTGGGCGGTGCCGGAGCTGGCCGGACCTGAAGCTTGAGCTTTGGGCGGTGCCGGAG
>NZ_LYUZ01000156.1 GCF_001679925.1 Leisingera sp. JC1 | reverse complement strand
CTGTCGATCTCGCGGCCGCTGTTCGCACCGCTGCACGCGGAGCGGTTCCAGCAGGCGCTGCGGCAGCTGCCGGAAGGGCTGGACCCCGCCTGTTACCTGTCCACACGCCCGAACGCGGGCCATCAGGCGCACCGGGAGGCAGGTGCGGACTGGCTGAAGATCTGCGGGCTGGAGGTGCCGCCAGAGCGCATCCTGATGACCAACGGTGTCAGCCACGGGCTGTCGGCAGCGCTGACCGCACTGGCCCGCCCCGGCGACATCGTGGTGGCAGAGAATGTCACCCATCACCTGCTGGTCCCCGCCTGTGCCAGCCTGGGTCTGACGCTGGCCGGGCTGGAAACAGACGGCGACGGCATGCTGCCGGATGCGCTGGAGGAGTATTGCCGCAAGCATAGCCCCAAGATGTTGTTTTTGCTTCCCTCCCTGGCCAACGCCACTGCCGGAATGATGCCGGAGGCGCGGCGGCGGGCGCTGGTGGAGGTGGCCCGCAGGCATGACCTGCTGATCATAGAAAACGACGCCTTGGGACCGGTGGCAGACGACCGCCCGGAGCCGGTTGCGGCACTGGCGCCGGAGCGGACGGTATATCTGACCAGTTTCACCAAATGCACCCTGCCGGGGCTGCGGGCGGGCTATCTGGCGGCGCCGGAGCATCTGCTGCCGGCTCTCACCGGGCGCATCGTGGTGTTCAGCTGGATGGCGACGCCTTTGATGGGGGAGCTGGCCAGCCGCTGGGTGCAGGACGGCACCGCGCTGGAACTGGCCCGCTGGCAGCGCCACGCGCTGGCAGAACGCCACGCCATCGCCGCAGAGGTGCTGCAAGGCTGGGACTGGCAGGGCCACCCGGCGGCGCTGCACCTGTGGCTGCCGCTTCAGAACGGCTGGACCAGCGAGGGTTTTGCGGCTTACGCCCGGCAGCTGCAGGTCTCGGTGGCGCCGGACACCCCGTTCCTGGCGCCGCGGGTGCCGCCGCAGAACGCGGTGCGGGTCTCACTGGGCAGCGTGCAGGATCCCGCCCGCTTCCGGCAGGCGATGGAGCTGCTGGCCGGGATGCTGCGCCAGCCGCCGGAGGGGGCCGCGTCGCTGGCTTTCTGATTGTCACGTGTCAATAAAAGAATTGACTCGCATGACAAGCTCTCCCAAGGCTGGCTGAAAGGCCCCGGGCCTGCGCTGGGACTGATGAGTCCGCGGCGGGCGGCCAGGGGGGAATCGCCCCGCACTGCCGCCGCTGCGGGACCCGGTGCGCCTTCGTCCGCTGAGCAACCAGGAGCCGCGCAATGGCAGAGCCCACGCTGTATTTCACCCTCGCCGAATACCAGGCGCGCCTGGACAAGACCCGCGCCGAAATGGCCCGGCGCGGGCTTGACCTGCTGATCGTCACCGATCCGTCGAACATGAACTGGCTGACCGGCTATGACGGCTGGTCCTTCTATGTGCATCAATGCGTGGTGCTGACACTGGAGGGCGCGCCGCTGTGGTACGGCCGCAGCCAGGATGCCAATGGCGCCCTGCGCACTTGCTTCATGGATCCGGCCAACATTATCGGCTACCCGGACCATTACGTGCAGTCGACCGAGCGGCACCCGATGGATTACCTGTCTGCGCAACTGGCAGACCGCGGGCTGGACGGCGGCGTGATCGGCGTCGAGATGGACAACTACTACTTCACCGCTGCTGCCTTTGCGTCGCTGCAAAAGCATCTGCCCAATGCACGCTTTTCCGATGCCAACGCGCTGGTGAACTGGCAGCGGGCGGTGAAGTCGGAGGCGGAACTTGCCTATATGCGGCAGGCGGGGCAGATCGTCGGACGGATGCATCAGCGGATTTTCGACAAGGTCGAACCGGGGATGCGCAAATGCGATCTGGTGGCAGACATCTATGACGCCGGCCTGCGCTATGACGCGGACCTGGGCTTTGGCGGCGATTACCCGGCGATTGTGCCGCTGCTGCCCTCGGGCTCCGACGCCGCTGCACCGCATCTGACCTGGGACGATTTGCCGATGAAATCCGGCGAGGGCACATTCTTTGAGATTGCGGGGGTCGTGCACCGCTACCACTGCCCGCTGTCGCGCACCGTGTTTCTTGGCAAGCCGACGCAGACCTTCCTGGACGCCGAAAAAGCAGTGCTGGAAAGCATGGAGGCAGGGTTGGACAAGGCCAAGGCCGGCAACACCTGCGAGGACATTGCCAAGGCGTTTTTCAAGGTGCTGAAGACATACGGCATCGAAAAGGACAACCGCACCGGTTATCCGATCGGGGTCAGCTACCCGCCGGACTGGGGCGAGCGCACCATGTCACTGCGCCCCGGCGACACCACCGTCTTGCAGGAGAACATGACCTTCCATTTCATGACCGGCCTCTGGATGGAGGACTGGGGGTTTGAGATCACCGAAAGCATCCGCATCGGCGCAGACGGGCCGGAATGCCTGTCCGATGTGCCGCGCAGAATGCTGGTGAAGGATTGAGCCATGAAGCAAAACCCGATTGCCCCCACTATCCCGCTGGACCGGGACGGGGTGCACCATGGCTTTCTGAAACTGCCCTACAGCCGCGACGATTCTGCCTGGGGCTCGGTGATGATTCCGCTGACGGTGATCCGAAACGGCAACGGCCCGACCGCGCTGCTGACCGGGGCCAACCATGGCGATGAGTACGAAGGCCCGATTGCGCTGCACGAACTCGCCGCAACTGCCAAGGCGGAAGATATCACGGGAAGGCTGATCATCGTGCCGGCCTTCAACTACCCGGCGTTCCGTGCTGGCACCCGAACTTCGCCCATCGACAAGGGCAACATGAACCGCGCGTTCCCGGGCCGTCCCGACGGCACCGTGACCGAGAAAATCGCCGATTACTTCCAGCGCACGCTGCTGCCGATGGCGGATTTGGCGGTCGATTTCCATTCCGGCGGCAAGACGCTGGATTTCGTGCCCTTTGCCGCCGCCCATATCCTCGAGGACAAAGCAACGCAGGCGGCCTGCTTTGCTGCGATGAAGGCCTTCAACGCGCCCTATTCGGTGGAGCTGTTGGAGATCGACAGCGCGGGCATGTACGACACTGCGGTCGAGGAGATGGGCAAGGTGCTGGTCACCACGGAACTCGGCGGCGGCGGATCCTCAACCGCACGCAGCAACGCGATAGCCAAAAAGGGGCTGCGCAACGTGCTGATCCATGCAGGCATCCTGAAGGGTGAAATGCAGCTGGACAACACCGTCAATCTGACCATGCCGGACGATGACTGCTACCTGTTCAGCGAAGGCGAGGGGCTGTTTGAGATCATGGCCGATCTGGGTCAGCCGGTGGCCAAGGGCGACTTGCTGGCGCGAGTCTGGCCGCTGGACCGCACCGGCCAGCCGCCGGTGGAATACCGCGCCCGCCGAGCAGGCCTGCTGATCAGCCGACACTTTCCCGGGCTGATCAAATCCGGCGACTGCGTCGCGGTGATTGGAGTGACCGGCAGCTGAACAAAAACTGGAAATTCACAGGCAGGCCGTATAGGTCTGTCTTACCCTGGCAATAAAGGCATTGCGCGCTGCTGCTGTGGGTCGGGTGGAGATACCCGCCTATCCTGCGCAGCACCTGCGCCGGATCCGCGCAACCCTCCTCCCGAAAACCAACCGGCGGCGCGCCGCCTTATTTGTGAGGATGACAAATGCTGAAGAACGACCAACTCGACCAGTGGGACCGCGAGAACTTCTTTCACCCTTCGACCCACCTTGCCCAGCACGCCCGCGGTGAAAGCGCCAACCGGGTCATAAAAACCGCCAGCGGCGTGTTCATCGAGGACCGCGATGGCAACCGGCTGCTGGATGCCTTTGCCGGACTTTACTGCGTGAATGTCGGCTATGGCCGCCAGGAGATCGCCGAGGCCATCGCCGAACAGGCGCGGGAGCTGGCCTATTACCACTCCTACGTGGGCCACGGCACCGAAGCCTCGATCACGCTGGCGAAAATGATACTGGACCGCGCACCCAAGAACATGTCCAAGGTCTATTTCGGCCTTGGCGGCTCGGACGCCAATGAAACCAACGTCAAGCTGATCTGGTACTACAACAACATCCTGGGCCGCCCGGAGAAGAAGAAGATCATCTCCCGCTGGCGCGGCTATCACGGCTCGGGCCTCGTCACCGGCTCGCTGACAGGCCTCGAGCTGTTCCACAAGAAATTCGATCTGCCGGTGGAGCAGGTGATCCACACGGAGGCGCCGTATTACTACCGCCGCGACAACCTGGATCAGACAGAAGAACAGTTCGTGGCCCATTGCGCGGCGGAGCTGGAGGCGCTGATCGAGCGCGAGGGCGCGGACACCATCGCTGCCTTCATCGGCGAACCGGTTTTAGGTACGGGAGGCATCGTGCCGCCGCCCGCGGGCTATTGGGAGGCCATTCAGGCGGTCTTGAAGAAGCACGACATCCTGCTGGTTGCGGATGAGGTTGTTACCGGCTTCGGGCGCCTTGGCTCCATGTTCGGCTCGGACCATTACGGGATCGAGGCCGACATCATCACCATCGCCAAGGGCCTGACGTCAGCCTATGCGCCGCTGTCCGGCTCCATCGTCTCGGACAAGGTCTGGAAAGTGCTGGAGCAGGGCACCGATGAGAACGGCCCGATCGGCCACGGCTGGACCTACTCCGCGCACCCGATCGGGGCAGCGGCAGGGGTGGCGAACCTGAAACTGATCGACGAGCTGAACCTGGTGCAGAATGCAGGCAGCACCGGCGCCTATCTGAACGCCACCATGGCAGAGGCGCTGGCGGGTCATGCTCACGTGGGCGATGTGCGCGGCGAAGGGATGCTGTGTGCGGTGGAGTTCGTGAAGGACAAGGACAGCCGCACCTTCTTCGACGCTGCTGACAAGATCGGCCCGCAGATTTCCGCCAAGCTGCTGGAGCAGGACAAGGTGATTGCCCGCGCCATGCCGCAGGGCGACATCCTGGGCTTTGCGCCGCCGTTCTGCCTGACCCGCTCTGAGGCCGATCAGGTGGTCGATGCCACCCTGCGCGCGGTCAAGGCGGTGCTGGGCTGAGCCTCAGCTTGGTCAGTTGCGGCATATCTCGAGGACGGCGCGCAGGCCCCGCCTGCCGTCCTCGAAATACAGACGCCCGCCGTGCTGCTCCGCCACCGTGGCAACAATTGTCAGCCCAAGGCCAAAGCCGTCGATGGCGCGCGTGTTATCGCCGCGGCGGAACGGAGCAATCACTTCGGTGATCTCCGCCGCCGTCATGCCGGAGCCTTCGTCCTCCACCGTGATGATGGCGTAATCTGCAGTGGCGCTGAGGGTGATGGCGGCGCGGCGGCCGTATTTCAGCGCGTTTTCGATCAGGTTCGTGATAGCCCGCTGCAGCGACACCGGCCGCGCCACCACCAGCATCACCTGGCCATCCGGCACCGCGCTGCGGCCGGGGGTGGAGGTGAAGACCGAGCGCCCGCCCGCCGCCACCTGCGGCTTCGGCGGCAGCAGTTCCACCGGTTTGCCCATGTCCTGATAGTCGGCGGCCAGCGCCTCCACCAAGGAGCTGAGCGACAGGCGACGCGGGGTTTCGGCGCTCATCTCGGCGCGGGTATAGGTCAGCACGCTTTCGATCATGCCGGTCATGGCGTCCAGATCCGCCTCGAACTTTTGCCGCAGCTCCGGATCCTGTATCAGCGCCGCGCGCAGCCGCAGGCGGGTGGCGGGGGTGCCTAGATCGTGGCTGACGCCGGACAGCACCGCCGCGCGGCTGGCAAGCTGTTCGCGTTCGGTCTCCAGATAGCTGTTTACCGCCGAGACGATCTCCTGCAGCTCGCCCGGGCCTTGCATCGCATAGGCGTCCGGCCCGCCCAGCCTGCGGCGGTCCCGCAACGCGCGGGCGAAACGGTCGAAGTGGGCGGAAGTGTCCATCACCAGCGTTGCCAGAACCGCTAAAGCCAGCAATGACAACAGCACCGCGGGCAGGCGGTAATCACGTGGCGCCGCGGAACAGTCCCAGACGGCAGAGCCTTCCACGCGTTGCCAAGAGCCATAACCTGCACGCGCGAAAACCACAGGCTCGCTGCAATAGGTTGCCAGCAGACGGGTCACCGTTCCCAGTTTCTCCGCCGCCGTGGCGCCGCCGGCGGGTGGCAGTTCCGCCACCGGATAGCGCAGGGCAGGGGAGGCGATAACCAGCGCCAGAACCTCCCCTGACAGTGGATCGGCACCGCTGTCCAGGATCGACACGTTGGTGAAGAAGGCAGGCTTGGCGATCCCCTGCAGCCGCAAGTAATCGCCCGCCGCCAGAAACGCGGCCTGATCCGGGTCAACAGGCGTTACTGCCACACCCACCTGCGGCTGCGCACCGCGGCGCAGGGTTCCGTCCAGGGTGATCCCGGCAATGGCGGCGCGGGTCAGATGCGCCTGCCAGCTGGCGGTGGAATGGAACCAGCCCCAGGCCCCGCCC
>NZ_LYUZ01000155.1 GCF_001679925.1 Leisingera sp. JC1 | reverse complement strand
GCAGAACTGGATCGCCGCATTCGAGAACACCGGCGGGCGCCCAGGGCGGCCCTCATGCGGCGCGTACCAGGCCATCTCCTTGTCCAGCCAGATCAGCAAAGACCCGCGCTTGCGGAGCGCAGCGTTGTAGGCGGACCAGTTCGTCGTGCGGTAGCGGGCGGGCTTGGGCTTGCTCATGACATCCGTCTAACCCCATGGATTCGTGTTGTGAATCCTCCAACGAGAGAGTTCTGCAACAATGCCGTCCTGGACCTTATGAAGACACTGCTGCTCTCCATATGGGCAATAGTTTAACAGTTTCATGTAACCGGGGTCACAGAAGGCGGAATTTCGCCGCCTTTTGCAGGTTTCGGCGGGCTCAGAGCGGCCAGAAAAACGGTATAATCAGCGAGGCCACCATCCCGACGGTCAGGTTCAGCGGGATACCGACGCGCAGGAAATCGGTGAACTTGTAGCCGCCGGGGCCGTAGACCAGCGTGTTGGTCTGATAACCGATCGGGGTCGCAAAGGACGCCGAGGCCGCCACCATCACTGCCACCACCAGAGGGCGCGGATCCACCCCCATCGCCTGCGCGAGACCGATGGCAATGGGTGTCACCACCACGGCAACCGCATTGTTGGACACCAGTTCCGTCAGCACCGAAGTCAGGAGGTAGACCGCCCAGACCAGCAGGAACGGCGGCAGCATTGACAAGCCTGGCGCGATGGCGTTGACAATCAGGGCCACCGCGCCGGAGCTTTCAAGCGCGGCGCCGATGGCCAGCATCGAGAAGATCAGCGCCAGCAGACGCCCGTCGACAAAGGAAAACGCCTCATCCGCGTCAATACAGCGGGTGATAAAGACCAGTGACACCATCAGCAGCGACAGCATCAGGATCGGTGCGACGCCAAAGGCGGCCAACAGCACGATGCCCAAGAGCGCAACAACGGCGATTGGCGCGTGGCTGCGGCGGTAGGCGCGCTGGGTCGGCTGCGAGACATCGGCCAGATCCATATCGGCAGCCAGACGCTGGATGTCGGCGGGCGCGCCCTCCAGCAGAAGGGTATCGCCGATCCGCACCACCAGATCGTCCAGCTGAACGCCAATGTTCTGATTCCGCCGGTGCACCGCCAGCGTATAGACACCGTAGCGGCGGCGCAGGCGCAGGGCGCCGAGGCTGCGGCCCACCATGCGGCAGCCGGGGGTGATCAGAACTTCAACGGTTTGGGTTTCAATGGCGGAGACCTGGTCGACCCGCTTCAGCTCCTTGTTGGACTGCAAGCTCAGCAGCTCTGTCATCCGGGTCCGCAGCACCACGCGGTCGCCGACCTGCAGCTCCACGCCCTTGAGGTTGCGGCGCAGCGAGGCGTCGCCACGGATCACGTCGATGAGCCGCACGCCGGGGCGCTTGAACAGCTGCACACCGGTGACTTCGCGGCCAATGAGGTTGCTTTCCGGCGGAATCACGGCCTCGGTGAAGAATTTCATCTTCGACTTGTCACTCAGCAGCTCCGCCATGCTGTCGCGGGCAGGCAGCAAACGCGGTGCAATGAAGCGCAGGTAAACCATGCCGTAGGCAACGAGGATCAGTCCCAGCGGGGTGACCTCGAAAATGGTGAAGGGCTTCAGCCCCTGCGCCCGGGCCACACCATCCACAAGCAGGTTGGTCGAGGTCCCGATCAGCGTCAGGGTGCCGCCCAGGATCGCCGCATAGCTGAGCGGGATCAGCATCTTGGAGGCGGAGACGTTGAGGGTGCGGGCAATCTGGATGAAGACCGGGATCATCACCACTACCACCGGCGTGTTGGACACCACGGCAGAGGCGGTAACGACAAACGCCATCAGCAGGGCGACGGCCAGTTTCGGGTTTACCTCTGCCTGTTTCTTGGCGATCTGGGTGAAGGCATCCAGCGCGCCGGTGCGCACCAGGGCCCCCATGATGATGAACATCGCGGCAATGGTCCAGGGCGCCGGGTTGGACAGGACCGGCAGCGCCTCGCTATAGGGCAGAACGCCGGTGGCCAGCATTGCCGCCACGCCGGTAAGCGCCACCACTTCCGTCGGATAGGTTTCCCGCAGGAACGCAACGAACATCGCCAGGACAATCGCGAGCGCCAGAAACGCGCTGCCGGTGTCGCCAAATTGGAAGTACTGCATTTACCGTGACTTTGCCCATTTTGTTCAAGGCAGACTGCGCCCGCAAGCGCACCGCCATCGCGCAGTTTCCCCGAAACCAGAAGCCTGAGCAAGAATTTCCGCAATTGCAGCCGCTTAACCGCCCGCATTCGGGATATATTACGGCAAACCCGCCGCCTCTGCAGCAATTCCTCCCGGCCGGCGGCGGTTCCAGGGGTAAAACGCGCGGCCTATGGGGCAGCTTCCTGCAACAGACCGCCGTTGCGCACCATGCGAATCTGCTTGGCGGCTCCCGTGCGGTCATCGGTTTCGACGAACACGCCGGACAGGGTCGCCTCGCCGTTTGCCGGGGTGAAGCGGGCCTTGGGCATGCCGGTCAGGAAGCGGCGCATCGGTTCGGCCTTGTCCATGCCGATAACCGAATTGTAGTCGCCGCACATGCCCGCGTCGGTCAAATAGCCGGTGCCTTCAGAGAGGATTTGCGCATCTGCCGTGGGCACATGGGTATGGGTGCCTACCACCAGCGAGGCTCGGCCATTGCAGAAGTGGCCCATCGCCATCTTCTCGGAAGTCGCCTCGCAATGCATGTCGACAATGACCGCCTGTGCCAGCCCGCCGCGGGGATGCGACTTCAGCACCGCCTCCACTGCGCCGAAGGGGTCGTCGAAGGCGCGTTTCATGAACACCTGCCCCAGCGCCTGCACCACCAGCACCTTGCGTCCGCCCGGCGCGTTGAAGAGCCTGTAGCCGCGGCCCGGTGCGCCCTTGGCAAAGTTCAGGGGGCGGATGACGCGCTGCTCCTTCTCGATGAACTGAAGCATGTCCTTCTGGTCAAATGCATGATCGCCAAGGGTCAAGCAGTCGACACCGGCATCCAGCAGCAGCTTTGCGTGCTCACCGCTCAGCCCCATGCCGTTGGAAGCGTTTTCGCCGTTCACCACGACAAAATCGAGCCGCCACTCGTCACGCAGCCGCGGCAGGGTTTCGGTGATGGCACGGCGCCCGGCGCGGCCCATCACATCGCCTAGAAACAGAATTCGCATTGGGGCGTGGTACCCGCAGGCGCGCGGCAGGACAAGACCCGCAACAGGCGCACAAAACTTTTCCAAAAAGTTTTGCCAAGGTTTTTTCTGAAAAATCTTGGTGCGGAATGCGGGCGTCAGCGGGTGAACTGCAGAATGCGGCTTTCGGTGACGATCATGTCGAGCGGCTGGTCGGTGGGTTCCAGCGGCAGGTCCTCTGCCTCCTGCGCATCAAAGGCAAAGCCGATAGCCAGGGTGGCCCTCTTACCGCGCAGCAGTTCCAGCGTGCGGTCGTAAAAACCGCCGCCATAGCCCAGCCGCCCTCCATTGGCGTCAAAGGCAACCAGCGGCACCACTAGAATCTCCGGCTCAAAGAAGTCATCGACCTCAGGCACCATTGCACCGAAAGGGCCGTCTCGCAGCGCGCCTTCGGGCTGCCAGCGGCTGAATTTCAAGGGCTGCCCCGCCCCCATGATCACCGGCACGCCGACGGGGCCGTGCGCCGCGGCCTCCGCCATCGCAGGCACCGGGTCGATCTCAGTACGGATTGGCAGAAACCCCGACAGCGGCACGCCGCGATAGCCGGCCAGCACTTCCGACAGGTGGCCTGCCGCGCCGGGAATGTTGCGGGCATGCGCCTCTTTTCGGCGGGCAAAGGCGGCTTTGCGGGCGGCGGCCTTGATTTCGGTCAGATCCGTCATGGCGGTCTCCTAAAGCAGTAGAACGGCCGCAAGGCCCAGGAAGGCGAAAAAGCCCACCACATCAGTCACGGTGGTCACAAAGGCGCCAGAGGCCAGCGCCGGGTCAATTCCGGTTTTCTCCAATAGAACCGGGATCACCGTGCCCGCCAGCCCCGCCACGACCAGATTGACCACCATAGCGACGGCAATCACCACGCCCAGCATCGGCGAGCCGAACCAGGCCAGCCCCACCAGCCCCATGACGATGGCAAAGATCACGCCATTGACCAGCCCCACCAGCACTTCCCGCCGGATCACCCGCCAGACATTGGAGCCGGTAAGGTCGCGGGTGGCAATGGCGCGCACCGCAACCGTAAGCGACTGGGTGCCTGCATTGCCGCCCATGGAGGCAACAATCGGCATCAGCACGGCCAGCGCCACGATCTGGGCAATCGCCGCCTCGAACTGGGCAATCACCAGCGAGGCCAGCACCGCCGTCACCAGGTTCACCGCAAGCCAGGGGAAGCGGCGCTTGGTGGTCTCGATCACCCGGTCGGCGAGCGAGCTTTCCTCGCCAACACCGGCGAGGCGGAGGATGTCTTCCTCGTGCTCCTCGTCCAGCACGATCATCGCGTCGTCGATGGTGATCACACCGACCAGCCGCCCCTCGTCATCGACCACCGGGGCGGAGATCAGGTGGTACTGGTTGAAGGCATAGGCCACGTCTTCCTCGTCTTGATCGGCAGGAATAACCTGAAAGGTCTCCTCGACCAGGCTGGTCAGCGGCACATGGCGCTTCGCGGCCATGATCCGGCCCAGGGTGACATTGCCGATCGGATGCAGGCGCGGGTCGACCAGAACCACATGATAAAACTGGTCCGGCAAGTCTTCGGAGTTGCGCATGAAATCAATGGCCTGACCGACATTCCAGTGCTCAGGCGCCATCACCACTTCGCGCTGCATCAGGCGGCCGGCGGAGTTTTCCGGATAGCTCATCGACTGTTCGACTGCGACCCTGTCGGCGTCTTCCAGCGCGTCGAGGATGGCTTCCTGCTGCGGCACCTCCAGGTCTTCCAGCAGGTCGACAACGTCATCGCTGTCCAGTTCCCGCACCGCATCCGCCAGAACCATCGGGTTCAGGATCGAGATCACCTCTTCGCGGATGCTCTCGTCCAGTTCCGACAGGATCTCACCGTCGAATTCCCGGTCATAAAGCCGGATCAGGCTGATCCGGTCATCGGAATCGATCTGTTCCAGAAGGTCGGCGATGTCGGCTGCGTGCAGGTCTTCCAGCAGCTCTGTCAGGGTTTGCTGATCGCCCTGCTCCACCGCCTCCAGAACCTGCGCGACCATCTTGCGGTCGAGGTCATAGGCATCTTCCTGAGACTGGTCGCCGGTGATGTTGTCGCCGCTGCTCATCTGATGCCCCCCGGAATTTCTTGGTCTTTGCGTGCAAAATAGAAGAGGCCGCCACCGGAAAACAATGGCGATGCTGCAATTTACCCGCGCCCTTCCGGCGGGTATCCTGCGCAGAACCATTTTGCAAGGAAAGGGTTCAGCGCATGGGCAACGGTTACATCCTGAAGGGGCAGGTTCTTGCCTTTTCCGCGTCTCCTTTTGCCGGGGAGCGCCCGCAGGACGCGGCCCGGATTCTGGACGCGGTGGCGGTGCAGGACGGGCGGATTGCCGGTGCCGGAACGCTGGCGGAGATGCAGGTGCTGCTGCCCGAGGCGGAGACCGTGGATCACTCCGGCAAGCTGATCATGGCGGGGTTCGTCGATGCCCATGTGCACTACCCGCAGACCGCGATCATCGCCAGCTGGGGCAAGCGGCTGATCGACTGGCTGAACAGCTATACCTTTCCAGAAGAGATGCGGTTCGGCGACCGCGGCTATGCAGACGAAATCGCAAGCCGCTATTTGGATCTGACCGCGGCCCATGGCACCACGACGGTCTGCAGCTACTGCACCATTCACCCGGAAAGCGTGGATGCGTTTTTCTCCGCCGCTAAGGTGCGCGGGCAGCGGGTGGCGGCTGGTAAAACCTGCATGGACCGCAACGCGCCGGAGGGGCTGCGGGACACCGCGCAATCGGCCTATGATGACTCGGAGGCGCTGATTGCGCGCTGGCACGGCGTGGACCGGCTGGAATATGCGATTACACCGCGGTTCTCCCCCACCTCAACTCCGGAACAACTGGAGGCAATGGGTGCGCTGTGGGCCAAGCACCCGGAATGCTTGATGCAGACGCATCTGAGCGAACAGACGGATGAGATCGAATGGGTGAAATCGCTGTTCCCGCAGGCCCGCGATTACCTGGACACCTATGAGGAATTTGGCCTTCTCGGTGCCAAAGGGCTGTACGGCCATGCCATCCACCTGGAGGAGCGCGAGCGGCACCGGCTGCGGGATTACGGCGCAGCGCTGATCCATTGCCCGACATCCAATACCTTCATTGGCTCCGGCCTGTTCGACATGGCAGGGCTGATGGCGGAAGGGCATCGGATCGGCCTTGCAACTGACACCGGCGGCGGTTCCAGCTTTTCGATTTTTTT
>NZ_LYUZ01000154.1 GCF_001679925.1 Leisingera sp. JC1 | reverse complement strand
CCTTACCGTCTTGCGGTCGAGCCCGGTCTGCCGCGCGATTGCGCTGATGCCAAGGCCCTGCCGCTTCAATTCAAAGATCATCACGATCTCCCTCAATCCCACCACCTGCGAGCCTTTCCATTGGCCTCTACAGGGGAAGTATGCGCGACCGATGATCAGGGGGGCATGCCCCCCTGATCATCGGCATCGGCGCCAAACTGGGGAATTTTCATCCAGCCGTTTTGGGGAGATTACGTCCAGCACTCACACTGCGCGCAGGCGATGTACTCGATAGGCGCGTCGAACCAGACGTAGAAGACCTTGCTCTCCATGCCGGGCCATTCTTCCTCGCCCTTCTTCACAGGGATGCCCCAGTCGAGGTCGCGGGTGATACCGCGGTCCTGCAGCCCGTCACCGTCATGGAGCCATTTCTTGGCGATCGAGGTGGTCAGCACCGGCCAGTCGCTCTTGCTGTCGATCCAGGCCTCGATCTCGTCCTTAATCTGGCTCTGGCAGAGGTAGAGGTGCTTGGTCTCGCGCATCTCGAGGTCGGTCGCGCCCGAGATCACCGAACGCGGGTTGATCAACTCCACCGGGTCAAGCTGCTTGGTACAATTGTCGCACTGGTCGCCGCGGGCGTCCTCGAAGCCGCAGTTAGGGCAAGTGCCCTCGATGTAGCGGTCCGGCAGGTAGCGTCCGTCGGTGGGCGAAAACATCTGCGTCTCCGACACCTCTCGGATCAAGCCGCGCTCGGCCAGTACACCGGCGAAATGCTGGGTCAGCTTGTGGTTCTGCGGGCTCGAGGAACGGCCGAAGTGGTCGAAGCTGAGGCGGAAACCCTCGGCGATCTTCGACTGCACCTCGTGCATCTCGGCGCAATACTCGGCGACCGGCTTGCCGGCCTTGGCGGCGGCGAGCTCGGCGGGAGTGCCATGCTCGTCGGTGGCGCAGAGGAACAGCACCTCATTGCCGCGCGCCCGCTGGTAGCGCGCGAAGAGGTCGGCCGGAAGCTGGCTGCCCACGAGGTTGCCGAGGTGCTTGATCCCGTTGATGTAGGGGATCGCCGACGTGATCAGATGACGTGCCATGATCTCTCTATTTACTCCCGCCTCGTCCTGCTGATCATAATGCGAGCTCGATGAATTAATGACTATTGGGTCACTAATCGCATCTCACTGACGTAGATGCAAGACGGCGCGGCCATCCAACGCGCCTAGCGCTCAATTCCAGTTGCTGATTTCTGAGCCTAGCGAAGCGCGCCCTAGGGTCTTGCTTAGTGACCGAAAAGTCATTAGTGGATTGATGAC
This sequence comes from Leisingera sp. JC1, assembly GCF_001679925.1. Lineage (GTDB taxonomy): Bacteria > Pseudomonadota > Alphaproteobacteria > Rhodobacterales > Rhodobacteraceae > Leisingera. The sequence goes on along the minus strand of NZ_LYUZ01000154.1, from coordinate 6,188 downwards.
CATCGAATCACTAATGGCCACAGGCAGAACTTGCATGGAAGACACCACCAAGAAGACCCTGAAAAAGCGTGAGCGCCGCAAGGATGCGCGCCCTGACGAGATCATCGCGGCAGCGATAGAGCTGTGGAAGGTGCGAGGTTTTGCGGCCACGCGACTTGAAGATGTCGCTGTGGGAGCTGGCATCGCAAAAGGCACGATCTACCGCTATTTTTCCTCGAAGGAAGCGCTTTTCGAGGCCGCGGTCGAAGCGAGGATCGTCCGAAGCATGAAACAGGCCAACCAGTCGGCGGAGATATTCGAGGGCACAACGGAACAAGCGCTCCTCGCCTTCTTTGAGAAAGTGCGCCGAGAGATGGTTGAAGGCGGCTCATTCATTTTCCTGAAGGTGCTCATCTCTGAAGGTCACCGGTTTCCCGAACTCGTCGAGCGCTACGAAGCCACGGTCCTGCGTCGTGGTTTCGACGCGGTGAAGAGGCTGCTTCTGCGAGGCGTTGCGCGCGGCGAACTGAAACCTGAGGCGGCAGAGTTTGATCCGCGGCTGGTGATGGCACCTGCCATGATGCTGTCGCTCTGGGGAACCGTCTTCCCCGGGGCGGGGGCACTGGATGCTCGTCAGCTGCATAAGCAGAACGTTGCACTTCTCCTCGGCAGTCTCGGTGTGGACTGAACTTCATATATCCGGTGCGTGATCTTTCCATTGCAACCCGAACTTCAGGATGAAACTCCCATGAAAGTAGCAGTTATTGGCGCCACCCGCGGTATTGGGCTTGAACTCGTTCGGGCAGCGCTTGCCGACGGTCACGAAGTGACGGCGCTCGTTCGTGATCCCGCGTCCTTGGCCGAGAAGAGCCCTCGTCTCCGCATCGTGAAAGGCTCCGCCGAGGATGCGACGGCCGTCGCAAATGTCGTCGAGGGCCAGGATGTCGTCTGCGACACGCTCGGGACGCGGAACGTGACGGGAGAGGTACGGCTCTTCTCGAACGCCGCCGAGAAGCTCGCTGCGGCTCTGCAACCCGACCAGCTTCTGATCACGGTCACTGGGATCGGCGCGGGTGACAGCAAAGGTCACGGGGGGTTTCTTTACGACAAGGTCTTCATGCCCTTGGTTCTGCGCCGGATGTATGCCGACAAGGACCGGCAGGAGGCCATCATCCGCAACAGGGTGGCGCGCTGGATCATCGTGCGGCCTGGCTTCCTGACCAACGGTCCCCGCACGGGCAAGGTCCGTGCCGTGACCGACCTGCGTGGGGTGACGGGCAACAAGATCTCTCGTGCTGATGTGGCAGAGTTCATCCTGGCACAGGCGAAGTCCCCCGAGTTCATCGGGAAGACTCCGCTGCTCATCAGTCCGATCTCAAGATGACTTTCCTTGCAGGCCGCTCCTTCCGTCGCCTCGTGGGCACAATGCTCGTGACGCTGATGGTCGCCGGGTGCGAGCAGGAAGCTGAAGGGCAGCAAACAGGCCATGATGGAGAAGAAACGGTGTTCCAGCTCTCAGATCACTTCGATGGCGAACGGTTCATCAACCCGACGTTGGAAGACCAAGTGAGACCCGGCCTTCGGGATGTATTTGGTATGATCTCCGAGGGTCGACCGTCGTGGCCGGACAAAGTAGCCAACACCGCCACCCCGCGGCTCGACCACGACCTTGGCGTGAACGGCATGGCCGTGACCTTCGTCAATCATGCGACTTTCTTGATCCAGTTGCCCGGCCTCACCATCCTGACTGACCCGGTCTGGTCCGACCGGGTCAGTCCGGTGTCCTGGTTCGGACCCAAGCGGGTGCGCGCGCCGGGGATCGATTTCGATGCGCTTCCCGAGGTGGACGTCGTGTTGATCAGCCACAATCACTACGATCACCTCGACCTGCCAACGCTCAGGAAGCTGAACGCACGCTTCTCGCCGCAATTTTACGTGCCCTTGGGGAACCGCACCTTGCTTCATGAGGCGGGCATCATGGCGGTGACGGAGCTGGACTGGTGGCAGGATGTCGTTGCCGCATCGGGCGTGCGCATCGTGCTGACCCCGGCGCAGCATTCGTCCGGGCGCGGGCTGCGGGATAGGGATCGCAGTCTCTGGGGGAGCTATTACATCACGCGCGGCTCCCGCAGTCTCTTCTTCGGCGGAGATTCGGGATATTCATCGCAGTTTACCGAAATCCGGGAGACGTTGGGAGCACCGGAGGTCGCACTGCTGGGCATGGGCGCCTACGAGCCGCGCTGGTTTATGAAGCCGCTGCACATGAATCCTGCAGAAGCGCTCATGGCCCACCGCGACCTGCGGGCCGGCTACAGCATCGGCATGCACTTCGGCACTTTCCAGCTGGCGTCCGAGGAATTCCAGGAACCGGTCGAGGACCTCGCGAGGGCGCTCGCCGAAGACCCGGCCCATGCCGAGCGCTTTGTCACCATGCGGGAGGGAGACGTTCGTCTCTTCCCCCGCGAACGCGCCGACGTCGGAGAGTGATCAGCATGCATTTAGATCGGGCGCAGCCTGACGCCGCATTCGCCCAGCCGGGAACATCTTCTGAGCGGTTCGGCACGGAACTTCGCGTATCATATTCAAATTTGGAAGATCGGCAAAATGCTGGATGACGCAAAACTCCCACTCGCGGATGATGGCAAGGCGGCTCCCAAGAAGGAGCCCCGTGCCAAGTCGGCGCGACAGGGCATCTATCGCAGGTTCAAGCTGTGGCGGGTGCCGCTGCTCGTCCTGTTCCTGTTCAGCGGAGCCGTTGCGGGAATGTACTTCCAGCCGCCCCTCCTGCGCAGCTTCTTCGCGCTCACCGGGTTGGAGCCGGGCGCGGGCAGCGGCACCCCGATCGCGGTCCCCGCGCCAACCCCGGTCGCGCCGCCTAAGCCTCTTCCGCCGTCCATCACCGCCCTGGGCAGATTGATCCCCGAAGGCGATATCATACGCGTGTCCGTGCCCTACGGGGCGGGAGATGCCCGCATCGAGCGTATCATGGTCAGCGTCGGGCAGGTGGTGCGCGAAGGCAATGTGATTGCCGAGTTGGACAGCCTTTCACAATACCGCACGGCCGTGACCGCGGCCGAGGCGAATGTGGCCGCGCGGCAAGCCGCCCTGACACAGGCACGTGCCTCGGTGGCGACAGCGCTCGCAGAGGCGCAGGCGAACCGGGATCGTGCAGCCTTCGCCGCGAAGCTTGCTGCGGACGAGGCGGACCGCGAAAAGAGCCTCTCCGAACGTGGCGCTACGACGCGCGCGGCTCTTGAGCGAGCGACCGCCCTGGCTCTGCAAGCTGCAAGTGAACTGGCGCGCGCAGAGGCACTTTTGGCTCGGCAACAGGGGGGTGAGGATCAGCCGGACGTGGCTCTGGCGGCTCGCCAGCTCGATGTTGCGCGGGTGGAACTGATCCAGGCAGAAGCCAACCTTGCTCGCGGTCAGGTGGTTGCGCCCAAGGACGGCCGGATCATCGCGCTGCACGTTCGGGTCGGTGAGCAGCCCGATGCTGACGGCATCGTGTCGCTTGGCGCCACGGACCGAATGGAAGCCGAGCTCGAGGTCTACCAGACCGACATCCGCCGCGTGTCGCCCGGCCAGCCTGTTACGCTGAACAGCGCGGCACTGGCGGAGCCCCTCACCGGTTCAGTCATCAGGATCGGCTATGAAGTCGAGCGGCAGACGGTGCTCTCCGCCGATCCGGCCGCGAACACCGATGCCCGCATCGTCCGCGTGACGGTCGCACTCGATGCAGCCTCTTCGGCGCGCGCGGCGGCCCTGAGCGGTCTCGAAGTCACGGGCCGGATCGAGACGGGGACCAAGCAGTGACCCATCTTCTGACCCTCCTGCTGAGGCGACTGCCGATCGGCTGGCTGCAGCTGACGCATAACCGCGGGCGTATGGCTGCGGCCTTGGCTGGGGTGGCGTTCGCCAATGTCCTTGTGTTGGTGCAGCTCGGGATCCTTGGGGCCCTCAATGGCACCATCGCGGTCGCCTACGCGCCGTTTCAGGGCGACATCTTCATCTCGGCCTCGGATGCAAACACCTTGACCGACGGCTCGCCGCTGGCCAGACGGGTGCTCTATCAGGCGCTGTCCGATCCGCAGGTCGCGGCAGCGGCACCGCTCTACCTCGGCAATGTGGAATGGACACGTCAGGACGGCTCAATCGCCGAGATGACCGTCTACGGGCTGCCCGTGGAGGCGCAACGTTTCGCCGGGCCGCTCATCCGCGATGCACTGCCCACGCTGTCGGTGCCCGATACCGCGCTCATTGACCGGGGCACGCGCGGCGCAGATGCCGAGGCGCTGGCGCAAGTTTCGCCGGACACGCCGCTCCAGTTCGAAGCCAATGGCCGGACGGTGACTGCCACGGGAAATTTCGCGTTAGGGGGCAGCTTCAACGCCGACGGGTCCTTGGCCGTATCGGATCAGACCTTCCTGAGGCTGTTCCCAAACCGGATTTCCGGGACACCCTCGCATATTCTCGTCGATGTGGCGCCAGGCGCCGATCCGGCGGAGGTCGTCGCCCGTCTGACCGAGCGGCTGGCGTCCGAACCTGTCCAGGTGCGGTCGCTTGCGACCGCCAAAGCTGATGATCTGACCTATCAGACGACCCAGCGTCCAACGGGCGTGATCTTCGGGTTTAGCGTGGCCATGGCCGTCGTGATCGGGCTAGTGATCGTGTATCAGGTCCTTTCGACCGACGTGGCGGACCACCTCGCGGAATATGCCACCTTCAAGGCGATGGGATACCCGCACCGGTTCTTCCTGAGCATCGTGCTCGAAGAGTCCTTCATCCTGGGCGCCCTTGGGTTCCTGCCGGGGCTTCTTGTCGCCCTCGGGCTCTATCAAGGTGTTGCCGCGCTCACAGGCCTGCCGATCGCGATGACGGTCACGCGGGGCGTCATGGTTTTCATCGGCACGATCATCGCCTGCGCAGCCTCCGGCTCGCTCGCGGCGCGGCGCCTGCGGACGGCGGACCCGGCGGAGCTATTCTGATGTTTCCAATCGAAGTGACGGCCCTGAACCATTGGTTCGGAGAAGGCGAAGCGCGAAAGCAGGCGATCTTTGACGTCAACCTGACCATCGACCAAGGGAGCCTCACCATTCTTGTTGGGCCTTCGGGTTCCGGAAAGACAACCCTTCTGACCCTGATGGGCTGCCTGCGTGACGTGCAGGATGGCTCGGTTCGTCTGCTCGGGACCGAGCTGCATGGGGCGGGAATGTCGGTGCTGGAGGCCATGCGTCGCCGCCTCGGCTTCATCTTCCAGGCCCACAACCTCCATGAGAGCCTGACTGCGAGGCAAAACGTATTGACCAGCTTGCAAGTCCACGGCCGGGGCAATCCTGCCCGTCAGGCAGCAGCGGTAGAGCACATGCTTGGGCTTGTCGGCCTGGCGGACCGAATCGACTATCTGCCTGGCAACCTGTCGGGGGGCCAGAAGCAGCGGGTTGCGATCGCACGCGCGCTGGTCTCGAACCCCGACATCATCTTCGCAGATGAGCCGACTGCGGCGCTCGACAAGGAGACGGCAATCCCGATCGTGCGCATGCTGAAGGAGCTCGGACAGAGCCGGGGAACCACGACTGTCATGGTGACACACGACAACCGGGTCCTGGAACTGGCCGACCGGATCGTGACGCTCGAGGACGGTCGGATCGTGAAAGACGAGCGGCTACGTTGAGCGCCACCTGCAGCGCTGTGCGCGCGATTGTTCCTTCTTGCGAGGGCCGCGACACCCTGGAAACAGGGGAAAGTGGGCGGCGGCGCTGCATCCGCAAAAGGTTTTCCAAAATGAATGTCGTGTTCGGGCTCTCTGCTGCCCAATGCGTCTGCAGCGTTTCCCAAAGAAAAAAGCAACCTGACAGCGGCCATTCAAACCACCAGTAAACTGAGGCGTCAGCGCTGTGCTGATGTTTGGTTTTGGCGGGAGGATTGGAGGGCGCACAATGCCAAGAGTCCAACTTCCCGCTGTCACCCCGAAACGAAGAGCCTGGAACAAGGGCCGGATCATCGGCCAGAAACGGCCGCTTTTGCCGAAACAGGTCTGGGCGATCCGCGCGCGGCTCGAGCTGGCGGGCAACCTGCGCGATCTTGCGCTGTTCAACGTGGCCATTGATAGCAAGCTTCGCGGATGCGATTTGGTGAAACTGGCCGTCGCCGACCTGGTGAGGGATGATCGCGTTCGCGAACGCGTGTCCGTGATCCAGAGCAAAACCAAG
>NZ_LYUZ01000153.1 GCF_001679925.1 Leisingera sp. JC1 | reverse complement strand
CTTACCGTCTTGCGGTCGAGCCCGGTCTGCCGCGCGATTGCGCTGATGCCAAGGCCCTGCCGCTTCAATTCAAAGATCATCACGATCTCCCTCAATCCCACCACCTGCGAGCCTTTCCATTGGCCTCTACAGGGGAAGTATGCGCGACCGATGATCAGGGGGGCATGCCCCCCTGATCATCGGCATCGGCGCCAAACTGGGGAATTTTCATCCAGCCGTTTTGGGGAGATTACGTCCAGCACTCACAGTGGGTCCGGATCGCTGCTCCTGAAGGCCGCGGACGCCGCCGACGTCGCGCTCACCATCTACGGGCAGGAATTCGACATCACCACCCGCGGCCTCGCCAAGATGAACATGATCATGCATGGGCGCGAGGATGCGGATGTCGCCCAGGGCGATGTCATCGCAGAGCCGCAGTTCAAGGCATCAGAGACCGAGCTTCTTGCCTTCGATTTCGTCGTCGCCAMCCCGCCGTTCTCGGCCAAGGCCTGGGGCTCCGGCCTGACCAGCGACACCCGCTTTGGCCGCTTCGATCTGGGGATGCCGCCGGAAAAGAACGGCGACTTCGCCTTCCTCCTGCATATCCTGGGCTCAATGAAGGCCACCGGCTCCGGCGCGGTCATCCTGCCCCATGGCGTTCTCTTCCGGGGCAACAAGGAAGCCGAACTTCGCGAGAAGATCCTCAAGCGCGGCTACATCAAGGCGATCATCGGCCTGCCCGCGAACCTCTTCTATGGCACCGGCATCCCCGCCTCGATCATCGTCCTCGACAAATCACAAGCCTGCGCAGAACGTCCCGTCTTCATGATCGACGCTTCGCGTGGCTTCATTAAGGACGGCAACAAGAACCGCCTGCGCGAGCGCGACATCCACAAGATCACCGACGCCTACACCCGCCAGGCCGAGATCCCGGGCTACGCCCGCCTCGTTCCCTGGACCGAGATCACCCGCAACGACTTCAACCTGAACATCCCGCGCTACATCGACGGCTCCGACCCCGAGGACCTTCAGGACATCGAGGCGCACCTCAAGGGCGGCGTGCCGAACCGGGACATTGATGGGCTGGCCGAGTTCTGGGAGGTCATGCCCGGGATCCGCGCCACGCTCTTCGGGCCGAACCCGCGTCCAGGCTATTCCGATCCCCTGGTCGAGCCGGAGGAGGTGCGCAGCACCATCCGCGACCACGCCGAATTCACCGCTTTCCAGACCCGGGTCCATGGCATCCTCGACGGTTGGGCCGGGGTGAATGCGCCGCGCATGGATGGCATCCAGGTGGGCGGTAAGCCCAAGGAGCTGATCCACACGATCGCTGAGGACATCCTCGAACGCTTTGCCGAGGCGCCGCTGATCGACCGCTACGAGGCGTACCAGCGGCTCATGTCCTACTGGGCCGAGACCATGCAGGATGATGTCTTCATCATTGCCCATGATGGCTGGGAGGCCGCCAGGGAACTGCGAATTGCCCGGCATGAGAAATCTGATGACGGGAAAAAGACTAAGTGGCTGGAAGATGGGGACCTGACGGTCAGCGGCCAAAGATTGGTCGCTGACGTCATTCCCCCCAAGCTCGTCGTGGCGCGCTTTTTCCCCAAGCTCCAGGAAAAGGTGGACACGACACAGGCACGTGTTGACGAACTCGCTCAGCAATTTTCCGATCTCGTCGAAGAGCACGCGGGCGAAGGGGGCCTTTTGGCGTCTGCATTGTCCGATAGCGGGAAGCTGACCGCAGCCTCCATCAAGGAGCGCCGGAAATGGAGCCACCTGGATGATGAGGAGCAGGAACTTCTGACCCGTGCCAACGTCCTGATCAAGAAAGAGAAAGATGCGCGCAAGGTCGCCAAGGCTGCAGAGGATGAACTGACCGAGGCCACGCTGAGGAAATACCCGCAGTTGACGGAGGAGGAGATCCGCTCCCTGGTCGTGGATGATAAATGGCTGACCGACATTGCTGATCTGATCGAGGCCGAGATCGAGGTGCGGACCGAGCAGATGACGACCCGGGTGCGGGTGCTAACGGAGCGTTATGGGCATACGTTGCCGGAGATGTCGGATGACGTCGATCTGCTCAGCGCAAAGGTCTTTGCGCATCTTGAAGCGATGGGGTTCGCGTAATGACGGCTTCAGATCTAGTCACTGACACCAGCCTGGAGAAGCCGGACGAATGGCCGATGCGCACCGCTGCATCTTTCAACCCTTTCATCACGAGCGGCTCTCGCGGCTGGGCAAAATACTATGCCGATCACGGTGATCTCTTCATGCGGATCACCAATCTGAAGCGCCACCGTATCAAGCCTGACTTATCCGACCGGCAGCACGTTGCCTTGCCCGCGAGCGAGAAAGAGGGACTGCGGACAGGTCTCCGAAACGGTGATATCCTGATCTCCATCACGGCTGATATTGGCATCATAGGATACGTTGACGAGAACGTCCCGACGCCCGCCTACATAAATCAACACGTTGCCTGTCTTCGTCTGCCAGCCGATCAGGTTTCACCGAAGTTCGTGGCCTACTATCTGGCATCGTCTGAGCCGCAACGACGGTTCATTGAGATGACCGATGTCGGAGCGAAGACAGGCATCAATCTGACGACTGTTGGGAAACTCACATTCCCTTGCCCTCCTTTGGTGGAACAAGAAGCCATCGCCGAGGCGCTTTCAGATGCAGATGCGCTGATCGAGGGGCTGGAGCGGCTGATCGCCAAGAAGCGGCTCATCAAGCAGGGCGCCATGCAGGACCTGCTGACCGCCAAGCGCCGCCTTCCGGGGTTCTCGGGGGAGTGGGATGTTGTCTGCCTAAAAGAGCTGGTGATCAGTCATAACTCTGGTGTCTATAAGAAAGCAGACCTTTACGGCAGGGGCTCTAACATCGTTGGCGTTTCGGACATTCATTCCGTTGATTGTATTGACGGCCGGTTGTTCAAGCGTGTTCCTCTCACCAACGACGAAAAAAAGAAATGCACGCTTTCTGCCGGAGACCTTTTGTATGCAGAGTCATCCCTTGTCAAAGAGGGCATAGCAAGAACTGTCTATGTCTCAAATGATGGAGAGGACACCTGTTTTGCATGGCATACGAGACGCTATTCCGTCGATAATCAAAGAATCAGATCAGATTTTCTGTGTTATTTTTTGCAAACCCATGCTTCGCGCAAACATATGATAGACAATTGCATCCAGACAGCAATTACTGGAATTAATACAGTGTCATATTTCGCCTGTCCAATCTCGATTCCAACCATTCCGGAGCAAACTTGTATTGCTGAAATCCTGACTGACATGGATGCCGAAATCCAAGCCCTCGAAACCCGTCTCGAAAAGGCGCGACAGGTGAAGGAGGGCATGATGCAGAACCTTTTGACCGGACGGATCAGGCTGGTCTGACGACATTTCCCATAAGTGACTTTTCCAGAACGGAGTGCCCCATGAGCAAAATCGGCGAGGCGGAACGAAAGGCCCAGAACCGGGTCATCGACCTGCTGTGTGGGGACACCTCCGGCACCCCCGGTGGCCTCGGCTGGCGCTATCTCGGCGACTGGCAAAAACGCGAGGGCAATGCCAATATTGAGCCCTCGCTGCTTCGCCCCTGGCTGGAGGCGCGCGGCTATGCGCCAGAGGTTATCACCCAGGCCATCACCCGCCTTGAGCGCGAGGCGCGGATGGAGGGCAACAAGCTCTATGAGGCCAACCAGAGCTTCTACGAAATGCTCCGCTTTGGAGTGGCCATCGCCCCCGGCACGGGCGAGGCCCCCGTCACCGTCCACTTTGTCGATTGGGGCGATGCTGGCGCCAATGACCTCTGCGTGGCCGAAGAGGTCTCGATCAAGGGTAAGGACGCCAAGGCCTGGAACAAGCGGCCCGACCTGGTGCTGTATGTCAACGGCATCGCGCTTGGTGTGGTGGAGCTGAAAAAATCCACTGTGGGCGTAGGTGAAGGCGTCCGCCAGACGCTCGACAACCAGCGGCCAGAATTCATCCGACATTTCTTTACCACCGTGCAGATCACCTTTGCCGGGAACGACAGCGAGGGGCTGCGCTACGCCCCGATCCAGACTCCACAGCCCTACTGGCTGGCCTGGAAGGAAGAGAGCGGGATCTCGGCCCGGCTCGACCGTGACGTGACGCAGTTGATGGCGCCCGCGCGGTTTCTGGAGCTGATCCACGACTTCACCCTGTTCGACGCAGGCATCAAGAAGATCGCCCGCCCGAACCAGTATTTCGCCGTGAAGGCCGCGCAGGAGCGCGTGCGCGCCCATGAGGGCGGGATCATCTGGCAGACCCAGGGTTCGGGCAAGAGCCTGATCATGGTGATGTTGGCGCGCTGGATCCGGGAAGCATTCCCGGACGGCCGCATCCTGGTGGTGACTGACCGCAAGGAACTGGACAGTCAGATCGAGGATGTTTTCGGCAACACCGGCGACAAGGTGCGGCGTGCGCGGTCGGGCAATGATCTGATGGCTGCTCTCGCCGATCCGGCGGATCGCATCATCTGCTCCCTCGTCCACAAGTTCGGCAAGAAGGAAGAGGGGGAGCTGGAAAGCCTGATCACCGACATCCAGAACGCCAATATCGGTGCGCCCAAGGGCGAGTTCTTCGTCTTCATCGATGAAGCACACCGCACTCAGTCTGGCAAGTTAGCCAAGGCGATGCGTAAGGTGCTGCCCGAAGCCATGTTCATCGGCTTCACCGGCACGCCGCTGCTGCGGTCGGACAAGGGGACTTCGCTCGAGACCTTCGGGCCCTATATCGGCAAGCCCTACCGCTTCGACGAGGCGGTCGATGACGGGGTGGTGCTGGACCTGCGCTATGAGGCCCGCGACATCGACCAGCGCATCAGCGCGCCGGACAAGATCGACGCCTGGTTCGAGGCCAAGACCAAGGGGCTGACACCGATCGCGAAGGCGACGCTGAAGCAACGCTGGGGCACGCTCCAACGTGTCCTGTCGAGCCGTGACCGGCTGGAGCAGATCGCCAACGATATAATCCTGGACATGGAGATGAAGCCTCGCCTGAATGCCGGCATGGGCAACGCCATGCTCGTGGCAGGCTCCATCCCCGAGGCGTGCGAGCTCTTCGAGATTTTCCGCAAGTCCGGGTCAATCCTGGCCGATAAATGCGCAATCGTGACGTCCTACAAACGCGCTGCCCCGGAAATCACCGGTGAAGAAACCGGCATGGGCGAGACCGAGAAGCAGCGCGTCCACCGGGTCTATACCGATCTCCTGGGCGATACGTCGGAGGAAGAGTACGAGGAAGAGGCGCTGCGGCTGTTCAGGAAAGAGCCGGGGCGAATGAAGCTGCTGATCGTGGTCAGCCGGCTGTTGACCGGCTTTGACGCGCCGACGGCGACCTATATCTACATCGACAAGCAGATGCGGGATCATGGGCTGTTCCAGGCGATTTGCCGGGTGAACCGCTTGGACGGCGACGACAAGGATTTCGGCTACATCGTCGACTACAAGGATCTATTCCGAAACATCGAGAGTGCGGTTGATGACTATACGTCCGAGGCTTTCGATGCCTTTGACAAGGAGGATGTCGAAGGTCTGATCACGGACCGCGCCGAGCAGGCCGATGAAGATCTGCGGACGGCACGCGATGCCTGGCTGGGGCTTCTCGATGCCGTCGAGCAGCCGAAGGGCGACGACGAGCTCTTCGCGTATTTCTCCAGCCCCGAAGGCATCGAGAGCGATCCTGACGCGGAAGAGAAGGCTCGCCGCCGCCAAGCGCTTTACAAGTTGGCGGGGCGCTATGCGCGCGCTTACACGAACGTCGCCGCCGAGCCGGACGGATCGGATTTCAACGAGTGGGAACTGGGCGAGATGCGCAAGGAGGTCGAACATGCCATCGGCATCCGCGATGCCGTGCGGCTCCACAGCGGTGATGCCGTTGACATGAAGCTCTACGAGCCGGCGATGCGCCACCTGATCGACAATTACATCCGGGCCGACGACTCTCAGGTCATCTCTCACTTGGATGACATCAGCTTGATTGACCTGGTCGAGAGCAAAGGCGCTCAAGCCGAGGATGATCTTCCGGCGCCGTCCAAGCGGAAGCGTGAGAATGTCGCCGAGGCGATCGAGAACAACGTCAGGAAGCTGATCATCGACGAAACACCCGTGAACCCCAAGTTCTACGAAAAGATGTCGGAGCTGCTGACCGACCTGGTGGCGCAACGCCGGAGTGGCGCGATCGAGTATGCCGAATATTTGGAGAAGATCGCGGAGCTGGTAAGGGCCGCGAAATCCGGGCATGGCAATACCTATCCTGAGAGCATGAAGTCTCCCGGGCAAAAGGCGCTGTTCGACAACTTGGGACAAGATGAGGCCTTGGCGCGCCGCGTTGACGAGGCCGTCCGGGCGACCGCACCCCATGGATGGCGCGGTCATACGATGAAAGAAAAGAAAGTCAGGCGCTGCCTTGAAGCTGAAATTTCGGATCCCGACACCGTCGACACGCTACTGCAAATACTGAAGAACCATGGTGAATACTGAACACCATATCATCGGCGGGACGCCGGTCGAGGTCCGCTGGAAGGCGATCAAGAACCTCCATGTTGGTGTCTATCCGCCGGAAGGACAGGTTAGGGTCGCTGCTCCGCTGAGTGTCAGTCTCGATGCCGTCAAGCTGGCTGTGCTCACGAGAATGGATTGGGTTCGCCGCAAACAGGCCCAGTTCCTCGCCCAGGAGCGCCAGACGCAACGGCAGTACGTCTCGGGCGAGACACACTTCGTTTTCGGCCGGCCTCTTCGGCTTGATGTGATCCAATGGGAAAAGAAGGTCCATCGGATCGAACTGCTAGGCAGTGATCGGCTCCGCTTTTCGGTGCCGGCAGATACAACGCCAGCAATACGCAGGCGTTGGCTGGAAAATTGGTACAAGGCTCGCCTAAGGGAGCACGTAGCTCCACGGCTTGCGTATTGGTCGTCACACTTGGGCGTTGCCACAGAAGCCTGGGGCATCCGGCCGATGAAAACGAAATGGGGGAGCTGCAATCCGGACAAGAAAATCGTCTGGCTAAACCTCGAGCTCGCTAAAAAGCCCACTCGGACAATTGACTATGTACTGCTGCATGAACTCGCCCACCTGATATCGCCTCGCCATGATGAACGTTTCCTCAAAGTACTTGACGACAATATGCCGAGGTGGCGCAGTGTACGCGACGAACTCAATCACTATCCGCTCGCCGCGTGGAATGAACTGCCGTCTGCGTCTCAGTAACGTTCACACACACCTTCTCGGTGTGAATCGGCGTGCAAAATTGGCTCTGACTCAGTTTTGGTGCAACTTCGGCCTCCCTCAGATCAGAGCGCTTGAACGAGCCGCGCTTTGAGCAGGTCGATGTTCGCCCTTCCATACATCTGGCGTTTGAGCGTCTTGAGGCGGTTAATCTGCCCTTCAGTCTGCCCGTTCGACCATGGTTCCCGAAGCGCCGCGGCGACGGCTGCCTGATCGCGCCGCAGCCCGCGGGCAAAGGCACCGAGCAGCCCG
>NZ_LYUZ01000152.1 GCF_001679925.1 Leisingera sp. JC1 | reverse complement strand
CTGGATCGCCGCATTCGAGAACACCGGCGGGCGCCCAGGGCGGCCCTCATGCGGCGCGTACCAGGCCATCTCCTTGTCCAGCCAGATCAGCAAAGACCCGCGCTTGCGGAGCGCAGCGTTGTAGGCGGACCAGTTCGTCGTGCGGTAGCGGGCGGGCTTGGGCTTGCTCATGACATCCGTCTAACCCCATGGATTCGTGTTGTGAATCCTCCAACGAGAGAGTTCTGCAACAATGCCCACTTGGAGTCAGGAAGTTGCCGAAGTCGCACCATTCAATGTAATGTTCTTGGGGGAGGGTGATCAATTTGATCCGTCTTTTGATCAGTCTGGACGCCGTCTAGCGTACTTTTTTCATAACAGCGTTGATGCCGTAAACTCAGTGGCGCTGATTGATTTTCGTGATGTGCCGGACGTGTCTCAGCTGGGGTTGCCAGATTCATGGTCGCCACAGGGTCAAGACTTAATCGAAGTTTGGTCCGTCATTCTTCTTCTTCAAAATTTGGGCAGTGTTGAGGGGGGAGTCGCGGTAATTTCATCCGAACAAGATACTGAGAGAGCCGTCTCATACCTGAAATATCACTTGGTGATGAGTGGCCATAGGTTAACTCTTCCCGTCCCTTTAGTATTGGGAAACCGTTTGTCCGATGTTCAAGATAGCTTAGTCGTTGAGAAAGACTACACCCAATTTGTTGAGCCATTTGGAATGTTGGGTGAAGTGAACTCCCGTGAGAGTGTTCTTGAAGGGTTTCTGAGTACTTACCACGTATTAGAAAATTACATGATACGCAGTGAAGTGTCTTCAGCGCTGTCAAATACGACGGGTCGTAGTTTTCAGCGCGTTAGAGACTTCAAGCGTCTAGGGCAACAAACTGATGCTAGCGAAGTCAGCCATCTGACAAAGCTATTCAAGCAGTGCTGGGATAAGACGATTGGAGCAACTACGTTGTCCGCTTACCTGGAGAACACCTTTAACACTACCAAAGCTGACCCGCGTTGGAATGAAAACGATTTTGATAAATTTTTGGTCGAGCTAGGGGTTCTTAACGGGAGTGGCAACCAAGTTACCTTTGCGAATGGGTTTAATAATGCTGAAAGCGTGCGAAACAACTTCGCTAAGCTAGTTTACTCTATCCGCTGTTCGATTGTTCACAATAAGGCCACTGAGTTTCACCTCTCAAATGAAGAGTTGAGCAGGGAGGCGATCCGAGTCCTTGTAATTGTAGAGCTTTGCTTGCCTGTTATGCAAAGAATTGCGTTCGGTCTTCCATCTTCGGCGCCGTCGACAAACCCAATATTCTATGTGAGGCGTGAACTGATGTTCTACTGAATAATGAGTGATTCAGAATTTCAAGGCGCCGTGATGTTGATTTTTTTACCTTGTCAGGAGGTGGCTTGAGGAGTTTAGCACAGTCTTATATTTAAAGGAGGGGTTTCGACTTTCATAAAATTCAGAAAAGTTTTCTTGACGGTCGGATGTGGCGTCGTGATTGCAGTCGCAAGCGTTTGAAAGCGTTTGAAAGCGTTTGCGGAGGGTGCTGAATCTGTGCCAAGCGGAGTGGGCAAAGGTTCAGTAACGTGTGTCGAGAACGACACCATGACTTGTATCATGTCGGGATGGTTAACACGCAATTCGTTCTATTGGAGATCAGTTTCCTGGCTCTTGTTGCGAATGTGCAGGGCAACATTCAATACCGTTCCTTAGTATCAGTCTCAGGCTTGGGTTAGTCTGATAAGTCATTCTTGAATGGCGGCGCTGGGTGAGAGATACGGCGGGGGAGTAGGCACACTAATCCGGATCGTATTTGTGACTTTACGCGAATGTTGGGTCCATGTTGCAACTTGAGAGTTATATTGTTATGTGCGCGAGGTGAGGGACAGGCGAGGGTTCTTTACGGGCCGGAGGAGGGCTTCGTAGGTCACGCCCTTCAGGAGACTTGGCTGATTGGAGGCCTGTCGAATCAGTGGGCGAACAGCCACTTGAATTGGGGGTGAAGTGGTTTTCCCGGGATTTTTACCGGGAACTAGAGCTAGATCGGTCGTGCTTTGGCGCAGCCATTTCAAAAGTACTGATGAAGGGGATACCTCGAAGGATGGTTAAACCAGTTTTGAGATTCTTGACGAACGAGGCGGGTGAAAAGGAGGGGCTCGGCGATGCCGGGATCGAAACCTTCCGCGACGCACCTTATGCTAGTTGCGCTAGGGAAGCAGGGCAGAACAGTCGCGACGCGGCGACGGGCCTGCCAGCGCACCCGGTAAGGATGTCTTTCAATGTCTTGAAACTCGAACACTCAAGCTTTCCATCGTACGACGTCCTGAGCGATACGATCGCCGCCTGTAGCGCCGAGGCCGAACAGGACCGTGAGATAGAATTCTTCTCCAATGCCTCCAACGTGATAGGTGCAAAATCTATTCCGGTGCTTGAAATAGCAGATCACAACACGACAGGCCTAGTTGGCCCAGCTAACTTGGAAGGGACACCGTTCCATTCGCTTGTTAAGGCTTCGGGTGTCACGTCAAAGGGCACAGTTGACTCGGGCGGTTCTTTTGGGATTGGAAAGAACGCGTCCTTTGCCGTCTCAGACCTTCAGACCGTCTTTTACGCTACGACGTACAAAGATGGTGACAGCCAGGCCTTCGCTGCTCAAGGTAAAGTAAAGCTGGTTTCTCACACTGACTCCAAGGGCATCAAACATAGAGCCACAGGCTATTGGGGGGATCCTGACGGGTTTCGAGCCGTGACAGATCGCAACTTGGTTCCAGACTGGATGAGGCGTTCCGATACGGGTACTTCAATATTCTGTATGGGCTTTAGGGCTGCTGAAGATTGGGCGGAGCGTATGACGTATTCGCTAGTTTCAAATTTCTTCTGCGCCGTTCATCGCGAGCAGATGGTGTTCGAAGTTAACGATGGTAAAATCAACATCAATCGAAACACGCTTGAGGGCCTGTTTTCGAGACAGGACATCATCGATGCCGCGGAACGCACAGGTCACCAAGCCGATCTGACCTTCGCCGGACAGCTCCATCGTTGTCTTGTCTCGGACAATTCTGAAGAGCAAACTCTGACGATACCCAAACTTGGCAATATGAAGGTCAGAGTTTTGATCGAAGAGGGTATGCCATGCCGTGTAGGCTTCATACGAAACGGGATGCTGATCACGGACAATCTCCGGCATTTCGGGCACCCGCTCCAGCAATTCCGCGGCTCGCGCGACTTCATCGTGGTAGTAGAACCCGACGATCTTGAATCTGGCGTGCTGCTGAAAAAGCTTGAGAATCCAGCACATGACGGCTTCTCGGCGGAACGGCTTCCCGACGCCACCAAACGAGCTGATGCCGCGACGGCCATGAAACACCTCGGCAGGAAACTTAGGGAGGTTATCAAGTCAACGACTGGCGTAAAGCATGAAGGATCAGTTGTCCTCGACGAACTGGGGCGTTTCTTTGCGGAGACCGGAAAAGCAGAAAAACCCGACGATCCGAATGCCGAACATGACCCCGAGCGTTACACCTACGAGTCCCAGCGACGGAAATCGAAGTCTCGTAAGGCGCCAAGCCCTACTGGAGGTGAGCTCGGCGGTCGCAGTCTGAACGGGACGGCGGCTAGCGGTAAAGGGGGGAGCAGCGGCTCCGGAACCGGTCGCGGCAATGGGGGGCGCGGTTCTGGTGGAGAACGAGAGCCGGTCGTACTCCGGGAGGTGCGCAATCTGATACGTTCTGATAGCTCCGGTGCTGCCACATCGCGTGAACTTCACTTCACGCCGGAAGTGACAGGACCGATCGAGTTGATTCTTCAGGCTACTGGAGTGAACACGCCTGAGGGTCTTAACTTGACTGCTGCAGACGCGGGATCCCTAGGCTCTGGCGTCCTTACTATTCATGCAAAGAAAGGCGAGCGGTGCAACGTGACTGTTTCGTTTGATGAATCCTACGACGGGCCAATTGAACTGATTGCTGTAAGCCCCGCGGAAACTGAGGAAACATCGGTATGAGGTTTTCAGAGGAAACACGCTATCCGCATCCTGTTTTAGCACACGACACCGGGGATTTTATCGCTGGTGAATTCGACATGAGGTTCACTCTGAGCGAAGACATCGCAACGGGAGCGCTTTCACTTGAGCACAACACCACCCTTACAGAAGGCGGCATACGGAAACTCGTTGAAACCGGCAAAGCATCGGTTGGTTGTTTCGTCCGCTGTTCAGATACGTATCATACCGAACTCCGCAATCTGACGTGGCCGACCGGCCGAACAGATTTCGCTGCCGGAGTTCTTCTGAATAGAGTTTCCCTGCGGCCGATAGTCTGGCTAAAAGGCAGATTGACTGGCTGGAATCCTGGTACCATTCACCCGGAATTTTCACCACCGGTTGATATGAATGGTGGAGATATCATCGCGATCGGAGAGGAACACATTATCTCGGTCGGGCAGGCCAAGCTCGCTCCTATTGAGAGCATCTTTGAACTGGATCGCTCTCCGGATGTACCTGAAGGAACTTTGCAGGTCGAGCTGGAGAGGGACCGTATCACCATCCTTGCAGGTGAGAAAACACACGAGACCATCATGCTCTTGCGCGAGCAGAAAACTGGTAAGCCTGTGGTTATGAGCTCGATATACCTCCCGGCGGTTATGGAAGTCCTTGATGCGTTGCAAAGCGGAGCAGACCAATACGAGCCATATCGATGGCATGCTCCATTTACAGCCCGTTGTGACGCCCGAGGTGTTGATCCCAAGGCGGATGTTTCGATCCTAGAGAGCGCTCAAAAACTTCTTGATGGCCCAGCAAGCGGTCTGGCCCAACTGATAGCGGAGGCAGATAGATGACGGAAACTCCGCTCAAGTATCTTTCAGAGAAAAAGCTCTACGAGCTAAAGGAAAACGTCGCGGCTAATCGTGACCGATATGAAGTCGGAGATTTCCTCGACCTTGAGCATGACAACGGCTGGGCGGTCGAGACCGGCACGGTCTCAGTTGATCACGATCTTCTGGCAGCTCTCGACGGAACAGCTAGGACGGCCGTGGCCGACATCGATAATTCCTTGATCCTCTATCGGGCTCTCAAAGGGATGACGCCTGCACTAGCGCGCGAGGAACGTGTCTGGGCGAGGCTGACCCACGTAGAGTGTCTTGGCTATGCGAGAGACAGATGGCTCTTCGGGAATAATGGTGCTCAGCTGGACGCCCAGGTCAGGATCCATATGTTCGCTCCGGGACTTACTGCGATCCGGGATGACAATTCGTTATCCCGCCTCTGGTGGAATATGCACATAGCAAGCATCGCAGATCCAGATGACCCCGAAGGCGCGTTGCGTCTCATCTTGAAGACCCTAGATATCCGCAGCAACTTTGTCGAACGCACGAACACAGCCGCTCGTCAACCCCTTGCTAGAGCCGTTGTTCGCGCAATGCGACGGGATCCATGGATTACTTCCAGCGCACGCGCGTTCAGGGAATTTATGATTGCCCTGAACCGAGACGGTGGCGGGATCCTATTCGAAGCCCTCTCCGATGAGGAAGCCAATGCACTTATGGATGCCTGTGCTTCCCGCGCCCAAGCGAAGATTTCTTTGTGACTTACCTTTCGAAGTCGCTTTTATAAAAAAATGTGACACCAGTACCTAAAGAACCGCCTCGAAGGCTGAACGACCCTTTGTGCCATCGCTTCCTTCCGAGGTTAGTGGCACCAGAACCTTGTGAAGCAAAGCAGCTATATGACGCGCTAAATACGGCGGGACTGCATTCCCGACCTGTACATACTGCTGCGTGCGATTGCCGAGGAACAGGTAATCGTCTGGAAAAGTCTGCAGACGAGCGGCTTCTCTAACAGTGAGGCTTCGGCACTGCACCGGGTCGGGATGGATGAAATAATGCCCGTCCTTGGAAATGTGGCTGGTCACTGTGGTTGAAGGCTGGTCGGCCACCTGGACACGGAAGCGATCATTGAAAACCCCTGTATTCCAGTTGCGGTGGTCCGGACTAATGGCTTCGGGAAAGCTTGCAGCCTTAGGGCTGTAGCCATGCACTGATCCAAACGCTGCCGCGAAGAGGTAGCGGCCTAGGTCCGAGGTCATATGCCCTCGGGTCTCGTGCTGGGCAACCGCGCGCAACTCGGCTCGCTCGATCCACTGCAGAAGATCATCGTTCGCGCAACCATATGGCTCCGGCAGAGCTGACGATTTTCGGAGGCTGGGCATCTCTGCTTCTAGGCGGTCCGCCAACGAGGTAAACGCCCCATGAAGCAAGCTGTCTTCTGTTCCCTTGGTGATCTCTGCGAGCACTTCCGCTGCTTTGATCACCTCCCGATGCCAAGCCGATACCTCGTCTCCACCGCGACTGATGCCACTACGCAATGCGGGTAGCGATCCGATGATTTTGCCGACTGTACTTGCGTTTCCGGAGATTGGCTCCTCGGCACCAGGAACTTGTCTTACAAGATCAGACCGAATACCAATGATGATCACGCGATGGCGTTTTTGTGGGATGCCGAATTCCTCAGCGCGTACGATGAATTCCGAAGGACGTATTGCCTCCTGCAGTGTAGCTTTCCCATTTTCGACACGGATGGCCCGCAGTTCGTACTGATGACCATGACCTGTGCCAAGTGAGGACAGGTCTTCCATCAGCATCTCGAACACTAGGCGGCTCTCGACAGTCGAAGAGAGCATGCCTTTGACGTTCTCCATCACGAAGGCAGCCGGACGCAACTTGTCGAGAACTCGAATGTACTCGCGAAACAAGTAGTGTCGTTCATCCTCCTCGGGCACATAGCCGACCTTACCTCTGGACCTTGCGCGCCCAACGAGCGAATAGGCCTGACACGGTGGGCCACCAATCAAGATCGTGTCGTCGTAATTGTCCTTCAGCTTCTCGATGGCAGCATCAATGGCGCTTGCTGCTGGATCGGTCCCAAGTTCAAGCGCGCGAGCTTCGTGTGTGGCAAGTTGCCAAGCGTTGGCGTCGATTTCTGACCATCTTGGCTCGGGAACCTTCCCCGCATGGAAATTTATGAATTGTTTGGGAAAGACGCCATGACGTGTCCTGTACTCGCGAAGGAATGCGCGCAATTCCAGGGTCCGATGAGCTGATGCCTCTTTCTCGACCGAGATCCCGATCCGGAATGGGAAATGGCCGCCTTTGACCAAGGACGCGAACCCTTCGCCAAGTCCGCCCGGACCGGCGAACAGATCAACTATACCGAAAGTGGCAGGCAAATCGAACTCCTAACGAATTTTTTCAGCCCGTGTATACTAGGTTCGGTGGTGAAGACTAGGACGCATGTGACAGATATTGTGGATCAGCGTACCCACTCGCGGATGATGTCGGGGATCGGGAGCAAGGACACGAAGCCTGAGCTTGCACTTAGAAAGGCGTTACACGCGCGTGGCTTTCGGTTCCGGCTTCACTCCAAGAAAGTCTATGGACGCCCAGACCTGGTTCTGTCTGCGCGCACCGGGGTAGCGCGGACAAGGATTCCAATCTGACGCGGACAACCATTCCGATTTAGCGCGGACAAGATTCCGGGGCTCGCGGACAAGATCGCGGAGCCCTTTGGCGGGGTGCTGAGCAATCACGTGGCGGGTAGCCTTTCGCTCTTTTGAGAGCGGGAGGGACCCAATGGCGAGATTGCCGATGAGGAAGATCAGAGAAGCCTTGAGGCTGCGCGCAAGCGGCCTGACGACCCGGGAGGTGCCGGGAGGTG
>NZ_LYUZ01000151.1 GCF_001679925.1 Leisingera sp. JC1 | reverse complement strand
CCTCAAGGCCCCGCTCCAGATATTTCCTTACCGTCTTGCGGTCGAGCCCGGTCTGCCGCGCGATTGCGCTGATGCCAAGGCCCTGCCGCTTCAATTCAAAGATCATCACGATCTCCCTCAATCCCACCACCTGCGAGCCTTTCCATTGGCCTCTACAGGGGAAGTATGCGCGACCGATGATCAGGGGGGCATGCCCCCCTGATCATCGGCATCGGCGCCAAACTGGGGAATTTTCATCCAGCCGTTTTGAGATGGGATGGTTGCCGTCTTCCCCTGACGGCATCGAAACGTGCCAAGATCGTGATGTCTTGAGCCCCGCAACAGAGAGGACAGAAACATGAAGGATATGATAATCGGAGTGGATCTGGCAAAGCGCGTTTTCCAAATCCATGGAGCGACCATGGCTGGAGAGGTGAAGCTCCGCAAGAAGCTGTCGCGGGCACAGTTTCGTGCGTTCATGGCCTCGCAGCCGGTATGTCTGGTCGTGTTTGAGGCGTGTGGAGGCGCCAATTATTGGGCCCGTGAGATGGAGGCGCTCGGCCATAGCTCCAAGCTAATAGCGCCGCAGTACGTTCGGCCATTTGTAAAAAGGCAGAAAAACGATGCGGCCGAAGCAGAGGCGATTGTGATTGCGGCGCGCCAGCCCGAGATGCGCTTTGTGACACCGAAAACGGCGGAACAACAGGCGAAGGCTGTGCTGTTCCGAGGGCGCGAGCGACTTGTCCATCAACGCACTGAGCTCGTGAATGCACTTCGGGCGGTGCTGTACGAATATGGCTACGCGTTCCCAAACGGTCTGCGCCATCTGGAGCGGATTGAGGCCGCTGTCAAAGACCCCAGCTGCGACCTTCCGGGGGTCGTCATCGCGGAGTGCCAAGATCTGTTAGCGCAAATTGCTGAGAAAACAGAGAGGGTCAAGTCGAGGACTGAAACCCTGAAGGCATTAGCCTCCAGAAGCGACACAGCACAACGCCTTCAGACGATGCCCGGTGTCGGCGTCCTGACCGCGCTGGCGGTCGAAGCGTTCGCGCCGGATATGACCCAGTTCAAGTCTGGCCGGGACTTTGCTGCCTGGCTGGGACTTGTGCCGCGGCAGCACTCCACTGGCGGGAAAGCGCGGCTCGGGCGAATATCGAAATCCGGGCAAGTCGATATTCGGCGTCTCCTGATCATCGGCGCAATGTCCAGGCTGAACTGGTTGGGACGCAAGAGGATCAGGGAAGGTTCCTGGCTCGCCCGGATGCTGTCGACAAAGCCCAAAATGTTGGTCGCTATCGCGCTTGCGAACAAGATGGCTCGCCAAGTTTGGGCAATGCAGACGAAAAACGAGAATTATAAGGATCCGGAGCAGGCAGCTGCCGCATGAGAGCGTAGTGCCCTGCACCGGTACCAAGGGGGGTGTAAGAAGCCGACCACCTGAATGGGCGAAATGATCGAATAGATCTGGGTCAGGAAAACCAGATAATCTCCCAGTGCCACCGAGCCCGATTTTGAGATTTGGAACTGATCCGCTGATCACCATACATGGTGTGATTGCGGCGGCCGCTCTCCGATGGCGATCGAGGTCCGGTATATTGGCCTCATGGATAGTAGCCGTGAGGAGAACGACCATGAAACACTATGCCGGTCTGGATGTATCGCTGAAAGAGATTTCTGTCTGCGTTGTGGACGGAGAAGGCAAAACCATCGCGCAGGGCAATTGCCCTGCGGACCCCGAATGCGTTTTGGGCTGGTTTCGAAATCGATCGCTGGCACCGCAGCAGATCGTGCATGAGAGCGGGATGCGCTCGATCTGGCTGCAGCGCGGGATGGATCGACTGGGATTGCCCGCGACCTGTATTGATGCCCGCAAGGCGCACAAGAGCCTGTCGGCCCGCCTCAACAAATCCGACGCCGGTGATGCGGAAGGGCTGGCTCAGCTCGCGCGCACCGGCTGGTTCACGCCGGTTCATATCCGCAGCGAAGGGGCGGATCGCCTGCGTGTCCTGGTCGGCGCTCGGGAACGGCTGATCCGTCTCCGCAAGGATCTCGAAGGGCATATCCGCGGGGTTCTCCGGACCTTCGGAATCCGAATGACCGGGAACAGCCAGGGCCGGCAGCGCCAGAGGTTCCGCGATCAGCTCGCCGCGGCCGGGGAAACCGATCCGCTGTTGCGTATGATCGCCGATGGTTTCATCGCCACGCACGCCACGCTGTGCAAGGCGGCCGCCGATCTCGATGCTTCCGTGAAGAAGAAGGCCCGCGACCATCCCGTGGCGCGCCGTCTGATGACCATTCCCGGCGTCGGGCCGGTGGTCTCGTTGAATTTCATCGCGCTGGTCGATGAACCAGCGCGGTTCAGCAAGACCTCGGATGTGGGCGCCTATCTAGGGCTAACGCCGAAACGACACCAATCCGGCGAAGTGGACTGGTCGGGCCGGGTGTCGAAATGCGGCGACGGAGTCATGCGGAGCTTGTTGTTCGAGGCCGCGACAACCCTGATCACGCGAGTGCAGAGATTTTCGGCTTTGAAAAGCTGGGCTGTCCGCCTTGCAGGACGACGGGGCTTCGCGAAGGCGGCCGTGGCTGCCGCACGAAAACTCGCTGTGCTCATGTTGACGATGTGGAAGAAAGAAACGGAGTTCACTTGGAAAAAGGAGGCCGTTGCCTGACCTGAAATCCCGCTTCGGCTGGCGGGGAGCGAAGTCCCGAAGGGGCGGAGGTTGGTCGATCTCGCGCGGGCCGATGGGAAGTGGAGTATTCCGCAAAACCCGAGCCATACATTGAAGGCGACCAGCACCGAAAACCATGATGAGGCACGACACGCGTGACCTCGGAGAGAACCATGACCCTGGACGGACGGCTCGCTTTCCCGATTGACAATGCCGCAATCAGAGAACCGGCCCGCGGCCAGTGGAATGGTCGCACCTTCGAGGCCTGACACAAGACCGCACTCGATCATTCCCAACAAGGTGACAAAGGCTCTTGCATAATGGGCGGCAACCACACAGGAGATTACGTCCAGCACTCACACCACCCGCGCATAGGTGTCGATGAAGGTCTGCTGGTAGATGCGGCCCACGCCCTTCATCGTGCCCACGTAATAGGTGTCCTGGCTGCCGAGATAGCCCGGATGGTGGCTTTCGATCTCGCCGTGCGCCTCCTTCTTCTGCTGGGCCTTTTCCAGCGCCGCCATCTGCGCCTCGGTGAGCAGGATGCCATCCTGGGCGGCGCGGGCTTCCAAGGCCTTCAGCCGCTTCTTCATGGTCTCCAGGTCGTTGCGCAGCCAGATCGAGCGAACCCCGGAGGACGACACCATGACGCCCTTTTGCTGGAGCTCCCAGGAGGCGCGCTTCTGCCCCAGCGCCGGGTTCTCAATCGCCAGTTCGATCACCGCCCGTTCGACATGCTCCGGCACCCGGTTCTTCAGGATCGGCTTGCGGCGGCTGAGATCCATCAGCGCCTGCTCGCCGCCCTGTTCGTAGAGTTCCTTGAACCGGTAGAAGCTGTCCCGGCTGTACCCCATCACCTTGCACGCCTGCGAAACGCTGCCGAGCTGCTTGGCAAGCTCCAGCAGCCCCAGCTTCGGTTTGATGATCTTATCTTGAATACTCGTCATTGATCGACACTCCTTGCTTGCGCTCCAGAAGAGCAGAAATGTCAGATCAAGTCGCGTGTTCTACACTTTATGGCTGGGAGGAAAAGGACGGCTTTGACCCAGAGCACAGCAATGTGCGGTTTGCCTTCAAGTTTTGCGTCATACGCCCTCTGTGCTGGCTCGGCCTGCTTTGGGAAGATCGCGAGAGCCTGAACCTTTGGGAGGTTGGCACCTATTACAAGACACCGCTTTGGCAGGCTGCCCTGAAGCTCGACACCGATGGCCAGGCCGCGCTACGCCTTGTCTAAGAGAGCGGCGGCTTCGCGTTCGGCGCGGCGGCGCGCATAATATCCTTCCATCTTCGAAGGCCGTCCCGGTGGCTTGCGACCGGTCTTCTTGTAACGCGTGCGCTGTTTAACAGCGGGTTTGGTCTTCGGCGGCGTATCCTTCTCTTGTTCAGCTTTGATGAACTCCAGCACGGTGCCCAGGCGTTTGTTCTCGGTGATGGCCGCATGCGTCACCCTCTGGTCCTTGTCGAAAGCAGAGTAGGTGTAACGACCTGCAAACATAATCGGCTCGACCTGCAATCATCCTGATTTTCGGCCCGAATTATTTGCATCTATCGAAGAGCGCAAACCCGGATTATCTGCGACTGAACCCACATTATTTGCAACCAGCATGCAATCATCGGCTCGAACCCAGATTACGTGCGAACGGCAGGCCGGTAGGAGAGCTTGGCCTGTTTAGGCTGAACGATGGTGGCGCAGCAACCGCCGTTCGCTGCACGGGTCATGAACTCGAAAGTTGCGGGACAGAGCCGCCATTTGCTTGCTCGACTATTGCTCACGCAGCATTTGCTCGCTTCTGCGGCAAACATTTTGCTGCGATGCAATCCGATGTCGTCATAGTGGTCATTGAAAGCTAGGCTGAGACGCGAATTGCAAACTAGGCATACGCTGCGGTCTGCGTCTGCAATAGAGGAGCGCAGACAAAGCGGGCCTTCGCTTCGGTCACGATTTTGGCCGCCGTTGGTCTTGAGCCAGCGAGAGTGTCCGACCTTTTGTGTATGACTGATCCGGTTCATGCTTCACCGAAAGGAAGCATGAATGAGCATCTCGAAATAAATCCTGAACGAATTGCTGAAGGGCGTGGAGCGCCCTGAAGACCTGCTCGGCGATGCCGGGCTGATGAAAGAGCTGAAGATCAAGCTCATGGAGCGGATGTTGGGTGCCGAGCTGACAACGCATCTGGGCTATGAAGAAGGCGAGGACGCGCCTGCCGGTCAGAGCAACCGGCGCTGGGAGTTACACATCTTCGTGGGACATGACACACGGCGCCCTTACCGAAGTGCTGAGTCTAAGTTGCACCTCTCACCTGCTCAACCAGTGGAAAGCATAGATCCCAAGCCGAAGCCGATTGATTCAGGAACCAGTTCAACCGGCCTGAAGAGGGCCGGTGAAGGCTCGCATATTACTTTCTGAAGAAAGCAGTTGAGAAAAATTCCCCTGGCCTCCCAATTCTGGCGGCATGTCTCGCCAGTTCCGCGGCCAGCGCAGTAACCCGCGAGACCTACGACTGGGTAGTGAAGGCGATCACCCGCGGGACCAGGTTGCACCGTATCTTCTTCGCTTCCAAACTTCGATGTAAACGGGAAACCGTCGACAAGTGGCGTGAATGAAACAGATTCCATTGTAGATTGCCAGGCGCTTTTGCTGAAAACGCCTGGCAGCGGATCATCAGAAAGTGGTCGTCATCGACAGCCGGAATGTGCGCGGCGCGCCTTGCGAGAACGTGCCAAAGCTGGCGACGCCGCTATAATAGCCCGCGTCGAACAGGTTTTCGATTTCGGCCCGGAAGGTGACCGGACGGCTGCTGATCTCGGTGCTATAGCGGGCGCCCATGTCGAACCGGGTCCAGGATGAGATTTCCTGCGTGTTCGCGGCATCGACATACTGATCGCCGGTGTGGATCACATTACCGGACAGGGTCAGGCCGGCAAGGAACGGCGTATCCCACTCTGCCCCCAGAGTGGCCTGCAACGAGGGGACCCCGATGGGCTCGTTTCCGTGCATCGCGGGATCGGTGGTATTCCGCAGTTCGCCGTCAAGCAACGTCACCCCGCCCAGCAGCCGCAGCCCGGGCGCCATTTCCCCGAAGATGCTGAACTCCAGCCCCCGGTTACGCTGTTCTCCGGATTCCGCAAAGACATTGCCGCTGTCAAGCTGACTGAATGGCTTGTCGATCTGGAACGCGCTGGCAGTGACAGTCCAGTCATTAAGGCCGATTTTGGCCCCGATCTCGATCTGCTCGGATTTGGCGGGCGCCAATGTTTCGCCGGCGTTGGCGGCAATCGTGGGGGCGGTGTCGCCAATGCTGAGCCCCTCAACGTAATTGGCGTAGAGCGATACGTTCTCCCGCGGCTTGACGACAAGCCCGATCAAAGGGGTGACCTCATCTTCGCTGGAAGATGCGGTGACGGCTCCGCCGCTGAAGTTCTGAGTGTCCACATGCTGCCAGCGCAGCCCGAGTGTCAGCTGCGTCCGATCCCCGAAGAAGGACATCGTGTCCGCCAGGGAAATCCCAGAGAACTCATTTTCGGAAACCTTCGGCACACTGCCCGGCTGCGCCACGAATTGCGGGGGATGGCTAACCGGATCGAGAATATTGGTGGACAGCGTCGTCCCGTTATTGGCGGCACGGTGAAGCGTGCCCTTGTAATAGTTCGCCTGGATCGTCCCCGTATGCGAAACCTGCCCCGTCTCGAACTCACCGCGCAGACCGATCTCACCCACCGTCCGGTCGATGTCGAAGACGAAATTTTGCGGCGTGGTGCTGGCGTTGCCCGCTGAATCGAGAAGGATGGGGATCCCGAAAAACCGTTCGACACGGGTGTTGCCGGAACCGGCGGAGGCGAACAGAGTCAAACTGTCGCCGAAATCGTATTCCACCCGCCCGAGCGCCGACACATCGTCGACCTGAGATGTTTCCCAGGGCTGCTGAACATTGGTCTGCCCGTCCGGGGCATCCGGGATTTCGAAGCCGGAGAGCGCGAAAATCGGCCGCAGCGGTGCTTCGAAGTCCTCCCGCTGGGCGATGAGGTCGAGCGTCGCCCGGAGCCGGTCGCCGCGATAGTCGAGGGCCAGCGCCCCGACCGCCGCCTCGCGCTCCTGATGATCGATTGCCGTATCGCCTGTGTGATAGCTGCCGTTGAAGCGCAGCCCGAACTGGCGGTCGGCGCCAAACCTCCTGCTCAGATCGAGGTGAGCCCCGCCTTCCAGCTCCGAAGCGTAATCGAAGGTGAGCCGCGTCAGATCTTCCTCGGCCGCCCGTTTTGGGACGATGTTGATGGAACCGCCAACGCTGCTGTTCGGGGAGATCCCGTTCAGCACGGCTGCCGGCCCCTTGAGCACCTCGATCCGCTCCGCATACTCGGTGAAGATCCGGAAGGCAGGGGCGATGCCGAAGACAC
The DNA here is from genome assembly GCF_001679925.1 of Leisingera sp. JC1. Lineage (GTDB taxonomy): Bacteria > Pseudomonadota > Alphaproteobacteria > Rhodobacterales > Rhodobacteraceae > Leisingera. The sequence goes on along the minus strand of NZ_LYUZ01000151.1, from coordinate 1,001 downwards.
CGTCAAATGCGATTTCGCCGAAATTGCCTTCGTTGATCGGAAAGCCGCGGATGAAGAAGGAGTCCAGCATCCCGCCCGGCGAGGCCGTGTTGCTGACGGATGCGTCGTTCAGTGTTACATCAGCCAGGGTGCGGGCCTGCTGATCCTCCATTGTCTGCGCCGTATAACTGGTGATATTGAAAGGCGTATCCATGATATCACGGTTACCGAGCAGACCCAGGCGGCCGCCTTGTGCCACCTGCCCGCCCGGATGCGCAGGGGGCAAAACGCCAATCGTTGCGGTCGACTGTGTGCCTTCCCCGACTTTAACGACGATGGGTTCCAGACTGATGATCTCTTGCTCAGTCGCGTCTTGGGCAACGGCATCTTCGCCTGCGACAAGAGCCAAAGCTGCCAGAAGGCTAATATTTTTCCTCATCCAGTTTCCTTTCACCGGCATTGATGGTCAAATCTTGCCTTGCCCTGACAAAGGGCTGGGTGAGAAGGATAAGCGGGTGCGTAAGCTAGTTGACTCTTTTAGTCAACTAGTGGTGGCGAGCAGCTAAAAAATCTGCATTTGAAGGCCTTGGCCGCCGCCAACTGCGCCGCAGCAGTGGGTCGCCACCAGCTACCAGTCGGCTGGCGGTATACCGTTTTCGAGAACTCCCGCCCGAGTTTTCCGGCCCGAACCTGCACTGACTGGTAGCTGGTGGCGACCACTGTATCGAAGGGCATTGCAGCCCGTGCATTGGCTTTGACCTGACCCGCGGGTCTCTAACAGGCTGCTGAAGAAGTCGGCTCTCGACGCGGCCTGAGGAACATGATTCACCCTCAGCACAATTTCGGCGGGGGATGGTGATGCGCGGGACGGACGAAGCGAGCGGATCGCTTTTCAGCTATGTCGATCTGGAAGAGCGCATCCCAGCACGGCACCCTCTCCGCAAGATCAGGCAGGTGGTCAACGACGCGCTGGCCAGTCTGGATGCCGATTTCGAGGCGGTCTACACCGATTTCGGCCGCCC
>NZ_LYUZ01000150.1 GCF_001679925.1 Leisingera sp. JC1 | reverse complement strand
CGCCTAGAACGCTTGCCAACCAAGGACATTCGGATACGGCGGAAAACCATGCTCGACCTGACATATGAACTCCCCAAGCCCAAGGTGATCGCGGGCGCCAAGCATGACTGGGAACTGGTCATCGGCATGGAAGTGCACGCCCAGGTCAGCTCCAATGCCAAGCTGTTCTCCGGCGCCTCCACCAAGTTCGGCGCCGAGCCGAACTCCAACGTGGCCTTCGTGGACGCGGCGATGCCCGGCATGCTGCCGGTGATCAACGAGTACTGCGTTGAACAGGCGGTGCGCACCGGCCTGGGCCTGAAAGCGGACATCAACCTGTGGTCGGCTTTTGACCGCAAGAACTACTTTTATCCCGACCTGCCGCAGGGCTACCAGATTTCCCAGCTTTATCATCCCATTGTGGGCGAAGGCGAAGTGCTGGTGGAACTGGGCGACGGCACCGCGCGCAACGTGCGCGTCGAGCGCATCCACATGGAGCAGGACGCAGGGAAATCGATCCACGACATGGACCCCAACATGTCCTTTGTCGACCTGAACCGCACCGGCGTCTGCCTGATGGAGATCGTCTCCCGTCCCGACATCCGGGGTCCCGAGGAAGCCGCCGCCTATATCGCCAAGCTGCGTCAGATCATGCAGTACCTGGGCACCTGCGACGGCAACATGCAGAACGGCAACCTGCGCGCCGACGTGAACGTCTCGGTCTGCCTGCCGGGCCAGTACGAGAAGTACCAGGAAACCCAGGACTTCAGCCACCTCGGCACCCGCTGCGAGATCAAGAACATGAACTCCATGCGCTTCATCCAGCAGGCCATCGAGGTCGAGGCACGCCGCCAGATCGCCATCATCGAGGGCGGCGGCAAGGTCGAGCAGGAAACCCGCCTCTATGATCCGGACAAGGGCGAAACCCGCTCCATGCGCTCCAAGGAAGAGGCGCATGACTACCGCTACTTCCCCGATCCTGACTTGCTGCCGCTGGAAATCGAGCAGGCCTGGGTTGATGATATCGCCGCCAATCTGCCGGAGCTTCCGGACGGGAAAAAGGCGCGCTTCATCAACGACTTCGGTCTTTCCGACTATGACGCATCGGTGCTGACCGCGGATGTGGAATCGGCGGCCTTCTTTGAGGAAACCGCCAAGGGCCGCAGCGGCAAGCTGGCTGCGAACTGGGTCATCAACGAGCTGTTCGGCCGCCTGAAGAAAGAAGATCACGCGATCACCGAATCCCCGGTCTCCCCGGCCCAGCTAGGCGGCATCATCGACCTGATCGCCTCCGACGCGATTTCCGGCAAGATCGCCAAGGACCTGTTTGAGATCGTCTATACCGAAGGCGGCGACCCGGCGCAGATCGTCGAGGAACGCGGCATGAAGCAGGTGACCGACACCGGCGCCATCGAGACCGCCCTGGACGAGATCATCGCCGCCAACCCGGCGCAGGTGGAGAAAGCCAAGGTGAACCCGAAGCTGGCGGGCTGGTTTGTCGGCCAGGTGATGAAGGCCACCGGCGGCAAGGCCAACCCCAAGGCGGTGAACGAGCTGGTCGCCAAGAAACTGGGCGGCTGATCCGCCGCATATCCGATACCGGAAGGGCGCCCCAAGCGGCGCCCTTTTTCGTGCCGGAAACGGGGGTGACTGCGTGCACCCCCTGTACACCCCCTGTGCACCGGGCGGTGCCTTTCCCCGCCACTGCAGCGGAATTCCCCGCCTTGACCTTCGCCGCGCCAAGGGCTTTGCTCCTGCCAAAATCCCGGAGGTTTCATGCAGCCCAATTTCGATCAGGAACTCGAGGACCGTCTGGTCCGCTACGCCGCCATCGACAGTCAGAGCGACGAGACCTCAAGCTCCACCCCCAGTACCGGAATCCAATTCGATATGCTGAACCTGCTGGTGGCAGAGCTGCAGGAAATCGGCGCCGAGAACGTCACGCTCACTGATTACGGCGTGGTGCTGGCGACCATTCCCGCCACAGCGCCGGGGCCGGCCATCGGTTTGCTAGCGCACGTCGACACCGCGCCGCAGTTCAACGCCACGGGCGTCAAACCGCGGGTGATCAAGAACTATGATGGCGGTGATATCACCTACCCCGACAACCCGGACCTGGTGCTGTCGCCGCAAAAATCCCCCTACCTCGCCTCCAAACAGGGAGACGACCTGATAACCGCCTCCGGCCTCACCCTGCTGGGGGCTGACGACAAGGCCGGCGTCGCCATCGTGATGACCCTGGCGCGGCATCTGCTGGCTAACCCGGACATCAAACACCCGAAGATCCGCCTCGCCTTTACCCCGGACGAGGAAATCGGCCGCGGCGTCGGCGAGCGGCTGCCCAAGGACCTTGACGTGGACTTCGCCTATACGCTGGACGGCGGCGACGCAGGCGAGATCGTTTATGAGAGCTTCTCTGCCGACCGCGCGGTGGTGACGGTGAAGGGCGTGTCGATCCACCCCGGCTGGGCCAAGGAAAAGATGGTCAATGCCGCGCATCTGGCAGCAAAAATCGTGCAGACCCTGCCGCAAGCCACAATGACGCCGGAAACAACGGACGGGCGCGAGGGCTTCATCCATATCACCGACATGAACGGCGGGTCTTCGGAAATGGAGATCAAGCTGATCCTGCGCGATTTTGAACTCGACGGGCTGGCGACCAAGGGCGATCTGCTGCGCAGTGTCTGCGACGCGGTGCAGGCCTCGGAACCGCGGGCGGAAATCACCTGTGAGATTTTCCCGCAATACCGCAATATGCGGTACTGGCTGGAAAATGACATGACCCCGGTGGAACTGGCGCTGGCAGCCTGCCGCGCGCATGGGATCGAGCCCATCTCCGCCCCGATCCGCGGCGGCACAGATGGCTCGCGGCTGACCGAGTTCGGCGTGCCGACGCCCAATATCTTCACCGGCATGCAGAATGTGCACGGACCGCTGGAATGGATTTCGGTGCAGGACATGGCCAAGGCCACCGAGGTCTGTCTGACGCTGGTGCAAAAAGCCGTTGCTCACGAATCCCGCTAGATTTTCAATAAACTTCGGCCACTCAATTCTGGACCAACCAGAGGCAGGAACTGTTCCTCAACGCATAGCACTGCCCCAAATTTTTTTCCAATCCAATTTTCAGGACCTGTGCTCATGAAAAACATTCCCGTTTGGGTATTTTCGACCATTGCTGCAGGAACTGCCTGCTGGTTCGGCTGGGCGGCAATGAGTCTCATGATTGCAAAATCGTATCACCCCCAAGCCTACTACGGCAGCTTCGGCATGGTGTGGATGTGGGTTTTTGCATCTTTCGCAGGAACCGTGTTCACCGCTCGCATCATCTGTTTCTTCGCTCTGAAACAGCATCAAAAAGCTCTAAACCTTGGTTCGGCAGCAGTGCTCGCTTTAACTGCTCTCGCGCACTCCGCGTCCATTTCGGTTGACACAGGTCACAAGGAAATTTTCTGGATCGGCGGTGTCAGGCATGATGTTCCCTGGCAATACGCTCCGCAAACTCGGCGTAAGAATGGTGTTTCCAGCCTATTCCAGATCCAAGTGGGCACAGAGGAACTGCTACCTCGCTACAGTTCAGGCGGAGCCGGCTACTTCACTCTGACAAAGTCAATTGTCCCAGAAAATGGCGTAGCAAAAGCTCTCTTGGATCAATGCAAGCAGGAAGACTATGGCATAACCTGCCGGAGCCTCCGCAATGGTTTCCTCTACGCCATCCATGGAAGAAGCAAAAACCTGCCGCAAAACACCGCGAGATTGCTCAAACCTGCGCAGGAGTTGCTCGATAGTTTTATTGTGTCACCCTAGCGTTGGAGCAAACTCAACTGGGACTAGCCGCCTCCCGCTCACCGGTTCAAACGCCACCTTGGCCTCTGGCCGCCTGATTGATAAAAGCGGCCAAACTTCAAGAGATCAGCACCATGCAAGCATTTGAATACAAGGTTGTCCCCGCCCCGGCCAAGGGCACCAAGGCCAAGGGCGTGAAGACACCGGAGGCGCGCTTTGCCAATTCGATCGAGATCCTGCTCAATGAGATGGCCGCCGAGGGCTGGGAGTTCCAGCGCGTCGAGCTGCTGCCGAGCGAGGAGCGCTCCGGCATGATGGGCTCTGCCACCAACTGGCGCAACGTTATGGTGTTCCGCCGTGCGCTTGCAGCGGACGAAAAGCCCGCCAAAGCACCGGAAGCAGGCCGCAAGGAGCCCGCCGCGCCGTCGGTGGAATTCCGTCACAGCGAACCGGAAACACCGCGGCTGACGGCGGCCGCAGGCGACCCGGAGGCCCCGCCGGAAGCCGAACAGGTACCCGGCCCCGGCGCCGCAAAGATGCAGGCCGATGACGGGGTCGAGGAGCTGAGCCCGGTCTCAGGCATGACTGCCGCATTGAAGGCGCGGGCCGGTATCAAGGACGGCGATAAGTAAGCCGGCGGGTGGCGGGCATATTGCCCGCCGCGGCGCCTCAGGAGCCAATATCCAGCGCCAGCGCGTGGATGCGCGGCACGATGCCGCCCAGCGCCTTGTGCACTGCGCGGTGCTGCTGCACCCGGTTCATTCCCTGAAAGGCTTCAGCGCGGATCCGCACCGCAAAATGGCTCTCGCCGGAGCCGTCATCACCGGCGTGGCCTGCGTGTTTGTGGCTTTCGTTGACCACCTCCAGCGCGTCCGGCGCAAAGGCCGCCTTCAGTGCCGCTTCCATTTCCTGCTGAACGCTCATTTTCCGCTCATCCCCATCTTTTTTGCCTGCGCCCCCTTCAATCTGGCGCCCCTTAGACTAAACTGCTGCCTCCGAGTCGAACAGATGCGTCTAGAAGGTGCGCCCCATGAGCAAATCCGATCCCTTTGGCTTCGATATGTCCGTCCGCTCCGCCAAGAAGAAGAACCCGCGCGGGCGGCGCGCAGCCAGCGGCGCGTCCGAGACGTCGCAGCGCGTGTGCGACAAGGACGGCTGCGAGGAAGCCGGCAAGTTCCGCGCGCCCAAGGCGCCGGATGTGCTGGATGACTTCTACTGGTTCTGCCAGGAGCATGTGCGCGAGTACAACAACCAGTGGAACTTCTTTGAGGGCACCACCGAGGCAGAGCTGAATGCGCAGCGCTCCAAAGACAAGGTTTGGGAGCGTGAAACCAAGCCGCTGGGCGATCCGGAGGCCCGCGCCTGGGCGCGGCTGGGCATCGAGGACCCGCATCAGGTGCTGGGTGCCAATGCGACGCAGAACCCGGGACGCGCCGCCAAGGCGGGCCGCCGCCTGCCGCCGACAGAGCGCCGCGCGATCGAGATCCTGGAGGCCAAGGACGACTGGTCCAAGGCCGACATCCGCAAGGCCTACAAGAAGCTGATCAAGGTGCTGCACCCCGACATGAACGGCGGCGACCGCAGCCAGGAAGAACAGCTGCAGGAAGTCCGCTGGGCCTGGGACCAGATCAAGGACAGCCGCAGCTTCAAGTGAGCCAGAGGCAGATTTCCGGAAGGACGGGCGGCAGAAGCCGCCCTTTTTCTTTGCCGCATCAGCAGTTGCGATGCGCGGTCTTTTGCCGAAAGTTTATGATAGAAATTTTATTTCTTTGACGCACCCCGCCGCGACCGGTTACGCAAGGACATGCCGGATGCAGCTGTCCCCCCAAAAGCTAGACATAACCGGCAAAACGCGCCCCCTGCTGCCCGGCTGGGGGCGCTTTGAATTTCCCCTGCAGTGCTGAACTGCCTGGCCGGCCCGCTCTGGCCCGTCCAGTTGCGGATCAATCGCACGCTCAGCTGGCTTCCGGCGCGACTTTCCCTTGCCCTTGGCGGCCAGATCAGGCACCAATCCCGCGAATTGGCCCCTGAAAGCAGGGAAGAGGGATAAGGACCGACTGCGATGACCGACGGATTTGTGGATATGGATGCGAAACCGACCGAAACGATTTCGGTGCGCGATGTGTTCGGGATCGACACCGACATGACGGTCAAGGGCTTTGCCGACGGCTCTGAACGCGTTCCGGCGATGGACCACACCTACAAGTTCGACCCGGAAACCACGCTGGCGATTCTGGCGGGCTTCAGCCACAACCGCCGGGTGATGATCCAGGGCTACCACGGCACCGGTAAGTCGACCCATATCGAACAGGTCGCGGCACGCCTGAACTGGCCCTCTGTCCGTGTGAACCTGGACAGCCACATCTCCCGGATCGACCTGATCGGCAAGGACGCGATCAAACTGCGCGACGGCAAGCAGGTCACTGAGTTCCACGAAGGCATCCTGCCCTGGGCGCTGCGCAACCCGGTTGCCATCGTGTTCGACGAATACGACGCGGGCCGCGCCGACGTGATGTTCGTGATCCAGCGGGTGCTGGAGCATGACGGCAAGCTGACCCTCCTGGACCAGAACGAGATCATCACCCCGAACCCATTCTTCCGCCTGTTTGCGACTGCCAATACCGTTGGCCTGGGCGACACCACCGGGCTTTATCACGGCACCCAGCAGATCAACCAGGCGCAGATGGACCGCTGGTCGCTGGTCTCTACCCTGAACTACCTGAGCCATGACGCCGAAAGCGCCATCGTTCTGTCCAAGGCGCCGCATTACAACACCGCCGAGGGCCGCAAGAAGATCTCCCAGATGGTGACCGTTGCCGACCTGACCCGTACTGCCTTCATGAACGGCGACCTGTCGACCGTGATGTCGCCGCGGACGGTGATCAACTGGGCCCAGAACGCTGAGATCTTCCGCAATGTGGGCTATGCCTTCCGCCTGTCGTTCCTGAACAAATGCGACGAGCTGGAGCGCCAGACCGTGGCCGAGTTCTACCAGCGCTGCTTTGACGAGGAGCTGCCGGAGAGCGCCGCGAGCGTTTCGCTGGGCTAACTGGTAAAATGCCGCCCGGCCGCAGGCCGGGCAGCGCCCGACCCGCCCCCAACGGGGCGGGCGCTTCTCGCCCACCCCGCCGGGCCGGCCGCTGCCCTATCCGCAGCACACTCGCTGGACTTTCAAGCAGGCAAGGGCGATGCTGACTGGCGGAAAAGGTGCGACCATGAAAAAGCCGAACGACAACCCAGCCGATCCGTTCAAGAAGGCCCTGTCTGAGGCCACCAAGGTGATGGCCAACGACCCGGAGCTGACGGTCAGCTACACGGTCGACCCCTCGGGCCTCACGGGCGATACCATGCGGCTGCCGCAGGTCTCCCGCCGGATGACGCGGGAGGAGGTGCTGCTGGCCCGCGGCACCGCGGATGCGCTGGCGCTGCGCCACAAGTTCCACGATGACGCCACCCACGCAAAATACGTGCCGCAGGGCGAAATGGCCCGCGACCTCTATGAGGCGATGGAAACCGCCCGCTGCGAGGCGATGGGCGCGCGGCATATGCCCGGCACCGCGTCGAACATCGACGTGAAGATCCGCAACGAGTCGATCCGCCGCGGCTATGACCAGATGAAGTCCTCCTCGGAGGCGCCGCTGGCTGCCGCCGCGGGCTATCTGGTGCGCCATCTGGCGACCGGCCGCGAGCTGCCCGAGGGGGCCTCCAACATCATGGAGCTGTGGCGCGGCTTCATCGAATCCCAGGCCGGCGGCACGCTGGAGAACCTGGACGAAACCATTGCCGACCAGGCTGCCTTTGCCAAGCTGGCGCGGCAGGTGATCTCTGATCTGGGCTATGGCGACCAGCTGGGCGACGACCCGGATGAGCTGGACGACGAAGCCAATGACGAGGCCGAGGACAACGCCGAGGAGCAGCAGGACCCGGACAGCACCGGCCAGGACGATAGCGAGGAGGAGCAGGCCGACGCCTCCCCCGAGCAAAGCCAGGAGCAGCAGCAGGACGAAAGCCAGGCCCAGGTCTCGATGGACGAGATGGCCGATGATGATCTGGCCGAGGACACCGAGATGCCTGATGGCGAGGCGCCGCTGGAGCCGCCTGCCCCGCCGCCGGTCTCGGATGCGGACCCGGATTACAAGGTGTTCCGGGATGCCGATGATGAGGAAATCAACGCCGAGGAGCTGGCCGAGCCTGCCGAGCTGGAACGCCTGCGCGCCTATCTCGACCAGCAGTTGGAGCCGCTGAAGGGCGCCGTCAGCCGCTTGGCGAACAAGCTGCAGCGCCGCCTGCAGGCGCAGCAGAACCGCTCCTGGGAGTTTGACCGCGAGGAAGGCATCCTGGATGCGGGCCGTCTGGCGCGGGTTGTCGCCAACCCGACCACACCGCTCAGCTTCAAGGTCGAAAAGGACACCGAGTTCCGCGACACCGTGGTGACGCTGCTGCTCGACAACTCCGGCTCGATGCGCGGCCGCCCGATTTCCATCGCGGCGATCTGCGCCGACGTTCTGGCCCGGACCCTGGAGCGCTGCAACGTGAAGGTCGAGATCCTCGGCTTCACCACCCGCGCCTGGAAAGGCGGGCTGGCGCGCGAGGCCTGGCTGAACGAGGGCCGCCCGCAGCAACCCGGCCGCCTCAACGACCTGCGCCACATCATCTACAAGGGCGCCGACGCCCCGATGCGCCGCACCCGCACCAACCTGGGCCTGATGATGAAAGAGGGCCTCTTGAAGGAAAACATCGACGGCGAGGCGCTGGAATGGGCGCACCGCCGGATGGTGGCGCGGCGCGAGGCCCGCAAGATCCTGATGGTGATCTCCGACGGCGCGCCGGTGGATGATTCGACGCTCTCGGTGAACCCGGCGAACTACCTGGAGAAACACCTTCGGGACGTGATTGCGATGGTCGAGAAGCGCAAGCAGGTGGAGCTGCTGGCGATCGGCATCGGCCATGACGTGACCCGCTACTATGAGCGCGCGGTGACGATCACTGATGTGGAACAGCTGGCCGGTGCCATGACCGAACAGCTGGCCGCCCTGTTTGACAGCGACCCGCGCGCCCGTGCCCGCGTAATGGGCATCAAGCGCGCCAGCTGATCCTGTAGCGGACAATGGCAAGGGGGCGCTCCCGCGCCTTTGGCCTGCATCTGCAGATGCCGTTCTCAGCCTTGGGCATGGCCGCGCGCTGATGCGCGCGGCGGCGCCGGATGCCCTGCATCCGGCGCGTGGCCCAACGGGCCGCGGGGCATCTTCGATGCGTCAAGGCCGGGCGGGAGCACTCCCCCGTTTCAAGCCCTCCCGCTTGTTCCGTCAGGTCCCGGCAAATCTCTCTGCCGCCGCCCTTGCCAGCCGCAGGGGTATTTGGGACAAGAAGGGGCGCGCGGCTGCCCAGCCCCGCGCCTTTTCTTTGCTGCGGCCTTTGGGAAGCCCCCTGCCGCCGCCCCGCCCCTTAAGCAGG
>NZ_LYUZ01000149.1 GCF_001679925.1 Leisingera sp. JC1 | reverse complement strand
CGGGCGTTCTGGAAACGATGGACGGGATACCACACCCGCAGCCGCGCAGAAGCCAGGATGCGCTGCCTCAAGGCCTTCGGCGAGCGCATCGCCGCGAGAGACCCAGATAGCCAAACCGCTGAAATCCACATCCGCGTCGCACTCATCAACCGCTTCAATGCCCTCGGCACCGCCGAGATCGTCCGCGTGGCCTGAACCTGAAGGGGAAAGGGGAAGTCACGCCTCAAGACGCCTTTCTGCAACAATGCCATGAAAAGGTGGAAGACGATTTCGTTGGCGTAAAATTCACTGTGAACTCCAAGGTTGAAGATTCGCTTGGCGAATGGCCTGTACTTCAGCAGCCAATTTCGCTGGAATGTTGAGACGCGCAAACCACAGAAGCAGGTTTCTTAAAGCTGCAAAGACTTGACCGGAGCAGGCGCTCTTTCTCGGAGAACTGTAGGCGTCTTGGATCGAAGCCTCCACTAGCGCAAAGCCTAGATAGCCCAACAAAAAAGCCCCGGCCAATGACCGGGGCTTCCTCATTTCTTCCGTCAGGGCTTAGCCGTTCTGACGGATGGTCTCGTTCTTCGGATCATAGGGGCTGTCGCAGGTGACGACTGCATCCCACAGCTTGTCCTGGATCTTGACCTGCAGCTTGGTGCCTTCCACCGCATAGTCGGGCTTCACGTAGCCCATGCCGATGGACTTCTCGAAGGCCACCGAGTAGCCGCCGGAGGTCAGGCGGCCCACACGGGTGCCGTCTTCGGCATAGAGCGCCTCGCGGCCCCAGGGGTCGGCATCGGCAGGGCCGTCGATCAGCAGGGTGCAGCACTTCACGCGGACGCCGGTCTCGACCAGCTTGTCCTTGCCGTGGAAGTCCTTCTCCAGATCGACAAAGCGCGGCAGGTCGGCTTCCAGCGGGGTCGCGTCGCGGCCCAGCTCGTTGCCGAAGGCACGGTAGGATTTCTCCTGACGCAGCCAGTTCTGGGCGCGGGCGCCGACCAGCTTCATGCCGTGCTTCTCGCCGGCTTTCTCGAGCAGGTCGAACAGGTAGTTCTGCATCTCGATCGGGTGATGCAGTTCCCAGCCCAGTTCACCGGTGTAGGCAACGCGGATCGCATTGACCGGGCACATGCCCAGTTCGATCTGCTTGGCCGACAGCCAGGGGAAGCGCTTGTTGGACAGTGCGGTTTCCGGATCGGCGTCGACGATCACCTCTTTCAGCACATCGCGGGACTTGGGGCCTGCGATGGCGAAGACGCCCCACTGGGTGGTCACGTCCTGGATCTCGATGTAGCCGAACTCCTCCATCTTGTCCTCGGCCGCCTTGCGCAGGAAGTCGGCGTCATACTCGGACCAGGCACCGGCGGAGACCAGGTAGTAGTTGTTCTCGCCGTTGCGCACGATGGTGTATTCGGTCCGGGTGGTGCCGAATGCAGTCAGCGCGTAGGTCAGGTTGATGCGGCCGACCTTCGGCAGCTTGTTGCAGGTGAACCAATCCAGGAACTGGGTGGCACCGGGGCCTTTGACGACATGTTTGGTGAACGCGGTTGCGTCGATCAGGCCAACGCCTTCACGCACGGCTTTCGCCTCGTCCACGGCATGCTGCCACCAGCCGCCGCGGCGGAAGGAGCGGGCGTCGTGGTCGTAGTTCTGCGGTGCATCGACGGGGCCGAAGTAGTTCGGGCGTTCCCAGCCGTTGACCCAGCCGAACTGTGCGCCGCGGGCCTTCTGACGGTCGTAAGCAGGCGCGGTGCGCAGCGGACGGCAGGCTTCGCGCTCTTCGTCCGGGTGGTGCAGGATGTAGACGTGCTCATAGCACTCTTCGTTCTTGCGGGCCGCGAACTCGGTGGTCATCCAGTTGGAGGAGTAGCGTTTCGGGTCGAGCGACGCCATGTCGATCTCGGCCTCGCCGTCCACCATCATCTGCGCCAGGTAGTAGCCGGTGCCGCCGGCGGCGGTGATGCCGAAGGAGAAGCCTTCTGCCAGCCACATGTTGCGCAGGCCCGGGGCCGGGCCGACCAGCGGGTTGCCGTCGGGGGTGTAGCAGATCGGGCCGTTGAAGTCGTCTTTCAGACCGCTCTCGGCACAGGACGGAACGCGCTCTGCCATCGCCATGTACTGTTCGGCGATCCGGTCCAGATCCAGCGGGAACAGGTCAGCGCGGAAGCTGTCCGGCACGCCATGCTCGAACTGCGCCGGGGCGCCGCGCTCGTAGATGCCCAGGATCCAGCCGCCGCGCTCTTCGCGGGCATAGGATTCATTGTCGGCGTCGCGCACAACGGGGTGCTCGGGGTTGCCGGCTTCACGCCATTTGACCAGCTCGGGGTCCTTGTCCATGACGATGAAGGTGTGCTCCACCGGGATTGCCGGCATCTTGATGCCCAGCATTTTCGCGGTGCGCTGCGCGTGGTTGCCGGATGCGGTCACGACGTGCTCGGCGGTGATTACCACCTGCTCGTCGGAAGGAACCAGGTTGCCGCCTTTTTCGACCATCTTGGTGCAGGTGACTTCCCAGTGGGTGCCGTTCCAATGGAAGGCATCGGCCTGCATCTTGCGGACGATATCGACGCCGCGCTGACGGGCACCCTTGGCCATCGCCTGGGTCACGTCTGCCGGGTTAATGTAGCCGTCCTCGGTGTGGTAGATCGCGCCCTTCAGGTCGCCGGTCTCGATCAGCGGCCAGCGTTCCTTGATCTGATCCGGGGTCAGCCACTCATAGTCCACGTCGCAGGTCTCTGCGGTGGAGGCATAGAGCATGTACTCGTCCATGCGCTCCTGGGTCTGCGCCATACGCAGGTTGCCCACCACGGCAAAGCCGGCGTTCAGGCCGGTTTCCTCTTCCAGGGTCTTGTAGAAATCGACCGAGTACTTGTGGATGTGGGTGGTCGCATAGGACATGTTGAACAGCGGCAGCAGGCCCGCCGCGTGCCAGGTCGAGCCGGAGGTCAGCTCGTCACGCTCGATCAGCATGACGTCTTCCCAGCCGGCTTTGGCCAGGTGATAGGCAATCGAGGTGCCGACGGCGCCGCCGCCAACAACAAGTGCTTTGACTTGGGTTTTCATTCTCCCGCTCTCCAGCTTAATGAGATTCTTGGCGACGGTTATGCCCGCGCATTGAAATCCGCGCAAAATCAGGCCGACGCAAAAACACTCAAAACCGACCTTGCGCGCCACAGCATACCGGATTCTGCGGGCGGCAGTGCCGGAAATGGCGTTTTTCTGCGCAAGCAAAAGGGGGCCGCAGCCCCCTGTCGTCTGTTTCAAGCGGTTCTGGCTTGCTCAGCAGTCGGCCACGGTGCCGCGGCGGATGCAAACGGGCTGCGCCTCGCCTGTGCCCTCGGCAGTTCCTGCCTGGGCCACCTGATCGCCGCCGACAAGCAGGCTCCTGCCGTAACTGGCGACCTCTCCCCAAAGGGTCTGGCCGTCCTGCGGCGCATCAATGGCAGCCCTGTCCCGTCCGGCCCGGGCGCGGGCGATACGGTCCTGCACGATGGTGCCATAGTCGGTGGCGCTGAGATCGCCCCAGTTCAGCCCCGCGTCACGGGTCTGGATATAGTAGTCGTAGCCGACCACCCCCTGGATGCTGAACACCAGAATGCCTATCGCTTTCTTCAGTGCCATCTCTGCCCTCCGGGTCCGCACCTGCCGTGCTGTTAACATCACCCTCAAACCTGGCGCAGAAATGCGGCGGCAATCCGGCAATTCAGGGAAAAGCCGGTGCAATTGCACCGGTCTCGTCAGGATCAGTCGCAGGTCCGTGTGGTGCCGCGGCGGATACAGCTGCTGCCATCACCGTTGTCTCCTGCCAGTCCCTTGCTGACCTTGACTTGCGGCACGCCGCCGTCCTGCGGAGCCGGATCGCCCGCCTGACTGGACCCGCCTGTGAACACGCCGAGCAGCGTGCTGGCCAGCCCCGCCGTCTTGCCCGCACCGTCCCCGCTGCTTTGGCTGTCTTCTGCGGCGTCCTGCACTGCGGCATGATCTTCCGCCTTGATCGCGACGCCGCCGCGCACCGCACCGGCCTCTGCCATCAGCCGGATCAGGCGTTCGCGGTAGGCGGCCTCCAGCACCGCAGCGGGGTCGGGCACATCACCGCTGGTTACATCGATAATGGCTGAGGTGCCGGTCACCGCGCCGGCCAGCAGCTTGCGGTGGTCGATGCTGTCCATCTTCAGCCGTGCCGCCTTGGCCTCAATGCTCTGCAATTCACTGCGCAGCCCGGCGATTTCCCCCGCCAGTTCCTCTTCGGCAGCCGACGGCACCGTCACATCATTGCCGATGGTCGGAACGGGTTGCGCCAGCAGGCTGTTCAGCCCGTCATAGTCGATGGCCGACAGGAGCTCCCGGATGATTTCATCCGAGGCATCCGCCAGGACCAGGATCGTGGCGCGTTCACCGAACCCCACGACCCCCTTGAACTTGCGCATCTTACCGCTGCTGCGATCGTAAATGCCCTGGTCGCGGCCAAAGGCGACACCGCCGATGACGGCATAAGGCTCCTCAGGCAGCCCCATACCGCGCATCGAGGAAACAACCATTCCCTCAAGGGTGTTCGGGTTCTGCTGGCCGCGCAGATAGACGCTGAGCACAACCGCTTCGCCGTCCTTGCTGTAACCCCAGCTGTGCGGTTCCATCTTGGCGGCCCGTTTCCGCTCCCGGGCGCCATCCAGCGCCTGATCCAGGTCCGACAGCGCATCCTCCCCGGCCTCCGCGCTCGCTGCCCCGGCTGCCAGCACTCCCGGCCGCTCAAGCAGGCTGAACCGCTCCATTCCGGCAGGCGCCTCGGGCAGATACGCCTTGCCGCCCTGCTGCCAGCGGCGGAGGCGCTCCTCCTCCTGCTCAACCAGGCGGCGCTCTGCCTTGCTGTCGAGATAGCGGCTTTCGATGGTGCCGGCATAAGCAGAAAGGCTCAGGCCTCCGAACTCCAGCCCCGCCCGGCGGGTTTGCTGTTCATAGTCGACGCCCAGAAATACCAGCCCGCACACAGCTGCGAAGCCTGCCAGATGCTTGATGCTCATAATGTCCCCGTGGAAATGCCCGAAATCTTTCGATCCGGCTAACGGGGGTTTGGGGCGGGAATGCGGCAGCAACGCGAAAAGAAACAGATTCACGCCCGCACAGATTGCATCTGCGGGACCGGGTCCGGTTCTGCCTTTTCTGTCCGGGCCTTTGCTGCCCGGCCTCTTCGTCTGTGCTGCAGTGCCTGTGTCAGCCAACGGTAAGGATGGCGGCGCCGCCAAGGGGCGGAGGCGGGACGGGAGGGTTACTCCCGCACGCGAAACGTCGTCAGTGCGTGCCCGTGCCAAGGGCCCTGTTCCAATGTGCCGGGGGTGTCAGGCCCGGCGGTGACCGCGATCAGGAAGGATCATGGCAAAAGCTGCTTAAGATCACGTGAGGCCACCGTACGCAGGCTGCGCAACACCCTGGACCTGCCGCAATCCAGCAGTGAGCCGTTCCGGTAGGGGGCACTATGGCTGAGATGTCCGGATGCATGTGAAGGTGTCTCCCCAGATGCTCCCGCCGGTGCCTCCGGCGGCGGCATCTGGCAGCACACTCAGGCTGTGGCGCGTTTTTCACCCCATTCGGCCAGATCATTCACCAGCATCAGGGCCACCCGCCGGAACACCTGGCGCAGCCGCTCCACATGCGGGCCCTCCAGCTTCAGCTCCGCCAGCGCCTGGTCCATGCATTTCAGCCAGTTCTCGGCGTCTTCCTCGGTGATCGGCACATGGGCGTGCATCAGCTTCACATCCATGTGGCCGTGCTTTTCCTCGTAATACCGGCGCCCGCCCATGAAACCAGACAGAAAATTGAACTGCTCCATCCGGGCATGGTCCATGCCATGCCCGCGCTTGTGCAGCTTGACGATCTGGGCGCCGGTCTCCGTTTCCTCGACAATGTCATAGAACCGCTCGACCAGCGCGCGCAGCACCTCCTCGCCGCCGATCTGCTCTATCAGCTTCTGAACCATTTAACCTCCCTGCCCCGCAAACGGGCGGCCTCAGGATTGCGGCCGGGTCTTCTTGGGGTCGTAATGCGCAAAGGGTACAATCTTGGCCGGCAGCCGTTTTTGATGCCCGTCAAGTTTACCGATTTCCACTTCGGTCCCGGCCTCCGCGCAGGACACATCCACCCGCGCCAGCGCGATGTTCTTGCCCAGAAGCGGCGAGCGCATGGAGGAGGTCACCTCGCCGATCTGCGCCCGGCCGATGTGGACGCAATCGCCATGGCCCACGTCGATCGCCGAGTCGATGTCCAGCCCGACCAGCTTGCGCGCAGGCGTGGTCTTGCGCCGGATCAGCGCATCGCGGCCGATGAAATCATCCTCTTTCGACTTCAGCGGCACGGTGAAGCCGATGCCGGCCTCAAACGGGTCGGTCTGATCGCTGAAATCATAACCGGCAAAGATCAGCCCGGCCTCGATCCGCACCATATCCAGCGCCTCCAGCCCCATCGGGCGGATGCCGTGGTCCTGCCCGGCCTCCCAGACCGCATCAAACACCTCGCTGGCGTGTTTCGGGTGGCAGAAGATCTCATAGCCCAGCTCGCCGGTATAGCCGGTCCGCGAGACCACCACCGGCACGCCCTGGTCATCCCCGATGCGTGCGGGCGTGAAGCGGAACCAGCCCAGTTCCTCCAGCGTGGGGTTGTGGGGCATGGTCCAGATGATCTTCTTCAGCAGATCGCGGCTCTCCGGCCCTTGCACGGCGATGTTGTGCTGCATGTCGGTCGAGGACCGGATCAGCACGTTCAGGCCAAGCTTCTCCGCCTGCTCGCGGATCCACTCCCCGCCATAGTCCGAGCCGCCGATCCAGCGGAAATTGTCTTTTCCCAGGCGGAACACGGTGCCGTCGTCGATCATGCCGCCATGCGGGTAGCACATTGCAGTATAGACCACCTGCCCCACCGCCAGCTTCTTGATGTTGCGGGTAAAGATGTACTGGCACAGCGCCTCGGCGTCCGGTCCGGTGATCTCAAACTTGCGCAGGGCGGACAGGTCCAGCACCACCGATTTCTCGCGGCAGGCCCAATATTCCTCCAGCGGGCCGGATTCGGCATAGCAGTTGGCCAGCCAGAACCCGTTATACTCGATGAAATTGCGGGTCATCTTGCTGAGGCGGTCGTGGAAACCGGTTTCCTTGGTCATCTTGGGCTCCGATTCAGGGGTCGCGCGGAACGCAATCGCCCGCTTGAAACTCTCTTGGCCGCTGTAGGTGCGGACGTGAATGTCGGTGGGGTTCCAGCCATTGGCGGCGCTGGTGTCATCCGGGCAGGCAGAGCTGACACAGACCAGATCGGTCAGCGCCCGCAGCAGCACGTAGTCGCCGGGCCGGGTCCAGGGCTCATCGGCATACATCACGCCGTGATCGTCGAGCCCGGTATTGAAGAAGAAGTTGATCGCCATCCAGCCCGCCCGCGGGGTCACACCATGCTGGGCCAGCGTCGCATTGAAATTATCCGAACAATTCACATGGCCGGGATAGCCGATGTCGTCGTAATACTTCGCGGCACAGGCCAGGGCAAAGGCATCATGCCGGCCCACGGTGTCCTGCACCACCTCGACCAGCGGCAGCATGTCCTGATCATAGTATTTCGCGTGCAGACCCGGCATCGGATAGGCATGGCCCATCAGGGTGCGCGTGGTGGTCACATCCAGCGCATGCTCAATCCCCTTGTCCAGTTTGCGGGCGGCGAAACACTGGAAGTCGGTGCACTGACGGCCATCCACATCAATGATCTGGATATAGTCGCCAGCCTTCACGAAATAGCTCTCAGCCGTGGCGCTATGCACCCGAACCTCGTTTACGGGTTCCGCCAGCAGATCGGGCAATTCAAACCGCGCCACTTGCTTGATCACCGCACGCTTGACCATCACGGTTAAAGAGGTCGCCGTGTCCTGCTTCTCGAAGTCCATGATCCCGCCGGGGGCTGCGATGATCACCACCCCGTCGCGCTGCGCGGTAAAGCTTTCCTCGGTTTTGGCCGGGGTTGTGCTGTCAAAGATGCGCACCGCACCGCCCTGCGCCAGATCAATGCCGCGCGCCTCCATCCCCATCCGCAAACCGCGCAGGGACTGATCCGAGGACGTGAGCAGGGATTTCAGCCCGCCGGCATCGCCGTTGGCCGCCGCACCGATGATTCCGGCGTCGATACGCCCCTTGTCCTCAGCGGCGATGATCTCGCAGGGCTGGCCGCCCTCGTCATTGATCACCGTCACCCGGTCGCCGGTCTCCACCCTGATCAGGATCGCGCCGCAGCCTTCAACCGCATAGCGTTCGGTTCCCTTGGGCAATGAGAACACCGACGGCTGATACAATCCGGAGGGCTTCGGCGGCCCTTTGACAACCTCAGGGAAGCTCATGTCATTCATCGCGCATCTCCTGTTGGACTCCGGCCAATTCTTGCACGGTCGGAATATTTATTTATTGTAAAGAATATTCCGATACGGCACTCTAATCAACAAACATGTTGATTTTCTGCGGAAAAATGGCGATTGCCCGGGATGCGGCATTTTCCTGGGGGTGAATGCCGCAAACAAAAGGATAACCGCCATGCACTCGCTGATACTGGGACTGATTGCAGCGCTTGCCTGGGGCATACATGACCTCTGCGTGCGGGTTGTCTCCAAGAAAACCGGTATTCTGCCCGCCATGCTGACGGTATTTGCAACGGGTGCGATTCTAATGGCTGCGGCAGGCCTTGCCCTGGCGGATTGGCCCGCGATGACTCTGCCGGCAGCCAAACTCGCCGGGCTCTCCGGCGCCATCTACGCTCTTGCGTCCTACGCGCTGTACCGCGCCTTTGCGCTGGGGCCGGTCAAGCTGGCGGCGCCGCTGATCGGCGCCTATCCGGTGCTGTCGCTTGGCTTGGCAATGCTGCAGGGGCAGCCGGTCGGGCCTGGCCACTGGCTGGCAGTTGCCGCGGTGGTTGGCGGCGTGGGCTGCATCGCGGTGTTTTCAGCCGAGGACGACGGCGGCGCGATAAACCCGCGGACCGCAGGATGGGGACTGATGGCGGCAACCGGCTTTGCGCTGACCTTTGCAACCGGCCAGGCCGCAACCCAGGCCGGGGCTGAGCTGCCGGTGCTGATCCTGACCCGCGCGGCTGCAATCCTGCTGGCGGCGGCCCTCGCAATCCTGTTGCGCGCGCTGCAGCTCCCGCCCCGCCAGGTCCTGCCGCTTCTCTGCGTGATGGGCGCGCTGGATGCTGCCGCGCTTGGCCTGGTGATCTATTCCGGCACCCTCCCCCGGCCCGAGTTCGCCTCCGTCAGCGCCTCGCTGTTCGGTCTTGTCACCGTGGTTCTGGCCTGGCTGGTGCTGCGCGAAAGCATGACCCGCGCGCAATGGATCAGCGTTGCCGTCACCTTCGGCGGTATCGCCTACCTGGGCTTCTGACGCCGCCCACCTTCATCTTTGAACAAAAAAACTCCCGCCGGAGGCGTTCCGGCGGGAGCAGATCTGTTCGGACCTCAGCGGTCTGCGCTTCAGGCAGTGAGGCCCTCGGGCTCTGCCAGGTTGTTGGCGCGGCAGGCGGCGGTGACGGTGTTGGCGAGCAGGCAGGCGATGGTCATCGGGCCGACGCCGCCGGGGACCGGGGTGATGGCGCCGGCGCGTTCCGCGGCGGAGGCGAAATCGACGTCGCCGACCAGC
>NZ_LYUZ01000148.1 GCF_001679925.1 Leisingera sp. JC1 | reverse complement strand
TCGCAGGGGCTTATTGAACACCACGTCTTCAGTGGCAGTGATCCCATGGACCTGAAACACGTTCTTGGCCAGATCAACGCCGATTGTGGTAACTTGCATGGGGTGGCTCCTCTCAAAAGCAGATTTAGACACCTGCACTATGGCGCATCGCGACGCCGGTTGAAGCAGGAGCCATCCACCCCATCAGCAATTGCGGGCCGCAGTGCAGCGAAGGAACGCAGTGGCCAAAGGCAACAAAGGGCCGTTCTCGCCGGTGGAAGTTGTTTCTATTGCCCTGATGCTGCGTTGCACCCGAGGCCAGCAATGAGCCCAACGTTCTCATTGGTCGGYATGCGGCGAACGACCCCTATCGTGACTGCACATTCATCTTTCCTGTCGTAAGTTCCGACGGTGCTGGAGTCACGGCGATCAGCAGACCCGCAGTGACCACGCAGACGATGCCGACCCATGCAAGAATGGTCGGTAGGTCTCCAAATATTGCCCAGCCAAGTAGAGCAGCAATCGCGATCTCGAGATATGCGAGTGGCGCCAAGGTGCCGACATCCGAGAATCCAAATGCGGCGAACGACCCCTATCGTGACTGCACATTCATCTTTCCTGTCGTAAGTTCCGACGGTGCTGGAGTCACGGCGATCAGCAGACCCGCAGTGACCACGCAGACGATGCCGACCCATGCAAGAATGGTCGGTAGGTCTCCAAATATTGCCCAGCCAAGTAGAGCAGCAATCGCGATCTCGAGATATGCGAGTGGCGCCAAGGTGCCGACATCGAGAATCCGAAACGCGGCCAGAAACAGCCCGTGGGCAGCAAACGAAAGAACTCCCATCAAAACCATGAGGCAAAGGATTGTAAGATCGACAGCAGGCACATTGACGGCAGCAATAGGTGCGATCAACGCTGCACCGACAATGCTTTGAATGAGCACATTGTCCTCGGCTCGAACGGAAAGTGACGCAGCGCGCGTCAAGACAAGATAAAAACCGGATAGAATCCCACTCAGAAGAGCGAAGACCGATCCGTAGGTGATGCTGTTATCTGGCCGCAAAATGAACAATGCACCCAGAAAACCCAAAACAACAGCCAGCAGGGTCGATGCTCTGGCTCGCTCACCGAGCAGAACGATTGACAGAACCGCGGCGATCACCGGCCCGGTGAAGTAGCCGCCAAGGGCCGTTGCGACTGACAAGCTTGAGATTGCCCAATAGAAGCTGACCATCGCTGCCACAAGCAACCCTGATCTCCCGAAATGCAGAACCGGCGCTGACGCCAAGGATCGCAACGCCCGACGGGGAGACCTGAAAACGACTGCTGCCAACGCGGCCCCAATCGCATATCGAACCGCTACAAGGAAAAATGGTGAAGCTACCTCGGTCAGTGCTTTGGCAATTGTATCAACAACTGGGATCACACAAGCACTTCCGCACATCAGCAGGATAGCGGTCTGTTTTGAACCCATATGCATGTAGCCACCTTCCAAGTAACGCGCAAAAGTGCTTTCATAGGTTATCACTGCGGATCGGTAACCTGTCAAATGAATTTAGATAGTTATGAGATGACTGGATTGCGCGTCTCGCTAAACCTCGTAAACCAGGTAACTCCAGGACAAGCGGGAGGTGCTTCATATGCGGGAGGGTGCACGTTCGAGGGCTTGAGGAAACTTTTGCAAGATGATCCGCCCAGCGTCGAGCAGCTAGAAGAGCGACATACAAATGGCTTCCAGGAATTGGCCCATTCACTACGTGAAGTCTTCGTGTTTCTCTCGATTGATGAGACATCCGACGCTGCCAACCGACTGAACCAACTTCTTGCGGAAAATCCAGCGACACCGGAACTTGGGCGTGAACCAGACGGACGTTGGCGTATGCATCAGGACCGCGATATGCGCGGAGGGAATTGCCCGGGAAATCGGCAATCAGAATAGCCATAGGTTTGGAGTCTGCGACGCTCACCATTGCAATCGCGTCTATTTTGATACTTCGCGAAACGGGAAACGGCGGTATTGTTCGATGCAATGTCAGAACCGGGCGAAGGTGGCAGCATTCAGGCAAAGAAACACGTAAACTGCGTATGCACCGACATTAGAAAGCAGTCGTTGGACGAACGACCGCTCCGTCCCGCGAACTGTGAATTCGAGCAGGCAAAGATTATTGCAGCGCGGCGAAAGTCCGGTCTGACGGGCCGCACTGCGGCGAGCACTGTCATGGATGAACGGCAGGAATGGGCCGCCTGTGAAGGCGGCCCAAAGTTCCTAGATTTCAATGGCTTCGGCTATGGCCAAGGCATCCTCAAGTTCGACGCCGAGGTATCTGACGGTACTGTCCATCTTGGTATGGCCTAGAAGGAGCTGAACGGCACGCAGATTACCCGTCTTTTTGTATATCTGAGTAACTTTGGTTCGTCGCATCGAATGGGTCCCATAGGCGCTTGACTCAAGTCCAATCGATGTGACCCAATCTCGGACGATCCGCGCATATTGGCGTGTTGAGATGTGCAACCGCTCGTGAAATCGACCTGGCCAAAGGTATTCGGACCCAATCATGAGCTCGTCTTCCATCCACTTCTCAACCGAGGCGCGGGTGCCTTCTGAAATCTCGAAGCGTACCGGCTTCTGGGTTTTGCTTTGAAGAACGGAAGCGCGCTCTTTGATTTGACCCGACGCCATCACGTCTACGACCTTCATCTTGACTAGGTCGCAACCTCGGAGTTTGCTGTCGATTGCCATATTGAATAGCGCCAGATCACGATGGTTCTCCGCGAGCTCAAGTCTCACACGGATCGCCCAGACATGTTTCGGCTTTAGGGGGCGCTTTTGGCCGACGATGCGCCCCTTGTTCCAGGCAGGACGAAGCGCGCGAATTGCTGGTAAGTTTGGTGTTTCCATGGCTGATCCTCCGATCCGCCATGCCCTCCCAATACGACAACCCGACGTTGACCAAGCCAGCATATCACAAGATGCTGCATTGTATCCGAGGTCGGCAAGGAGCCCTTTGTGTAGCATGCTGCGCGAAACACAAAAGCTCGCGTAAGGCAGAAAGCCGACCTTAACAGCTCAGGCGTGCGCCTATCCCAATTGCATTATGGAATTGTGTGAAATGGCTGCATCGCGGTTCCATTTTTCAAAGTACCGAAAGTTCTTGGGACCAATTCCGTGTTCGGCACTAAAGGATCCATCATAGGTTTTGACGGCGTGGCCGACCACAAAATCACGCAAGCGCATTTCAAATTCAGGATCGACAGGCCCATCTGTTTTCACAAGATTGAAATGAAGACCGCCATCGCCGAGATGGCCGAAATCGCATACCTCTATCATTGGGAAGTCTCTGGTCAGCTTCAGTGTCATTTCCCCCCGGAAAGCAATCACCTTGTCACGTGTGAACCCGAGATCGAGCGCAACAAGCGGCCCGGCGGATTTCACCCCTTCGGACAAAGCATGGCGCAACGCCCAGATTTCTTCGGGGCGACCAAAAAGCGCGTCTTCGATAGGCGTTTCAGAGAGTTCCCACGCCTCGGATAGAACCGCTTCCAACACGCGATCCAATGGCGTATCCCAAGGTGCCTTTGTCGGGCGGGACAATTCGATAAGCAGCGCTGTTTCGGGAATCTCGCCCCGTGCGAACGGGTTTTTCAAAGATGCCGCATGCTCAAACGTGTGCTTCATTGCGGCCTGAGACATGAATTCGAATGCGGACAGCAGCGGCCCAACTCGGGTTTCCAGATGGCGAAGAAGGGTCAACATTGCTGCGTCGCTCGACGGTACGACAAGCGCCGTCGCTTGTTCTGTCACAACAGGTTCAAGGTTTAGGACCGCTTCGGTGATGGTCCCGAACCAACCGCAGCTGCCGATGTGCAGGTGTTTCCAATCTGGTCCAGTGTTGTCTTTGCGCACCGGACTTCCAAGGCGCACCACTTCGCCATCTTTCAAAACAACCGTCAGCCCAAGCGTATTGCACCGTACATCGCCATATCGCAGAAAGCGGCCACCGCCGGTATTGGTTGCCAACATGCCACCAATCATGGGGTCAGAACCAAGGTCGATGGGAAAGAACAACCCGTGCTCTGCCAGCCGCTCGTTGACCTCGGACAGCCTAAAACCTGCGCTGACCCGTAAGGACCGGTTGGCAAGGTCTGGCTCAAAGGTTTCGCGCAGGCGGGACAGGCTAAGAACCGCCTGTTGACCTGAACAATCCGGAACAGATGCGCCCACCAGCCCTGTGTTTCCAGATTGCGCAACAAAAGAGGTCTGGCTGTCTTTGAGATGCCGAACACAGGCAGCAACCTCGTCTGTTGTTTCAGGCAACAAGACGCCGTGGCTTTGGCCAACCTCACCACGAACGCCGGTCAGGAAAGCCACCATATCCTTGGGATCGGTGAGTGTCTTTATGTGCGCTGGGATGCTCATGCCACTCTCTTGCTCAACTGTTCTAGAGCCGCCGTGTAAGACTCCGCTTGCATGGCCTCGTACAGGGCAAACTCATCTGCCACAGATTTGCCCAAGGCGGCCTCGAACGCAGAACGGCTTGAGGCTGTTTGATGATCACTGCGGGCTTCATCGCCCAGATTGGATTGAAAAATACCGGCGGCACTGACAGGCAAGAAGTCTTCGTAGACGATCGGGCTGATGGTTAGGGCACCTGCGTCGAGCAGGGCATTCAGCCCTTTGCCCATCGCTGTGCCTCCTCCGGGAGCATATTTGAAATACGCCAAATCTTGATCATGCAATTCACGCCATGTGTCTGGGAAGGCTTTGAACACCTCCTCCAGCTTTGCGACGTAGTCTGAGGCATTGGACCCGTCCGCCGCTGGCAGGATTTCCGCGCGCACCTCTGCCAGAAGTTGATCGTAAAGCGCACGGCCTTTCGGGGTCAGTGCCACACCGCGCTGTTCGATTTCGCCAAAACGGGCGGTGTGCTGCCCGTCTTGCCAGTCATCACCAATCGGAAAGCGAATTGCTTCGTTCAAAGCCTTGAACGCGGTTTGACGCAGCAGGATCGGACATTTGCGGCGCGGGGGGCCTTCGACCACAGCCTTGGCGGGCAAGCCTTGCGCCACCATCTCCGCCTGCGCTGCGTCAATGTCGAGCGTGCGGGGCGTCAGATGGTTGATATGCGGCCCTTTGAAAGACACGACATCGGCGATCAACCGGTGCGCTGCGATCAGGTCTTCGAACGTGGCATCATCAACGCAGGCTTCGGGATGCCAACGGAAGGTTTCCAGCACCTCCGCGACAAAGCGGATCGCGTCAGCTTCGTTCAAACCGCCCTCAGCCTCGGCCCTTTCTGTCAGGGCGATGGCCGCATCGGTAAAGATCTGACGGCGGGCGAGCGTCGCAGCAGCCTTTTCGCGCAAGGCTTCATCCTTGATCAATTCAAGCCGCAAAAGTGAGGTGAAGACACGAAACGGATTTTCGGCCAGAGCGTCTCGTCCAACGGGCCGGAACGCGGTGGAATGCACTGGGACCGAGGCGACTGAAAGGTCATAGTAGCCGACCGGTTTCATCCCCATCACGGCAAAAACGCGGCCCATCATGGCCAGCTCTTCTGCCGTGCCGAGCCGGATCGCACCGTGGCGTTCGGCGCTGATGCGGTCCGTATCTTCGCCGGGTGTAAGAGCGAGAGCGTTGTCTTCACGGTCCAGCACGCCCGTGTTCACCTGCTCAACAATCTCAACAAGTGCGCCGTAGGCGGGCACTTCTTCGCGGTACATGGCGGACATGGCGGCGGAAAAATTGGCACGGATCTGGTTGGGAGAGACTTTCATGGTTTATCCTCTGGCGCTCAAAAGCGCCCGTTGGTGAAATGGGTGAGGGCCGCGCCAGTTTCGTAGTATAGGCCTTTTGCCGCGGCATAAGCTTCAGATTTGGGGGCTTCGATTGAGAGAGGCAGTTGGCCCGTTCCAAGGGCCCAGTGAGCCGCAGCGCGCCCAAAAAGCGTTCCCGGCGAAATACCGCGACCGCTATAGCCAAAGATCGAAATGCCCGCCTTTCCGCGTCGTTCAATACGCGGCAGATAGGTGCTGGTCATGGCAATGCGCCCCGTCCAGTCCTGCTCAAACGGGACGCCCGCAAGCTGAGGAAAGAGCTTGGCCAACTTCCGTTTGGCCCAGCCCCGATGCATTCGACCGCCAACCCCCTCGAGGTTTCCAAGCGCGCCAAAGATCATCCGTCCGGCTTGATCCATCCGAAACGACGACATGATCATCGCCGTATCCCAGCAACCTTCACCGCCACCCAGGAGGCTGCGCCTTAGGTCATCGGGCAAAGGTGCTGTGGCGAGCTGGAAGTAATGCGCCGGGACGATGGCGTTGTCGTCTGCGGCATCGACGCCATAGGCGTTGGTTGCTTGGATAAGTCGCGCCGCACGCACTTCGCCTTGTGCTGTCTTTACCGTCCAGCCCTCTGTGGTTTCGGTAATGGTAACGGCACTTGAGCCTTCGAAAATCTGCGCGCCCTGTGCCGCCGCGGCCCGCGCAAGCCCCTGCACATAGGCCAGTGGTTGGATCGTTCCGGCCCGCGCATCCCAAAGCGCCCCGCAATAAGCGGTGCTGCCCGTGCGCCGCACGGTCTCGCGGGCGTCGAGAAGTTTCACCGGCGCGCCACGCGCCTCTTGCTGGGCGTAGCGATTTTCCAGATCGCGCAGGCCAGCTTTGGAATGGGCGCAGTGAAGCGTCCCCTCCCGTACGGCTTCGCAACGGATTTGGTTCTTCTCGATCAGGTCAAAGACCACCGAAGGGCCAGCAGCCAAGGTCTCATTGAGTCCTGCCCCAACGTCCTTGCCGATCTTTTCTTCGACTTGATCCGGCGGGGTCCAGAGCCCGGCATTTACGAGGCCCACATTGCGCCCAGACCCACCAAAACCGATGCTGCGCGCCTCCAGCAAAGCCACCGACGCGCCGCCCAAAGCCAAATGGTAGGCTGCGGACACGCCGGTGAACCCGCCGCCGATGACCACCACATCCACCTTGACCGCCTCTTGCAAAGGCGACAATGCGGGGTGGTCCGGAGCGGTCTTCGCCCAAAGGCTCTTGTTGCCGGTCACTGGGATCAAATCTCGAACGAGATGCCTTGGGCCAGCGGAAGCTCGCGCGAGTAGTTCACCGTGCTGGTCTGACGACGCATATAGGCGCGCCATGCGTCAGAGCCGCTTTCGCGTCCGCCGCCTGTTTCCTTTTCGCCGCCAAAGGCTCCGCCGATTTCGGCGCCAGACGGGCCGATATTGACGTTGGCAATCCCGCAATCAGACCCTTGCGCCGAGAGGAAGTATTCCGTCTCGCGCACATCGGTGGTGAAGATGCAGGAGGACAGGCCCTGGGGCACAGCGTTTTGCAGCGCAATCGCCTCATCCAGCTCTTTGTATTTCACCGCATAAAGGATCGGCGCGAAGGTCTCGGTGTACATGATCGCGCTTTGCGCTGGCATTTCAACAATCGCTGGAGAGACATAAGCCGCGTCTGGGAATTGATCTGCCAACGCTCGACCACCGCCATGCACGGTGCCACCTTCGGCCTTGGCTTGCTCCAGCGCCTTGTCCATAGCGTTCTTCGCGGCAGTGTCGATCAGTGGGCCAACTAGCGTGTCATCTGCAAGCGGGCTGCCGATAGAAAGGCCAGCATAGACTTTGGCAAGACGCGGGATCAGCTGGTCATAGACATCTTCATGGACGATTAGGCGGCGCAGGGTGGTGCATCGCTGACCGGCGGTGCCAACCGCAGAAAAGACAATCGCCCGCACGGCCATTTCTAAATCAGCAGACTGCGCCACGATCATCGCGTTGTTGCCGCCAAGTTCAAGGATTGTCTTGCCCAAACGCTTGGACATGTCTGCGGCCACGGCTTTGCCCATCGGAACAGAGCCTGTGGCAGAGATGATCGCCACATCCTTGGACGCGGTCAGCGCCTCGCCCAGATCGCGTTCACCAATCAGGGTTTGGATCAACCCATCGGGGGCATCGTCACCGAAGGCCGCCATAGCGCGTTCGCAGATTTTCTGGATCGCAAGCTGGGTCAGCGGGGTCTTCTCGGATGGTTTCGCGATCACCGGATCACCACACACCAGTGCCAGCGCCGCGTTCCAACACCAAGGGGCCGCCGGGAAGTTGAACGCTGTGATAATCCCGCAGATGCCAATCGGATGCCAGGTTTCGCGCATGGAATGGCCGGGACGTTCAGAAGCAATTGTCAGACCATAAAGCTGGCGCGAGAGGCCCACGGCAAAGTCGCAGATGTCGATCATCTCTTGGACTTCGCCCAGACCCTCTTGGTAGATCTTGCCGCATTCCAGCGTGACCAGACGGCCAAGGTTCTCTTTCTCTCGGCGCAGCTCTTCGCCCAAAAGCCGGACCAGCTCGCCACGACGCGGGGCGGGCACCTTGCGCCAGGCATTAAAGGCTTCCACGCCCTTGGCAATCGCTGCTTCGGCATCGGCAACGCTGTGCATGGGAACATTCGCAATGACGCTGCCGTCTACAGGCGTGGTCACAACCAAAGCGCCGCCAGTGGTTTGATCTGCGGTTAGACCGCAGGCGTCGAGGATGTCTTGATGTGTCATTGGAGGGTTTCCTTAATTTGTAGTCAGGCCGGAAACGGCGTCTTTGAGGCGGGCGCAGCCGTCTTCGAGATCGGCGCGCGCATAGGCGTAGGACAGGCGGAAATGGCCGGGCAGGCCAAAGGCGCGTCCTGGAACGATGGCAAGACCGGTTGACGCCAGAACATAGGCGCAAAACTCGACGTCTGTTTCGAGGGTTTGTCCTTGGGGCGTCTTGTGCCCAAGCAGGGCGTGACAAGAGGGGAACACGTAGAATGCGCCATCGGGCGTGGCGCAGTTGATACCAGAAATGGCATTCAGTGCTTGAACGACAAAGTCACGCCGGTCCCGAAAGGCGCCGCGACGCTCCGCGATATGGCTTTGGTCGCCCGTGATAGCCTCCAAAGCAGCGGCCTGCGATATGGAACACGCGCCTGAGGTGATCTGCCCTTGCACCGCGACCATGGCTTGGATCAGTTCGGCGGGTGCTATGCCCCAGCCGATCCGCCAGCCAGTCATCGCATGAGCCTTAGACACGCCGTTGATCACGATGGTACGGTCGGCCAGATCGGGACAAGCCGTACGGAATGAGGTGAAGGGCTCGTAACAGATCAGGTCATAAATCTCGTCTGACGCAATCCAGACATGAGGATGGCGCGCGAGAACCTCGCCAAGGGCCTGCAGTTCCGCCGCACTGTAAACTGCGCCAGAAGGATTCGACGGTGAATTCAGCAAGAGCCAACGCGTGCGCGGCGTGATGGCATCTGCCAACTGCTCTGGGGTCATCTTGAACCCCGCCTCGGCCCCGCATGGCACCAGAACGGATTGCCCACCAGAGAAGGCGATAATGTCGGAATAACTGGTCCAATAAGGCGTGGGGACAATGACGTCGTCGCCCTCGTTCAGGGTTGCAAGAAACATGTCGGCCAAGACTTGCTTTGCACCTGTGGCGACAATCACATTGGAGGGCTCCACGTTAGCCTGTTCAGCAATTGCCGCCCGCAGTGCAGGGATGCCAACAGTTGGCGGATAGCGTGTCTGTCCAGCCAACATCGCCTTATGTGCAGCATCGCAAATATGCGCGGGCGTGGGAAAATCTGGCTCGCCTGTACTTAATGCCAAAACATCATGACCTGATGCACGCATACGTACGGCCTCCTCAGAGATTGCAACGATCTCCGACAATGCGATTCCGTCAATTCTCTTTGACCTTTTTAGCATGACCACCCTCATTCATTGAGGTTGTTTGACATGACCTGTCTACGTATGGGAAACGCAATTAACGTATACCTTATGCAAAAAACTCATACCTATGCTGCATCCCAAGCGATTTCTTCCCCCGATGACTGCTCTGCGCGCCCTTGAGTCCTTTGCCCGGACTGGCAGTGTCACCGAGACAGGGCAAGAGCTTGGCGTGTCTCAAAGCGCGGTTAGTTGTAGTGAATTGCATTTATCCGGCGCTCGGATTGCAAACATCCCGGATTCTCGCGCGAATTATTTGACGCTATCCAGGGTGCCAAACTCACATTATCTGCGAATGAGATCAGATTATGTGCGACGGGATTGCAATCATCCGCCCCGGATCACATTACGTGCGAACGGCATGCGAGCTGAAGAACACAGAGCGGATGCAATCGCAGCAACTGCCGTTCGCTGCACAGGCCATGAGCACGAAAGATGCGGGG
>NZ_LYUZ01000147.1 GCF_001679925.1 Leisingera sp. JC1 | reverse complement strand
GAGTGCGGCCAGGGCAAGCTGCTGCACTCCTACCTCAAGGTGAACACGCGCTGCAGCAACTGCGGCCTCGACCTGACCCATGCCCGCGCAGATGACGGCCCGGCCTACCTCACCATCCTGATCGTCGGCCACATCATGGCACCGCTGATGCATGTGGTCTATTTCTCATGGCGGCCGGAGCCATTGGTGATGTTCACGGTATTCTCGATTGGCTGCCTTGCCTCTTCCCTCTATCTTCTGCCGCGGATGAAGGGGATCGTCATAGCCTACCAATGGGCGCGGCGGATGCACGGCTTTGGCAAGGACACCCCGGCTGGACAAGGGCAATAACACCATGAGCGAGACTTATCTCAGCGGCGAGACCACAACCGACAAGACCGCGATCCGCAATGCGGCCACGGTGATCGCCATGCGCGGCCGGATGTCCGATGACCCGCAGGTGCTGATGGGCCAGCGCGGCGCCAAGGCTGCCTTCATGCCCAACAAATTCGTCTTCCCGGGCGGCGCGGTGGATATGGCGGATGCGGACATTCCGCTGGCCTCGCCGATTTCCCCGGTCTGCCAGGAACGGTTGGCAGACAAATCGCCCGCAGACGCGCACCACGCCCTCGCCGTCGCCGCGGTGCGCGAGCTGTGGGAGGAAACCGGCCTGATCCTGGGTGAGAAAGGCGACTGGCAGGGTGACATCCCCGAAGACTGGCAGGAGTTTGCAGCCACCGGCCATTTGCCGTCGGCCAAAGATATGCAGTTCGTGTTCCGCGCCCTGACCCCGCCGGGCCGCCCGCGCCGGTTCGATGCGCGCTTCTTTCTGGTCGATGCCGACCAGATCACCGGCGATCTCGATGATTTCTCCCGCGCCGCGGATGAGCTGTCGCACCTGCAGTGGATCCCGCTCAGCCAGGTGCGCAGTTTCGATCTGCCCTTCATCACAGAGGTGGTGCTGGCCGAAGTCACCGCCCGCGTCCGCGACGCCGAGCCGCCGCAGAGCGTGCCCTATTTCCACAACAACGACGAGGCCAGCCTGTTCCTGCGCCTCAAGGGCTACCCGATGCCCGCCGACGGGTAACGTTTCCCGGCGCGGGAAACGTCCCGGAAACACGTGTTTTCCGAGCCGGAATTATCGCATAATTCCGGCCGCCCTGCCGCAGGCGCCATGCCTCAAAGGGCCAGAACCAGCACCAGGATCGACACCACCAGCAGCCCCATGCCCGCCAATTCGCGGCCCGTGACCTTTTCCTTGAAGAACAGCACAGAGGCCAGCAGCGACAAGAGCAGCTCCACCTGCCCCACCGCCTTCACATAGGCGGCGTTTTGCAGGGTGAAGGCCCAGAACCAGCAGAACGATCCGCCCATGCTGGTCAGCCCAACCCAGACCGCAACTTTGCGCGCCTGCCAGACCCGGGCAATCTCGCCCTTTTCGCGCAGTCCCAGCCACACCAGCATGAACATCGTCTGCAGGCTGACAACAGCGGCCAGCGTCACGCCCGCGCGGAACATCGGCTCCAGTTCACCCAGCTGCAGCGATGCCCCGCGATAGCTGACTGCGGAAAAGGCAAACAGCACCCCCGACCCAAGCCCCAGCTGCGACGCCCGGTTGGTCAGATGCCGCCACCAGGGCCCTGCCGCATCCGGGGTCTTGGACAGCACCAGCACGGCGGTCAGCCCGATCAGGATCGCAACCCAGCCGCCAAGGCTGACCGGATCGCCCAGCACCGCCAGCCCGACGATGGCGGTCTGGATCACTTCGGTCTTCTTGAAGGTGATGCCGACCGCGAAATTGCGCTGCTTGAACAGGGCCACCACGCAGACGGTGGCCAGGATCTGCGCGGTGCCGCCAATGGCGGCAAACATCCAGAATTTCGCGCCCAGTTCCGGCAGGCTCCGCCCCGACACCATCAGGTAGGTGGCCAGCCCGGCTAGGATGAAGGGCGCGGAATAGACAAACCGGGCGAAGGTGGCTCCGCCCGGCGACAGCGTCACGCTGCTCAGGACCTTCTGCAGCATGAAGCGCACGGTCTGAAAGCTGGCAGCGGCTATGGAAACGGGGATCCAGGCAAACATGCCCCCGCTTATGCGCCCTTATTCCCCCTGCTGCCAGAGCGGATGCGGCACCGGGTCCTTGGCCCGCAGCAGGTAGTTGCGGAAAATCTGCAGGTAGTTGCGGTAGATATAGCCGTCATTGGCCGCCAGGAACTCCGCCCGGCGCGCCTGGTACAGCCGCGGCAGCGCATGCCAGGGCACGCCCGGATGCATGTGGTGCACGATATGCAGGTTGTTGTTCAGGAACAGCAGGGCCAGCGGCCCCCTGTCCTCGATAACCACGGTGCGGCCGCGGGCAGTCTCATGCGCGCG
The DNA here is from genome assembly GCF_001679925.1 of Leisingera sp. JC1. Lineage (GTDB taxonomy): Bacteria > Pseudomonadota > Alphaproteobacteria > Rhodobacterales > Rhodobacteraceae > Leisingera. The sequence continues at coordinate 138,673 of NZ_LYUZ01000147.1, read as the reverse complement.
GTGCTCCAGGAAGGTGCGGATCTTCAGCAGGCCGAGCCCCAAATAAGCCCCGGCAACCGCCGTCCACAACGGCGCCGGCGACTGCAGCACCACCCAGATCACCACCGCCAGGCCAACGGTATGCAGCGCCCAGTCGCGGACAATGCCCGGCTCGCCACGGCGCGCCAGCCGCCAGTCGCCCGCCATGAAGCAGAGCTGCCCAAACAGCGGCCCCAGCACCACCCTGCCCAGCAGCGTGTTGTTCACCCGCAAGAGCGCCTTGCGCCAGGCAGGCAAGCGCGCCCAGACGCCCGGATCCTGGAAATTGCTCTCCGGATCGTCATAGGGGTCGGTCAGCGCCTCATCTTCGTGATGCGCCAGATGGGTGTCGCGGAACCGGCCGTAAGGAATTGCCAGGCTCAGCGGAAAGAACATCAGCGCTTCATTCAGCCAGCGGCTTCGGAACGGATGCCCGTGCAGCGCCTCATGGGTCAGCGAGGAATGCAGCGCCGCCATCACGCCCAGCGCCAGCACCGTCAGCAGCAGGCCGACCCCAGGCAGCAGCCACAGTGCCGCCAGCCAGCCGCCGTGGCAGGCAAGGATCAGCGCCAGGGTGCCCCATTCCACGCCCCGCGGCATATATTCGCTGCACCGCTCAGACATGGCTGCGCCCCCAGCTGATCTTGGCCCAGGCGCGCTCGTAGAAAAGGTAGACAGTGAACCCGATCGCCGTGTTGACCAGCGCCATCATCCCGCCTGCCTTGACCGACCCGGTGGCAACCAGCCCCACCAAGGTCATCATTGCCAGGCCGAGCAGGTTCCAGATCACCGCCTTTACAATTGAGCGCCTGCGCGTTTCCATTCTGCCTCCGGTTAAGTTCTGCTAAGTGCTTGTTTCCAAACTACCGCAGCCGCCGCCTGTGCAGAATTCCGAATGCAGTTAACAAAATCCACCATTCGTGATATTTCAAAACACATGATAGAAAATATCGACAAACGGGTGCGGGCAGAGCAGTTCCGGCAAAGATTGAACAAGGCCCTGCGCGGCAGCGGCCTCAGCCAAAGCGCCCTGGCCCGCGCCATCGGCGTTGACCGCTCCACCATCTCGCAGCTGCTGACGGATGAAGGCGCGCGGCTGCCGAACGCCCATGTGGTCGGCGCCTGCGCCGGCGCCCTCGGGGTCTCCGCCGACTGGCTCCTCAGCCTGTCGGACCGCCCCGAAAGCGCCGCCGAGCTGCTGGCCTCCAGCCTCACCCTCTCCGAGGCCCCGCGCGCGCTGGTGGATGAAAAGATCTTCGACTGGCACCAGGAGGCCGAGGGCTACAAGATCCGCCACGTTCCCGCTGCGCTCCCCGACATGCTGAAAACCCGCGCGCTGCTGGAGTGGGAATATTCACCCCACTTAGGCCGCACCGCAGGCCAGGCCATCGGCGCCTCAGAGGACCGCCTCACCTGGATGCGCCAATCGCCGTCAGATTATGAAATCGCCCTGCCGCTTTATGAGCTCGACAGCTTTGCCCATGCCGTCGGCTACTACGAGGGCTTGCCGTTGGAGATCCGGCTGGAGCAGCTTGACCAGTTCGAACGCCTCTGCGAGCAGCTCTACCCCCGCCTGCGCATCTACCTGTTTGATGCCAAGCGGCTGTATTCCTCACCGATCACCATCTTCGGCCCGCTCTTGTGCGTGTTCTACGCGGGGACCCATTACCTTGCCTTCCGCGACAAGGAGCGGATCGCCACCTTCACCAGCCATTTCGACAATCTTGTGCGCGAGGCCGACATCACCGCCCGGCAATTGCCAGGGCGGCTGCGGGCGCTCAAGGCGGCGATTTCCTGACACGCCCAGTTGGTGGGCAAATTGCCGCCCTACGCCGCAATGCCACTAAGGGCGGCGCCCGGCCCGGCGGGGTGGGAAGCGAAGCGCCCGCCCCGTTTTGCCGGAGGCAAACCTCCGGTTTGACGGGGCGGGACGGGCGCTGCCCGGCCTGTCGGCCGTGCAAACCAGTTTTCAGTTGGGTGGGCGATTCCGCCCACCATCCAGACTTCACACTTTCGGGTCCGGGTTTTCTGTATGGCCGTCGACGGCAATCACCTGCCCTGACACCAGCCGCGCCGCGTCCGACCCCAGAAACACCGCCATATTGGCAATGTCGCTGGCCTCGACAAACCGCCCCATCGAGGTGCCGGAGGCATAGCCCGCATAGACCTCATCCCGGGTCATACCCTTCGCCGCGGCCTCGCGCTCCAAGACGCCCTCCATCCGCGGGCCTTCCACCGCGCCGGGGCAGATCACATTGGCGCGGATGCCAAACGGCCCCAGCTCCATCGCCAGCGTCTTCATCAGCCCGATAACTGCCCATTTGGCGGAGCAATAAGGCGCCCGGTTCGGGTAACCGTACTGCCCGGCTGTTGAGGAGGTCACGATGATCGACCCACCCTTGGCCGCCTTCATCATGGGTGCTGCGTATTTGGCGGCCAGAAAACACCCCTCCAGATTGACGCTCACGCATTTGCGCCAGTCCTCCAGCGCAATGTCCTCGATCAGCGCCGTCGGTCCGGCGATCCCTGCATTGGCACAGAGCACATCGAGCCCGCCCCAAACGTCAGCGATCTCCGCAAACAACGCCCTGACGCCCGCCTCATCGGTGGCATCCACCGCCGTTGTCCGCCAGCCTTCCGGCACGTCCGCCAGCGCAACCGCGCTCACATCCGTGACCCAGACCTGATGGCCGGCGGCGGCAAAGCCCTCGGCCATCGCACGGCCAATTCCAGACCCGCCGGCAGTGACCAAAACCCGGCGCATCCCTTCAGCGCTCACCGCGGCGCCCCGATGGCCCGGCCCAGACCCTCAGGTGCCGCCAGCGCCGCATGGGCCTCTGCCAGCTTGACCAGATTGGCCTCGATATGCGGCGCAGGCGGCGCCGAACGGCGGGTCTTCAGGTCCACATGCAGCAGCATGTGCTCCCCTGTCGCCAGCAGCCGCTCGCCCGAATACATCTCATGCCAAAGGTGCATCTTCTTGCCCGCGCCCATGATCACCCGGGTGCGCACCTGGATCGGATCGCCCGCGTGCACCTCGTCGATATGGCGGATATGGGTCTCGGCAGTGAAGTAGCTGCCGCCGTTGGCGATATAGTCCGCATCGCAGCCGATGATCATCATCAGCCGGTCGGTGGACTGCGCAAAGGCATCCAGATAGCGGCTCTCGGTCATATGGCCGTTGTAGTCGGTCCAGTCCAGCGGCACCACGCGGCTCTGGGTCAGCACCGGCTGGCTCAGGTCCTCCAAGTCCTCGATCGCACGCACCAGCCCGGCCTCGCCCTCGCGGTTCAAGTCATGGGCGTTCTGCAGCGCACCCGCGCCCCAGTTGTTGTTGCCCAGCGCCCGCATCATGCCGACCAGGTTGTCGTCCCGGTGCCGTTCCAGCTCACGGATCGAGTACTGGCCGGACTGTTCATCCGACTGGCCCGCGATCAGGTCCACCAGTTCATCGGTGAATTCCGGCACATCCATCAGCTTGGTCCAGGGCCAGCTGAGGCAGGGGCCGAATTGCGCCATGAAGTGCTTCATGCCCGCTTCACCACCGGCCACGCGGTAGGTCTCGAACAGGCCCATCTGCGCCCAGCGGATACCAAAGCCGTAGCGGATCGCGTTGTCGATTTCCTCAGTGGTGGCGATGCCGTCCTTGACCAGCCACAGTGCCTCGCGCCAGACCGCTTCCAGGAAACGGTCGGCCACATGGGCGTCGATTTCCTTCTTCAGGTGCAGGGGATACATGCCGATGGCGGTGATGATCTCCTTGGCGCGGTCGATCACACCGGCCGGGTTGGCCTCCGTCGTGACCAGCTCCGCCAGCGGCAGCAGGTAGACCGGATTGAACGGATGCGCGACCACGATCTGGCCGGGGTTCTCGCGCCCGTCCTGCAGCTGCGAGGGCTTGAAACCAGAGGTGGAGGAGCCGATCACCGCATCCGGCGCGCAATGCGCCTGCAGCTCTGCGTAGACCTTCTGCTTCAGATCCAGCCGCTCCGGCACGCTCTCCTGCACCCACTCGGCACCCTCAACGGCCTCCGCGATAGTTGCATGGAAGGTCAGGCTGCCCTCCGCAGGCAGTGCCACATTGCCAAGGCCGGGCAAGCTGCGGCGGGCATTGCCCAGCACTTCGCCGATCTTGCGCTCTGCTTCCGGGTCCGGGTCGAACACCCGCACGTTCCAGCCGTTCAAAAGGAACCGCGCGGCCCAGCCGCCGCCAATTACCCCGCCGCCGATGATTGCTGCTGTTTTCATCGTTTCTTTCTCCAAAAGTCATTGGCTCGTGAACTGCACGAGCACATAGCGCCGGCTAGGCGCACACGACGTCCCCGCCCGCGAGCAAGCGGACAGCTTTGATTTTCATTGTTTGAAAACGCGCTGCACGCGTGCACAGCGCTCCGCTTCAGATCAGGAACGGCAGGACGCTGAACACCGGGAAACCGCAAAGGAAGGCAGCACCAGCAATCCGGCCTGGGGACAGGAACTTCCGCAGAACGAGAGCAAGAATTGACCCCAGACCAATGACCGCGGCACCGACCCAAGCCGCCCATACCAACCCTGCGACGGGCGGCAGGATAGTGTTTTCCAAAAGCTCTTCGGATATCCCCATCGCGATACCAAAACCGGCCAGGAACAGCATCGCCGCTGCCAGAAACCCTTTCCACCAGGCAGCCTCTGATTGCAGGAACGCTGCAAGCGAAAAAATCGAAGCGGCGCAGATTGAAAAGAGCATCAGGAATATCATTCACTCAAGTAATCCTCTTCCCGCTCGGGCTTCAACCTTGAATTGCCACCCCCCGGTGCACAGGGGGTGTACAGGGGGTGCACGCAGGGCACCCCCCTGAAAACCCGCTTACTTCGCCGCCGGCGCGCGCTTGGTCAGACCCAGTTTCTCACGCACTTCCTGCGGCCCGATCACCCGCGCGCCCATGTTCGACACGATGGTATTGGCCCGCTCGACCAGCTGCCAGTTTTCGGCCAGCACCCCCTTGTCGAGCCACAGGTTGTCCTCCAGCCCGACCCGCACATTGCCGCCCGCAAGCACCGACTGCGCCGCATAGGCCATCTGGTTGCGCCCCAGCGAGAAGGCCGAGAAAGTCCAGTCGTCCGGCACGTTATTGACCATCGCCATAAAGGTGTTGAGGTCATCCGGCGCGCCCCACGGCACCCCCATGCACAGCTGCACCAATGCGTTCGGCTCCAGAATTCCCTCTTTTACCAGTTGCTTGGCAAACCACAGGTGGCCGGTATCAAACGCCTCAATCTCCGGCTTCACGCCCAGATCGGTCATCATCTGTCCCATTGCCCGCAGCATGCCCGGCGTGTTGGTCATGACGTAGTCGGCCTCGGCAAAATTCATGGTGCCGCAGTCGAGGGTGCAGATTTCCGGCAGGCACTCCGCCACATGGGCAACGCGCTCCGTCGCCCCCACCATGTCGGTGCCCGCTTCTTTCAGCGGCAGCGGGTTCTCGGTGTCGCCAAACACCATGTCACCGCCCATGCCCGCGGTCAGGTTCAGCACCACGTCCACCTCGGCATCGCGGATCCTGTCCGTCACTTCGCGGTAAAGATCCAGCCGGCGGCTCGGCGCCCCGGTCTCCGGATCACGCACATGGCAATGCACTACAGCAGCGCCGGCCTTGGCCGCGGCGATGGCGCTGTCGGCAATTTGCTTGGGCGATCGCGGCACATGCGGGCTGCGGTCCTGGGTGCCGCCGGAGCCGGTCACGGCACAGGTGATGAAGACGTCCCGGTTCATTTCCAGAGGCATTTTTCTTTTCCCTTCGATGTACAGGGTTTTGCCACGGGTTATCCCCAGGCTCCTCCCCAGATTCCGATTTGCGTTGCAGACGACTCTGCCGCAGCCTTTTGCGGCACAGTTTACACCAGGCGAATCGAAGTTGATGAAATCCGCAAAAAACATCCTGCAGCCCGAGAACCGGCCGCTCAAGACAGCGGTACTGGTTCTGGATGAATGCAACACGCTGTCCTTTGCCGCTGCGGTGGACCCGATGCGCGCCGCCAACCGGCTGGCCGGGCGGGCCGCCTTTGACTGGGATTACGTCAGCGCCACGCCTGAGCCTCCGATGCTGACCAGCGGCCTCACCGTGCCCAGCTTCCCGCTGGCCCGGCTGCAGGGCTGCGAGCTGCTGATCATTGTCGCGGGCTTCCAGCTGGCGCGCCATGCCACCCCCAGCCTGCTGGCCGGCCTGCGCCGCATCGCCGCCACCGGCGCCACGATTGCAGGCATCGACGGCGGCCCCTGGCTGATGGCTGAGGCCGGGCTGCTGGACGGCCACCCCGCCACCACCCACTGGGAAGATCTGGAAAACTTCTCCGCCCGCTTCCCCGACGTGGACGCCCGCAACGACCGCTTCACCGTGTCTGAGGCCCGTATGACCTCCGGCGGCGCCACACCCGCGATCGAGATGATGCTGCACATCATCAGCGCCCGCCACGGCGCAGGCTTTGCCTCCCGCGTGGCCGGGCTGTTCCTGTTCGACGGCCCCGCCGCGCTGCCGCGGCCGCAAAGCCGCCTGGGCAACCGCGGCCACAGCGCCCTGACCGCCAAGGCCAATGCGCTGATGGAGGCCTCGCTGGATGAGCCGCTGCCGCTGGCGCAGATCGCCGAGACGCTGGGCACCAGCCCGCGCAGCCTGCAGCAGCAGTTCCGGCTCAAGCTCAACACCACGCCGCAGGACCACTACCTGCAGCTGCGCCTGGCCGAGGCCCGCCGCCTGGTGACCGACACCGCGATGCCGCTGATGGAGGTGGCAATGGCCACCGGATTCACCTCGCAGTCGAGCTTCGCCCGCGCCTTCCGCACCGCGCACGGCACCTCTGCCCGTGACCTTCGCCAGGAACAGGCCCGCCCGACGGCGCATTGACCGGCGCCCCGGTCCCGCGGGTCAAGGGCCGCGCAGCGGCGGTGCGCAGCACCGTTCACCCTTGACGCGCAATCCTTGAACACACTTGCAAACGCGCTTCAGGGGCAGACCTGCCCCTGAACGCTTCTCAGCAAAACCTTCCGCGCTGCGCAGCAGCGCCCGGCCCAACTGGCCCAGGGCATGTCAATGCCCGCAGGCCGGGCGGGAGCCTCCCCTTTTTAGTAGGGCATCGGGTGTGCCCGGTGGGCTGCGTTGATTTCGTCCAGCACCTGCTGGCTCAGCTCTAGCTCCACCGATTGCAGAAGATGCTTCAGCTGCGCCAGACGGGTGGCGCCAAAGATCGCCGAGGCCATGAAAGGCCGCGTCCGGCACCAGGCCAGCGCCATATGCACCGGGTCCAGCCTGTGCCGCCCCGCAATCTCCAGATAGGCCGCCACCGCATCATAGACCCTTGGGCTATGCCGCCCGCCCAGTTCCGGGTTGATGGCTTTGCGCGAGCCTTCCGGCACCGCCCCGTCCTGGTATTTCCCGGTCAGCAATCCGGTGCCCAGCGGCGAAAATGCCATCAGGCCGACGTCCTCGTTGACGCTCAGCTCAGCCAGGTCGGTGTCGTACATCCGGCAGACCAGCGAGTATTCATTCTGGATTGAGGCCACCCGCGGCCAGCCTCTTTCCTCAGAAATCCGCAGCCATTGCGCGGTGCCCCAGGCGCTTTCATTGGACAGGCCGAAGGCGCGGATGGTGCCGCGGTCGACCTCTCGCTGCAGCGCCTCCAGGCAGTCCTCCATATTGGCCAGCGTCTCCCCTCGGTTCTGGCCGGAGGGGTCATAGGTCCAGTTCTGCCGGAACATGTAGCTGCCCCGGTTCGGCCAGTGAAACTGGTAGAGGTCGATGTAGTCCGTCTTCAGCCGCTTCAGTGAAGCCTCGATGGTCGGCGCGATGGTCTTGGAGGAAATCGGCGCCCCGTCGCGCACATGTTTCATCCCCTCGCCGGAATGTTTGGTCGCCAGGATGTAGTCGCCCCGGCGTCCGGTCTTTTCGTTCCAGTTGCCGATGATACGCTCGCTGTTGCCCAGGGTCTCTGCACTGACCGGGTTCACCGGGTACATCTCGGCGGTGTCGACAAAGTTCACGCCATTGGCCAGAGCCATTTCAATCTGCGCATGGGCCTCGTCCTCCGGCGTCTGGGTGCCGAATGTCATCGTTCCCAGGCACAACTCCGACACCTTCATGCCGGTGCGGCCCAACGGGTTCATCTTCATCTCGTTTCCCCTCTTCCGGATCTGCCCGCGACCCTAACCGGCAGGGCGGCAAGTGCAAGCCCGCCCGCCCATGGACCAGCGTTAACCATCCCGAAACAACCAGAAAGAGATTCCCTTAAAATGTGATACACTCAAATTTGCCGCAAATTGAAAAACATGGAGTGGCCGATGACGATTACAGTGTTTGAGTACAAAAATGGCCCCTCCAATGAAGCTGCCGCGCTTGCGCCGCGGTTGCCAGCTGCAGAGGCGCGGCAGCTCCATGCCCGCGGCGAAGCTGTCTTTGTTGACCTGCGGATGGTTCAGGAGATGAAAAGAACGGGGATCATCCCCGGCGCCTTTCCCTGCCCCCATGGGCTGATGGATCTGTGGATCGACCCTGACAGCCCAATCAGCGGCCCTGCTCCTGCCAGTAACAAGGTTTTTGTTTTCTGCTGCAGCAGCGGCCAGCACGCCTCCGAGGCTGCCGAAAGCGCGCGGCACATGGGCCTGCGGCAGGTTTTCTTTCTTGATGGCGGGATGGATGCCTGGCTCGCTGGCGGCGGCAGCGTGGCCGCGTTTGATCTGCAGCGGGTTCACTAGGGTCAGGACCCTATGCCCCCCCGGCCGCTTGCACCCTGGCGCAAATCGCGGCAGCCTGACTCCCGTATCACTCCGGGAGAGCACAGAATGCCGCAACAGATCACCAAGGGCGTCAAGGCGCTGATGGCGGAGGCAAACAGCCTCGTGGAAACCATGAGCGTCGAGGAGGCCAAGCAGAAGGTGCTGGATGAAGATTTCGTCTTCATCGACTTGCGCGACATCCGCGAACTGCAGCGCAGCGGCATGATCCCCGGCGCGTTCTCCTGCCCGCGCGGGATGCTGGAATTCTGGATCGACCCGGACAGCCCCTATCACAAGCCGGTGTTCAACCAGGACAAGACCTATGTGTTTTACTGCGCCAGCGCCTGGCGCTCTGCCCTCAGCGCCAGGGCAGCGATGGAGATGGGGCTGAAACCGGTGGTGCATCTGGAGGGCGGCTTTACCGAATGGGCCAAACAGGGCGGCCCGGTGGTCCCGCGCGAGGGTTGAGCCCCGCAGCGCAGAACGGAGGCAAAGGGCCGCGACGGCCGCTTTGCCCGATTGAGAACAAATAGCGAACATGCTAGTTTGGCGGCATGCCGACTCACTTGCTTTCCCGCCGCAGCCAAAAGCCCCGCCCGGCGCTGCCCCTGACAGAGGGGGTGGCGCTGGAACGGGCCCGCGTGCATGAGGCCTGCGGCCCCGCCCGCCACAGTTTCGCGCTGTGGCTGGCGGGTGCGGCCCAGGGACCCGTGCTGTGGCTGTCCCAGCCCCAGGCCGGCAGGCCGCTGAACCCGGACGGGATAGCGGATTATGCCAGTCCGGCCCGGTTCCTGTTCGTGCAAACCGCCCGGGCAGAGGATCTGCTCTGGGCGATGGAGGAAGCCCTGCGCGGCGGCGGCGCGGCGCTGGTGGTGGCAGAGCTGGCAGAGCCCCCTGCCATGACCCCGGTGCGTCGGCTGCATCTGGCGGCGGAGGCTGGCGGCAGCTTCGGGCCGCCGCCGCTGGGCCTGCTGCTGACCCCGGGCCATGGCGGCGCCCAAGGCATCGAAAGCCGCTGGCACTTGGCCCATGCGCCCTGCCCCTCCAGCAGCCTGCCCGGCAGCAGCCCGGCGGGCAGCCGCCTGTGCTGGACCTTGCAGCGCCTGCGCGCCCGCACCCTGCCGCCCCGCAGCTGGCAGATCACCCGGGCCTGCGCGGGCGGTTCTCTGCTGGCCGCCCCGCTGCCGGCCGGCACGGACCGCCAGCAGACCGCACGCCCTGCGGTTTCCCGGGCTCTCCCGCTGCCGCAGCCGCCGCTGGCTGCGCCAGCGCTGCCCTAGCGGCATTGGGCCCAACAGGCAGAGGCTTTGCCAGAAGCCGCAGCCTGGCGGGAGCGCTCCCCTTTTGCCGCGTTTCACGGCGGCACGCGCGAAAGTGAGCAGCCCTCCCCGGCAGATCCGGCTACACTCTGCCTGCACCAAGCTCCGGCAAAGGAAACCAAACTTGGACATAAACGGACTGCAGCGGCGTAAAATGCTCGCCGGCATCAGCGCTGTGATGCTGGCGCCGCAAGGGCTGCATGCAGCGCCCCTGGCATACCAGCTGGTGCCAGAGGCCACCGATGTGCGGTTCACCTTCCTGCTCAGCGGCCAGCCGCAGCACGGGCGCATTCCGGTCTCCAAGGCCCGCATCCGCATCGACCCGCAGAGCCTGGCCCGCAGCCAGGCCGATATCACGCTCGACGCCCGCCGCGCCCGCACCGGGCTGGTCTTTGCCACCGAAGCGCTGAAAAGCCCTGGTGTCCTCAACACTGCCCGTCACCCGCAAATCCGCTTCCGCTCCACCCGTGTCCGGCTCGGGCCGGACGGGCGGATCTCGGGCGGTGCCGCGATCGAGGGAGAGCTTACCCTGCGCGGAGCCACCCGCCCGCTGACCCTGCAGGCTGCGCTCTACCGCCGCCCCGGCAGCGCCCCGGATGACCTCAGCGAACTGGACGTGCAGTTGTCCGGCCAGCTCAGCCGCGCCGCCTTCGGCGCCACCGGTTACGCGGATCTGGTTGCCGACCGCGTCCGCCTCACCATCAAGGCCCGCATCCGCCGCGCGGACTAATACCGCCGCCCCGGTGCCGAAAAACACCGCCGCGCAAAAATACGACATGGCTTTGGCGGAAAACGGCTGGCAATGCTGCACCAGCCTGTCATGGTCAGGCCGTTATGCGCCTGATCGTCTCCCTTGCCGCCCTCTTCCTTTCCGTCATCATGCTGCAGCTGTCCACGGGGGGCGTCGGCCCGCTCGATGCGATCTCCGGCCTGACGCTGAACTTCAGTAAAGAACAGATCGGCCTCCTCGGCTCGGGGCATTTCTTCGGCTTCTTCATCGGCTGCTGGTGGGCGCCGCGGCTGATGGGCAATGTCGGCCATTCCCGCGCCTTTGCCGCCTTCACCGCGCTTGGCGCCATCGGGCTGCTGGGCCACACGCTGACCGAAAACCCCTATGCTTGGGCGGCGATGCGGATCGCCTCCGGTCTTTGCGTCGCGGGCTGCTACACGGTGATCGAGGCCTGGCTCAACGCCAAGGTCACCAATGAGACCCGCGGCCGGGCCATGGGCACCTACAGGTTGGCCGACATGGGCGCCTCGCTGACCGCGCAGCTGATCATCGCGGTGCTGCCGCCTGCGGCCTATGTCTCCTATAACCTGCTGGCTATCCTGTGCTGTGCGGCGCTGTTGCCGCTGACCCTGACCAAGGCCAGCCAGCCGGAAACCCCCGACGCCCCGCGCCTGCGCCCCAAGCTGGCCTGGCGCTGCTCGCCGCTGGCGGTGGCGGGTGTGATCGTCTCGGCGCTCAGCTCCGCCTCCTTCCGGATGGTCGGCCCGGTCTACGGCCAGGAGGTCGGGCTAGCAGTCGGCCAGATCGCCTTCTTCCTGGCGGCCTTCGTACTGGGCGGCGCGCTGGCGCAATACCCGCTGGGCTGGCTGGCCGATAAATACGACCGCCGCTGGGTGCTGATCTGGCTGTCGGCCGCCGCCATCGTCAGCAGCTCTGTCACCATCGCCGTCAGCGGCACCGGCACCCTGGGCGTGATGCTGGCGGCCGGTTTCTTCGGCTTCACCACCTTCCCGATCTTCTCTGTCTCTGCCGCCCACGCCAACGACTTTGCCACCTCTGCCGAACGGGTCGAGCTGTCAGCGGCGCTGATGTTCTGGTACGCGCTTGGCGCCATCGCCTCGCCCTATGTCTCCTCGGCACTGATCGACAGTTTCGGGCCGACGGCGCTGTTTGCCTATGTTGCCTGCGGCCATCTGCTGCTGATCGTCTTCGGCCTCAACCGGATGCGCGCCCGCCCGGTGCCGGAGGAGCGTACCAGCTATGTCTATTCACCGCGCACCTCCTTCACCATCGGGCGTCTGCTGAAACGCTCGCGCGAGGGGCGGAAATAAAGGTCAGCATTGATGTCCGAATGTTTCGCGCGCGAAACATTCGGGCAGCATCTATGACCCTTTAAGGATCTGTTTACACATAAAAAAGAGGCCGGAAAACTCCGGCCTCCTTGCTCCTGCTGGCGGCTGCCAGTCAACCCTGAGAAGCGGCGGTTTCTGCTGATTCAGCCGCCACTTCTGCCGCTGGTTCAGCCGCAGCACCATTCAGCAGCGGCACGTCCGCGGCTTCGGTATCGTCTGCCTCCACCCCCAGCGCCTGGCTGGCAATGCCGCTGACACCGTTTTCCATCGACAGACCCAGTTCCTCGCCCAGCTTCTTCAGCGCGGGCATCTGAACTGCCATGCCCATGATCGAATCCAGCGCCTGGTTCACCACCGGCTTCTCTGCGCCGGTCCCGGCACCTGCGGCGGTATAGGGGACACCGGCTCCGATGCCGCCAACCTGGTGAATCTTGATCGAGTCAATCTTCTCTGCCGGCTTCACCATCTCGCTGATGATCGCAGGCATCGCCTCAATCCGCGCCAGGTCGACCTTCATCCGGATCAGTTCACCCGACAGGGCGTTTTCGGCGTCAACAATGGCCCGCTTGCCTTCCGCTTCAGCCAGCATGTCGTTTTTCTTGGCCTCGGCCCGGATATTGAGCGCGTCCGCCTCTGCTTGTGCTTCCTCGCGGCGGGCTTCGGCGCGGTCGGCGGCGGCTTCTTTCTCGGCCTGCGCAGCCAGGCGGATGCCGGTTGCCTGACGTTCCGCTTCGCGGGTGGCCTCGATAAGGGTAATCTGCTTCAGACGCTCGGCCTCGGCCACCTGGCGGGCGGTTGCCACCGCTTCGGTTGCCTTGGTTGCCTCGGCCCGTGCCAGGTCGGCAGACGCCCGCGCGCGGCTTTCCTCCTCGGACTTCTGCGCAATGATGATCTGGCGCTCCTGTTCGGCCACTTCCAGTTCGCGCTCCTTGGCAATCTCAGCCTCGCGGACCGCGCGTTCCTTGGCGATCTCGGCGTCGCGGATCTTGGCTTCGCGGGCAATATCCGCCGAACGGATCGCCTCCTCGCGGGCAATCCGGGCGCGTTCGGTCTCGCGCATCGAGTCCTCTCGCCGCTGGGCGATCTCCGCCTCCTGCGCCGCCTTCATGGTCTCGACCTGCTTGGCCTGCTCAATCTTGGCCTGCTCTTCGTCCTGTTCGATAGCCAAGCGCTGGCGCTCCGCCTCCATCGCCGCACGGCGCACCGCAACCTCGGCCTCGGCGTCAATCTGCGCGCGCTCCTTCTTGGAGGTGGCAATCACCTCAGCCAGCTTGCGCATGCCCACCGCGTTAAAGGCGTTGTTTTCATCCAGTGCCTCAAACGGGGTCTGGTCCAGCGCGGTCAGCGAAACGGATTCCAGCGACAGGCCGTTCTTCAGTAGGTCCTCGGACACGGCATTCTGCACCTCCTGCACGAAGTCGGCACGGTTTTCGTGCAGCCCGTCCATGGTCATCTGCGCTGCCACAGCCCGCAGGCCGTCAACCAGCTTGCCCTCGATCATCTCGCGCAGCTGCTCCACGTCGAATGTGCGGTCGCCCAGTGTCTGCGCGGCGCGGGCAATGCCCTCAACCGTCGCCATGACGGAGACATAGAATTCGACGCCGACATCAACGCGCATCCGGTCTTTGGTGATCAGCGCGCCGTCATTGTTGCGTTGCACCTCAAGACGCAGAGTCTTCATGTTGACCGGGCTCACCTCATGCAGCAGCGGCACCACCAGCACGCCGCCATCCATGATGACCTTCTTTCCGTTGGCACCGGTCCGCACCAGGCTGATCTCGCGGGACGACCGTTTGTAAAGCCGGCCCAGAACCAGGCCGAAGACCAGAAGAAAGACAAGAGCACTCACCACCACAATGAGCATGAATTGAAATTCCATGCGGAATACCTCCTTGGATAATAGGATTTCAGTGTTTGTTGGTTTCTGTGAACCGGACGGACCAGTCCGGCGGATTATTCAGACAGTGCGATCAGCACAAAGCGGTCCTTGCGGCGGTCGCGCATCACCAGCACTTCAGTGCCCTGGGCCAGTTCCTCGCCTGCAGCGAAGGGTTCGGCGCGCAGGTAATGAGCGTTGCCGTAGCCATCCATGACGCGTACCTCGGCCGGGCGCCCCGCGGCAGCGGTTCCCTGGGTGATCACCCCCCGGCGGCGGCCCAGGCTGCGCTCCGACAGCGCCTCTGTCTCGGTTTGCGGCAAGGCCCTGGCAAAGATCCCGCCAAAGGCGCGTGCAAACCACAGACCAAAGGCACCCGCGGGCAGTCCCGCCATCCAGGCAGGTGCGGCAGAACCCAAATAGGACTTCAGCACCATCTGCAAGCCGATGCCGCTCAGGCCGAAGCCCATCAGCAATGCTGCCAGCCAGATCAGCGCCGGCATCCGCCCCAGGCCCAGCCAGGATGCCAGGCTGCCCGAAGCATCTGCAGCCCCGGCATTGCCTGGCGCTTCTGCCCCGTCGATATCCGCGAGGCCGATGTCTCCAAGATCACCCAAAGCGTCCGCGGCGGCATCTGCGCCCAGGTCGCCAAAATCCGGGAACCCGCCGATCTCTGCACCGTCAGCCGCATCAAGCCCCGCTTCGCCATCAGCGCCGACCAGACTGCCGCCAAGCAGCAAAGCCGCAAGTTCCAGAACCGCCAGACCGCCCAGCAGGGCGAGCGCAAGGGAAAACGGCGCAAACGCGCCATCAAGCAGGAAGTCGAACACCTATGGAATGCCTTTCAAATGTATGCCGTGGTATACAAATCATATGGTAACGCTCTTGTGAGCTTTCAAGGGCTTAAGACAGAGTTTCACAACTCCTGAGTGCGCCAGCCCGGATTGCAGTTCAAGCATGAACTGCACGCACGCCTCTTATTTCCAGCGAATTCTGCTGGCGGGGTTCCCGCCGCCTGCGCCATGCGTTAGACGGGCCTTTGACGTATTACCTGGATGGATGGCATGGCACGCATTCTGATCACTTCGGCAATCCCCTACATCAACGGGATCAAGCATCTGGGCAACCTGGTGGGCAGCCAGCTGCCGGCCGACCTTTATGCCCGGTTCCAGCGCGGACGCGGCAATGAGGTGATGTTCCTCTGCGCCACAGATGAACACGGCACCCCGGCGGAACTGGCCGCGGCCAAGGCCAACCAGCCGGTGGCGGAATACTGCGCTGCAATGCATGAGACCCAGGCAGAGATCGCCAAAGGCTTTGCCCTGTCGTTCGATCACTTCGGCCGGTCTTCCAGCCCGCAGAACCACGCTCTGACCCAGCACTTCGCAGGCAAACTGGCCGAGGCCGGGCTGATCCGCGAAGTGACCGAGAAACAGGTCTACTCCAATGCCGACGGCCGTTTCCTGCCCGACCGCTATATCGAAGGCACCTGCCCCAACTGCGGCTACGAGAAGGCCCGCGGCGACCAGTGCGAGGAATGCACCAAGCAGCTGGACCCGACCGACCTGATCAACCCGCGCTCGGCCGTTTCCGGTTCCACCGATCTGGAAGTGCGCGAGACCAAGCACCTGTATCTGTGCCAGTCGCAGCTGAAAGATCAGCTGGACGCCTGGATCGATTCCAAGAACGACTGGCCGGTTCTGACCACCTCGATTGCCAAGAAGTGGCTGCACGACGGCGACGGGCTGCAGGACCGCGGCATTACCCGCGACCTGGACTGGGGCGTGCCGGTCAAAAAGGGTGACGCGGACTGGCCCGGTATGGAAGGCAAGGTTTTCTATGTCTGGTTCGACGCACCTATCGAATATATCGCCGCATCCCGCGAATGGGCTGATGCCAACGGCAAGTCCGACGCCGACTGGCAGCGCTGGTGGCGCACCGACAAGGGTGCAGAGGACGTCAAATACGTCCAGTTCATGGGCAAGGACAATGTCCCCTTCCACACCCTGTCGTTCCCGGCCACCATTCTGGGCTCGGGCGAGCCGTGGAAGATGGTCGATCACCTGAAGAGCTTCAACTACCTGAACTATGACGGCGGCCAGTTCTCGACCTCGCAGGGCCGCGGCGTGTTCATGGATCAGGCGCTGGAGATCCTGCCTGCGGACTATTGGCGCTGGTGGCTGCTGTCCCATGCGCCGGAAAGCAGCGATTCCGAATTCACCTGGGAGAATTTCCAGCAGTCTGTGAACAAGGACTTGGCCGACGTTCTGGGCAACTTCGTTTCCCGTATCACCAAATTCTGCCGCTCCAAGTTCGGCGAGGAGGTTCCGACAGGCGGCGAATACGGTGAACAGGAGCAGGCGCTGATAGACGAGCTGACCACCCGCATCCGCGCCTATGAAGGCCACATGGAGGCGATGGAGGTCCGCAAGTCGGCGCAGGAGCTGCGGGCGATCTGGGTGGCCGGCAATGAATACCTGCAGTCCGCCGCCCCCTGGTCGGTGTTCAAGGAAGACCCCGAACGCGCCGCCGCGCAGGTTCGCCTGGGCCTGAACCTGATCCGGCTGTACGCGGTGCTGTCGGCGCCCTTCATCCCGCACGCCGCGGACACGCTGATGGCAGCGCTGAACTCGGACGACCGCAGCTGGCCCGAGGATGTGGCGGCGGCGCTCGCTGCCCTGCCCGCAGGCCACGGCTTCACCGTGCCGGAGGTGCTGTTCGCCAAGATCACCGACGAGCAGCGCGAAGAGTGGCAGGCGCGTTTCTCCGGCACCCGCAGCTGATACAGCACATTTGGAAGCACTCAAAGGCCGCCCCCTTGGGCGGCTTTTTTGTTTGCCATGCCCTTGCCTTCGCAAAAAAATTATTTCCGACTAAAAAACTCAGATTGACATAGGTGACTAAATAAATCAGGTATACAGCATTCCAGCCAGCCTGACTCGGATCGGGCGAGCCCGAGTGACATTCAATCAACCGAGATCGCCCCCATGCCGACCAGTGCGCGCCGCCCCAGCGGCCCCGACATCAAGGAACCGGAGTCCGAAGACATGCGCCAACTGTGGCCGCAGGTCTTTGCACCATCCGGCGCGCTGTCCGGTTTTTGTCTGGAATGGCTTCTGGACAGGGCGGAATTCAGCGATGGGCGCACGTCATGAACCAGATTACTTCCAAACCTGTCCCCACTGAGGCCACCGCCGAGGTGTTCCCGACCTATCACGCCGAGGACCTGACCCGCGGCGGCACCCAGGCCCGTATCCTGTTGAACGGCCAGATCTATTCTCTGCGCATCACCCGCGCGGGCAAGCTGATCCTGACCAAATGAGCCGCGGCGCCTCCCATCCGCGCGGCGGCGTGACCGTCGGCACCCTGTCAGAGCTGCCGCCGCTGGAGGCTGGTGCGGTGATCTATCTGCGCCACTGGTTTTCAGGCGATGAGACCCGCGCTCAGATGCGCCGTGATTTTGAAGTGAACTTCGGCCCGGAAATGGCGGAAGCCGCCTTTGAGGCTTTTGGTTTCTTATGCAATTTCTGCGCCACCCATGGCCGCCGCCCGCTGGTGCGCCACGGCATGACCTGCAATTGCCTGGGCGCGGATGAAAACTGCTTTGCCAACCTGCTCGCCTCCGCCGCGGAAGGCCAGCAGGACGACGCCCATGTGCTTGCCTCGCTGATCGTCACCCCGCGCAAAGCGCCGGAACTGGCAAAGCTCGCTTCTGACTGCGGGCTGCTGATGCAGCAGATCATGAACCCGCACCTGCCGCAGCAACCCGCGCGGCCTGCAACTGCCACCCTTCACTGAATTCTAAAGCAACCAAGGACTTAGCTGATGAAATCCCTGTTTCTCACGGGCACTGCCCTTGCCGGTCTCGCCTTTGGCGCAACCACTGCCTTTGCCGCCGACAAGGCTGCGGTGCTGACCAACTACGCCAATATCGCCGAAGCCAAATACCAGGACAGCCTGGCCACTGCGCAGGTGCTCAAGGCCGCCGTCGGCGCGCTGGTCGCAGAACCGTCCGCAGAGAATCTCGAAGCCGCCCGCACCGCCTGGATTGCCGCCCGCGTTCCCTATCAGCAGTCTGAGGTATTCCGTTTCGGCAACGCCATCGTCGACGACTGGGAAGGCAAGGTGAACGCCTGGCCGCTGGATGAAGGGCTGATCGACTATGTCGATGCCTCCTATGGCGGGCCGAGCGACGAAAACACCCTGGCGGCGCTCAATGTGATCGCCAACCCGAGCTTTGAACTGTCCGGCAAGGTAATCGACGCCGCCAAGATCACCCCGGAACTGCTGGAAGGCGCCCTGCATGAGGCAGACGGGGTCGAAGCCAACGTCGCCACTGGCTATCACGCCATCGAATTCCTGCTCTGGGGCCAGGACCTGAAAGGCACCCAGCATGGCGCCGGCGACCGTCCCTGGACCGACTACGCAGCGGGCGATGCCTGCACCGGCGGCAACTGCGAGCGCCGCGGCGAATACCTGCAGGCGGCCACCGATCTGCTGATCTCCGACCTGGAGTGGATCGCCGCGCAGTGGGGCGAAGCCGGCGAGGCCCGCACCGCACTGCTGGCGGACGAGGACGCAGGCATCACCGCGATGCTGACCGGCATGGGCTCCTTGTCTTATGGCGAGCAGGCGGGTGAGCGGATGCGCCTGGGCCTGATGCTGAACGACCCGGAGGAAGAGCACGACTGCTTCTCCGACAACACCCACAACAGCCACTACTATGACGGTTTGGGCGTGCAGAACGTCTATCTGGGCGAATACGTGCGGGTGAACGGCGAGCTGGTTTCCGGCGCGTCTCTGTCCGACCTGGTTGCTGCCAAGGACGCGGACCTCGACGCCGAGATGCGCGGCAAGCTGTCCACCACCATGCTGGCGCTCGGCCGTATCAAAACCGCAGCTGAGGCAGGCCTCTCCTATGACCAGATGCTGGCCCAGGGCAACGCAGCTGGAGAAGCGCTGGTGATGGGCGGTGTCAACGGGCTGATCGACCAGACACGTTCCATCGAGCGTGTGGTCTCCACGCTGGATCTGAGCGGTGTGGCTATCGAAGGCTCCGACAGCCTGGATAATCCCTCGGCAGTCTTCGAGTAAGATCCAAGACTTCGAGCAGTGGCGGGCCGCAGTTTCTGCGGCCCGTTAATTTAACGGCTCGGCCCGTGGAACACCGCCTCCGCTTTCCCAAGCATTTCAGTCGGGAAAAATCTTGAAACCCCACTATTTTTGTCAGATACATTTCCCAACGGAATCACTTGGCTTATTAAGGCCAGCAGGCAAGGACCGGGCAGAATGATCGTTTGCCACTGCACACAGATCTCGGATCACGACATCCGCGCCGCCATTGATTGGATGCGAAGTGCTGATCCTGAAACGATAATTACGCCCGGCAAGATCTATCACGCCCTTGGCAAAGCCGCCGACTGCGGCGGCTGCATGCCGCTTTTCCTCGACACCATGCGTGCCAGCAGTAAGCTGGAAGTACCTGCGCAGCTTGCGAATTTACGCGCTGGACCAATTCGGGAGAAGAATAATGAAGGGCGACGCCAAGGTTATCGACTATCTGAACAAGGCTCTGCGGCATGAGTTGACGGCGGTCAGCCAGTACTGGCTGCATTACCGGCTGCAGGACGATTGGGGCCTGGGCAGCATGGCCAAGAAAAGCCGCGAGGAAAGCATCGAGGAGATGCAGCACGCGGACAAATTGATTGAAAGGATTTTGTTCCTGGGCGGCCACCCGAACCTGCAGAAGCTTGACCCGCTGCGGATTGGCCAGACGCCCAAAGAAACCCTCGAATGCGACCTTGCCGCCGAAGTGGACGCCCGTGCGCTCTACAAGGAAGCCCGCGACGCCTGCAACAAGGCAGGCGACTATGTATCCCAGAAGCTGTTCGAAGAGCTGATGGCGGACGAAGAAGGCCATATCGATTTCCTCGAAACGCAGCTTGAACTGCACGACCGGATCGGTGCCGAAAACTATGCCCAGCTCAACGCCACCAAGATGGCAGAGGTTGAAGACTAACTTTGCGCTGGCTGCCGCACTTGCGGCGGCCACACCCCTTGCTGCGCTTGACTTGGCCAGCCGGTACCAGGCAGAGCCGCACCTCTCCCCCCTTCCCCGCACCGATGCCGAACGCGCCCGGATTGCCGGTGCAGTTGCGCCCGCCACGGATTTCTCGGCGCCTGAGCCGTTTGAGGACCTGCCCGCAGGGGCGGCCACGGTGCGCGCCCGTTCGGATGACGAGGCATTCTCGCAGCATTCCGCTAACCTCTCCTTCGAGCAGGAACTGGAATTCAAGCTCGGCAACGGGCTGTTCAAGAAAATCTGGGTGTTCTCGCCCGCCTCCACCAAGGCCTCGGACGGGCTCGGCCCGCTTTACAATGCCCGTTCCTGCCAGCGCTGCCACCTGAAGGACGGTCGCGGCCATGTGCCGGAACAGCCGGACTATAGTTCAACAAGCATGTTCCTGCGGATTTCCATCCCCGGCCCGGTGCCGCCGGAGATGCAGGAGATCAGCGACTACATCGGCACCGCACCGGATCCGACCTATGGCAGCCAGCTGCAGGATTTCTCAGCTCCCGGCATCACGCCGGAGTACAAGTTGCAGGTTGAATACGAGGAATTCGAGGTCGCCCTGAACGGCGGCGAGACCGCCACCCTGCGGCGCCCCAGCTATTCCGCGGCCAGCCTCGGCTATGGGCCGCTGGCAGAGGGCGCCATGCTGTCGCCCCGCGTCGCACCGCCGATGTTCGGCCTTGGTCTGTTGGAGGCGATCCCCGCCGTCGACATTCTGACCCATGCGGACGAGTATGACGCCGACGGCGACGGCATTTCAGGCCGTGCCAATCTGGTCTGGTCGCGGGAGTTTGAGCAAATCATGCTTGGCCGTTTCGGGCTGAAAGCCGGCTCGCCAACCGTGCATGAACAATCCGCAGGCGCGTTTTCCGGGGACATCGGCATCTCCACCCCGTTGTTTCCGGCCCATGCCGGCGAATGCACGGATCTGCAAACGGCCTGCCAATCCGCCCCGCATGGCGGCGGTGATTCCCGTGAAACCGAGATCGACCAGCCCAATATGGATCTGGTGACTTTCTACAGCCGCAACCTCGGCGTGCCCGCCCGCCGCAACACTGCAGACCCGCAAGTGCTGCGCGGCAAGCAGGTGTTCTACGACAGCGGCTGCGCGTCCTGCCATGTGCCGAAATACGTGACCCACCGGCTGGAAGACCGGCCGGAGCAAAGCTTCCAGCTGATCTGGCCGTACAGCGACCTGCTGCTGCACGATATGGGGGAGGGCCTAGCCGACAACCGCCCCGAGGGCCGCGCCACGGGCCGCGAATGGCGCACCGCACCGCTTTGGGGGATTGGACTGACGCAGCAGGTCTCGCCCCGTGCCGCCTTCCTGCATGACGGCCGCGCCCGCACCCTATTGGAAGCCATCCTGTGGCACAGCGGCGAGGCGGAAGCGGCTAAGAACCGTGTCGTGGACCTCGCACCGCAGGACCGCGCTGCCCTTATCACCTTTCTGGAAAGCCTCTGATGCGCGCCCTTGCCCTTGCCCTGACCCTGGCTGCCGCTCCCGCTGCGGCCTCCGACTTGTCCAGCAGCATCACCGATCAGCTGATCCTTCCGGCGTTTGCGGAGCTGGCAATAGACACGGCAGCGCTGGCGGACACAGCCAAGGCCGATTGCAGGCCACGATCCGAAGCCCTGCGCGCGGCTTACGGCGAGGCCTTCGACGCCTGGATTGCCGCCAGCCACTACCGCTTTGGACCGACGGAAACGGACAGCCGCGCCTTTGCGCTGGCGTTCTGGCCCGACAGCCGCAGCAAGACGCCCAAGGCGCTGGCCAGTCTGATCCGCAGCGAGGACGCCGGCATCACCGACGCGGCAACTTTCGCCGGGTATTCCATCGCTGCCCGCGGCTTCTATGCGCTGGAATACCTGCTCTACGACCCGGACCTCTCCGCCGCAGGCAGCCCGGACTACCGCTGCACCCTGACACGCGCTATCAGCACGGACATTGCCTCCACTGCGCAGGCCATCAGCTGGGACTGGGCAGAAAACTATGCAGGCGAAATGCGCGCACCGGCCAGCCGCTACCGCAGCGAGGATGAAATCACCCAGGAGCTGCTGAAAGCGCTCACCACCGGGTTGCAGGTGCTGGACGACATGCGGCTGGGCCGCCCGCTGGGCACTTTTGACAAGCCGCACCCCAGCCGCGCCGAGGCCCGCCGCTCGGGGCGCAGCCTGCGCCATATGCTGGTATCGCTGAACGCGATGGAGCCGCTCGCGCTGGCCTTGGCACAGGGCGATGCCGCGTTGAAGGCGGACCTTGCCCGCGGGTTTAAAACCATCCGCCACCGCGCCGAAGCCCTGGACGACCCAATTTTTGAAGGCGTCGCCGACCCCGCCACCCGTATCCGGATCGAGGCCCTGCGCCAGCAGGTAAAGGACCTCCGCACGCTTGTATCGGAGCGGCTTGGACCATCGCTTGGAGTGGCAGCGGGTTTCAACTCGCTCGACGGCGACTGAACGAAAGGCGCAGAATATGACCTCCCGCCGCGGATTTCTGGCAGGCCTTATGGCCTCCACCCTTGCCCCCAAGGCCAGCTGGGCCGCTGCGGGCAACCCGGCCTTTCTGTCCGCCGGCAAGGACGCCAGCGGCGCCTTCCTGCTGGCAGGGCTGACCGATACGGGCGCGATCCTGTTCCGCCATCCCCTGCCCGGCCGCGGCCACGCGGCAGCGGCGCATCCCATCCGCCCGGAGGCGGTTGCTTTTGCCCGCCGCCCGGGCCGTTTTGCCGACGTGATCGACTGCCGCACCGGCACCGCCCTCGCCCGGCTGGAACCGCCCACGGGGCATCATTTCTATGGCCATGGGGTGTTTTCCCCCGATGGCAGCCGCCTGTTCACCACCGAGAACGACTATGAGAACGCCCGCGGTGTGATCGGTGTCTGGGATGCTGCAGACGGCTACCGCCGCATTGCCGCGTTCTCCTCCGGCGGCATTGGGCCGCATGACATGGCTTTGCGCCGCGATGCGCCCGGGTTGGTGGTAGCGAATGGAGGCATCGAAACCCACCCCGACAGCGGTCGCGCCAAGCTGAACCTGCCTGATATGCGCCCCAACCTCAGCTACATGAGCCTGGACGGGGTGTTGCAGGAGCAGATGGAGCTGCCGCAGGAGCTCCGCCTGAATTCAATCCGCCACCTTGCCATGCGCGCGGACGGCACCGTTGGCTTTGCCATGCAATGGCAGGGCGATCTGGGCGAACAAGTCCCCACTGCCGGCCAGCACTCCCCCGGCGGCGTGCCGCGTATGCTGGCTGAGGATGACGCGCGGGTGCTGAACATGCAGGGCTACGGCGGTTCCATCGCCTTCTGCGCCGATGGCAGCCGGCTCGGCGTGACCTCGCCGCGCGGCGGGGTGCTGCAGGTGATGGACACGGTCAGCGGCGTGCTGCTGGCGGAACACAAAATGGCAGATGTCTGCGGTCTGGCCGCCTCCGCCGGCGGCTTTACGGCCAGCACCGGCACTGGCCAGTTCTATGCAATTTCGGACAGCGGCCGGCACCCCTTGCATCGTGCGGACTTGGCTTGGGACAACCACCTGATCCCGCTCATCTGAAGCAAGGTTCCATTGAGCTTGACAGGCGCGCCGGACACGGCGCGCCTTTTCGTTTGCATCACGAACGAAACCAACACGAAAACAATTGGTGACTCTCTTCGCGCGATACGCTACAGAATCGCAGCGAAAGGAAAGCAAATGGATGCCGCAAGCCGTCAGAACGAAATCATCTCGCTGCTGAACCGTCAGGACCGGGTCGAGGTTGAGGATCTCTCGCAGCGCTTTGGCGTGTCCTTGCAGACCGTGCGCGCCGATCTGCGCGACCTGTCGGCGCGCGGCGCGCTGTCACGCGTGCACGGCGGCGCCGTCCGCGTGAGCTCCGCCGCCAGCCAGGGCTATGACGACCGGCGCAAGCTGAACGCCGGCAACAAGCTGGCGATGGCTGCGCTTGCGGCAGAGCTGATCCCCGACAATTGCTCGATCAGCCTTAACATCGGCACCTCCACCGAACAGGTCGCCCGCGCGCTCTCAGGCCACAGCAGCCTCACGGTGATCTCCAACAACATCAACATTATCAATATGATGATTGGAGGTCAGGCCAAGGAGCTTATCCTGGCCGGCGGCACCGTACGGCAAAGCGACGGTGCCATCGTGGGGGAGGACGCGGTGGATTTCTTTGGCCGCTACAAGGTGGATTTCGCCGTCATCGGCGCCTCCGCGCTGGACACCGACGGCGCGGTAATGGACCACGACGCCCGAGAGGTTTCCGTCGCCCGCGCCATCCTGAAGAACGCCCGCCAAAAGGTGCTGGTCTGCGATGGCAGCAAGTTCGACCGCTCCGCCGCGGTGCGGATCTGCAATGTTGCGGATCTGGACGTGGTGATCACCGACCGCCCGGTCCCCGCAGAATTCGCCGAGGCCGCGCAGGCCACCGGCACCCGCATCCTGACTGCAGGACAAAACGAAAGCAGCGAAAATGACTGACACGCCCGTAACGGACCTATTCATCATCGGCGGCGGCATCAACGGCTGCGGCATCGCCCGCGACGCGGCCGGCCGCGGATTGTCGGTGACGCTGGCTGAGATGAACGATCTTGCCTCTGCCACTTCCTCTGCCTCAACCAAGCTGTTCCACGGCGGTTTGCGCTATCTCGAATACTTCGAGTTCCGCCTAGTGCGCGAGGCGCTGATCGAGCGCGAGGTGCTCTTGAAGGCGATGCCGCATATCTCCTGGCCGATGCGGTTCGTGCTGCCGTTCCACAAGGACATGCGGTTCGACAGCGAAACACCGACTTCGAAACTGCTCACCACCTTTATGCCCTGGATGAAGGGCCGCCGCCCGGCCTGGCTGATCCGGCTGGGGCTGTTCCTGTATGACTCGCTTGGCAAGCGCGGCATTCTGCCCGGCACCGCGAAACTGGACCTCGCCGCCGACCCGGCAGGCCGCCCGCTGAAGGACAAGTTCAAGACCGCCTTTGAATATTCCGACTGCTGGATCGAGGACGCCCGCCTGGTTGTCCTGAACGCCCGCGACGCGCAGGCCCGCGGCGCCGAGATCCTGACCCGGACCAAGGTGCTGTCAGCCGAGCGCCACGCGGACCACTGGGTGATCACCCTTCAGGACCAGGCCAGCGGCGACACCCATCAGCGCCGCGCAAAGATGCTGGTCAACGCAGGCGGCCCTTGGGTCGCCGATGTGCTGCACCAGAAACTGGGCCAGAACAGCCGCGAAAACGTCCGGCTGGTGCGCGGCAGCCATATCGTGGTGCCGAAACTGTTCGACCACGGCCGCTGCTACTTCTTCCAGGGAACCGACGGGCGGATCATCTTTGCCATTCCTTATGAGGAGGATTTCACCCTGATCGGCACTACCGATGCCGACCACCCGGACCCCGGGACCGCCCCGGAATGCACTGTGGCAGAACAGGACTATCTCATTGATTTCGCGTCAGGTTATTTCAATCAGCCGCTCAAGCGGGAGGACATTGTCTGGACCTATTCCGGCGTGCGCCCGCTTTATGATGACGGTGCGAGTTCCGCCACCGCGGCCACTCGCGAATATGTGCTGACGCTGGATCAGGCCCAGGCGCCGCTCTTGAATGTCTTCGGCGGCAAGATCACCACCTACCGCAAGCTGGCAGAGGCAGCGCTGGCAAAGATCGGCGAGGTCTTCCCGCAGCTGCCCGCGGACTGGACCGCAGGTGTTGCCCTGCCCGGCGGCGACTTTGCGGTGGCGGATGTGGAAGCGCTGCGCGCCAAACTGGCAGCGGACTATACGTTCCTGTCGCCCTACGGGACCCGCCGCCTGATCCGCGCCTACGGCACCGAGGCCTGGGCGGTGCTGGGCGATGCCAAATCCGCCGCTGATCTGGGACAGGACTTCGGCGCAACGATTACCGCGAGGGAACTGGACTGGGCGATTGCCCGCGAGTGGGTGCGCACGGGCGACGATTACCTGTGGCGGCGCACCAAGCTGGGCCTGCGGCTGGATGAGGCCCAGCGCGCTGCGGTGGATGACTACATTCAAGGCAAAGCGGCGCAGCTCGCAGCGTAACGCTTAGGGCTGCGCCCGAACATGGGCGGGTGCGAAGCGCCCTCCCGTTTTGCCGGAGGCAAACCTCCGGATTGACGGGAGAGCCGGGCGCGGCCCGGCCTACCGGCCGGGCAAAAACGTATCAGAACTCAACGCCCTTTTGCGCCTTCACGCCGGCGCGGAACGGGTGCTTGATCTGGCCCATCTCGGTCACCAGATCGGCAATCTCGATCAGCTCTTCCTTGGCGTTACGGCCCGTCAGCACAACATGGGTCATCGGCGGCTTGTGCTCCACTAGGAACTCCAGCACCTCCTCCAGATCCAGATACTCGTAACGCAGCGCGATGTTGATCTCGTCCAGCAGCACCATGGTGTTACGCTCGTCCAGGATCATCTCCTTGGCCTTCTCCCAGCCCTTCTGTGCAGCAGCGATATCGCGGGCCTTGTCCTGGGTCTCCCAGGTGAAGCCCTCGCCCATCGCATAGAACTGGCAGAGATCGCTGAAGTTCTCCTCGATCAGGGTGCGCTCGCCGGTCTGCCAGGCGCCCTTGATGAATTGCACTACAGCAGACGGCATCCCATGGGCAATGCAGCGCATGATCATGCCGAACCCCGAGGACGACTTGCCCTTGCCCGGCCCGGTGTGAACGATGATCAGGCCTTTCTCGCCGTCCTTGGTCTTCATCATCCGGTCGCGTGCCGCCTTCTTCTTGGCCATCTTGGAGGCGTGGCGGGCGGCTTCTTCTTCTGAAATGCCGGTTTCGGACTTTTCGCTCATGGGGGCTCTCCMGCTGTTTGACCCCATGTCTTGACAAAGAAGCCCGCCATAGCGCAAGGGGGTTCAGCTGGTTCCTGTGAAAACAGGCGAAGAGGGAATGTGAAGGCCTTGCCAAGGCTCAAGCACAGCCGCCCCCGCGACCGTGACCGGATGAGGCCGCCATGCCACTGGGAAACACCCCGGGAAGGCAGGATGGCCGGCAAGGCCCAGGCCTTGGCATCCGCAAGCCGGGAGACCTGCCAGCGACGAAGAGATCAACGGGCAGACGGGGTGTTCTGCAACCGGGTGAGGGGCTGGCACGAAACGGCTCCTTTCTGGCCATCCCGCAAGCCTGCCGCGACAGGAGACGCGCCGATGGCTGATGAATTGGCAGACAAAGCTGCCAGCCCCCCAGGACCGGTCACCCTGACCGTATGCCTTACCTGCCGCCGCGAGGGCGCCGATCCCGAGGCTGCCCGCCCCGGCGCCATCCTGCACGCCGCGCTGGAAGAGGCCGGGATGCCCGAGGGCGTCCGCCTGCGGGGCGTGGAATGCCTGTCCTCCTGCAAACGCGGCTGCGCTGTGGCCCTGGTCGGCGGTGCAGAGCGCTGGACCTACGTCTACGGCGACCTCGACCCGGACCAGCATGTCCCCGAGATCCTGGAAGGCGCCGCCGCCTATGCCGCCACCGCCGACGGCGTTGTGCCCTGGCGCGAACGCCCGCAAACCTTCCGCAAGCAATCCGTTGCCCGCATCCCGCCGGCCAAGTTCTTCTCCGAGGAGTAATCATGAGCGACCTCAACAAGATCCCCGTCACCGTCATCACCGGCTTCCTCGGTGCAGGCAAGACCACCCTGATCCGCCACCTGATGCAGAACCCGCAGGGCAAGCGCCTGGCGATTGTGGTGAACGAGTTCGGAACCGCCGGTGTGGATGGCGATATCCTGAAATCCTGCGCGGATGAAAACTGCCCGGCGGAGAACATCATGGAGCTGGCCAACGGCTGCATCTGCTGCACCGTGGCGGATGACTTCATCCCCACCATTGAACAGCTGATGGACCTGCCGGAAAAACCCGATCACATCGTGATCGAAACCTCCGGCCTGGCTCTGCCCAAGCCGCTGCTGAAAGCCTTTGACTGGCCGGCGATCCGCTCCCGCATCACCGTCGACGGCGTTATTGCCCTGGCCGATGCCGAGGCCGTTGCCAAGGGCCAGTTCGCCCCCGACCTGGACGCCGTGCAGGCCCAGCGCGAGGCGGATGACAGCATCGACCACGAAACCCCGCTCAGCGAGGTGTTCGAGGATCAGATCTCCTGCGCCGACATCGTGCTTTTGTCCAAGGCCGACCTGGCCGGCGACGCAGGCGTCGAGAAGGCCCGCGCGGTGATCGAGGCCGAGGCGCCCCGCAAGCTGCCGATCCTGCCGATGAGCGAAGGCGTCATCGACCCGCGCATCATCCTGGGCCTGAATGCCGCTGCCGAGGACGACCTGGAGGCCCGCCCCAGCCACCACGACGGCCACCACGACCACGAGCATGACGATTTTGAAAGCATCGTTGTCGAAATGGGCGAAGTCTCCGACCCCGAAGCGCTGCAGAATGCCATCGTGAAACTCGCCCGCGAGCGCAACATCCTGCGCGTCAAAGGCTATGTCGCGGTGGAGGGAAAACCGATGCGGATGCTGGTGCAGGCCGTGGGCGAACGCCTGCGTGCCCAGTATGATAAGCCCTGGGGCGCGCAGCCGCGCAAGACCGCCCTGGTGGTCATCGCCGAGCATGACGACATCGACGAACAGGCCATCCGCGCCGAGCTGGGGGCGTAAGCCGAGATGAAGACAAGGAAGCGCAAATCGGGATGTTCCGCCAGGCCGGCAGGCCGGGCAGCGCCCGTCCCGCCCCCCACGGGGCGGGCGCTTCTCGCCCTCCCCGCCGGGACGGGCGCCGCCCTTCGTGGCGATCCCAACAGGAATTGAGCCCATGCACGTCGTCTTCCGCGAAAGCCACGGCCTTGAAGAGACCGACACCCCGCAGAACCTCGGGCAGACGCCTGCGGACCTTGTGGTGCTGTCTTTCTCCGACAGCGATCTCGGCGCCTTCGCGGCGGGCTGGCACCGCGCGGACGGCAAGCTGCCCTCGCTGCGCCTCGCCAACCTTGTGGCGCTCAAGCACCCGCTGTCGGTTGATGTCTACGCGGAACAGACGCTGGAGGGCGCCAAGGGCGTCCTCGTCCGGCTGATTGGCGGCGAAAGCTACTGGTCCTACGGCCTTGCTACCCTGCAGGACCTTGCCCGGCGCAAGGGCATCGCGCTGGCCATCCTGTCAGCAGACGGCCGCGAGGATGCGCGGCTGGATGAGCTCTCAACCCTGCCCGTCTCCACCTTGCGCCGCCTGCAGGCGTTTTGCGACGCCGGCGGCGCAGTGGCAGCCCAAGCCGCGCTTGCGCAGCTTTCGCTGGCGGCCGGCCTCTATGCGGGCCCGGTGCTCGGACTCAAGTCGATGCCCGAACATGGCTTCTACGACCCGGCCAAGGGCGTGCTTGCGGACCTGCCGCCGCAGGACAAGCCGCTGGTGCTGGTGAGCTTCTACCGCTCTTACCTCACCGCCGCCGACACCGCCCCGGTAGATGCGCTGATCGCGGAACTGCGCGCCCGCGGCTATGCCGCCTACGGCGCCTTTGCCGCCAGCCTCAAGGCCCCCACTGCCGCGGACTGGCTGCGCGAGAAACTCCCCGAACTGGCCCCCGCTGCGATCGTCAACGCCACCGCTTTCTCGGCACAGGGCACCGACGGCAGCGCCTCGCCACTCTCCGCCACCGGCTGCCCGGTGTTCCAAGTCGCCCTCTCCACCGCACGCAAGAAAGACTGGGCCGAGGCCGATCGCGGCCTTTCCCCCGCTGACCTCGCCATGCACGTTGTCCTGCCTGAGGTCGACGGCCGCATCTTCGCCGGTGTCGTCAGCTTCAAATCACCGGGCAAGAAAGACCCGGACTTGCAGTATTCCCGATTTGCTCACCGGGCTGATGCGGACCGCATCAAATCTGCCGTGGACCGCGTGGAGGGCTGGCTGCGCCTTGCCAAACTGCTCAACGCAGACAAGCGCCTCGCCCTGATCCTCTCGACCTACCCGGGCCGCGACCACAACCTCGCCCATGCCGTCGGCCTCGACGCGCTCGCCTCCTGCGACGGGATCCTGCGCGAACTCGCCGCCCAGGGCTACGCCGTTGAAGCGCTGGAGAACACCGGCCTGCGGCTGATGCAGGAGACGCTGAGCGTCCCGCTGGAGGACTACCGCAAGACCCTCGCCACCCTGCCGCAAGGGCTGCAGGACACCTTGGCCGAGGCCTGGGGCACACCGGAAGAAGACACCGATTGCCGCGATGGTGCGTTTTATTTCAAAGCTTTGCGCGCTGGCAACGCCCTCATCGCCCTGCAGCCCGAACGCGGTGAAGTGAAAACGCGCGTCGACGACTACCACGACCTCGACCGCACGCCGCGCCACGCCTATGTGGCGTTTTACCTGTGGCTGCGGGAGCAAACCGACGCCCTTGTCCACATCGGCGCTCATGGCACGCTGGAGTGGCTGCCCGGCAAAGCGGTGGCGCTGTCCGGGCAATGCTGGCCCGAGGTTCTGACCGGCCCGCTGCCGGTCGCCTACCCGTTCATCGTCAACGACCCCGGCGAGGCCGCCCAGGCCAAGCGCCGCATCGGCGCCGTCACCATCGGCCACCTGCCGCCGCCCCTGGCGCAGACAAACCTGCCCGAGGGCATGGCCCGGCTCGAAAGCCTGCTGGACGAATACTCCACCGCCGACGGCCTGGACCCGGCCCGCCGCGACCGGCTGATTGATGACATCCGGGCGGAGGCGCAAGGCACCGGCGTGGAGGCCGACCTTGGCCTGACGCCGGACACCTCGCCCGCTGAGGCGATCACCCGCATCGACGCCTTTGTCTGCGACATCAAGGAAAGCCAGTACGGCGAGGGCCTGCACATCTTCGGCACCGGCCAATGCGGGGCAGAGGAACGCGCCGGGCTGGTCGCCGCGCTGGATGGGAAAATCGTCACCCCCGGCCCTTCCGGCTCGCCGTTCCGCGGCCGCGCCGATGTGATCCCCACCGGGCGCAACCTCTTTACCACCGACCCGCGGGCGGTGCCGTCGCGGGCGGCGCATGCGCAAGGGGTCAAACTGGCGGAAGAGCTGCTGCGCCGCCACCTTCAGGACCATGGCGACTGGCCCAAGGGGCTGGTGATCGATCTCTGGGGCTCTGCCACCATGCGCACCGCGGGTGAGGAGTTCGCGATGGCGCTGCACCTTGCAGGCCTCGCGCCCAAATGGGATGAAGGCTCCGAGCGCGTCTCCGGCTTCGAGGTGCTGCCGCTTTCGATGCTGAACCGCCCGCGCATCGACGTGACCCTGCGCGTCTCCGGCCTGTTCCGGGACGTCTTCCCCGGCCTTGCCCAGATGTTTGAGTCCGCCGCAGCCGCGCTGGCGGGCCGCGAGGAGACCCAAGCCGACAACCCCTACCTCACCGAAACCCCGCGCGTCTTCGGCCCCAAGCCAGGCCAGTACGGCCTCTCGATGAACCCGCACCTGGATGATTACACCGATGCAGCGCGCCAGGCGGCGGGCGAGGCCTGGCTGAATGCCTCCTCCCATGCGATCGACGCCAAGGGCGCGATCACCGACGCCCGCGAGGCGCTGGAAACCCGCCTGCAGGGCGCTGACAGCTTTGTGCACCTGCAAGACCTGCCCGAAACCGACCTCCTGGTCGCGTCCGACTACGCCGCGCATGAGGCCGGCTTTGCCGCCGCAATGGCCCGGATCGGCCAGGCCGCACCCGCGCTCTACCACCTCGACGCCACCCGGCCCGACAGGCCGCAGGCGCGCAGTTTGGGCGAGGAGATTGCCCGCGTCACCCGCGCCCGCGCCGCCAACCCGGACTGGGCCACTTCAATGATGAGTCACGGCTTCCGCGGTGCGGCGGAGATCGCCGCCACGCTGGACCACATGGCCGCATTCGCGCATCTGGCACAGGTGGTGCAACCGCATCTCTTCGACCTCTATTTTGAGGCCACCCTGGGCCGTGACGACCTGGTCGAATTCATGGAGCAAGAAAACCCGGAGGCCCTCGCCGCCATGCGCGACCGCTTCCGCGCCCTGTTTGATGCAGGCCTCTGGAGCACCCGCCGCAACTCGATCATGGCAGAGCTGGAGGGCGCCGCATGAGCAGCACCGCTGAACCCAAGGTGTACGGCTGGTGCCCCGGCGCCTTGCGCCCGATGATGTCCGGTGACGGGCTAGTGGTGCGGGTGCGCGCGCCTTTGGGTAAACTGTCTGCTGCCCAGGCGCGCGGTGTGGCAAGACTTTCTGAAGAGTTTGGCAATGGCCTGCTGGATATCTCCGCCCGCGCCAACCTGCAGATGCGCGGCATCCGCGAAGACGCGCATGAGGACCTGATCGATGGCCTGCGCGGCCTTGGCCTTATCGACCCGGACGCAGGTGCCGAAGCCCGCCGCAATGTACTGCTCACCCCGTTCTGGCAGGAAGGCGATGACACCCATGCCATCGCAACAGCCCTCAGCGCCGCGTTGACGGCGGCAACGGACCTTGCCCTGCCCGGCAAGTTCGGCTTTGCCGTCGACTGCAGCTCGGAACCCGTCCTGCAAGACACCGCTGCCGATATCCGCATCGAACGCTCTGGCAGCGCCCTGATCCTGCGCGCTGACGGCGCGGACACCGGCAAGCCCGTCACAAGTGAATCCGCCGTCTCCGAAGCCCTCGCCCTCGCCCGCTGGTTCCTCGAACAGGGCGGTGCGCCGGACGGGCGTGGCAGGATGCACCGTTTCATAGCGCGCCGCGGGCCGCCGCTGGCGCATACCGAACCGGCGGCAAAGGCCGGCTTCACCGCAAAACCGGGCCCGGTTCCTGCAGGGGCACTGGCCGCATTGGAATTCGGCCAGATGCCCGCCGCAACGCTGGCACAGCTGGCAGAACACGGTGAAATCCGCCTTACGCCGTGGCGCGCATTGCTGGTGGAAGGCACGGAAAACCTGCCGTCCCTGCCTGGCCTGATCCTGGACGAGGCGGACCCGCGCCTGCAAGTCGTCGCTTGCACCGGAGCGCCCGGCTGCCTGCAGGCGCTTTCCGCCACCCGCGATCTTGCACGGGAGCTGGCGCCGCATGTCCCCGCCGGGGCAAGACTGCATATCTCCGGCTGTGCCAAGGGCTGCGCCTGCCCGGGAACCACACCGCTGACCCTGACAGCCACCGGCAAAAACGAATTCTCCCTGATCCGCAATGGCACTGCCGCGGATGAGCCGCTAAAGACCCGCCTGAGCGCCGGCGCGTTGCGCGCCGCTCCCGAACTTCTGAAAGAGGGCAACTGACATGCTCCACACCTATGAGACCAACGGCGCCGCGATCTACGCCGAAAGCTTTGCCACCATCCGCCGCGAAGCCGACCTGGCGCGCTTCAACAAGGACGAGGAAAGCGTTGTCGTGCGCATGATCCACGCCGCCGGCATGGTGGGGCTGGAGGAACACGTGCGCTTCTCCGAGGGCATGGCCGAAACCGCCCGCGCAGCCCTGGCGAACGGCGCGCCGATCCTTTGCGACGCCTATATGGTATCCGAGGGCATCACCCGCCCGCGCCTGCCCGCGGACAATGAGGTGATCTGCACCCTGCGCGACCCGAAAGTGCCGGAGCTTGCCAAGGAAATGTCCAACACCCGCTCCGCCGCAGCACTTGAACTGTGGCGCCCGAAACTGGAAGGTGCAGTTGTGGCGATCGGCAACGCGCCCACCGCGCTGTTTCATCTGCTGAACATGCTGAAGGACCCCGATTGCCCCCGCCCCGCCGCCATCATCGGCTGCCCTGTGGGCTTTGTCGGTGCAATGGAATCCAAGGACGCGCTGATGGAAGACCTGCCCGTGCCGTCGATGATCGTGAAGGGCCGCCTGGGCGGCTCCGCCATCACCGTTGCGGCGGTGAACGCGCTGGCAAGCTGGAAAGAATAACAATGGGCAAAGTCATCTGCGCGGGGCTTGGCCCCGGCGATCCCGACCTGATGAGCGTGCGCTCGCACCGGCTGATTTCCTCCGCGCGCCACATCGCCTATTTCCGCAAGGCAGGCCGCCAGGGCCAGGCCCGCGCCATCGTCGAGGGCATGCTGGCAGACGGCGTCACCGAACACGCGATGGAATACCCGGTGACGACTGAGATCCATTTCTCCGACCCCGAATACAACCGGGTGCTGGCGGAGTTCTATGACCAGTGGGCCGACACATTGGCCGAGATCGCGCAGGACGAAGACGTGGTGGTGCTGTGCGAGGGCGACCCGTTCCTCTATGGCTCCTACATGCATCTCTACACCCGCCTGCAGGGCCGCGCCGCGCAGGAGATCGTGCCCGGCATCACCGGCATGTCCGGCTGCTGGACCGCCTCCGGTCAGCCGATTACCTGGGGGGACGATGTGCTGACCGTGGCGATGGCCACTCTCAGTGAGGACGAGCTCGCCAAACGCGCCGCTGAGACGGACGCGCTGGTGGTGATGAAGATCGGCCGCAACCTGCCCAAGCTGCGCCGCGCACTGGAACGTGCGGGCCGCGCCGATGACGCTTGGCTGGTGGAACGCGGTACCATGCCCGGCCAGACCGTGCAGAAACTTTCGGAAATCGAGGGCGAAGTGCCATATTTCTCCATCGTGTTGGTTCACGGACAGGGACGCCGGCCATGAGCATAAGTGACAAAGGCTGGGTGGTGATTGCAGGCCTCGGCCCCGGAAACGAGGCGCTGGTGACGCAGGAAGTCCGCGACGCCATTGCGAAAGCCACTGATATTGTTGGCTATATCCCCTACGTCAAACGCATCCAGCCGCGCGAGGGGCTGACCCTGCATGCCACCGACAACCGGGTGGAGGTTGACCGCGCCACCCATGCGCTGGAAATGGCGGCTGAGGGCAAACGCGTGGTTGTGGTCTCCTCCGGTGATCCGGGCGTGTTCGCCATGGCCTCGGCGGTGTTTGAGGCGCTGGAGGACAGCGCGGAAGCCAACCCCGCGTGGCTGGATCTGGAGATCAAGGTTCTGCCCGGAATCACCGCAATGCTGGCTGCCGCTGCAGCCATAGGTGCGCCTTTGGGACATGATTTCGCCGCCATCAACCTCAGCGACAACCTCAAGCCCTGGGGCCTGATCGAGAAGCGACTGCAACTGGTTGGCGAGGCCGGGCTGGCGATGGCGTTTTACAACCCGCGGTCCAAGTCGCGCCCGCATCAGTTTGCCCGCGCGCTGGAAATCCTGCGGGAGGCCTGCGGCGCGGACACGCTGATCACCTTTGCCCGCGACGTGACCAAACCCGGGCAGGAACTGCTGACCGTGCCGCTGAAGGAAGCCACGCCCGAGATGGCGGACATGCGCACGGTGGTAATTGTCGGCAACCGCGACACCCGCCGGGTCGGCAATTACGTCTACACCCCCCGCTACGCGGCAGAGGCCTAAGCCGGGGAATGGGACAGCCAAGCCATAACCTCTGCCACACTGCCCAGGACGGGCCGTTCAGGCACCTGCGGTCTGCCGATCATGATGACCGGCAGGCCAAGGGTGCGCGCGGCAGTGAGCTTGGCCGCGGCGCCCGCGCCGCCTGCGTTTTTGGCGACCACATGGGTGATGCCATGGCGCTGCATCAGCGCGGTGTCGCCCGCCGCATCAAACGGCCCGCGGGCGATTTCAACCGTGGTGTGCGGCAGCGGCAGCTCCGCCTCGGGCGCGTCCACCAGCCGCAGCAGGTAGTGGTGCTGGGGCTTGGCGGCGAATTGGCTAAGGTTCTGCTTGCCGATCGCCAGAAACACCCGCGCGGGGGTCTCCGGCAGAGCACCCACCGCCGCTTCGATGCTGTCCGTGTGAACCCATTTGTCGCCCTCTCCCGCCTGCCAGGCGGGGCGTTCAAAGGCGCAGAGGTTCACCCCAGCCGCTTTGCAAGCGCGCACCGCATTTGTGCTCATCTGAGCTGCGAAGGGATGGGTGGCATCGACCACATGGGTGATCCCTTCGGCCTGCAGGTAATCCGCCAGCCCGTCCACGCCGCCAAAACCGCCAACGCGGGTGGGCAGCGGCTGGCTGACGGGCTTGGCCGTGCGGCCCGCGTAGGAAAACACCGCATCCATGCCCGCCTCGGCCAGGGTCTTGGCGAGCGTCGAGGCCTCAGAGGTGCCACCCAGGAGAAGGATGCGTGTCATGTCTGATCCGTGGCTCACAATCATTGGTCTGGGCGAAAATGGACTGGAAGGCTTGGGCGATGCAAGCCGGAAGGCACTGGTAGAGGCCGAGGTAATCTATGGCGGTCCGCGCCACTTGGAACTAGCAGCGGCCGGCAACAAAGGCCAGCCTTGGCCGGTGCCGTTTTCCATTGATCCCGTGCTGGAACTGCGCGGCCGTAAAGTCGCTGTTCTGGCCTCGGGCGATCCGTTCTGGCATGGCGCCGGCGGCTCGCTGGCGCGGCATCTGGAGGATGGCGAGTGGGTCTCTTACCCGGTGCCGTCCACCTTCGCGCTGGCGGCCAACCATCTGGCTTGGAAGCTGGAGGAAGTGCTGTGCTTCGGCCTGCACGCGGCGCCTTATGCGCGGCTGCGCCCGTTGCTTGGAAACGGGACGCGGGTGATCTGCACCATGCGGGATGGGGCTGCGCCCGCGGAGCTGGCGGAATGGCTGGCCGCGGAAGGATTTGGCGCTTCCGCTTTGACTGTGATGGAATGCCTGGGCGGGCCGCGCCAGAAATTGCGGTTTGCCACTGCCGAAGGGTTTGTTCTGCAAGACATTCAGGCGCCTGTGGCAGTGGCCGTTGAGGCCGCGGGCCACAAGGGCCTGCCGCAGGCCTCCGGCCTCGCAGATGATCTCTTTGCCAGCGACGGGCAGATCACCAAGCGTCCGGTCCGGGCGCTGACCCTGTCGGCCCTGGCGCCTCGTGCGGGAGAACTGCTGTGGGATATCGGCGGCGGCTCCGGCTCGGTGTCGGTCGAATGGTGCCTGACCGCGCCCGGCGCACAGGCCATCACCTTTGAGCCGCGCGAGAACCGGCTGGAGAACATCCACGCCAATGCGGCAGCGTTTGGCTTGGATCACCGGATGACCGCGGTGCTGGGCAAAGCGCCGGAGGTGCTGGACGGCCAGCCCCTGCCCGACTGCGTCTTCATCGGAGGCGGCGGCTCGCAAGAGCTTTTGGACCACCTGTGGGACGTCCTGCCCGCAGGCACCCGGCTGGTTGCCAATGGCGTCACGCTGGAAACCGAAACCCTACTGATGCAAGCCCATGCAAAGCGCGGTGGGCATCTGTTGAAAGCGGAGATTGCCGAGGCCGGGCCGCTGGGGTCCATGCGCGACTGGCGCCGGGCGCGGCCGGTAATCCAATGGAGCGTCACGCGATGAAGGTGGCGGGCTTCGGGTTTCGCGGTGCCGCCACGGCGGCAGATCTGCAGGCGGCGCTGGCGCTGACCGGCGCGCGGGTGGATGCGCTGGCGTCCGTCGCCGAGAAGGCCGAAGCCCCTGCCCTGCAGGAATTTGCGCGCAGCATCGGCCTGCCGGTGATTGCGCTTGAAAATCAGGACATTGCCGGGGAGCAGACATTGACCTGCTCGCCAAGGATTAAGGCGCGGTTCGGCACCGGGTCGCTGGCGGAAGCCGCGGCGCTGGCCGGGGCGCGCCAAGGGGTGCCGGGCGCGCAGTCGCGCCTTCTCGCCCCCAGAGTTGTCACCGCGGATGGGCTTGCCACCGCGGCCATAGCAGAAAGACTTGAGCCATGACCGTTCACTTTATTGGCGCCGGACCGGGCGCTGCCGACCTGTTGACCTTGCGCGGGCGCGACATAATCGCCGCCTGCCCGGTGTGCCTCTATGCGGGCTCACTGGTGCCAGAGGAAATCCTGAGCCACTGCCCGGCGGACGCTAGAATCGTGAACACCGCGGCGATGGACCTCGATGCCATCGTGGCAGAGATCAAGGCCGCGCATGAGGCGGGCCAGGACGTGGCGCGGCTGCATTCCGGCGACCTGTCGGTGTGGTCGGCGATGGGCGAGCAGATCCGCCGCCTGAAGGCAGAGGGAATCCCGGTGAGCGTCACTCCCGGGGTGCCGTCCTTTGCCGCCGCTGCAGCGGCACTGGGGACAGAGCTCACCCTCCCCGGCCTCGGCCAGTCGGTGGTGCTGACCCGCACCCCGGGGCGCGCGTCCTCGATGCCCGAAGGCGAGTCGCTGGAGAATTTCGCCCGTACCGGCACCACGCTGGCGATCCACCTGTCGATCGGCAATCTGGACCATGTGGTCGAGAGCCTGACGCCGCATTACGGCGCGGATTGCCCGGTGGCCGTGGTCTACCGCGCCAGCTGGCCGGACCAGCAGATCATCCGCGCGACGCTGGATACGCTGAAGGAGTCGCTGGACGAAAAAATCTCCCGCACCGCACTGATCCTGGTGGGGCCGGTGCTGAAGGGTGAGGGCTTTGACGAAAGCTGCCTCTATTCCACCGATTATGACCGCCGCTACCGGCCGCAAAGCGCCGACAGCCCGTGGTCGAGCTGGAGCCATGGGGACGACTAAGGCCATGACAAGCATGAACCCTCCCGGACTGATGATCTCGGCGCCTTCCTCGGGCACCGGCAAGACCACCGTGATGCTGGGCCTTTTGCGGGCGCTGGCCGAGGACGGGCTGACCGTGCAGCCCTACAAGAGCGGGCCGGATTACATCGACCCGGCCTTCCACCTGGCAGCTGCCAAGCGGCCCAGCTTCAATCTGGACACCTGGGCGATGGATGGCGGGCTGCTGGATGCGGTCACCAGCCAGTCGGCAGGTGCGGAAATCTGCATTGGTGAAGGCTCCATGGGCCTTTATGACGGTGTTGCCACGCGCGGGCAGTCGGGCTTCGGCTCCTCCGCCGAGACCGCCAAGCGGATGGGCTGGCCTGTTGTGCTGGTCGTCGACGTCGGCGGTCAGGCGCAATCCGCTGCCGCCACTGCGCTGGGTTTCAAAAGCTACGACCCGGAACTGCCCTTTGCCGGGGTCATCCTGAACCGGGTCGCCAGCCCGCGCCATGAGCGGCTGACACGGCTGGGGATGGAGAAGGCAGGCATCAAGGTGCTCGGCTCCCTGCCCCGGCGCGGCGACCTGACCCTGCCGGAGCGGCATCTGGGCCTGATCCAGGCAGTGGAGCACCCCGATCTGGAAGCCGCCATCGCGGGCTATGCCGCCTTCCTGCGCGAACATGTGGACTTGGAGGCGATCAAATCCGCGGCACTGGCAGGCCAGGCGCCCGCCCCGGCCAACCTGCCGAAACCGCCTGCCCAGCGGATTGCGCTGGCCCGGGATGCGGCGTTTTCCTTTACCTACCCGCATCTGCTAACCGGCTGGCGCGCGGCGGGTGCAGAAATCCTGCCGTTCTCGCCGCTCGCGGACGAAGCGCCCGCGGCAGATGCCGATCTGGTCTGGCTGCCCGGCGGCTACCCGGAGCTGCACGGCGGCACGCTGGCATCGGCGGAGACCTTCCGCGCGGGAGTGCGCAAGCACGCCGAAACCAAACCGGTGCATGGCGAATGCGGCGGCTACATGGCCCTGGGCGAGGCGCTGATCGACAAGGAAGGCAACCGCCACCAAATGCTGGGTCTCTTGGGCCTTGTGACCTCCTACGAGAAGCGCAAGTTCCACCTTGGCTACCGCCGCGCCATTCTGCAGGCAGGGATGCCGGGCTTTGACGCAGGCACAGCACTGCGCGGGCATGAGTTCCATTACTCCACCATTCTGGAAGAACCCGACGCACCGCTGGCCAATGTCATGGATGCCGACGGCGGCCCGGTGCCGGAGACCGGCTCGATCAAGGGCAACGTCACCGGCACCTTCTTCCACCTGATCACGGGAGAACAGGCATGAGCGGTTTTGTGAGCTTTGTCTCCTCCGGCCCCGGCGACCCGGAACTGCTGACTGTCAAGGCCGTGAAGCGGCTGGAAGCGGCGGATGCGGTGCT
This sequence comes from Leisingera sp. JC1, assembly GCF_001679925.1. GTDB lineage: Bacteria > Pseudomonadota > Alphaproteobacteria > Rhodobacterales > Rhodobacteraceae > Leisingera. The sequence continues at coordinate 98,773 of NZ_LYUZ01000147.1, read as the reverse complement.
GTTCGACGACCTGTCGTCCGGCCCGATCCTGAGCCATGCCCGCGCCGATGCCGATCTGGTGGGCGTGGGCAAACGCGCAGGCCGCCCCTCCCCCAAGCAGGATCATGTGAGCCAGTTGCTGGTCGATTACGCCCAAAGCGGCCTCAACGTGGTGCGGCTGAAATCCGGGGACTCTGGCGTCTTCGGGCGGCTGGAGGAAGAGATGACCGCGCTGCGCGAGGCGGGCATCGGGTTCGAGATCGTGCCCGGCGTCACCGCAGCCTCGGCGGCGGCGGCGGCAGCCAACATTCCGCTGACCCGGCGCCTGACCGCGCGGCGGCTGCAGTTCATCACCGGCCATGACGTGACCGGCGGGCTGCCGGACGACCTGAACATGGCGGCGCTGGCCGACCCCCATGCCACCACCGTGGTCTATATGGGCAAGAGTACCTTTGCCGCGCTGGCGGAGAAACTGATGGAAGCGGGCCTGCCCGCGGACACCCACGCCATGGTCGCGCTTGGCGTCTCGACACCCGAACAGCAACTGTTCTGCCACACCGTGGGCGAGCTGCCCGCGACACTGCGCGCGATGGAGACCAAGGCGCCGGTGCTGATCCTTTATGGTCCGCTGGCGGATCAGGACCTGCCTGCCGCATGAGCCTGCCGACCCTCACTCTGTGCCGCACCTGCCGCGCCGCGGACCCTGCCCTGTTCGGGCAGATTGCCGCGGCGCTGGAGGCGGCCGGTGTGGAGGCGCGGCTGCAGCAGGTGGACTGCATGTCCGGCTGCCAGCGGCCGCAGACGCTGGCGGTGCGCCAGAGCGGCAAGACCGCCTATCTGTTCGGAGAGATCACTGGCGAGGATCTGCCGGACGTCCTTACATTCCTGCGGATGTACCGGAACAGCCCCGACGGGAACTTTGCCGACGCGCGGCCCCTGGGCCAGCTGCGGTTCAAGGCAATAGCGCGTATCCCGGCAGACTTGCCGTGATACGCCTGCCGAAGGCAGCTTCAACATCCCAGCGCGGGATACCCGGCCGGACTTATTGAATTCTCCCGTTCTCCATACTGCAGGATTCCGCCCCCGCATGACGCGGAAGCACTCCAGATTGGCGGATTCTTCCTTGACCGGACTCAGCGGCACGGGGCAATACAGTCAGATACGGTGTCCGATGGTGCCTAAGCACTGGGACTGAAACGGGAATGAGGACGGTGGACCAAATCGCGGCACCGAAGCCTCAACCGCCCCCGCGACTGTGAGCGGCGAGCGGCCTTCCACTATCCACTGGCCAAGGCCGGGAAGGAGGATGGCAGCAGCGACCCGCGAGTCAGGAGACCGGCCGTGTAGTAACGCAACTTATGCCGTCGGGTGTGACGGTAAGGAGGACTAGAAATGACGACCAAGACGCTAAAGGCTTCCGCCGCTGGCACCAGTGTTCTTCCGGCACTGTTTGCAGTGGTTCTGGGTTTCGGGATCATCACGCTGACCGGCCATGTTCAGGCATCTGCCCTGCACGACGCCGCGCATGATGTGCGCCACGCAACTGGCTTCCCCTGCCACTAAGGCCATGTTCAGTCGCATTCTGACCAGCGGCCTGTTCGCTGGTGCTGCAGCAGGGCTGATTACCGCCCTGCTGCAGCTGTATTTTGTGCAGCCCGTGCTGCTCCACGCTGAACTCTATGAGGGCGGCGAGCTGGTGCATTTCGGCGCTGACCCCGTAACCGCCCATCCCGAGCTGCCCGGCATGTTCGCCGAGCCGGTGCGTGACGGGCTCAGCATCATCTTCACTATGCTGACCTACACCGGCTATGCGCTGGTGATGGCGGCACTGATGTCGGTGGCTGAACGCCAGGGCCACGAGATCAACGCGCGCACCGGCATTCTATGGGGCCTGGCGGGTTTCATCACCTTCCACTTCGCGCCCGGCCTGACGCTGGCGCCGGAGGTACCGGGTGTGGCCGCCGCCGATGTCGGCGCGCGTCAGATCTGGTGGGGGGCAACTGTGGCCGCCGCCGGCGTTGCCATGTGGCTGATTGCCTATGGCGGCAGCTTGGCGGGCTATGCCGTCGCGGCCCTGCTGCTGCTGGCGCCGCATGTAATCGGCGCGCCTGAGCCCGAAAGCTTCACCGGCCCGGTTCCGACAGAGATCGGCGCCCTGTTTGCCGCCCGTGCTTTTGGCGTCGGCATGGCCGCCTGGGTGCTCTTGGGCAGCTTTGCCGGCTACTTCTGGCAAACCGAAGGCAAGCGTGCAGAAGCCGCCGCCTGATACTGGCCCAACCTGATCCCCGCCGGTTCCGCCCGGCGGGGAAACTCTTTTCAGAGGATACCGATATGTCCCGCTCACTTGCTCTTTTTGCCATTGGCCTGATCTTTGGCGGCGGTGCTGGCTTTGTGATCGCAGCCGGCAATGGCGTCACCTTCGATGGCCATGACCATGGCGACCCTGCGCATCACGGCGGCGGCCATGGTGAAGTGGCCGCCCATGACCATTCCCAGGCTGTCAGCCTGGCAGCTGGCCCCGATGCCCCCGGCGTCGCCATCCAGCTGCACAAGGACCCGATGGCAGGCTGGAACCTGCAAGTCACTCCGCAGAACTTCCGCTTTGCCCCGCAAAACGCCTCCGCCGCAGACGTTGACGGCGAAGGCCACGCGCATGTCTATGTGAACGGCGAGAAACTTGCCCGGCTTTACGCCAACTGGATGCACATCCCTGCCCTGCCCGAAGGGGCTGAGGTGAAGGTCTCGCTCAACACCAACAGCCACAGCGCGCTGCTGGTCGAGGGCCAGCCGGTTGAAGCGAAAATCACCGTGCCGGCCGGCGAAGGCTCCTGAGCGCAACAGCCCCCTTGCAAGACCCCAAGCGCGACCCCATAGGAGGCCGTGTTTTCAAGTGAAAGGCCCCGCCATGATTGAGCTTTCCCTGATCGGCATCGGCACCGGCAACCCGCAGCACATGACGCTGCAGGCAATTGAGGCGCTGAACGCGCAGGACCTGATCCTGATCCCCAACAAGGGCGCGAGCAAGGATGACCTGGCGGGGTTGCGCCGCGAGATTTGCAACCGGGCGATCCGGGGCAATGGACCCAGGATCGTCGAGTTCGCCCTGCCGGTGCGCGACGAAGCCACCAAGAGCTACCGCAAGCGGGTGGACGACTGGCACGACGCCATCGCGGAAATCTGGTGGCAGACCATCACCGCAAACCTGCCCGCTGGCGGCAATGCCGGGTTTCTGGTCTGGGGCGACCCGTCGCTGTATGACAGCACCATGCGGATTGCCGAGCGGCTGAAGAAGCTGGCGGAAATCAAGCTGACCGTGATCCCCGGCATCACTTCGATCCAAGCGCTGACAGCGGCGCACGGCATTCCGGTCAACGAAATCGGCGCTCCCTTCACCGTCACGACCGGTCGGCAGTTGCGCGAAAACGGCTGGCCGGAAAGTGCTGATACGCTAGTGATCATGCTGGACGGGGAATGCTCCTTTCAGGCGATCGACCCGCAAGGCGTGGAAATTTTCTGGACTGCTTATGCCGGGATGGAGAACCAGATATCCGCCGCAGGCCCGCTGGCAGAGGTGGCCGGCCGGATCATCGAAACCCGCGCATTGGCACGGGCAGAGCACGGCTGGATCATGGATATCTATCTTCTGCGGCGGGAATGAAGCAGGCCATAGACAGGCTGGCTTATTGCTGAATTTCCTTCAGGCAGCGGGCCCCGTAGTTCCCCGGACGACACGTTCCAGCCCGCAGCGCAGCCTGAACTGTTCGCGCGTGTCAGAAGTAATGTAATCTGTAAAGCGTTGCCCGGCGAGCGATCCGATGGTTTCCGCCGGAATACGGATGGTTGTCAGCCCCGGTTCAATATCCGCTGACCCCTTGAAGTCGCCTATCCCAATGATTGACACATCCTCGGGCACCCGCAGACCGCATTTCTGCGCGCCGTAAAGAGCACCTTGGGCGATCACATCATTGCCGCACAGCAATGCGGTCGGCTTGGCACTTCCTGAAAGCAGCCTGATCGCCGCCTGCTTTGCCTGTGCCACACTGTAGGGGGCCTCAGACATGCGGTCTTCAGGAACAGACACACCACTTTCCTGCAGTGCCTCCAACACCGACGACAACCTGTACTGCGCCCGGTCATTGCCGCGGGTGTCGGGAAAAATCAGGCCGATGTCCCGGTGCCCCAGCTCCAGCAAGTGCTCCGCCGCCATCCGCCCGGCCAGCCGGTTGTCCGCGCCGACGCAGGGCAGCTCAGACTCCTCAGCATAGTTCCAGATCGCCATTGCAGGCGTTTCCTGCTGTGCAATCAGCCGGGAAGTGGCCGCCGAATGCTCCAATCCGATCAGCGCCACCCCGTCCACCCGGTGCTCCATCAGCTTGCGTACCATCTCGTATTCGCGGTCGAGATCATAGCCGTGCGACGCCAGAAGGAGGGTAAACCCGGCTTGATCGATGGCGTCTGAGAACGCCTGGATCACTTCGGCAAAAATCGCGTGGTTGATGGTTGGCACAACCAGCCCGATCGTGCCCGACCGCTTGCCATGCATCATCTGCGCCGCGCGGTTTCTGACATAGCCCAGTTTCTGCACCGCCCGGGTGATCTTCTTGCGAGTCGCCGGGCTGACAAGATCGGGGTGATTGAAGGTGCGCGACACTGTGGAGGGTGACACCTTTGCGGCCTTCGCCACGGCCACGATATCCACGTTACCTTTTTGTTTTGGCGCCATAATCTCCCCTCCTCCAGCAAGATTAATGAAAACGTTTGCAATACTATTTTCATGGCCTAACCTGTTTTGTCAACAAAAGCAAAAGCGCGATCAGCCGGGTTGGGAGGCCCTGAATGGAGTTCATTTTTTACTTCGGAGACGTGTTCTCACCGCTGTCATTCCTGCTGCTTCTGGGTGGCACAATCGGCGGGCTGATCCTGGGGGCAACTCCTGGGCTTTCCCCCACAATGGCGGTGGCACTGCTGATCCCTTTCACCTTCCATCTGGAGGCCGTTCAGGGCCTGATCCTTTTGGGCGCCGCTTATACCTCCACCGTGGCGGGCGGCGCGGTGAGTGCAATCCTGCTGAAGATCCCCGGCGCGCCCGCGAACATCGCCACCACGCTGGACGGCCACAAGATGGCTAAGCAGGGCCAGGGTGCCAAAGCGCTGCAGCTGTCGTTCCTGGCCTCCGCCGCGGGCGGCATCTTCGGCGTGCTGCTGCTGATCTTCCTCACCCCGCTGCTAGCTGAATGGGCGCTGGCCTTTGGCCCTTCGCATCTGTTCTGGCTGGCGATCCTGGGCGTTACGGTGATCGGCTCGCTGGACTCGGCCTCGGTGGTCAAAGGGTTGCTGTCCGGCTGCATCGGGCTGTGGCTGGCGACCATCGGCTTTGACGACATCATGGGCGCCCAGCGGTTCATCTTCCACCCGTCCCTGGGCGGCGGCATCAACATCATTGCAGCCCTCATCGGTCTTTTTGCCATCCCGCAGGTGCTGACCATGTTCGCCAAAGGCCGCCGCACCAGCGGCGCCGAGGTGATCGAGGTACAGAAGCATTCCGTCCTCGACGCCACCCGCGAACTGCTGCGCCGCCCGCGCGCGCTTGGCATTGGCACCATCACCGGCTCCATCATCGGGCTGATCCCCGGTGTCGGCGGCCAGATCGCCGGGCTGGTGGCCTATGACCAGACCAAGAAGTTCTCTTCCGAGAAGGAGAAATTCGGCCAGGGCCACAGCGAAGGCGTGATCGCCGCGGAAGCCGCCAACAACGCCATGGTCGGCCCGTCGCTGGTACCGCTGCTGACGCTGTCGATCCCCGGCAGCCCCACCGCCGCGGTGCTTCTGGGCGGACTCCTGATCCACGGCATCTTCCCTGGCTCCGACCTGTTTGACAATCACCCGGATGTTGCCTGGACCTTCATCAACTCGATGCTGGTGGGCCAGGTCCTGATGTGCCTCTTTGGCCTCTATGTGGCGGGCCTTGCCGCCCGCGTGGCCCAGGTGCCGCAATCGGTTATGGCCGCCATCGTGCTCGCCCTATCCGTCTTCGGAGCCTACTCGGTGCAAAGCTCGATGGGTGACGTCTACGTGATGGCCTGCCTTGGTATCGGCATGTATTTCCTGGAGCGTTTCGGCTTCTCCGCCGCACCGCTGGTGCTGGGTCTGATCCTAGGCCCGATTGCTGAGGCGAACTTCATCCAAGGCGGCATGATAGCCGACGCCACCGTTGGCAAATCCGCGTACTTCCTGACCGGCGGCCTGAACATCTTCCTGATCGCCGTGGTTGTTGCCTCCATCGCCTACTCGGCCTGGATGGAATTGCGCAGCCGCCGCTACACCACAAAAGAGGAGGCGCAGGCATGAACCGGTCTCAGCACATTCTTGGCTCCGGCCTTGTGTTCGCAGTGGGCATCTCGGTCGCCTGGATCAGCTACACCCAGCAACCTTCTGAAGCCTTCCTGTTCCCGCGCCTTATCGCATCGGTGTTTGCGGTGCTGGCGGGCTGGACCTTCGGCAAGGCCGTCATGGGGTTCAGCAAGGTCGGCTCCGGCGTGTCCCGCACGATGTTTTTGAACATGGTGCCGGGGCTGGCGGTGATGCTGGCCTATGTCTTCTGGGCCGCCAAGGCGCTGGGGTTCTATACCGCCACCGCCATCGGCTTTTTCATCCTGCTGTCGCTCTACGACCCGGCGCCCCATTCCGAAGGCAAAAGCTGGGTCCGGCGCGCGCTGATCACCGCGGTGTTTGTGGCGGTGATGTACGGCCTCTTTGCCAAGCTGCTGAGCGTCTATACGCCGCGCGAAATTTTGTTCTGACCGGCAAGAAACCGGTCCGAACCCATTAAGGAGGAGAAGAAAATGAGGAAACTGATTGCAGGCGCGGCCATCGCGCTGACGGGCCTGGCAGGTACTGCCATGGCCGAGGACTACCCGGAACGCCCGATCATGATGATGGTCTCATACGGGGCCGGAGGGGCAACCGATTTCCAGGCCCGGATCGTCACCATGACCGCGGGTAACGAGGATGCGCTGGGAATGCCCATCGCCATCATCAACAAGCCTGGCGCTGGCGGCCGTGTCGGCTGGAACTGGTTTGCCACCCAGGCCGATGCAGACGGATACACCCTGGCGGCCTACAATGTGCCCCACTTCATCGCGCAGTCGATCAAGGGCGGCGTGTCCTATTCCGCAGACAGCTTTGAACCCATTGCCAACTGGGGCGCTGACCCGGCGGTCTTTGTGGTCGCCGCCGACAGTCCCTTCAATTCGATGGCAGATGTGGTTGCCTATGCCACGGAAAACCCGGGCAAGCTGACTTTCTCCGGTGCGGGCCTGTTCGTTGGCCACCACATCGCTGCGCTTCAAATTGAAAAGGCTGCAGGCGTGAAGATGGCCTATATCCCGACCAAGGGCGGCGGCGCAGCGGCAATGAAGGCAGTGATCGCCGGTGAGGTCATGGGCGGCATCAACAACCTGTCCGACGCTTACCGCGCGCAGGAAGCGGGCAACGTCAAGATCCTGGGCGTCGCCGACCTGCAGCGCTCTGACTTCCTGCCCGATGTGCCCACCATGCAGGAGCAGGGCCTGGAGGTGGACAACTCCTCCGTCAATTTCCGCGGCGTGATGGTGCCCAAGGACACCCCGCAAGAGGTAATCGAAAAACTGGCGGCAACGGTGCCTGAGATGTTCGCCAATGACCGGGTCGCCAAGAAAATGGCAGCCGGTGGCTCGCCCATGCACATCATGTCCCGTGACGAGGTCAAGGAAATGTGGGCCGCCCGCGAACAAACACTGAAAGAGCTTCTGGCCGGGCTTTGATCCAAGCCGGAACTCCTCCGGGGCGCGCACAGCCGCAGCGCGCGTCCCGGCCAAGATATCGAGGTAAGACATGAACGCTCAGGACGCACTCGCCTCCGGCACAGCCGAGGTGGAACAGATCGTGGTGCGCGCCCGCACCGCCCAACAGGATTTCGAAGCCAAGGGAAGCCAGACGCTGTACGACAAGGCTGCCCTGGCGGCCGGATGGGCCATCATGGAGCCCGCCCGCAATCGCGCTTTGGCGGAGCTTGCGGTGGAAACCACCGGGCTTGGCAACGCGGCGGACAAGATCACCAAGAACCACCGCAAGACGCTGGGCCTTCTGCGCGATATCTCGGAGGTTCAGACCCATGGCATCGTCAGCGACGACCCGGAAACCGGCATCACCGAGATCATGCGCCCCATTGGTGTGATTGGCGCCGTTGTCCCCTCGACCAACCCCGCGGCAACGCCTGCCAACAACATCATCAACGCGCTGAAGGGCGGCAATGCTATCGTCGTCGCCCCCTCTCCCAAAGGCGTTGCCTCCTGCGAACTGCTGCTCAGCTACATCCACGCCGAATTCGCAAAACTGGGGCTGAACCCGGATCTGGTGCAGATGATCCCGGCCCCCGGCTCCAAGGCCAAGACCCAGGCGCTGATGGAGGCCGCCGACCGGGTGATCTGCACCGGCAGCCAGAACAACGTCCACCGCGCCCAGTCCTGCGGCACCCCCGCCGTGGCCGTCGGGGCAGGCAATGTGACCGTGATCGTGGATGAAACCGCCGATCTGGCCGATGCGGCGGCCAAGATCGCCGCCTCCAAATGTTTCGACAACGCCACCTCTTGCTCCTCGGAAAACGCGGTGGTGGTGGTGGATGCCATCTATGACCAGTTCATCGCCGCACTGGCCCGCGAAGGCGGCGCGCTTGTGCCGGAGGCCGACGCAGATGGCATCATCGCCCGGCTCTGGCCCGGCGGCCATCTGAACCGAAATGTCATTGCCCAGGACGCGGACAGGATGCTGGCCGCGCTGGATATGGCGGGCAAGGTCCCAGAAGGTACCAAGTTTCTAGCGGTTGAGACCAAGGGCATCGGCCCGGAGCACCCGCTGAGCGGGGAAAAGCTGAGCCGCATCCTCGCGGTCTACCGGGCCGCTGACTACACAGAGGCCAAGGCCATCGCCGCCCGCATCCTCTCCCACCAGGGCGCCGGCCATTCCATCGGCATTCACACCGCCAGGGATGAGCGCGCCGTCGAACTGGGCCGCGAAATGCCGGCCTGCCGGGTGATCGTCAACCAGGCCCATACCTTCGCCACCGGCGGCGCCTTCACCAACGGAATGCCGTTCTCCCTGTCGATGGGCTGCGGCAGTTGGGGCGGAAATTCGATCGACACCAACCTCAACTGGCGCCATTTCGTGCAAACCACAAAGATCGTGCGCGAAATTCCGGCTCGCGAACCAGAACTGGAAGACATTTTTTCCAGCTACTGGGCGGAGGCGGGCCAATGATGGAGCCGCCCAAGGGAACCATCCGCGACTGGCTGGACACACGCGCGGCTGAGGGCGGGACCGGCTTTGTCTTTCCCGACGGCGGCCCCGATCTCAGCTGGGCAGAGCTGCGCCGGACCGCAGACGCCATAGCCCGCTACCTGACCGCACAAGGCATCACCAAGGGTGAAAGCATCGCCATCCTGCATCCCAACGGGCGCGGCGCGCTGGAATGCCTGTTCGGCGTGCTCTACGGCGGCTTCCGCGCCACCATGATCAACCTGGTCGCGGGCAACAGCGCGGTGTCCTACGCCTTGCAGCACAGCGGCGCCCGCTTTGCCTTTGTGCACCCCAGCCAGACAGAGCTGTTCGAGCAGACCGCCAGCCTGCCCTTTTTCTCCCCTTTGGACCAGGTGGCGGCAACTGGTGGTTCCCCGGCAGAGCTGCACCCGGTCTCTGCCGGGGACCACGCCCTGCTGATGTACACCTCCGGCACTACCGGACGCCCCAAAGGAGTGGTGCACACCCACGCCAGCCTGCTGGCCGGCGGCTGGACCACTGCCGTCGCACATCAGCTGACCCCGCAGGACCGCGGCCTTTGCGTGCTGCCGGTCTACCATATCAACGGGCTTTGCGTGACGGTGATGGGCACGCTGATCTCCGGGGGCTCGCTGGCCATGTGCGAGCGTTTCTCCGCCAGCCGCTTCTGGGCCCACGCCGGCTGGTCGCAGGCCACCTGGTTTTCTGTGGTCCCCACCATCATCTCTCATTTGCTGCACTCGGATCTGGACCCCGTCGGCAGCACCAGGGCGCGGCTGCGCTTTGGTCGCTCCGCCTCATCGGCACTGGCCCCAGACGTGCAGCGCGCGTTTGAAGACCGTTTCGGAGTTCCGATTATCGAGACTATGGGGCTGACCGAAACCGCGGCCCAGATCCTGTCGAACCCCCTGCCCCCCGGCATCCGCAAGATCGGCTCCCCTGGTGTCGCCTTTGGCAACAAAGTTACGATCCTGGATGCCCGGCTGCAGCCCGTCAGTGATGGCAGTGAGGGAGAGTTGGCGGTGCGCGGCCCTAACGTGATGCTGGAGTACCTGAACAACCCGGAAGCTACGGCCGCAACTTTCACCCCGGACGGCTGGCTGCGTACCGGCGATCTGGGCCGGATCGATAGCGACGGCTACGTCTATGTCACCGGGCGGCTCAAGGAATTGATTATCAAGGGCGGCGAGAACATCGCCCCGCGCGAGATCGACGAGGCGCTTTACTCCCATCCCGACGTGATTGAGGCAGCCGCCTTCGGACGCCCCTGCAGCAGCTACGGCGAGACGGTGGAGGCGGCGGTGAAAATCCGCGACGGTTCTGAACTGACCGAAATGGAGCTGATCGATATTTGCCGGTCTCAGCTCGGGAAGTTCAAAACACCCGACGGTGTGCATTTCCTGAACGAACTGCCAAAAGGCCCCTCAGGAAAAATCCAGCGGAACAAAATACTGGCGGTGATATCCAACGCCCCCCGTCCTGTCTAAACTGCGCGTTCCGGCAGCGCCGCCTTACCGGGGTCAGGCACGTTGAACAACGGCTGAACAGGGCAATTATTCGTTGAGAAAAGTCAAATGAAGCCATTCCAGAGGGGATTCTGGAATGGCTGTTCGTTTGGTCAGTCGCTGATTGCGCCCTCCTCGTCGCGGCGCTGATGCATCTTGGCTTTGACACGCGCACCAACGATCAGCGGCAGTACAAAACCAATAATGGCAATCGCCCACAGCGCGATGGACAGCGGGCTGTCAATCAGCGTCCACCAGTTGCCGTTGTCGATGGTCACGGCGCGTCGCAGGTTGTTCTCCATCGAATTGCCCAGCAGGGTGCCCAGAATGATAGGCACCAGCGGCACGTCCAGCTTGCGCAGCACCCAGCCCATCACACCGAATCCGATCATCACCAACAGGTCAAAGGTGCTGCCCGAGATGCCGTAGATACCGACAAAGCTGACCATCGCCACAATCGGCATCAGGATCCGCGACGGGATCATCAGCACGCGGGTGAAGAGGCCAACCATCGGGATGTTCATCGCCAGCAGCATGAAGTTGGCAATGAACAGCGCCGCGATCAGGCCCCAGACCACATCCGGGTTCTGGCTGAACAGCAGCGGGCCGGGTGTTATGTTCAGCGCCAGCAGAACCGCCAGCAGCACCGCGGTTGTGCCCGATCCCGGTACGCCCAGCGCCAGCATTGGCACCAGCGCGCCCCCAGCAGCGGCGTTGTTGCCGGCCTCAGGCGCTGCCACACCACGCGGATCACCGGTGCCGAAGGTGCCATTCTTGTCGACCAGCTTCTTTTCCATCGAATAGGAGATGAACGAACCCAGCGAGGCGCCGGCGCCGGGCAGCACGCCGGCGATGAAGCCCAGGACCGAGGTCCGCAGCATGGTCGGAGTAGTCTGCCGGATCATCGACACCGGCGGATAAAGCTTGCCGATGGTCAGCTTGCGCCCCGCGGCATCGGATCCGCCATGACGCGTTTCCAGGAAGATGAAGACCTCGGACAGGGCAAACAGGCCGACGATGGCGACCAGGAAATCCAGCCCGTCATACAAATGCACCTCACCAAAGGTGAACCGCGGCACGCCGGTCTGAGTGTCGACGCCGATGGTGGCCAGCCCCAACCCCAGCGCCGCGGCAAAGGCCGATTTCGCCTGGTTGGTCGAGGACACGCCGCCCAGCGTCATGAAGGCCAGCGCGAACAGGGCGAAATATTCGGCCGGGCCGAACAGAAGGGCGATCTTCACCAGCTGCGGCGCCAGCAGGATCAGGCCCCAGGTGGCCAGGAATGCACCGACAAAAGACGCAATGCCCGACAGCGACAGCGCCTCGCCCGCGAGGCCCTTCTTGGCCATCGGATGCCCGTCCAGGCAGGTCATCATGGCGGGCTCATCCCCTGGTATGTTCAGCAGGATCGAGCTGATGCGGCCTCCGTACATGGCACCGTAGTAAACGCTGGTCAGCAGGATCAGCGACGGCGTCGCCCCCAGCCCCAGGGTAAAGGCCAGGGGAATCAATATGGCAACGCCATTCGACGGCCCCAGCCCCGGCAAGGCGCCCATGATAGTACCCAGAAAGCAGCCCAGCAGCGCCAGACCGATGTTCTGCCAGCTGAGCGCAATGGCAAAGCCGTCGCCAAGATTTGCGAGAAGCTCCATGCTGCGCCCTCCTCAGAAGCCAAGCGGACCCTTGGCCAGCGACAGGCCGAGGGTCAGGTGAAAGGTCACATAGATGCCGATAGAAGTGCCCGCCCCCACGGCCACTGTCTCCAGCGGCCCCGAGCCGAGGCGCCACGCAAGATAGGCGGCGGCAAAGGCGGTGGCGATGACAAAGCCCGCGACGGGCAGCATTTCGGCGTACAGGATCAGCACCACCACAGCGGCTGCCACTTCGGCCAGCCGGCCCAAGGCAGGCCAGTGCGGTTCGGGATCCGGGCGCAGCGCGATCACGGCGCCCGACAGGGCGAGGATGGCGGCAATGATCAGGGGAAAGGCCTTGGGGCCGACGGCATCGGAGAGAAAGCTTTCCTCGATCGCAAGCGCGGCAAAGAAATAGCCGACGGCAAGGATCATGCCGAAAACCCCGAAGATACGATCGCTCATAGCGGTCTCCAGTTCGGGTATTCAGGCGGGGCCGCCGCCCGCAGAGGGGACCGCAGGATTGCGCGGCCTCCTCCGGGGCTGGCCCCGTGCAGGTTACTTGATGATGCCGATTTCCTTGGAAATCGACTGGATCTGCGCGACCGAGCCGGCCACGAATTCCTGGAACGCGGCGCCCTGCAGGTCCAGCGGTGCCAGGCCGTTGGCGGCCATCACCTCTTTCCACTCGCCGGAGGCGTAGAGTTCGCCGATCTTGGATACCCATGCGTCATAGGCCTCGTCCGACATGCCGCCCGGCGCATAGAAGCCGCGCCAGTTGGCGCCGATGGCATCAACACCCTGTTCCTTGGCAGTCGGGAAGTCAGCGAATTCGCCTGGCAGGCGTTCCGGCGACAGCACTGCAATCACCTTGATGTCACCGGAATCCACAAACCCCTTGGCCTCGGAGATGTCGCCGGTGAAGGCCTGCACAGAACCTGCCAGCAACTGGGTCACAGCTTCGCCGCCACCATCAAAGGCGATGTACTTGACGCTGCGCACGTCTTTGATGCCATAGGCGCTTGCCGCGATCAGAACCTTCAGGTGGTCCCAGCCGCCAACCGCAGAGCCGCCCGCAACGGACACCGAGGACGGATCAGCTTTGATGGTGTCCAAAAGCTGCGGCAGGGTTTCGATGCCGCTGTCAGCCGCAACCGCGATCACGCCGTAATCTGCGCCGATGGAAGCCAGCCAGCGCACCTGGTCCATGCTGTTGCCCGGATAAGCGCCCTGTGCCAAGCGTGTCGCTGTAGCGCTGGAGGCCGCAACAATCAGGCTGTTGTCATCCGTGCGCTTGTTGACCACCTCGGCAAAGGCCACGCCGCCGCCGCCGCCAGCCAGGTTCACAACCTGCATGGTCTTGTCGATCAGTCCCAGATCCTGCAGCGACTTGCCCACCTGGCGGCAGGTGAAGTCCCAGCCGCCGCCAGGGTTGGCCGGGGCGATGCATTCGGGGTTTTCCTGTGCCTGGGCCGCAAAGGCGTACAGCGACAGGGCGGCAGCGGCAACCAGGCCGCGGGTGACGGTGAATTTCATGCGTTCCTCCTCAGGTCGTGGCCGGCGCACTCCCAAGCGCCGGAGATCACCCGCAACAATTCGCTTTGGCAGCTCCGTTTCTGCGGGTTAGACATGTTTACCCATTGAAGCTGTCACCAACCTGTCGCCGGTTTCAGCAAAGCGGAGCGTCATTGAATGCGGGTCTTGATGGTTGAGGATGCAGAGGATCTGGCCGAAGGCGTGACCGCCCACCTGGCCCGATCGGGTATTGTCTGCGATCTGGCGCCGGACATCGAAAGCGCCCGCGACTGCAGGGCGGTGCAGGCCTATGACGCGGTTATTCTGGACATCAACCTGCCGGACGGTTCCGGCTTGTCGCTGCTGCGCGAGATGCGCTTGGCGGGCGACCCGGCGCCGGTGCTGATGCTGACCGCGCTGACCTCGGTGGACGACCGGGTGGCAGCCCTGGACCAGGGGGCGGATGATTACCTAGGCAAGCCTTTCGACCAGCGCGAACTGGAGGCGCGGCTGCGGGCCCTGGTGCGGCGGCAGATGGAGCGTAAGGATGAGCAGATCATCCTGGGCTCCCTGGCCTTTTCGCCCAGCGACCGCAGCGCCCGGTTGGACGGCCGCCTGCTGGAGCTGACCCGCCGCGAAGCCGCCCTGCTGGATATGCTGATCCGCCATCAGGACCGCTACCTGTCCAAAACACGGCTTTACGACTCGCTCTATGGTTTCGACGATGCCGATGTGGGCGAGAACGCGATCGAGCTGTACATTGCCCGCCTGCGCAAGAAAATCGCCGGCAGTGATGTCAGCATCAGCACTCAGCGGGGGGTCGGTTACCGGCTGCACCTGAATGGCTGAGCCGCGCCCGCCGCTGACGCTGGCGGCCCGGGTTCTGGGGGCAGTGCTGCTGATCCTGCTTCTGGGAGGGGTGCTGGTGTCCGGCTCTGCCTGGTTGAACGGCCAGCAGGCGGCGCGTCAGGCCTATGACCGCATCCTGCTGGGGGCTGCCAGAGATATTGCCGAGTCGGTCCGGATCCAGGAAGGCCTCCCGGTCGCCGACCTGCCGGTGTCGGCTTTCCAGCTGCTGGCACAGGCGCCCGACGACCGCATCTACTATGCGGTGCATGGGCCCGGGCAGAAGTTCATAACCGGGGTTGATCCCGAAAGTGCAGTCCGGGTGCCGGAACCCGGATCCGGCGGTCCGGATTACTTCGAGGCAAAACTCAACGGCGAGCCCGCGCGTTTCGTGCGGATCACCCGGCGCTTCGCGGAGCGCAACTTCTCCGGCCCGGTCGAGGTTGTGGTCGGACAGACCTTACGGGCGCGCAAGGCGATGACAGCGGACCTGATGCTGGATGCGCTCCTGCCGATGGCAGTGGCTGGGCTGGCGCTGATGGCAATTGCCTGGCTGGTCATCCGCACCGCCCTGCGCCCGCTGGAGGCCATCACTGATGACCTAGCCCGCCGCGACCCCTATGACCTGACACCGATTGCCACTGGCCGCCTGCCGCGGGAACTGCAGGTGGTGCTGGGTGCCATGAACCGGTTCATGGGCCGTCTGGACGGCCAGGTCGAGGCGATGCGCAACCTGATCTCCGACACCGCGCATCAACTGCGCACCCCGGTGGCCGCGATGCGTGTTCAGGCAGAGACTGCGGTGGCGGAACCCGGCGAGGCCGCCCGCCGCCATGCCCTGGACCGGCTGCTGGCGCGCACCCGCTCGCTGGGCAGGCTGCTGGATCAGCTCCTCAGCCGTGCACTGGTGGTGCACCGCACCGACAGCGCCCCGCGGCTGGCCGTCGACCTGCGCGAGGTGGCATTGGAAATCATGGAGCGCAACGACCACGCACTGCTGGCTCCCGGCAGCGACCTGCGGCTGGAGATCGGCGAGGACCCGGTGATGGTGCAAGCCGACGCCTTTTCCCTTGGCGAGGCGGCCGGCAACCTGCTGGGCAATGCGCTCAGACACGGCACCCCGCCAGTGTCCATCGGAGCAGAGCAGCGCGGCCCCGATGCTATCTTGTGGGTGCGCGACGCCGGACCCGGCCCGGGGCCTGCAGTCACCGAACATCTCGGCCGCCGCTTCAACCGCAGCGCAGGAACCCAGGAAAACAGCACCGGCATCGGCTTGTCGATCGTGGCTTCCGTGGCCGCTGCCTTTGGCGGCCGGGTTGACATGGTGCGCGAGGACGACGGCTTCCGCGCGGCGCTGGTCCTGCCAGCCGCGGAGGAGAAACCATGACGCGGGCCTGGAAGATGCTGTCGCTCATTGCCGCGTTGCTGCCTGCCGCCGCCACCGCACAGGAGGCGACCGTGCAATATGGCAGCGGCCCGGTGCCTTTCCTGATCCGCTCTACCACCGACAACAGCATCATCCAGCCGGTTATGGAGCGATTTGCGGAATTGAATCCGGATCTGACAATCACCTACGAGCAATGGGGGTCCAACGCACTTTTTGCCCGGAGCCGCGCCGATTGCCGGGATGGCAACCCGCCTGCCGACGCGGTGCTGTCCTCGGCCGTGCAGCAAATGGTCTGGCTGGTTAACGCGGCCTGTGCGCAACCGCACCGCTCGCCCGCGGCACTGGCGCTGCCGCCTTCGCGGCGCTGGCGCGACGAGCTGTGGGGGATCACCACTGAACCGGCAGTAATCGTCTACAACAAGCGGCTAATTGATGGCGCCGATGTGCCGCGCAGCCGCTTTTCCCTGCTGGATGCGCTGCGCGCCAATCCTGGCCTTTACCGCGGCAGGATCGCCACCTACGACATCGCCGCCTCCGGCCTGGGCTACCTGTTCGCTTACAGCGACAGTCTGGAAGCCACCACCTTCGGCGCTCTGATGGAGGGCTTTGCCCGTGTTGATGCTGTTGCCACCTGCTGTTCCGCCGAGATCATCGCAGGCGTGGCGGAAGGCCGGTTTCTGATCGCCTACAACGTCTTGGGGTCCTATGTTGCAAACGCATCCGCACCAGAGGTCGGCACCATATTGCCAGAGGACTATACGCTGGTTCTGTCCCGTGCATTTATGATCCCCAAACGAGCCGCGCAAAAAGGCGCATCTGCGGAGCTGCTCGATTTTCTGCTGAGCGCCGAAGCGCAAAACTTGCTCGTCGAGGCCGGTCTCGTCGCCGTGATCGAGGACACCAGCTCCGGCCTTACCGCTAGCGCCCGAAGGTACATCCCCCTGTCGCCATCCCTGCTGGTCGCGCTCGATGCCAACCGGCGCGCACTGCTGCTCAAGTTCTGGAGCGATACCTTTGGCCAAGGTGCCATCCCATGATGCGTTTTTCAAAGGGCACGGCTGCGCAAGACATTCACTAGCCGGGAGGACGCTGCTGCTGCGGCATTCGTGCGATTGCCTTCCGCGCGCAGCCATGCTGAGGTGCGCGCAACAGAAGACCTCTCAGGGAGACATACAGATGACCGACGCCCCGTCCTATGGGTTTGACACATTGCAAATTCACGCCGGCGCCAAGCCGGACCCGGCCACCGGCGCACGGCAGACACCGATCTACCAATCCACAGCTTATGTCTTCCGCGATGCCGAACACGCTGCGGCATTGTTCAACCTTCAGGAAGTCGGCTTCATCTATTCGCGGCTGACCAACCCTACAGTTGCAGTGCTGCAGGAACGCCTCGCAACCTTGGAGGGCGGCGTCGGTGCCGTCTGCTGCTCCTCCGGCCATGCGGCGCAGATCATGGCGCTGTTCCCGCTGATGGGGCCGGGTTGCAACGTAGTGGCCTCGACCCGGCTGTATGGCGGCACCGTCACTCAGTTCAGCCAGACCTTCAAACGCTTCGGCTGGTCGGCGAAATTCGTCGATACCGACGATCTGGACGCGGTGAAGGACGCGATCGACGAGAACACCCGCGCGGTGTTCTGTGAATCCGTGGCCAACCCCGGCGGCTATGTAACCGACATCCGATCGCTTGCTGACATCACCGATGGCGCAGGCATTCCGCTGATCGTCGACAACACCTCCGCCACACCGTACCTGTGCAACCCGATTTCCCAAGGTGCGACGCTAGTCGTGCATTCCACTACCAAATATCTGACTGGCAACGGCACCGTCACTGGCGGCTGTGTTATCGACAGCGGCCAGTTCGACTGGTCTGCAAATGACAAGTTCCCCTCGCTGTCGGAGCCGGAAACCGCCTATCACGGCCTGAAGTTCCACGAAACCTTCGGCCCACTGGCCTATACGTTCCATGGCATCGCAATCGGATTGCGCGACCTTGGCATGACCATGAACCCGCAAGCCGCACATTACACACTGATGGGGATCGAGACTTTGTCCCTGCGGATGCAACGCCATTGCGAGAACGCCCGCAAGGTTGCCGAATGGCTGGAGAATGACAGCCGTGTCGATTATGTGACCTATGCCGGCCTGCCGTCCTCCCCCTATTACGAGCGCGCCCAGGTCTGCTATCCGAAAGGCACCGGCGGTTTGTTCACCTTTGCCGTCAAGGGGGGCTATGAGGCCTGCGTCAAGCTGGTGGATTCGCTGGAGATTTTCAGCCATGTGGCCAACCTCGGCGATACCCGCTCGCTGATCATTCACTCGGCCTCAACCACTCACCGGCAGCTGACTCCGGAACAGCAGGAAGCGGCAGGTGCCGGACCGAACGTGGTCCGTGTCTCAATCGGTATCGAAGATGCGGACGATCTTATACGCGACCTGGATCAAGCACTGGCCAAAGCCTGCGGCTAAGGGCTGCTCCACTCCAAAAGAAAGGCCGGGCACCATGCCCGGCCTTTCTTCGATTAAGGTTAATCGCTGCCCGGCACTGCCAAATCGAAGACAACCGAGACATTGTGGGTAAAGGTAAGTTCCCCGGCCTCGATCGGCATCGCGTCGCTGCGGGCCATTTCCATCGCCATCATCGGACGGCCGCCGCCGCCATGCTCCGAGATCGAGCGTACCGGCCCCAAGTCCATGCCCGCGGCATCCGCCAGCTGCTGAGCTTTGCGGATGGCATCTTTGACCGCTTCACCGCGGATCTGGTCAATCACCGCGGCGGGATCAGACACCCCGAAACTCAACCCCTGAAACCGGTTCGCGCCTGCAGCCAGAACCTTGTCCAGAACCGGCCCAAGGCCGTCCAGATCGCGCACCCGCACCATCAGCGTGTTCGAGGCTTCAAAACCGGTGATCTCGCGCTGCCCGCCGCTGTCATAGGAACGGTCCTGCGACCAGACAGGCCGCATGGATATCTGCTGGGTCTGCAAGTCCTCAGCGGCAATGCCACTCTCCTTGAGCCGGGTGATCACCGCCCTCATGGCTTCTGACACGGCGGCCATGGCGGCGGCGGCTTCCTCGGCCTCCTCAGTCACACCCAGGGTGATCGTTGCCAGCTCAGGCGGCACCTGCAAGGTGCTTTCACCGTTCACAGTAATCTGGCGCGGCGGCACGGTTTCATTTGCAGCAAGAGCGCCTGCGCTCACCGACAGCATCAGCGCGGCTGCCAAAAGTTTCTTTGCCTTCATGCTGAAAAAGCTCCTTTTCCGAATACCCTTTACATGGGGACGGCAAACCGCCGCCCGCAAGAGCCTGGAAATGTCTTTTCCTTTAACTCGGCAGGTTCCTGCTTTAAGGTTCGCGGCAAAACACCGGGCGTGCCGTGCGCCCCCGGGCAGTATGGATTCGGATGGTTTGACCCAAAGCATGAAACCGGCCTTTGCTCTTTCGCTTTCCGCCGACGGGATCGCATTGATCTACCGCGCCGAGGACGGTTGGAGGAGCGTCGCCAGCACTCCGTTTGACACAGATGACCTTCCCGCCGCGTTGGCCGCAATCCGGGCTGACGCGCTGCGGCTGGCGCCGGAAGGGATTTACAGCAAGCTGATCCTACCTAATGACCAGATCCGTTATCTGAGCATTGAAACAGGCGGGCTCCCCGCCGGAGAAAGGATTGAGGCGGCACGTCAGGCGCTGGAAGGTGCCACGCCGTATCCGGTGGACGAACTGGCCTTTGATGTTTGCGCTGACGGCAGTGTAACCCACGTGGCCGCAGTGGCGCTGGAAACGCTGGACGAGGCAGAGACTTTTGCGGTTGAGCATGGCTTCGGGCCTGTCAGTTTCGTGGCGGTGCCGGAAGACGGTGTTTTCCAGGGAGAGCCGTTCTTTGGCACCACCCGGGCGATCCGCGGAACCGAGGTCGAACCCGACAATACCGTTGTCAAAACAATCGGTGCGGTTCAGCTGCCCGATCCTGCACCAGCCGATGACGTTGAAGACCCGGCTGATACTGAACTTAAGCCTGAAGAAGAGCTCGTCTCAGCCGCCTCCTCAGAGGAAGCTGCAGAAGCGGAAGAAATGTCTGACGCTGACGAGGAACCAGACACCCCGAAGACGCCCCCCCTGCTGGAACGGACGGAAACTATTAGGGAGGCGGAAACCGATCAGCCACCTCTTGCTGCAATGCCAGCAAGCGTTCCGCCTGCGCCGCCAGCGGCATCCGAAACCGGCAGCACTCCTGCCCCGGAGGCCGCAAAGCCGGATACCCCAAAAGACACCAGCCCCCAGGTTCCGGCGAACTTGCAAGGGACCGAAGATAATTTCACTTCCGGTCCGCCGCCTGCGGCGAAACCAGCCCCCTTGGTCCTGACTGAAAGACATTCAAGTGCCGCAAGTCCTGCAGCGGCGAAACCACTAGGACCGGCAAGTGCCGCTCCCGCAGCGGAGCAGCCCGGACCAACGCGAACGATTCCGCCCGCTCCAGCCGCCTTACGCGCGCCGTCCCCTGCCGCGCCGGTCCAGCCGCCGGAAACTGCACCGGAACATAAGGCTGCAACTGGCGGCAAGCGGCGTTCGTTTGGGCTTGCCCTGACAGCCGCACTGCTCCTGGCGGCAATGGCCGCCTGGGCGCTGTTCCGCGAGGACGGATTTCTTGCAGCGCTGACGGAAACCGGCAGCGACCTTTCCCCTGCCCCAACCATCAGCAGCAGCGAAACCGCTTCATCCCGGCTTTCCGGCGATACCGGGCCTGCGGAGGATATCGCACCGCAGGTCAGCGTGCTGGCGGATCAGCCGGACCCAGGTCTCGCCGATGCCGGTCTCCCTGAAGTCAGCAGTTCGGACGCGGACCCCACAGCAGAAGATGAAGCAGCTGCAGACGGCGTCGAGCCGCCGGAAGAAGGAACAGATTCTGCCTTCCTGGATCCGGAAGCCTTGCAGCCTGGTGCCGCAGACACGCAGGTTTCACCCGAACTGGAAGAACTGGCCTTGACCGCACGCTACGCGGCGACCGGCGTCTGGCCAGTGGTGCCGGAACTTGACGGCATCCCTGCAGCGGCCGGTCTGGATGAGCTTTATACCGCGTCTGTCGACCGC
The DNA here is from genome assembly GCF_001679925.1 of Leisingera sp. JC1. GTDB lineage: Bacteria > Pseudomonadota > Alphaproteobacteria > Rhodobacterales > Rhodobacteraceae > Leisingera. Next base: position 77,507 of record NZ_LYUZ01000147.1, on the reverse strand, counting down.
ACCGAATTTGCGGCTGACGCCCTGGCCCTGCCAGATCCCCGGTCCTATGATCAGGATGACGCGCCGTCTGCAGTTGCCTCCCCTGCCGCGGCAGGATCAGCCTTTGATCTGGATGCACGCGGTCTGGTCAAGGCAACACCGGAGGGGGCACTCAATCCCGATGGCATCACCGTTTACCTAGGCCGCCCCAAAAAGGTTCCGCCGCCTGCGCCGGACCGCAGCGACCCGGCCGCCGAAGCGCTGGCAGAAGAAGTCGCCCGAAATCAGGTGCTGTCGCGCAAGCGGCCCAAGGCCCGCCCTTCCGATCTGGCGGAGCAAGTGGAACGGGCCCAGAATGGCGGCCTCAGCCGCGCCGAACTGGCCAGCCTGCGCCCGCGCCATCGTCCCGCGAGCCTGAAACCGGCAGAAGAGGAGGAACTGCCGGTCACCGCGCAGGCCATCGCGTCCTCAGTCGTGCCGCGCGGCCGTCCTGCCAATTTCGCCAMCCTGGTCGACCGCGCCCGCCGCAATGCCCAGAACCAAGTGCAAGTTGCCGCCGCCGTTCCTGCCGCCGCAGCGGCAACGCCGCCGCGCATTCCGACCAGCGCCTCAGTCGCCCGCCGCGCCACCGTCAGCAACGCCCTGAACCTGCGAAAGCTGAACCTGATCGGCGTCTATGGCACGGCAGCCAACCGCCGCGCCCTGGTGCGCCTGCCTTCGGGCCGCTACAAGAAGGTGCAAGTCGGCGACCGCATCGACGGCGGCCGGGTTATCGCCATTGGCGAAAGCCAGCTGCAGTATCAGAAAGGCGGCCGCAACCGCACCCTGACGATGCCCAAAGGCTAAAAGAGAAAACTGAACACCCCAGCCCCCTGCGGCATTAGGCATCCCTGGTGCTGGCCGCATGTCAAGTGTCAGCACTGTTGTCCGCCTGCAGGCGCCAAAGCCGACAATACCCAGGCACAAGAAAGCCGGGCCTGCATGACAGACCCGGCTCAGTCAGTTCCTCAGCCTGCGCTTATTCCGCGGCCTGGATCTCGCCGCTTTCAATCTGCTCGCGCTCGATCGATTCAAACAGCGCTTTGAAGTTGCCCTCGCCAAAGCCGTCGTCGCCCTTGCGCTGAATGAACTCAAAGAAGATCGGCCCGATCACGGTTTTCGAGAAGATCTGCAGCAAGATGCGGGTCTCGCCGCCGTCCACCACGCCTTCGCCGTCGATCAGGATGCCGTGTTTCTTCATCCGGTCCAGGGGCTCGTCATGGCCGTGCACCCGTTCCTTGGACAACTCATAGTAGGTGTCATTCGGGCCGGGCATGAACTTCAGGCCCTTTTCTGCAATTGCATCGGTGCTGGCGTAGATATCCTCGGTGCCGACCGCGATATGCTGGATGCCTTCGCCGTTGTATTTTTTCAGGTAAGACACGATCTGACCGGTCTCGCCGCGGTCTTCGTTGATCGGGATCCGGATGCGGCCGCAAGGCGAGGTCAGTGCACGGCTGAACAGGCCTGTGTATTTACCCTGGATGTCAAAGAAACGGATCTCCTTGAAGTTGAACAGCTCCTCGTAGAACTTGAACCACTTGTCCATATTGCCCTTGTAGACATTGTGGGTCAGGTGATCGAGGTAGTAGAAGCCGTCGCCGCGCGGTTTGGACTGCTTCAGCCACTCAAATTCCTCGTTGTAGGGCGAGGTGTCGTAGTACTGGTCGATGAAGTAGATCAGAGAACCGCCAATGCCCTTGATGGCAGGCACGTTCATGACCTTACCAGGGCCTTCATAGGCTTCCGCGCCTTTGGACACGGCATGTTCAAAGGCCTTCTGAGCGTCGGCCACCCGCCATCCCATCGCCGGGGCGCAGGGGCCGTGTTCGTCCACGAATTTTGCGGCAAAGCTTTCCGGGTCGGCATTCAGGATGTAGGTGACATCCCCCTGCTGCCACAGTTCCACCAGCGGCTGGTCCTTGCGGTGGCCGGTCAGCTCATAACCCATGCGGGTGAACAAAGCCCGCAACTCTTCCGGGTTCGGGCTGGCAAACTCAACAAACTCAAAGCCATCCGTGCCGGCCGGGTTTTCCGGCGTGATCTCGGATTTGGGGGCGTTGTGCGGAAATGGACCCATAGCGCGTCTCCTTCATGTCATTCGGGATAATGTGATTTCTTGAATCAAGAATACCGCATTCCGAGCGCATATTTTCCGCATACTTACGCACCAAAACCTTGAAATATGCGCAGTTGCCGCACCATTATGATCATTGAAAGGAAAATCGCGCATGATCGATCCGACCGACACCAAACTGCTCGCGGCTCTGCAGAAAAACGCCCACCTGACGGCTCAAGAGCTGGGAGAGATGCTGAACCTGTCCCCCAGCCAGGCTGGCCGGCGGCGGCAGCGGCTGGAGGCAGAAGGCTACATCGAGGGCTACGCCGCCCGGCTCAACCCCGCCAGGCTGGGGCTGGCCGTTCAGGGATTCGTGCAGGTGCACCTGAGCAGCCATGGACCGGAACAGTCGAAGGGATTCGCCCGTCTGGTGGCCAGCCAGCCGGAAATCACATCTGCCTGGACCATGACCGGCGAGGCCGATTACCTGCTGCGCGTCTATTGCACCGACCTGCAGGCACTGAACACCCTCATCCACGAGATTTTGCTGCCCCATCCCGGCGTTGCGAGGGTTCAAAGCCAAATCGTGATGGCACAATTAAAACGCGACGCGCCGCTGCCGACTTAACCAGCTGGGAAGGAATTGGACATAAAGATGCTGCAACGATTTCTGTAACCCAAAGTGGATCCCTTCCGTGTCCTTTGTAGACCGCCGTGTTGAAACCCGCCCAACCAGCGGCGAGGCCCCGTTTGGCCTCAATGAAGTGTTTTTCTCCCGAACCGACAGCCGCGGTGTGATCCAGGCCGGCAACTATGTGTTCCGCCGCGTCGGCGCCTATCCCTGGGAAGACTTGATTGGTGCGCCGCACAAAGTGATCCGCCACCCGGACATGCCCAAGGGCGTGTTCTCGCTGTTCTGGGATACCATCCAGCGCGGAGAAAGCATCGGCGCCTACGTTAAGAACAAGGCCAAGGACGGGCTGTACTACTGGGTCTTTGCCGTGGTGGTCCCCTGTCAGGACGGCTATCTGTCTGCCCGCATTAAACCGAGCAGCAAGCTGTTTGAAGACGTGCGCAGCCTATACGCCAAAATGCTGAAGCGCGAAAAGGAAGAAGGCGTCAAACCGGAAGAAAGCGCCCAGCACCTGCTCGACTGGCTCAAAGGCCAAGGCTACGAGAACTATCATCAATTTGCAGCCCATGCTCTCAGCCAGGAACTGATTGCACGGGATCAGGGGCTGGGAAACCAGACGCATGCCCGGATTCAAGAGCTGTCAGGCATGCTGCAGGATGCCGAAAAACTGGCAGAGGAAACCGATGGGCTGATTGCCGATTTCGATGCCATGCACACCATCCCGCATAACCTGCGGGTGCTGGCCTCACGCATCGAACCTTCGGGCGGCCCTGTGACAGTCCTGTCCCAGAACTATGGCGCCATGTCACGGCAGATGTCCGATTGGTTCGGCGCCCACGTGATGGGAGAGAACAGCAACTTCGCCAAGATTAAGTCGTCGGTGAACGACAGCCTGTTTGTCGAAGGCATGGCGCGCGTGCTTATTGAGTGCGACAACCAGCTTCAGAAGGAACGTCGCGAACTCGGCAACGCCGACATGGAATCCGAGCGCAAGATCCTGGGCGACCTGGTGAAGGCGCAGGTGAAACGGTCTGAGGACGGAATGAAGGAAGTGGATGAGGAAGCCGCACGCATCACCGGCGCCTGCCAGATCATGCACCGCCATTTTCTGGGTCTCAGCTCGACCAGGGTACTGCTCAAGATCGAAAGTGCGCGGCTTACTGATTCCGGCGAAACCCTGGCTGACATCATCGACCAGCTCGGCGGCTTCCAGGAACGGATTTCACGGCGGCTGGATAGGATCGCAAAACTCAGCGAGGACATCCGTATGCTCGAGCAATAGCGCCACGCAGGCGCTCAATTGCCATAACAGCCTGCCCTGCCGCTCTAAAGCCATTGCCAAGGTACCGGCGGGCTTGCGATACCTGTTTCATGGAAGAGTTTTTCTATCAGGCAACTATTTACCTGGGCGCTGCGGTCATCGCAGTGCCGCTGGCGGCGCGGCTCGGCCTGGGGTCGGTGCTGGGGTATCTTGCGGCCGGCATCGCGATTGGCCCTGTGCTTGGCTTGACCGGCGCCGAAACTGAGGATCTTCGTCATTTTGCCGAGTTCGGCGTGGTGATGATGCTGTTCCTGATCGGGCTGGAGCTTGAACCGCGCGCGCTTTGGGCGATGCGGGACAAGCTGATCGGCTTGGGCGGCATGCAGGTTACCGCTTCGACAGTTGTCTTGATGGGCGCGGCAGTGGCCATGGGCCAGCCATGGCATGTCAGCCTGGCGGTGGGCCTGGCGCTATCTCTGTCTTCCACCGCGATTGTGCTGCAGACACTATCGGAAAAGGGGCTGATGCAGACCGGCGGTGGCCGCGCGGCATTCTCGGTGCTTCTGACGCAGGATATTGCGGTCATTCCGATCCTCGCGTTTCTGCCGCTTCTGGGCTCTTACGCCATCCCGCAATTCTCCGCCGACGGCTCAATCAGCCGTGAAGGCGCGGGCGGGCACGGCGGCGGCCATGGCTCCCTGTCACTGGTCGACGGGCTGCCCGGCTGGGCTGTGGCGCTGGTGACCCTGGCTGCAATCGCCTTCATAATCCTGGCGGGCATCTACCTGACCCGGCCTTTATTCCGCTTCATCCACGCCTCTAACTTGCGCGAAATGTACACCGCATTGGCGCTGATGATCGTGGTTGGCATTTCCTTCGTGATGACCCTTGTCGGCCTGTCTCCGGCGCTTGGCGCCTTCCTGGCGGGTGTGGTTCTGGCCAACTCCGAATTCCGGCACGAAATGGAAAGCGATCTCAACCCATTCAAGGGGCTCTTGCTCGGGCTGTTTTTCATCACCGTGGGCGCCGGTATAAATTACCGGCAGTTCCTGGCCGATCCTGGCGATCTGATCGGACTGGCGCTCCTGGTGATCTTTGCCAAGGGCGTGGTGCTGTTTGCTGTTGGCCGTGCCTTCGGGCTGCGCCGGCGCCGGCTGTGGCTGTTTACCCTCAGCCTGGCGCAAGCCGGGGAATTCGGCTTTGTGCTGCTGGCGTTTTCCGCTCAGCTCAACGTTCTTCCGACGGCACTGTCAGAGAAACTGCTGCTGGTGATCGCGCTGTCTATGCTGATCACTCCGCTCTTGTTCATCGCCTATGACCTGCTGTCCAAACGCATGGGCGAACCGCTGCAGGCGCCTGAACCTGACGAGATCGACGAAGAAGGGCCGGTGATCATCGCAGGCATCGGCCGTTTCGGGCAAATCGTCAACCGCCTGGTGCAGGCCAGCGGCTTCAAGACAGTTGTGCTGGACCACGATATGGAAGCGGTGCAGCTGATGCGCCGCTTCGGGGTCAAGAGCTTCCTCGGCGATCCCACCCGCCCGGAACTCCTGAAGGCCGCAGGAATCGCCAAGGCCAAGGTCTTTGTGGTGGCGCTGGACGACCCTGAAGGTGTGGTAAAGATGGTGTCCTATGTGCGCCGCGCCTATCCTGACCTGCACATCATCGCCCGCGCCAAGGACCGCAACCACGTCTACGAACTGTATCAGGCCGGCGCCGACGACATCGTGCGCGAATTGTTCGACAGCTCAGTGCGCGCGGGCCGCTATGTGCTCGAAAACGTTGGCCTCAGCGAGTATGAGGCGGCGCAAGCGGCGCAGACCTTCTACAACCATGACCGCCAGAACCTGCGCGACCTGGCGCAGCACTGGATGCCGGGCGTGCCCGCGAGCCAGAACCCGGCCTATATCGAACGGGCTCAGGAGCTGGAAAAAGCCATCGAAAGCGCAATCTTCGAAATGGCTGAACGACGGCGCAAAAGATCATCGGAAGCCGCAGAATGACAAAACCCCGGCGCCAAGCCGGGGTTTTCCCTTTAAAGCTAAAAAGGCCTATGGATCAGCCGTCCGAAACCCCGGCTTCGGCAAATGTGGCCATCCCGCTGTGGCAGGCTATGGCGCCCTTCAGAATCTGGATGGCCAGCGCCGCACCAGAGGCTTCACCCAGGCGCAAACCAAGCGACAACAGCGGCTCCTTGCCAAGTTTTGCAAGCAACGCGGCATGCGCACCTTCGGCGCTTTGGTGGCCCGCAACCGTATGATCCAGCGCCCCATCCGCCGTTTGCAGCAGGCACGCAGCCGCAGCACAGCAGATGAACCCATCAAGGATCACCGGAATGCGCAGCACACGGGCTGCGGCTATAGCGCCTGCCATTGCCGCAATCTCCCGCCCGCCCAGGCAGGCCAGCGCGTCCAGGCCGTCGCGGATTGCATCCCCGTGCAGCGCCACCCCTTCAGCAACCACTCTGGTTTTATTGGCCAGCCCCGCGTCGTCCACGCCAGTGCCGCGCCCGGTCCAGTCCGCCGCCTCACCGCCGAACAGCGCGCAGGCCAGGGCCGCTGCCGGGGTGGTGTTGCCGATGCCCATCTCGCCGACCACCAGCAAGTCCGCTGATGGATCCACAACATCCCAGCCAGCTTTCAGCGCCGCCAGCAGGTCTTCCTGGCTCATTGCGGCACCTTTGGTGAAGTCGGCGGTCGGGCGGTCCAGTTCCAGCGCATGCACATCCATGCGGGCCCCGGCCAGCTTGGCCAGCTGGTTGATGGCTGCGCCGCCGTGCTCAAAGTTTATCACCATCTGGGCAGTCACTTCTGCCGGGAATGCCGAGACACCCTGCTCCATCACACCGTGATTGCCGGCAAACACAATCACCTGCGGCGCAGTGATTTCAGGCCGTTCGCTGCCCCGCCAGCCGCCGTACCAAATCGCCAGATCCTCCAGCCGTCCCAGCGCACCCGGCGGTTTTGTCAGCTGGCCATTGCGTGCCGCCGCGCCGGCCACGGAAGTTTGGTCCTGGGCCGGTGCGCCAGCCAGTGCGGCGCGGAAATCATCAAGGGAGGAAAGCTGTGGCAGCATGTGAAAGCCTCGTTGCATCTGAGTGGTGGACGCGGATAAAGCGGATTGACCCTCTTTAACCGCTAGCAGCCCCGCCGCAAGCACTGCAATAGGCCCGCGAATGCCAAAAAACGACATACAGCCAAAAGACATCCTTCTGGCACTGGTGCTGCTGACCCGGCTGCCGCTGCCTCAATTGCCGTCCAATACATTCCAGCGGCAGGCCAAGGCGGTTTGGGCCTTTCCGCTGGCAGGCCTTGCAGTTGCCCTGCCTGCGGCACTGCTGGCCTCACTGGCGATGGCCGCCGGGCTGCCCGCAACAGTTGCCGCCGGGCTTGCGCTGACTGTTCAGGTGATGCTGACCGGCGCCATGCACGAGGACGGGCTGGCTGATACCGCCGACGGGCTTTGGGGCGGGTTCACCCGCGAGCGGCGGCTGGAGATCATGCAGGACAGCCGCATCGGCGCCTATGGGGTGATCGCTTTGATCCTAGGCCTGGGCCTGCGCTGGAGCGGTCTGGCAGCGCTGTTTGCATCCGCCGGTGTCTGGCCGCTTCTGGCTCTCGCCATGCTGAGCCGGGCCGTGATGCCGGTATTGATGACCGCGCTTCCCCACGCCCGTTCCACCGGGCTGTCTCAGACTGTCGGACGCCCTGGCACTCTCCCGTGCCTTTTGGCCGCGGGAATGGCCATCTCCTTGTCGCTGCCGATTGTCGGCGGCACTGCATTTGCCGCGGCTGCGGCAATGGGTGCGGCTGCGGCCGGGCTGGGCCGGGTGGCAAAGGCCAAAATCGACGGGCAGACCGGCGATATCCTTGGCGCCTCCCAGCAAGTTGCTGAGATCGCGGGCTTGCTAACCTTGCTTGCACTCTGCAGCTAGGCTGCCTTCAAACACGAAAAAGGCCGCGCCCTTTCAGGCACGGCCCTCTCAACAAAAATTCATCGCAAAAGTCAGGCAGCGCGGGAGGTGAGAACCTCATCCACCTGCTTGGCAGCAGCAATTTCATCATTACCGGAAACGGCAGCCACTTCACGGGTCAGGCGCTCCAGCGCGGCTTCATACAGCTGACGCTCGGAATAGCTCTGCTCGCGCTGGTCGTCAGTGCGGTGCAGGTCGCGCACCACTTCAGCGATCGAGATCAGATCGCCTGAATTGATCTTCTGCTCATACTCCTGGGCGCGGCGCGACCACATGGCGCGTTTGACCTTGGCCTTGCCTTTCAGCGTTTTCATCGCCTGGGCAATCACGTCCGGCGAGCTCAGCGAGCGCATGCCCACTTCGGTCGCCTTGTTGGTCGGCACCCGCAGGGTCATCTTGTCCTTCTCAAAGGTGATCACGAAAAGCTCCAGCGCAAAGCCGGCCACTTCCTGCTCCTCGATCGAGATGATCTGGCCGACGCCATGCGCCGGGTAGACCACATAATCATTGGGGCGGAATTCGAGCTTCTTCGACTTGGTCATACAGGTTCTTCCTCACTCATGGCCGGGCGGCACCGGCACTATGGCGGAATAAATCTCCAGTTCCGGTCAGTTCAGTTTGACCAGCCCTCAGGACATTTTCTCCGCAGAAATACCGCCCATTATGCGCGCCACTGCTACGGCGCACCGGGGGCGGACTCCGATTGTTTATGTCTATTGTGGTTTAAGTATACCATAAAAAAGGTCCGCCCGAAAGGCGGCCTGCTGGCAAGGGCCCGTGAAAACCCGAAGCAATACGGCGGTTTTCCGCACAAATGCGGCATTGCCGCGAGAGGCAGAGAATCAGCCGCCTTCGCCGGGCGCCTCGGAGAAATACTTCTCCATCTTGCCTTCTTCGCCGTCGCGCTCCTCATACCCGGGCATCGGGTCTTTCTTGGACACGATGACCGGCCACAGCTCTGCATATTTGCGGTTGAATTCAACCCATTTGTCCATGTCCGGCTCGGTATCCGGGCGGATTGCGTCAGCCGGGCATTCCGGTTCGCAAACGCCGCAGTCGATGCATTCGTCGGGATGGATCACAAGGGTGTTCTCGCCCTCATAGAAACAGTCCACCGGGCATACCTCGACACAGTCGGTGTATTTGCAGGCGATGCAGTTTTCCGTCACGACATAGGTCATTGTACCGAGTCCCGTTTTCCGTTTGCGCCTAGCTAATCCAGACGCGGCTGCACTTCAAGGCGTCAAAAGCCTTCGGACTTGCGGGTAAGATCAAGCGCCCTGCGGGCTTTTTTGTCCGGGCGGCCTTTTCCTTCGAACCTTGGATTAGCCGGAACTTTTTCCTGCTTTTCCGTCATGTCGAAGTACAGCGCCTGTGCTTCCGGCGCCGGGCCGCGGCGCTCGCCGATTGCCTCCACCTTGACCACGCGGATCACTTTGCCTTGAGCAAAGGTCAGAACGTCACCGGGGGCGACGCTCTGAGCCGGTTTCGAAGCCTTGGTGCCGTTGAGGCGCACATGTCCCGCGCTGACCTGCTTGGCGGCCAGGCTGCGGGTCTTGAAGAACCGCGCATGCCACAGCCACTTGTCAATGCGGATCTTGGGCGCCCCCTCAGTCATGGCCGGATCAATCGCCCTGCTTCAACCCCATCAGCGCTGCCGCAAAGGGGTTGTCCGGGTCGATCTGCTTTTCCTTCTTGGCGGGACGCGAGGAATAGGTCTTGGCGCCCTGGTCCTGGCGCGGACCGCCCTTGCGGCCCGGCTTGCCCCGGCCACCATCACGGTCGCCGCCCTTGGCACCGCGCGGCTTGCCCTTGCCGCCAGGCTTGCCTTCGCCCTGCGGGCGGCGGTTCTGCTGGCGCTGGCCACCGCCTTGGCGTCCGCCGCGGTTACCGCCCCAGGTGAAGGTAAAGAAGACTTCGACCTCGGGGTCTGCGTCAGCAGCAGTCTCAGCCTTGGCTTCAGTTGCCTCTTCAACAGGTGCCGCTTCGACCTCGGCCTCAACCGGCGCTTCCGGAGTTTCCGCAACAGCCTCAGCAACCGGATCTTCAGCGGCAATGTCTTCCGCTGCGGGCGCCTCTTCGGCCGCCTCTGCAGGTTTCGCCTCGGCCTCAGCCGCAACCGGCTTCACCTTCTCGCGCTCGCCTTTCTCGGCCTTGTAGCCCAGTCCCTGCATCAGGTCGGCGAACTGCTCCAGCGTCATGCCCGTGATCGACAGCATGTCGGCCTTGGCTTCAAAACCGCCGCGGCTGTCTTCGCTGCGCAGCATATCGGCCAGGCGTTCCAGCATGTCGATGCGGATCATCCGCTCGCCTGCAGCGCGGTAGCCGGACATAGTGTCATAGCCTTCCGGCGCGTCTTTGATCGACGGCACAGTGACCAGGCCCGGCGGCGGTGCCTCGGGGAAGTCCTGCAGGCCGTTTGCCAGCGACCACAGCACCAGACGCAGACGGGTCGGCGCAGGCTTCAGCAGCAGCGGCATGAAAATGGTGAACTGGCCGAACCGGATGCCGTGCTTGCGCAGCGCGCCGCGAGCGTCCTGATCCAGATCCTTGACCTCTTGTGCCACGCCCGCACGGGGCAGCACGCCAAGGTTTTCGACCATGCGGAAGGCAAAGCCGCGCGCGAGGCCGGTCAGCTCTTCATCCTTTTGCAGGTTCAAAAGCGGCTCGAACAGCGCCGTGATCTTGCGGGTGATGAAATGCAGCAGGCGGCGCTCGACCTTCTGGGCCACATCCGGGCCTGCCGCCTCATCCACAAATACCTCGATCTGAGGGTTCAGCGCGTCGGCGCCGGCAACCAGCTTGCCCACCGCATGCTCGCCCCACATCAGGCCGCCCTGCTCGGTAAAATCGATCTCGGTATCGGGCGCGTTATAGAACCGGTCCGCACGCAGATGGAATTGCGGCGCCAAAGCTTGCAGCGAAGCCGCCTTGAGGGCTTTTGCCTCAGTGCCTTGCGCAGCTTTATCCGGGCTGAACCGGAACCCCTCCAGACGGCCGACGAATTCGCCTTCGACCGTCACTTCACCCTTGTCATTCACTTCGGCCAAAAGGGCCTCCTTCTGTTTGAGCCGCCGCAACAGCACAGACGTGCGCCGGTCCACAAATCGCTGAGTCAAACGCTCATGCAGAGCATCCGACAGTCTGTCTTCTACAGCGCGCGTCTCTCCGCGCCAATGGCTTTCGTCACGCAGCCATCCGTTCCGCTGCGCGACATATGTCCACGTCCGGATAAATGCCAGACGCTTGGACAATGTGTCGATGTTTCCGTCGGTGCGGTCAATCCGCTTTATCTGGCGGGCCATCCAGTCGTCCGGCACCACCCCGCCGCCGTGCAAATGCTCGAAAATCACCCCCAGAAGCGAGGCGTGCTCAGCATGGCTGATACCTCGGAAATCGGGGATCCGGCAGACATCCCATAGCAGTTTCACCGATTGCGCATTGGTGGTGCGCGAAATCACGGCGGATTCCCGCGACAGCATCTTCAACGCGCCCAGATCATCCGCCTCGCGCGCCTTGATCAGGTTTTCGTTCGCGGGACTTGATTCGAGCGAATTGATCAGCGCCTCCACCGTGCCGAACTGAAGTTCTGCGGAGCGCCAGTTGAGTTTCTTCAGCGGCGTGAACTGGTGGTTCATGATCGCCGAAGCGGTGCCCTCATCCAGCGGCCTTGCATCGCCGGTGACGCCAAAGGTGCCGTGGCTCATCCCCCGGCCCGCACGGCCCGCGATCTGCGCCAGCTCATTCGGTGCCAGCGGACGCATCCGGCGGCCGTCGAACTTGGTGGTGGAGGAAAACGCCACGTGGTCGATGTCCAGATTCAGCCCCATGCCGATGGCATCGGTGGCGACCAGATAGTCGACCTCGCCATTCTGATAAAGCTCCACCTGCGCGTTGCGTGTCCGCGGGCTCAGCGCCCCCATCACCACTGCCGCACCGCCCTTCTGGCGCCGGATCAGCTCGGCAATCGCATAGACATTATCAACCGAAAACCCGACGATTGCGGTCCGGGGCGGCATCCGGCTTATCTTTTTCGAACCTGTATAGACCAGATCGGACATCCGCTCGCGCCGGACAAACTCGACGCCCGGCACCAGGGCGGAGATGGGCCCGCGCATAGTGTCCGCGCCCAGGAACAGCGTCTCATGGGTACCGCGGGCGCGCAGCAGCCGGTCAGTGAACACATGGCCGCGCTCCGGGTCGGCGCAGAGCTGGATCTCGTCGATGGCCAGGAAGTCGCAGCCCATGCCCTCCGGCATCGCCTCGACCGTGCAGATCCAGTATTGCGCCCGCGGCGGAACGATGCGCTCCTCACCGGTAACCAGCGCCACCACCGACGGCCCGCGGGCGGCCACGACCTTGTCATAGACCTCGCGCGCCAGCAAGCGCAGCGGGAACCCCATTACCCCGGTGCGGTAGCCCAGCATCCGTTCGATGGCATAGTGGGTTTTGCCGGTGTTGGTCGGGCCCAGGACGGCCACGATCCGCGATGCGCTTGCCATAACTTCAGCCCCCGCGCCCCAAAGGGGCTTACAGTTTCCGGCCCTCGATCGAGGGCCTCAGACGTTCGAGGGCGCTGCTTACTTCCTCGTGGTGCGGATGTATAGCCTTGGCGCGCCGGTAAGCCTCATAGGCTCGTTCCGGCTGGCGGAACTGCTCAAACACCACGCCCAGCGCGTAGATCGCGTTGTAATCCTGCGGGTTCAGCGCCAGCGACCGCTCCAGATCCGCGATTGACGGTCCGTAAAGCCCGATCTCGAAATAGGCCCGCGCGCGCTCATACCAGCCGCGGGCGAAGCCAGGTGCATGATCGGTCAGCGCGGTCAGATGCTCCACCGCCTCCTGCAGGTCGCCGCGCTCCATCGCGTCGCGCCCGCGCCGCAGCAGCAGGTCCATCGACGGAGAGCCGCTCCTGGCCCACAGCGCCTGCAGCTCCCGGTCAATCGCCGCGGCCTCCGATGCTTCGGACTGCGCCAGATCCTGCAGCAGCACCTCGGCGGACAGCGCCTGCGCGGCACCACTGCCAGGCAGGGAAAGCGCGGCCATGGCAGCCGTTGCCGCCACGATAGCTTTGAGCTTTGGGAAATTTGCCACCATGATGCCCCCAGTGTAATCCCGCGCGCTGCATTTACCAGTAATAGCTGCTATGGCTTCACAGGTTTGTGCTATAAGGCGCGCAAAACAGATTGAGGATCAAGATGAGCGTTACCCTTGAACAGGCAGCTGAGGCGCTGAACGGCAAACTGGACGCAGGCGAATTCACCGCCTCCGCCAAATTCCAGATTGAAGGCCTGGGCGCCATCATGCTGGACAGCTCCGGCGCCCGCGTCGCCGACGAAGAGGCGGATGTAACCATGTCCGCCGACGCCGACACCTTCCAGTCGATCCTTGAGGGCGACCTGAACCCGACCGCGGCCTTCATGTCCGGCAAGCTGACCATTGACGGCGACATGGGCACGGCGATGCAGCTCGCCTCGGCGCTGGCCTGATGGACGGCACCCCGGTGGACCTCCAGCCCGCCCCCCTGTTTGCTGATATTGCGCAGGGACCGGCCGGCGGGGAAGCCCACTGGGTGCACACCTGCGATGGCCTGCGCATCCGTGCAGGCCACTGGCGCCCGGAGGGGGAGGCAAAGGGCACCGTCCTGCTGTTCCCCGGGCGCACGGAATACATCGAAAAATATGGCCCTGCCGCGGCCGAGTTCGCCGCCCGGGGCTATGCGACGCTGACCGTGGACTGGCGCGGCCAAGGGCTTGCCGGACGGATGCTGGCAGAACGGCGGCTGGGCCATGTCGGCCATTTCACCGATTTCCAGAAAGACGTGCAGGCGCTGGCCGCACTGGCCGCGCAATTGGATCTGCCCCGGCCCTGGCACCTGGTTGGCCATTCGATGGGCGGCGCCATTGGCCTGCGCTCGCTGGTTGAGGGCCTGAACGTCAACTCCTGCTGTTTTACCGGCCCGATGTGGGGCATCCAGATCCCGCCGTTGCTGCGTCCGCTGGTACGTGCCCTTGGCGGCATCGCGCCGCTGCTGCGCTTGGACGAACGGCTGCTGCCGACCACCGCGTTGGAGCAATACGTGCAGATCACCCCGTTCGAGGGCAACACGCTGACCACCGATCCCGAGATGTACAAGCTGATGCACGCCCAACTGGCCGCACAGCCGGATCTGGCGCTGGGAGGCCCCACCATCCAATGGCTGCGGGTCAGCCTGCAGGAATGCGCGGAATTGGAGAAAATGCCCTCACCCGTCCTGCCCTGCATCACCTTCCTCGGCTCCGAAGAGCAGATCGTCAATCCGGAGGCGATCCACGACCGCATGGACCGCTGGCCGGGCGGTGAACTGGACCTGATCAAAGGGGGGCAGCACGAGGTGATGATGGAAACCCCGGAAATCCGCGCCCATGTGTTTTCCAGCATGTGCCGCCTGTTCGATCAGCACAGCGGCTGACACTGGCCGTTGCGCGGGCTGCGCACGCCCCGTTTACGCGCTCCTTACCCGAATATGCCATTGTCCTGCGGCCCGGCATCCGCCTGCTTGTGATCCCGCAAGCCCGCCCTTAGATGTTGGGTCAATGTATTTCTCATGATAGGAGCCCCCATGTTCCAGCTTCCCTTCCCCGTCCGCGACGCAAACGCAACTGCCGGTTCCGGCGGGCTCGGCGATCTGCCGGAATGGGACCTCAGCGATCTTTACGCGTCTGAGGACGCCCCCGAACTGGCCCGCGACCTGGAGTGGCTGGACAAGGAATGCGCCGCCTTTGCCGCCGATTACGAGGGCAAGCTGGCGGAGCTGGACGCGGACGGGCTGCTGACCTGCGTGCAGCGCAACGAGAAGATCAACAACATCGCCGGCCGCATCATGTCCTTTGCGGGCCTGCGCTATTACCAGCTGACCATCGACGCGGACCGCGCCGCATTCCTGTCCGATTGCCAGGAAAAGGTCACCGTTTCCACCACCCCGCTGGTGTTCTTCACGCTTGAGCTGAACCGGATCGAAGACAGTGTGATGGACGCGCATCTGACCGCCAATGCGGAACTGAGGCGTTATGACAGCGTGTTCCGCCGCATCCGCGCGATGAAGCCTTACCAGCTGTCTGACGAACTGGAGAGGTTCATGCACGACCTCGGCATCGTCGGCGACGCCTGGGAGAAGCTGTTTGATGAGACCATCGCAGGCCTCACCTTCACTGTGAACGGCGAAGAGCTGAACATCGAGGGCACCCTGAACCTTCTGACCGAACAGGACCGCAGCATGCGCGAGGCTGCAGCGCGCGAATTGGCGCGCGTCTTTGCTGAAAACATCAAGACCTTTGCCCGCGTCCACAACACACAGGCCAAGGAGAAGGAAATCATTGACCGCTGGCGCGGCATGCCCAGCCCGCAGACCGGCCGCCACCTGTCCAACGACGTGGAGCCGGAAGTGGTCGAAGCGCTGCGCGAGGCGGTGGTCGCCGCCTACCCCAAGCTCAGCCACCGCTATTACGAGCTGAAGCGCAAATGGCTGGGGCTGGATGTGATGCAGGTTTGGGACCGCAACGCGCCGCTGCCGCTGGAAGACTCTCGCACCATTGGCTGGGATGAGGCCGAAAAGACCGTGATGGAGTCCTATAACGCCTTTGATCCCCGCATGGGCGAAATCGCGGCCCCCTTCTTTTCCGACGGCTGGATCGACGCGGGCGTGAAACCCGGCAAGGCGCCGGGCGCCTTTGCGCACCCGACCGTCACCAACGTGCATCCCTATGTGATGCTCAACTACTTGGGCAAACCGCGCGACGTGATGACGCTGGCACATGAGCTGGGCCACGGCGTGCACCAGGTGCTGGCGGCGGAACAGGGCGAGATGCTCTCCTCCACCCCGCTGACCCTGGCGGAAACCGCGTCCGTGTTCGGCGAGATGCTGACCTTCCGCAAGATGCTCGACAAGGCCGAAACCAAACAGCAGCGCAAGGTGCTGCTGGCGGGCAAAGTCGAGGACATGATCAACACGGTGGTGCGCCAGATCGCCTTTTATGACTTCGAATGCAAACTGCACGCTGCCCGCGCCGAGGGCGAGCTGACCCCGGATGACATCAACGCCATCTGGATGTCGGTGCAGGCGGAATCCTTGGGCGAAGCCTTTGAATACATGGAAGGCTATGAAACCTTCTGGGCCTATATTCCCCACTTCGTGCATTCGCCCTTCTATGTCTACGCCTATGCCTTCGGCGACGGGCTGGTCAACGCGCTCTATTCTGTCTACGCCAGCGGTGCGGAGGGCTTTGAGGACAAGTATTTCGAGATGCTCAAGGCGGGCGGCTCCAAGCACCACAAGGAGCTGCTGGCGCCCTTTGGCCTAGATGCCACCGACCCGAAATTCTGGGACAAGGGCCTCAGCATGATCTCCGGCTTCATTGATGAGCTGGAGGCGATGGAGGAGTAATGACCCTCAGCCTGCGCCCGGTGGCCCGCAGCGAGTTTGACCTGGTGCGCCATATTCAGGTGGAGCCGGATCAGACCCGCTTTTCCGGGACCGTGGCGCAAGCCTTTGAAGAAGATGAGGAGGGCGTGGATTTCCACGCCATCCTCAACGGCACCCGCGCGGTCGGGTTCTTCAAAACAGACCGCCTTTACCATGAGACCTATGATTTCGCGGATGCAGATACCCTGGGCCTGCGCGCTTTCATGGTGGATCGCGCTGAACAGGGCAAAGGTTACGCGACCGCAGCCGTAGCAGCGCTGCGAAATTACCTGCCAGGGCACTACACAGGCCGCGCCGCTGTGCTGCTGACGGTCAACATGCAAAACCCCGGTGCGGTCCGCTGCTATCTGAAAGGCGGATTTCAGGACACCGGCGGCATTTATCCGCATGGCATCGCCGGCCCGCAGCACATCCTGCGGATGGGGTTGGGTCAACCGCCCGCTTCTTAGAGCGGGCGGCTTCTGAAAAGGCTTACTGATGCGGGAAGTAGTCCTCGCAGTCACCGTCGCGGTAAACATCCGCGGTGCAACAATGCAGACCGCCGCCGAACGCGTAGGCGTCGCGCAGCTCGACTTCGACGACTTCCATGCCCAGCTTGTCCATCTGCTCTGCCTGGTAGACCTCTGATTTCTCAACGCAGACGGTTTTCGGGTCCAGCACCAGCACGTTCATCGATAGCCAGGTCGAGGAATAGCACAGCGGCGGCGGGGTGTTGTGGGCGGGCTGGGCCGCATCGACGATGTCCCAGCCGTTCTTGCTGAACATCGCGCGCTGCTCCTCCGGCAGGCGGCGCTGCGGGTTGTTCAGGATCAGGCCCGGGCGCAGCGGCGTGAAGGTGGCGTCGATGTGGATCGGGTACGGATCGCCCGGGAAGTTCACCGTGTGCACCCGGTGGTCCGGGAAGTGGCGGCGCAGCCATTCAATGCCCTTGAGGTTGGTGGTGAAGCCATGCTGCACAACCAGATCCTTGCCGAAACGCAGCACGTCGGCGGCGTCGAACAGCGGTTCTTCTTCGGTGGTGACAAAGAACTTCTCCGCTGCCCATTCCAGCCGCTTGGCCACGCCGATCTTGTCGCTGAGGTAATCCGGGTGGTAATCCGCATCCGTGAGGCGTGGCTTGGGCGCTGCCTCGTGGCGGAAGTTCGGATCTTCCTCCCAGTACTGCTTCAGCAGCGGCCGGTAGTTCAGATACTCGAACCAGCGGCAGCGGTAGGACATGGTCGCTTCGAGCATCTCATGACCCACGGTCAGCAGCACGTCGCGCGGCGGCATGCAGCCGAATTGGCTGTCGGTGTGGAAATCCGGGGTCGTCACCGGCTGGGAATGGTCGATGGAGACCGGACGGTCCACCCGGATGCCACGGCCGCGCAGCTGGCTGGCGAAATTGTCCAGCAGTTCATTGGCTCGGTCGATGGTTTCCTGCGGACGGCGCCCCCACTGGCCGCGCATGTCGCTGTCTTCCGGCACCTTGGCATCCAGCGCGGGCTCTTCCGGCGGGATATGGCAATCATCGGCGCGGCCCACGATCACATGTCGCAACGTGTCCCATTCATTCCAGCTTTTGACTTCAGTTTTCTCCGGCGACCAGGCCATGAATGCCTCCTTTGTTAGGGAGGCAAAGGCGGGGCCTTCAATCTCCCGATTGAAAGTCCCGGCGTACAGGATCGTGGGTTGCGGGCCAGAGCAGTCAGCTCTGCAGCGACGCCATCGCCAGTCAGCCCGGCGCTGGATATATCATCAGCAATGAGCCCGGGGAAGATGTTTCACACCCCCAGGCCCAGACCCGGGCTATTTCAGCTGGCTGTCCTTGGATCCGCGCCGGTTAATGCCGCCGCGCGCCTGGTGGGCGCCGTCGCGCTCCTGCTGGCAATCAATGCACAGCTTGACGCCGGGGATGGCAATGCGGCGCTTCTCCGGGATCGGCTCTTCGCATTCGGCGCAATGGGTCAGGCTTTCGCCGACGGGGCGTTTCTGCGCCTTCAGCCGCGCGAGTTCGTCATTGATCGAGGCTTCGATCTGTTCATTCACCGCGCCGTCCTGCGCCCAGCCGCCTGCCATGGTCCTTCCTCCTGTGCCAGAGGAGATGAATTTAGGGCCGTACGGATGGCCTGACTAGGTCCAGTCCGCTCCAATTTCCGAGTAAATCTATCAACTATTTGATTTCATTAGATTTTCCATTGACCACCTCGCCCCAGGCGGTTACACAGAATGCAGAAATTGCAAGCAAGCCAGAATCACCAGGCCGCAAGCAGCCAGCGCTCCAGCCACCCGCCAGGGCAGCCAGACAGCAAGCCTCGCCAGCAACCAGCGTGATTTCAGCCAGCCGCGCCTAGACATCTCAGCCAGCAATTCTGCCAGCCCACGCCCATTCAGCCGCGCACCCAGCAGTTTGCCAGGCCCGTGCTAGACAGGTATCCCCGAAAGCATTTGCCAGCAAAGAAGGTCAGAACTTCTGACCAAATGTTTCGCGCGCGAAACATTCCGGCAGAACCACTGCCGTAAAGCCAGCGTCATTGCCAGCAGACAAAAAAGGCGGTGCACTGCACCGCCTTTCTGCTTTACTGCCAGAGCCGGGGATCAGGCGCTGTTCAGCATACCCTTTTCCATCGCCAGATCGCGCATCTTCTTCTGCAGCTTTTCAAACGCGCGCACCTCAATCTGGCGGATGCGTTCACGGCTGACATTATACTGGGTGCTCAGGTCCTCGAGCGTGACCGCCTGATCCATCAGCCGGCGCTGGGTCAGAATGTCCTTCTCGCGGTCGTTCAGCACATCCAGCGCCTCAGCCAGCAGCTCGCGGCGGGCTTCCAGCTCATCCCGGGCCTCATAATCGCCGGCCTGGTCTGCGTCCTCATCCTCCAGCCAGTCCTGCCACTGCATGGTGCCTTCGCCCTCAGAGCCGACGGTGGCATTCAGGGACGCATCGCCGCCGGACATGCGGCGGTTCATCGAGATCACTTCATCCTCGGTCACGCCAAGGTCGTGAGCGATCTGCGCGACGTTTTCGGGGCGCAGGTCGCCCTCCTCCAGCGCACCGATGCGGGCTTTTGCTTTGCGCAGATTGAAGAACAGTTTCTTCTGTGCCGAGGTGGTGCCGAGCTTCACCAGAGACCATGACCGCAGGATGTATTCCTGGATCGAGGCACGGATCCACCACATGGCATAGGTTGCCAGGCGGAAGCCCTTTTCCGGGTCAAAGCGTTTCACCGCCTGCATCAGGCCGACATTCGCCTCAGAGATCACTTCGGCCTGCGGCAAGCCGTAGCCGCGGTAGCCCATGGCGATCTTGGCCGCGAGCCGCAGGTGCGAGGTCACCATCTTGTGCGCCGAAGCCGCATCCTGTTCCTCGACCCAGCGCTTGGCCAGCATGTATTCCTCTTCCGGTTCCAGCAACGGAAACTTGCGGATTTCCTGGAGATACCGGTTCAGGCCGCCTTCGGGTGTCGGGGCAGGCAGGTTTGCATAATTCGCCATATAAAGTGTCCCTCCCAAAATGTATAAGGACTTAACATTAGCGCATATGTGTTAGCGCTAAGCCCTTTTCAAGGACCGCTTAAGGAATTCCTCTATGTTAGCCCGAGTCTTTTCGTCTGTGAATTGCGTCACAGGTCGGAACACACATATTTGCAGGGAGTTTACTGCCGCAAAGCGTCCAGCATTCCGGCCATATCCGCGGGCAGCGGAGCCTCGAACCTGAGGGCCTCGCCTGTTACCGGGTGATCAAATCCCAGCACCGCCGCATGCAGCGCCTGGCGCGGGAAGGCCTGCACTGCCGCCTGCCCGGCCTCGCTGAGCGTCTTCGCGGCCAGCTTGCGGCGGCCGCCATAGGTGGGGTCACCGATCAGCCCGTGGCCGGCATGGGCCATATGCACCCGGATCTGGTGGGTGCGGCCGGTTTCCAGCCAGCACTCGATCAGCGCCAGGCTGGGCGGGGTGCCGAAACTTTCGACGATGCGGGCGCGGGTCACCGCGTGGCGGCCGCCCTGAAACAGCACCGCCTGGCGCTGGCGGTCGGTCTTGTGCCGCGCCAGCTGGGTGGTGAGCTTGAGGATATTGCCCGGCTCAAAACTGGCGCCCTTCACCCCGCGCAGGCGCGGATCATTGCCATCCGGCACGCCATAGCAGATAGCCTTATAGTAGCGCTCTACCGTGTGTTTTTCGAATTGCGCCGCCAACCCCTGGTGGGCGGCATCGGATTTGGCCACCACGAGGAGACCGCTGGTTTCCTTGTCGATCCGGTGCACGATGCCGGGACGCTTGACCCCGCCAACGCCTGACAGATTGCCCCCGAAATGGTGCAGCAGCGCGTTAACCAGCGTGCCGGAAGGCGAGCCAGGCGCCGGGTGCACCACCATGCCGGCGGGCTTGTTGATAACAATCAGATCTTCGTCCTCGTAGACAATCTCCAGCGGGATGTCCTCGGGGCCGATGTGGCTGTCCTCAGCCTCTTCCACCAGGATGGCGATCTCTGCGCCCTCTGCGATCTTGGCCTTGGGGTCCTGCACGACAGCGCCGTCCACAGTCAGCGCCCCCTCCTCGATCAGCCGGGCCAGCCGGGTGCGCGACAGAGACGCCTCCTCTGGCACATCGCGCGAAACCGCTTTATCAAGCCGCTTAGGCGGGTTTTCCGCGATGACAAACTCAATCCGGCGGCTGCCCATGACTGATCCTTCCAAGACCGAAATCCAACAGGAACCGCCGCAGATCCGGTTCCTGCGGCGGCTGGTGACCACACTTACGGTGGTGATGATTGGCGGGCTTGTAGTGATAATCTCTCTGCTTGTCATCCGCCTGCAGGCAAGCGAAACGCCGCTGCCTGCGGAAATCGCCCTGCCCGGCGGTGTTGAGGCCGAAGCGGTAACCCTAGGGCGCGACTGGATTGCCATCATCAGCAAGGACAACCGCATCCTGATTTTTGACCGCGAGACCGGAGACCTGCGCCAGGAAGTGCAGATCACCCGGTGATCCGGCTGGTCAGGACCTGAGCAGCACTTTGTTGGAATCGATTGCCGCGGCGATTTGCGCATATTGCGTCTGCCGTTCCTGTGCCGCCTCTGCACTGCGCAGCAGCACTTTGCCAGCCTCCTCAAACATCTTGGCTGCTTCCCTGTTGACTGCAGCCTGCGCCGACGCACGGACCGGGATCAGAGGACGGTTTGTTTTTTGCGCCGGGTCAGTTGAACTGGTGACCGTCACCCGCCCCCGGTTCGGATCCCTGTTCTGGCGGGCCAGCCGCTTCAGCTGCTGAGAAGTGTCCTGCAGGACTTCCCGCACCTCTTCGTAGTCGGTGCCATCGGGTATCCCGTCCGCCGCAGCCTCCAGACGTTCGGACAAGCAGTCAACCTGCAGCGACGAATCGCCGGTGGAACTGCAGAAAGCCTTGGCAGCTGCCAATGTGCTCAAAAGCTCGCTTAGAAATGCGGCTGAGCCGAATTCCCCCGCAGGCACGACCACAGTATAGATGAGCCCCCCTGGAGCCTGAGCCAGAACCGGCCCGCCCGCCAGACCGAGACAGGCAGCCCCCGCTGTCAAACTCTTTAACACCACTCTGAACATAGTTTCCCTCTCCATTCGCTGTCAGGCATCACAGAACTCTTTTCCGCCGATCAGATGTTCGCAGCTGGGCGGCATTTCGCTGGAAAACGGATCACACAGCACCATCATGTTGTTCAAAAACAGATGACTTCCTAAGCTTAATCCATCCGAACCTATGAGGTTGTTTACCTATGTATACCAGTATTTTCCGGGGAATACCCCTTATTCTGCCGATCATCTTTGCCGGACAGGCTGCTCTGGCACAGGCGGATCCATCTGCGCTCGACGAAGCCAAAAGACGGCTCGCCTGCGGAGCGGGAACGCCAGTCTCTGCCAGCTATCTGCCCGATGGCGCCCTGCAAGTCACCTGCCAGGCCGCGGGAGCCCAATCAATAAGCGGTGTCACTGGTCAGGCGCTGCCTGCCACCGGGCTTTCAGCGGGAGCCGCCGCCGGGGCAATCACCGGATTACTGTTCATTGCAGTGGTTGCAAGCGACAGTGACTCCGCAGGTACAACCACGTCATCCACGTCAGCGGACTGAGAGCAGGCAGGCTTAGGATTGGCGGCCGCACATAAGGGAACCCCCGTCATGTGTTCACCGGGCAAATCCATGCCCGAAAAACCGGACACTAACACCCTGATGAAAAGGCAGGCATCATACATTTTTCAGCGGGGAGATGGTACCGCCTCCCCGGCTTGAACGGGGGACCTCTGGATCCACAATCCAGCGCTCTAACCAACTGAGCTAAGGCGGCACTGAGGGGGCATTTATAGCACGCTCCAGAGGCGTGCAAGAGGTTTTTCACCTTTCTGTTTCAGAAATCCGCCTCATAAGAACCCGCGTGGCGATGCCCCCAGCAGGACACACAAACTGGCGCGGAGCGTCACCCGCAACCGCTTGCATTTGCTCCAGAATTCCACCCCTGCGCCTTATGATGCCACAGCTTCCTGAAAAGTAAGATGCCAGGTCTGCTCCACCAGTTCCTGGCCATAATTACGCACTGGACAGCTGTCCTGCAGCTGCCATCCGAAAGCGCGGTAAAGGGCGCAGGCGGTGCGGTGGCTTTCGTGGGTCTTCAGCATCATGGCGCTGTATCCGGCGGAGCGGGCGAAGGCCATGCACTCACGCAGAAGCCGTTTGCCCAGCCCCTTGCCGCGCGCCTTTGGCGTCAGCAGGAACAGGCGCAACTGTGCTGTCTCCCGGTCTTTCTTCATGCAGAAAACCGTGCCCAGGCGCTCCTTGCCGCTGACCGCCACCCAGCCGCGCTCACACGCCGGATCATGAGCCGCGCAGAAGCTGTGCAGAATCTCCGCGACCTGCACTCCGAAACTGCTGTCGAACCCGGCTTCCCGGGAATAGAGATCCTGGTGGCGGGCCACCAGCCATTGCATGTCGGTCGGGGCGAATCGGCGCAGCGTTACATCCATCATGCAGGCAGTGTAACGCAAACCCGGCTTGCGTTTCAGCCTGCGGCGGGCTAGCACCGGCATTCAAGCGGCTGACTGCCAGTGGAGTGCAATATGGGCATCAATACCGAACGCGACGTTGAAGCAAACATGCAGATCGGGCCGACCGACCAGGGCATGGTGCGGATCTTCATCGAGGCGGATGGTGTCGAGATCCCGATGGACTTTGACCCGGAAGAAGCAGAAGAGATCGCTGACGAACTGCGGGCGGCAGCGCAAGCGGCACGCACCGTCAAATAAGACCAGCTTTCAGAAAATCCGCCTCTGTTTTCAGACGAATTTTCGAAACTGCATTTTTAGCTATTATATCTATCTAAAGCCCCAGGGCTCACCTTTGTGCTCAGCCAGTTATCGGAGTGAGTAAGATGGTGAACCTGACGAGCAGCACAGCCAACCCCTTTTTCTTTTCGGCTCAATTGACCGCTGCGACCAGCGGCGCGCGCGCCACCTTGGGCGGAATCAACCCGGCCCTCGGTATGAGTGCCGACGAATTGCAGCAGGAAGCCAATGCCCTGTTTGGCGGCCAGGGCCGCCACGGAGCGGAAAGCCTGCCGCCCGCCGCCCATGGATGGGAAAAGCCGCAGGTCCAGACTGCTGCCGTGAAACTGGGCGGCGCCCCCGCTGCCCCTGCACCGGACGCCGCGCCGCAGTCCGCCCCCTCCGCTGAGCAGCCAGCCCCGGAAGCTACCGTCGTCTTGCAGCCGGCGCCCACTCTGTCAGAGAGCCCAACTGTAGAAGTTCTGCCGCCGCAGGAGGTGACCCAGGCCAGC
This sequence comes from Leisingera sp. JC1, assembly GCF_001679925.1. GTDB lineage: Bacteria > Pseudomonadota > Alphaproteobacteria > Rhodobacterales > Rhodobacteraceae > Leisingera. Next base: position 53,328 of record NZ_LYUZ01000147.1, on the reverse strand, counting down.
GCCGCCAGCCCGGAAGCCTCCTATTACGAGAAACGCATTTTCGAAATGGCCAAAGCACTGCACACTCTCGCCTCGCAGCCTTGGCCGGACAATTCGGTGGCTCTTATCCTGCTGACCGGCCTGCCGGAAGAACAGGGCGAACCCCCTGTGCAGCCTGCAGCAGAGCAGCCGCAAACCCCTCCCCAGGACATCCCAGCCATAGTGACGGACACGGCGGGCACCGCAGGCGACGACACGGTTGAACTGCGTGCAGATGTGATCCGCCGGGTGGCCACCGGTGACGGAGCCGATGCAGTTGCGCTGGAAGGGCGCATCGTGCAGGGCGTTCACACCGACCGCGCCTCCGCCCGCCCCTTCGAAGGCCCCGGCTTCGGCTATGGCCGCCGGTTCAACCGCATGCAAGGCCTTGCGCTCGGGCACCAGTACGCGCCAGGCCAGGCGCGCAGGCAGGCACAGTTTTCCAATGCGGATTCGGTCTCGATCCGCGCCCGACATGCCCGCAATATCAGCACTGGCGGCAGTGATGACGCCATCGCCATCCAGGCAGGCACCCTGCGCGGTGTCCGGGCGGGACGCGGCGACGACAGTATTGCGGTCGCCGCTACCCTGGTGTCACGGATCCGCGGCGGCGCCGGCAACGACGTGATCTCGGTCGCAGCTCAGCGCGCCCTGCGCGGCCCGAACGAAGGTGCCGCACCAGTTTACAATGCCGACGCCCCAGCGGCAGAGAAGATGCGCCAGGCGCTCAGCAGCTATGCCCAGGTCAGCGGCGGCAGCGGGGATGACCAGATCACCCTGCAGGTGGGTGAGACTCTGGCCGCTCGGGGCGGCAGCGGCGACGACCGCTTCACCCTCCAGGGCGGCACCGTGGCACTGCAGTACAGCCTAGGAGACGGCCATGACACGGTCGAACTGACAGAAGGTGCAAACGCCGTCGTGCAGCTGCGCGAAATGGGTGCCTCCGCCTACAGCTCCACCCGCGACGGCGACACGCTGACGCTGAACTTCGACACCGGCGGAAGCATCACTTTCACCAACGTTTCCCAAGGCGGCGCCATCGGCGTAGCGACCGGCCGCAACGCTCCCATTGCGCTGCTGCACCAGCCCGCAGCACTGAACGCAACGGCCTGAGCCGGCAGAGCTATCAGCAGCGCACCGCAGGTGCGCTGCCCGGTCCAAGGCTGCCAGGAGGTGCCGGCCCAGCCGGGGCCTCTGCAGGCGCGGGAGCGCCGCCGGATCACCAGTCAGGCTGTTCCTCAGCTGCTCCGCCTAGCAGCTGCCCATCCTTGCCCGGGCGCGGATCGCGCAAGGCCTGCAGGCGGCGGGCCGCATCCATGGCAAACTTCTGCACCAGCTTCTTGCGCCGGGCCGGCGCCAGCTTATCTTCAGGTGCCATGCGGATGATTTCCGCATCATATGGGTCGGCGATGATCAGCCCGGTGCCATCCGGCAGCAGTTCGGTTGGGAAATCCATGTCCACCGCCCAGAAGTAGCGGTCGCACCATTCCAGGTAGCCCTCCCACTTGCTGTCGGACTGAAAATCGGCGCGGCTGGACTTGCACTCGATCACCCAAAGCTCGCCCTTGGGACCCAGTGCCATCACGTCCACCCTCAAACCGCGAGCCGGCACGAATTCCTCAAGCGGCGCAAACCCCAGCGAGCGCAAGTAACGCGACACCCCGCGGGCAAGTTTCTGGCCTGGTTGCAGATCTTCCATCATGCAGATGAATGTGAACAATCAGGGAACAAAATGCAATGCAGCGCTTTCGTTGTGAAACGCACACGCAACGCCCTTGCCCCCTTGTATCGGCGCCTCTGGCAGCTTACTTACGGGCTTGGCGGGTTCTGCCCTTCTCGTGACAGGCAGCATTCCGGTGGCCTTAAGCAATTCCGAGGGAGCTGGCTCTGTCCGGATCCTGGTCCGTTTACCTGGCGCCCACCTGTATATACAGGTCCTCGGGAATCAAAGCCGCACGGTTGACTGGTGGTCCCGCCGCTTCTTCGCCCGTTAGTACAAACGAAATTCGCGCCCTCCGGGGAAAGCGCGGCAGAAGGTCAGTTGTATCGCAGTTCAGCGGCGGCGCAGTTGGCGCTGCTGCCGCGAGGTTTCCTCAGCCGGGACGCGCACCGTCCGAAATTCATGCGCCACCGGAGTGCCGCCGCGGGGGCCATCGTGTTTTTCGGCCATTGCCATCACTGCCCAGGCAAACTGCACGCCAGCAAACACGATGCCGTTCATGAACCACAACAGGAACACCGCCAGCAGCCCCACGTCAGAGGTAGAGACCAGAGCCCAAAGGTTCATCACATTGAACCACAGCAGCATTGCCACAAAAGCCGCAGCGATCCCAAAGCCGATCAGCACGTTGCGGATGTACATTTTCACCAGTTCAGGCATCTGAGTCCTCCAGAAAAGCAACACGAGGTTAGCAGTCTTTGCAGCGCCGTCCAGCACTTCCAGATGGGATGAGCGGAATATGCCGCACCTTTCCGTTCTCCCTGCCAGTAAAATAAAAAAGCGCGCCCAAAGGCGCGCGTTTTTGAATTTACGTCTGCAGCAAACGCCGGTTCAGAATGCTTCCGGCCGGGCCTCGCGCGCCATGTGATCCAGCACGGCGTTGACAAACTTCGGCTCCTTGCCTTCGGGGAAGAAGGCGCGCGCGATGTCGACAAACTCGTTGATCACCACCTTGGGCGGGGTGTCGGACTGGGTCAGCTCGGCACCGGCCGCGCGGAACAGCGCCCGCAGGGTCGGGTCAATGCGGGCAATCGGCCATTTCGCCACCAGCGCGCGGTCGGTCATCTGGTCGATCCGCGCCTGATGGTTCACCGCTTCGCGCACCAGCTTGCGGAACACGGCAGTATCGCCTTCCGCCATCTCGTCGCCCTCATAGACAGCGCCAAAACGGTGGTCCTCAAATTCGACGATCACCTTGTCGAAGGTGAGGCCGCTGTGTTCCATCTGGAACAGCGCCTGCACAGCGTAAAGCCGCGCTGCCGATCTCATCTGATTCTTGCCGTTGCCCTTGGGGCGGCTGTCCTGGGTGCTCATGCGCTGGTGGATCCGTTGTCTGAACCGGCAACCTGATACGCCCCTGCGGGCGCCTTGAAGCCGATGCCTTTGGTCTGGGCGCCCCACTTACGCGTGAGTGCGATCAGATGCAAGGCCGCAGCCGCCGCGCCGCCGCCTTTGTTCTGGTCGGCGGTATCGGCGCGCACCTCGGCCTGCTTGCGGTTTTCCACGGTCAGGATGCCGTTGCCGATGCACAGGCCCTGCAGCCCCATCAGCTGGATCGCGCGGGAGCTGTCGTTGCAGACGGTGTCATAGTGGGTGGTCTCGCCGCGGATCACGCAGCCCAGCGCCACGTAGCCGTCAAAGTTGGAGGTGCGGTCAGCGATAGCGATGGCGGTCGGCACTTCCAGCGCGCCGGGCACTTCGGCGATCTCAAACGTGCCGCCTGCGGCTTCGATCTCCGCAGCGGCGCCCGCGACCAGGTTGTCAGCGATGTCCTTGTAGTAAGGCGCGACAACAATCAGCAGCTTTACCGGCTTGTCGAACTCCGCGCGCGCCAGGGTGTAGTGGGTTTCATGTCCAGCCATATCAAGCGTCCTTCAGAATGGGGCGGCTGCCGGTGATGGCCAAGCCATAGGCGTCCAGCCCGACGTATTTGGTCGAGGGCGAGTCGGTCAGCAGGACCAGTTCATGCAGTCCCAGGCTCGACAGGATCTGGGCGCCGATGCCGGTCTGCTTGATGGTCACGGTGCGCGGGCCTTCGTCCTCGTTGGCGTAAAGCGCATTGCGCGGCTGGCGGAACAGGGTCACAACACCGCGGCCTTCTTCGGCAATGATCTCCATCGCGCGGGGCAGCTGGCGGGCGGACTTGGGGCCGAGGCCCAGGATGTCGGTTGCCTCATGCAGCGCATGGGTGCGCACCAGCACCGGCTCCGGCGTGGTGATATCGCCCTTGATCATCACCACATGCTCGATGCCATGGGTCTGATCGGTGAACAGCCGCATTTCCCACTCGCCGCCGATTTCGGAGGTCACGGTCTCGCGGGAGGTCTCCACCACCAGATTGTCGTTGCGGGCGCGGTAAGTGATCAGATCGGAAATGGTGCCGATCTTCAGCCCGTGTTTTTGCGAATATTCGACCAAGTCGGGCAGACGCGCCATGGTGCCGTCTTCCTTCATGATCTCGCAGATCACCGAAGACGGGTAATGGCCCGCCAGACGGGCGACGTCGCAGCCGGCCTCGGTGTGGCCCGCTCGGACCAGCACCCCGCCCCGGCGGGCGCGCAGCGGGAAGACATGGCCCGGGGTTGCGATGTCGGCAGCGGTTTTCTCCGGATCGATGGCGGTGGCCACGGTCAGTGCACGGTCGGCTGCGGAAATGCCGGTGGAGACGCCCTCACGCGCCTCGATGGAAACGGTAAAGGCGGTCTCGTGGCGCGAGGAGTTGTGCAGCGCCATCATCGGCAGGCCCAGCTCCTCGATCCGCTCGGCCGGCATGGTCAGGCAGATCAGGCCGCGGCCGTGGGTTGCCATGAAGTTGATCGCCGCCGCATCGGCATGCTGCGCCGGGATCACCAGGTCACCCTCGTTCTCGCGGTCCTCGTGGTCGACAAGAATGAACATGCGGCCCTGGCGGGCCTCTTCGATGATTTCTTCAATCGGGCTGATGGCATCGCGCAGTTGCGCCTCAACCGGCCCCGGTGTTTCAAAGCTCATGTGGCAGCCTTTCAATGCGCATGGGCAGCACGCCTGGCACTGCGGGTTCTTTCCCAGCCAGATAGCCCAGGCCGGCGGCAATTGCCAGTCCTGCAAACGGCAACCGGACGTCCGGACGCGTCCTGTGCAGGTACGCACGGGTTGCTGAGGGGCGCTGCCCCTCGGCCTCCGGCCTCACCCCGGAGTATTTTCGAAAGATGAAGGGACGGGCCCGTTCAGCCCGCTTCCTGCAGCCGGGCGACGTAGCGGGCCAGGGTGTCGATTTCCAGGTTGATGCGGTCGCCCAGCTTCACATCGCCCCAGGTGGTGACTTCCTTGGTGTGCGGGATGAAGTTGATGCCGAAATCGCAGCCGTCCACATCATTCACCGTCAGCGAGGTGCCATTCAGCGCGACCGATCCCTTGGGCGCGATGAAGCGGGCCAGAGCCTGAGGCGCGCGCAGGGTAACACGGGTGCTGTCGCCCTCGTCTTTCATCTCCACCACTTCGGCGACGCCGTCCACATGGCCGGAGACGATATGGCCGCCCAGCTCATCCCCCACTTTGAGGGCGCGTTCGAGGTTCACCCGCTTGCCCACGGCCCAGCTGTCCAGGTTGGTCTTGGACACGGTCTCTGCCGAGATCTGCACGTCATACCAGTCATCGCCGAGGGCGATCACCGTAAGGCAAACGCCGTCCGAGGCAATCGAGGCGCCGAGGTCGATGCTGGCGGTGTCGTAGGCGGTGCGGATGCGGGCGCGCAGGTCACCCTGCTGTTCCAGTTCGGCAATGGTGCCCACATCGGTGATGATGCCAGTAAACATGGGTGCGCTCCCCGCAGGTCATATGTCATTCCTGCCGCAGAGGTAGCCAAGCCGCGCGGTCTTCACAAGCCCTGGCTTGTGTTTGCAACCTGCCCAGCCATAGTTTCGCCCCAGTCAAATGTTAATCAAATCCTGAAACCGCTCCATTAAAATACTCTTCGTGATGCCGTACGCCGCTTTGAAACACCGCAGCTTCCTGTTCCTGCAAGGCCCTCATGGACCTTTCTTTGCCGCGCTTGGTCGGATGCTGATGGCCGCAGGATGCGAGGTGGCGCGGGTGGGGTTCAATGCCGGCGATGAGGCATTCTGGCGCCCCAAGGCCAGCTACCTTCCCTATAACGACAACCCGCAGGATTGGCCTGATTATCTGGCGGGACTGCTGGAAAGCCGCGAGGTGACGGACATTGTCCTTTACGGGGATACCCGCCCCATACACGCAGCCGCCGTTGAGGCGGCGCGGCAGCGTGGCATCACCGTGCATGTCTTTGAAGAAGGTTATCTGCGCCCCTATTGGGTCACCTATGAACGCGGCGGAGCCAATGGCCATTCGCGGCTTATGGAAATGACCGTATCCGGGATGCAGGAAGCGCTGGCGATGTCTGATATGGAGGCACCGCTGCCACCTGCCCACTGGGGCGACATGCGCCAGCACGTGTTCTATGGCGCGCTGTACCATTGGTTCGTGATGTTCCGGAACCGCAAGTACCGCAATTTCCGGCCGCACCGGGCGCTGCCAGTGACCAAGGAATTTCAGCTCTACCTCAAGCGCCTGCTGCTGATGCCCGTACAAGCACTGGAGCGGCGGCTGGCAGAGCGGCGTATCCGCAATGGCGGGTTTCCCTATCATCTGGCGCTGCTCCAGCTTGAGCATGACAGCTCCTTCCAGATGCATTCCCCGTTCACCAGCATGGGCGATTTCCTGGCGGAAGTGATTACAGGTTTTGCGGAAGGCGCGCCGCGTCATCACCATTTGGTCATCAAGGCGCATCCGCTGGAGGATGGCCGCGCCCAGGTGCGCCGCACCCTGCGGCGGCTGGCGCGGGAGCATGGCGTCGAAGGCCGGGTGCATTATGTGCGCGGCGGCAAGCTGGCACAGCTGCTGAATGAGGCGCGCAGCGCGGTGACGGTCAACTCGACCGCCGGCCAGCAAGTGCTGTGGCGCGGCATCCCACTGCGGGTGTTCGGCCGTGCGGTCTATGGCAAGCCGGAGTTTGTGTCGGAACAGCCGCTGGCCCAGTTCTTTGCAGCCCCTGCGCGCCCTGACAGCCGCGCCTACAAGGATTACCGGCGCTTCCTGCTGGAAACCTCGCAGGTGCCGGGCGGGTACTATTCCCGCGAAGGCCGGCGCCAGCTGCTGCGCCAGGTTGCCGACATGATGCTGGCAAGTGAAGACCCGTATGACGCACTGCGGCTGGGCACAGCGGCACCACGGCAACAGTTGCGGCTGGTGACCTGAAGCAGACCTGCCCTAAGACTGGATTTTTCCCTGCCATCCGGTTAGGTTGCCCCTAAAACTTGAGGCAAACAATAATTGGTCGAGGAGACCGAGCAGTGAAATCCGTTCCCCTTCGCTGGGCGCGCCCCGTGGCAATGCTGGCGGCATTGGTCCTTGCGGCGTCCTGCGGGCTGCCGAAAGTCGGCCCTAACAAGCGCCAGATTTTCGCCGGTTCGGTACAGCGCGAAGGCGATGCCTTTATCGTTTCGGTCAATGACCGGGTCGCCCGCGCCACAGCTGTGGTCCCGGCACTCGGCTTTTCCTCGGGGTTCACCTCGGCGGGTACACTTACTTCAGACACAATCCGCCCTGGCGACGTCCTCGGGCTGACAGTCTGGGAGAACGTCGACGACGGGCTGCTGGCAGCGGAAGCCACCAATTCCACTGTTCTGGAGGAGGTGCAGGTCGACAGCGCCGGCTACATCTTCGTGCCCTATGCAGGCCGCCTGCGCGCCTCTGGCAATACCCCTGATCAGTTGCGCGAAACCATCACCCGAAAGCTTGAGGACCAGACCCCCGACCCGCAAGTGCAGGTGCGCCGGCTGGCAGGAGACGGTGCCACGGTCAGCCTGACAGGTTCTGTGGGCGCACAAGGTGTCTATCCGATCGAGCGCCCGACCCGCACATTGTCGGCGATGCTGGCCCAGGCCGGCGGCGTGACGATACAACCTGAAATTGCGCAAGTCACCGTTATCCGGGGCCAGCAAAAGGGCAAGATCTGGTTCCAGGACCTGTTTGACCACCCGGAGCTGGACGTGGCCCTGCGCGGCGGCGACCGGATCCTGGTCGAGGAAGACACACGCTCATTCACCGCACTTGGCGCGACATCCGCACAGGCACGGGTACCGTTTGAAAGCCAAGATCTGTCGGCGCTTGAAGCCATTGCCCAGGTCGGCGGCCTGATCTCCACCGCAGCAGACCCAACCGGCGTCTTTGTACTGCGCAACGAACCGGCCGAGATTGCCAACCAGGTGCTGGGCCGCGATGATCTCATCGGTGCACAGCGGATGGTCTATGTGCTGAACCTGACCCAGCCGAACGGGCTGTTCATGGCCCGCGACTTTGTGATCCGCGACGACGACACGCTATATGTCACAGAAGCGCCCTACGCTCAGTGGACCAAGACGATCTCCCTGCTGCTGGCCCCGGTGGGATCGCTGGCCAGCACCTCCTCAGCGGTTAGCGGCTAAGGGAAGATGCGCCTGACTGCAGGCCGCCAGGAAGCCGGGAGCGCAGCGTCCCGGCTTTTTGTCTACAACGGCGGCTTTCTGACTCAACCCCGGGTGCGGCGTATCCTTGAGCTGTCCGGCTATTCCATCCGCTTGGGCCTGCCTCAGGCGGAGGACCACGTCGGCATCTGGGGCGCCTCGCCCACCGCGCATCGCGGGCAGGCCGTCGCCGCAAAACGCGGCTGCGGACTGCTGCGGGTAGAGGACGCGTTTCTGCGGTCGCTTCACCCAGGCCGCGCCGGAGAGCCGCCTGCGGGCCTGATGCTGGACCGCTCAGGCCTGCATTTCGATGCGGCTGAGCCGTCGGACCTGGAACAGATGCTGGCGGCCCACCCTCTGGATGACGCGCATCTGATGCAACGGGCGCGCGACGCCATTGCCCGCCTCAAGTCAGCACATCTCAGCAAGTACAGCGCGTTTCATCCCGGCGAAACAGTTCCCGCGCCAGGCTATGTGCTGGTTGCAGATCAAGCGCGCGACGATGCCTCCGTTAGAGCCTCCCGCGCGAATCGGGCACGGTTTCTGGAAATGCTGGCGTTTGCACAGGAGGAACATCCCGGCGCGCGGGTGCTGATCAAGGCCCATCCCGAGACGCTGCGCGGATACCGTGCGGGATACTATGGCACCGATGATGCGCATGGGCGTGTGGAACTGTTCACAGGCAGCGTCTCCCCATGGGCGCTGCTGGAGGGGGCGGTCGGGGTTTACACAGTCTCCTCGCAACTGGGTTTCGAGGCGATCCTGGCGGGCCACAAGCCACGGGTTTTCGGGCAGCCTTTTTATGCCGGCTGGGGGCTGAGCATCGACGAAGATGCTCCGCCCCGGCGCCAGCGGCAGCTGACCCGCGCGCAGCTGTTTGCTGCGGCGATGATCCTTTATCCCAAATGGCACGATCCGTTCCGGGACGAATTGTGCGAGCTTGAAACGGTTCTGGACAACCTTGAGGCCAGGGCACGGGCCTGGCGTGAAGACTGCCGCGGCTGGGCAGCCTCGGGCATGCGGCTTTGGAAGCGCAAGCCACTGCAAAAATTCTTTGGTGCGGAAAGGCGGGTTCTGTTCACTGAAGATCAGGGCAAGGCACAGGCCAGCGGACGCAGGCGGATGGTCTGGGCTAGCAAGGCCGCAGAGACCCACGCAGACGCGGCGCGGGTAGAGGACGGGTTTCTGCGCTCCCGCGGGCTGGGGGCGGAACTGGTGCCGCCACTGTCGCTGGTGACCGATCGGAAAGGGATCTACTACGATCCGCGCCAGCCATCGGACCTTGATGCGCTGATTTCCCGGCGAGTTGAGATGACCCAGGCTGAGGAACGGCGAGCGGAGCGTCTTGTGCAATCCCTGATCAGGGACGGTGTTTCAAAGTACAACCTAGGCGGCGCGGCCACCGCCCTGCCCGAAGGCCGCCGCATCCTGGTGCCAGGCCAGGTTGAGGACGACGCCTCGATCCTCTGCGGTGCCGGAGAGATCCGGACCAACCAGGATCTGCTACGCGCTGTGCGGGCAGCCAATCCGGATGCAGTTATCATCTACAAGCCGCACCCGGATGTGGAGGCGGGATTGCGGCAGGGGCAGATTAAAGCAGAGGAATTGGCGGACCTTGTCGCCTGTCAGGCAGACCCGATGGCGCTGCTGGCCGCCGTTGAGGAGGTCTGGACAATAACCTCGCTTCTGGGCTTCGAGGCGCTGCTGCGAGGGGTTAAGGTCACTGCGCTTGGCACCCCCTTCTATGCCGGTTGGGGGCTGACAACCGACCTGGCGCCGGTTCCGCCCTGGCGGCGGGCGCAGGTGCCGCTGCTGGGGCTCGCCCACGCAGCTTTGATCGACTATCCGCGCTATTTCGACCCGGTGACCGGCCAGCCCTGCCCGCCGGAAGTGGCGGTGATGCGCTTACGCCAGGGTCATCTGCCGCATCCGGGCCTCAGCAACCGGCTGCTATCAAAGCTGCAAGGACTATTCGCAACTTACTCCCATCTGTGGCGCTGACCGAAGCAGCGGCGCTCCCGCGCCCGCAGGATGCACAGCCTGCGCCCAGCCAGCGCGGAGCAAATTAGAAGGATTACCGCAGAGCCCGTGTCCAGCGATGCAGGATATCTTTGCCGACAGGGCGCGCCTCAACCAGCTCAAACCGCGGCGCTTCCTCCAGCCTTCCGATCCCCAGCGCGCCGATCGACGGCAGCCCCTCGGCACCGATGCCCAGGCCTGCGGTGAAGCCGATCAGCTCATCCACTAAATCAAATGCCAGCAGCGACGCCGCCAATGCACTGCCGCCCTCGCAGAACACCCGGGTGAGCCCAGCCGCCCCAAGCTGCTGCAAAACATCCCCGGCATCAAGCTGCACCCCATGCGACGCACAGGGAATCAGCCTGGCACCCAACCCCTCCCAGGCGCGGAGGCGCTCTTGATCAGCTCCATGGCCGTGGCACAGCCAAACAGGGACGTCCTTGGCGGTGCGGGCCAGCTGGCCCATCAGCGGCAGGTCCAGGTGGCGCGAGATCACAACCCGCACCGGCTGATGCCCGGCCCCCAGATCGCGCACAGTCAGCGAGGGGTCATCCGCCCGTGCGGTTCCACCGCCCACCATAACCGCGTCATGGCGGGCGCGCATCGCATGCACGGCACGGCGCGCTTCCGGCCCGGTGATCCATTTGCTTTGGCCCGATCCGGTTGCAATACGCCCGTCAAAACTGCTGGCCAGCTTCAGCGTCACCAGCGGACGGCCCTGCTCAGTCTTTAAGAAAAACCCGGCATGATCCCGCGCCGCCTGGGCACCCCAGATACCGGTTGTCACTTCGATGCCCGCATCGCGCAGCATCTTGAACCCATGACCCGAAACCCGGGGGTCGCTATCCTCGATTGCAGCAACAACCCTGGTCACACCGGCATCAATCAGCGCCTGCGCGCAGGGCGGTGTTTCGCCATGATGGGCACAAGGTTCCAAGGTCACATATGCGGTGGCACCACGCGCAGCTTGCCCCGCCTGTGCCAGAGCTTCGGTTTCCGCATGCGGCCGCCCGCCCGGCTTGGTCCAGCCGCGCCCCACAACACGGCTTCCTTGCACGATGACACAGCCCACAGCCGGGTTCGGCCAGCAGTTGCCCTGCCCGCGCCGCCCCAGAGACAGCGCCAGCGCCATGTAGCGGTGATCTGTATCCATTATTCTTCCGGCGCCACCGGCGGGCGCAGCTCGTGGACGAAATCCTCGAAGTCGTCTGCAGCCTGAAAGTTCTTGTAAACGCTGGCAAAGCGCACGTAGGCGACGGTGTCGATGCGGGCCAGCGCCTCCATCACGATCTCACCGATTTTCTTGGAAGGAATATCGGTCTCTCCCATGCTTTCCAGCCGCCGCACGATGCCAGAGATCATCTGGTCGATGCGCTCCGGCTCTATCGGGCGCTTCTGCATCGAAATACGGATTGAACGCTCCAGCTTGTCGCGGTCGAAATCCTCGCGCTTGCCGTTGGTCTTGATCACCACCAGATCACGCAGCTGCACCCGCTCATATGTGGTGAAACGGCCGCCGCACGCCGGGCAGAACCGGCGCCGCCGGATCGAAACGTGATCTTCGGCGGGGCGTGAATCCTTGACCTGAGTGTCGATATTTCCGCAAAATGGGCAGCGCATCCGCCTGCTCCCTCAATCCTGTCAGCCTGTTTATAGTGCCGGCGTTGTCCCGGTTATCCACAACTATAGGCGACCCTCCAGAATTTGGGTAGGGGGCATTTGCCGCCGCTACATAAAGAGGTTCAGGATAGATGCGCTGCAACCTGCCGCTGGTGCGGCGCATCGCGGTGTTCAAAAAGGTAGATACCTTGCCAGGTGCCAAGCGCTGGAGTGCCGCTTCGGACTGGAATCGACAGGCTGACAGGCATCATCGCGGCCTTGATATGGGCCGGCATGTCATCAGGCCCTTCATAGGTGTGGCGCAGATAGCTCATGGACGGGTCGGACGACGGTGGCACGAGACGGGCAAAAAACGCACTCAAATCTCCCTGCACCTCCGGGTCGGCATTTTCCTGAATCAGCAGGGAGCAGGACGTATGGCGGACAAACATCGTCAGCAGCCCGTCCTGAAAACCGGTGACAGACACCCAGGCCTTCACTTCGCGGGTAAATTCATAGAGCCCCTGCCCTCGCGTCGGAATGCTGAAATCATGCTGCATAAGCCCTTTCTGGACGGTGCAGGCCGCTCAGGCAACCCTGCAACAGAGCCCGCTGTTGTTATGGCAGCCAGCGATCACGCCCGGGCAGCCTGTCATAGCAATAGTTCTGCGCCGAGGTTACCCGCAGGCTGTCCCCTGCTTCGCGCACATTCAGCGACAGGCTGCCGGAGCGGTCAGGCACACCCGGCGGCAAGCCGAAGGCAAATTGGACTGCTTTGCGGCCAGGCCGGTTCACCGACGGCCCCTCTCCGCGCCAGACATAAATCCGCTGGTTCACCGGTGCCCGCAACTGGCGGATGGCAAAATCGGCGATGCTGCACCAGTAATCCTGCGCGCCGGAGCGGCTCCGGGCTACTACTTCCCAAACGCCTTCGGAGACCGGCAGCACTTCATTTCGGTTGATCGCCCTCCATGCGGATGCAGGCACCGGTACGGACAAAACCAATGCCAGAATTCCTGACAGCCAAAGTCTCTTGCAGGTCATCTCAACCTCCTACTCCGCCATCCGGAATGACCGTGGATTACAATACCTTCACGGCCGCCCGAACGGCACAAAACAATAATCGAAAGCTCTCTGGACACTCATTCTATCACCAGCTTGCAAGCTGTTAACAGACCTGTATCCGCCAGATGGAGGCGTTTGGGCCAAATTTGGATCCAGTGTGAACTGAACTGCGGACCTGCGCCCCGTGTTTTCACTGGGCCCCAGACCACGCGATATTTGCAAGGCGGCACTCCAGGGAGCCCCGATAACACGGTGGGCATAGTCAGCGGCACCGCACCAGAACAAGTAACCGTTTCCAGTTCTTGGTATCACTTCAAAAATGCCGTCCTGCATTTCATTGACGCGTATGCTGTGGCGGCTGGCGTTGGCTTCAGAGCTGCCGGAAAGCCCCAATGTCAGGACCGTGGCGGTGATAACAACAGCGGAAACAGGTTTCATAGCGGCACCCTTTCATTCAACAAGTCACAATGCACTGGCCCAGCTTTCAGGGTAAGGAATTCTGAAACACAGACCATACACACTGCTGTGCGGGCAGATCCGCTCTCAGGCTTCAAGCCAAGACACAGCAAGGTGCCACGGCACAGGCTTTGGAAACTCCGAATAATCGCAAATTCTTAAGCGGTTCAGCTGGCATCGCTCTGCCGCCTGCCGCGGGCAGCCTGCCAAACGGTTGTTGCCAGCTCATCCTGCGCGCTCCTCGCTGCGGCCGCAAAAATCTGTGGCCGCCTGTGAACCCGCTCAGCTTTCGGGGAGCAACTACAGCGCAGGTGCCTGCACGCAATACCCATAGCCCTGCTGCACTGACAGGCTTTCACCCGGACGGAACCCCAGCGACAGCCAGCCCGTCTTGGGCTGCACGCCAGCCTGTTCCGGGTGAAGGGAAAATTGAACCGAGGACCGGCGCCCTGTGGTGACGCTGACATCGCGCCCGCGAACGACATAATACCGGTCAGTCCAGTTCGCGCCGAGCACCCGGCGGGCATATTGAGCGCCAGCACACCAATAGTCCCAAGTTCCGCCAGAGCGTCCCGGCACCACCTCGTAAACGTAGTCGTTGACAGGCAGAACACGCACTCCGCGGTTGGCAACAAATGTATCGGCAGCAGCGGGGGCGCCTGAGGCACAGGCCAGCAAAGCAGCAGTGATGAGGTTCTTCATCCGGAAATGTCCCTTTGTTCGCCTCAACATAAGGACTAGCCGCAGTGCCTCCAAGGGGCGATCACCGTCCTGACCGCAACCTCTCGCAGATGTGTGCCTGCAGGCGTCAAGCCCGGACAGGAAAAGGAATGATCTCTGCGCTCTCCTGTTGAGGAGCCAGCACTTCTTCGAGAATGGCCAGAACCGCTGCATCAGGTGCAGTTCCGGTTTCGGGATGAAACCGAGTCCGGGCCTGATGGCGCAGCATGTTCCGGGTGTGTTCGCTGCTCATCTGTTTCAGAGCGTCGCCCTGGCTGGCCATCGCCTCCACCATGAACTGGTTGGCGCGCACCAAGTCATTCAGCGACTGGAGCTTTCTCTGCAGCGCATCCAGCGCTCCGTTCAAATCGGCATGTGCAGACATCTTCTTCCCCCCGGAAGGTAAATGCGAATGCCGCGAGTTTATGACCCTGGCCGCAAACGGGCAACGCCACGGTTAGCAAATGGTTAACGCCGAAGGTTCAATTCCGGCAGCGCAATGTGGCCGGTGTAGCGCACCAGCAAGCCGACCCTTGGCAGGCTGGCGGCGATGTCGAACCCCAAATGCCCCTGCTGTGTTTCATACTCCATGGACGCGCTTTCCGGACACAGAACCTTGGGCAGCGGAAACCCGAACAGGCGGGCTTTTTCTACCGAAACCTTCAGCGCGCCCTGCTGCATCCGGACTGAAAGCTCCAATTCGACCGGTCCAATGCGCTCCAGCGCGCGGCCCCTGCGCGCGTCATAGCGGAGGACCGACCGGGTCTGATGCTTGCCGAAAACACGCCGCCAGATGTGACCATTTCCCTGTGGAGTGACGTCCAGCCGGAACCGGGTCTGCGGCATCGGCGGCGGGAAGCCTGCCAGCCGGGCCAGCAGCTGCGCCCAGCGGTTTCCGCCCTCGACACGAACAACGCCAAAACTGCGTTCAGGCGGCTCGGCATGAAACCGCATCAGCGCCGGCGGCACCTGCAGAGATTTCGCAGCGATGATTTCGCCAAAGGCGTCCCTCATCCGCCATAGCCCCCCAAAGCAAAGCGATCGCGGACTTCGGGACTGGGGATCATGCAAGTGTCACGCCGCCCGAACAGGCGGTAGCGGTTGCGGGCGATACTGAAATAGAGCGCATCCTTCAAGCGCTGCGGCAGAAACCGGCATACTGACAAGGCCGGCCATGGCCACGGCAGCGCCCGCATCGCCGCGGCAAAGGCATCAAGGCGCTGATGGGGGCGGCCGTCAAAGATCACAAGGTTGGTCTCGAAGTCATCCGCAGGCAGGCCCAGTTCATTGTACAGCCGCTGCCCCAGCGGCGATTGCGCGGTGGCAAAAGAAAACCGCCCGGCCCGGTCATGGCGCAGCATGAAACGGAAGAAGCCGGAACACAGCACGCATTCGCCGTCGAAAACGATGAGGTTCCGGGGCACCTGAACCAGGCTTGCCGCCTTGCCTGTCACTTACTCCCACTCCCCCGTTTCCATAGAGTATGCCTGACCCGCCGCAACTTTTGCGTCAAACAGCGGCATAGGGTAGCCGCTGAGCACACTGCCCGCATCACACCGCAGGTGCGCCAGTTCCACACCATACTGTTCGACGACGACGCCCCCTTCCATAGGGTTCTGCGCTCCTGGATCCTTCGAAATACTGTAGTAAACGATGTAGCGGACATCGCCGTTGACGAAAATGGCTTCTTCCCAGATTGACCCGCCGATGCCCGGCCAAGGTGTCATGTCCACGTCCCGCACATCTCGTTTCATTTCGAGTTCCGGCTGCCGCCCAGGTGTCCCAAAAACATAAGTCGCCTTTTCCTCCTGCAAACAGGTCGTCAGCGTTTTTACTCCGTCCTTGAATGTACAGGAAACCAGCGTCTCGGCGCCCTCAGGACATGCCAAAACTGCCGCAATATTGGCCAATAGAAAGAGGACGGACAGGAAAATCCTCAAAATACATCTCCATGAAATGCAAAGGCGCCCCGTGGGGCGCCTTCTGACTTACTGGTCCAGGAAACTGCGCAGTTTGCGCGAACGGCTGGGGTGCTTCAGTTTCCTGAGCGCCTTTGCCTCGATCTGGCGGATCCGTTCGCGGGTCACGCTGAACTGCTGACCGACTTCCTCCAGGGTATGGTCGGTGTTCATACCGATGCCGAACCGCATCCGCAGAACCCGCTCCTCACGCGGGGTAAGCGAAGCCAGAACCCGGGTGGTGGTTTCCTTGAGGTTTTCCTGAATGGCGCTGTCCAAGGGCAGCACGGCATTCTTATCCTCGATGAAATCGCCCAGCTGGCTGTCTTCCTCGTCCCCGATCGGGGTTTCGAGAGAGATCGGCTCCTTGGCGATCTTCATCACCTTGCGGACCTTCTCCAGCGGCATCTGCAGCTTGTCGGCCAGCTCTTCCGGGGTCGGCTCGCGGCCGATCTCGTGCAGCATCTGGCGGCCGGTGCGGACCAGCTTGTTGATGGTCTCGATCATGTGGACCGGGATCCGGATGGTGCGGGCCTGATCCGCGATGGAGCGGGTGATCGCTTGTCGGATCCACCAGGTCGCATAGGTCGAGAACTTGTAGCCGCGGCGGTATTCGAACTTGTCCACCGCCTTCATCAGGCCGATGTTGCCTTCCTGGATCAGGTCCAGGAACTGCAAGCCGCGGTTAGTGTATTTCTTGGCGATCGAGATCACCAGCCGCAGGTTGGCCTCGACCATTTCCTTCTTGGCCTGGCGGGCTTCTTTCTCGCCCTTCTGGACCTGCTGCACGATGCGGCGGAATTCGGAGATATCCAGGCCGACATACTGGCCCACCTGGGCCATATCAGCGCGCAGTTCCTCAACCTTGTCAGTGGAGCGTTCGATGAACATCTGCCAGCCGCGGCCCGGCTTTTCGCCCATGTCGGCCAGCCAGTTCGGGTCCAGCTCGCGGCCGCGGTAGGCGTCCACGAACTCGCGGCGGTTGATGCGGGCCTGGTCGGCCAGCTTCACCATCGAGCTGTCGATCTGCATGACGCGGCGGTTGATGCCATACAACTGGTCGATCAGCGCCTCGATACGGTTGTTGTGCAGGTGAAGGCCGTTCACCAGCTCAACGATTTCAGAGCGCAGCGACTGATAGCGTGCCTCGTCTTCGCTGCTGAAGGAGCCGTCCTCGTTCAGGGTTGCCGAAATCCGGCTGTCCTGCATTTCGCTCAGTTCGGCGAAATCGGTAGAGATCCGCTCCAGCGTGACCAGCACCCGGTCCTTGAGCGCAGCCTCCATAGCAGCCAGCGACATGTTGGCCTGATCATCGTCGTCGTCATCGTCGTCATCCTGGGAGATCGGATTGCCGTCCGCATCCAGTTCCGGGCCTTCATCCTTGGCCGGTTTGGCGGATGCCACTGCAGACGTGTCGACAACGGGCTCTTCTTCGCCATCCTCATCCATCTGATTGCCAAAAGTGGCCTCCAGATCGATGACGTCGCGCAGAAGAATGTCCTCGGACAAGAGCTCGTCGTGCCAGATTGTGATCGCCTGGAAGGTCAGCGGGCTTTCGCACAGCCCAAGGATCATCGTATTGCGGCCTGCCTCGATGCGTTTCGCAATTGCAATCTCGCCTTCGCGGGACAGCAGCTCAACCGATCCCATCTCGCGCAGGTACATGCGCACCGGATCATCTGTCCGATCCAGCTTTTCGGTCTGGGCGCCCGCCAGCGCAACCTCGCGCGGGCCTTCAGTGGTCACAAGGTCGGTCGTGCCCTTGTTCTCTTCTTCCTCGGCCTCTTCGTCCTCGATGATGTTGATGCCCATTTCGCTGAGCATCGACATCACGTCTTCGATCTGTTCCGAGCTGACCTGATCCGGCGGCAGAACCTGATTGAGCTGATCGTAGGTGATGTAGCCTTTCTCGCGGGCCTCCGCGATCATCTTCTTGACCTGAGCCTGGCTCATGTCGAGGGAGATTTCGGCGTCCTGATCGTCAGGTTTGCGGTCGTCGGTGTCTTTGGCGGCCATTAAATGCTCCTACTCAGGGGCTGCGGGGCGATTCGCTGAGCGAATCATTAGCGCGATCATCTGATTCGTCACCCCGTTTACCCAATTTTCCTGTGCTCTTCCTTAGCAAAACGCAGAATCACCCCCGCGTGTTACTTCTCGGAGAAGCCGATCCGGTCCAAAAGGGCGCCGAAGGCATCACGCTCATCCCGGTTGAGCCGCGCGCCATTCTTGCCCACGTCATACGTTGCTTTGTCCTCGTTTTCGCTGCGCACGGCCTTGTTCTTGGCCTCCGCCGCCTGCCGCAGCCGCCAGGTCAGCGCCTCATCCGCAAGGCCATGCAAATCCTCTTCGGCTTCTGCCAGTTCCGCATCCAGCCCGCGCAGTGTTTCGAGTTTTGCGAGTTCTTCGGCCAAGGTCATGCTGGCCAGTTCGGTGTCACCGGGTTTGCGCAGGCAGGGGATGATTGCAACGTGGCGAAGGGCAAAGAGGTTTTCAAGGGCATGAGGGCCCAAAGACCAGTCGATTTCCTCGCGCAGCCGCTCCGGCGCGCTGATGCCGTGGCGCAGCACCATGTCCCGCAGCGCCGCCAGATCCGGGTCGGCGCATTGCAGCCGCTCCAGGCTGGTCTCGAATTCCGGAATCACTTCCGGTGTGGTGATAGCGGTTGCCAGGATCACCGCCTCGCGCATCGCGGCAAAGGATTCATCATCAGCTCCCGCCACCAGCGAGGCCCGGGTGGTTGCCCGCGGCTGCGGGATCGGGCCAAAGCCCTTGCCCGGCTTCCATGATGCCCGGGCGCCATCGCGGAACCCGCCGCCCTTGCCGCTGCGCTGCTGGTAGCCGCCGCTGTCACGGTTGCCGCGGAACAGCTGCCAGCGCATTTCCTTGACGTCTTCGCCATAGTGCTTGCGGATCGAGGGGTCGCGGATCAGCTTGATCTTCTCGCGCAAACTCTTGTCCAGCGCCGCCTTGCGCTCCGGGCTGTCAAACACCTTGCCCTCGGTCTCGCGCTGCCACAGCAGCTTGACCATCGGCATCGCCTGATCCAGCACCGCCTGCACCGCCTCAGGCCCTTCGCTGCGGATCATGTCGTCCGGATCCTTGCCCTCCGGCATGATGGCAAAGCGCAAGGATTTGCCGGCCTCCAGCAGGGGCAGCGCCAGATCGATCAGCCGCATGGCCGCACGCAGACCTGCAGTATCGCCATCCAGCGCGATGATCGGCTCGTCCGACATCCGCCACAGCATCTGCAGCTGGTTTTCAGTGATCGCGGTGCCGAGCGGCGCCACGGAGGACTGGAAACCGCCCTCCGACAGCGCAATCACATCCATGTAGCCTTCGGCGACAACCAGCGTGGAGCCGCGCCCGGAGGCCGCCCGCGCCGGCCCGTGATTGTAAAGGCTGCGGCCCTTGTCGAACAGCTCGGTCTCAGGCGAGTTCAGGTATTTGGCGTTGTCGTTCGGGTCCATCGCCCTGCCGCCAAAGGCGATCGCCCGGCCGCGCGCATCGCGGATCGGGAACATGATCCGGTTGCGGAAGGTGTCATAAGGCTTGCCGCCTTTGTTCGACGGTTTGGCCAGCCCCGCGCCGATGATCAGATCCTCTGGCACATTCTTGCCGCGCAAAGCGTCCCACAGGTTCTGCCAGCCGTCAGGGGCAAAGCCGATCTCCCAGCGGTCCAGCGCCTGCGCCGTCAGGCCCCGCCGCTGCAGATAGGCGCGGGCGTCTTGGGCGGAATTGGTTTTCAGCTGCAGGCGGAAGAACTGCACCGCCCGCTCCATCACATCTGCCAGCAGCGTCCGGCGGTCCTGTTTCTCCTGCGCACGCGGATCGCGCTTGGGCATTTCCATGCCCGCTTCCCCTGCCAGAATTTCCACCGCCTCCATGAAACCGACATTCTCGGTCTCCTGGACAAACTTCAGCGCGTCGCCCTTGGCGTGGCAGCCGAAGCAGTAATAGAACCCCTTGCGGTCCTCCACGTGAAACGAGGCGGTCTTTTCGTGGTGGAACGGGCACGGCCCCCAGAAGTCGCCCTTGCCCGGCTGCGATTTGCGCTGGTCCCACATGACCTTGCGCCCGACAACATCAGAAATGCTGATGCGGGTGCGCAATTCATCCAGAAAGCCGGGCGGCAAGGACATATCAGTTCGACTTCAGCTGTTTCTGCATCGCCTGGATCTGATCCCAGTTCTGCAGGCACTGCTGCTCGAACAGCGCGCCGAGGTCCGCTTCCTTCAGGTCGCGCCGCTTCATCGCATAGACGTGGTTGGCGAGCTGCGGGATGGCATTGGAATAGGCTTCAGGCCACTCCGGATTGCTGTCCAGAATCACCTGCTCCACCTCTTCCTGCTTCACCCGGTCCAGCCGCGCCTGCTGCACTGCGGCCATGACCTGACCCTGGTATTTGCAGCTTTGTTCTTTGCTTTCAGAAGCATAGGCCGGAGCCGCCAGCAAGGCGGCTGCAAGGGCGATGCGGATCATAGATGCGCTCCGGGAATCAGTTGGTGATCCCCGCAGGTTACCCCCGCGCCGTGACAGCTTCCATGGCTGTTTTCAAATCATGCACAAGCGTTTTCGCCATCGAGCGGAATACCATGACCTGAAACGCCTGCGGCCCAATGCGGGTGACCGAGGCCATCATGTGCTTCAACTCCGTCCGCGCGGTATGGCCGCGTTTGAAAACCTGGGGGCGCAAATCCACCGGCACCAGCCGTGCCAGCACATCCTCGGCCCCTGCCCCGTCAAGCCGGACAACAGCCCAGGCGTCGCTCTGATCCGTCAGGGCGGCATGTTTGGCCAGCTTGGTGTCGGGTTCCACCCCCATTAGCAGCGCCATGTCCCGGCCGAACCAGACAGCCCGGCTGCCCGCCTTGCCGGTTGCGCGGTTCGCCGCCGGGAAGGCCATTCCGTGGGCCGCTTCCAAGGCTTTGCTCAACGCTTTATCCTGCCCTTTGAACGGTGCCAGGACCCACATGCTGCCGGGCTGCTCTTCAGTCAGGCTCATGCCGCCGAGGGTTACCGGCAGCAGCCTGTCACAGGGGCTTTTTGCTATCAGTTCAGCCACGGGCACGCCCTCCCTCTGGGTCAAAGAACACAGGCGAGACAACCTCGCACAACGTATCCACACCGCGCATATGGTCGACCAGGCGCACGGTTTCGCCGATGCGGTCCGGGCCTTCCTTGAGGAAAGCCAGCCCGATCGGGTGCCCCAGTGTCGGCGAATAGCCGGCCGAGGTGACATAGCCCTGGTCATAGATCCGCTCCACCGGGTCGCCCGGCGTGAACAGATGCGCACCGGCGGTGATCTCCTTGGCAGCCCCCACGGGTTTCAGCCCCACCATGCGCATCCGGTCCTCAGCTATCAGGCCTTCGCGGGCGGACATGGCCTTGCCCAGGAAGTCCTTCTTCTTGGACATCATGCCCTGCAGTCCCAGGTCAAAGGCGGTCACGGTACCGTTGATCTCTGCGTGGGTGATCAACCCCTTCTCAATCCGAAGCACATTGAGCGCCTCCATGCCATAGGCACCGCCGCCCATCGCCTCCGCCCGCTTCAGCAACTCGCGGAACAGGGCCTCACCATAACGCGCAGGCACTGCGACCTCATAGGCGTGCTCACCCGAGAAGGAAATCCGGAACAGCCGCCCCTTCACGCCCAGCACGGTCGCCGCGCCGCAGGCCATGAAGGGCCAGGTCTCGCCGTTCACCTCCTCGTCGATCAGCCCGTTCAGTAATTCCTGCGACTTCGGTCCGGCTACAGCAAACTGCGCCCATTGTTCCGTTACTGAGGTGAAGCGCACATCCCATTCCGGGTAAAACGCCTGCGACACGAACTCCATATGCGCCATCACCTGACCTGCAGCGGCGGTGGTAGTGGTCATAACGAAATGGTCTTCGCCCAGCCGTGCGGTGGTGCCGTCATCCATGACAAAACCGTCCTCGCGCAGCATCAGCCCATAACGGACCTTGCCCACCTTCAGCGTGCTGAAGGTGTTGGTGTAAAGGAAGTCCAGGAATTTGCCCGCGTCCGGCCCCTGGATGTCAATCTTGCCAAGGGTGGAGACATCGCAGATGCCCACAGCCTTGCGCACCAGATTCACCTCGCGGTCGCAGGACTGGCGCCAGCTGGTCTCGCCCGGCTTCGGGAAATAGGCAGCGCGGTACCACAGGCCCACCTCCAGCTGATGCGCCCCGCGGGTTTCGCTCTCCCCATGCGAGGTCAGGAAGCGCTGCGGCTTAAAGCCCTCATCCGTGGCCCCTGCCCCGATCGCGCCCAGAGACACCGGCACAAACGGCGGGCGGAAGGTGGTGGTGCCGGTCTCCGGGATTGTCCGTCCGGTCGCATCTGCCAGCACCGCCAATGCAGCGACGTTGGAGTTCTTGCCCTGATCGGTTGCCATGCCCTGGGTGGTGTAGCGCTTCATATGCTCGACAGAGCGGAAGTTTTCGGTGGCCGCCTGCTTCACATCCTTGACGGTGACGTCGTTCTGGAAGTCGAGCCAGGCGCGGCCCTTGCCCGGCACCGCCCACAGCGCGGCGATGCGGTAAGGATCGTCCTCCGCTTGCGGCAGGTCGGCGGCAGCAGGTTTCAGGCCCAGCGCCTCCAGCACCTTGGCCGCGGCCTGCGCGCCTTCGCGCAATGCGCCTGCGGTGGAGAAGGTGCCATTGCAGGCACCCGCTGTGACCATGCCTGGCACCGCGCCCTCACTTGGCACAAATGCCAGCGCTTCGCGGTTCCACACCGGGCGGCCGTTCAGGTGGCAGGTCAGATGCACGGAAGGATTCCAGCCGCCGGACATCGCCAGGCAATCGGTCTGAATTTTCTCCTCGCCCTTGACCGAACGCACAGTGATGCTTTCCAGCCGCTGGCGGCCGGCACTGTCACAGACCTGCGCCCCCTTGATCACCTGATAGGGGCCGCCATCCGGCGCCTCATGGCGGCTGTCGATCACCGCCGCGATATGCACGCCCGCGTCATGCAGATCGCGTGCAGTGCGGTGCGCCTGGTCGTTGTTGGCAAAAACGGTGACCCGCTCGCCCGGCGCCACGCCCCAGCGGTTCAGATAGGCGCGCACGGCACCTGCCATCATGATGCCAGGCCGGTCGTTGTTGCGAAAAGCCACCGGGCGCTCGATCGCGCCGGCCGCCAGCACCGCGTGCTTGGCCGCAATCCGCCAGAAGCATTCGCGCGGCAGGTGGCTGCCCTTCAGAGAATGCTGCCGCGGCAAGTGGTGCGAAACCCGCTCCAGCGCGCCATAGGTGCCCTGATCATAAGCGCCGGCAACTGCGGTGCGGGTCATAAGCCGCACGTTGTCCATTGTTTCCAGCTCAGCCAGCACCTCAGCGGCCCAAACATGGCCAGGCTTGCCGCCGATCTCCTCGCGCTCCGCCAGCAGGCGGCCGCCCATGCGGCTGTCTTCCTCTGCCAGGATCACATCCGCCCCGGCCCGGCCAGCCGTCAGCGCCGCCATCAGGCCTGCAGGGCCGGAGCCGACCACCAGCACGTCGCAAAAGGCGAAGGCCTTCTCATAGCGGTCCTGATCCGCCTCGCCTGACAGCGCGCCAAGGCCTGCCGCGTTGCGGATCATCGGCTCATAAATCTTCTCCCAGAACGCCGCCGGCCACATAAAGGTCTTGTAGTAGAACCCCGCACCAAAGAACGGCGCGGCAAGATCGTTCAACGCCATCACGTCGCGCTCGACCGTGGGCCAGCAGTTCTGGCTGCGCGCTTCCAGCCCCTCGAACAGCTCCTGCTGAGTGGCGCGCACGTTCGGGTCCTGCTGGCCGCCGGTGCCGATGGTCACCAGCGCGTTCGGCTCCTCGCTGCCCGCGGTCAGCACCCCGCGCGGACGGTGGTATTTGAACGACCGCGCCACCAGGTGCACATCGTTGGCCAACAGCGCTGCCGCCAGCGTGTCGCCCTCCAGCCCCATCATGTGGCGCCCGTTGAAGGCAAAAGTGATGGGCTTGGCACCCTGGTTCAGGCCTTTCCCGGGAAGTCTCATTTTTCCCCTCCCAGCCCGGCCTCGGAGGCCAATTGCACGTCCAGAATCTCATGGGTCGCGGTATTGCGGGTCACTTTCAGCCAGGCATTGCAGCCCATCTCGTGATACCACAGCTCATCCAGCGGCCCCGCCGGGTTTTCCCGCAGGTTCACATACTCATGCCAGGCGTCCAGATCCGCGCCCTCCGCCGGGCGCACCAGCGCCGCACCTTTGTAATAGAATTCGCGGCGGTCTCTTTCGCCGCAGAGCGGACAGGTAATTCTCATGACCGGGGCTCCTTCTTCTTTACAGAAATACTCCCGCCGGAGGCATGCCCGGCGTGCCCCAAACGCTTAGTGCAGATTATGCTGCGCACCGGTCCCCTCCTCATCCATCAGGCCAACGCCGCTGCGGAAGCGATCCAGCTTCAGTTTCGTGGCAGCCCCGTGCGGGCGGTCCGTGGCAATCAGATGCGCATATACGCTGCCTGATCCTGGCGTTGCCTTGAAGCCGCCATAGCACCAGCCGCAGTTCAGATAGAGGCCGTCTATCGGCGAACGGTCAATGATCGGCGAGCCATCCGGTGTCATGTCCATGATGCCGCCCCAGCTGCGCAACAGCCGCGCCTTGCTGAGCGCGGGAACCATCGCCACGAAACTCTCCATCGTGTGCTCCACCATCGGCAGGTTCCCCCGCGCCGCATAGGAGCTGTAGAAATCCAGATAGCTGCCGAACACCATGCCGCCCTTGTCCGACTGGCTGATATACAGATGCCCCTCGGCAAAGGTGATCACGTGATCCACGATGGGCTTCAGCCCTTCCGAGACAAAGGCCTGCAGCACATGGCTTTCGATCGGAAGCGTCAGGCCCGCCATTGCGGCCACCTGGCCGGATCGGCCAGCGGCCGCCAGAGCCACCTTCTTGGCGCGGATCGGGCCGCGGGCAGTCTGCACACCCACCACCTTGCCGTTCTCGACGTCGATGCCGGTGACTTCGCAATTCTGGATCAGATCCACCCCGCGCATGTCGGCGCCGCGGGCATAGCCCCAGGCGACCGCATCATGGCGTGCGGTGCCCGCCCGGCGCTGCATCAACCCGCCCATGATCGGGAAGCGGTTGTTTTCAAAGTTCAGGAAAGGTGCCAGCTCGCGCACCCGCTCCCGGCTGAGGATCTCGGCATCATCGCCCTGATTGACGATGGAGTTGCCCCGGCGCACGGCTGCATCGCGCTGACCGTCGTTGTGGAACAGGTTGATGATGCCGCGCTGGGACATCATCGCGTTGTAGTTCAGATCCTGCTCCATGGTTTCCCACAGCTTCAGGGAGTGGGAATAGAATTCGGAGTTGCCCGGCAGGTAGTAGTTGGCACGCACGATAGTAGTATTACGACCGACATTGCCGCCGCCCAGATACCCCTTCTCCAGCACCGCAACATTGGTGATGCCATGCTCCTGCGCCAGGTAATAAGCCGTTGCCAGCCCGTGGCCGCCGCCGCCGATGATTACCACGTCATATTCGGATTTGGGTTCAGGATCCCGCCAGTGGGGCTTCCACCCCTTGTTCCCGGTGAGCCCCTCGCGAAGCACACGCCAGCCCGAAAACCGCATGTCGTCCCTCCCCGTCAAATCACTTCCGCCGCCCGGAAAAATCTGGTCCGGACCTTGGCGGCATTGCTACCCGCTTTCGCGTGCTGCTCCTAGCCCCAAGGCTCAGTATGCGGCACTTCAGCATGGCTTTGCCGCAAAACACACGAACTATTCACTTGTGTCTAGTTCTATTTGCGACGGTGAATGCCGTAATAGAGGTCAGGCACAAGAAAACGGGGCAGAGAGTTTCCTCTCCGCCCCGCTTTCCCTTGCCAAGCCTTGCGCCCCTCAGAGACCCTTGGCGTGATAGCTTTTCGCGACCTTGTCGATCGACACCAGATAGGCGGCGGTGCGCAGGTCAGTCACGTCGTCGCGGCTGTGCCAGACTTCGCGCATCGACTGGTAGGCCGCCCGCATGGTGTCATCCAGGCCGGAGCGCACCAGCTCCAGCTCGCCTGCACCCTTCAGGTACTTGTCCTTGAAGTCCGGCGACATCGACCAGGTATTGCCCATTACGTCGTCCAGACGCTGCAGCTCGTCAATCACCAACTGGTGGCGCGCCTCTTCCTGACGCCGCTGCATGCGGCCAAAACGGATGTGGCTGAGGTTCTTCACCCACTCGAAATAGGACACGGTCACACCGCCAGCGTTGGCGTACATGTCCGGAATGATCACGCAGCCCTTCTTGCGCAGGATCTCATCCGCGCCGGCAGTCACCGGGCCGTTTGCAGCCTCAATGATCAGCGGCGCCTTGACACGCTCGGCATTGGAAAGATTGATCACCCCTTCCAGGGCCGCCGGGATCAGGATGTCGCACTCTTCTTCCAGAAGTGCGGCACCGTTTTCAAGGAACTGGGCATCAGGATAGCCAGAAACACCGTCGTGTTTGACAATCCAATTGCGCACCGCCTCGACATCCAAGCCTTCAGCATTGAACAGACCGCCATCGCGTTCGATGATGCCAATGATGCGCGAACCATCCTCCTCTGACAGGAATTTGGCAGCGTGGTAGCCCACATTACCGAGGCCCTGAACAATCACCCGCTTGCCATCCAACTTGCCCGAAAGGCCTGCAGCTGCTTTGTCTTCCTCGTGGCGGAAGAACTCCTGCAATGCGTACTGCACGCCGCGGCCGGTTGCCTCGACCCGGCCCGAAATGCCGCCGGCATTCAGCGGTTTGCCGGTCACACAGGCCTTGGCGTTAATATCGGTCGTGTTCATGCGTGCGTACTGGTCGGCAATCCAGGCCATTTCACGCTCGCCTGTGCCCATGTCAGGCGCGGGCACGTTCTGCGACGGATGGATCAGATCGCGCTTGGCTAGCTCATAGGCAAAACGGCGGGTGATCAGCTCCAGCTCATGCTCTTCATATTCGCGCGGATCAATGCACAAGCCGCCCTTGGAACCTCCAAACGGCGCCTCCACCAGCGCGCATTTATAGGTCATCAGCGCCGCCAGCGCCTCGACCTCATCCTGGTTCACCCCCGTGGCATAACGGATGCCGCCCTTCACAGGCTCCATATGCTCTGAATGCACCGAACGGTAGCCGGTAAACGTGTGCATTGCGCCGCGCAGGCGCACGCCGAAGCGCACCGTGTAGGTGGCGTTGCAAACCCTGATTTTCTCCTCCAGCCCCGGCGGCAGGTCCATCAGTTTCACTGCCCGGTTAAACATCAGGTCCACGCTCTCGCGGAAGCTCGGCTCTGTGCGGCTGCTCATCAAAAATTTCTCCGTGCTCAAACATCGACTCGCTGCCGATGATGGATTCACTCTATGCAGAGTTACTTAAGGAGTGCGACCTTTTTGACCATTTGCGGCCAAAAAGAATCATTTCCCGGCATGCGGCGTATGATTCGCCGTTATCCAAACAGCGATTGTCCAACCCCGCACCACAACCCTCGGAAATCACGCAGGATTAGCGTCAAAGACCGCAACAATGGGAGGGTTTTCGGCCAAATTCCGCCCCATTTCCGCCTACTTTACCAAGCATTAATTAATGGAATTCCGCTGCAGAAGCCGAGCTGGCCCGTTCCCCAGCCGGAAGGGGGTATTTAAATGAGTAAGCACCACAAGAATTCAACTGCGCTGAGCAATCCGCTCATGTTGCGCTGCCTGAACAAGGCCAAAGGCTTCCTTCGGGAAGAGGATGGCGTTCTGGCAAAACCGATGATTATCACTCTGCTCATCATGCTTGCGGCAGGCGGCCTCGGTGTCGACCTGATGCGCATGGAGCGGGACCGCACTACCCTGCAGTACACGCTGGACCGTGCAGTGCTTGCCGCCGCAGATATGGACCAATTGCAAGAGCCGGAAGCCGTCGTTCTAGACTACCTCGCCAAGGCAGGTCTGGGCGAGTACTACAGCGACCCCGAAGTGCAAGAGACGCTGGGTTACAAAAGCGTCGAAACAACGGTGAATGCGACGTTCCCGGTTCATCTTGCGCAATTCGCCGGCCTCGGCGACCTGCCGATCTACGCTCACTCCCGCGCCGAAGAGAGCATCGACGGTGTGGAAATTTCTATGGTTCTGGACGTTTCCGGATCGATGAGGTCCAACAGCCGGCTGACCAACCTGAAAATCGCGGCGAAAGAATTCATCGACACGATGGAGGCCAACACAACCGACGGCAAGATGTCGATTTCCATCGTGCCGTACGCCACCCAGGTTTCTGTGCCGGAAGATCTGTACAACCAGTACAACATATCCACCCCGGGCAGCACGACGTATTCCCGTTGCGTGAATTTCTCAGCTGCGGATTTTCAGTCGGCATCCTTGTCGCAGACCGAGGAACTGGAAGGCACCATGCACTTCACACCTTGGGACAGCACCAGCTATGACAACCGGACCCGGTATTCCAGTCCCCGGCTGGTGAGCACACCGGTCTGCGAGGACGACCCGACCCGCGAGATCCTGCCGTACCAAAAGGATGCTACAGTTCTCAAAAACTACATCGACAGTTTCTGGGGCGGCGGCAACACTTCAATCGACATTGGCATGAAATGGGGCACAACCCTGCTTGACCCGTCTGCACGGCCCGCCATCAATGCGCTGGCCACAGGCTCGGATGCATCAGTGCCCAGCGACTTTTCTGCCCGGCCATCCGATTACACCGACACCGACACCGTGAAGGTTATCGTGCTGATGACCGACGGTCAGAACACATCGCAGTACTACGTCGAAAGCGATCACCGCGAAGGCGACTCCGAAGTTTGGTATGACGCATCAACCAAACGCTACTCTACCTACAATCCGTCCAACGGAAAGTACTATTGGCACGACGTATCCTCCTATTGGAAGGACGAGCCTTACGGAGACAACCCGCAACGGCTGAGCTATTCGGACCTGTTCGCCTTTACGTCGCTGAAATACCTTTACTACAATCTTTACCGCGACTGGATGGGCACCAGCTCCGCTCGCAACGCTTGGTACTACGGCGTCTACGACTACTACTCCAACTCGACGAAGAACGCGCGTACCCGCAGCATCTGCCAGGCCGCCAAAGACCAGGGCATCATCGTCTACACCATCGGGTTCGAAGCGCCCAGCGACGGGGTATCGGTGCTGCAAGACTGCGCCAGTTCCCCGGCTCACTTCTTTGATGTGGAAGGACTGGAAATTGCAGATGCCTTCTCATCCATTGCGACTTCCATCCGTCAGCTGAGGCTCACCCAATGACACACCGCATCCAAACCGCCCTGCGCCGGTTCCGGCACCGTGAGGATGGCAATGCTACAATGGAGTTTGCCATCATCATCCCCGC
Source organism: Leisingera sp. JC1 (assembly GCF_001679925.1). Lineage (GTDB taxonomy): Bacteria > Pseudomonadota > Alphaproteobacteria > Rhodobacterales > Rhodobacteraceae > Leisingera. Next base: position 23,951 of record NZ_LYUZ01000147.1, on the reverse strand, counting down.
TTTCCTGATGATCCTGCTGGCTTCGGTCGAATTGGGCATCATCAACCTGCGCCATTCGCAGCTGGAACGCGCCGTGGATCAGACTGTCCGCGACATCCGCCTGAACACGGGCGCCAACATGCAGCACGATCAGCTGCGCGATACAATCTGCGCCCGCTCAGGTTTCATCAGCGATTGCTCGGATTCACTCCGCTTGGAATTGCTTCGCCTGGACCCATTCGACATGGCAGAAATCGATCCGACACCGGATTGCATCGACGTCATTGACGACGTCCAGCCCGTGCGCCGCTTTGAAAACGGCCAGTCCAATGAGCTGATGTTCATCCGGGCCTGCATGAAGTTCAACCCGATCTTCCCGACCTGGGGTCTGGCCTCTCACATTGCACAAGATGAGGATGGACGCATTCAGCTGATTGCATCCTCCGCATTTGTCCAGGAACCGAGGTAACGCCATGCTGACGCTATTTTCCCGCCTGTCCAACCGGACCCCGCGGCCGCTGCGCGGCTTCGTAGAAAGCACCAAGGGCAACGTCTCGATGGAGTTCGCCATCTACGCGCCTTTGCTGATGTTCACATTCGCTGCGATCTACACTTTCTTTGATGCCTTCCGTCAGGAGAACGTCAATCTGAAAGCGGCCTACACGGTCTCTGACCTGATCTCGCGCGAAACCAACTACGTGAACGAGACCTACATCGACAGCATGCATTCGCTCGCTATCGAGCTCGTGCGCGGTGACTCTTCCCTGTCTACACGTATTTCCGTCGTGCGCTGGGACGAAGACGATCAGCGTTACTATGTGGACTGGTCCAAAGTCCGCGGCACTTCCTTCACCGAATGGAACGACGGTTCCATCAGCACCGTCCAAGAAAAACTGCCGTCCATGCAGGATCAGGAACGCGTCATCGTCGTGGAAACCTCGAACGAAGTCCATCCCGTCTTCAATATCGGCCTTCCGCTTCTGGACATCCAGAACTTCGTCTTCACCCGCCCGCGCTTTGCGCCTCAGGTTGTTTTCGAAGGGAGCGTCAGCGGCGGTGGCGATCACAACGACGACACTGGCGGCACGGACTAAGCCCGTCCACCAGACAGCATAACCGCACCTTATTGGCCGCGCTGCACCAGCATCGCGGCCAAAATTTCTGACATGGCCTTGCCCTGCGATCCCGGCGTCACGCCGCCAATGCCGATCCGGCGGCCGGACCGCCACCACAGCCCCGGCATCCAGGTCCGGCTGCCGGGAGTGCCGGTGCGGACCAGAAAACCGTTTGACGGCTTGAAGGCAAAGAAGCCGCGGTCGATGGCCTCGATATCCGCCACCCGCGCGATAACCTGCCCGTCCGAGCAGCGCAGTTCCTCAGCCGTCAGTTCAATCCGGTGTACAGTCGCCTGCCACATCCGAAGGGCCAGCCAAAGGGCACCTGCGCCAACCGCCACCAGGAACACCAGCCAGGCTGGCGAGGGCGGTGCAGCAAAGGCCACATAGACCAGCAGGCAGCCCGTCAACCCCAGCATCGCCGTGCCCATCACACGCCGGCTGGCTGAGGCCTCAATCGTCGCCAGAACTTCGTTGCTCATATGCTGCTCCCCGTTGTTGCCCCGCCGGGCATAGACCGGATCGGCAAAAGAAAACAGCCCCCGGCACACCGGGGGCTGAATGCAGCCGTGCTGTTCGGGGAAACTTATTCCGCAGCAGCGCGGCGCACGACCACCTCATAGCCCGGCTCTTCCGGCTCGTCGTCGATCAATTCCTGAGGGAAGCCTGGCGCGGTGATCGACAAGCCGGTAGCTTCCTCCAGACGCTCAATCATCCGGTCGGACTGCGCCCGCTCGCCATAGCGGCGCTGGCCGTCCTTCATCATCTCGATCATCAGGGGCGACAGTTCCAGCGGGACGTTGTGGCGGTCGGCCAGGGTCTGGAACAGGCCAATGTCCTTCATCACCAGATCCATGGTGAAGTTCACATCACGCGAACCCGACAGGATCAGCTGGCTTTCGGTCTCATGCGCAAAGGAGGTGCCCGACGACATCGAGATCGCCTCGAATGTCATGCCCAGATCCATGCCACAGGCCTTCATCACCGTCAGCGCTTCCATGACGGCAAGCAGGTTGAGGTTGGCCAGGTAGTTGGTCATTACCTTGAGGGTGGAAGAGTTGCCGATCTCGCCCACATGCAGAATGCGGCGACCCATGGTGGTCAGGATCGGCAGGATGCGGTCGAAGGTAGCCCGCTCGCAGCCCGCATAGATCGAGATATTACCGGTATCAGCGCGGTGGCAGCCACCGGAGACCGGGCAATCAACAGCCTCGCCGCCGCGCTCGGCGATCAGGGCTCCGAGGCGCTTCACCTCCGCCACGTCGGTGGTGGACATTTCCATCCAGATCTTGCCGGGCTGCACATGCGGCAGCATTTCGGTGACCACCGCATCAGAGGCCGCCGGACTGGGCAGGCAGGTGATCACCGCATCGCAGTCTTGCATCATCTGCGCCGGACTGCCGCCTGCCTTGGCCCCGCGCGCCACAAACTTTTCCACCAGCGCCGCGTCCAGGTCATGCACCGCCACATCCAGCCCGTTGCGCACCAGGCTGCCCGCCAGCTTGCCGCCAACATTGCCGAGGCCGATAAAGCCGATCTTCATATCCGTTTTCATATCCCGTTTCTCCTTCCGGGGTAATCGCTTGGGAAATGGCTAGCTTGACCAAAGCCAAAACAAAAACGAATAATAACGCGTCCTGACCCAAAGATTTTTTGCAACACAATGTCCGATCTGCCCAACCTCGTCTGGCTGCGCGCCTTTGAGGCCGCCGCCCGCCTGCAAAGCTTCACTGCCGCGGCGGAGGAACTGGGCCTGACACAGGCCGCGGTCAGCCACCAGGTCCGCAGCCTGGAGAAAAGCTTTGGCATCACCCTGTTCATCCGCCGCGCCCGGCACCTGGAGCTGACGCAACTGGGCCACGCCTACTACCCCTCGGTAGCGCAGGCGCTGACCGACATCGCCTATTCCACCCGCGGTCTGCTGGGCCATGCCCAGACCCGGACCGTGACCCTGCGGGCGCCGGTCTCCACCGCGGTCCTGTGGCTAGCGCCGCGGCTGGGCGCCTTTCACAGCGCTCATCCGCATATCCGCATCCGGCTGATCTCCGCCGTCTGGGCCGACAGCACCCAGGACGAGGACGTTGAAATAGACCTGCGGCTGGGCCCGTCTGGCTGGTTCGACCGCCGCGCGCATCTGCTGGCAACCGAAAGCGTGATTCCCGTGGCACAACCGCAACTGGCAGAGCAGCTGAAATCGGTGGACCAGCTATTTGGCCAGACGCTTATTCACATCCACGGCTACCAGGATCACTGGCTGCGCCTGTCCGAACAGACGGGCGTTCCGCTCAAGGACCGCTCCGCACCGCTCTATGTCGATACTTCATTGGCCGCGATTGAAATGGCAGCCTCCGGCGCCGGTGTTGCCATGCTGATGCGCCGCTATGCCGAACTGCCGCTGTCGCTGGGCCGTCTGGCGCCTGTGGCGGGCGCAGAGATCCCGATGGGCCAGGGCCACTATCTGATGCCAGCCGCCGGCGAAGCCCCCAACAGCGCTGAGGTTGCCATGGTGCGGGACTGGGTCGTCTCCTTGTTCTGTTGATTGCCTGCGCTGCGCCCCTTGCCGGAACGCGGACTGCCCGCTAGCGTCCGCCCATGCCCTGGCCCCAGAACAACCCGCCCCAGCGCGACGGCGATGCAGCCGCAGGAATCGAAGTCACCGATGATTTTGAGCGGTTCACGCAACGCAACGACATCTTCACCCGTGCGTTCTGGGATGACCGGGTGAAGTCCAAGCACACAGCAAAATTCTTCTCGTCCTACCGGATGGAAGCCGCCCCCCGGCGCGGCGACGGGTTCACTCAGCGCGATTTTGCCCTGCGCAACGCGGCCTGGCTGATTTCCGACGTGGTCTCCTCCCGCCGGGCGCAGGATGGCATCCGCGAAGGGTTCCAGGCCGCCATCCGCCCTGACACCCCGGTGGCAAAGGAGGCGGTGGAGATCGACGATCCGGCAAAGATGTCCGCCGAGGTGAAGCGCATTGCCATGTTCTTCGGCGCCAACCTGTGCGGCATCACTGACATGGATGACCGCTGGATCTACACTTCCCGCGTCGATGCCCGCGATATGTCCGAGGCGCCGCATGACCTGCCCGAAGGGCTGACCAGCGTGATCGTGCTGGGCCATGAGATGGACAAGGACCTGGTGGCCACCTACCCTTCCGCCCTGGCCGGCGCCGCAACGGGACGGGAATACAGCCACGAAGCCTCCATCGTGATGCAGCTTGCTGCCTATATCCGCAATCTGGGCTACGAGGCGGTTCCGTCTATGAACGATACCGGCCTAGTGATCCCCTACGCGGTGAAGGCAGGCCTCGGCGAATACGCCCGCAACCAGATGGTGATTACGCCTGAGTTCGGACCGCGCCTTCGTTTCTCCAAGATCTTCACCAATCTGCCGCTGGTACATGATGTGCCGCAACCTCTTGGTGTGAAAGAGTTTTGCAACATCTGCACCAAGTGCGCCGACGCCTGCCCGGTGAAGGCTTTGCCCTACGGGCCGCCCTCCACTGAAACTGCCAATGTCTCAGCGATCAAGGGTGTGAAGAAATGGACCTCTGACGCCGAGAAGTGTTTTTCTTTCTGGGCCAAGATGTCCTCGGACTGCGCCATTTGCATGCGGGTCTGCCCGTTCAACCGGGATTATTCCAGGCTCCGCAACCGGCTGTGGCTGAAACTGTCGCTTGGCCCGCTGCGCAAGCTGGCCCTGCGGCTGGCCGCAAGGCATGGCGGCCGGCGCAAACCCGCTGACTGGTGGGCGGCATCCTCTCCCGCTCAGGACTGACAAGCGCGAGGGCGCCCGCCCGTCCTTGGCGCCTCCGGCACCGCGCCCCGTTGGGCCGGTTAGCCCTTCGGGCTGCCCGGCTTTCTGTTCACCCGCGCACAGGGCGCGTGAGATCGCCCCGGTTCCCTCGCGGCTCTGCACACCCTATCTTAGCCGCAATCAATGTTTACAGGAGGCATTGATATGTCCCTCAGACCCATCCTCGAAACCCGCGCCGCCCAGCCCCATACGGAGGGCGCGGGCGTCAAACTGCACCGCGCCTTCGGCTTTCAGGATCCGTCGGAACTGGACCCGTTCCTGCTGTTCGACGATTTCCGCAACGAAAACCCGGAGGACTACCTGCGCGGCTTCCCCTGGCATCCACACCGCGGCATCGAGACCATCACCTATGTGCTGGCAGGCACGGTGGAGCACGGAGACTCGCTGGGCAACGAGGGCACCCTGGGCGCAGGCGACGTGCAATGGATGACCGCGGGATCGGGCATCCTGCATCAGGAGATGCCCGCGGGCAACGCCAAGGGCCAGATGCACGGCTTCCAGCTGTGGGGCAACCTGCCCGCCAGCCAGAAGATGACCGCGCCGCGCTACCAGGACATCAAAGGCACCGAAATACCCGAGACTATCGATGACGACGGAACCCGGGTAAAAGTGATCGCCGGCGATTTCTGGGGCAAGCGCGGCCTGGTCGACGGCATCGCCGCCGACCCGCAGTATCTGGACGTCTTCATCCCGGCAGGGGTGAAAAAGACTCTGCCGATCGACACCTACCGCCGGGCTTTTGCCTATGTGTTCGAAGGCAAAGCGGCCTTTGCCGATGCCTCCGCTCCGCAAGGCGTGCTGCTGGAGAAGGAAGTCGCAGGCCAGGAGGTCAACATCCGCGACCTATCCGGCGACCGCACCCTGATCCGCTTTGGCACCGGCGACGGGATCACCGTGCAGGCCGGGCCGGAGGGCGTGCGCTTCCTGCTGATCTCCGGCGCGCCGATCAACGAGCCAGTGGCATGGCACGGGCCGATCGTGATGAACACGCAGGCCGAACTGCAACAGGCCTTCCGCGACCTGCGCAACGGCACATTCATCAAGCCTGCGCACTGACTGCATCGGCCCGCCAAACGCACGCTTGATGTGCTATACTCCCCCTGTCCAATGACCGATGGGGGGAGTGATGATCATACGGGTGTTCCGTGCCACCGTTCGCGACGACAAGGTCCAAGAATTCAAGAATTTTCTGACCGATACCGCTGTGCCGCATGTGCGCCGCCAACCAGGGCTTGTCTCTGTCACCGCAGGGCTTCCGCGACCCGAATCCCCCGCCACATTCTGTGTAGTGATGGTCTGGGAAAGCATCGAAGCGCTGCAAGCCTTTGCCGGCGAGGATTGGGAACAGCCGCATGTTCTGCCCGAAGAGGACCCGATGGTGCTGAGCCGTCAGATCGACCACTACGACATGCTGGGACTGCTGAGCTGATCAGGCCGTCAGACGCCGGAAAACCAGCTGTACACGGTCTCCGCCCCCGCAGGCTCCGGCGTGAAACCAGATTTCTGCAGCACCCGGGCCGAGGCCGCGTTTTCCTGCATGACCCCACCGGACAGCGTGACGCCGCTGCCGCGGAAATGTGCCTGCAATCCGCCAATCAGTTCGCTGGCCAGCCCCTGCCCCCAGGCGGATTCGGCAAAGAGATAACCCAGGTTCCGGATGCTGCTGCCCTCTTCCGGAAAGGACAAGATGATCAGCCCGACACCTTCGCCCGCCGCATTGCAGAGGGCCGCCACTTCGGCCTGCTGCGACACCGCCGCGAGGAATTCGCGGCGGCTCTGATCGCTGCCCTGTGCCTGAAACCCGTCCGGCAGCCATTGCACCACCTTCGGCGCAAACAGGCCCGCCAGCTCCGCCGCCGTCAAATCCTGCCAGGGGGCGGCCCGCAGACGGCCGGTTTTCAGATCCAGCAGGCTCATGTGCTGACCGCCTTCTGCACCATTCCCCAATAGACCCGCTCCACCTCGTCCAGCGACAGCCGCCCTTCTGAGCGGTACCAGGTGTTGACCCCGTTCAGCATCGCAATCACCGCCAGCGTCGCGATCTTGGTGTCGGGAATGGCGAACACGCCCTGCTCGACCCCTTTTTTCAGGATCCCTTCTACGCCGTTCTCGTAGTCCCGGCGCAGCGATTCGATGACGGTGAAATTCTCCTCCGTCAGATTGCGCAGCTCCATATAGGCGATGAACACTGCATCCGGGCGCTCCAGGTGAAAACGGATGTGAAAGCCGGTGAAGGCACGCAGCCGTTCCAGCGCGCTGTCCGACTGCGGCACTGCATCCCAGGCTGCCTGCAGCTCTTCCATGTGGCCTGCCATCAGATTGAACAGCAGGCTCTGCTTGTCGGGCGTGTAATTGTACAGCGCCCCCGCCTGCACCCCGACCTCCTTGGCGATCTGGCGCATCGAAACCGCGGCATAACCATGCTGCGCAAACAGCCGCAGGGCCGCCTCGCGGATGCGGGGGCCGGTGATATCGGAGTGGGAACCTTGGGTGCGTGCCATGGGCCGACAATAACTGAACAGATGTTCAGAAAAAAGAGCGAATGCCGCCGCCCCTTGCCTCTATCAGCCCGCGGCTGCAGGAACATGCCGCAAACGCTGCGGGAATTCAATTGTGCCAGCCCGCCGGACCTCCTACAACCGGCCCAGCAGAGCATGGGGTTTGGGCAATGCAGCTTTGGACACAGATCGCAATTTTTCTGGCCGTGACGGCAGCCGCCGCCTGCACCCGGGTGCCTGAACTGGAGGACCGGCTGACCCCGGACCTGCGCGGCGCGGAATATCCCGACCTCCTGCCGCTGGATGACGCGTTGGAACCGCTGGATCCGCCGCAGCAGGCCAGCCAGGACCTGCAGGAGGAGCTCGACGCCCGCAGCAACCGCCTGAAGCGCCGCGCAGAAGCCGTCAAAAACGCCGAACTCTGACCTCTCCGCGGCATTCCTGCCTGCCCTGAAGGGCCTTGTTTCGCGGCGGCGTTGCACGCCTGCGCCGAACCCGCTAAGGCGGGGCGGACAAGTTTCGGACAAAGGACCTCCAGCCATGACAGAACCGCTACGCCTAGGGATTGCAGGCTTGGGCACCGTCGGCATCGGCGTGGTGAAAATCATCCGCCGTCACGCGGCGCTGCTGGAGGCTCGGACCGGACGCCCTATAGTAATCTCCGCCGTGTCGGCCCGGGATCCGAACAAGGACCGAGGCGTGCCGCTCAAGGATTACGCCTGGGAGACCGATCCGGTGGCGCTGGCCGTACGCGGCGACGTTGACGTCTTTGTCGAACTGATGGGCGGCCACGAAGGCGCTGCAAAGGCCGCAACAGAGGCCGCCCTGGCCGCGGGCAAGGATGTGGTCACCGCCAACAAGGCGCTGCTGGCCATTCACGGCCAGGAACTGGCAGAACAGGCCGAGGCTTCGGGCCGGGTGATCCGCTTCGAGGCTGCCGTCGCCGGCGGCATCCCGGTGATCAAATCCCTGACCGAAGGCCTGGCCGGCAATGAAATCACCCGCGTCATGGGGGTGATGAACGGCACCTGCAACTACATCCTGACCCAGATGGAGGCCACCGGCCAGGGCTACAACGCGTTGTTCGAAGAATGCGGCCGCCTGGGCTATCTGGAAGCCGACCCGAACCTGGACGTTGGCGGCATCGACGCGGGCCACAAGCTGGCACTGCTGGCCTCCATCGCCTTTGGCACCAAACCAGCGTTTGAGAAGGTTGAACTGGAAGGCATCCAGCGCATCCAGCTGGAAGATATCCGCGACGCCGCCGACATGGGCTACCGCATCAAGCTGCTGGGTGTGGCGCAACGCACCGCCCGCGGACTGGAACAGCGCATGTCGCCCTGCCTGGTGCCGGCCGACTCGCCGCTGGGCCAGCTGGAAGGCGGCACCAATATGGTGGTGATCGAAGGCGACTCCATCGAGCAGGTCGTGCTGCGCGGCCCCGGCGCCGGCGAAGGCCCCACCGCCAGCGCCGTGATGGGCGATATCCTCGACCTGGCCCGCGGGTTGCGCATTGCCACCTTCGGCCAGCCCGCCAGCACCCTGCAGGAAGTGCCCGCCGCCCAGACCGGCCTGCCTGCGCCGTTCTATCTGCGCATGGGACTGCTGGACAAACCCGGCGCGCTCGCCAAAGTTGCAGCCATTCTGGGCGAGGCCGGCGTGTCGATCGACCGGATGCGCCAGTACAGCCATAAGGCGCCGGTGGCGCCAGTGCTGTTCGTGACCCACAAATGCACCCGCGCCACCCTGGACATCGCGCTTGAGGGCCTCTCTGCCACCGATGTGGTCGACGGCACCCCCGTTGCCCTGCGCATCGAAGAGGTCTGATCTGCGCCAAAGGGGCAATTTTGAGCCTATTTACGCGCTGCGGCTGGGATTTCCTGCCGCCGTGCCCCCTATCGCCTCTTGCGAGCCTGCCCCGCCCCGCGCTATTCGGCTTGGAACGCCCATTCACATCTGACCCGTTGAGACAGGATTTCCGGTATGACATCGAACACCTCTGACGCGCCCTTTCATGACCGTATGCTGTCGCTGGGCCTCGCCCGCGTTGCCGAACAGGCCGCGCTGGCCTCTGCCTCGCTGATCGGCCGCGGTGACGAGAAAGCCGCCGACCAGGCCGCCGTCAACGCCATGCGCGAGCAGCTGAACCTGCTGGACATCGCCGGCGTGGTGGTGATCGGCGAAGGCGAGCGCGACGAGGCCCCGATGCTGTATATCGGTGAGGAAGTCGGCACCGGCAACGGCCCCGGCGTCGACATCGCGCTGGACCCGCTGGAAGGCACCACCCTGACCGCCAAGGACATGCCGAATGCGCTGACCGTGATCGCCATGGGCCCGCGCGGCTCCATGCTGCACGCGCCGGACACCTATATGGACAAGCTGGCAATCGGCCCGGGTTACGCCGAAGGCGTCGTCTCGCTGGACATGTCGCCGCGCGAGCGTGTCGAGGCGCTGGCCAAGGCCAAAGGCTGCGCCCCGTCCGACATCACCGTCTGCATCCTGGAGCGCCCGCGCCACGAAGCGATGATTGCCGAAGTGCGTGAAACCGGCGCGGCCATCCGCCTGATCACCGACGGCGACGTGGCAGGGGTCATGCATTGCGCCGAAAGCGATGTGACCGGCATCGACATGTATATGGGCCAGGGCGGTGCACCTGAGGGTGTGCTGGCAGCGGCGGCACTGAAGTGCATGGGCGGCCAGATCTTCGGCCGCCTGCTGTTCCGCAATGATGACGAGAAAGCCCGCGCCGCCAAGGCCGGCATCACCGACCTGGACCGGATCTATGCCCGCGACGAAATGGTCACCCAGGACGTGATCTTTGCCGCCACCGGCGTGACCGGCGGCTCGCTGCTGCCGTCGATCAAGCGCACTCCGGGCTGGGTCGAAACCACCACCCTGCTGATGCGTTCGAAAACCGGTTCCGTGCGCCGCATGTCCTACCGCACGCCGCTGGAACCGCACCAAAAGTAAACTGGCCAGCGGCCGGGGAGCGGCTTGCGCCGCTGCCTCCGGCGGGAGTATTTCAGGAAAGATGAAAGGGCCGGATCCGCTTGGGTCCGGCCTTTGCACATGAGGGCAGACGCATGAGCTTTTTGGGTGTTGAGCAGTCCCTGACCGGCCGCCGCTGGGTCGGCCCCGGGGTCGAGGTGGACCGCGCGTCCGAGATGATGGCGCAGCAGACCGGCCTGCCCCGCTCTGTCTGCCAGGTTCTGGCCCGGCGCGGCGTGCCGGCGATGGAGGCCAAGGGGTTTCTTGAGCCAAAGCTGAAAGAGCTGCTGCCCGACCCGCGCGAGATGAAGGACATGGAGGCTGCCGCTGCCCGCTTCCTTGAAGCGGTGCGGCGCAAACAGCGGATTGCGGTCTTTGCCGACTATGACGTTGATGGCGGCAGCTCGGCCGCGCTGCTGATTGTCTGGCTGCGGCAAATGGGATTGGAGGCAACGCTTTATATTCCCGACCGCATCGACGAGGGCTATGGCCCCAATGTTCCGGCCATGCAGGAGCTTGCCGCCGCCCATGACCTGATCATCTGTGTCGATTGCGGCACGCTGAGCCACGAACCGATTGCCGCTGCGAAAGGCGCCGACGTGATCGTGCTGGACCACCACTTGGGCAGCGAAACGCTGCCGGACTGCGTGGCGGTGGTGAACCCGAACCGTCAGGACGAAAGCGGCGACCTCGGCTATTTCTGTGCAGCGGGCGTGGTGTTCCTGATGCTGGTCGAGGCCGGCCGCCAGCTGCGCGAAGCTGCTGCTAAGGGGCCGGATCTGATGGCCCTGCTGGACCTGGTGGCGCTGGCCACAGTGGCGGATGTGGCGCCTCTGATCGGCGCCAACCGGGCGCTGGTGCGCCAGGGTCTGAAAGTGATGAGCGCCCGCAGGCGTCCCGGACTGGTGGCGCTCTCCGACGTCTCCCGCATGGATTCGGCACCTTCCACCTATCACCTCGGATTCCTGCTGGGCCCGCGGGTCAATGCCGGCGGGCGGATCGGCAAGGCCGACCTTGGCGCGCGTTTGCTGTCGACAGACAATCCGCATGAAGCCGCTGCCCTGGCGGAACGGCTGGATGAGCTGAACACAGAACGCCGCGACATCGAAAACGCCGTGCGCGCCGCCGCGCTGGAACAGGCGGAGGAACGCGGCCTGGAGGCCCCGCTGGTCTGGGCCGCGGGCGAGGGCTGGCACCCGGGCGTGGTTGGCATCGTTGCCTCCCGCCTGAAAGAAAGCGCCAACCGCCCGGCCATCGTGATCGGCTTCGACGGCGAAGAGGGCAAGGGCTCTGGCCGGTCGGTCTCGGGTGTCGACCTCGGCGCCTCAATCCAGCGGCTGGCCGCCGAGGGCCTGCTGGTCAAGGGCGGCGGCCACAAGATGGCGGCGGGCCTCACCGTGATGCGCGATAAGCTGGAACCTGCGATGGCGCGGCTGACGGAATTATTGGCCAAACAAGGTGCGGGCGAAGGCGGCCCCGCCGACCTGAAACTGGACGGCGCCCTGATGCCGGGGGCTGCCAGCGTGAATCTGATTGAACAGATCGAACAGGCTGGCCCGTTTGGCGCCGGCGCCCCTGCACCGCGCTATGCGCTGCCGGATCTGCAGGTGAGGTTCGCCAAGAAGGTGGGCGAAAGCCACCTGAAGCTCTCCCTCAGCGACGGCATGGGCGGCGGTGTTGACGCAATCTGCTTTGGCGCCTTCGACACGGCTCTGGGCCCGCGGCTGCTGGAGCATGGCGGCGCGCGCTTCCATTTTGCCGGACGGCTGGAAATCAACACATGGGGCGGCCGCCAAAGCCCGCAGCTGCGCCTGGAGGACGCCGCAGAAACCTGAGTTATCAATGGCTTGCCGCCTGTGGATAAGAAATTTCACAAAGGCGTATTTTTTCTCTTGCGGGTTCCGGCGGTTACAACTAAATACCCGCTCACGCACAGAGTGGCCCGTTCGTCTATCGGTTAGGACGCCAGGTTTTCAACCTGGAAAGAGGGGTTCGATTCCCCTACGGGCTGCCACTTTCCCCAAAAGATCCGCACCAACGAGCGTCATTCAGGGCGCTTTTTGAAATTGCATTACCTCACAGTTCCAGCCCGTTCTCCGCCGCTTTCCACCACTGGAAAAGGCCTGAGAGGCTCCCGTATTCACGCCGGTACACGCTTAGAGTTATTACCTTTCACCCATTCAGCCTGGGCTTGAAGCAGAGCCGCACCTAACAGCGGCTTCGACCTCCGGACGGGAGGCTGCGCGCCAGTAACCCCAGCCCATGATCACAGCCCCGGCAAAGGTATTGCCCAGGGTGACAAAGATCAGGTTATAGGCCGCCCCCGTGATCGAGATGCTGTCCGGGTGGTCCGACATCAGTGCCACCGAAAACACCGTCATATTGGCGATGCTGTGCTCGAAACCGGCCGCGATAAAGGCATAAAGGCACCAAAAGATGATGATGCACTTGCTCACGTCGTCCTTGGCCCGTGCCGAGCACCACAAGGCCAGGCACACCAGCCAGTTGCACAGCACCGCCTTGGCAAACAGCTGCAGCGCAGGACCATGCATCTTCTTGGCAGCCACCTTGTGCAGCAATGCGTCCTCGCCTGCGCCCAGAATGAGGCCGCCGCCGCCCGCAGTGAACAAGGCCGCCAGCAGCAGCGCCCCGGCCAGGTTGCCGCCCCAGCTGGCCGCCCAGCAGCGCAGCAGGTCATAGAAGCCGGTTTGCCCGGTCAGAAGCCCCTGCGTCATGTACATGGTGTGGCCGGTGAACAGCTCGGCACCGGCAAATACCACCAGCGTCAGCGCGATACCGAAACTTGCCCCCATGACGATCGGGCGGAACGCCCCTTCGATGCCCTGCCCCACCGAGAAGATCAGCAGGATTCCGGCCCCGACAAACGCCCCGGCCTTCAGTGCCAGGATCAGAAAGGCCAGCGGATCAGCGCGCAAGTGACGGCTTTTCTTCTGCGCCAGCTGCGCGAAACTCAGAACTGTTTCAGCATGGGTCATGTCACGTCACACTCCGCATCTGGAACATCCTGCGGTGCCAAACGACCCGCACTTCGGATGCCCGAACAAAACCGGGATAGCCCAAAGACAGGCCAGCGCCGCGGCAAGATAGAGAAAGGCAAACCCCAGCTCCTGTTGAGCAGACACCAGGTAGGAATTGCAGATCCGCACCGGGGCATGGGTATAGAGGAATCCCAGAACGCCCAGCATCGACAGCGCATTGGCCTTGAGAAAGCCGCGCAGGACCGGACCCAGCCAGGGCCAGCTCAAGCGCAGCGGCACGCCAAGCAGCAACGGCAGACTCAGGTTTTTGGCGGCCTCTCCTGCAGGTGTCAGCGCCCAGTCCACACTGCGCGGCAGCATCCAGAAGAGAAATGCCGTCAGCGCCGTCAGCAACAGCGGAACCGCCCAATCGCGCCGCACGCGCAGGTTCCAACCCAGAAGCACGCCTGCCAGCACCAGCAGCGGCATCTGCACCAGCACATGCTGAACCGGGCTGGCCGCCGCCGCCTCGCGCAGGGCCACAGCTTCCGCCATGGCCAGCAGGCCCAGGCAGATCATCCTCATGGCTGCCCTCCGTCGAGATGGGCCAGCACTGCCTCCACCGCGTCGGTGTCATAGACGGCAGAGAAACTTCCGTCGCCCGAGATCACATGGATCGCTGCATTGTGCTGAAAACCGCCCCATTCATCCGGGATAACCGTCACATCAAACAGCTTCAGCAGGCCCGGGAGATCCTTCTGCCTGGGCCGCGCGACGGTCCACATCACACCGTCGGCCTCATGGGCATCACCGTAGATGGCCATCTGCTCCGGCGTGTCGCGCTCAGGATCGAAACTCACCGACAGCAGCCGGACCCGCGCCCCTTGCGCCCGCAGTCGGTCGCGGATTTCGGCAAAGTCCGCGGCAGAAATCTGGCAGATATCGCCGCAGACCGTGTAGATGAACTCGACCAGCACAACCTCGCCCGCTTGCGGCAGCAATGGCACCTGGCGGCCGACCATATCCTCCAGCAGCACCTCGGGCACTTGGCGGGGCGACTGCACCACATCCAGCCGCCGCGCCGCTTCGCTGGTGAAGGCCTGCGCCCCGTCAGTCACCTGCCACAGGATCCCGCCGCCGGCCACGGCGGCGAGAACCGAGGGGAGAGCGCGGGCCAGCATCAGCCTTCGCTCCGCCCCAGCCGCGCTACAAAGCGCAGGACAAAGATCAGCGTCCCCAGCACCACCAGCACGCTGAACAAGGTGCCGATGCGGTCATGGGTCAGCCACTCCTCGTAATGCACCGCCCAGCGGCGCGGGATTGAGGCGGCGCCGGAGAACAGGAACACCGTCACAAAACCGGCAGCCCCCGCCAGGTAGACGGCAAAGCCCGCCCGGTCCAGACCGTTCATCCTGGCAATCGTCTTGCCGCGCACCAGCCAGGCCATGAAACCAAAAGCCATCGCCACCTCACCCAGCAGCAGGTAGGTGTGGAAATGCCCCGGCACCCACATGGTGTTGTGCATCACCTTGTTAACGCTGATCATCCCGTCGATGGAGGCCGGGATCGATCCCACCGACCAGCCCGCAACCGACAGCACCAGCAACGCCGACGCCAGGTCCCAGGTCATGTTGGAGCCGCGCACATAAAGGAAGGTTGAAAAGGCGGTGACCGCAATCAGAGGGATGCCGCTGAAGTAGGAGACCAGCTGCCCCACCACCAGCATCCAGGGCGGCATCACCACGTCTTGCAACAGATGGTGCCAGTAAACCGCCATCACAAAGATCAGCACCGCATTCCAGGCGATCGCAAACAGCCGGTTCGATTTCCAGGGTTTGCCGGTGTATTCCGGCAGGATCTCATAGACCGCCGTCACCGCCATGTAGATCGACGCGTTGATGAACACATGACCGAAGAAATAGATCAGGTTCTTTGCAAGGAGTGCATCGACCTCGAACCCCGGCACCAGCAGATGCACCAGGCTTGCCGCCAGCACCGCCGCGCCCAGGATGATGCCGATCGAGTTGAAGATGGTCACTGCCGCGGCCGCCACGATGGCGGGCGGCGGCGGATCATTGTCCTCACGCCCAAGGATCAGGTTCCAGCCCAGCGCCCGCGCCAGACTGCCGTAACGGGTATGGATCCGGCGACCCAACTCCAGGTAATAGAGCAGGAAGCCGACGCCGATGGCGGTATAGCCCAGCATAAAGGCCGCCGCCGCGCCTGCCTCCCAAGCACCGCCGGACAGAGCCGGCAGCGGAAAAAGGAAAGTCCAGGCACCGCCGTAGCCGCCGATGAAGATGGCACCGAGAATCAGCACCACACCCAGCAGAAACAGCCCCAGGAAGGCCCAGAAGATGCCTCCTGTCAGCACCAGATGGCGGCCGCCGAAGTACCACATGATGGCCGCCCCCGACAGCGCCGCAGTACCCACCATGCCCGCGCCATGTGCGGTCAGCAACTGGTAGAACAGCGCCGCGTCCAGCTCAATCCACTGGCCCTGCGCCGCGCGCATGATCAGGCCGAAGACCATCATCAGCGCAAACACTGCACCGGACAGGATCATTGTCAGTTTGACCGCCCCCGCTTGCGGCGCAGCCGCCGCGTGCCCGGGGATATAATTTTCGGATGCAGTGCTCATTTACTCCTCCGCCGCTACAACTTCGAATTCATTGACCATGTCATGATGCGCCACCCCGCAGAACTCCATGCACAGGACCTGGTAGCTGCCCGGTTCCTCGAACGTATAGGTGATCTGCGTGGTGTAGCCGGGGATCGCCTGCACCTGGGTCAGCAGCGTAAGGCTGCTGTCATAGATGCCCATCCCGTGGGTCACGTCCTCGGTGGTGACGTTGAAATTGACCGGCTTGCCAGCCGGGATTTCCGTGGTGTCGATGTCCCACCACCACTGGCCGCCGCTGACATTCACCTCCAGCGCATCACCGGTGCTGGCCAGCGCGTGCGGCCACTCCCGCAGCGAGGCAACGGAGACAATCACACCCGCAATTGTCATCGCCCAGATCAGCCCGGTGCGTTTTGCGTTGGCGCCCGGACCCGGCGCCGGGTCGCGCGCAGCCCTCACCGCCAGAACAAAGACCGCTGACAGCGCCGCCATCAGGATCAGCGAGATTAATAGAACAACTGGCTGCATGCGCTGCCTCCATTTAATAAGTATTTTGAATGCCTATTATTGGACACCGCAAATGCGTGTCAACAAAATACGTCTTTTCAATGCATATTAATTATGGGATGAACGCTTATGCAGATCACCAAGTTTTCCGATTACGCCCTGCGCATCCTGATCCACCTCGCCACCCACGAGGACGGGCTGATGACCACTCGCGAAATTGCCGGGATGCAGCAGTTGCCTTTCAACCACCTGGCCAAGATTTCCCAGTGGCTGACCCACGAGGGTTATGTGGAATCAGTCCGCGGCCGTAACGGCGGCATGCGCCTGGCCGTGTCGCCAGAGGCGATCTCCATCGGCGGGCTGCTGCGGAAATCCGAACACGGCACGCCGCTGGTGGAGTGCATGAAAGAGGACGGAGGCTGCTGCGTCATGACCCCAGCCTGCGGCTTGCTGCCGATTCTCAACGAGGCCCAGGAGGCGTTCTTTGCCGCGCTCGACAGCAAGACCTTGCAGGACGTGCTGGTGGGCAACCGCGGCATGAGGAACCTGATCCGGGCGTTGGAGGCGGAACAAGCCTTGAAATAGGCTTCGACCGCATGCCCGGCCTCGGCCGCTTCAGCCGCTCCTCACTTGGCAGCGCCGGAAACCGTACCCTCCAGCACCTGCCCGTTCCAGGCTTCAAACGCCACCGACAGATGCCAGGCCTTGAACCCGGCGTAGCCTGTCAGCAGCGCCAGTATCAGCAGGTACATTGACCTGCGGAAACGCGGGTTTTCCTCTGGCGTTTTATTCTCAGTCGGCGGCATCATTGCCATTCCACAGCACATAAAGTGTCAGCATACGGATTTGGGCATCGCTCAACCTGCCCTCCCATGCGGGCATGACGCCCATTCGGCCATAGTAGACACTGCGGTAGACGTCGTCACGGCTGCCGCCATAGATCCACTGGCCATCCCCAAGATCCGGCGCGCCGTTCTCCAGCCCGCCGCGCCCATCATCGCCGTGGCAGGCAGCGCAGTTGTCCTCAAACACCATCCTGCCCGCTTCAGCCAAATCCGCGTCATGCGCCTGCCCCGAAAGCGACAGAACAAATTCCACTGCCTCCTTGACCTGCGCCTTGTCCAGCATCCCGTCGGCGCCAAAGGCCAGCATCTGGGCGCTGCGGGTGTCGTCATGGGCCGCGTTGATGCCAAAACGGATGCTGTACTCAATCTCCTCCGGGCTGCCGGACCACAGCCAATGCCCGTCTGTCAAATCGGGGAATCCGGTCTGACCCGTCAGCTCCGCCGTGTGGCAGGCGGCGCAGTTGTCGGCATAAAGTTTGCCAATCGCCTGGCCATAGCGCGCCTCAAGCGCCGGGTCCGCCGCAAGTGCTGCAATATCCGCGGACTGGAACGGTGCAAAGGCCTGCGCCCGTTCCGCCTCCGCCTGATCCACCGCAGCCGCCACCTCCGCCCGCGTGGAATAGCCCAGTAGCCCCTTGGCATAGCCGGTGACCAGCGGAAACGACGGGTACAGCAGCCAGAACAGCACCGATACCGCAATACTGATCCACAGCGCCCAGCGGGAGGCCCAGGGCACAGGCGTGTCCATTTCCTTGATCCCGTCCCACTCGTGGCCGGTCAGCTCAGTGCCCGAAACCGGGTCCTTTTCCTTCACTGCCATGGCTGGTCCTCCCGCCCGTCCAGCGGGGATTGCGCGGCATCGTCGTAGATCCGACGCCGCGACGGCCAGTAGGTCCAAAGCACCGCCGCCAGGAACACCACCAGCAGGTAAACCGCCCCCCAGGTCTTGGAGAACACAAGAACGGCGTCATGGGTCATCGGTTCACCTCCTCCGGGTCCAGCGTGTCCAGGTCGGCAAGCGTACCCAGCATCTGCAGATAGGCGACCAGCGCATCCATTTCCGTCAGCCGCCCGGGCTGACCGTCGAAATCGCGCACCTGCACCTTTGCGCCATAGCTCTCCTGCAGCTCGCTTTCGTAGTTCTGCTCGAAATCCGCCTGCCAGACCGCGTCCTTCTCTGCGTTTTCGATCTGCGCTCTGCTATAGGGCACCCCTGCCCGGCTCGGCGCCTTCAGTGCCGCGGGCAAATGGCCGGTTGCCAGCCGCGTGTCCGACAGGAAGGCATAGCCCGGCATCACCGAGCCTTCCACAAACTCCCGCGGGGCCTCCAGATGCGCAACGTGCCAGGCATCCGAATACTTGCCGCCGATCCGCGCCAGATCCGGCCCGGTGCGTTTCGAACCCCATTGGAACGGATGGTCATACATACTTTCGGCCGCCAGGCTGTAGTGCCCGTAGCGCTCCACATCGGACCGCAAGGTGCGGATCATCTGGCTGTGGCAGGCATAACAGCCCTCGCGCACATAGATGTCACGCCCGGCCAGCTCCAGCGGCGTATAGGGGCGCATCCCCTCCACCTTCTCCACCATGTTCTCGATGGTGAACAGCGGCGCGATCTCGACAAGGCCGCCGATCGAGGCCACCATCAGGATTGCCAGGGCAAAGCCGATAGAATTCCGTTCAAGCTTCTGATGCTGTGTGCTCATGGCTGATCACTCCGCAGGCTGCCGGGGGATTGGCCCCGCTTGCCGGGTTTGGGCCTTCTTCGGCCCGCTCACCGTCATCCAGATGTTGTAGGCACCGATACAGCCGCCGATCAGATATAGCAGCCCGCCAACCGCGCGCGCGGCGTAATAGGGGTGCATCTCCACTACGCTGTCGAGGAAGGAGTAGAGGAAAGCGCCATCGGCATCATAGGTCTGCCACATCAGCGACTGAGTAATGCCGCTGTTCCACATTGCGCCGACGTAAATCAGCGTGCCGGACAGGGCGAGCCAGAAGTGCCAGGCCTCCAGCTTCAAGGAATAGACGCCCTCGCGCTTCCACACCCACGGCACCATCTTGTACATCGCCCCGAAGGTGATGAAGGCAACCCAGCCCAACGCGCCTGCATGCACATGGCCCACCGTCCAGTCAGTGTAATGGCTCAGCGAATTCACCGGGCGGATCGCCATGAAGGACCCCTCAAACGTCGCCAGCCCGTAGAACAGCACCGCCACCATCATGAACCGCACTGCCGGGTCGGTGCGCACCTTGTCCCAGGCGCCGTTGATGGTCAGGATGCCGTTGAAGACCGAGGCCCAGCTCGGCACCAGCAGGATGATCGACATGGTCATGCCCAGGTACTGCACCCAGTCCGGCAGCGCCGTGTAATGCAGATGGTGCGAGCCGGCCCACAGGTACAGGAAGGTGATCCCCCAGAAGCCGACTATCGACATCCGGTAGGAATAGACCGGCCGGTTCACCGCCTTGGGCAGGAAGTAATAGAGCATCCCGAGGAAGCCGGCGGTCAGCAGGAAGCCCACCGCATTATGCCCGTACCACCACTGCGTCATCGCATCCTGGGTGCCCGCAAACAGCGAATAGCTCTTGGGGTAGGCGATCGAGACCGGCACCGACAGGTTGTTCACCGTGTGCAGCATCGCAATCACCACAATAAAGGCCAGGTAATACCAGTTGGCGACATAGATATGCGGCTCCGCCCGCCGGGCCAGCGTTTTCAGGTACAGCGCCAGATAGCCGACCCAGACCACCAGCAGCAGCAGATCCGCATACCATTCCGGCTCCGCGTATTCCTTGGACTGGGTGATGCCCAGCGGATAGCCCGAGGCCGCCAGCACCAGGAACAGGTTATAGCCCCAGAACACCAGCCACGGCAGGGTCTCGCTCGCCAGCCGTGCCCTTGAGGTCCGCTGCACCACATAAAACGAGGTGGCAATCAGCGCGTTGCCGCCAAAGCCGAAGATCACGCCGGAGGTATGCACCGGCCGCAGGCGCCCGAAGTTGGTCCAGGCCATATCGCCGTTCAGCGCCGGGAAGGCCAGTTGCCAGGCCAGGATGTCGCCCACCGCAAAGCCGATGATGGCCCAGATCAGCGCCGCAACCACGCCAAAGCGGATCACCCGGTCGTTATAGGCAAGCGGCACCTTTGCCGGGGTTTCGCCCAGCCGGTTCAGCATCCACATAAGGCCCCATCCCGCCGCCAGTGCAATCAGCCAGCCATGCAGAACATAGGCCACCGGCACACCCCAGCCCAGGATCGCCAGCCCGCCCAGCAGCACCAGGCAAAGGGCGCACAGGATAGCGGTTTCTTCGAGCGGAACTCTACGCTGCATCACAGGCCTCCATCAGCATGGGGCATCTCTCCGGGCTTCCCCGGCGCCAGCCGTCAACTTTCATCACCGCCTCCATGAAACAGATCCGCATAAGCATGCCAGGTCGCATAGCCCAGCAGCGGAAAGATCACCGCAAGCCCCAGCAGCCCGGTCAGCACTCCCAGCCCGGTCAGCAGGGTGATCGCCGCCCCCCACCAGACCGACAGCCGGAAATTATGCGTGGCGGCGTTGAAGCTCAGCCCCATGGCAGAGAATCCGTCGATCCGCCGCTCCACCAGCATCGGCAAGGAGAAGGCCGAGACCGCAAACCCCAGTGCCGCAAAAAGCCCGCCGGTCAAGGACCCGGAAATCAGCAGCATCCAGCCCGCCGGGGTGCTGATCATCAGCACCAGCGTCTCTACGAAACCGGCAAATGGCCTGAGGCCATAGACGATGGCGAACAGCACCGTCGCGGCCCGGATCCAGGTCAGGGCAAACACCATCAGGATCGCGCCCACCAGTGCGATCTGACCTTTCGAGGCCACCTCGCGCCGCCCGCGGGCCACCGCATAAAGGCCAACCGTGGCCACCGGCCCCACCAGCACCCCACCCGCCAGCAGCGGCAAGAGCATCCAGCCGGTGCCTGTGGCGGACAGCAGCCAGACCGCCAACCAGCCCAACAGCACCAGCGCGCCGCCGTAACTCAGTGAATATCCGGGATTGCGGCGCAGGTCGGCCCAGCCCGCCGCCAGCCAGCGCCGCACAACACGGACGGGCGGCTCTGCAATGATCCGGGCCTTGGAGTAAAGTGGATCAGGCATGTCTGCTATCCCCCGCACTTGCGGCCTGTGCCGCCAGCATAGCACACTCCACACACCGCCTCTGCCATCCAAGTCACGAAAGCACCGGCGGCACATCCGCTTCGCGCTGGAAATTTTCCAGCCCGTAGGACAGCCCCTTGCCGATCCGGTCGGCCAAGGCGGCAAAGGCCTGGGCCGTCTCCGGACTCAGCTCCCGCTCCGCGGTGTCGCGGAACAAGGCCAGCCAGACCGGGAAATGCTCCGGCCGGATCTCCGGATTGGCCAGATGAACCTGCATCGGATTGCCTGCATACCCCGGTTCGCGCAGGATCGCCCCGCGCCAGAAGGCAGCAATGCGCGCCTCATGCTCCGGCCAGTCGGTGACCGCGGCATTGAACACCGGCCCCAGCACAGCATCCGCGCGAACCCGGGAATAAAAACGGGCTACAAGCAAGGCAATCTCATCGGCTGACACCTCGAATATCCAAGGCTGCTTGTGCGGCGAATCCTTCATGGCAACCCTCCATACATGCACGCCGCATTCATGTATTAAAAAATAGGTATTGTAAAGTCGTATTTAAATCGCAAACAGGACCGCACATTGCTCCGGCCTCTTTCCAAGCGTCTGGGAAACTCTTTCACAGTGGTTGTTCAAGGCAGAAATTTCGGCTCATGCCCCGGGCAATTCGCCCGGGGCAGTCAGTTTTGCCAGGAAACAGAGGCACTACTTCTTCAGGTTGGTCCAGATCTGGTCATAAACCGCTTGGGTTTCCTGGTTGCAAACCTCGATGAACACGCCCTCACCCGCATTTGCATGGGGGTTCTTTTCCGGCTGCGCGGCCAGTGCCGGATCAAGGTGCTCTGCGACGCCGGTAACCCCAGCATTATACTGCGCGTAGTTGGTGACTGCGGCGATGTTTTCCGGCATAAGCAGGAAGTCCATGAACTTCAGCGCGTTTTCCCGGTTCGGCGCGCCCTTCAGCAGCACGACATTGTCCATCCAGGCAACATAGCCCTGGGTCGGATAGGCGTATTCCACATTAGCGCCTTCCTCCCGCGCCTTGGCAGCGAAACCGTCATAAATCTGCCCGACCGCCGCATCTCCCGACACCAGCACTTCCTTGGCAGTGTCGGAATTGAAGGAGGCCCAATGCTGCTTGGCATCCTGCAGCATCGCATTCAGCGCCTTCAGTTGTTCCCGGTCGGTGGAGCATTGCGGGATACCCATATGCAGCGAGGCCATCGCCATCACTTCCCCCTGGCTGTCCAGCATATTGATCTTGCCCGACAGCTCCGCCGGCGGATTGAACAGGATATCGGTGGTCTGGATGTCGCCGCTGTAGGCATCGCGGTTCACGGCGAAGGACGTGGACCCCCACTGATAGGGGATCGAGGAAGCGCGGCCCGGATCAAAACTGGGGTCGGCCCACTCCGGGGAAATGTTGCCTTTGTTCGCCAGCTCGCCATCGGCAATGGTGTCCAATAGGCCCTCACCCGCCATGATGCTGACCATGTAGTCGCCCGGCACTGCGAGGTCATAGGTGCCCATGCCGCCGGCCTTCAGCGTTGCCAGCATCGATTCATTGGAATCGTAGGTGTCCATAGTCACCTCGATGCCGGTCTCGGCGGTGAACTTGTCCAGCACTTCCTGCGGCATGTATTCGAACCAGTGGTACAGCACCAGTTTCCCCTCGGCGGCCGCTGCATTGGCTGCAACGCTCAGCGCGAGTGCCGCAGCGCTGGATTTCAGCAGGTTTTTCATGTGTTTCCCTCCAGGTTGGATCATTTTGTGTTGTCGGATTTGCTGACGAAGTAGCTGATGGTGACCATCACGATTGAGATGCTCAGCAGCATGGTCGAGATCGCCATGATATTGGGTTTGATGCCCTGTTTGACCGAGCCGAAGATCGCAGTTGGCAGTGTCTCGACCCCCGCGCCCTTGACGAAGTTGGTGATGATGAAGTCGTCGAGCGAGACGATGAAGGCCAGCAGGAAGCCGGAGATGATGCCCGGTGCCATCAGCGGCATCAGGATCTTGGTGAAGGCCTGCCTGCGGGTTGCGTAAAGATCCATCGCCGCCTGTTCATAGCTGTCTTCGATCCCCTGCATCCGGGCCGAGATTGGCAGATAGGCAAAGGGTATACAGAAGGCGATGTGGGCGACCAGAATGGTCATGTAGCCGCGGGTGAAGCCGATCGCGTTGAAGAAGATCAGCGTGGCAACCGCCGTTACAATCTCGAGACTGTGCGGAATTTTGTGCCCCGGCGCCATTTCTTACGCCAATGGGAAGCGTTCCTCGAACATGATGGCGAGCTGGCTTTTCACCGCATGCCATTCGCGCACTGACCGCTTCCACTCCGCTGAGGTAGCATTCAGCGCCAGATAGATCAACTTGGCCGCCGCCTCATCGCTGGGGAAATGGCCGCGGGTTCGGACCGCGCGGCGGATTTTCGAGTTCAGCGCTTCAATGGCATTGGTCGTGTAA
>NZ_LYUZ01000146.1 GCF_001679925.1 Leisingera sp. JC1 | reverse complement strand
CCCCCTCCAGACGATTTTCACCCGATGCCCGGAGGAGCAGGCGCCTGTGCGCGGGCGCCTGCGTTCCCCGCAGGAAGCGCATCTGAATTTCGGACCGCGCTGGCAGGTGCTGGAGCGCGCCGCACTGGGGGACGGCGAAGGGATTGCCGCCCTGTCGCTGCCGGATGCGGCGGCGGCTGACGGTTGCCTGCTTCACCCCGGCCTGCTGGATCTGGCAACCGGCTGGGCGATGCGGCTGATCCCGGATTATGAGGGCACTGCGCTGTGGGTGCCGGTCTCCTATGGAACCATCCGGGTCTTTGCACCGCTGACTCCGCAAGTCTTCAGCCACATGCGCCTCTCCGGCAGCGACGCCAGCGGATCGGCAGCCTTTGACGTGACCCTGACCGGCCCGGACGGCACCGTGCTGGTGGACATAGAAGGCTTCCGGATGCAGCGTCTGGCGGGCGGTTTCGACGCAGCTGCCGAACAGGGCGAGGCGGATGCGACTGCCGCCCGGCTGGGGCTGGAATCCGCCAGCAGCCCGCAGCCGCTGTCACCCGAGGAACGGCGCCTGCAGCTGAACATTTCAAACGGCATCAAGGCGGAGGACGGCGGCGAGGCCTTGGCCCGCGCGCTGGCCGCTGGCTTGCCGCAGGTCGTGGTCTCCTCGCTCGACCTGCCGGCCTTGATCGCCCAGGCGGAGCAAAGCGCACCCGCCCCGGCGGAGGCGCAGACCTTCGACCGTCCGCAGCTTGACACCGACTATGTCGCGCCGCGCAACCCGGTTGAGGAACAGCTGGCCAAGCTGTTTGCCTCCCTCCTGGGCGTCAGCCAGGTCGGGATCGAGGACAGTTTCTTTGACCTTGGCGGCCATTCCCTGATTGCAGTGCGGCTGTTTGCTCAGGTGAAACGCGCCTTTGATGTGGAATTCCCGCTGTCGGTTCTGTTCGAGGCCCCCAGCGTCGCCGCGCTGGCAGAGCGGATCATCGAACGCACCGGCGGCGGCGTTGCGGCAGAGCCGGGGGACACCCCGCAGGCAGCAGAGGAACAGCCGAAATTCACCCATCTGGTGCAGCTGCATCCAGGTGACGGCACCGGGCGGCGCCCCTTCTTCCTGGTCGCGGGCATGTTCGGCAACGTGCTGAACCTGCGGCATCTGGCGCTGCTGGTCGGCAAGGACCGCCCGGTCTACGGGCTGCAGGCCAAGGGGCTGGTGGGTGATGAGCCACCGCATAACTCCATTGCGGAAGCTGCGCGCGATTACCTGCAGGAAATCCGCCAGGTGCAGCCCCGCGGCCCTTACCTGATGGGCGGCTATTCCGGCGGCGGCATCACCGCCTATGAGATGGCGCAGCAGCTGAAAGCGGCAGGGGAGGAGACCGCCATCGTCGTCATGCTTGACACGCCGCTGCCCGTGCGCCCGGAGCTCAGCCGTAAGGACAAGGCGCTTATCAAGCTGCGCCAGTTCCAGGAGCGCGGCCCCGCTTACCTGCTGGACTGGGCCCGCACCCGGCTGGCCTGGGAAATCGAACGGCGCAAGGCGCCGCCGCCCGCACCCGGCGTGGCAGAGTTCGATAACATGAAGATGGAGGCCGCCTTCCGCACCGCCATCGGCACTTACCGGACACATCCCTGGGACGGTTCCGTTGCGCTGTTCCGTCCGCCGCTCGACCGTCGCTGGCGGGTGTCCGGCGGCGGCTGGGTCAGCACCACCCGCGAATATGTTTATGACGACAACGACTGGTGCAAATGGGCGCCCGACACCCGCGTTTTCGAGGTGCCGGGCGATCACAACAGCATGGTGCTGGTGCCCAATGTCGCGGTATTGGCCGGGCAGCTGAAACAGCTGCTGGACGCAGCCGAGGATGAGGCAACGGCGCGGCCGGCGCTTTCCGGCCTGCAGGCGGCGGAGTAGCCGGATGCAGCGTGTCCTGATCATCATCCTGAACTACCGCACGCCGGAAATGACATTGCAGGCCGCCGAAGCCGCCCTGCGCGAGCTGGAAGACCTGCCGGGCGAGTTGCTGATCATCGACAACGGCTCCGGCGACGGCTCCGATGACCAGATCCGGGCAGCGGCAGAAACCCGCGGCTGGCTGGACTGCAACCGGGTACGGGTGATTGCCTCGCAGGTGAACGGCGGATTTGGCGCAGGCATGAATATTGGCCTGAACACCGGCCTCGCAGACGGCAGCGCACCGGAGTTCTACTATCTTCTGAATTCAGACGCTTTTGTGCAGGGAAACACCATCCGCACCCTCCGCGATTTCCTGCTGGAGCGTCCTGGCGCGGGCCTTGCAGGTTCTTATGTGCGCGGAACAGATGGTGCGCCGCACAGGACCGCCTTTCGCTTTCCCTCGATCGCAGGGGAGTTCGAGGCTAGTGTCCGCACCGGCATTTTCACCCGGCTGCTGAAACCCTGGGTCGTCACCATGGAATTGCCGCAGGCAGAGGTGCAAGTCGACTGGACCGCCGGCGCCAGCCTGATGATCCGCCGCGAGGCGATTGAAGCCGCTGGCGGTTTTGACGAGACTTTCTTCCTCTATTTCGAGGAAACCGACCTCTGCCGCCGCGCCGCCCGCGCCGGATGGCGCACCCACTATGTGCCGGCCAGCGAGGTGGCGCATATCGGCTCAGCCTCAACCGGCATGAAAGGCTGGCAGCGCACGCCGCAGTACTGGTTCGACTCGCGCCTGCACTACTTCGTCAAGAACCACGGCCGCGCCTATGCCGCCGCGGCCACATTGGCCCGTATCAGCGGCAGCCTGATCTATGGCCTGCGCCGCCTGATCCAGAACAAGCCGCAGGCCGATCCGCCGCATTTCCTGCGCGATCTCTGCCTGCACAGCCTGCGCGCTGTGTTTGCGCCGCGCCGCTTGCCGCCTTCGGAAACGCGCCTCCCTTCTCCGCTTGCAAAGGAGCAGAAATGACCGCCTTCACCTGTGCCCTGATTGGCAATGAGTCCCTTCTGATCGGCTGCGCCGATGCGCTGCTGGCACGCGGCCACCAGATCCGGGCGGTGGTGTCTCGGGACGCGGACATCCGCGCCTGGGCCGCAGACAAGGGGCTGGTCGTTCTGAGCACACCCGCTGAGCTCAGCGGCGGTTTCGACTGGCTGCTGTCCATCGCCAACCTCACGGTTATTCCCGATACGGTGCTGACGCAGGCGGCAAAGGGCGCGGTCAATTTCCACGACGGCCCGCTGCCCCGCTACGCAGGTCTCAACACCCCGAACTGGGCCCTGATCAATGGCGAGCCGCAGCACGGCATCACCTGGCACCTGATCGAGGGCGGTGTGGATGAAGGCGACATCCTGGCCCAGCGGCTGTTTGATGTGGCACCGGATGAAACCGCCTTCAGCCTCAACTCAAAATGCTATGCCGCCGCAATGGACAGTTTCGGAGAGGTCGTCCCGCAGCTGGAAAGCGGTGATCTGCAACGGCAGAAACAGGATTTGAGCCAGCGCCGCCTGTTCAAGAAGTCAGACCGTCCGGCGGCAGGCGGCATGCTCAATTTCTCCCGCCCGGCAGCGGAGCTGGCCCGGCTGGTGCGGGCGCTGGACACCGGCGGTTACTGGAACCCGATGTGCGCCGCCAAGCTGCGGATCGGCGGGACCGTCCTGCTGGCTGGCGCCGCGGAAGTTACTGAGGGCAGCAGCGCCACAGGCACCATTTTGGAAATCGCCAAAGACAGGCTGACCGTCGCCGCAGGTGACGGCGCCCTCACGCTCTCCCGTCTGACCACGCCTGCCGGCCAGCCGCTCGACATCTCCAAACTGGCCAGCCCTGGCGACACGGTTCCCTCCCTGACCGCAGCAGAGACCGGGGCACTCACCGCCCGTCTTGCTGCGGTCCAAGGGGGCGAAGGCCACTGGCGCCGGCGTCTTGCCGCGATGCAGCCGGTCCAGGTGCCGCTGGCCTCAGGCACCTTCAGCGGTGAATGCAGCCGCCGGGACATTGCCCTGCCCGGCGGTCTCAGCGAAGAACAGGCTGCTGCCTGCGCCCTTGCCTTTGCCCTGCTCAGCAGCGGTGCGGAGGTCGGCGATGTAGCGCTTTCGGTGGCAGGAATGGAGGGCCTGCCGGGCCTAGTCTCCGACTGGGTGCCGCTGCAGGCGCAGCGGCAGGAAAGTGTTGCAGCCCTAGTAGAGCGAACCGCGCAAGACATTGCCATGGCCCGGCAATCCGGCGGCTTTGCCGAGGATCTGGTGGCCCGAGCTCCGGAGATCGCAGCGCAGGCCCGGCCCGGCATCGGCCTGATGCTGGGGGAAGATGCGGCGATTGAGGGCTGTGCTGCCACGGTTTCCCTGAACGGTGGTGTCCTGGCGATGCACTTCGACAAAGCTGCCCTTACAGTAAAAGCCGTGGACTTGCTGGCCGCGCGGCTGGAAACGGTTCTGAACGCCATTGCTGAAGACGGCAGCCGGACCGTTGCGGAGCTGCCTGCCCTTCCCGAGACGGAACGCAAGATGCTGATGGAGGACTGGAACCAGACCGCTGCGGATTTCCCGGCCGGCCTGACCATCCACGCAGCTTTTGAGGCGCAAGTTGCAAAGACCCCGGATGCCATCGCCCTGGTGTTCGAGGACCGGAGCTTTACATACAGCGAGGTCAACGCGCGGGCCAATGCGGTCGCAGGGCGCTTGCGTGAAATGAACGTAAAACCGGGCAGCCATGTCGGCATCCATATCCGCCGCGCGCCTGAGCTGGTGTTTGCAGCGCTTGGGGTGATGAAGGCCGGCGGCGCCTATGTGCCGCTGGACCCCGCCTACCCCGCTGACCGGATCGCGCATTACATCAGCGATTCCCGAGCGCAGGTGATCATTACGCAAAGGGAGCTCGCAGCCAGCCTGCCTGCGTCGGATGCGCAGGTGCTGGAGATCGAAACAGTTTCTGCGGCACCAGAGACTGGAAACGTTGACGGCGGTGCAGCAGGCAGCGATCTGGCCTATCTGATCTACACCTCCGGCTCCACCGGCCAGCCCAAGGGGGTGATGGTCACCCACACCAATGTGTCGAACTTCTTTACCGGCATGGATCAGCGCATCCCGCACCAGCCCGGCGATGCCTGGCTGGCGGTGACCAGCCTCAGTTTCGACATTTCCGTGCTGGAGCTGTTCTGGACGCTCACGCGCGGGCTGAAGCTGGTGCTGTCCAGCGATGAAAGCCGGCTGGAGCTGTCCAAGGGGCCGGTGGCGCTCAGCGACCGCAAGATGGATTTCAACCTGTTTTACTGGGGCAACGACGACGGGCCAGGCCCGCAGAAATACCATCTGCTGCTGGAAGGCGCCAAGTTCGCCGACCGCCACGGCTTCAATGCGGTCTGGACCCCGGAACGGCATTTCCATGCCTTTGGCGGCCCCTACCCGAACCCGTCCGTCACCGGTGCTGCAGTTGCGGCTGTGACGCAGAACATCGGCGTGCGTTCCGGCTCCTGCGTGGCGCCCTTGCACCATCCGGCGCGGATTGCCGAGGAATGGGCGGTGATCGACAACCTGACTGCCGGACGCGCCGGGATCGGTTTTGCCTCCGGCTGGCAGCCAGATGACTTTATCCTGCGGCCCGAAAACACCCCGCCTGCCAACAAGCCCGCGCTGTTTGAAACCATCGAAACCGTGCGCAAACTGTGGCGCGGTGAGGAAGTGGCCTTCCCCCGCAAGGGTGGCGGTGAGCACAGCGTCCTGACCCAGCCCCGCCCGGTGTCCAAGGAACTGCCGGTCTGGGTGACGACCGCGGGCAACCCGGAAACCTGGCGCGAGGCCGGGTTGATCGGGGCGAACGTGCTGACCCACCTTCTGGGCCAGAGCATTGAGGAAGTCGCGGGCAAGATCCGCATCTACCACGATGCCCTGCGCGAGGCGGGCCATGACCCCGCGGATTTCAAGGTCACGCTGATGCTGCACAGCTATCTGGCGGAGACCCGCGAGGAAGCCCGCCAGGTGGCGCGGGAGCCGATGAAGGATTACCTGCGTTCCGCCGCCGGGCTGATTAAGCAATACGCCTGGGCCTTTCCCGCCTTCAAGAAACCCGAAGGTGTGAAGAACCCGTTCGAGATGGACCTCGGCATGCTGTCGGAGGAGGATCTGGAAGCGATCCTCGATTTTGCCTTTGAGCGTTATTTCGAGGACTCCGGCCTGTTCGGCACCATCCAGGACGCCTGCCAGCGGGTCGAGGAACTGAAGCGGATTGGTGTCGACGAGATCGCCTGCCTGATCGACTATGGCATCGCGCCGGAGGTGGTGCTGGAAGGGCTTAGGCCGCTGGCCGAGGTTCTCCGCCTGTCAAACGCGCCGCAGGAACTGGCGGCGGATGACTTCTCGCTTGCGGCGCAGATCGTACGCCATGGCGTGAGCCACATGCAGTGCACCCCGTCGATGGCGCGGATGATTGCTGCGGACAGGGATGCCAGCGCCTGCCTGGGCCAGTTACAGCATCTGCTGGTGGGCGGCGAGGCGCTGCCGGGTGATCTGGTGCAGGCGCTGCGCGAGGCCACGCGTGCGGACATCCACAATATGTACGGGCCGACCGAGACGACGATCTGGTCGACAGTAGAGAAAATTTGCACCGTCCCTGCGGGAACAGCCGGCATTGGCACGCCGGTTGCCAATACGCAGGTCTACGTGCTGGACGAGAAACAATCGCCTGTTCCGGCAGGGGCTCCCGGTGAATTGCATATCGGCGGCGCGGGTGTCACGGCGGGGTACTGGCAGCGGGAGGACCTGACTTCTGAACGCTTTGTAAAGGCACCGTTCGCTGCAACACCCCTCTACCGCACCGGGGATCTGGTGCGCTGGACGGAAACCGGCCGCCTTGCTTTCCTGGGCCGCACCGATCATCAGGTGAAGATCCGCGGCCAGCGGATCGAGCTGGGTGAAATCGAGGCCGCGCTGACCGCGCAGCCCGGTGTGACCGGTGCTGTGGCGGTGCCGCGCGGCGAAGCTGGTGCAGAGCAGCTGGTTGCCTACATCACCGCCTCTGCGCCTGTGTCCGGGGAACTCCTGAAACAGGCGCTGGCGGCCCGGCTGGCTGAGGTCATGGTGCCGGCGCATATTGTCTCCCTGGACGCTTTCCCGCTGACCCCGAACAAAAAAATCGACCGCAAGGCACTGCCGGACCCGCAGCCTGCGCAGGCCAATGCCGCCCCGGCCGTTGCACTGGACGCTGGTGCGCAGGCCCGGATTGCCACGGTCTGGAGCCGCATTCTGGGGGTCAGCGGTATAGGCGCGCAGGACAATTTCTTTGCCCTTGGCGGCCATTCCCTGCTGGCGGTGCAGGCGCACCGGGAGTTGCGCGAAGAACTGGGTACCGCGAAACTGTCGATCACCGATATTTTCCGCTTCCCGACCCTGGCGGGGCTCGCCGCCCACATCGAAGGGCTTGCAGGCACCCCGGCAAATACGGAACAACAGCCTGAGGCAGCCGCAGCCCCGGACCGCAGCGACATGATGTCAAAACGGCGGGCGATGCGGGCAAACCGCAGGGCAAGGACGGGATGACGGAGAGCAACAGCAAACTGGCAGAGCGGCTGGCCCTGGTTCGGCCGCTTTTTGCCGCCGATGTGGCGCTGGCCGGGGCGGACCCGCTGGGCACGCCGCCTGCGCCGCTGGCAGAGGAAGCCGCGGGGCTGTCACCCAATGCTGTTGCGAAACGGCGCAACGAGTTTGCCGCTGGACGGTCCGCCGTGCATCAGGCGATGCAGCAGCTGGGCGTGTCCCCTGCCCCGGTGCAGGTCGGCAGCGACCGGGCGCCGGTCTGGCCCGCAGGGCTGGTGGGCTCGATCACCCATACCAAGAGCTGCGCCATGGCGGTGCTGGCACGGTCCGGCATGGTCCAAGGGCTGGGTATCGACGTAGAGGAAGACACCCCGCTGAAGGATGAGCTGCTCCCGGCAATCTGTTCCGGCCGTGAACAGGCCTGGCTAAAGCGGCAGGACAATCCCGGCCAGATGGCCAAGGTGATCTTTTCCGCCAAGGAAGCGGCCTATAAGGCGCAGTATACACTGAGCCGGACATTTTACGGCTTTGACGGGATGGAGCTGGAATTCGATCTGGCCGCAAGCGCCTATCAGGCGTTTTTTACCGCTGACCGGGGACCGTTCAAACGCGGCGAGGCGGTAGGCGGTCGCTTTGCGGTTGGCGCGGGCCTGATCATGACTACGGCAGAAATAAGGGGGCGCGGATGATGGGGCGGCGGGGGATTCTCGCGGCAGGTGCGGCGGCCGCGACGCTGGGGCTGATGGTGTTTGCGACCCGCAGCCGTTCCGTGCCGGTGCCGCCGCCACTGGATCCGCCCGAGGGGCCGCTGAATGTGTTTCACCTCGGTCATTCGCTGGTCGGTCCCGACATGCCGCACATGCTGGCACAACTGGCGCCCGAGGGGCACAAATACAACAGCCAGCTGGGGTCAGGCACATCGCTGAGGGCGCATTGGGAGCCAGGGGAAGAGATCCTCGACTTTGCCGCGGCCAACCACTTGCCTGCCTACCGCGATGCTAAAGAGGCCATTGGCTCCGGCGAATACAATGCCGTGGTGCTGACCGAGATGGTTGAGCTGCGCGATGCGATCAAGTACTTCGATGCAGCCAAATATCTGGGGGAATGGGGTGATCTGGCACGGGACACCTCGCCGGATACCCGCATCTTTCTGTATGAGACCTGGCACTGGATCGACGATCCACAGGGCTGGCTCAACCGGATTGACGCGGATCTTGAAGCGCTTTGGACCGGAAAGCTGCTGAGCCGCGACAGCCGCCGCAACCCGGATCATCCGGTCTATTTGATCCCCGGCGGACAGGCGATGGCAGCAGTGGTTCGGGCAGGCGCGCGCGGTGAAGTGGAGGGCATCGCCAAACCCGCGGACCTGTTCGGCCGCGCCCCGGATGGCAGCAAGGACCCGATCCATTTCAACGATCTGGGCGCATATGTGGTGGCGCTGGCGCATTATGCGGTGCTGTACCAGCGTTCGCCCTTTGGGTTGCCGCACCGGTTGACCCGCGCCGATGGCAGCCCGGCAGTAACGTTCAGCCCTGAAGCCGCCGCCAGGGTGCAGCAGATTGTGTGGGACACCGTGCGCGCCCTGCCCCGCACAGGTCTGACCGCGGCGGAAGCAGCCGGATGAAACTGGATGCGCTGATCACCTCGGTCGTGATGGTCGGCCATTCGCTGTTCGGGCCTGACAATCCGCAAATGCTGGAACAGTTGCTGGACACCCAGACGGAAACCGCAGTTGAAGCGCAAATCATCAATGGCGCGCCGCTCAGCTACAACTGGCAGCACAGCGGCAGCGCCGAAGGCGTTGATTCACGTGAAAGGCTGCGGGCGCCTGCCGACGCGGTGATCGTGACTGAGGCAATTCCGCTGGCCAATCACCTGGAATGGAGCGGCACGGAACAAGCGGTCGCGCAGTTTTATGAGCTGGCCCGCGCCGCCAACCCGGATGTGCGCTTCTATCTGCAGGAAACCTGGCACAGCCTGAACAGCGGCTCCAGTACAGAGGTGCCCTTTGACAAGGGGGCCGGTGTGCCCTGGCGGGTGCGGCTGGATCAGGATCTGCTGCACTGGCAGGCGGTTGTCGCAGAGGTGAACACGGCCACCGGCGGCTCGGTGAAGCTGCTGCCTGCAGGGCAGGCAATGGCGCGGCTGGATGATGCGATCCAGGCAGGCACCGTGCCGGGGCTGTCCAGTATCCGCGATGTCTTTGCCGATGATATTCACCCCAATGCGACCGGCTTCTACTTTCTGGCGCTGCTGCAATATGCGGTGCTGACGGGCAAGGATCCCGCCGGGCTGCCGCACCGGCTGACGGACCGCTGGGGCAAGCCCTATCCTGCGCCGCCCCACGAATTGGCAGCCCGGCGGGATCCTTGCCCGTCAGCACCGCATATTGCAGCAGCGCCAGAAAGTAGAAGCCGGTCGCATTGGGGTGAATATCATCGGCAAAGACATCGCGGATACTAC
>NZ_LYUZ01000145.1 GCF_001679925.1 Leisingera sp. JC1 | reverse complement strand
TCTGTAGTGCGACCTCAAGGCAAACAGACTGGGGCAGCGACGATAGAAAATCCATATCCTGAAAGGACAAGCTCCATTTGCGTGCCGCGCTGGCATCCATCTACCCAACTCCAAAATACCGCATGAAAGCAAATGGCTACGAGTTTTCGTGATTAGCGCAACATAAATCGTTCACAAATGTTCTGAATTTTGGCCACTTTTTCACGTTCGAGCCCCTTGGGCCAAGATAGGGGAATTGTCGCAACCCAATCTAGAATGTGCCCGCGTACACCTCAAAAACGCGTAAGCGAAATTATGTTAAATAAGATAGTTCACCTGACCTGAATTCCGACCGCTAAGCGTTCGGCTGGCAGCAACTAGGCTCTAGCCTTTTGTGTCATGAAGAGATCAATCTCGAAGAATGCTGTATGAAAAAATTCCTGCTGGATCTGTCTAAGAATTCAGGAGCCGCGCTGAAACTCACTAAATCTGCCTCATCAAAAATGGGGCTGTGATCTTGGAAGGCTCGAGCAAAAACACGCAGAGACTGAAAGCGCCATTTTCAGAAGCCGCTTCTAGGGTCAGGAACTTTTCCAAACTGGACATCAACGAGGGCTTGTTCCGTTTTGCTGACCGGGAGCACGGATGAAACGAGCATTCGGCTCCTACTGCGGTTGCCGTCATGATGCACTGGACGGTACTTTTTCAGCGTTAAGTGAGAAAATCTAAGTGCCTGAAATGAAGACAGAAAGATGATCTCAGGGCGGAGTTCCGAGAAGGAACACAGGACAAACGATTTGCAAAGTGGTGCTATTGAACAGGCAGCAAGACGGACTTCTTGTAAGGTTATACGGCACGCTCTGCAGGCCGAAGCGACAGCGCAAGGCTTTGGTCATCCGGCGGCAGGTTTGTCAGTTCTCGCAGCGCATCGCTGATTGGAAGCGGCTTCAACACGTCTGCCAGCAGCGCTTCGTCCCGCTCCGCAAATGCCCGGCTTAGCCGCTCTTCCGCCGCGTTCACAATACCGGGGTCTGTCCTGTTATCTGCGAGGCAACTGGGCGCGTTTTGGCATCGGGCACTTCTGCAAACGGCAGGATCGGCCATCCGCAAAATGAAGATCAGTGCGGCACACGCCACAGGCCTCGACCATTATCAGAACGTCCCAAGGCCCCGGTTCCGGCTGAGGATCGTCCTCCAGGCAGAGCGACTCGTGGGCCTAGCGGAACATTATTGCGCGCATCTTGCGCCTCCTCCGGGAAAGGATACCCCAATTGAGCATTCCTTAAGTGATCAGGATCGAGCCGCCCTGCCGGCTTGGGCTCAGGCCTGCGGATGAAAAAAGCCCGAACGTTAAGCAGGCAGCAGAGAACCGAACAGGATTTCAGCAACCGCGCCTGGCCTGGCTGCGGAAATCTCTCCATCCCGGGACGGCCAGACTATACTTGGCGCATGACGCTAGCTGTCCCGCTTCTCGTATTCTCTGATCTCGATGGCACCTTGTTGAGCCACGAGGACTATTGCTGGGAGTCCGCCCGCCCGGCGCTGACAGCGCTGAAGGAGGCCGGGGCGGGTGTCATTCTGGCGACCAGCAAGACGGCGGCTGAAGTTGCTCCGCTGAGGCGTTCGATGGGTCTCGGGAGATGGCCTGCAATTGTCGAAAACGGCGCCGGGCTGCTTGGGGCGGGAAAGGAGACCGCCTCGCAATGCAGCCGGTACACGGACCTGCTGGACCGGATTGCAGTGCTGCCGCCGGGCTTCCGCGGCTTTAGGGCGATGTCCGATCACGAGGTTGCAGATCTTACCGGCCTCACGCTCGGGTCAGCCCGGAACGCCCGGACCCGGGACTTCAGCGAACCCGGTGTCTGGCAGGGCACGGAGGCGGACCTCGGCCGGTTCCTGAAGGCGGTTCGATCTGCCGGGCTGCAGGCGCAGCGCGGCGGGCGGTTCCTGACGCTTTCCTTCGGCGGCAACAAGGCGGACAGGCTGCGGGATCTGGCAAGGCTCTATTCCGCCGGGCTGACCGCGGCCCTTGGCGATGCGCCCAATGACGCCGCGATGCTGCAGGCCGCGGACGTCGGATTTATCGTCAGCAACCCGCACGGGCCGGATCTGCCGCCCTTGCCGGGGGAAGCGGAAGGGCGCATCCGCCGTACCGAACTTGCCGGGCCGGCCGGCTGGAACGCCGCGGTCCTCGGCCTGCTGCAGGACCTTAATCTGACCAAGGAGGAAGCAAGCGATGGCTGACTTTCACCAGAACGGAAACATCACCACGCTGCATAATCTGCGAACGCGCAGCCTTGAGGACCTGACGCATGAGCTCACGGTCTACGCTAAAACCAGGCGCATCACCCTGATCCTGCCCTGCCTTTATTCCGAGCTGGAAGGCCCGGCGCTGGAGAACATCGTGGAAGAGCTGGCACAGGTGCCCTATTTGCACCGGATCATTATCGGATTGGACAAAGCGGACGAGACGCAATTCCGCCACGCGCGCAAATTTTTCGCCAGACTGCCGCAGGATCATATCGTGATCTGGAACGACAGCCCCTGGATGCAGGTGCTGGAGGCACGGCTCGGCTCCCTGGGACTCGCCCCGCAGGAGCCAGGCAAAGGCAAGAACGTCTGGTCCTGCATCGGCTATCTATTGGCCTGTGCTGACAGCGCGGTCATGGCGATCCACGACTGCGATATACTCACCTATGACCGCGAGATGCTGGCGCGGCTGGTTTACCCCGTTGTCAACCCGGGGTTCTCCTACCAGATGTCCAAAGGGTTCTATTCGCGGATCGGGGCCGGCAAGCTGAACGGGCGGGTGACCCGCCTGCTGGTAAGCCCCCTTTTGATTGCCCTGAAGCGTGTGGTCGGCGACCGTGACTACCTCGACTACCTGCGCAGCTTCCGCTATCCGCTGTCGGGAGAGTTCGCGATGCGGACCCATGTCCTGGCAGACCTGCGCATCCCTTCGGATTGGGGCCTGGAGGTCGGTGTGCTTTCCGAAGCCTGGCGCAACCTGGCGCCGAAATCGGTGTGCCAGGTCGAGATTTCCGACGCCTATGACCACAAGCACCAGGAACTGTCGCCCGAGGATGCCTCGCGGGGCCTCAGTCGCATGTCCACTGACATCTGCAAGGCGATCATTCGCAAGCTGGCGGCGGACGGCACGGTTTTCACACCAAATGTGTTCAGAACGCTCAAAGCGACATACTACCGGTCGGCGCTGGATCTGCTGGAAGGCTACCACAGCGATGCCAAGATGAACGGCTTGTCGGTTGATCGGCATAATGAAGAAAAGTCGATCGAGCTTTTTGCCGAGAACATTCTGCGTGCAGGCCATATTTTCCTGGAAAACCCGCATGAAACGCCCTTTATCCCGACCTGGAACCGGGTGCATTCGGCCGACCCGGATTTCTTGGCGGATCTCAAGGCTGCAGCAGTTGCTGACCAGGACGAGTTTGCCTGACCCGGCCTGATCAGACCCTGTTGCTGATCCAGCGGCATTGGTAGGGCGCAAAGGGAATTTCAGGACCGGCCGGTGCAATCCGCTCTCCGGTTATCAGGTCGGTCCAATCGTCGCCTTCGATCAGGTTGATTGCCGTGGGGCTGACGGTCACGGTGTCCTTGCTGACGTTGTGCAGCGCAAATATGGATTGGTCCCGGTCGAGGCTCTGCCGCCAGATCCCGAACAGGCGCTCGTCCAGCGCCAGCGTGAACTGCGTTGCGTTGGGGTGAAAAGCCGGCTGACGGCCGCGGAGCTTCAACAGGCGGCTCATCTCCCCCAGCACCCGCGACTGGTCCGAATGTGGATCGTCCAGCCGCTCAAGCAGATCCGGGTAATGCCACTGGTGCCGGTTGATGGCACGGTTCATACCGCGCCGCTCGACGGCCTCGTGATCGTTCGGGGTCGCCAGCAGCGAATGGATATAGAAGGCCGGGATGCCTTCGAGCGACATCACGATGGTCTGGGAGCACAGAAACCTCGGGATCTGCAGCGCATCCTCGCCCGTGAAGGTGCAGCGCATCGCCTCGAAATAGGAGCAGTTCAGCTCGTAGGGCTCCTCGCCGCCCCCCGGTTTGGCCCGCATCGAAACCAGCCCACCGGCCTGCCGCGCGGCGTCTATCATCCACGCCCTTTCTTCCGGCGGCAGAACACCTTCGGCGGGGCGCATGCCGATGCCGTCATGGCTAGCGGTGAAGTTCAGGTAAGCACAGCCCAACTGCGCCGGCGGCATCGCTGCTTGCCAGCGGTGCAAGTAGCGCGCCGTCCCCGACTGCATGGCGTGCAGGATCAAGGGCGGCAGTGGGAAGTTGTAGATCGCATGCGCTTCATTCCGGTTGCCGAAGTAACTCAGATTTTCGCTGCGAGGCACATTGGTTTCTGTCAGCAGCACAACTGTTTCGGTCGCATAGTCGCACAGCAGCCGCATCAGCTGTACGATGGCGTGGGTCTGCGGCAGGTGGATGCAGCGGGTGCCTGCCTGCTTCCAGATGAAGGCCACTGCGTCCAGCCGCAGGATGCGCACCCCCTTGCTGATGTGCAGGCGGGTGATGCCCAGCATCTCCAGCAGCACGTCCGGGTTGGTGAAGTCGAGGTCAACCTGGTCATGGCTGAAGGTGCACCATACATGACGGGTTCCCTTGCGAGTCTCGACGGCCTGCAGCAGCGGCGTGGTACGCGGGCGCACTGCCTGCGAGAGGTCGTCATCAGGGCTGGCCTCATAGAAGTAGCGGTCATAGGGGGCATTGCCCTGGCGGTACTCATTGAACCAATGGCCCTGGCTGGACACGTGATTGAGCACCAGATCTGACATCAGGTGGAAATGCGACGCGATCCGGGTGATGTCCTCCCAGTCTCCCAGCTGCGGGTTCACCGCCCGGTAGTCGGTCACCGCAAACCCATCGTCCGAGGTATAGGGAAAAAATGGCAGGATATGGACGCCATTGACCACTCCCTTCATATGGCCGAGTAGGAAATCGTACAGCACGTCCAGCGGTTTGTGGCTGCCATCCTGCAGCGAGTTGCCATAGGTGATCAGAACCGCGTCGCGCTCGGACCACAGCCGGTTGCCCGGCCTCCGGCCGCGCTTGCGGCCGTGCGTGCCCGCGGGCCAGAAGGCTGAAACGACCCGTGCCGCGAGCTGCGCAGTGTCGTGGTCCGGGTAAATTTGCTGCAGCAGCCCGGCCAGTCGTGCGTCGAATGCGGTGGTTGCATGGGTCACTTGCAGTCACAGCTCCTGTCAAATGCTCCGGACAAAACTCTCCGGTACGGTCCGATGTTTTCGCAGCCGGGCCAGGGCTGTCAAATGCCGGCAGGCGGCAGCGGGAAAACCGCTACAGCGGGACCGCGAAAGTAAGCCCGCCGATTGCACAAAGATGGCGGACAACTTCGGCAACCCCCTTGCCGTGCCGCACGCTGGTGAACACTGTGGGGAGCGATCCGCGCATCCGCGCGGCATCACGCGCCATCACGTCGAGCGATGCACCGACATAGGGCGCCAGATCCGTCTTGTTGATGACCAGCAGGTCAGAGCGGGTAATCGCCGGTCCTCCCTTCCGCGGGATCTCTTCACCCGCCGCGACGTCGATCACGTACAACGTCACGTCGGCCAGCTCAGGGCTGAAGGTGGCAGAGAGATTGTCGCCGCCGCTTTCGATCAGCACGATCTCCACATCCGGGTGGCGCCGCTCCATCTCTGCCACCGCGGCAAGGTTGATCGACGCATCCTCGCGGATCGCGGTATGCGGGCAGCCGCCGGTTTCAACCCCGATCACCCTGTCCTGCGGCAGCACCTGCATCCGCATCAGCGCCTCGGCGTCCTCTTGCGTGTAGATGTCATTGGTGATCACCCCGATCGAGTGATGCGGCGACAGACAACGGGCAAGCTGGGCGGTCAGCGTGGTCTTGCCCGCGCCGACAGGGCCGCCGATGCCAACCCGCAATGGACCGTGGGGAGAGGTCATGACCGGAAGATCCTTGAATATTGTATTTCATGAACCATCGAGGCGACATCCGCAGCAAAACAGGCGCTGGAGAGGCTGGACAGGTCCGAAGTGAGCGCATTCTTCGCTGCATCGGATACCAGCGGGCCAAGGTTTTTCAGAATGCGCTGGCCTTCGATCTGGCCAACCGGCAGCAGCCGCTGGGCCGCTGCGACCTGATTGGAAACGAATGCGTGCGTGAACATCTCCAGCGTCAGGTCCAGCGGCATCCCATACATGCGGGCGGCGCGCCCGACCGCCACCGGATAGGTCAGATCACGCAGGTTGTCGCCCCAGACTTCCGACGTAGCCCGGCAAAAGGCAGTTCCCTGTTCGACCGTTTCGGCCAGCCGCTCCCGGGAGGGAGCGAAGGCGCGGGCGGTGGCGTCCACTTCTGCCAGCGCGGCCTTGTGTTCGGCGCGGCAGGCGGCGGCCAGCAAAATTGCATCTGCACGGGCACTGCCAAACAGCAACAGATCACCCAACCAGGCTTCCAGCCCTGCCCCATCGGTCACCTCCTTGCGGGCAACCGCAGCTTCCAGCCCGTGGGACCAGGCGAAGGCGCCAACCGGATAAGCCGGCGACAGCCACTGCAGAAGTACCACTGGTCCGGTTTCAGTGCTCATGGCCGTGCCCCCGTCCGTGATGCAGGGAATGGCCGTGTTCATGGGAATGAGGCCGCCCGTGGCCGTAGGCACCGCCTTCGGGGTTGAAGGGTTCCGTCACCTCTTCCACTGTGGCGCCCAGCTGAACCAGCATTGCGCGGATCACATGGTCCCGGCGGATCAGCAGTCGGATACCTTCGATCTGGCAAGGGGTATGGCGATTGCCGATATGCCAAGCCAGCCGCAGCAGCCCCGTTCCGGTGATCTGCAGCAGCGGCTCGGCAGCGGCGACGACGGCGATTTCACCTCCGCCCTCCAGAACCAGCACGCCACCGTGCTCCAGTGAAGTGGTCTGAGCAAGGTCAACCAGCAGGCGGCCGCCACCTTCGGTCTGCAACACCTTGCGGCGCAGGAACCTAGCTTCGTAATCCAGCACCACCCGGTCCACCGGGGCGGCGGCATGAGCGTGGCCATGATATGCCCGGGCAGTCAGCACAGGCGCGTTCATCCGTACGCTCCTGTGCCGAAGGCCAACGGCCTCAAATGTAGAACCTGTCCGAGAATATATGGTGCACGATGTCCTCGCGCCTCAGGCCTCGTTCGGCCAGTTCCTCGTCGCTCATCGCGTTCAACTGCCGCACGGCACGCATGCGTGAATCCGCTTCCGCAATAGCGACCAATGCATTGCCCGCGGCTGCAAAACAGCGGCGCAGGTGCCAATGAGGCATAAGAATGCACGCCTCTTTGATTCGGCAATCCAACCCCCTAATTTTACCAATTAAAATCAGTTACTTGTGAACTTGAAAATGGTGGCGCACCCCAAAAACATGCACACCAAAACCAAAAGCATGCACAGGTCTGGCAAAGAAAGAGCCCGCTCAAGGCGGGCTCTTCGCGGCAACTACACGCGCTCTGATCGTTATTGTTCTTTGTGAAGCAGCGACGCCATCACCTCGGGATTGAAGGCCTCTTCGAAGTCGACAACAGTGAAAGGTGAGTATGCAGGCGGGAGACGGTACGTCTTTGCAAATGCACTCACAAAATGGTCGAGCGAACACGACTGCGCACCTTCGAGTTTAGCCAAGGCAAAAGCCTCGACGACTAGCTCAATGACCAGCCCCCAGCGATTTATGCATGCACAGAGCAACCTCTTGAAGAACTCTGCGTGAGAAAGTTGGTCGAAGGATATCCCAACTGCGTCAGCGTAACTGTATACAAGCCTGTTCAGTTCATGTGCATCCTTCTTGAAATCAATCTGATCGAAGTGAACTGGTCTGAGGAGGTGTGCGAGTTGCTCGTATTCCTGTATATACCTAGCCAAGATTGGAACCCCAGACAGGATCAAAATCAAAGGCCATCTAGAGTCCTTTAGGAGGGTCTTGAAGCTGTCCAAGAAAATCTCGTTGGTTCTCGAGTTTTTCTCAGTGAATACGTGCTGGCACTCGTCAAAATGTATGCCGATGACACCCTGCTGACGGGCTTGGTTTACTACTTCTCCCCAGATGTAGGTTTGAGTGCGCCGTCCATCGATGGGGTAATTCAGGGCCTCAAGCGTCTTTATGCCTAGATCTTTCCAAGACACACTGCCCGCAAGTTCACATGACACGATACGCGCAGGCCTTCCATCTGGCATGATGTTGGGGCCTTCTTTCAGCTTCTCTAACAGGTTTCTGGTTTCGCGTGTCTTCCCCACTCGAGATTCCCCTGTAACGAGGATGCCCCGAGCTTCAAATGGCTGTCCGGCACTGGCCTTAATGTAATAGTCAGTCACACACCATGTCAGCGCATCGACCAGTTCCTGCCGACGTGGCAAGTTGGGATAGAATCCAGTCTTGGCTTCTGAAGAGGCCTCAACTCTTTTTTTGTCGATGAACTCCATTACTCCAAGCTCCCGACATCCTCAGGCCGACCATAGCGTGTCGGTGAGCCTGATTTCCCACCCTCTTTCTTCTTTCGAGAGCCTGTAGAAACTGTACTAGGAATGCTATCCGAACCCGGGTCAGCTATCTTGCGAGCCCCGGATCTGGCGCCGGCATCTGGCTGATTTTCGTCTAAGCAGTCCGATGGCGGCTCATCACTACCAATTGGCAACACCCATGGAGCGTCGGCGTCGACATCCATGATGCGGCCAACGGGAGCGTTGCAGGAGGGCCGTTGCGGCCGCATAACTCTTGCACCTGCGAACACTGACTTTGCTTTAGCCTTGCATTCTTCAACGGTGCTGTAGCTCCGGGGCAGATTTCGCTCCACTCCAATAGCCCTGAGTTTTTCGTGCCGCTGGAGCCGCACTCGGGCTAGCAAGTCCTCATGGAGGTCAGTCAGCGTTGGATGTTCTTTTCGCACTTCTTCCATGAGGTTTAAAACTTCTGGAAGCGTCATGTCCGCGAACACCGTCGTCTGAATTTCCAATGTAATCGGATCTTTGGCCCTCGGTATAATTGCAGTCGCGAGCGACAAGTCATCAGGGTCAACGAACACGTCGATCTTTCTTGCCTCTGGATACTCTTCAAGCTTTTTCTGCAGATCGTCAGAGTTGTACCAAATGCCCCCGAAAACCCTTGCACCTTCATCGTTTGGGGTGACCTGTTGCTTCCATCCGAGATGTATTCGGCGTTCACTCGGATCCATTACCGGGAATCCCTTTCGCTGGCTCTGAACTTGCTTGAGGACTTCAATGGGTCGGCGCCCGCCCATTCCGAAGCCAAAGTGCTGCATCGATGGGTATTCGTCGATCATGAAGCGCGTGAGAATTGCAGTGAGTTCGTCTATGTCAAGAACACCGTTTGCTTTGGCATCGTAGCCAGGTAGCTCACCAGCCTTGCGCCCCGTGTAGCCATGAATCAGTTTGAACAGAACGGCCTCTGTAGTGCCAAACATTCTCTCGATGTAGGGTTTGTCCGTCGCCGAATAAGTGCGGACAATGGTGTTCATAGCACTCAAGCCCATATAGGCTGATACACAGCTGCTATTCCTCAATCCTGGACC
Organism: Leisingera sp. JC1; assembly: GCF_001679925.1. GTDB lineage: Bacteria > Pseudomonadota > Alphaproteobacteria > Rhodobacterales > Rhodobacteraceae > Leisingera. The sequence continues at coordinate 410 of NZ_LYUZ01000145.1, read as the reverse complement.
GTTGTCGTTTTTTATGTGGCCAATTCCAACGACTGGCGCCGGATCATTTTCACAATTATAGACGACTTTCTCTCTCGTTTTGTCACGGGTAGCCATACGCAAAAGGGCAAGCGTTGCTTCAGCTTTGGGCTGGTCGGGGCATTGTTGCAGAACTCTCTCGTTGGAGGATTCACAACACGAATCCATGGGGTTAGACGGATGTCATGAGCAAGCCCAAGCCCGCCCGCTACCGCACGACGAACTGGTCCGCCTACAACGCTGCGCTCCGCAAGCGCGGGTCTTTGCTGATCTGGCTGGACAAGGAGATGGCCTGGTACGCGCCGCATGAGGGCCGCCCTGGGCGCCCGCCGGTGTTCTCGAATGCGGCGATCCAGTTCTGCTTATGAATGCGGCGATCCAGTTCTGCTTAT
>NZ_LYUZ01000144.1 GCF_001679925.1 Leisingera sp. JC1 | reverse complement strand
CCTTACCGTCTTGCGGTCGAGCCCGGTCTGCCGCGCGATTGCGCTGATGCCAAGGCCCTGCCGCTTCAATTCAAAGATCATCACGATCTCCCTCAATCCCACCACCTGCGAGCCTTTCCATTGGCCTCTACAGGGGAAGTATGCGCGACCGATGATCAGGGGGGCATGCCCCCCTGATCATCGGCATCGGCGCCAAACTGGGGAATTTTCATCCAGCCGTTTTGGGGAGATTACGTCCAGCACTCACACACGGCACCGTTCGATGGCCGCTGCCTCAAGACATCCTGCGCGATCGCTGAAAGCCCCGCGATACCTTTGCGCATATCAGTGTGACCGCAGGCCAGGTAAACGCGAATGCCGGTGCCCGGGCCGATCATGCCGCCTCCACCGCCTGGATCAAACGGGTCAGCACCGCCGCATCCACATGGGCATCGACCCGCAAGCTGCGACCATTGCGCAGAACCACCTCAATCAACGCCAAGCTCGCTTCAGGGGCGCACGCTTCCGGCGGTTCCGGCGGCGACGTAATATCGACGGGCAGGAATAGCGTCGCGTCGTCTGGCGTCAGAAGCCCCTTCCTCCTCAGCTCGTATCGCCAGGCATAGATCTGCTGCCGCCTGATCTCGTGGCGCTGTGCGACCTGCGACACGGTCGCGCCGTTCACCCCGACCGAAAGCACAATCGCCAACTTCTCGTCGTCACTCCAGCGGCGCCGACGCTCCAAGCCAAGAATTTCGCCCCGCACAGCTGCCTCCCTCCCTGTAGGAGACGTCATTAAAGACGTCTTTATGGACGTCTCTTAGCAATCTCCAGGACACACGAGCAGGCGGTTCTAATCGGGCGGTTACCAGATACCCCAAGGTATATGCGCAACTTCGTGCCGCTTACACGCAAGAACACATACAGCCCGCTCATCACATACGAAGTTTTATACCAAGGGATTTCAATAGGCAGATATTCTATCGGCTCCAGAAAATCGGCCAGGTCAAGGGCCTCGTATAGTTCTTCGGAAGAAAGAAGCTCGTCTGCGTCTTCGACCCGTACAACCCAACCGTAATGCCGATCCAATTTCCTCATGTTCGTTTACTCATGCGTCATGAACTTTGTCAGCAGGAAGCGCAGAGACGTTCAGAATGGTCTTCGAAGGGGATGAACCATCGAGCGTCTGCGAGGGACCAAATACACACGCTCCCAAGGGAGGGCCACCCTCCAGGAAAGAAAATTCCAAACATAAGTCAAAACTCGCAACTTTCCACCAGTTCCGTTTTTCACAAATCGACAGATCTCAGCAGAGCGCGGCCGCAGCGTTACATTTCCGCGGCCATTTTCGTGTTTATCGAGCCGGACCGTTACACATCTGTTCAATGTTTTCAATTACTTAGACAAAGTGTAACGCCGTAACGCCCGTAACGGCGGGGGAGAGTGTATATCTCACACTCTCTCCGGCTGGGTATCTCTTGCTCTCTCTTTATATATATAACTATTTATGTGTTACATACATAGATAGATAGATAAACCTTAGCTTTTTCAATGACTTGACCCCGTAACGGACCCGTAACGCCATCCGTAACGCTGTTACACGATTGATTTAAAAGGGTTTTTCCAGACATCCCTCGGCCGGCTTCCGGCGAAAGTGGCCCTAAGTCCGGCTCTCCGATGCATGGCGGCCAGAGAAATAAAGAAATTAATACAATAATTTCAAGGGTGTAACTGGATATCAAGCTAATCGAACCAGGATGCCCCGTCGAGAGGTGGCGGACGTACCATCTGGGGCGCAGGGGCGACTGAAGCACCGGCAGCAGATCAAGCTGCAGGCAGGCCTTTTCGCTTTTCGCTTTATGCCATGGTGGCGCAAAGAACGGTTCGGAGGCCACCTTTGAGTTCGGGTCCGGGATGAGGAGCCTGAACGGCGACCGGCCTTACAAGGGAGGTGAACTAAGAAGTTTTCGGCAGTCAGTACCCCAAAGTATCTTTGTCAGGAGTAAGGTATACCGCGCGAGGATACTTTAGAATACTTCCTTCCCATCGGCTGAAGGTTGCAGACCGGCTGAGAGAGCATCTGCAGCAAACGTGTAAAGCGAACTATGCCCTTCACCTTCGCCGCTGGTGCCCGGAAGAGGACCATGTGCTGAGGGTGGAGTTCCAGGCACCAGCGTATGACGTGCCGAATACGGTGGTTCAGGATGCCGAAGACGCCTTCTGGGACTGCTCCCGGCCACGCCTCGGGTGCCGCGGTGCCAAGTAGGGGTGAAAGCCAGCCTTCGGCCGCAATTTTCCTGATATACCGGGAGGGCAGCGCTGGTCAGGCAAATCATCCTTTCCCCTGACATTTTCTTCAACCGCCTCTATTTTGGGGGCAGGGAGATCCGGATGACACGTTTCGAAGTTTTGCTGGAACAGCGTCGGCAACTGCATCTGAAGGCGGCAATGGCCGCTTGGCAGACGATTCATGCGCAGTTGGCCAGTAAAGGGATCGAGCACGAACTGTTCGGATCCCTCGCGAAGGGGGATTTCCGCGAGCACTCGGACATCGACCTGATGATCCTGGGCAAACTGACTTGGGAGGAGCGCGCAATGGTCCGCAGAATCGCAGAAGACACCGCTTCAAACGCCCAAGTTGCGCTGGACCTGTTCTTTGCAGAGGACTTCAACGAAAAGAAGATATTGGCTCTTCTAGAGCATTGAGACCTGCTTTCCTGCACTGCTGCCGGTGACTAAGACGACCTAAGGCACCGCTTGTGAAACGCGGAGGGGAGGATATCTGGCGCTTGAACTGTTCAGCACTGGTATCCTGCTGGTGCAGCGGACTGCGGCCACCGTCTCGGAGTAAGCGCGGTTTCATAGCGGGTCATGAAAATTCGCAAATCTCCCTCTAGGTAATACTTTTTCCGTCAAAGAGGCTCCCGCAAAACTTTCGTGCACAGCTATGTCCTCGCCTCAACTGGCTGGTTCTCAGAGCGCACGAAGAGTTTTCCCCAAAATTGCTACCAAAGGGGCCGTCTTCTTCCCCTTAAGGCATCCAGGCATCCTCGCTCCTGCTTTAATATTATCTGCACAGGGACACCCCATCCCGTCTCGAAGATCGAAACTAGAAAAACGCCTCGGAGTTACATCGAGCAGGCGAGCAGGAGACTATTGCCGTGACCCGCGACTACAAAATTGCTTTTTCGCAAAAAGCACTCGCCAATGAAGAAAAGCGGTCCGCAGGCCGGGACCCAGGAAGCTGGCCGCGAGAGATCCTGCCAATCGCGTTGGCCTCTACATCAGTCATGTCAACCGCTGAACTCGCCGCTTGGGCCCAGGTTGGCAAGAACAGCATCTCGCGGCTGACCGCGCATTTCGGCATCAAAGAGCTGACCGGCAATGCGAAGAACCATCGTTTCTCCGTGCATGAGGTTATGCGGAAGATCATAGGGGTAGCACCGCGCACAGCCGACGAAATGCAGGCGCTTCTGAAACCTCTGCAGAAAGCCACCTGGGTGTCTGGCATCACCGGCATGAGCACTTCTGCGATCAATGCAGCAATCTGCGAAAACCGCTTGCTGCTCCCGGCACCGCTCGAGCTCACACGCGCCGGGTTTGGCCAAGCCGCGCCGCGGGGGCGCCGCTGGATTCCTGCTCAGCTGGATGCCTATCTTCTCGGCGCGCCGGTCCCGTTCCTGCCGCAGGAGGCGCCCCCGGACAGCTCCAAGAGCCCTCCGCCCACGGTGCCCGGTAACGTATTTGCCGCGATTTGCACCGGTAATGCCCGGGCCTCCCTGCATCGCCAGCTGTAACGGGCAGCCTTAAACTTCCGGGTCCAGGAAATTTACGACCAAACGTTACCGCTCTCCCGACAACGCCGGATCCCCCCTGTAACGCCAGTATCTTGCGGAAACCACCATGGCCGAAGAAACCCCCATCCCCCTGACCATGCAAGACGCCGTCTCCCATGCCGAAGAACATGGCACGCCGAGCCAGAAGCAGGACATCCGCAAAGCGAAGGCTGCATTTTCCATACATGGGTTCGAGGGTCCCAGTTTTAGCAACTTCCCGGCCGATCTCTCCACCTACGAGAAAACCATCACCAAGCTCAGCGGCAGCATGCCATGCCTGCAGGCCCTGGTTCACGCAGCGGGGATTTCGGACGAAAGCTACAAGCAGTTTCAACGTGCGGGGCGCCGCCTCATCGAAGCTGCCACGGGAGTTAAAGCTGCCAAACTGGAACGGAAGGCCCGCAACGACGAGTGGGCAGTTATTCAGAACCAGATCGCGCTGCTCGTGAAAGCGGGTTTCGTAATGCCTCAGCACAGCGTTGCGTTGACAGCACTGATCGATATCTGCCGTGCGGCGGAAATCACGCCCAAAACCCTGACCGCCGAACAGGTGCAGGCCTGGTTATCCAATGCACCTGCTGCGAAGCGCAAGGCACTGAGAAAGGGACTGAAGGCTCTGGATACACTGCAGCGGATCGGCCGGTTGCGTCCCCTGTTGCCTCCCTACCTGGTGACCCCGGAATCAAAACCATCTGGCCGCCTTCGCACGCTACCAGGTCCGCTGCAGCAAGCCATTAATGCGTGGCTCGATATCGCGGCAAGGGAACAAGTTGAAGACCCGCGCTACGAACACCTGGCAGAGCCGCTGTCGGCCCCGTCGCGTGCCGCTTACAGCGCGGCCATCTCGCTCTATGTGCAAACTCTCTTCAAGCTGGAGCCTGACCTCTTATCCGAGACGGCTCTGAACCGCCTTTTCTCAGAGAAAAACATAGATGCCGTCCTGTCCGCCTGGGGCCAAAATGAAGCACTTAAAGCAAGGACACTTGCAGGATATGCCGCAAACATCGCCGCGCTTCTCCAGCGGAATGGCCTGCCCGATGCAGGCACTTATGTTGCCGGACTAAGCAAGGTTTTGCCGCATCTGGTTGAGGGGCGGGCCGCGGGCAAGGTTATGAGCCCCCGGGTAAAACGGTGGTGCGAAGCACTTCTGCGGGACCCGAAGAAAACAACCCTCTTTCAGATTCAGCATCTCGAGTATTATCGCCGCGCGCTTGAAGCACTTGCAGCCGCGAAGCAGAACAGTCTTGACCTGCTTCACCTCTCGAACCCCGAAGTACTGGCTGCTCTGCCTGATGCAAAAAGGTACGCTGTCAAAAAAACGCTGCGCACCGTACGGATGTTTGGCCTGATGGCAGCTTATTCCGCTGTCGCGCTCGAGGGGGCGCCATTCCGCCGCCAAAACATGCTCACGATGCGGCACTCCGGCCCTCGGAAAACGATGCACCTGCATCTCATCGGCCGAGCACCTCATGTAGTGATCAAATTTCCGAACGAAGAACTTAAAAATGGCAAATATCTTTCGGAACGCGGAGAGGAACTCGAGGCAATCACGATCGAGAAGCGCGGGCCGGGTGATCACGCCGTGGATATCATCACGTTTTATCTGCGCGAAATCCGCCCTCTTTTCCCTGAAGCGGACAAGACACATGCGTTTTTTCCACCGCTCAAGACTGCCGCTTCACCCGACGCCGGGTTTGTCTCGGCCACGTTCTACCTCTGGCTCAGCGAGGCGTCCGCAGAGATCGGACTGCCGATGAACTCCCATAACTTCCGCCATGGCTACTGCTCGATCGACATCAACGATGGCCGCCGGTCCATCGAGGATCTCGCCAAGCTCCTTGGCGATACTGTCGCAGTCGTGCAGCGCAATTATGCCTGGATTAATGCAAAGAAATCGGTGCTGAACGTGCAGAAGGACACGGCGCGGCGGCGCACGGAAATCCTGAAAGCGCGCGGGGTGACCGAATGAACCGGCACCGGATCCTCGATAAGCCCGTTTGGCAGCACTTCCTGCACATCGAAGGCCTCCACGCTATACCACTGCTTTCGCTGATCGCAGCCGATCAGGTCTGGGAACAGGTTGCCGTATCCGGCACTGTACAGCCGGCTCCCTCAGATTATGCCATGTGGGCAAAAATGATGGCGGACAATGATCCGGCCGCATGGCTCGAACAGCTCGCGAAGGCCTTTGCTGTAATCTTGCCTTCTGAAACCGCCAACGTCTCCCGAGCGATCTGTCTGTTGCCGGCGCCATCCTCTGCGCCCGCTCCGGCGGCAACGGCAATGAAGTCGACGGTCGTGCAACGGGATCCCTGCGAATACCGAGCCAATGCGCGGGCACGATACGTTTCGATTAATCCGTGGGAGCTGCCGGATGCCTGGCAGGAAATCCTGCGGCGTGCCTCACAAGGATTACCGGGGCACAGGGCGGGGGTCCCGTCTCAGGGCATTCTGCAGCGAATGTGTCAAAAATTATGCCAGCTTGCCTGGTCGGCACAAGAGGCTGGTTTGAACCCGTCTCTCTCCTCTGAGGTTGTTAACCATTATCTCGCCGGGCTTGAAACCCGGCTCCGCTTGCGAGCGCATGGTATCCGGTGGGCCACGATGCGGGCAACGGCGGAGGAGCTTCACCGCTTCGCCCGCTACAGCGGCATTGTTTCCGAAGAAGATACCACGTACCTGCTTAAGCGCCTGACGCGCTATTCACTCTACGAGAAAGGGCAGGATGCCCTGAAATTCCAGGCGCTTCTCGACGCCGGCAACACGACCCTACGCGTCTTGGACAAGGCTGACGCGCTCTTGTTGCGTGCTTCCCTGGAAACACGGGCAGACCGCCGCCATTTGCTCCGCAACGCAGGTGCGATCCTCGGCATTTTCAGCATCGTGCCGCTCCGGAATGCAGACGCGATACTAACCTTGAACGATACGCTGGTCTGGGAATCCGGCACCTGGGTCATTGATACCGGAATCTCGAAAACCCAGCGGCGCAACACAGACCGTCTCGTCGTCGCTCTTGAGCCGGAATTCGGACGGTACATCGACGTCGTGGTGCAGGGTGACCATGATGCACGGCACCTTCCCGAATTGCGCAACCAAGCGATGAAGACCGGCGGCCCCCTTTTCGTGCGCGAGCGTGGGAAATGCACAAGCCCGACATACATTCCCCGGCTCTTCAAGACCTTCGCGGGAACATCGCTAACGACAGCGAGGACGATGCTCCACACCGACCAAGCCATCAGCCGTGGAGAAGTCGGAACGCGCGATACAATGGCCATGGCGCATCAGACATCCCCACAGACTGCGCTGAAATACCAGGCGAAAAGGGTACGGCAAGCCGCTATCCAGCGCGTTCAATATGCAGCCGCCGACAGGCGGTCAGAACTTCTGACTGACGATCTTCTGGAGCAGATCCGCAGCCTTGAAACGGCACAAGAGGTTCATAAATGAAGATTTCGGACATCTACGCCGCAGTTTCCAGCGGACGCTTCCTGGGCGGAGATGAAGCGTTTTTGGCTCAGGTCGCAATCGAACTGCTTGCGCAAGTAGAAGGCGTACCGGTCCCGGCCTTGGACATGTCAGCACCCGCCTTTGCGCTTGCCTACCCTTTTGAGACGCCTGCACAGCTTTGCTTCTGGCATGGTGCATCGCACTATCAGGCTTGGCGAAGGACGATTTTGGATGTCCAGATGCGGGCTGTCCCCGGGAATACAGACGGGGCGTCCTGGAGCTCGCTTGCAAGGGCGGAACGCTTGTTTTGCAAATCATCCGGTGCCAGGTTTTATGATCTGCCCCTGTACTTGCCCGCCACAATGCAGCCAGAAGATGTGACCGATGCGGTGATCAGAGCAACATATGAGAGGCTGAGTAACATTAAGCGCCCCCGGTTTAGAGCGGGAGTGAACGCATTCAGGCGCCTCTTTGACAATGACACTGTCTTGCAGACAGGGTTGCTTCCGCTGATCAAGCCGCAACCGCTGCCGGGCCTGCGGGATCACCGGGCTTTGGTTCCGATGGCTCCAGACATTGAAAGGGCACGTTCTGAGCTGTTCGAAAGAAGCACGCGCTGCACGCTCGACTATGTCCACCGCCTTGCCATAGCAGGCGGCAGTCTTAACGGGGAAACCGATACTCTGGAAGATCTGCGCAAAGCCCTCGCCAGCCTGCCCAATCCCAATGACGTCGGGGTGCCTGAAATCACTGACCATTGCCTTCATAACTATATCATCACAGTGATGTGCCGAATCGGCGGGCGGGACTACCGGCTGACCGAGGTTGAGCAAGCTTGGAAAAATCTCCGCAAGGCAGCACGAGAGGCGGGTTGCGAGACCAGTTTTTTGTGGGCTCTATCAAAACCGGCGAGCCAGCAGGGCATTGCCCCATGGCGGCTGACAACAGCGTGGGTCCGGCAGCTCATCGCCGGGTACAAGATAGACTCGATGCCTGCCCAATGCCGCCGAGGCTGCGAGCAGTTCGACGGCTTTCGCAGTGTAGTTCCTCCAGCTCTCTTGCCCCTAGAACCCCTGAGCATTCGCCGCAGCCCCCCGCAGAAACCGAAGGCCCCGAAGCCAATAGATCCGGTTCGTTCAGGTTGGACTGCTGTGTACCGAAACCTAAGAAATGACAGCACGAGTTCTGAAGGACCAAGCCCCCTTTGGTATTTGAAGTCTGAAGCGATCAAAGCCGGTCTCCCTCCTTCTGGTATCACTCAACATTGGCTGGAAACGATCCGCGAAACCTGCCCTCTGGACCGGCTCCATCACTTGTATGAAGGTGTTTCGACGCTTCGCTGCATACCGGGCTTCGAACATATCTCACCACTGCGGAAACGGAGAGAACGGCACGGTGGGCTTCCTGCGCGTATCGAAGACGAGTTACGGACCACACTCGACGAAATGGGAGTTGCAGCGGCGACGGGCCGGAAAATGCTGCTGGCCGCTGGGGTCCTGGCAGAGGCCTTGGGAGCAGATGACACGATGCCTTTACGTGATCTGGTGTTCACGAAACTGGAAAGCGTGGACTGGAGCGCCCCTGAGAGACAGATCACAGAGTACAAGGGAAAGATCATCTCACTCCGGGAATTTCTTGCGCTTACTTGGACACCGGCCTGGAGAGAGCTGCAAGGTCTCGTTGTCGGTGCCGGCGTGGGGTTCAAGGAGAACCCGGTGCCTAAGGTGCTAGGGTGGAAACCGGGAGTGGATCCGCAAGATATCAGCCTGGAGTGGGCGCGGAAATTGGACAGGGAGCTCCGCTCAACGATCAGCCGTCCACCGCATGGGCGCGCTGACCTTGCAAGGACATTGGCCAGGCATTTGGCTGCCTTCGATCGGCTGCATGAAATTCCTTCCATCACTGCGTCAGGGCTGATGCCAGAGTTGATCGGAGCTATCAGATGACCTGCGAGTTTTGGACAATGGTGGGCCTGTCATATGGCCTCCGACTTAAGATTCGTCTGCGACACCGCCTCCGTTCTAAGTTAGCATCAAACGCCAACATGGGGGGCAGCATCCACGCTTTCGGCTCATTCCGAAGTTTCGCCCTACCTTCACGTTGCTTTAGGCGCAGCCCGCTTTCCGGTCATTCGCCGCGCGAGCAAAATCTGGAGATGAACGAACGCACAGTCTCGGGACGAAGCATGGGTAATCGGGCTGACCAAGTAGATGGGTCGGGTTCTCGATAGAGTTGCAGCGGATGCTGCAATCTAAGGAGAACGAAATGGATTACTTTGTGGGGGTGGATGTGTCGCTGCGGTCAGTGGCTGTCTGCGTGATTGATGCCAGTGGCAAGCCCGTCTTCGAACGCGCTGTGGCTTGCGAGATCGAGGATATCGTCGCCTGCCTGCGCGATGTGCCGAAGGGCCAGTGCCGGATCGGCTTTGAGTCTGGTGCGATGAGCCAGCATCTCTACTTCGGACTTCGCAAGGCGGGCTTTGATGTCGTTTGCATGGAAGCGCGCCAGGTGAATGTAGCGCTGTCCGCGATGCGGAACAAGGCTGATAAGACGGATGCTCGGGGGATCGCGCAAGTGCTACGGTCCGGATGGTTCAGCAAGGTCTTCATCAAGAGCCGCGAAGCACATGCCCACCGGGCTCTGCTAAGCAGTCGAAAGGCCGTTCAGAAGAAGTGTATGGGACTATCCTGAATTTTGTGCCCCGGCGTGGTAGCTCACTTTTGAGGAGACCCACGTATGAGCATAGACAAAGACCTGTTGGACCGGCTGATGGAAGGGCGTTCGCCCGGCGACCTTTTCGGCAAGGAGGGCATTCTTTCCGAACTGACCAAGGCGCTTGCGGAACGTGCGCTGAGCACCGAGTTGGACGAACATCTCAGCGAAGAGCGCGCGCAGGAGCCGCCTGAAGGCCAGAACCAGCCCGCCA
>NZ_LYUZ01000143.1 GCF_001679925.1 Leisingera sp. JC1 | reverse complement strand
CGCCATCCTCGATCGGCTGATCCACAACGCGCACAGATTGCCTCTCGAAGGTCCGTCGATGCGCAAGACCCGCGATGCCCCCGCGGCCAAAACCATTGACGAACAAACCGACACCTGAGATGTCAGATCAAACGCTCAGCATCCCGCGCGAACTTTGTCCGCGCACCCCGGAATGACTGTCCGCGTGCCGTTGGAATGGCTGTCCGCGAAGCCCGGAATGCGCAAGTACTGTTTTGCTGGAACCCAGTAGCGCTGGCTTGTTTGAGCCACGTTGGCAATCGGCGCGCGGCTCGTGGCCTGCCGGGTGCAGGCGTCAACATCCCGGTTCCGTTGAAGCGGCGTGATACCTTCCTTGTACTGCAATTCGGTTGTGACACACCCAGAGCAGAGCAAAAGCCCCAGCATCCAGCCCATTTTGCGCATCGCGTAACTCCTGTAGGATCAAACAGAATTCCCCATTCTGTTCAGCGCCTTGCAAAAGGTTGATTTTGCGATTGAACAGGAGTCGTTGCTTCATGTAGGATTCCGGTAAGGGTTGCTTCGGCAATCTCTACACCTTTGAAACAAAGGGTATTTTTTCTTCACCGAACAGAATGGGGAAGACTGTTCGGCGGGAAAAGGCAGACAAACCTCAACGAAAGCAAAAGCATCCTGGGCGAAGTTACAGCGCGCACCAAGGGACATATTTTGATGTCCGGGCCGTCGCTTCTCACCTCCACCGGCCACCGCAAGTATCTCAACGCCGTTGAACGTGACCGCTTTATTGCTGCTGCTCATGCTCAGCCAGACAAAGCCTGCCTGTTGTGCCTGACATTGCTATGGACAGGCGGGCGGTTATCTGAAGTTTTGGCACTGAAGCCAGAACACATATCCCGTGATGAAGGGGCTGTGATCTTCCGGACGCTGAAGAAACGCGGCCAGATTGTTTATCGGCAAGTCCCGGTTCCGAGATCTCTGACCACTGCCCTGTCAGAAGGTAGAGAGGCTCTGTTCCCCTGGCAGCGCACCCAGGCATGGACCATCGTAAAATCAGTCATGCAGGAGGCTGGTATATCTGGCCCTCAGGCAACCGCCAGAGGTTTGCGTCACAGCTTTGCTGTTCATGCTGTCACTCGTGGCGTACCGCTTCACCTGATACAACGCTGGCTGGGGCACAGCCGATTGGAGACCACTGCAATCTATAGCCAGGCACTCGGGCCGGAGGAACGGCAGATTGCAGAGCGGATGTGGGACTAAAACTGGGATTGTTCCCAGGCGTTAGCGATATCTTCAAAGCACCATTCCCGGAAGCCACCTGAGGAGAGGGACTTTCGGCTGAAGCAGCCATTGAGGCCGCTCTTTACCTTGAACTGCTGGAACCAGGACTGTGATCGAGGTTTACCGCGCGTGTTTGTCTTGATGCTGCGAATATGCAGCCCGTTGGCCCATTGATCACGCGGATTGGCAACAGACCGACGATCTGCAAGGTATTTCCGCAGTTTGCGGATCACCACTTCATTCGGGTCAGTGCTCAGTTCCGACTTAAAGTTATCAATGACCTCTTGAGCAGCTTGTTTAGCTGCTTCGGTCAGCATGTGTTGGAGCTCATGCTCCAGAAATATCATGGCAGGTTGCCCATTCATATATATACCCTTTATCTGATTTAACGAAAAAGGGCGCCACCCGGCGCCCCAAAATAAAAAAGCCGCACAGTTGCGACGTTGAAAATATTTGATCACAAATGTCCCGTTTTGTCAAATTTTTTTCGTGATGAAACGTAAACGATAAGGTGGACGCCTTTTCTTTGTAGGCATTTAAACGGCACTACTTTGGAACACCTCAATGCCGTGAGGGCGTCCACCCCAATACCCGCGTCAAGCCAGTCTCCTCCGGATCGGTCCTAAAATCCTCGAGCGTTCAGCGCTTGCGCCGCTTCGCGACCTTCTTTGAGTAGATACCTTGCTCTAGGCTCAGCATCGCAGTCGAAAGCTTGTGATCGATACATCGCAGCTCGCGTGGTGTGCGTGTTTGTGGAACTCCCGTAATGAATTTGCCCCTTAGTGCCCCTTTCATTCCGATGAATGAAACGCACCTTCAAACCGTAGAAACAACACCTAGCCTTCTTCGAGAACAGAACTGTCTTGCCCAGTTTCGGCTAGTTTCTCTTCCGCTTGCTGTGCCGGAATGTCTGGGTTTTTTCCACTCGGTGGGTTTTCAGGAGTTTTAACGGGAGAAATGGCTAAACAAACAGCTAGTTCCTGAATATAACGGGTCAGCGCCGGTGTCCCGGCTGTATCTTTCTCTTCAGACACAATCTGACCCAAGCCATTTGTGAACTCCGAGAACAAACCAGTAAACGAAGGATTGTTCCTTACCAATTCAGTTCTGGTTATGATCTGGGCATCTAATATGGCAGCCCGTGTCGCAGCGACTGCTGAATCTTCTTGAGTTTTTAAATCTCCAAGCCCATTTGCGATACCTGCCTTGGCGGAAATACAGTTCAACCTTTTTGCACCCGCGTAAATAGCCTGAATCGAACTCTGACTGCCATAGCGCGCAGCAACGATGGTTGCTGCTATACCAGGTAACGCACGATTTGTTAGAGTTACGTCACTTGCTCCTATCGCCACGCCATGAGCTGTTGCTCCAGCTGATAAAATTGCAAGCCCGGCTGAAGTCTCTTGGACAGTGGTCACCTTATTTGCAGCATTCAGGTAACTATATGACAGCGCCGCTGCTTTTTGACTGCCTTGTTGGAGAGTTCTTATATCATGGTGCGTGCGGTTGGTCGAAATTTTGGCAAGTTCCGTCGTTGATTCAGCTTCTTTTAAAAACGTTTCAGCACAGCCTGAGAGAAGAAGTACGGATGAACAGGTTAGTAGTATTGAGCGCATGGCAGCATTTTCCTTACTGTTGCTGGGCGTGTATTTCGAGTGCCCGCCTAAAATGGCTAGGGACAATGCGAGTCACGCCTTTTAACGCGAACTCTTCGATTTTGCCCCCCTTCTCGTGTTCAATGAATCGTATCTTTTCGTTTGGATTGAAAAGACATTTCCGATCAGAGTCGGCAAAAAACTTCTGATCCCAGACCTCGGCATTACTCCCTTCGATCTTTCGCCAAAGCGCAAATTTGCTGACATCGCGCAATCCTCCCGAACCACGTAAACCTGATGAAGTTGCGGAACAGATTGGAAGAACCACGCCCTTGAGGTCGTCATCTTGTGCAATTAGTCTACCGCGCTTCATGACTTCATTGCCATTTTCGTCTAGAACCCAAATAAGGTCGGAGAAGACATCAATTGCCGCTGCCGGATCTAAAATTCTACCGTACTTAGATCGTTCGAACAAAGGATCATCAGGGTCGCTAACCTTTGCAGTCGCAAGAATGCGTTCTCGAACCTCCGCAGCTTTTGTGTAACCTAAGGAAAAAAGCATACCCGCAACAAAACTCACTTGTGGGGCGGCAATCGACGTACCTTTCATGCAAACTGGGCTGGCATTACCATCCAATGACACCACTCCTACCGATGGAGCAAGAATGTCTACCAACTCTCGATGGTGTGTTGAATGCCTCCAAGGAACAGATTGACCCGCATCGTCTTGCTCAATGCCGCCTACGACTAAAACCTGGCTAGAGCCTACATGCCCACTAGAAGACGCAACTTCGTAGGGAAAACTGGATGCGGACTGCGAAATAAGTTGGCCGTCATTTCCCGCTGCCGCAACGATCATGCGATCATGGCGACCGACACAATAATTGCTTGAAGCAGGATTTACAAAGCAGCCAATCTTACCCTTTGCCGTGGAACTATTGCTGTATGTGAAGGCCAAACTCATATTGACCACGTTGTAGTCGAGATCCATCGCGTATTGGATCGCTTTGGACACATCACCGTCACGCGCGCGAATTTTCCCTGTCTCAATACTATTAATCCTAGCGAAACCGATTCCGACATAGCGATGTAAATCGAGTTCGGAGCCTATGAGGTTAGGACCTCCCGCAGCCAATACGCCTACAACTCCGCCGTGATCTGGTTCGTACCGGGGCGGCATGCGCTCTGTCTTCACTGGCTCAAGTCCACCAAGCGCCTCAAATGCGCTACACTCACCGTGTTTTGGACTTGTAACAATCCCAAACGGGCTAACACCGGCGCTGCCGCTCACGCCGAGATCACATGTAACTCTGGTGTCTTTGCTAGTTTGTCCGGTCCAAAAATATCCACGCCTCAAAGTGTGCGTAATGTCAGGCTTCAAAAACCGTTTGAATGTTTCGTGTTCAGCAAGTGCTGTTGACAGTCCACTGTCGACTATAAGGACTCGCGCGCGGTTTGGAGCGTGTATTCCTGCAAGTTTGAGCACTTTTTCATTGTGCTGCATGGCGACGTGAAACGCTTCAATAGCCATTGGCCAAGTATCGCTAACATTACATTGACCGTCTTCTGCCCCGAGAAGTTCAAAACCATCAGGAAGATCTTGCGCTACATCCATTGGTTCGGTGGCTTCGTTGAACGTCGCTCCTGAACTTGCAAATGCGCGGATAATTTCAAGCTCTTCAACTTCCGACAACCTGTCTGCAGGAACTCGCACAGACGTTGTGCCAAGTTGCCGAAGATCACTTTCTAAACGGGCAAAGATCTCATCTAAACCGGTGCGGTTAATTCGCACGGTTTCAGCGGGGAGACGTACCGTTTCTGGAGCTTCTGCTGAGATTGCAATACCCAACCGCATCACATCTGTGTTGCTCAACGGCAAGGCCCACGCCTGGGAGGCAGCCAGTGAAGGCACTGGAGAGTTTTCGAAAATCGGTACACCAGGGGCACTGGTGATGTCTTCTTCCTGTGGTTCTCTACCTGACCCTAAATCAGGAATACCAAGGCGCGCGGCGAAGTCGGAGGTTCGGTCTATAACAGCGAATGATTGGCCCTCTTGATTGGCTATAAAGAGCGAGTTGTTGTCTTCAGACGAGTTCGAGCGTGAACTTTGTAAGCTTTTCTCTAAATCCTCGAGATTGATTTCATCAAAAGTATTCTCAGGAGCTTCTGGAGACAGTCTAGCCGTGCTGAGAACAGCAAGTTCGCTACCAGGATCGAGTACATTAGCAATGATCTGGCGCTGTTTCGGTGTCAGAGTTTCACCTGAAAATGAGAACCGCAATTCATCCTGGGCTTGCGCTTCGGACGTAAAAATTGTGATTATGGGCCAAGCAGCTATGATGAGAAGTTTCTTCTGAAACCGGTATGAATTCATCTACAGTCCTTCCTGTAGACGACGCCTTTGTACTCCAAACCGCATACCGGAGTATCAAGCTCTGTTACAAACGCTCTAAATAGCTCAAGACCGGTGTTTGAAGCAGTGGCGGAAAACCAAGAAAGTCTTAACGTATCGTGTGTTCTTGAATTGACTCCTACTATTAACGGTCGATCAGTAGGTCCGCCGGTTCCTGTCATAAAAACTGGACCGCCACTATCGCCACTACATAACAAAGCGCCCGTGGCGGGGTCTTGAAGTGAAGCCTTAGTAAAAAACGCTGTTTTTTCAACTGGTACCACAGCCGGACGCTTCACAACTTCGGCGTAACCATACAGTAATATATTACTTGAAGGGCCGCCCGTCCGAGTGCATCCGTAACCCGTGAGCATTGGTACTTGACCAGGCATCGGACGGTTTTCAACGTCCACTGTCTCGAACACCGAAACTTCAGTTACTTTTTTCGCCAACCTGCAAAGCGCCCAGTCATTTGCGTGTTCAGGGCCGGAATTGTAGGCTGAATGATGATAGCATTTCATTGAAATATTATCGCCATTCACTCTCACAGAATATTTTTTGGAACCCAAGCAATGGGCGGCAGTCAATAATGCTTGAGGACCGACAAGTACGGCGGTGCATTTCCTCTTCCCATGGCTAAAGAACTTTAATACGCCTGGAAAATTTTTTGCACTCAAGACCCCGACCGCGCCTTTAACTCTCTGCTCCACATCGATTCCATCTTGCTCTCTTGGATCGAGAAATTTCATTTCCACGTCTTGCTCAAGGGCTTCCACAAGAACCGATTGCTCACCTTCCTCAGCCGATAAATTGCCGTAACCCACGGAAAGACAACTGAAAATTATAATAGCTTTGCCTACGAGAGAGGTTTTCTCAGACATGCACGCCTCAAGATTGAGCAAGTAGAAGTAGTGTAACGTGATCAAATGAATGCCCTCACGTCAACTTCTTTTTAACCCTACCTGTTTTGCTTAAGAAAATGACTGCTTTATAACACCTTGACCTTGCGCGTCTTTGTTTCGAACCCAGGTTTCGTTGGAAGGGGAGGCACCCGCCTGTCCGAGATGCGGCTGACCCACTCTACCTACCTGAAAATCATCAGCTGGGGCTAGCTCAGCATGATACTCGACGGCTGCAGCCACTACATCACCTCTTGGAAACTCTCGAAGATGAAGGCTGAGGCTGTGACGGGCACTAAATAAATATTTGAGTTTTACAGAGAGCAAATGAGGCAAGTAAGAAACGCGTACATGAAACGTACATAGGCATGAGCTGACGACGATTGTTTTGAATAAGTATTTGAAATATTTGGTGGGCCGTACAGGGCTCGAACCTGTGACAAACTGATTAAAAGATGCTTTCTTGCAAATACGGAATTTTCTCAAAATGCCCTTAAGTTGTTGATTTTCATTATGCTCTTATAATTTTTCAAAAAATAATATTTGCAAATTTTTCACAAAATATGGCAAAATGCGTACATGAGACGTACATGAGAAACAAAAAACTGAAGGAATTTTGGCAAAATTATACCTCACCGACACCCTCGTCAGAACAGCAATTTGCGCACCAGAAAAATCTCAAGAAATTATCCGAGATTCACCCCTTGGTGTAGATGGAAAGATGCGCAGTGACTCGGCGTCCGGTTTAGGTATCAGAATAACAAGTCAAGGTGCCAAATCATTCATCCACAGCTATCGCTATAATGGAAGCGCTCGAAGGAAAGTAATTGGCACTCCTGGAAACATGAATGTTTCCTCGGCCAGGTTGATTGTTAGCCAGCGCAACTTGGAAATAGACCAGGGCATTGATCCGGACAAGAATTCACGTACCGATTATCGGAAGAAGCATGCGGACACCCTCGGGGAGGTGATTGATGAATATTATGACCAACACCTGTCTTCAAAGAGTAAATCATATCGTGCTGAATTTGGTCGCTTGGTCGCACCCTGGACATTAGAGCAACCTAAGAATCCACATCGAGGGAAGAAGCGCCAGCGTAAGGTCATCATCGGTGAGGTTCTCAAAGATGCACGCATGACCGACATTACACCAAGGCATGTAGGCCCATACATTCAGAAAATTCAGTCTGATAGCGTTGCGAATTGTGCCTTACGACAGCTCAAAGCGCTCTTCAACTGGGCGATTCGCATGCAAATTGTTGATATGAGAAACCCTTGCGACCCGTTCACACAGAGAAAGATCATCAAACAGCGCAGAGATTATACACCAGAGCAGGTCCGAGAAATCGCGTGGCATGTGTTTAACCCGCCCATCTGTCCTACTGTTGATTTGGATGAGCTCCAAGGAAATGAGAAGCGCCTTACAGCTCTAAAAGTGGGGCAACTCACTCAACAACACGAGCAGCTAACAGAGCTCTGCGCCTTCATGGGGATTTTGTTTCTCACGATGGCGCGGCCAACAGAGGTGAAACTGGCGAAGTTCGAGCACTTCGATCTGGAGCGCCTCATTTGGCACAAACACAACACCAAAGGTATCAAGCTCTCTCGCAACCGGTATGAGTACGCATACCGTTCTGTGCCCATCCACCCCAAGGTGGCTGAGTTGGTAAGCCAGCAACATAACCGTTGGCCAGATAGCGAACTTCTCTTCCCGAACCATACCGATCAAACGCAGCCCAGAGATAACTTTAATCGAGCCATACAGCGCTTTAAAAAGCTGGATGGAGTTCCTGAGTACTTCCAGCTCTATGATCTCAAGCGCATGGCGATTTCACTAATGATCACTGGTCAAGGAATACGGCGAGAAGATGTGTCGCACTATGTTGACCATAAAGGAAATCTTGACACCACTTTAATATACGACCTAGGTTTTGTGGACCCGTTGCGACCGTTGACTCAAAAGCTAGCGGAATTATTGAAGGTATAAGCTGAGTCTTTTTTCTCAGGTTTCTTATAGAAACATATTGATGTAGAAACATCACACCCACTCGATACCAGCGGAGACGTTACCGTCTTCCAATGACAAGGATCATTTCTAAAGTTAGGAGTACTTCACCTCAACATTAAATGAACACCTGCATCTCAGACCCCTCAAAGGAAAAATTGAGACAACATTTACAAATGGACATTCCACCGAACACATCTCAAGTTGAAACGAACAGACAAGTTCCACAAAGAATTCACAAAAAAACTAGAGATACACAATGTACAAATCAAACAGAATCGACGCCCTAATACCTGCATTAAACGAGCAAGATACCGTAGGTGATGTGGTTCGTGCCCTACAAGAAAACGACAGAATAAACAAAATAATTGTTATTGATAATGGGTCCACTGATAAAACTGCTGAATGCGCTATAAGCGCAGGTGCGAAGGTCGTTTACGAGCCAAGGCGCGGCCTAGGGAATGCTATTAAATCTGGATTGAAACATTCCACGGCTAGGTATTGCCTCAAAACTGATGCAGATATAGACAATTGGTCTCACAGTTGGGTCAATAAGTTAATTAGAGACGTTAACCAAATAGCTCTCTCTAGGGCTATTTTTACTTCTCCCTATGATGATTTTCCCGTCACGAACCTAGTCGTCAAACCTTTCTTAAAGAGAGCACATCCCGATTGGAGCAACATTCCGTTACCAATAAGTGGAACATTTCTCTTTGATCGCCAAAAGTTCAATATGGAACAGATCTCAGACAACTGGGCCTTTGACATCTCCCTACTAGTTCAATGCTTGGAAAAAAACTTGCCATACAAGAACCACAACATCGGTGTTCTTTCTGACAAGAGAAGAGGTATTGAGCACTACATCCCAATGGCTGATGATATTATCGAATATTTCATCGAGAAATTTTGGGAGTAAAGACGATTCTATGAGCGTACATATAGATTCCTCCGCTAAACTTTCCAATAAAGTTTATTTTTCTGGAAAGGCATTCATCGGCCCAAATTGCATTTTAGGTTACTTTGGCTTCCAACACTCCAGCTGGGATGCCGATGAATTTGCAAGGCTGGAAGAGATAAAGAAAACTGAAATTGGCGACAATGCTCGCGTACTGGGAAATTCAGAAATTTGCTCAGGCAGCAAAATTGGGAGGGATTTTCGCTGCGATTACAACTGCCTAGTAGGAGAAAACTCCAAACTAGGTAATAATGTAGTTGTCGAATATGGCGCAAGAATTTATGACAACTGCAATGTGAAAGACAATTGCACCATCGGAGGGTTTATTTGCAATGGATCTACAGTAGGCGCAGGATCAGTCGTTCAAGGAGCCTTAGTGCATGCTAGAACTTTGCCAGGGCTAGAAGATGCCCCGACAATTGGAGAAAATTGCCTTGTCGGTACGAACTCAACGTTAGTAGGAGCAATAACCATGGCAAATTCATCGGTTCTAGCGGCTGGCTCCGTTCTACTTGAATCCACAGAAGAAGGTTATCTCTATGCTGGAAACCCTGCTCGGAGAATAAAAATCGCTACTTGGTATTGACAGAAGTTTCTCCATAAAGTTCGTGCATCAGGTCAATTGATAGATAGCCCGGGTTTGAATTGTCTGCTGCGTAAGCTCTGAAACCTCTAGGGGAGTTATCCTGCACCTTTAAAACTGCAACTTTTATCTTGGACCCTTTTTGAAGCTTCTGAGAGAGAGCACGCCTTTTTTGTTGTGAGAGGTTCTTCAACCAATACACAGCTCCATACGTTCCGAGAGCGGATATTCCGGGACTATCCTGAATTTTGTGCCCCGGCGTGGTAGCTCACTTTTGAGGAGACCCACGTATGAGCATAGACAAAGACCTGTTGGACCGGCTGATGGAAGGGCGTTCGCCCGGCGACCTTTTCGGCAAGGAGGGCATTCTTTCCGAACTGACCAAGGCGCTTGCGGAAGAACTGACCAAGGCGCTTGCGGAACGTGCGCTGAGCACCGAGTTGGACGAACATCTCAGCGAAGAGCGCGCGCAGGAGCCGCCTGAAGGCCAGAACCAGCCCGCCA
>NZ_LYUZ01000142.1 GCF_001679925.1 Leisingera sp. JC1 | reverse complement strand
CTGCCCTGTGCATCAGTGCGGCAGCGCGTTGCGCAAGGCCTGATTGACCAGGTGCCGCTCCCAGGCGTTGATCTGGCGGGCCAGCTTGCGCAGCGGGTTTTCAAAGGAATCCACCGTGTCCTCAATGGCGCGGACCCGGGTTTCCGTGAGGCCGAACTTGCGGTCCACCCGGTCCAGCAGGATCGACATGCCGATGCCGACGGCAATCGCCGCGATCACCGGGCCGGCGGCGATGGTGGTGAGGGTGCCTACGGCGAGACCTGCCAGATAGCCTGCGCCTGCCGCGATGGCGAATTTGGTGACATCGGAGGCCACGGTGCCGATCAGCTGGGTGAGGCGCGGATCATTGTCCGCAAACACATGCTCGACCACCCGCAGCGCGGTGAAGGCGACAATGGCGATGCCGGTCATCTTGGCGGCACCTTTGGCCAGATCCTTGCCGCTGAGCACCAGTTTGGCGACCTTGGGGTTGCTGGCCAGATAGCGGGTGCCCTGCAGGGTGGCGCGCTGGCCGGGGTAGCCCTTGATGATGATGTAGTCCTTGCCGTTCACATGTTTGATGTAGGCGCGGCCCGTCAGCCCGAGGCGGCGCACGATGCTGACAGCGCCGGCGCTGTCGATGCCCGCGGTGGCGGCGCTGACCAGATCGACGCCGGTGGCCTGGGCCAGTTCGTCGTTGATCTCGGCCACATAAAGCAGGGTTTCCTCGATGGTGATCTTACGGCTGTCAGTGGTGACGGTGCAGCGGCCGGTGGCCAGGGTTTCTGCCATGGATACTCTCTCAACAAATGGGTTTGCGGTTCAAATTCAGGATAAGGTGTATTTAAAGCCGTCCGGGGTGGCGGTGACGCTGACGCGGGCGATTTCCTGGCCGGAGCTGAGCGCCTGCAGCAGTTTGCGGCTGAGGTCGGGCAGGATTGAATTGGTGATGATGTTGTCGATCATCCGCCCGCCGCTGTCCGGGTCGTTGCATTGGGCGGTAATATGGTCGAGCACGTCCTGGCCATAGGCCAGATCTGTGCCATGGGCGCCTTTGAGCCGCTCGGCCACGGCGGCGAGTTTCAGGCGGGTGATGCCGCCCAGCACCCCGCGGCTGAGCGGGAAATAGGGGATGGTGACGATCCGGCCCAAGAGGGCAGGGGGGAAGACCTGGAGCAGGCTGGGTTTCAGAGCGAGGTCCAGCTGTTCGGGATCGGGCTGGCAGTCCGCGTTCCCGGCCATATCCATAATCACGTCCGTGCCCACGTTGGAGGTCAGCAGGATCAGGGTGTTCTTGAAGTTGATCAGGCGGCCGTTGCCGTCCTCCATCACGCCCTTGTCGAAGACCTGGAAGAACAGCTCATGCACGTCGGGGTGGGCTTTTTCGATCTCGTCCAAGAGCACTACGGAATAGGGTTTGCGGCGCACCGCTTCGGTCAGGCGGCCGCCCTCGCCGTAGCCGACATAGCCGGGAGGCGCCCCCTTCAGAAGTGAGACGGTATGAGCCTCCTGAAACTCGCTCATATTGATGGTGATGACGTTCTGCTCGCCGCCATAGAGCTGTTCGGCCAGCGCCAGAGCGGTTTCGGTCTTGCCGGTGCCGGAGGGGCCGCAGAGCATGAAGACGCCGATCGGCTTGTTGGGGTTGGCAAGGCCTGCGCGGCTGATTTCGATCCGTTTGGCGATGGTGCGCAGCCCGTGGTCCTGGCCGATCACCCGTTCGCGCAGGGTGTCCGACAAGGTCAGCACCGCCTGCAGCTCATCCTGCACCATGCGGCCGGCTGGGATGCCGGTCCAGTCGGAGATCACGGAGGCCACCGCCTGCGCGTCCACATGGGCATAGACCATGCGGTCATCGGGGCTGGCGGCGTCCAGTTCGGCCATATGGGCGTGCATTTCACTGCGCAGCGCCTCGGGGGAGGTTTCCTTGCCGCTGTCCGGGTCCGCGGTTTGCAGTGTGGTGCGCAGGGCAAGCACCTGGTCGACGATTTCTTTTTCGCGGGCGTAGCCGGACTGCAGCTCTTCCAGAGTGCTGGTCAGAGCAGTGATCTCTGTGCGGATGTCCTCCTCGCGCTCCACATCCGTTTCGCCGAGGTCGCGGGCGGCAGTTTTGCCTGCGAGTTCTGCTTCCAGCGCGCTGATGCGGGCCTTGGTGTCCATGATGCGGGCGGGAACGGCGGATTGGCTGATGGCGACGCGGGCGCAGGCGGTGTCCAAAAGCGAGACCGCCTTGTCCGGCATTTGCCGCGCCGGGATATAGCGGTGCGACAGGGTGACGGCGCTGACGATGGCCTCGTCCGAGATCCGCACGTTGTGGTGTTTTTGCATCGGCTCCAGAATGCCGCGCAGCATGTCGCAGCAGACCTCTACCGAGGGTTCATCCACGTTGACCGGCTGGAAGCGGCGGGTCAGCGCCGGGTCTTTTTCGATGTGCTGGCGGTACTCGCTCCAGGTGGTGGCCGCGATGGTGCGCAGGGTGCCGCGCGCGAGCGCTGGTTTCAGAAGGTTGGCGGCGTCGCCGGTGCCCGCCTGGCCGCCTGCGCCGATCAGTGTGTGGGCCTCGTCGATGAACAGGATGATCGGCTCGGGGCTGGATTGCACCTCGTCGATCACCGATTTCAGGCGCTGTTCAAACTCGCCCTTGATCGAGGCGCCGGCCTGCATCGACTGGATGTCGAGTTCGTAGAGGCGGGTGCCTTGCAGCTTGGGCGGCACGTCGTTTGCGGCCAGAAGCTGGGCAAAGCCCTCCACCACTGCGGTTTTACCCACCCCGGCCTCGCCGGTCAGGATCGGGTTGTTCTGGCGGCGGCGCAGCAGCACGTCGGTCAGCTGGCGGATTTCCTCGTCGCGGCCCTTGACCGGGTCCATCTGCGCGGCGGCGGCGGTCATGTCCTTGGCAAAGCGGTCCAGCGCGGTGCTGCCGCCCTTGGCTGGGCTGCCGCTGGCGGTATCCTCATCGGCAGAGAGATTGGCGCCATCCATCGGGCGCATGCTCTCTTCTTCGCTGCCGGCCCAAAGCGTGCGGCTGTCCTGGCCAAGCTGTTCGGCGGAAATGCTTTCGAACACCGGCGAATAGCGCAGCAGCTGGCGGCGCAGGGCGGGGTCGTTCAAAAGCGCAGTCAGCACATGGCCGGTGCGGATCTGCGCCTCGCCGAAGAACAGGGTGGCATAGGTCCAGGCGTGGTTCAGGGCGTCCGACAGGTGATCGCTGATGCCGGGGGTTTCGGTCACGTTCTTGTCGAGCCGGTCCATGGCGGCCGACAGGTCCTTGAGCAGGCGGCCACGGTCGACGCCCAGCTGGCGCAGGGTGACGGAGATGTCGGCGTTCTGGTTCGAGACGGAATGGAACAGCCAATGGCTGAGGTCGACATAGCGGTTACGGGCGCTGCGGGCCTGGCGCATGCCCTGCAGGAAAGCGTCATAGCCTGCGCGGTTCATCTTGCCCGCATATTTTTCAATGGTGATTTCAGTCATTTCGGTTGCCTCAAATACAGGCGGCTGCGGGTTATGCGGCCTGGCTTTCAAATGCGGTTTCTGAACGGGGTGCCGGGAACAGCGGGTAGCGGCTGACCAGCAGGTGGCCGCCCTGCCGCGGGATGCCTGCGGCGGCGGCTTCTTCTGCGGGGCCGACGCAGGCCAGCCAGCCGACTTGGGTGGTCTCGCCCAGCACCGCGGTGCGAATGTCCGGTTCCGGCATCCACAGCGCGGTTTCCACATCGACCGACTGGCCGAGATACCAGAAGACAATGCCGCGCAGGCTGGCGTGATCCGGGCCGCCAGGCAGGAAGCGCTGGTAGGAGGCCGGTCCGCTGACGGTCACATGGATGCGGATCTTGGCGCTGAGGGATTGCACATGGCCGCCGAGGAAGGCGTTTTCACCCAGGGTGCAGCCCTGTTCGCCCAATAGGCACAGCGCATCGGGTTCCAGGTCAAGCCAGCAGGGCACGTGTTCCTCGATGCGGAAGGCGGCGCGGTCTGCAAAATGCAGTTCCAGCATCTGGCGCAGCCGTACCGGGCTTTTGACCCGGCCCGCGGCCAGCGGCGCCAGTTGCAGCTTGGCCATGTCGCTGAGGCCCGTGGTGCCGCGCAGGGCCGGGGTGCCGCAGCCAAGCAGCGACAGGACATAGGCCTGGAACCGGTCGCCGCCCTGGTGGTCGAACTGGGTGATCGCCTTGGCATCCGACCAGGCCCGGAAGAACAGCTCCTGAAAGCGGGCGGTGAAGATGTCGCAGAAGGCGACAAAGCTTTCATCACCGGCGGCAAACCAGGATTCTACCTCTTCGGTCCAGTTGAGGGGCAGCGCGCCGAAGGCGCCGAATAGCCCCATGAACTGGGCGCGCAGGCGCGGTGTGCTGCTGGTCAAGTCCACCCGTGCCAGATCGCGCGACGGAAAGGCCAGTGCGGGATCCTGCCCCAGATGCACAATGGCATCGCGCAGGCGGCTGTTCTTGCCGATACGGGGCTTGCCGCTGGTGCCGGCGCGGCGCTCCAGCTCGCGCAGCAGGGCAAAAAGGCCGGCGCCTGAGGCTGCCTGCTGCTGCTGTTCCCGCCGGGTGAGTGTTTCGGCGGCCTGGGAAACGGGCTGGATTTCGTTCATAGCAGCGCTCCGGTTCCCGAGCAGGGGGCAAAGCGGGCAATCTCGCCGCGCTGCTGGCTGACGATCACGGTCTGGGTGAAGCTGTTGACGGCGGTGTATTCCGCGAAGAAACGGTCCAGCACCGCGCCGAGCGGCACGATGCCGGTGCTTTCGAATTCGGTTTCGTCGAAGGTGACGCGCACTTCTATGCCGCGGGCGGTGTAATAGCCGTCCGGCGCCGTGACCGTGCGGGTGACCGGGGTGCAGTCGAGCCGCCGGATGCCGCTGATCTGGGCTTCGCTGACAGTGTCCGACAGGTCTGCAAACAGGGACAGCATCTCCCGCAGCGCTGCCGCGGAGCCGTCGCCATCGGGGCTTTGCAGACCGTGGGTGCCAAGCGACAGGTAGGAAATCAGCCGCCAGTAGGTGTCGCCCGCCCCGGCCCGGTGGCTGGCTGCGGCTTCCCTGTCGGCGAGGCTGTCGAGCGGAGCTGTGGGTCCGGCCAGGCAGGCAAGCGACACCGACAGGTCGTCGCTCAGCTGGAAGGCATCGGTGCTGCCTGCGATCGGCAGGTACTCGGTCAGATGCCGGTTGGAGCAGAGCAGTTTGACCTGCAGCCGGTTCAGGGTGTCGTGGCCTTCGGGCTGGTAAAGGCTGATGAAGGTCTCTGTGCCGCGGTAGCTGTTGCGCGGTGCGCCGTTGCGCTGTTCGCTCAGCGTCTGGCGGCGCGGCTTGCGGCGGGTGGTGTAATAGAGCGTCTGGCGCGGGTCCTTGCCTTCGGGGGGCAGCGCGTAAAGCGGATGCACCTCAGTCTTGCCCTTGCGGTCGCTGTAGTGGGCCCAGGCCCGGCTGACGTGATGCACCTCGTAGTGGGTGACCGGGCTGGAATTCGGCACCACCGCGTACTCGTGCCGTTTGCGGTCGAGATGCAGCTGGCTGGACATTTCTTCGAAGAGGTTGACCGCAGGGGCGGCGTTCACGGCCAGATGATGCGGCTCCATTGCGGTTGCAAGCCGTTGGCGGGCGCTGCTGAATTCAAAAATGATCTGCAGTTTGCTGCCGCGCACATGGGGCAGCACATCCTGCAGGCCGCTGAGGCGCAGGCCAAGGAATTTCCGCGGGAAAACAAATGCAATTGCAGAAGACCTGTTCATAGAGCGCCGCGGCCTGGTCCATCGGGGCGGTGAAATGCAGCGTTAGGCTGTCCATTGCCAGATTGCGGAAGCTGCCATCGCCGGCGTCTTCGCTGCCCTGCCGGGTGAGTTCCGCAACCAGCCCGGCCTTGGTTCCGCTGGCGATTTCCTGGCCTAGCGCGCCGATAGGTCCGGCGCTGGCGTGATAGGCGGCCTGGGTGACAGCGACCGGCCAGACAGAGAGCGGTGCTGCCAGGGCAAACCGGCAGGAGACCCGCTGCTGGGCATCAAGGAAGCGCGCGTCCATGTAGCTGCCGGGCTGGAAATGCAGGCCGTTTTCGATGTCCGGGCTGTCCACGGGGACATGGGCCTGGGCCAGCATGACGCTGGGGGTCGGGGCGAGCGCATCGGGAAAGATCTGCTCCAGCAGTTCGCGGGTGAAGGTCTGGTATTCCTCGTCCATCCGGACCTGGACGCGGGCAGACAGGAAGGCGCTGCCTTCCAGAAGGCCCGCCACCGCAGGATCGAGGTTTTCCTCCAAAAGCCCGCCCAGCCGGTCGGCTAGGCCGGGATATTCGGCGGCAAACTCGGCTGCGCGTTCCTTGAGCAGCCCGAGTTCCTGGTTGTAGGCGTCGCGCAGGGCCCGTTTCATGCAGTCATCCGCAGCTTGGAGAGAGTCATCTTGCCTGCGCCGAGGTCAACTTCGGCATCGAAGTCGAGCGGCACGTCGACGGGATCGCCCATCAGTTCGGCTGACACCACCACAGCCAGGTGGTGCTTTCGGCCGTCACCATCGCGGATCTGAACATCCAGGCTGGCGGGGATGAGCCGGGGTTCGAACCGCAGCAGCGACCGGCGCAGGGTCTCGACCACGGCGGGGGTGTTCAGCTCGCGCGCGCCCAGGTTGCTGAGATCGCGGAACCCGTAGTTCACGATGGAACCGGCCACATGCGGCACGTCATCCAGCGGAACAGCGGATTCCAGGTGGGTCGTGTTCAACAGCGCTGCCAGATCAGCTTCGAGGTGGGCGCGCAGCTCATTTTCGGATACGCCGAAGCGGCGCTGCTTGCGGGCTTTGGTCAGCTGCGCGGTGCCTTCGCCGGCCTTGCCGCGGGCATCATGTTCCTGGTGTGCGGCGCGGAACACCTGCAACAGCGAGGTCTTGGCCTTTCTGCCGGTTTGCCAGGGGCGCCGGGCGGCTTCGGAATTGTCGGCGTCACCCCGCGGCATGGCTGCACCTGAAATCTGGAAACGTTGCAAGACGCTGGCGGCCGCAAGGGGAGGCACGCCGCCAGCGGAATCCCCGGGCAGGGTTTTGCCCGGGGACCTATTAAAGAGGACCGGTCTGGTCCGGGCTTACTTGGCCCACTCGCGGTTTTCCGCGATTTCCCAGCCTGCCTGGCTTTCCGGGCCTGCGGCGCCGGTTTGCTCCTGGAAGGTGTAGGTCACTTGGAAGCGGCGGAAGTTCAGGGTCAGGGTTTCCTGGACCCGGTCCAGGCCGTCCTTGCTGCCGCCGGTCTGGTAGTTGCTGATCAGGACATCCTCGAAGTCAATCTTGAGGTAATCCACCGGCGCGGTGCCGCCGGATTTGCGCACCACCAGCTGGCCGGACTTGATGTGCTCTCCCGAGCAGCAGCGCTTGATCAGGTCGTGGGTCGCCTTGTCGACGTATTTGGTGACCTGGATGTCCTGGACGTCGACCTTGCCGCCGCCGCCGCCGCCGCCCATGTGGGTGGTGCCGGACTGGGACATCGACCAGCCCCAGGACAGGATGTCGATCCAATCCTTGTGTTTATCGTCCTGGCATTCGCCAACGATGCCGTTATCAAGTTTCAAAAAACAATCAATCGCCATGAATAACTCCTTGAGGCGTTAAACATCGCTTCCAAATTACGGAAACGAATTATTTCCCAGAGGGCAGTTTGGAGACCAGGCTCATGCCGATATCCATGCCTTCCAGCTGGAAATGGGGTTTGAGGAAGAACTTGCCCTGGTAGTAGCCCGGGTTCAGCTCGTCCTCGACAACTTCAACCTTGGCGCCAGCCAGCGGCTTCTTGGCCTTTTCCATCTCGCTGGCGCTTTCGGGGTTGCCGGCCACGTATTTGTTCACCCAGGCCTGCAGGTCGCGCTGCAGCTGGGAGACATCGGGGCTCTGGCCGATTTTGTCGCGCACCATCGCCTTGAGGTAATGGCTGAAGCGCGACACCGCGAAGATATAGGGAATGCGCGACGACATGTTGTCGGAGGCGGTGGCCTGGTCGTCCACATAGGTTTTCGGCCGGTACAGGCTCTGGGCGCCGATGAAGACGGCCTTGTCGGTATGCTGGCGGTGGATCAGCCCGATCAGGCCAGCCTTGCTCAGCTCGCCTTCGCGGCGGTCGGTGATCGACACTTCGGTCGGGCACTTCAGGTCCTTGGCGCCGTCGCCGGTGTCGAACACATGGGTCGGCAGGTTGGCCACTTCGCCGCCGGAGGTGACGCCGCGGATGCGGACGGTCCAGCCGTGCTCCTTGAAGGCGCGGTTGATGTTCGCCGCCATCGCGTGGGCGGAGTTCATCCAAGCGTACTGATTGCCAGCGTGGCCGTCGGTTTCCTCTTCGAAGTTGAATTCCTCAACCACCGAATTGGAGTTCTGGCTGTAGGGTTCGCGCGACAGCACGCGGGGCAGGGTCAGGGCGACAAAGCGCGAGTTTTCGCTGTCGCGCAGGCTGTTCCACTGGGCGTATTCCGGGGTCTCGAAGATTTCCGACAGATCCGGCGGCACTGCGATTTCGTTCCATTCGTCCAGCCCCAGGAGGTTGGGGGAGGCGCCGGAGATGAAGGGCGCCAGCGAGGCTTCGGAGATCTTGCCGATCGAGTTCAGCAGGTTCACATCGGCCGAGGAATGATCGAAGTGATAGTCGCCGATCAGGCAGCCGAAGGGTTTGCCGCCAAGGGTGCCGAGGTTCTGCTCGTAGACGATGTTGAACAGCGGGGACTTGTCCCACTTGGCGCCCGGAAAGCGGCGCATCATCGCCTGCAGCTCCTTCTTGGAGACGTTCAGCACCTTCACCCGCAGCGAGGCGTCGGTTTCGGCGTTGTTCAGGGTGTAGGCCAGGCCGCGCCAGCTGGCTTCGAACTGCTGGAATTCCTCGTTGTGGAGGATGGCGTTCATCTGGTCGGACAGTTTCCTGTCCAGTTTCGCCAGCATCGCGTCGACCGTGTCGATCACGTCATCCGCCACGACCGACTGGTCGTCCAGCGCTTCGCGCACCAGCGCGACAACTGCGTTGTCGACCTCGCGGGCGGCGATGTCGCTGCGCGGCTTGATGGTCTGTTTCAGGATGTCGGAAAATTCCGACAGCTCATCCAGTTCCGCAGGAGCTTCGCCTGCCAGTACCTGTGCTTCGTTATCCATGGTAATCACCGTTCCCGTCTATCGCCCAAGCGGCGTTCAGGCGTCGTCGCCGGTTTCGTCTTGTGCTGCGCGTTCTGCCAGCGCTGCCATCAGCTCAGGATCCTCGAGCAGCTTCCTGAGGTGGTCCTGCGCCTTGGGCTTGGAGGCCATGTAACGCTGCAGGTTGGCCAGCTGTTCGCGGGCCTCCAGCAGCTTCTTCAGCGCAGGCACCTGGCGGGCGATGGCCGCCGGTTCCAGGTCGCCCATGTTTTCGAACTTGAGCTCGATGCCGATCTTGTCCTTGCCGTCGCCGCCCAGCCGGTTTTCTGCCATAAAGGTCATGCCCGGCTGGATCGATGCCATGTAGTCATCCATGGTGTCCTTGGTGACATCGGCAAAGGTGCGCTCCTCGACGGCGTCCTTCTCGACACCCGGATTGTTGCCCGACAGATCCGACATCACCCCCATGACAAAGGGCAGTTCAATCATCTGCTCGCTGTCGAACGGGTCTTCATACTGGATCTGCACGCGCGGAGGGCGGTTGCGTTTGATAAAGCTGGAACCTGAGTCTGAGGCCATGAGTGCTACTCCCGTTTCGTGCTGATCGAAGGGTCCGCGTTTTCAGATGAGGCTGGAATGCCAATAATCGGGTGGATCCTTCGAACGGATCAAATGTCTATTTTGCTACTTCAAGATGTTTTTGTTTGCGGTATAAGTTCTTCAATCAGTGATTGAAAGTCTTTGTCCAAGTAACTTTGTGCCCGCTGCAGCAGGACCGGCACCGGGCTGGACCGTTCCTTGCGGCGGAAAAACTCCTCGACAGAGCGGATTGCCTGGGCCGCCTGGGCCGCGGTAGAGATTTTTGTTTCCGGGCCGGGATCCTGGGGCAGCTCCGGTACGGCGCCGGCGCCCTCCGGCAGCGCGTTGCTGAGTTCCTCGAGCCGCCCGGCCCCCAGCAGAAAACCGCTCGGCGCGCCGAAATCAACAACGGCGGTGTCCGCCTGGGCCGGCAGCAAAGCGCGCAGGGCCTCCACCAGCGGCTTTCCGATCAGAAGGCGTGCTTGCGTTACCAGCAGCAGTGCCGCGGAAGAGGGTTCGGCCTTGCGGTAGTAAAGTTCGCAGGCCTCAAGTATGC
>NZ_LYUZ01000141.1 GCF_001679925.1 Leisingera sp. JC1 | reverse complement strand
CTGAACACCGATGCCGGCAAGCTGGCCGAGCTGGTGGCGCATTTCCGGGTCTCCGGCGGGCGGGGGCCGCACCGCCGGAGACCCGGAAATGCGCCACCAGCTCGGCCAGCTTGCCGGCATCGGTGTTCAGCATGTGGCCTGCCGCAGTGGCCTCCTCGACCATCGCTGCGTTCTGCTGGGTCACCTGATCGAGCTGGGTGACGCCGGTGTTGATCTCGTTGAGGCCGGTGGACTGCTCCGCCGCGCCCTCGGCAATGCCGGAAACCAGCTGCGAGATATGGGTCACCTGCTCGACGATGCTCTGCAGCGCTTCGCCGGCCTTGCCGACCAGATCGACACCGCGCTCCACCTGCTTGGAGCTGTCGGAGATCAGCGTTTTGATCTCCATTGCCGCATCCGAGGAGCGCTGTGCCAGGGCGCGCACCTCGCTGGCGACCACCGCAAAGCCCTTGCCGGCCTCGCCCGCCCGCGCCGCCTCGACGCCGGCATTGAGCGCCAGCAGGTTGGTCTGGAAGGCGATGTCGTCGATCACAGAAATGATCTGGCTGATGTGGTTCGAGGACTGCTCGATCTCGGTCATCGCCGAGACCGCGCTCTGCACCACTTCGCGGTTGTTTTCCGCCTCGGTGCGGGCCTCGGCCATGGTGGCCTCGACGCTGCGGGCGCCGTCGGCGGCGGATTTGACGGACGCGGTCAGCTCATCCAACGCCGCGGCGGTTTCCTCCAGGGTGGCCGCCTGGCTTTCGGTGCGGTGCGACAGGTCGTCGGAGGCCTGGCTGATCTCGGCAGCGCCGTTGCGGATGCTGCCAGAGGCTTCGATCACCTGCTGCACGGTGGTGCTGAGATTGCTGACGGTGCTGTTGAAGTTCTGCCGCAACTGCTCGTATTCTTCCGGGAAGGCCGAGGTGATCGGCTGCGAGAAATCGCCATCGGCAAGCTGCACCAGGCCGCTGCTCAGTTTCTCGACCACCTGCTGCTGCTGGCGCTGCATCTCGGCGCGTTCCTCTTCGGCGGCGCGGGCCAGCTTCAGATCGTCCTGCATGGAGACCAGTGTCTTGCCGATCTTGCCGATCTCGTCGCCGCGGCTGGCCGCCTCGACCTCGGTTTCGAGATCGCCGGAGGACACCGCCTCCATGTCGGCGCAGATACGGTCGATCGGCTTGGTCACCGACCGGGCAAACAGCCACCCGAAGAAGGAAACCAGACCAGCGCAGATCAGCGAGATCAGGATCATGATTTTCTGCTGGGCAGCAGCCGGGGCCAGGATTTCATCCTGGTCAAGTTCCGCAACCAGTGCCCACTGGAGGTTGCGGAATGTGACCGGTGCCGAAACCGCTGCAACGATGCTGCCGTCGGCCAGTGCGGTTGATGGGTAGAAGGTGCCGCCTGCTGCTGATTCATCAGTGCCGGTTGTTTCAGAAGCGGCTGCAAAGGCTTCCAGGAGATGGGGGCGTTGCCCCAGGTCGCCCAGGAGGCCGTGGCCTCCGTCCTGGCGTGAAGCGGTTCTTGCTTTGAGGTCCTGCCCGGCAAGGAATACGTCGAGGGTTTCCAAGTTGCCGCCAAAATCCGTAATAATCGAGGATATCTCGTCAATCGCGACCTGAACCGCAAATACACCAATGAAACGTCCGCCGCTATCTTGGATGCGGGCCGCGGCAAACGCAGCGGGTGCGTCCGCGCTGGGCGCATAAGGTGCGATATCAGAGAAATAGACATGCTCTTTCTTACCTTCCGCAGCAAGCTGGAATGCCTGTGCCAGACCAGTTTCATTGTATGGGCCGGAAATAAGGTTGGTAGCGTAGTCGGATTCCTTCGCGACCGAAAAGATCACGTCACCTTCTGGATTGATCAGGAAGATGTCGTAATATCCAAGCCGTTCCATCATTCCGGTGAATGCGGGGTGGTTCCGCTCAAAGTGAATGTCGTAGGGCGATGACGCCGAGGCAAACATCGACAAGTTACCTACCTCTTCCTGGCCGCTGCCGCTCCGGCTGCCCCAGGTCACGCCCATGTCTTTCATTGCTTTGGCGGTGGAGGGAACGGCGGAAACTGTGAGAATTGCCGCTTCAATGGATTCCAGGTAGTTATTCAGCGCCGCCTCGCGGTCGCGGACCAGAGACTGCAACACAATCTCTGCATCATGGACGACACTGCGCTGGAAGTAACTGGTGCTGAAGGTAATCAGTACAACGGTTACCGTCACCGCTGTGCCGACGACCAGCAGAGGGAGCTTTTGGGAAAGTTTAAAAGTCTGCAACATTTTCAACGTAACACCTCCGGCAGGCATCCGCCGGCATTACGCCGGGGACTGGGACTTTGATTGGGTCTGATACAACGTCAGATTGATTTTCGATCCGTTAATGCTGCAGAAAATGGCGGAAAAAATTTTCATAATGATTGCATTTTTCGGGGTGCCGCTGCCCTTCTAAGTCAGTCATTGACTATTCTGGCGTTAACCTATTGGGCATGTCTGCATACACGGGACTGGTTAATCGCTTCAGGCCGGCGTGTGCTGCGAAGGGGCGGATCCGTTACCCTTTTGCTGTTCCGGTGACTTCATCTCGCGACAGTCAGATTTCTTTCCGGCCGGATTTGGCCTTGGATGGGCCGCAGGATTCTCTTTTGTTGTTCTTGGTTTGGAAAAAATATTTACGCTTTGTTTACTTTCTCTAGCCAAGCGGCAGGCTTTTTTGCCATGGTTAAGCATCAATAACCGGGGGGTTAGGGAATTGTTAACGCTGCCGCATTCTGTCCACCTTTTGGTCTCAGCCCGGCAACATTGGGTCTCATTCCAGCCGCACGCTTGAATGACGATGCCCTTGTGGGAACCTGGAGTGGGTTATGAGACTGACTATTGCTGCAATTGCGGCATGCCTGTCCCTGGGCATGCCGCAAGGCGCGGCTGCGGATGAGCCGCAGTTACGCGCCGAATCGACACAGGGGCTGGAAGCCGTTGGCCGGCTGAACATCGCCAACAAGAGCATGTGCACCGGTGCGCTGGTGGCACCCAATCTGGTGCTGACTGCAGCGCATTGCCTGTTCGATCCAAGGACAGGTGCCCGGGTTGACCCGCAGAGCATCTGGTTTGAGGCCGGGTTGTCAGGGCGCCGCGCAATTGCGTTGCGCCAAGTGGCAAAGGCTGTTGTGCACCCGCAATACCGGTACCGTCCGTCAGGAACGCACCAAATCGGGAATGATCTAGCTGTACTGCGGCTGGACCGGCCAATCAGCAGCCGCCAGATCGTGCCGCTGGCCATGCACGCGGGTGCCGAGCGTGGCGATACATTGGATGTGATGTCTTATACGCAGCATCACGCGACCCGGCCCAGCCTGAAACGGTCCTGCAGTGTTCTGGCGCGCAAAAGCCGCACACTTGTGATGTCATGCTTAGTGGATTTTGGGGCTTCCGGGTCGCCAGTGCTTGAGCTGCGCCCGGGTCAGGCACCGCGGCTGGTGTCGGTGATTTCCGCCAAGGCAGCCATGGGCCGGAGACCGGTGTCGATCGGAACCGCCTTGGATGCCACGCTCACTGATCTTATCCGCCGCGCGGGCTGAAGCCCCTTTCCTGCAGGCCAATGTTTTTGAAACTGCTCCCGACCGGAGCAGTTTCTTTGCTTTCTAAGGCTCACGCAGTGCCTCACGGGACTTGTAGAGCGGCTTCAGCAGGTATTGCAGCACCGTCTTGGCCCCGGTCTGCAGCTCTGCCGTGGCCCGCATGCCAGGGCGGATTTCGATCGATTGCTGGCGTTCGGTGAACCCGGATTTGTCGACCCGGACCGTCACCCGGTAATAGGGCTCCGCGCGCGGATTGCGCTCATCCTCGAACGTATCGGCAGAGACGAAATCCACTTTGCCGCGCAGCGAGCCGTAGATGGTGTAGTCATAGGCAGACAGCTTGATGGTGGCGTCCTGGCCGGGTTGCACGCTGGCGATATCCTCAGGCTTTACACGCGCCTCGACGAACAGTTCCTCGCCCAACGGTATGATCTCCAGGATCTCCTCACCGGGGCGGATCACGCCGCCAATGGTGGTGACAGCAAGGCTATTCACAATCCCTGCCAGGGGTGAGGTGATGATAGTGCGGTTCAGCTGATCAACTGCCAGCCGTTGCTCTTGCCGCAGAGTTGTGATCTCCCGCAGGGTCTGGCCGTATTCCTCGGCCTGCTCCAGCTCGGCCTGGGTTCCGATTTCGTTATATTTGGCGCGCGCGTCAGTGGCTGCCTTGCGGGCCTTGTTGACCTCAATCAGCGCCACGATTTTCTGCTTGAAGAGCTTCTCCATGTTGGCCAGCTCTGCGTTCAGCTGATCCATGATCTGCCGGGCGCTGTCACGGCGGCTGGCAAAGTCGGTCTGCCTTGCGGTCAGCAGGCCTCGCTCAGAGGCCAGGATGCCGGGTGAGCGCTGCGCCAGCATGTCCGGCACAGCGAACTCAAAGGCGCCTTTCGTCTGCGCTTCCAGCCGGTGGCGCCGGATCTCAAGCGCGTCGATCTGGTTTTGCAGTTCATCTGCCGCAGCGCGGAACTTCGTGTCCTGCAGCTTGGCCAGAACCTGACCCGCGGTCACGATGTCGCCCTGGCGCACATGCAGTTCCGCCAGGATGCCGCCCTCCAGGTTCTGCACGATCTGCGCGCGCGAGGAAGAGACCACCTGACCCTCACCGCGCACGATCTCGTCGATGGAGGCAAAGGCAGCCCAGATCAGGAAGGTGAGCACCGCCGCCAGCGCCAGATAGATAATGCGGCTGGCGCTGCGCGGGGTTTCTGTATTGCCGTATGGATCGTGCAGCGCCATGGTCATTTGCCTTCTCCTGCGGCCAGATGCGCCAGAACCTGATCGCGCGGGCCATCCACGACCATCCGGCCGGATTGCAGGATGAGGGTGCGGTTCGTCAGAGACAGGATCGGCATCCGGTGGGTGGCGATTACCGCGGTACGGCCCTCCAGCCAGCTTTCCAGGCGGCTCACCAGGGTGCGTTCCAGCGTCTGGTCCAGCGCCGCGGTGGGTTCATCCAGCAGCACGACAGAGGGGTTCTGCAGCCACAGCCGGGCCCAGCCGATCGACTGGCGCTGCCCGATCGACAGGCCATGGCCGCCGTCGCTGATCTCCAGATCCAGCCCCTTGTGGTGGTTGCGCACATGGGCCCCGAGGCCTGCGAACTCGAGCGCTTCCATCAGCCGGTCGTCGTCACGCTCCAGCTGGTTGAGGTTCAGGTTGTCGCGCAAGGTGCCCGCGAACAGCCGCACATCCTGGCTGAGATAGCCGATGTTGGCGCGCAGGTCGCGCGGGTCGATCTGCGCCATGTCGGTGCCGTCCAGAAGAATGCGGCCCCGGTCGGGGGCATAGAGGCCGGACAGGAGCTTGAGCAGAGTGGACTTACCGGAGCCGTTGACACCCAGCACCGCAACCCGCTGGCCCGGTGTGACCGCCACCGCTTGCACGTCCAATGTCGGGGCGGCGTCATCCTCGTAACGGAACAGGATCTCGCGCAGCTCGAACCGGCCCTCGATCATTTGGCGGCGCAGGTAAGTGCGTTCTTTCTCTTTCTCCTGCGGTGCTTGCGCGATGGCGTCTAGCCCCTCCAGCGCCGCCTTCACGTTGCTCCAGCGCGCCAGGGTGGCGGCGAATTGGGTCAGCGGCGCCAGTGTGCGGCTGGTCAGGATGCCGGTGGCGATGATGGTGCCGACAGTGAACTCACCGGCAAACACCATGAGCGTCCCCAGCACGACAGCAGTGATATAAGTCGCCTGCTGCACGCCCTGGGACCAGTAGGTGAGGGCGCTGGACAGTTTGCGCTGCTCGGTGGCGGAGTGCGACGACAACGTGTTCAGTTCATCCCACAGCCGCAGCACCCGGTCCTCGCCGCGCTGGGTCTTCACGGTGTCCAGTTCCGTTACAACCTCGTGCAGCAGCCGCCCGGCCTTGGCGTTGGCGCCCTGAGTCTGGCGGGTATAGGCGATCATCTTCCTCTGCATGAAGTAGGCAGGCAGCAGCATCAGGATGCCGCCGGCAATGATCACCCAAACAACTGGCCCGGCAATGGAGGCAACCAGCAGCAGGAACACAGCGATAAAGGGGATGTCGGCCAGCGTCGAGATCGTGGAAGACGTGAAGAACTCCCGCACCGACCCAAAATCGCGCATTGCGGCAAACAGGCCGGAGGGCGGCAAGGGTTTCTTGTCGGAGCGCATGCCGATCAGGCGGCGCATTAGGTTGTGCTGCACTGACAGTTCGATCTGACGGCCGGCTGCGTCAGTCAGACGGGCGCGCGCCAGTTTCAGCATTGCTTCCAGCGCGATTGCCAGAAAGGCGCCCACCGCCAGCACCCATAGGGTTGCGTGCGACTGGTGCGGCACCACCCGGTCATAGACTTGCAAGGAGAACAGCGCGACCGACACCGCCAGGATATTGGCCACCAGTGAGCCCAGCATGATCTCACCCACCTGCCGGCGGTACTTGGGGAACTCGCTCCAGAACCAATGGCCCGGGTCGATCTGCGGCGTGTGCTTGGCCGCCATTTGTTTGAGCGACGGGCGGGCCGACATAACGGTGCCGGTGAAATAGGGGCTGAACTCGGCCAGCGGCACCTCTGTGCGGTTATCCGGGCAGGAGGTGTCATAGATGGCCAGCGTATCGTCCGCCTGGCCCAGAACCAGCACGCATTGGCCGCCGGACATTATCGCCAGCGCAGGCCACAGAGCGGGGGTCAGGCTCTGCTTTTCAAGCACTTTGGGCTGCAGGCCGGCGGATTGCACCGCCTTGGCCAGCGTGTGCAGCGACAGATCGCCGGGCGTCTCCTGCCACAGGAAGGCTGCGACGTCGCTGACCGGTACGTCGCTGCCCTTCAGGGCGGCAAGGGTGGCGATCAGGCTTGCCCGGTGCTGGATGCGTGCGGCCGCCCCTTCCAGAAGGGAGCCAACCTCGGGCTGTGCGTCCTGCGGCTTGGGCCGATTGTCTGTCTTCGGCTTGATCTGCGTGTTTGGCCCGGGGGGCGCGGCAGGAGGCGGAGCTTTGGCGGGTTTCATCCCATCCTGTAGGGCAGTTTTCGGCACGGTAGCGGGAACGGCCCTCAGAACCGGCTTGTTCCCGCCTGCGGGGTGAAGGCGTGGCGGCTTTTGCGTGGTGTCGGTCAAATCTTGTCCCCATCAGCCAGCAGCCCCAGGTCGCGTGCCAGTTCCAGCTGGATCAGCACCACCTCGAATTTCGCGTCGATATAGGCCTGCTCGCGGCGCACCAGCTCTTCATAGACCTGGATCACTTCCATTACCGGGCGCTGACCGGCTTCGAATTGTTTCTGGAACAGCTCATATGTTTCCCGGCTGCGGCGCACCAGCGCGGCGGTTTCTCCCTCCTGCCGCTGATAGGAGGCGATCTGCTGCACTTGGCGGCTGTAGGCGCGCCGTGCGGCTTCCTCAGCTTCGCCCACCTGACGCTTGGCGGCTTCCTTTGAAGCTTCCAGAGCCTGAATCGCGGCAGGGGTGCCCAGCCCCAGCGGCTGCCCCGTACCCAGGGTAATTCCGGCTCCGGAGCCATCTGTGGTCACATTTCCAGCCGCGGAAATCTGCGGCAGGAGCCCAGCGCGGCCGGATTTGGCCTGGGCAATGGTGCGGTCAGCCTCGGCTCCGGCCTTGAGCACCGACAGGAACTGGCCCTGTTCGGGCGGTGTGCCGATAGACAGATGCGAGGGCCTTTGGTCGAAACTTTGTCCTGTCATTGCCTGCAATTCAGCGCGGGCAGTGGTTGCTGCGTCCCGGGCAGTGGCTGTGGCGGTGCGGATGCCGCTGATTTTGCTGTCCACCACATTGAGGTCGGCGCGGTCGGAGACACCGCCATCGACGCGGCCCTGCACAATCCGGCGGAACTCCTGCATTCTGCGCAGGGCGCGGTCGCCATAGGCCGCCTTCTCGTCTCCGCGCAGCGCGGCGGCATAAAGCCCGACAGCGGTTTCCACCCGGCTGTTCATGTCCTGGGACAGGCTGACGGCGGCGACTTCCACATCGGCGGCGGCAAATTCGCGCTCCGCCTTGCGGCGGCCGTTGTCGAACAGAACCTGCTCGATCAGCAATCCGGCGACCAGATCGCCGAGGTCAGTCAGGCTGACTGATGGCCCCAGAGTTGGAAGCCAGTTCTTGGATGCGGCCTCTGCCCGCAGCTTGGCACTGATAAGCTCTGCCTCCGCTGCGCGGGAAGAAGCGGCGATGGCTGCCGTGGCAACCTGCCCATAGGCGCTGTCCTCGGCCAGCAGCGAGCGGCGCTCCATCAGGGCGCTAATCACTTCGGAGGAGGTCTCGCCGGTCTGCGCGAAGTTGCTGCGCGGTCCGCTGCTTTGCGCATCGCCAAAGGAAGCCGGTGCGCAAGCCGATAGGCTGCACATCGCTGCGATGGCGCAAAGAAAGCGTCCCGGTTGCATCCTGCCCTTTGACCTTTTGTTCAAGGCTTTTCATATCTTGGGCCTGGCGGCAGACTGCGCCGCCGGGCCAGTAGATCAGATCACGGTGTTGACGTCTTCATCGACCAGGATCGTAGTGCCGTCATCACCCAGCGTGTAGACATCGTAAGTTTCGCCGTCGATGGTTTGGCTGCCGTTGGCGGTTGCGCCACTGATGGTCAGCGTGTCATCCGAGCCGCCATGCACGGTCAGTGTATCGGAATTCCCTGAGAGCGCGTTGATGTCAGCCTCGGTAAGGGTCAGATTGACGTTGTCTGCATGCACCAGGTTCAGCTCGTCGATGTTGAACTGCGACAATCCTGCGTGGTCGAGTACTGTCGCATCTGCACCGTCTTCAAACACAACCATTGTGCTTGAGCTGTTGCCTGCATCATCGACGCGGTTCACCACCAGGTTCGATCCGTCCGGCACCGTCTCGTCAAAGCTGAACAGGGTGCTGCCGCCACCGAGATCCGTGGAGGTTCCAGTGACATCCTCTACGGCTCCACCGTTTGTCAGCTCATGCGCGGTATCGCTGTCCTCATAGTCATCGCTGAAGAAGCCAGTGACGCCGGCGCCCGTGTCGATGATATTGCCGACATTCGGTGCGTCGTACTCCGTATCGACTTCAAAGGTTTCGGTCAGGGTCGCAGTATTGCCTGCCGGGTCAGTCGCCGTGATGACAGCACTGCTGCTGTAGGTTCCTTCGGGCAAATCGTCTGCGTCGAATTCCACGCTCCAATTGCCATCTGCATCTACGCTTGCACTGCGCGTCAGGCCTTCAATGCTGACGTCGACTGAGGAGCCGGGCTCGACTGTTCCGGTCAGGGTCAGCCCTGCAGCGCGTTCAGCGATGTTGACGATGTCGTCGTCAGTAATGCTGTCTGCTTCAAACGGCACAACCTCCGTGTCGATGGTCAGGGTGTCGGTGATTTCTGCAGTGTTGCCGACAGCATCCGTGGCTGTGACGGTGACATCTGCTTCATAGCTGCCTTCCGGGATGTCGGAGGCTGCGAAATCCACGGTCCAGTTGCCGCTGCTGTCAACGGTTGCAGTTTCGGTTGCGCTGCCCAGCTGCACAACCACTGTTGAACCCGGCTCAACGGTGCCTGTCAGGGTCACGCCGTCGCTGTGCTCGTCTTCGTTGACGATGCCGTCGCCTTCGACGCTGGCTGTATCCACGGTGAGGGGATCTACCAATGTGTCCACACGCAAATCTGCGGTGGCCGTTGCTGTGTTGCCTGCAGCATCGGTGGAGGTGACGCTGACAGTGGTGTCATATTCACCAGAGGGCAGGGAGCCTGCTTCGAACTCTGCGGCCCAGTTGCCGCTGGAATCCGCGGTGGTCGTGCGGGTCACGCCTTCGACTGTGACGCTGACCGTGGCGCCCGCTTCGGCAGTGCCGGTCAGAGTCACCCCGGCGGCGGCCTCTGCATTGCTCACGATGTCATCACCACCGGCCTGGTTCGCATCAATCGCCACCGCAGTAATGGTGTCCACCCGTACCGTTCCGGTGACGGTTTCGGTGTTGCCATAGGCATCGGTCGCCGTGGCGGTCACGTCAGCGTCGTATTCACCCGACAGGATCTCGGATGCTGCAAAATCGGCGCTCCAAGTGCCATCGCTTGCGGCAGTAACCGTGCGTGTCACTCCCTGGAAGGTGACGTCAACGGTTGCGCCAGCTTCAGCAGTGCCTGTCAGGGTCACCCCGTTCGCGGCCTCTGCGCCATTGATCATGTCATCGCCGCCGGCTTGGCCATCATCAATTGCAACTGCAGTCTCGGTATCGATGCGGATGGTGGAATTGGCCGTTGCCGTGTCGCCGGAGGCGTTTGTCGATGTGACGCTGATCGGCGCATCGTACTCGCCGCCGGTGATTTCGGAAGCCGCGAAGTCCGCGCTCCAGATACCGTCATCGGTGGCGGTCACAGTCCGGGTTACGCCCTGAAAGGTCACTTCGACGGTGGAACCGGCTTCCGCGGTGCCTGTCAGAGTCACCCCGGATGCAGCCTCGGCACCGCTGATTGTATCATCGCCGCCAGCCTGACCGCTGTCGATAGTTACAAAGG
>NZ_LYUZ01000140.1 GCF_001679925.1 Leisingera sp. JC1 | reverse complement strand
GGGCAACAGGGGCGGGCTCCGCTGCCGGCTCCGGCGCGGTTTCCAGAATGTCTTCAACAGGTTCAGCTGTTTCGGTTGCTTCCGGTGCCGCGTCCTCTGCAGTGGCGGGCGCATCGGCAAAGCCGGCCTGAGGCTCCTCAACCCCGTTTCCGGTTTCAGACACGGGGACAGGCTCCGCGACGTCCTCCATCAGCGGTGCGCTGGTTTCCGGTTCTGTGGCACCCTCATCTGCGAAAAGCTCTTGCGGCACCCCGGCCGCGGGTCCGGCAACCTGCTCCTGGGACGCTGCGTCGCCGGGAAGAAGGCTTGTTTCAGCGGCTTCCGGCTCCTGATCCTGCAATTCGTCTGCAGCGGCAGGCTGTTCCGTGTCCTCAGCTTCGGGCTGTGCCTCCGGTTCGGGGGCAGAGGACGGCTGCGCTGCTTCCACCGGGTGCTCAACCGGCTGATCCGTAAACGGTGCTGCATCTTCGGCCTGCTCTTGGGCCTGACCGGCATCCTCACCTTCTGAGGCGGCAGGCTCTGCCGCAGGGGCGGGAGGGGGCGATTCCGGGGCTGCAGGCGCGTTTCCAGACGGGGCGGCGCCGCCGCTTGCGGCGGGCGGTGCCAGATCCATCTGCATCTGCGGGGCAGCGGCGGCTTCGGGCCGCGGGGTGGCCGGGGAAGGTGTGGAGAGGGAAGCTGGCGGCGGGGTGTCCGGCAGAGTAGGTTGCGGGAATCCCACGACATTGCTGTCTTCAGGGGATGCCTGGGGCGCGGCCTCCGCGCTCATCTCCAGCGATTCCTGCCAGTCATCACCCAGCTTGTCCGCGGGTGCTGCTGATTCAATAGCGGGCTCTTCTTCGCCTTCCAGCGGATGCGACAGGCTGGCGACATGGGCCACGCCCTGCTCGCGCAACAGTGCCTGCACTTCCTTGATCGACAATCCGTCAACGTGCAGCAGTTTCCTGATCCCGCCCAGCAGCTGCATGTCCGCAGGCCGGTAATAGCGCCGCCCGCCGGCGCGCTTCACAGGTTTGACCTGGGTGAATTTGCTCTCCCAGAAGCGCAGAACATGCGCCTGCACGTCCAGCCATTCCGCAACTTCGCTGATGGTGCGGAAGGCGTCCGGTGATTTCGACATGACTTAATAGGTCCCGTTACTTACGGTTGCCGTCTGCCACGCGGTCTTTCATCAGGTGGGAGGGCCGGAAGGTCAGCACGCGGCGCGGCTGGATCGGCACTTCTTCGCCCGTCTTCGGGTTGCGCCCGACGCGGGCCGACTTGTCCCTTACGCTGAAGGTGCCGAACGAGGAAATCTTAACCTGTTCACCGCGCACCAGGGCATCCGACATATGCTGCAGCATGCTTTCCACCAGCTGTGCGCTTTCGTTGCGCGACAGGCCGACTTCCCGGAAAACAGCTTCACTCAAATCCATTCTTGTCAGTGTTTTTTCGCCCATACCAATCCCCGTTGTTTGCCAAAGCATAGGGCGGAGGGAATTTCCCTGTCAATATCAATGAATTGCGCGGGGGAATTCGGGCGGGAAATCGAGCTGCGACGTTACCAGCGCAGCACAACAGCGCCCCAGGCCAGGCCGCCGCCAATGGCCTCAGTCACGATCAGATCGCCTTCCTTGATCTGGCCGCGTTCCTTGCCGACCGACAGGGCCAGCGGGATGGAGGCGGCGGAGGTATTGCCGTGATCCTGCACGGTTACCACCACGTTGTCCATGCTGAGCCCCATTTTCTTGGCTGTTCCCTGAATGATGCGGATATTGGCCTGATGCGGCACGATCCAATCGACATCACCCGCAGACAGGCCCGCGCGGTCCAGCGCTGTATTTGCGGTGGAGGCGAGTTTCTCCACCGCGTGGCGGAACACCTGGTTGCCCTGCATCCGCAGATGGCCGGTGGACTGGGTTGATACCCCGCCATCGACGTAGAGCAGATCCTTGTAGCGGCCGTCGGAATTGAGGTCGGTTGCCAGGATGCCGCGGTCCTTGTTGGTGCCGGGCTGCTCCTGTGCCTCCAGCAGCAGCGCGCCGGCGCCGTCGCCGAACAGCACGCAGGTGGAGCGGTCGGTCCAGTCCATGATCCGGCTGAAGGTCTCTGCGCCGATCACCATCACCCGGTCTGCCTGGCCCGAAGCAATCAATGCGCTGGCGTTCGACAGCGCATAGACGAAGCCTGCGCAAACCGCCTGCACGTCAAAGGCAAAGCCCTTGGTCATGCCCAGCTTGGACTGCACCATGGTGGCGGCAGATGGGAAGGTGAGGTCCGGGGTGGAGGTGGCCACAACGATGGCGTCCACATCGTCAACCGTCAGGCCTGCGTCCGCCAAAGCGCGCTCAGCTGCCTTGGCGGCCATATCCGATGTGGTCTCTCCTTCAGCGGCGAAGTGGCGGCGTTCGATGCCGGAGCGGCTGCGGATCCATTCGTCCGTTGTGTCCAGCGTGGCTTCGAATTCCGCGTTTTCCACCACCCGCTCGGGGAGATAGTGTCCTGTGCCAGCAACTACCGCGCGTCGCGTCATCCGTCTGCCTGCCTATATTCAGTCTTTTTCGGTGGCCGCCCGCATCTCGCGGGGGGCAGTATTATCTTGGGTATGCAAACCGGCAGATGCAACCCGCGCGGCCAGCTTTTCGGCGAATCCGTGCTGTGCCAGCCGGAAGGCCAGTTTGACCGCAGCGGAGACGCCCGTGGCATCGGCGCCGCCGTGGGATTTCACCACGGTGCCGTTGAGGCCCAGGAACACGCCGCCGTTGACGCGGCGCGGGTCCATCCGTTTCGACAGCCGTTTCAGGGAAGTCATCGCCAGAAGCGCGGCGATCTTCGACAGGAACGAGTACCCGAACGCCTCCCGCAGCGCGGTGCGCATCAGGCTGGCGGTGCCTTCGCCGGTCTTGATCGCCACATTGCCGGTAAAGCCGTCGGTCACGATCACATCGGCAACATCGCCGGGAATATCGCTGCCTTCGACAAAACCGACGAATTCGTAGTTCGCCTGCTCCGCCTGATCCGAAATCAGCCCGTAGGCTTCCTTCAGCTCGGCGCGGCCCTTGTGCTCTTCGGTGCCGACATTCAGCAGGCCCACGCGGGGGCGGGCGATGTCCATCGAGTTTCGCACGTAAGACGTGCCCATCAGGGCAAACTGCAACAGATCCTCGGCATCCGCCTTCACGTCGGCGCCGACATCCAGCATGACGTTGAAACCTTGCGGGTTCAGCGAGGGCCAGAGGATGGCAATGGCAGGCCGGTTGACCCCCGGCAGCTTGCGCAGCCGCAGCATCGACAGGGCCATCAGCGCGCCGGTGTTGCCGCAGGAGACCGCACCCGAGGCCTCGCCGTTCTTGACCGCATCCAGGGCCGACCACATCGAGGTGCCTTTGCCGTTGCGCATCACCTGGGAGGGCTTGTCCTCCATGGTGACCACGTCACGGACGTCGCGGATCTCAACGCGGCCTTTCAGGGCGCGCTTTTTGGCAACCAGAGGTGTCAGCTGTTCGGCAGGCCCGTGCAGGATGAACCCGATGTCCG
The DNA here is from genome assembly GCF_001679925.1 of Leisingera sp. JC1. Taxonomy (GTDB): domain Bacteria; phylum Pseudomonadota; class Alphaproteobacteria; order Rhodobacterales; family Rhodobacteraceae; genus Leisingera. Next base: position 7,124 of record NZ_LYUZ01000140.1, on the reverse strand, counting down.
GGTTCTTTTCTGCGGACATGGCAATGCCGGCCACCACAACAGCAGGGCCGGCGTCTCCGCCCATGGCGTCAACAGAAATAGTGATGCGGCCGGCTTTTGCCTGATTTTGATCGGGTTTACCCGTCATGCGAAAGCCTGCCTGGCATCAGGATCCTGTCCGTGGCTTATGCCGCGTCCTCATCGATCTCGATCTCGTCTGCAGCTGCGACGATTTCCTTGTCGTCGTAGTGGCCGCAGGACGGGCATACGTGGTGCGGGCGCTTCAGCTCGCCGCAGTTGCCGCATTCGTTCGGGTTCGCAGCAACCAGTGCATCGTGCGCGCGGCGGTTGTTGCGGCGCGATTTGGATACTTTGTTCTGTTGGACGGCCATGTCTCAACCTTTGTCTGTTTGGGCCTTGGGGCCATCCCCGCGGCGCGATTGCATTCTGTTCGATCAGTCTGACGTGCGTTTAGGCGTCTGCCCAAGCATTGTCCAACCAAAAATTCCGATGAGCGCGCGAAAATACTGCGAATCTCCGCTGGCGCAAGCTGTTTTTTAAGGCAGCCGGCAGGGCGGCGCCAGAGGCGATTTTCTGCGCCGCAATAATTCTGCCCTCAGTCCTCATCTTTCAACTTGCCGCGCAAGGCCGCAAGGCCAGCAAACGGCCGCGTGTCCTCATCCCGCATCGGCTGCACACCGTCCTCGGCATAGACCGCCTCGCCCAGTTCGGCGCCGTCCTTGCGCGGATAGGCGGGGATATGCAGCGCCAGCGCCTCCGCCATCACCGCAGCCGGGTCGATGTGGCTGCCCAGCGGTTCGATGCTGTCATCCTCCGGCATTTCAACTTCGGCGCCTTCCGGGGTCTCGATGCGGGCCAGGTAGGTGATTTCCACCGCTTCCTCGATCCTCGTGGTCACCGGCTCCAGCGTCACTACACAGTCCTGCACCACGGTCGCCCCCAGCCGACCTGCCAGTTTCCAGTCCTTCTTGCCCATCGCCTTGATCTCACCGGTGAAGCGCAGTTTGCGTATGGCATTCACCCCAAGCTCCGCCGCCAGCGCGGCCAGGACGTCCTTATCCGGGATGATTTCAAACGCGGTCGGGGCGTTCTGCGGCAGGTCCGCGACCCGCAAAGCGGTGCTGTCAGGCATATTCGGGGGCTTTCGTTTCTTGAACCGGAGGCGGTCATTAGGTAATCGGGTTAAAAGACGTATTCAAGCCGCCGGTGTTGGCGGCAGGCTGGGGGGCAGTCATGGTTGCAAAGGCATTTCACTTCAAGGCGGTTTTGCGCGGGGCAGTATTTGCGGCAGCGGGGCTGGCCCTGGCGGCCTGCGCTTCGGTCTACCGCAAGCACGGCTATGTGCCGGCGCCGGAACTGCTGGCCGAGGTGGTGCCGGGTGTCGACACCAGGGATTCGGTGGCAGAGACCATTGGCATCCCGTCTTCAACCGGAGTGCTGAACGAAAGCGGTTACTACTATGTGGCCACCCGGTTCCGCCACTACGGCGCCAAGGCGCCAGAGCCAGTGGCGCGCGACCTGGTGGCGATCAGTTTCGACACTTCGGGCGTCGTGCAGGCGATCGAGCGCTTCAGCCTGGAGGATGGCAGGGTGGTGCCGCTGGAACGCCGCGTGACCAACTCCGGCGTACAGGACAACACTTTCCTGCGTCAGCTGTTGGGCAACCTGGGCAATTTCGGTCCTGGCCAGCTGCTGAACAACGAATAGGACGGCTTCACTGCTCTGTCACAGCGCTTATGCTATTGGCTGAGCTGGAAAGCTGGAGGCCGCTGCCATGGCGGAACCTGAGATTTTGCTGAGCAGGGGGCGCTACCGCGCCAGGCTGGCTGCAGGCGCGGCGGATGTGGCGGCGGCTCAGGCCCTGCGGGCGCTGTGTTTCCGCACCGGGTGCACAGACAGCGATGCTTTCGACAGCCAATGCTGTCATGTTCTGGTGGAGGAGCAGCCCGGCGGCAGGCTGGTCTGCTGCTTTCGGCTGCTGCTGCTGGACAGCGGTGCGGAGCTGACGCGGAGCTATTCAGCGCAGTTCTATGATCTGGCGGCCTTGCAGGGTTTTGGAGGCCGGATGGCCGAACTGGGCCGATTTTGCATTCACCCGGAGCAGCAGGATGCGGACATCCTGCGTATCGCCTGGGCGGCGATGACGCGTCTGGTTGACGGGCAGAGGGTGCGGATGCTGTTTGGCTGCTCGTCCTTTGCGGGCACCTCTGCCGCGCCTTATACTGAAGCGTTGACGCTGCTGCAGCAGCGGCATCTGGCGCCGGCGCAGTGGCGTCCGGGCGTGAAGGCGCCTGAGGTGGTGTGTTTTGGCGCAGAGCCGCCCCGGGCGGCGGATGCGAAGAAGGCTCAACTGGTAATGCCGCCTTTGTTGCGGACCTATCTGGTAATGGGCGGCTGGGTCAGCGATCACGCGGTGGTGGACCGGCAGATGAACACGCTGCATGTGTTCACCGGGCTGGAGATTGGCGCCATTCCTGATACCCGCAAGCGGTTGCTGCGGGCAGTGGCGGGCGGCGAATGAGTATTTCAGGAAAGATGAACGGGGAGCGTTGACGCGATTTTGCCGCCGGGGTAGCTGGCTGGCATGGCACGTATTCCTCTTTTGCAGATGTCCGGCATTTCCCTCACTTTCGGGGGCGATCCGGTTTTTTCAGGTCTTGATCTTGTGGTGCAGCCTGGTGACCGGGTGGCGCTGGTGGGGCGCAACGGTTCGGGAAAATCCACCCTGATGAAGGTGATGGCGGGGATTGTTGAAGCCGATCAGGGCGACATCGTTGTGCCGCCGGGAAAATCCGTCGGCTACATGGAGCAGGACCCGAAGATGGAGGGGTTTGCTACCTTAGGCGATTTTGCCGCCAGCGAACTGGACCCCGGTGAGATGTACAAGGTGGAGCGCGCAGGCGAGGGGTTGAAGTTTGATCCCGCACGCCCGGTGGAAACCGCCTCCGGCGGGGAGCGCCGCCGCGCAGCGCTGGCCAAGCTGATGGCCGAGGCGCCGGATCTGATGCTGCTGGACGAGCCGACCAACCACCTGGATATCGAGGCGATCACCTGGCTGGAGAATGAACTCAAGAGCACCCGCGCGGCCTTTGTTCTGATCTCCCACGACCGGGCGTTTCTGCGGGCTTTGACCCGCGCGACGCTGTGGGTGGACCGCGGCGAGGTGCGCCGGCAGGAGAAGGGGTTTGAGCATTTCGAGGCCTGGCGCGACAAGGTCTGGGAAGATGAGGACATGCAGCGCCACAAGCTGAACCGGCTGATCAAGTCGGAAAGCCGTTGGGCTGTCGAAGGGATTTCCGCGCGGCGCAAGCGCAACATGGGCCGGGTGCGGGCGCTGCAGGATCTGAAAGCGGAACGTGCGGGCCAGATCAAGCGCCAGGGCACCGCCGAGATGGCGCTGGAGGCAGGCCCCAAGTCGGGCCGCAAGGTGATCGAGGCCGAAGGGCTGAGCAAGGCGTTCGGCGGCAAGGAGATCGTGCGGGACTTCTCATTGAAGGTGCAGCGCGGCGACCGGGTGGCCTTTGTCGGCCCTAACGGCGCCGGGAAAACCACGCTTCTGAAGATGCTCTTGGGCATGGAAGACCCGGATGCGGGCAGCGTGCAACTGGGCACCAACCTGGAGATTGCGCTGTTCGACCAGACCCGCGACCAGCTCGACGGCGATTCGACCTTGTGGGAGAACCTGACCGCTGACCCCTTGCTGGGGATTTCCGGCAAGGCCGATCAGGTGATGGTACGCGGCCAGCCCAAACACGTGGTGGGCTACCTCAAGGAATTCCTGTTCGACGAGCGGCAGGCGCGGGCGCCGGTTCGGTCGCTGTCGGGCGGTGAGAAGGCGCGGCTGCTGCTGGCGCGGCTGATGGCGCGGTCCTCGAACCTGCTGATTTTGGACGAACCCACCAACGATCTGGATGTGGAGACGCTGGACCTGTTGCAGGAGCTGCTGGACAACTACGACGGCACCGTGCTGCTGGTCAGCCACGACCGGGATTTCCTGGACCGGGTGGCGACCACCACCATTGCGATGGAAGGCAACGGGCGGGCCACGGCCTATGCCGGCGGCTGGAGCGACTACATCGCGCAGCGCGGGCCGCTTGAGGTTGCCGAGAAGGCGGAGAAGGTAAAGGCAGCCAAGCCTAAGCCCAAGCAGGAGAGCCAGCCCAAGGATGGCCTGAGCTTTAAGGAGAAGCACCGGCTGGAGGCACTGCCTGCGGAGATCGAACGGCTGGAGGCGGAGATCGGCAAGCTGCAGGAACTGATGAGCGATCCGGAGCTGTTCACCCGCGAGCCGGTCAAGTTCAAGAAGGCCACCGAGGCGCTGGTGGAGCGGCAGGAAAAGCTGGCTGCAGCCGAAGAGGAATGGCTGGAGCTGGAGGAGAAGGCCGGGGGCTGAGGCGGGATTCCCTGTTAGGTAAGTACGCTTGACCAAATGTTTCGCGCGCGAAACATTTGGTCAAAGATGCTGCCGTAAAACTTTGGAATTCATCAGGAAATGTGAACGGCGGGTAAAGGCGGCGGGCGCCGTCTTTATGGTTTGATCACTGGCAGGGTGACCCGTTCCTGGGGCGGGCCGGATTGCCGGTGACGGTCTCTCCGGCGGGCACGTCTTTTGTCACGACAGCGCCCGCTCCAACAATGGCGCCATCGCCGATGGTGACACCGGGCAGAATGATCGCGCCGCCGCCGATCCAGACGTCTGCACCAAGGGTGACGGGATAGGCGATCTCCAGCCCCTTGGCCCGCAACGCCCTGTCCTTGTGGTGCTGGGCGCAGTAGATCTGCACGTTCGGCCCCAGCATGGTGCCATCGCCGATGGTGACGGCTGCGGTGTCCAGAATGGTGCAGCCCGCGTTCATGTAGACATTGTTGCCTAAGCTGATGTTGATGCCGTAGGCGCAGTGGAAGGGCGTCTCGATCAGGCAGTTTTCGCCGTGGGCGGCAATGAGCGCAGCCAGCGGCGGGCTGAGGTTTTCAGCCGGATCGGGCGGTGCGGTGTTGTGCTGATGCACCGCAACCCGGGCCTGATGGCGCAACGCGGAGAGTTCGCTGTCCAGGCAACAGTACCACTCGCCCGCCTGCATTTTCTGCCGTTCGGATTTGCTCATCAGGCCCTCCTGAGGGGGAGTGAAGTGCGGGCGGCAGCGATTGTCAATTGCGGCGGGCTGGGGGGCTCCCGCGCCCGCAGGTGCCCTGGCTGCGCCAAGCGCCTTTGTGCGGCCTTGGGCCGGGCGCCGCTGGTGCGGTGTGAGGGGTTTGCTGAGAAGCGCTTGAGGGGCAGATGTGCCCCTCAAGACGCCATCTCGAGTGTGTGTTTTGTTGAGGCCGCCTCAAGGATAAACCGTGCTATGCACGGCGGCTGGGCCGTCCTTGACCCGGCCTCAACGGCAGGAGGTCAGCGCATGCGCAGGGCGCCGTCGATGCGGATGACTTCGCCGTTCAGGTAACCCATCTCGACGATGAAGCCCGCGAGGCGGCCGTATTCGCGCGGGTCGCCCAGGCGGGCTGGGTTGGGGACGTCGGCGGCAAGCTGCTGCTGCACCTCTTCCGGCAGGCCGGCCAGCATCGGGGTCATGAAGATGCCGGGCGCAATGGTCATGACCCGGATGCCGGAGGAGGCGAGATCCCGCGCCATCGGCAGACACATGCCCGCAACCCCGCCCTTGGAGGCGGCATAGGCGGCTTGGCCCTTTTGGCCGTCGAAGGCAGCGATGGAGGCGGTGTTGATGATCACGCCGCGGGCGTTGTCCGCGTCGGGGGTGTTCTTGGCGATTTCCACGGCGGCGAGTCGGGCGACGTTGAAGGTGCCGACCAGGTTGATGTCGATGGTGCGCTTGTAGGCGTCCAGCGGGTGCGCGCCCTCCTTGCCCACGGTCTTGGCGCCGATGGCGATGCCCGCGCAGTTCACGCAGGCGGTGATCTTGCCCATTTTTTCTGCCGCATGGGCGATGGCGGCGGAGACCGACTCCTCGCTGGTCACGTCGGTCTGGGCGAAATGGCCGCCGATCTCCTCTGCCACCTGGGTGCCGCGCTCGGCGTCGCGGTCGAGGATGGTGACCTGGGCGCCTTGTTCGGCGAAGTAGCGCGCGGTGGCCTCACCCAGGCCGGACGCGCCGCCGGTGACCACGGCTGCGGTGTCTGCAAGTTTCATGAGCGGGGCTCCTCCCGGTTATCTGAACATGTGTTCATATAATGGAGAGGCCGGGCGCCTGTCCAGCGGGACGGGGCGTCGCGGCGCGTCCAGGAACCTGTCAGGCCATTTGCCGCCTGTCGAGCAGGGCCAGCGGCTGAAGCAGGCGGCCCAGCGGCGGCCAGAAGCACCAGGTGCCGCCCAGCCGGTGCAAGCGCGCTCCGGTGCCGAGCTTGAAGCGGGCAAGGGTGGGAGCGTCCTCGGTGTTGATGAGGCCAAGGTCCAGCCTACAGATACCCTTGGCGGCGAGCCAGTTGGCAGCCTCCCACAGCAGCAGGGGATGCGCGCTGAGCTGTTTGCCGCGGGCGGTGGTGTGGGCGATGTGGTAGGTGGCGGTGCTGCCGTGGGTGAGGATCAGGATGGCAGCGACCGCTTCCTTGCCCTCAAACGCCTGGAAGAGTTTCGCCTGGCCCTTGTTTTCGCGGGCATAGGCGAGGGTGAGGCCAATGGGCCAGCTGCGGTATCCGCGTGAGGATTGCTGTGCCGCGTCCGCCCGGAACAGCCAGTGGCGCACGTCATGCGGCAGGTTCTGGCGGGTGAGGCGGAGGTTTTGCGCCTCGCCGTGCTTCAGCCGGTTTCGCCATTTCTGGTGCAGGGCGGCGCGGCGCTGGTCCGGATCGCCTGTCAGGTCCCAATGTGCGGTATTGGCAGGCGTGGCCAACGGCACAGCGCCGAGGCGGGAAAGATGCGGCGCGGGAGATTCGGGTGACAAGATCAGCGGAGTGCGGGCGAAGCCGCCTGTCCGCAGGGCGGCCAGCAGTGGCGCGGGATCAGTCAGGTCGGCCCGGTTTACCATTGCCAGCCGCAGCCCAGCGGGGAAGCGGCGGTGCAGTACCAGCGTGCCATTCAGCATCCGCGGCTCCTGCCCGCAGGCCATCAGCGCGCGGGCGAACTCCGGCGACTGCTGCAAGGCGCGGGGCCGGGGGCGGGCGGTAGC
>NZ_LYUZ01000139.1 GCF_001679925.1 Leisingera sp. JC1 | reverse complement strand
CTTACCGTCTTGCGGTCGAGCCCGGTCTGCCGCGCGATTGCGCTGATGCCAAGGCCCTGCCGCTTCAATTCAAAGATCATCACGATCTCCCTCAATCCCACCACCTGCGAGCCTTTCCATTGGCCTCTACAGGGGAAGTATGCGCGACCGATGATCAGGGGGGCATGCCCCCCTGATCATCGGCATCGGCGCCAAACTGGGGAATTTTCATCCAGCCGTTTTGGGGAGATTACGTCCAGCACTCACACCAATACGCGGACCATTTGGAACGGACGACATTCCGGGAAATGGCTGAATTGCCCGGCCATCTGGGCGCGTCTTTGGCCGTCAAGGTGAATGGGACCGACTATGAACTGGTGGTGACCAGCCTCTGGTCCGATCTCGCCTCGGCGGGACATTTTGAACAGGGTGCGTTTGACGATGCCGTGGTCAAGCCGAGCACCCAGAAGCTTCTGAAATCCTTTGACCTGAAGGTCGAGTATTTTGAGACGCTGGTCACCACGGGGATTTTGGAGAAGGGCTGACGCAGAATGTTTGAACAGGTTGAGGATTACCCCGTCGACCCCATCATGATCGGGGCCGACTATTTTGCAGCCGATCCCCGCAAAGACAAACTCAACCTGACCGTGGGCATTTATCAGGATGCCCATGGCCAAACGCCTGTTCTCGAAGCCGTCAAGCTGGCTGAACAAAAGCTGGTCGAGACCCAGACCAGCAAATCCTACCTCGCCCTGACGGGGGACGCCGACTATTGCCGCGTGCTGGGGCACGAGATCATGGGCGATGCCTTTGACGAAGGCTGGGTGTCCGCACAGACCTCCGGTGGCGCCGTGGCCCTGCGGGTCATGGCGGACCTCCTCGCGCAGATGCCAAACCCTCCTACCGTCTGGCTGCAAACCCCGACCTATGGCAACTATGTTCCGATCCTGACTGCGGCCCATGCTCGTTTTGCGCAGGTGCAGTATTACGACCGGCTTGCGGCTCAGATCACCTTTGACCAAATGCTGGAGGGGCTGAAGGCCGCCCGTGCGGGCGATGTCTTCCTCATGCAGGGTGTCTGCCACAACCCAACCGGCGCGGACATGACCGCCGGGCAGTTCGACGCCCTGCTCGATCTTCTGGAGGCGCGCGGGATCGTGCCTTGGATCGACCTTGCATATCTGGGCTTCGCCCAAAGCTGGGACGCCGATTGCGCCATGGCCCGAAAGATCGCCGCGCGGTTCCCTGAGTGCATTGTTTGCATCACCCTATCCAAGACTTTCGGGATTTACCGCGATCGGGCTGGGGCTCTATTTGTGAAAACGCGGGCGGGCGATCGAGACCGAATGCACCGCGCTGTATCCGCGATCGTCCGCTCTAGCGCGTCCCACGCGCCAGATCATGGCCCATCGGTGGTGCGCACGATCCTGCAAGACGACGGCCTCAAGAGGCTTTGGCTGGACGATCTGGACCGGATGCGCGCGCGCGTCGCCGGGGTGCGCCAACAGATTGTCGAAACTGAACGCACGCTTCTTGGCACCAATCAGCTTGCCTATACAGGGAACCAATCCGGCATGTTCTCACTGTTGCCTTTGACCGATGCACAAGAGACAGCGCTGACGCGAGATCATGGCATCCATGTCGTGAAAGGCGGGCGCGTGAACGTTGCTCGATTGGGAGCGGATGACATCACGAAGCTGATCGTAGCGATCTCAGACGTAACGTACGCCAAGTAACGTTTGGCTTGCAGCAATAACGGTCAGCCGAAATAAATCTGGCCCGTCAACAAGGCAAAGCAGACGCTCGCAGGAGCTGCAGCATCAGTCACTCTGGGCTCGCAGCCAACCTCGGATGCGGCGCAGCATCCGCCTTGACCCAAGCCAGCGGTTCGGAAAGGGCGGCCCAAACCAGACCTTCGCCCTAGCTTCCAAATGCTGCAGCGCTACTCTCGAAAGCTGTCATCGGATTGCTCCGTATCAAGGATGCCAGCGTTCGCCCACTGCCGCCTGCTCGTCTTCACGGCGGGCATCCCATTCATATCCTTCTGCAATGGATATCAGGCTTTCCGACAGGCGGGGGTGGGAATTGCCGTATCTTGCAGCCAAGTCTCGATAACGCTCAGCAAGTCTGCGCTCTTGCTCCCCGCCATCGTAGGGGCTGCGCGTTGTTACACCTCGTGCATTGCGGACCCCCATACAGAACCGCTCCCTTAGTCCAGCGCATTCAGAGCGATCTAGATACTCCAAGATGACGTTAGGCAACCAGTCGTCCCAGGACCGTCTCCTCGCCATTCGTGCCAGCAAAGCTCCAAAATGGATTTCAGCTACTTCCTTGCGGTCAGCATCCGCCGCATGTCGAAGGGCGCTATCTGCCCATGCGGTGAATTCATCCGGAGACACTACGCCTTCCTCATCGCAGCCGGGAACTTTTTTCCAGCCCTCCAGAGAGTGATAGGCCAGCTCAGCAAGGAACTTGCGCCTCTCCTCCGATAGCTTTTCTCGCTCAGGTTCGTCCGCACCATCGCGCCGGTGATATTGCCAGCAGAGCAACTCAACAAAGAGATTTGGATCACGAGCAAGCTGTCGGTGCAAAGCCAGCGTTCGCTCGTGGTCTCGATGACCGTATGAGCACAAGAGCTTGACGAAGGGCAGTTCTAGATTGGCGATTTGGTCGTCGGAGATCGCTTCGTCTTCATCGAGGAGCTGAAACACCTCATCTAGGTTGTACGAACTTGGAAAAGGCCCCTCCACTTCCTCGCCGCGAGCAACAGCTTGTAGGATATCTAGCCAACGGTTGGCTGGCAGCTTGTTCCTCCATAGAGAAACGGCTGAGAACGCTGATCTCGGCCGCTGATATTCAAGAAGCTTTGTAACGGCGTACTCCACTTCGTCGGACGGCGTGTCATCCCAAATATGAATTGATGCCGAATTCCAAAATGCAGAAGCCACGTCTTCGCCCAAACTTTCTGCGACCTGCCAGCCAATTGAACGACCAGGAAGGTGCTCGGCAAATCTCAGGCGCTCCACTTCACTGTTCAGAATTCCTTGTGCCTCTAGGCCAGCCACGACTGCGGCAAGGTCGATCCAACCTGCGCTCCATAGCAGTTGCCGCAGGAAAGCATTGGACTGATCATTTGCCTCGGTGCGCAGCGCAGCCGAGACCCAGTGGGTCGCCGTTTCCACTGCCGCATCTTGCGGGACCAAGACTTGAGCCACCAGTTCGGGTTGCTTCACGCTAAGCGCAAACGGAAGAACCGCTTGATCTCCCAATTGCTCCCTGATTTCATCGATGGCGTTTCGGCGGCGCTCTTCGACAAGTGCGTTTCGCTCCTGCCATGACAAGCGCCCATTTCCTTCGTCTTCCACCAGCGCACGCCACTCAACGCGGGAATTTTCAAACAGCCAACGGTGGCGAGCAGTCGGAGACTGAGGGGACAAAGCCTCTTCCATACGCCGAAGCGCGGCTGCCAACTGTTCGTTCTCTTCACCTTCCTGATAAGCACGAAGAACATCGCGCCGACGAAGGTTGTGCCGAAGATCAGCTTTGTCCTCATCGGTTGCTGTCGCTGACCAGCTCTCGACCTCGATGACCAATCGAGACAGGTCATCAGAATGAATACGTGTCGCAACTTCTAACAGCTGTTCAAGCTCCAACTTTTCAAATGGAGCCAAGTCGAGCAGTAGGCGGCTGGCTTCGACCGCCGCTGCGCGGACATCCGCATTTGTCGGTGACGGCACTTCTGCATCCAGTGCTCGCCATTGCGGCCTCGCGGTGCGTGAAGCGAAACTTGGGCCACCTCCTGGAAGAAGAGAGATACAGACGTCCATCGCAGCATGTCGAAACTGCCCTGACAAGCGCCGCAAGGCAGCCATCCTTTCCGCAGCACTGAGAGCGGTGGCAGGCAGCCAAGCCCTAAACAGAGAACGGGCGGTTGATTTCGGCGAGTTTGACCAGTTGTCTTCCACCTCCAGACGGCGAAGGCCAAAAACAATCTCTGCGACACGAGAAAAGTGGACAGGGTGCCAAGCCAAAAGTTCAAGCGCCCAAAGCAAATTGGTCCGCAAACACTCGCCACTCACCAAGCCTTCAGTGGTTCCCATGATGGCGCGTATGGCAGGTTCTGGCTCTCTAAGCTCAGCTTCAAGGCAATCAAGGAACGCAGATGGAGATGCCTCCGCCAATGTTCGTAGGTGCCCCCGAATAGAAAGCCAACGTTCTTGGTCAGCACCTTGCATCAGGGACCGAACGACTTGCGCGGCACGGTATGAAAGGTCAACTCCCAACCTGTCACCGCAGATTTCTGCACCATGAACGGATAGAATGCACAACGCGTCGCCGAGACCGGAAAGCAGGGCACCCGAAAAACTTCTCGCGTGACCCAAAACATTGGCCATGTACCACTGATCTTGAGGCAGGTCTAAGGCGGGGTCTCTATCGCCCAGCAACTCCGGCAAGAGTTGAAAGAAACGGTCCAGATCGTCTCGATCTATGTAAGGCCCTACGGCAAAAAGTGCGTCGATTTGTGATACAACGACATTCACATGCCCATAGCGAGCAATTGGTGCGTCGTTCAAAGCGAGCAGTTCGTCTCGAACTGGTTCTACTTCACCATCCCGAAAATCACCCAATAGCTGGAGAATTGTGCTGTCATCCATGCTCTCGCGCTCAACCCACGAGCCTGCCAATGCGAACGGGAGGACACGTTTTGCCGCTGCGCGATCTCTAACCCAACTAGGCCGCCGAACCTCAGGATCACCAGAGAGCTGACGCCGCAATACAGGAACAGAATGACCGACCTTGATGGAGAGGTTATCCGCGTCATCACGCGATAGCCCCATACTCTCGAGTTCAGCGCGAAAGATATCTGAGGGGACGTGCGAAAGCAGCAGTGCCTCCCGAACGTCTAAACGACCCTTGGGATAGGCGCGGACAATGGTCAAATTTCGTCGATCACCAAAGTCCAACTCCTCCCCATCTTCAACATCCGCAACGACAATAAGGTGGTTTGCGCTCGTAGGAATTCTGGCATCGCGAGATGTGGCAACAACTGTTGTATCAAGAAGATCGAGGGCATCGGCCTCGATCAATGTCGCAACGACAAATGCAACGGCCTCCCCTCTATCGTCAGCTTGAACCGGGACTATTTGCTCTCGGTCGCGCAGCTTCTGCAACAACACGCTCTGCTCGTTGTGCCGCCTAGAAGAAACAAGCTTGATGGACAATGGCGGCACCGAAGCTGTCGCCCAGCTATTCCACCATTCGTGAGGTGTCTTCAGCCCAGGCCAGGCGACACCCAGCTTTTCACCCAACCAGCGGGCCGTGGCAGGCGCTTCTTCCAGCCAAGTTTCAAGGTCTATGGCGTCGAATGCCTCAACGGTCGCCCAAGCGCCTTCACCACGTCGCTCTTCAAGCCAGTCTTCTTTTCCGTTCCACCTCCTCGGCGTCACGAAGACGAATGCACTATTCTCGCGCTGGTCTTGCGGCGTTTCTTCAGTTCTCTTTCGATAATCACCGTCGGCTTTACTTCGAGGGTCTACATTGCAACCCATTTCCCATACGCTTCGGCCTTCCGGCACCCAGACTGTTCCGGCTTCACATTCCACTTGACCGTCAAGCCCAGGCAAATCGACCGCCTCGTTTCCGGGAAAGCGCATTGAGACAAGGGATTCCGTGGTCTCCCTAATCAGTCGACGAACAAGTATTGGTAGGTGGCTACGACATTCGTGGCGGTCGGCCCATTGGCGTATTGCAGTTTCATCAACCGGCATAGTGACCTCATTGGGCTTGGGACTCTGTTCAACCCAGAGTAAGCGTTTGAGTTGATTTGGTGCAATGCGTCCGGTGAGAGTAAAGTCTGCTTTGTGGGAGTGCGAATGAAAATCTTGCGCTTGCAGCTAATGACCGCTCCCCGCCCGACCTGTAGGGGCAAGCTAGGTAAGGTCGCTTAAAATTCAGCGCAGAAAAGGCGCTTGGCCCGCCAACGCTATGGATTCTGGAGTGAATACGGCGGTGAGACGAGTTCGTCCGCGAGAAGTTGGATCAGATCTCCAAGTCCTCGATGGACTTGCCAGCCTGCAGCGCTTCATGAACCCAGGAAGGTTTGCGTCCTCGGCCGCTCCAGGTCTGAGCCGGGTCGTGCGGATTGGCATACTTTGCGGGCGCTTTGGTTCCGGACTTACGGCCTTTACCGCCATGCAGAGCAATGACTTCCTCGAAGGAGACGCCGTGTTTCTCAGCAACCGCCAGCATTTCGGCATAGGCGTTTTGCTTGGCCTCTTTTTCCACTTCCGCTTTGCGGGCTTCGATTTTCTTTGCCAGCACTTCCAGTTCAGAGGCATTCAGCCCGGTCAGATCAATTGCCATGTATCACCTGTGGTTTCGGTTTTGCATGGTCAAAGCAGAAAGGCGCACTTGGTGCAAGATATTAACCTGTGCAGTGCTGAATTGCATTGAGCACTGCATTGCGCATTTTGGGTTCTCCAGCTTGAAAATCCTTCTTGGAGCTATTTGCCGTCAGTAACAGAGGCCGGTTTCCATGCGGTCATGCAATTTGAAGGCATAGACGTAAAAGTCTTAACCCGGGCTCCGGCGGACCTTATTCGGCCCACCGGTAAGAAGTGGCGTTTCCGCGGAGCGGCCTCAATCCGCTGGCAATATAGCCCGGCGCAGGCGGGAGAACGGGCGCTCGTGCGCCTTGCTCAAATAGTAGCTGCTGAGAGTGGTGACCGGGGCCAGGGAGAGGGCGAAACAAGCGCCCTGTTTCAGCTGATCCGAAAACCACGGCGCCTCATATTGCGGGGTCGTCGACCAGCTTTCGCGGATCGCAGCGTTCTGCATGTTGACGATATTGGTGAAGGCAGAGGCTGGATCATCCGGGGTCTTGCGGTAGCTGAGGGCGATGGAGGAGAGCTCCACCAGTTCGGCATGGGTAAAGGGCAGCGCTGCGTTGCGGATCTCGACCGGCGGGTGCTCCTGGCGGCGCATGATGCAGTAAACGGTCTGCCCGCCGCAGGTCGGATCACGGTCGGTGAGTTCGAGAGCATAGGGCTGGTTCGAGACAACTATGCCACTTGCCGCGCCGATGCTGACGCCGAAATCGCCGCGGTTGTTGTCACGCGGGATGCCCTCAAGCAGGTACAGGTCCGCTGCCGCCAGCGTGCCGCCAAAGCTTTCGACAGAGGCCTTGAGTTGGGCGGCGTTCTGCCTTGCGGTTTCATTGTCCGGCGGGTTGGCACCTTGGGCATAGACTTGGATGCTGTCGTAGTTTTCCGCCGTCACAACCGCGAAAAAGGCCTTTATGCAATCGGGGCTGTCCAGATGCGCCAGAGTGGCTGAGATCTCCTCGTCCCTTTGCGCAACAACGATGGTGATGATGCAGGAGGTTGCACTGTCCGAATACAGGGTCAGCCCGGGGACCAGAGCGGATTTCAGGTAGTTGCCTTGATCGACAAATCGGAAATCTCCATCGGGTTTAGCGACGGGCAGGTTGCTGTTGCGGTCTATGGTGACGGGTATCATGCGGCGGCTCCCTCATAGGTTTGCAGCGGATTGGACAGCGGGTTGCCGTTGACCTGGTATTCGCAGACCGGTGCGGCACCGGGCGCCCCTGAGAACAGCGCCGTGGCTTGGGTCTGGAATTCCTCGTTTGGATAATCGGTCTCTCGGCAGATTGAGAGCTCGCACCGGCCGTAATACTGATCGGTCAGCACCGACATGATCCCGGCATGGGTCGGGTCCTGCTGCAGCAGAAGCTCAGCCCGCGACAGCCGCAGATAAGTCGAGTGGTTGGCCGGGTAGTGGATGGCTTCCGGCTGAATGCGGAAATGGTTGGTTGAGGCGAAATGCCCGGCGTGGCGGATAATCCGGCGCACCGGCGCGTGCAGGAAGGGACGCGGCATGTATTCGAGGAAGATCGAAACGGGCTGTGTTTGCGCCTCGTCCGCCCATCCGGTCAGCAGGCTGATATCGGGCGCCGGGAAAGCGGTTCCGCTGCCCATGTCCTGATAAAACCCGGCCAGGAAGTCTGCGGCGGCGCTGGCGGTGGTGAAGCTGGAGATGCTCTTCTCATAGGCCGCGAACAAGGCGTCGGTCTGTGCATCGGTGACGTAGTAATTGGCGGACGTGGTGTAGGCGTCGGCGGCCACAAAGGACACGCCCGAACTGTTGCTCCCTGCCCAGAGCCGGCCGCCGCCGTCTCCCCGGGTCAGGGCGGTGTAGCTGACAACGCCGTTGCTGCCGGCCCTGGTCTGCGGCTCGTTGAATTCGGTGACCGGGATCAGGTCGCATTGCTTGAAGGTATGGATTGTCTGGCCGTCAAAGACGGTTCCAATGGTACACATGGACAAATCTTTCGCTGAATTTCCGGGAGAGTTCAGATGATGTTCACGGATCCATCGGGCACGAACATGTAGCAGTAAAACCCGTAGGTCACGGCGTATTCATTGAAATCCTTGCCGGTGCCGCTGGTCTGGATCGGCCCCTGGTTGACCCGCCAGTTGGCACTTGCCGGATCGGTGATCGGGTTGCCGGCAAAGTCGAAGTTCGTCACCTGATCGCCGCCGTCCTTCTGCGACCAGGACATCGGGGACAGGCTATCGCAGCGTGCCCAGTGGTAGTCCCCAGGCCAGTTGGCCTCCGGATCTCCGCCGATGGCGTTTTCCGGCGGCGAAAACATCAGGGCGACGTAGTGCCCGCCAGCGCCGGCGGTGGCCGCATGCTCTTTGATATCGTCCAGCGTGGTGCCGACATAGGCCAGCCCGTCGCTGATGGCATTGTCACGCACATGCTCGGCGGTGAAGTCTTCCGAAAGTGCCGGCGCGCCGCTGGCGCGGCCGGGCTGGGGGAAGGAGTTCGAGGCGATGTTGCAGCCGTAGGCATAGCAGTTGTTGTTGGGCTGATACTTTGCCGACATGAAAGACCCCTGGCAGTCGCCTGCCGGGTCATAGCCGGTATTGGTGTCACGGACGGTGGCGGCATATTGCGGCACGCTGCCCCAGGCGGTCTCGACATAGTTCGGTGCGATCAGCGCTCCGTCAGGCGCCTCCTCCCTGATGGAGTGGCGCAGATCACCTTTGGCCACGCGGCCGCTGAATTTGAATGCAGGCGTCATAATATTCTCCCGGGTTTTGAAATCAGTTTTGCGAATAGAGCGTGGCGGACAGCGTCTGGCCGGAATAATTGTAGACGCTGAGCCCAAGGTCGCCGTTGCCATAGGAGCCTGAGATCATCAGCACGGATGAGGCACCACCGCTGACACCAGTGTCTGTGGCCCAGATGGGTTCGTTGTCAGCGCTGCGCAGCACGAGATTGCCGTCATTCTGCATGAACAGGCTGCCCGGATGACCCGCGGCCTGGCTTCCGAAGGGCGCCCACAGGAAAGTTCCGTCGCTGGCATTGAGGACCGGGCCGGAGACTGGATCATTGCTCAGCGTCGCGCTGCCATCTAGCGCCATGATCGACTGGCCCGCCAGAAGCTGGCTGTTCGTGCGGCTGTCCAGGCGGCTGACATTCTGGATTTCGCCAAACAGGTTGAGCTGGATAAGGTCCTTGACCTGATCAGCCGTCCAACTGTTGCAGGCTGCCGCGGCCTGCAGGATCATGGTCTTGGTAAAGGCTGCCATCGGGGTCATGTCCGAGGCGCTGAGCGCCCCCACATCGGGCAGCCAGGCGCCAGAGGCATAGGCTGAGTCATTTACGGTTCCGGCAATAACCTGGGTGCTGTCGACAATTACGACACCTGCATCATTGGCGGCCTTCAGAGCGGCATAAACCGCGCCTTCTGAGGCGTTGTCGGGATTGCCGGAGGGGAAATTGCCTTCACCATAGGACTCTAGCACCAGGCCTTTCAGGCCGGTGCCCACCGCCGCAGTGATGAGATTTGCGATGAGGGCGGTGCTGCTGGTTGTGCTGTAGGCGGCCGGGAAGGCGTTGAACTGCATCACCGGAAAATCGTCAATGGCGTCAGATATGGCGCTCAGCTGTGCCTGCGCGGCGGCCAAGGCGGTGGCGTTGTCCAGGCTGACGCTGCTGCTGACCGGGTCCGGCAGCATCCGGTCCGGATATTGCGTCAGCCGAATGGGCTCTGAAGCAGATTTGGTGCAGCCCAACATGCTATGCGCTATATATCGGCAGTTTTTGGAGGAGGTTGCCGATGGCGTCACAATTTTCACGACGGGATTTCCTGCCAGCAGGTCTCAAGGTTGACCAGGTTGAGCTTACTGGGAACACGGTCCGGATCCGCTCGCGTTCCGCCAAAGCCGCGGCAGCGTGCCCACGCTGCGGCACGGCTTCACGCCATGTTCACAGCAGTTACCGCCGACGGCCCGCCGATCTTCCTGCGCATGGCCGTAAGGTGGAACTGGTCCTGCTGGTTCGCCGCTTTCGCTGCAGTGCTCTGCGGTGCCCAGCCAAGATATTTGCGGAGCGGTTTCCACTGGACGTAACTCGGCCGCATGCGCGGCGTACCTCCCGTCTGCAAGGACTCGTCCGGTGTCAATCGGCATGGAACTTTGGATCTGAAGCAGATTTGGTGCAGCCCAACCAGCTAAGCGCTATATATCGGTAGGTTTTGCAGGAGGTTGCCGATGGCGTCACAGTTTTCACGGCGGGATTTCCTGCCAGCAGGTCTCAAGGCCAACCAGGTTGAGCTTGTTGGAAACACGGTCCGGATCCACTCGCGTTCCGCCAAAGCCACGGCGGCGTGCCCGCGCTGCGGCACGGCTTCACGCCATGTTCACAGCAGGTACCGCCGGCGGCCT
>NZ_LYUZ01000138.1 GCF_001679925.1 Leisingera sp. JC1 | reverse complement strand
CATCCAGGGCGGCCCGCTGATGCATGTGATCGCAGGCAAGGCGGCAGCCTTCGGCGAGGCGCTGAAGCCGGAGTTCAAGGCCTACCAGAAGCAGGTCCGCGCCAACGCGGCAGCACTGGCGGACCAGCTGATCCAGGGCGGCCTGGACATCGTGACCGGCGGCACCGACACCCATGTGATGCTCGTGGACCTGCGCCCCAAGGGCGTCACCGGCAACATCGCCGACAAGGCGCTGGGCCGCGCCCACATCACCACCAACAAGAACGGCATCCCGTTCGACCCGGAAAAGCCCACCGTGACCTCCGGCCTGCGCCTGGGCACGCCCGCCGGCACCACCCGCGGCTTCGGCGAGGCGGAGTTCCGCCAGATCGCCGACCTGATCATCGAGGTGATCGACGGGCTGGCGGCCAACGGTGAAGAGGGCAATGCCGACGTGGAAGCGGCGGTGCGCGCCAAGGTCGCGGACCTCTGCGCCAAGTTCCCGCTCTATCCGAACCTGTAATCCCATCCGGGACTGAACACATGAAACCGCCGCGGCCCAAAAGCCGCGGCGGTTTTGCTTTGGCAGGCAGGTTCCCTCGCCCTGCAGGCGCCGAGCACCGGCACGGCGCCACGCTCAACGCATTCGGGTCTGCCCCTGGCAGTCCGGTAAGGGGCGGGAGTCGGTGGCGGCATAGCAGCTCTGCCTGCTCGTGCGTTTGGGCTAGGCGAGGCCAGCGCAGAATCGGACCGCATCAGGGCGTGCCGTAAAGCCTTGTCATGTGCCGCCGGCCCGTGCCTAATTGCACGCAAACGGCCAAAGAAAATGGAACGCTCTCTTGTCGGACTCTCTTTCCCTGTCCCACCGCGAAATGGAGCTGATGGACGCATTGCGCCGCCTGGGCGGCTCTGCGCGCAGTGCCGAACTGGCCAAGATGCTGGATGTGTCCGAGGAAACCGTTCGCCGCACGATTAAAGCGCTGAGCAAGGCCGGCGCCGTGCAACGTGTGCATGGCGGCGCGTTTCTGGCCGGTCCGCATAGCTCAACAAGTTTCGCGCGGCGGATTTCTGAGAACCAGAAGGAAAAGGCGCGGATTGCTGCACTGGCGGCTGGTTATGTGCGCGACGGGATGGCGCTTTTCCTTGACGTCGGTTCCACCACGGCCTTCGTTGCTGAGGAATTGCGGCAGAAGTCGGATCTGACTGTGGTCACTAACGCGATTGGCGCGGCGCAGACCCTGGCAAACCACAATGGCAACCGTGTGCATTTTCTGGGTGGTGAAATGCAGAGCAATGAGCGGGGCACTTTCGGCTTTGTTGCGGAACAGCAGCTGCGCCGGTTTGCGCTTGACCTGGCGATCCTGTCTGCGGACGCGCTTTCCGCCAAGCAAGGCGTGCTTTACCACAGCGCAGACGAGGCTCAGCTGGCGCGTGTGGCCGCTGACTGCGCCCAGAAGGTTGCAGTTGCCTTGGCGCATCCGAAGTTTGCGGAAACGGCTCCCCACTGCGGACCGGAGCCTCGCAGGATCTCTGTCTTGCTCACCGATCAGGATCCCGGCAAGAAGCTGTCTGCTGCTCTAATCGGCTGGGGGGTGCAGACAGAAGTCGCCCAATCCGGCAAGGCAGACTGAACCGGAAATCCGGCGAGCGACGATGCTGCTTTTGTATGCGGTTCGCATGGTGCGGACCGGGATTGAGCGCAGCTACGGGGCCTCGTTCCAGCGGCTGCTGACCGCGCGCCAAAGCCACCTGCAGGCGGGGCTGATGGGGCTGGTCCTGGCGATCGTGCTGCAAAGCTCGGCCGCGGTGGCGCTGCTCACATCCGGCTTTGCCGCCAGCGGCTATCTGGCCTTTCCCACCGGGCTGGCGATCGTGCTGGGCGGCGATCTCGGCTCGGCGCTGATCATCCARATCCTGTCCTTCAAGCTCGACTGGCTGGTSCCGGTGCTSTTGGCGGCGGGCGGCTACCTGTTCGTCAAGACCGAGGCCAAGAAGGCCCGCCAGCTGGGRCGGATCCTGATGGGCGTGGCCTTCATCCTGATTTCGCTGCGGTTTCTGCGCGAGGCGATGGACCCGATCCGCGACAGCGCCTTTCTGCCCGCGGTGGCAGGCTATCTGGCGCGCGACTACATCACCGCCTTTCTCGTGGGCGGCGCGCTGGCCTTTGTGATGCATTCCAGCGTGGCGGCGATCCTGATGTGCGTCACACTGGTGCAGATCGGCGCCATCCCCTTTGCCGCCGGCCTGTCGCTGGTSCTGGGCGCGAATTTCGGCTCCGCCTTCATCCCGGTCTGGCTCAGCCGCGGCATGGCGCTGAAGGCGCGGCGCATTCCCTATGCCAACCTTACCTTGCGCGGCACCTGGGCGGTGCTCTGCCTGTTCGGCGCCAATCTGGCGCTGCGCCAGGGCTGGCTGGGCGATCCGCAGGGCGGCCAGATGCTGGTCAACGCCCATCTCGCCTTCAACGCGTCGCTCCTGCTGCTGGCGYTGCCCGCCTGYGCCCCGCTGGGCGGCGTCTTTGCCCGCGCCTTCCCGGAACCCGTGCAGGCAGAGGCGGCGCAGCCGGGCCGCCCGGTCAGCGCGCTGGAGCAGGGCAGCTACGGCTCGCCCGCGCAGGCGGTGGCCAACCTCAAGCGGGAGCTGTTGCGGATGGCCGACCAGACCGGCGCCATGTTCCGCCCGGTTCTGGACCTGTACAAGGGCGGCAGCAAGGAGCAGATCAGGGCGGTGCAGCAGATGGACGCGGAGGTGAACGCCTGCCTCTCCGGCATCTTCTCCAAGGAGGGCTGGCTGGAGATCACCCGCATGCACGAGGCGATCCTGGCCAATCTGCAGCTGGCCTCCAACGTGCTGATCTCCGACGATCTGGAGAGCGCGCGGCTCTTGAGCCTGGAGAAGACCGAGCTGAAGCGGATGGAGCACGACAGCCGCAAGCGCCACCTGAAGCGGCTGCAGGACGGCGCGCGGGAGAGCTTTGACACCTCCGACATCCACCTGGAAACCCTGCGGGCCCTGCGCGAGTTCAACAGCCACATCGCCGCCGTCGCCACCCCGGTGCTCTACCGCAGCGGACAGCTGCTGGAGACAAGGCTCATCGAAGATTTGCCAGAAGGTGATGGGGGCGAACCCCCAGCCTCCGGGCTCTTGCCAAAAGACTGATCCGGACATGACGCTTCCCGTAATTGCCATCATCCTGTCAGCAGCCCTGCTGCACGCGCTGTGGAACGCCATTGTGAAGACGGCGGCTGACCGGACCACAACGCTGGGGCTGGTGGCGTTTGGCCAGGTTGTCCCGGGCGCTGTCATGATAGCGGTTCTGCCGCTGCCGTCGGCAGAAAGCTTTCCCTATATTCTGGCGTCGACGATTGTTCATTTCGGTTACTACTACATGCTGGGCCGTGCCTATCAGCATGGCGACCTGAGCGTTGTTTACCCGATTGCCCGCGGCGTCGTTCCGGCTTTGGTTGCGCTCTGGGCGATGGCTTTTGCCGGCGAGGTGCTGCCGCTGCAGGCCTGGGCCGGAATTGCAGTGATCGCCTGCGGCATTCAGCTCAGCAGCTGGAAAGCACTGCGGTCCGGTGTCGGGCGGGCGGCACTTGGCTTTGCAGCCGGCACCGGATTTTGCATTTCGGTCTATTCCGTGGTTGACGGCATCGGGGTGCGCCTTTCAGGGCATACCCTGAGCTATTGGGCATGGGGGGCCTTCCTGCACATTTTCATTGCCGGGTTTGTTGCTGTCCGCAGGCGGCGGACCCTGGCACACCTGCCCGCAAAGACCTGGATGCTGGGAATTGCCGGCGGGCTGGTATCGATGATTGCATACGGTCTGGTGCTCTACGCCAAAAACTTTGCCCCGCTCGGGGCCGTTTCTGCGCTTCGCGAGACCTCGGTGATCTTCGCGGCACTGATCGGCTTTGTCTTCCTGAAGGAAGGCTATTGGATGCGGCGGCTGGGATCGGCAGTTCTGATGGCTGCCGGGGTCGGCCTGATCGGGACAGCCGTTTAAACCCGCACCCGGACGGGCAATGGGCCGCCTCCGTCAGGCGCTGGCCCGTGGTTCTTGTTGCGGCGCGATCTCTTCGGTTATTGCAGCCAGCGTGTGCAGAAGCACAGCTTTTTTCACGGGCTTGGCCAGGAAGTGATCCATGCCGGCCTCCAGGCAGGCCTGTTCATCGCTGGCGAAGGCGTTGGCGGTCAGGGCCACGATGACCGGCTGCGGCAGGGGCAGGCCGCGGATTTCCCGGGTGGCACCGAGACCATCGAGAACTGGCATGGACATATCCATCAGAATGATATCCGGCCGCAGTTCCTTGCACATGTCCACGGCAGCGCGTCCATTGGCGGCTTCGGCGAGCTCCACCGGCTGGTTGCGCAGATACTTGCGGATCAGCAGGCGGTTTGTCTGATTGTCCTCCGCCAGAAGCACCCTGCAAGGCGCAAGCTGCGGAGGTGGGGCCAGGGAGAGCGGTGCAGCTTCGCTCGCGGCGTCACCAGCCGGTTGCAGCTGAAGTTCAAGCCGGAAACAGGACCCCAGGCCAGGCTCTGATGTGACTGAAATGCCGCCGCCCATCCGCTTGGCGAGCATGCTGGAGATGGTCAAGCCCAGCCCGGTTCCGCCGAACGCCTTGGTCGTCGCGGCATCTGCCTGTGTGAAACGGTCGAAAATATGGCGCGCTTGGTTCTCGGAAATACCGATCCCGCTGTCCTCGACTTCGGCGATAAGGTGGTAAGGGTTGCCTAGTGCATGCGACACCCGAACGGATATTCTGCCTTCCGTTGTGAATTTCACAGCATTGCCGATCAGGTTGACCAGGATCTGGCGCAAGCGCCCGTCATCACCGTGCATCCGATCCGGCAACCCGTCCGCGTAGCTGATTTCCAGCGGCAAGCCCTTGTCCTGCGCTTTCGGGCGGAAGAGATTGGCGGCACTGCTGACACATTCGCGCAGATTGAAATCCTCACCCGCGATCGAAAGCTTTCCTGCCTCCATGCGTGACAGGTCGAGGATGTCGTTGATGATCTTCAGCAAGGCCTGTGCCGAGCTGCGGATGGTCTCGACGTTTTGCAGTTCGTCAGGCGGCAGTTCCGCCTCTGCCAGGAGGTCAGCCATACCAATGATGCCATTCATCGGTGTGCGGATCTCATGGCTCATGTTGGCAAGAAATTCCGACTTGGCGCGGTCGGCCTGTTCCGCCGCAAGTTTTGCTTCGGCCAGTTCGCGTTCCCGCTGCTTGCTGTGGGTGATGTCCCGCTCAATGCCGATGATCAGATCCACGGATCCATCCGCACATGTCACCGGCACGATGTTGGTGTCGAACCAGACCTCGTCGCCTGATTTCGTGTAATTGAGGACCTCATTGTGGTAGCGGATGCCAAGATCCTTGTGGCGGTTCATCTCCTGAATAACCTTGGCGTCGGTGTTTGGCCCGTCCAGCAGTTCAGACGGGGTCCGGCCGATGGCGTCAGTTGCCAGATAGCCTGTTGCCCGCGTAAAGGCGTCGTTGACCCAGAGGATGCGGCGCTCCGCATCTGTCAGGATGATGCTGTCAGAGGCGTGTTTGGCCACAAGTGACAGACGGTGCAATTCCGCCTGCTGCTTTTGCAGTTCTGCATGCGCCTGCTCCAGGGCCTGTTTGCCCAGTTTCAGCTCACGGTTGCGTTCGGACAGAGTCTGGTTGGCGCGGATCAGTTCCTCGCGCAGGCTCACATCTTCGGAGACATTCCAATTGACGCCGATCATCAGTTTTCGGCCGCGCGCATCGGTGAACGGACTGGCCAATGCCCGGATGTGCTTGACTGTGCCATTGTTCAGAACGATCCGGAAATCGGAGGCAAAGCTGGTGTGCTTTTCTTCTGCATTATTCAGTGCATCCAGTACCCTGCTGCGGTCGTCTGGATGCAGTGTTTCAGCCCAGGCCTCCGCGCTTGGCGGACCCAGTTCCTCAGGCACGCCGTAAAGCTTGTGCATCCGGCTGTCCCAGCTTACCCGCTGGGCAGCTGGGTCATATTCCCAGATGCCAACCCGTGAGGTCTTTACTGCAATCTCCAACCGGTGCGATACCGCCTCCAGCTCAGCTTCCCGATGGCGCAGCTTGCCGATCACCGCTTGCCGGGCATCGGACAGCCTGCCTGCCAGAAATGTGGGAAACACGATCAGAGTGCCTGCCACCAGAAGCGCGAACCGAAGCTGCCACAGGTTTCCGGGACTATTCTGCCAGCCGTCTTGCGGACGGGCAGCCAGCTGCCAGGATCCGGCTGGCAGGATAATGTCCAGAAGCACCGGGTTGTCCGCAAATATGCCGCCGGCGCCAAAGAACTGCTGCCCGGCAGCTCCTGTTCCGTCCCGGCCTGTCAGCGCAAGTTCCAGCGTGCCGCTGTGATGCAGGCCGGTAACCGCATAAAGGGTATCTGTTTCGACAACCGCCGAGAGAATGCCCCAGAATTTCCGTTGTTCACCGGTGCCGGTGAAGATCGGCAGGCGGTAAATGAACCCGGTACCGCCCTGCACAAGATTAACAGGGCCAGCCAGAACCATTTCGCCGCTGTCGCGCACCCGGTGTGCGGCGGCGCGCTGTGCCTCGTTCTTGTTGTAATCCAGCCCGAGGGCAGCTTCGTTGCCCTTCATCGGGTGAACCAGGGTAACAACAAGTCCGGGAGCCGCCGCAATATGGCGGATGGCGGTCTCTCCTTCTAAAACCTGGGCCGCAATCCGGCTGAACCGTTCCTGGCTCATGTCCGGCTCTGTTGCGAGCATTGCTGCGAGGCCGCGCAGGCGCTGGTAGTCGCCGTTCAGCTGGCCCTCAAGGCGGGATTTGATCATCCCCGCGGCCTGCTGCGTGTCGGCGCGCTGGGATTGGTAGTGGATAGTGGCGTTCTGTCTTTCGGCATAAAGTCCCGCAGCACACACGACAGCCAGCGCAAGCAGGGCAGGAAGATAGGTCCTGTTGCCTAGGGCGCGCAGCCAGTGAGCGGGGAGATTTGACAGGGCCATTCAGCCACCTTTGCTTTTTCAGAAACACCGTTGGCAATAGCGGCCTTAAATTATGCCAGGTGTTCGGTTTTGCTCTATGTTCCTTTTAAAGTCTGAAAATCCGGTTTCCACAATACGGTTGCTTGCGGCTGCTGCGCAGTGTGGCACAAGCAGCAGCCATTGCAGAAGTTCGAACCAGCGGGATCAGAAGTCCTGCCATTTTGCCAAGGCGGCTGATCCTTCCGAAACAGGCATTGGGGCCGCCGCCTCGGGGATCTCATCCCAGCCGGTACCATGTGCGGACGGAAGCTCCGGACGGGAAGCCTCGCGCGGGGGGGGCATTTCCAGCCCGACATCGAATTGCGCCACAAGTCCAGCGAGGTTAGAGGCGTCGCCATTCAGCAATTGGCCTGCCGCTGTCATCTGTTCGACCATGGCGGCATTTTGCTGGGTGACCTGATCCAGCTGCATCACCCCGGTGTTGATTTCGCCGATGCCGGTCGACTGTTCTGCCGCACCTGTGGCGATGTCCGAGACCAGGCCGGAGATGTGGGAGACTTGCGACACGATGCTGTGCAGCGCCGCGCCGGCCTTGCCGACCAGATCCACGCCCTTTTCGACCTGTTCGCCGGAGTTGGAAATCAGCGTTTTGATTTCCATGGCCGCATCCGACGAACGCTGGGCAAGTGCCCGCACTTCGGAGGCGACGACGGCAAAGCCGCGTCCCGCTTCGCCAGCCCGGGCAGCTTCGACACCTGCGTTCAAGGCCAGCAGGTTGGTTTGGAAGGCGATGTCGTCGATCACGCCGATGATCTGCGAGATATGGCGGGAGGACTCCTCGATGCCATTCATTGCGGTGACGGCGTTCTGAACAACCTCGCCGCTGGCCATTGCCTCGTCCCGGGCTTCGTTCATGGAAGCTTCGACTTTGCGTGCGCCGTCCGCGGCAGCCTTGACGCTGGCGGTCATCTGATCCAGGGCCGCTGCCGTCTGTTCCAGGGTCGCTGCCTGGCTTTCGGTGCGCTGCGACAGATCGTCGGAGGCCTGGCTGATTTCCGACGTGCCGTTGCGGATGCTGGTGGTGGCCTCCACCACTTCGCGCACGGTTGCGTTCAGTGTGTTGACCGTCTGATTGAAGTCGAGGCGCAGACCCTTGTAAGCCTCGGGGAAGGGCGCATCAATCGTGGTTGAAAAGTCGCCCTTTGCCAGATGGGTCAGCCCGGTGCGCAACTCATTCACCACGAGATCCTGCTCTCGCTGGGCTTCCGCCCGCTCCTCTTCAGCAAGCTGGGCATTCTGCAGATCGGTTTTGAAGCCTTCAAGGATGCCGGCGATGTTGCCGAACTCGTCGCCGGTGCCCAGGCCGGCCACTGGATGGCCGTAGTCCTTGGCGGCAATGTGTTCCACGCTGTCAGACAGGCCGGACACCTTGCGCGCAATGCCGCGGGCTGCGATCCAGGACAGCAATGCTACTGCCAGGGCAACGCCTACGGCCTGCAGCATGGAGGCATTGACCAGGCTTTTCTCCGCCGCCAGGGCCTCGGCGCTGTCGACCTCGAGCACAATGCCCCAGGTACGGTCGTCCAGCCCGACGCTCGCGGCCATCGCCTCAACCGGCTGGCCGGCGAGGCCGGGAGTTCCGGAGAAGCTGCTTTCCCCGCCGCTGAGCGCTGCGGTAATCTGCTGCAGTTCCGGCAGCTTGGTCAGAACCTGGTGCCCGCCCTCACGTTCCGATGCGGTCAGTGCAATGCCGTCGCCGCGCACCAGATAGGCCTGCCCAGTTTCGCCGAGCAATGCAGACCGCGACAGTATGCCAGCGATGCCGTCCACCGGAACACGCAGCACCAGTGCCCCCATGATCGCGTCTTTTTTGTAGATGGGGGAGGAGATAAACATCGCGGCCGCCCCGCCGTCCGGCTCATATCCGGCCATTTCCGACAGGAACACATTGCCCTGCTCCATTTCCAGGGCGGTGCGGTAGGCCTGGCCCAGCCCGCTGTCCTTGTACGGCCCGTCCAGGTAGTTCAGCGCGAAGTCTTCGTTTTTGTGGACCGAATAGACCATGTTGCCCTGTACATCCAAAAGATAGGCATCCAGGAACCCCTGCTCTTCGAGGAATGTCACGAAGCCGGTGTGGTTCATCTTGTGTCGGATGGACCATGCCGATTTGTCTTTCGCGTCCAGCAGTTTGTAGCGTTCGCCCGCAGGGTTCGGGTTGCCTTCGCCATAGGCCGCGCGCAGATAGCTGCCGGGAGTGTCGCCAAGCGAGTAAAACCCGTTGGAAAAGTCGCGCAGCGCTGTTTCAACCGCCTTGCTGGCCACCAGCGTTCTGGTCTGGGACCGCAATCCGGCAACCCAGTTTTCCAGTGCTTCCTTGCGCTCTTCCAAAAGCGTTGCATAGGCCGCCTCACGGTTGGTCTTCAGCGCCTGCCCGGCCTCCCAGGCAAAAAAGAAACCCGAGGCGAGCGTAAGAAGGATTGTCGGCGCGGCAATGGAGAGCGGCAGCTTGCGGCCCAGCCGCATGTTGTTCCAGAATTTAAACAGTCGAGTCATTACGGCGAAGTTCCCATCAACATTTCAGTCTGCCGGACTGCCTGAAAGCGGTCTGTGGCGGTCCAGCAGTGAGATGCCGGACGTCAAAACACTCAGAGGGATTCATTTCAGGGCCGTTAATTTGCGTCTTGTTCCCGCGAAATTGGGCTTTTGGACGGTGTGGAGCGGCAAAAATACCGTTCCACTTTTAGCAGATTGCCTTCCGGGCAATGCGAATCACTCAGCTCAGAAGGGTGAAGCGGGCCCAGTGACCCGTTTTGACCGAGCCGCGTGCCCCTGCAGGCATTCCGCCCCCTTTGCCGGAGCCGTGGCCGTGGCCGAATTTTCAATGCGCCTGCCGGATTTACGATTCATTACCGGGATGCGTGTATTCAGGGGCGCAGAAGCGGCTATTTCGCCGGGAACACTTGGCCTTTTGTGTGCTCAGGCACCTGTGGCCAGAGATTGAGATGTGACTATGGCCGTACCTGACTGGCTTTCCGGACTTCTTGCGACCCTGAAAGGCTCCGGAGTGAATGACAAGCTCGCCGGGAGCACCGGCGACGACGTTATCGAAGCGGGCGGGGGTGCCGATACCGTTGCCGGGGAAGAGGGCAATGACGTCATTGATGGCGGCTCAGGCGATGATGTCATCTATGGCGACATGGGGGATGGCTTCGATCAAGGTGTGGATGCCAGTCCTCTTGAACTGAAGATCGGCAACATCCAGAGCATCTCGCATGACGGCTCGACAGGGGCTGCGGGCAACTATGCTGTCTTCAGCGATGTTGCGACATTGGAGGATGGAACCTCGATCTGGGGCAAGCTGGTCCTTGTCGAGAAATCGAACGCGAATATGTCGGTGGAGTTCGGTTATACCGACGGTGCGGAGATCCTGCTGGATGGTGATCAGGCGGGTGACCAGGCGACTTTCCGGTTGGAGTTCTTTGACCCGGCAACAGGCGAGCCGGTCTATCTGAATTCCACTGCGACCTTCAACGATATCGATGACAACAGCGGTTATGGAGATGCCGAAGCAGTCATTATTGACGGCAACAGTTTCACCTCCTTTGGCGTTTCCTCGGATTCCAACCTTACCACTTCGACTGACGGCAATCTGGTTACAGCCACTGGGACGCAGTACAATTCATACACCGATCAGGAGGCCTGGTTCTCTGCCGGGTTCGAGGACCGTTCATCGATTGAATTCACTCTCCAGACCCGAGACGGTCTGGCGGGATTTACTCTGTCCGGCGATGTCATCGACGATCCGGTTGTCACCCCTATTGAACAAGGCGCCGACACGGTTCTGGGCGGTGACGGCAATGACATTGTTTACGGACAAGGCGGCGATGACTCGCTGCTGGGTGAAGCGGGCGACGACAGCTTGGACGGCGGTGACGGCGATGATGTTCTGGAAGGCGGAGAGGGGGCGGATACGCTGATCGGCGGGGCCGGGGACGACAGCATTGTTGCAACGGATGGCAATGACACGCTGGAAGGCGGCGACGGCGCCGACACGATGTATGGCGGCAATGATGACGACCTGTTGATCGGCGG
>NZ_LYUZ01000137.1 GCF_001679925.1 Leisingera sp. JC1 | reverse complement strand
GGCGTTCTGGAAACGATGGACGGGATACCACACCCGCAGCCGCGCAGAAGCCAGGATGCGCTGCCTCAAGGCCTTCGGCGAGCGCATCGCCGCGAGAGACCCAGATAGCCAAACCGCTGAAATCCACATCCGCGTCGCACTCATCAACCGCTTCAATGCCCTCGGCACCGCCGAGATCGTCCGCGTGGCCTGAACCTGAAGGGGAAAGGGGAAGTCACGCCTCAAGACGCCTTTCTGCAACAATGCCGTTCGGATCGCAAAGGTCTTCAGGTCGCTGTAGGAATGCAGCATTTTTTCCTCCCGTCTGGTTTGCTTTCGCTATCAACGCTATGAGGAGCCGTTCGTTCCCGCGCCGGGCAACCGGATCGGAACCACCGGCGGAATACGCAACACAGCGCTGCTTCGGGCGGACTGCTGTGCCTTTGAACTTTTTCGCAAATTTTCTGCCGGATGCCGCCCGAACTTGCCAGCAGCGTGACTGGAGGCGGTTAGCGCGGCAGTTCCCGGATGGCGCCGCAGATCCGGCCGCCCGCATCGCTCACGAGGATCACGTCCGGATCGCAAGCCGCTGCCAGCGCATTCAGTTCGGCTTCGCAGTCAGTTGTCCTGCAAATTGCATAGGAGGTATCCGCAAGGTTTCCGGCCAATTCGCCTGACAGATCCGGGAACTCCACGATATAGGCTTTCAGCCTGCCGACGGAAATCTTTCCGACGACATCTGCGTTGTCCACAAGGACGATCAGACTTTCATCGCCATAGTCTTCTGCGTAAAGCTGCCGCATGATGGCTGCGGCAGACCAGTCAGCGCGCAGAACGTGGCAAGGGGTGTCGATGAGGTTTTTCGCCGTTCGATTGGGCATCTGTCCAGCTCCTTGCGTGGTGTGGGACAGTGCATAAACGCTGGCTGGACCTGTTCTGCTCCCTACATGCAAGCTTGGAGGCATGGCAAATAATGCCATTATTGTATTGTGCGATTTGGAGTGGTTTTAGTAAGATGGTGAAAGTTAGTTTCATCAAATCAATGTGTTAGGTGGCAACTATCCGAGACAGACTGCCGGATAGCGCATAAAGTCAGGCCATGGCCTGTACTGAAAAATATGAGAAAGCACTCTCCAATGCCGATCGTGAAAGCCGTGAAGAGTTTAATGACGCGCTGGTGCAGGAAATGCCGCATCTTAAGCGTTACGCGCTGTCTATGGTCAAGGACACATGGCAGGCAGACGATCTGGTCCAGGACTGCATGTTACGTGCAATGCGCAAACGGCACCAATATCATCCCGGGACCCACCGGCGCCGTTGGCTGTTTACGATCTTGCGCAACCTGTACCTAGACTGGCGTCGGCAATGCACCCGCCAAGGACCCCATGTGGCCCTCAAGGAATGTCAGACGGATACGAGGCGGCGCACTCCTCAGGATGACTGGATGGCTCTGGTCGATTTGCGCCGGTCACTCAAAAGGTTGCGGTCTTGCGAACGGGAGGTATTGTTCCTGAACGCCTTTTCGCGGCTAAGCCAAAGGGACATAGCATACCGGTTGGGGATCGCCGAAGGGACAGTCCGGAGCCGATTGTCGCGCGCACGCTCCGCTCTGACCGGCTGAGCAGTAGCTCAAATTCTTGAAGCAGTTGCAAAAAAAAGAAAATACTCTCCATCCCTGAAGAGAAGAAGACCTGCAAACTTCATACCCAGATTTTTTTCGAACGCTGAGATGTTGCTGGATGACTTTTCAATACTGGTTCTGTTCGCGATGTTTTTTGCGGCAACAGTGGTCGTCGCCATTGCTGGTGTCAGCCTGACCGAGAAAGCCGACCGGCTCGCGGATCAGACCGGTATGGGAGAAGCAATTGCAGGTGCGGTGCTTTTGGGGATTGCAACTTCTCTGTCGGGTAGCGTCGTTTCCATCACGGCAGCCGCGGATGGCCAGGCATCGCTGGCATTTTCCAACGCGGTGGGCGGAATCGCTGCCCAAACCGCCTTTCTGGCCATAGCCGATCTTTTTTATCGCCGGGCCAATCTCGAACACGCTTCCGCCGATCCGGCGAACCTCTTCCAGGTCGGGCTTTTGACGCTTTTGCTAGGTCTGCCACTCGCCGCCTACGCTGGTCCGGCCATTAGTATTTTTGGCCTCCATCCAGTCACGGTCATCCTTCCAGCCGTCTATCTGTTCGGCGTTCGGATCGGCGCGCATGTGCGGGACGCACCAATGTGGAAACCGGTTTCAACCTCGCAAACCCGGCCGGAAACTCCTGATGAAGGTAGAGTTGCAGTCGCCGCGCTTTTTCCCTTGGCGCTGCGTTTCACGGCTCTCGCAGTTGTTCTCGCGCTTGCCGGCTGGGTCATTTCCAAATGCGGCGTGCAGATCTCCACGCGTCTCGGGATTTCAGCAACGGCCGTGGGTGCCCTCATGACCGCAGTTGCAACCTCTTTGCCAGAACTTACCACGACGCTTGCAGCGGTTCGCCGGGGGGCACTGCAGCTCGCGGTCGGCGGCATCATTGGCGGAAACAGTTTCGATGTACTCTTTCTGAGCGCTGCGGATGCCAGCTACCGTAACGGGTCGCTCTACCACGCGATAGCCCGCGCCGATCTGTTCTGGTTTGCCGTTGGCCTTATATTGAATAGTATACTTGTTATCGGCCTGATCGTCCGGCAAAAGGAAGGCCCCGCCAGGATTGGCGTTGAAAGCATGCTTATCCTGTTTGTTTATTTAGGTGCTGTGTTTGTGCAGGTATTGATGCGCTGACAGCATCGGCCACCCTTGCCGGTGCCGTGCGATAACCCAGAGCGCGGGAAACTCCGGCATGGGCCGGGGGCGCGTTCGGCAGCGCATTGCTGCTGGTCACACCCGCACTCCTGACTAGTCCTGTCAGCATTGAGAGTAATTGT
This sequence comes from Leisingera sp. JC1, assembly GCF_001679925.1. Taxonomy (GTDB): domain Bacteria; phylum Pseudomonadota; class Alphaproteobacteria; order Rhodobacterales; family Rhodobacteraceae; genus Leisingera. Next base: position 9,340 of record NZ_LYUZ01000137.1, on the reverse strand, counting down.
GCGCGGCAGAACGAATTTCGCGTTCAGCATTCACATGAACCCTTCCAGCCACTCCGCCAATGTTTCGGTGTTTGTACAGCTTGGAAACTGGCTTCGCCTGGGAAACGCTGTTCTTCGCACCTGCGGGCAGAAAAAGACGGCGTCCAGAAATCAGCGGGCATCCTGGAACGGGATCGAAGGGCAAAAATTCTGGCCGAACTATGCATAGTCCTCACAAAGCTTTTGATTGATTTGCCTGGCCCGCTCTACCAAATCAGCAACTGATTTTTCATCGTCGTCGCCGACCGCAATTTTTTGGGCATCGTCCGCCCAGTTCTTAATCTCGGCTTCGATCTGGTCTAGCTTTTGGCCTGCGGCACTGTCTGTTTGCCGTGTCCTCACCTGTTCCCCCTGACGTTCCGTGAGCGCTGAGCAGAGCTCTGAAAATAGTTGCTCCAGTCTGGAATTTTGAAGTTGCATCGTAGCCTCCTTCGCTTGTGCTCAATTGATAAACGTATGCGGAGGCCGGTTTGTTCCGTTCGCCCAAAATTGGCTCAGATGAAGAAATTTGCACTTGACGAAGGTCATCAGAGTGCTGTCCCGCCCCACATCGTAGCGCGTATTCCTTGCTGCAAGATCTTGCACATTTCACAGTGGGGAGTGCGTTTCGCAATGTGCGCTACAAATTCATTTCTCAAATCGTTGGGCGTGGAGATCTACGCTTCGGGTCACGGGCGTTGGCCGGATGAAGCCAAGGCCTGGGCGGTGGTGGATACCTCAAGGCCACCCTCGAAGCCATCGCTGCAGGTCACCCTGCCAGACGGCTCGACGAACCCCTCCCCTGAAACTTCCCACCGTCAAGCTGATCCCGCGTGAGGTGGGGCAACGCTTACTCAGAAAGCGGGACTCCCTTCGGTTTGCGCCCAAGTGCTGCGGGCTCTTACTGGTTACGCGATGACGCTTCCGGCACGATCAGCACCGCACAACCGACGCCATCTAGCACACGGGTCGATGACGGATTGGAAAGTATTTTTTTGAACCATGACCGGTTGTGTGCCCCCATGACCAATAGATCCGCTGGCCATTGTGTCGCGTATTTGATGATTTCGTCTTCCAGAACCCCCCTGCGCACAACATGTTTGCTCTCGCCCAGGGGCTCAAAGCTATCCAGAAGATGCCGCCCCGCTGATTTCGCCTTCGCCACTTCGGCTTTCGCGATTTTCTCTCGGTGGTCCAATGGGATATTCGGATCGACGGCTGGAAGGAGGGCGATATCACTTACTTCCTCAGGCACATGCGAGACAACAGTCAGGAAGCGGATGCTGCTGTTTGCTTCATGGGAAAATTCAACAGCAGTGGACAAGATTTCATCCACCAGCGTGTCACCGGTCTCAAGAGCAACCAGAATGCGGCGGTAGGGAAACTGGTTCGCGTTACCGACTTTTGTGGTCGCGTCATCGGCCAGTTCTTCATCAATGGCCAGCAATGCACTTTTGATCTCCTTCAGAGAATGCGTGCCCGTGTCCTCGGCCATCCCCTCCGCCGTTGCAACCGACTCGAGTTTGGCGTCGAGCGACATCGATTTCAGAACTCGCTTCTTCTCTTCCTCACTCAGGCTCTCATCGCCAAGCACTTCTTCCGGCGAGTCATAGTGCCTAGTCGCATGTACGATCTTCTCCTTGTGGTCGACGCTCATTTGCTCCTCCGTCATAACGGACTGCGTGCAGACAAGCGGGTTCTGCAGATGCGGCATGCGTCGGAAATACCTTGGCGCATAGGCATCCCGCACTTTACAGTCCTCTGCTCCAGACTGCTTTGAGAAAGCGCTCTGCAGGCAGTCTTTGATCTTACATCAACGCTTCCCAGTGGAATTTGTTCCATCGTTGACCCAATGAGAAGGTGAAATGGTCATCACCGCCGCGGCTTGCCGCTGACCATCTGGTCGTGCTGGCACCATTGTTCGGGGAAAGGCTTTCCGGCTCTCTGGGCAATGCGGTCGACATCATTGCCGTCATCGCCACCATCCTTGGCACGGCGCTGATGCCGGGGCTCGGTGTTGAACAGTTCGTCTCCGTTGCCCCCTTCGTTGGACTGTTCCTCGCCCACATCTCAAAGGGCCGCACCATCCGCGAAATTGCGATCGGCGCAGTCATGCGCCTTCTGCGAGCTAAACAAACAGACCCGGAGCCTGATCGACGTCAGCTTCCCTGATGGCTAGCTTCAGGCTGCGTCCCGATGGGAAGTACACGCGAAGCAGCAAAGTTCCCTCTCTTCCGCCGTCAGTGATCTGTGTCCATGCAACTTGATCCCTGTTCACCCTGACGTCGTAGCTTTTAATGACCGGTCTGACGGTTCAGCTGCAACGGAGCGGTGAGCGTGCCGCGCATGCGAACGGATGCTGCGTCAGCAAAAGCCCGGAAGGGCAACGGCGGCAAAGTCCGGCGTCTCGTTTGTCCGACCTGGCTGCAGCGAAGGGGCGGTTTGAACTTCGCCAATTTCCACGAACCTGAAAGACTGTAAACGGCAATGCGCGGCGCTGTCGAAAATCCCGCGCTATGGGAGCGATGGTTTTCTGGTAAGCGGTGCAAAGACCCCATGTTTCAATAAAATAAGGGGTTTGAGATACTGGCGCCACCTGAAGAAAGGAGGTGGTGATGCTGGATGGAATGATGCCGGAAGAGGTGAAGGTGTGGGGGTTCACGATCCCCGTTTCCTCATCCGGGCGGCGAAAATGGCCTGACGCGCTCCGCGCTAAGGCCGTTAAAAAGATCCTGGCTGGAGCCGGAATCCGCGAGACGGCTGAGGAGATTGGCGCCAACAAATCTCTGGTTGCTCTCTGGGTTAAGAAGGCCGGCGCTTCCGGGATGAGCCCAGCTTTTGTTGAGGTCGTTGCTCCGGCGGCCCAGCGGTCGGCCGTGCCTCCTCACGAAAATGGTCCGGAGGCAGCAAACAGCACCTCATGCCGGATCTGTATCGGAGCGGCAGCCATCGAGATACCCCCTGGCTATCCTGCCGACCACCTGGTGGAAGTGTTGCGTGCCGTGAGGGCAGCACAATGATTTCTCCTGCCAGCAACTTCCGGATTTATCTTGCCTCGGAGCCGGTCGATTTCCGCAAGGGTATGGACGGGCTTGCCGCCTGTGTGGCTAACAGCTTTGAGCTCGATCCTTATTCCGGGGCGATTTACGTGTTCCGCTCCCGGCGCGCCGACCGGTTGAAGATTCTGGTCTGGGATGGTTCAGGCCTTGTGCTGATCATGAAACGGCTGAATGGCAAGCGCTTCACCTGGCCGAAACCGCAAGCCGGGCCTGTCACTTTGAGCAAAGTCCAGTTCGACGCCCTGTTCGAAGGGATCGATTGGACCCAGGTGGCAGCATCAAACAGCCGCAAGCCAGTCTTCCTGTAAACCCAACAGTCAGTTCCTTGTTGAGCGGCCGGAGCGGTTTCGGCCAACAACCCAACTTTGCCATAGGTCTTACCCTGATGCCCCGCATCCCCTTCATCGAAGCCCGGTTTTTCAACCCGGATGACACCACCTACACTCTGGAGAAACGGTTCGTGCAGCACCTTCGCGACCTGCGAAGCCGGGAGCAGCCAGATACCAGCGCTGGTGCAGAGCGCGCAGACATCAGTGAAAAGGCTGCAAGGCGCCGCCACGCCACCAGCCCCAGCGAACAGGAAAGAGCGCGGATCAAACGCCGTGCAGACCTTCTTATCGAGCGCCGGAAGGCGGCTTCCGGCATGGGGCATCTCACCCGGGAGCACCGGGATCGGCTTGCTGTGCTGCGTGATGGGGTCAGGCTGGTTGCGATTACTACTGAACACCAGGCTGATGAACTGGCGGCTGAACTGCACGGGGAAATGCCCTGGATGGCTTCGGCGACGGAAACAGTGTGGCAAGCGATGCGCCGGTCCGTACGCGAAGGGTGGCCGGGCCTGCGGCTGCCGCCCATGCTGCTGGATGGGCCGCCCGGTGTCGGTAAGAGCCACTGGGCGCGGCGTCTCGGGCAGCTGCTCACAGTCCCAACGGCCGTTGTTGAAGCTACCAGCGAGAACGCGTCGTTCGGCGTTGTCGGGTCGCAGCGGGGCTGGGGCAGTGCGTATCCGGGGCGCGTGCTGGAAACCATTCTGCAGGCGGGGGTAGCAAACCCGATCCTTGTCGTGGATGAAGTGGAAAAGGCCGGGAAGGCTACGTCCAATAAGGGCCATACTTTTGGTCTGGCTGAGGCGCTCTTGCCGTTGCTCGAACCCATGACTGCCAAACGCTGGAATTGCCCTTACTACCAGGTGAAATTCGACATGAGCTGGGTGGGCTGGGTGCTGACGTCCAACAATTACCGCCTGTTGCCTGAACCGCTTCTCAGCAGATGCCCGCCTGTCCGGTTGCGCGAGCTCACGCCCACGGAGTTAAATGATTTTGTGCGGCGGGAAGGCGCTAAGCGGCATCTCTCGGCCATCGCGGTCCAAACTGTTACCGAAGCTGTTGATCACGCTTATCAACATGGGATGCGCATCGACCTGCGGATTGCATCCCGACTGCTCCAGCGCGCTGAAGACCTGGAACGTCAACCTGTCTGGCATTGACACCGTGAAACTTCAGCGTTGCACTGAAATTGGATGTTGGAGCTTTCTTTGGCTCATTCGTTTGGCTCAAGGGGTGCATTACGCAGGAAGCGCCTTTGCAAACTCAGCCTCTTGAGACGTCCCCTCGGCGCTTCGCTCTGCGAATTTCCAAAACGGAAGCTGACGTTTGCCGCAGGCGCATCGTCAAACCATCATCGAAACGTTGCAGCGCGGGCGATACCGGCATTCTGTTTTAGGAACTTTGCAAAGGAAGGCTGTTGAAAATATTACGCTCCTGCACAAAATGAGAATAATCGTATATCAAGGCTAAGATTTCGCACAGACTGTTACACCTTGGCGAAGCGCCTGCATCTGCCTTGTTAGAAATCAGTTAAAGGAAAACAGTTACAAAATTTTCTAGCGGAAGGGGGCAGAATCTGCCATGAGCTAGTCGGCGATGCCATAGCGGTTTTGCAAACTTAAACCGACCCAAGGTCAATCCGCTCCTGAAAATCTTTAAGGGTGAAGAAATAAAGTCATGTTTCCAATCAGGCACACAAACCACGTCATCGACACCCGCGCGGTACGAAAAGTGATAAGTCAATTGGATGAGAACTGGCTCATCCGAGGACTTGAGGAGCGAGATTATGGCGTCGATCTTGCATTTGAGATATTTCGAGATCAACTGCCCACCGGCGAAACCGGCCTTATTCAAGTCAAGGGAGCCAAAAAATCATTCAAAAAGTCGGCCAACCTATCCTTTCCGACCAAAACAATCGAATATGCACTATTGTTCCCGCAACCTTTTTTTGTGTTTCATGTCTCACTGAAAGATAATTCGATTCGCTATGTATGGCTCCAACGTTATGCACGTCTGATTCTTGACGCGAATGACAAAGGATGGCGCGAGCAAAAAACTGTCACTATCAAATTTCCAGAAGAAAACAATTTCAAAGATGGGCAACGCAAGATTGAGGGGTTCTTGAAACAGAGCATCTGCCGAGACGAGGCGATTAAAGTTAAGTTCACGCTTGATGAAATTTATCAAATTTGGCACCACCAGAAAGCTTTCATAAATCAATGTTCCATCGAATTTATTGAGTCTCGACTGGAAGAGTTGGAGCAATGCAGCCGCTTTTGGAAAGAATACCCCTTGACGAATGCCAAATTCAGCCATGCGAAAAAAGATCTGTCTGATATGAAATCTAACGCCATCTCCTTCAATGGTGCGGATCAAGATCAACTGGAATACGCCAACACTGATCACATGAAGAGTTTTGATAAGTTTTTGACCGAAATCCAGGCCGCATATCAGGTGTTTACAGAACATGCTGTCGGAGACGCCTTTTTAGATGAAAGCCTAGGTCACTTCCCGTATTAGTTTCAGGATTGATAGACAATAAATGGCGTTGCTGCGAGGGCGATGGCAGAGAGAACTACCTTGGGGCGGTGGACATGGCGGATCGCGACGCGCATCCAGTCCTTAAGACTGCAGCACATGACTTCGATGCGGCTGCGCCGCTTGTATCTAGGGTTGTCGTATTTGTCCGGGGTCTTGCATAGCTTTCGGTCAGGGGTGAAGGCGCGTACCCCTCCGTCTTTTTAACGCCTCTGTAAACAAGTCGGCCTCGTAGCCGCGACCCCCGAGCAGCCAGTTGATTACTATTGGGAGGCCACTGGGCAAAGATCGTGCTCCGGTATAGCCGCTGACTTGACTGGCGGTGACGAACAGGTCAAGCGGGAATCCCTGGTTTTTTGGGCTCAGTCATCGTCAGGACGAAGCTTTGCGAAGAGAAAGTGGGCGCGAAAGCCTGGTGAAACGGGCTTTGCAAAACTGGTCAAATTTTCCTTAGCCGCCTCACCTGAAAGATCCAATACTGCAGTGCAATGCTTGCACTGCAGCATGCGCAATTCTTGTTTCTCATTTTCAGGGTAACCCTAACGCGGTCAGATAAGGCCAAGACTTTTCCGTTCCACGATTAGCCGATTGAAACGCGACCCTCTCGCACATAACCCACAACCGTCTCCAACCTTCGAAAGACCGCCATGAATATCTTCGCCTCTACAATCTGGTTTCCCGCCAAAATGTGAGAAAAACTTCTACCCCCAGGAGTATGTAGCTTTTCAGCCAGACCGACTATCAATTCCGAAAGCTGAGTTGCCTCGGCAGCAGATGGTCTTCTGTACTCTTCGGCTGAAATCTCCAGCCAACCGTTTTCGACCATAAACTCGCGGAGTTTTTTGTACGCAGGTTTTGCGTCTGAATAGTTAGCATCAAACTTAATAATTTGCTGCTCAACCTTTTCAAATAAAGGGTCGGACCCTCGAATTGATATCTTTCCAGGTGAGGCCCACTGAACAGCTGCTAGGCTCGGCTTTGACCGGTAAGGTAATGCAGACTTGAGCGATGAAAAGAAGCCAAGATAACTTGATCCGCCTCGAAACGGTTTATCGCGGAACGCTGAAACGTATGCCGTCGGGATCGACGAAATCTGTCTACCTTCTATCTCATTCATGCATTCATGGAAAACGTAAATATCTGAGTACCGAGAATAGAATTCCTTAAACTCAGACATCCTCCACTGGCCGTCAATTGCTATTTCATGTTTTGACGGAGGAAGCTCTACAATGTCATAGGCAACATTATGGTCAGCAGCAAAAAAACCACGGTCAGGAATTACATCTTCAGGCACAGTGCCCTCAAAGGGCGTGAGCTCAATACTGGCGGAGAATATGTCAGGCCCGCTTATTTGATAGTACTCGGAGTTCTTTGCATAGACATAGACGTAGTGCAGATCTGACTTTCCAAAGAAATAGTCCGTAGTTGTTTCTTTGGAAGCAGAGACTGCGAAATAGGAGGACACCTCCCCCTGATCATCTACAAGTGCCGATGCAAAATAATACGTAGTTCCGCGTGAAGTTGTGCGCTTCAGTAAAGCCAATGCCGCAAAGCCAGCATCTACAAGCACCGTTTCGAACGATGCGCTTGTTTTCCGAACTGCTTTAGTTTGTTGGCTCATAGCTTATCAACAGTTTGAGTGATGTCTTGCGTAATGTCGTAAGCGCCCAAGCGCCAAAGATGAAGATGCCCATCCCCATCCAAACGGCTTGGACCGGCCTTCGGGCCAATGTCCAGGCACACTGCCGGTTTATTCTTGAACGGAGAAATCTTCGCCATCTTTTTTGCTCGTTCTTCATCGAACATGGAGCAAGATGCCCAGTCGCAAGGGTCCTTGCCCGGTGGACAAGGTTTACCTCTGCCGTGCTGACTGGAAAAGGCTTGTCCGTCGATTTCGGAAAGGCCTCCAGGATAGTTGACCATGACGAAACGCCAATACCCATTTCTCTGCACTTGTGTGGCGTTTCCGTTAGGGCACGCTTCAGGCAGCTCTTCTGCAAAATCAAAGTCTTCAAAGCTCATGCCATCGTGTTGCAGCCTATTAGCACCAAGCGCAACACATTTTTTCAATCACCAGGCGGCGCAATACAACCAGTGGCTCTGATACTGCACAAGTACTTGACCGTAAAAGGGCTTGTGTCGAATGCCAAACGAAGGCGACACGAACCTACCGTTTTTCTGAGTCGTGGCGGCACGCCGTGCCAAGCTATCCTGACCCAACTGCCAAGCATTTTCGACCCAAACGGGACCGTCGCGGTGATCCGCATGGAGGTCGGCAGCGCGGGACGAAACGGGCTTTCGCTGCGGTTGCGCCAATGGCTGCTGCTGTTAAGTGGCGACTGGCTTCGAATGAATGGTTGGCTCGATTGGCGTTCCATCAATTTCTGCCGCATGATGATCGAAGATCTTCACGTTAGGAGGCAACAGAGTCCCTGGCTGAGCCTCGGAAACGAATATGTGCTTACTATTGTCCGGCCCGACCTTGATCGCATCCGGACTGTCCAGCGTTCCCAGGTATATACCAATCTTGTCCGGCCACCTTTCGAAGGTCAGCGCCAATTTGGTCCCGCAATCCGAGCAGAAGTGCGCGTTGATGTTTTTGCCGCTTCCGTCAGAGGGTTGCGTGAAGACTGCAGGGGGGGCAGCGGTGAAGCTAAAGTCTTGTTTCTCAAAAACCGGCTGGATCATTCGATCAGACCCAGTCGCACGTTGGCAAAACTTGCAGTGGCAAATGGTGACCCAAAGCGGTTCGCTACCTGTGTCGTAAGTCACCTTCCCGCAAAGGCAGCTTCCAGTTAATCCAGTCGGCATGCTTTTTCTCAACCTTTTCAGTTCGTTATATACGTTAGATGCTAGTTGTTTATGATGTGCCCTGCTGCTCTCAGACACCGAATTGCCTTTTCAGTTTCTGTGGCTGGGATCAGCACATGCTCGCCGTCATAAGTGCAGACGACAAATACGCCGATGTCATTGGAGGACAGCGGCGCAATCAGCGATTGGACAATTCCAGCAGCATCAAATGGAAAGGGACCCACAGTACGCAAGCAAACCCAACCCTTTTCCGTCTGGATTTCAGCAGGAACACGATCTTCGAGGCAAACCAGGGTTGTCTCGTCATCCGAATAGATAGCAGCCTTGAATCCTGGCCCACTAACAGGCCGCTGAATTAGTCAGGCCAGTGGGACGCTGTTCTCCGTGGTGGAATGAGTTCTCTCATCGGTCTTCCGGATTGGGTGGCTGGAAGCAGGCCTGCGTCCCCCCCTCCAGCCTCATTCCGCCAGCAACCGGGGCAGCCGGGCGAGATTTCCGGCTGCGAGCGTCAGGATGAAGCGCGACCGCACCCGTTCGACGCCGCGATAGACGGTCTGGGACATGCCGCCAACGGTCTTGGCCCAGCCA
>NZ_LYUZ01000136.1:109184-179953 GCF_001679925.1 Leisingera sp. JC1 | reverse complement strand
CTTACCGTCTTGCGGTCGAGCCCGGTCTGCCGCGCGATTGCGCTGATGCCAAGGCCCTGCCGCTTCAATTCAAAGATCATCACGATCTCCCTCAATCCCACCACCTGCGAGCCTTTCCATTGGCCTCTACAGGGGAAGTATGCGCGACCGATGATCAGGGGGGCATGCCCCCCTGATCATCGGCATCGGCGCCAAACTGGGGAATTTTCATCCAGCCGTTTTGGGGAGATTACGTCCAGCACTCACAGATCAACGGTGAGAGCCGGGCAATCGCACCGAGGAACTCCCGCCCCTCCGTCCGGGACAAGCTGCAAAGGGACCTGTCACCGTACTGGCTAGCGAACAGCCCAACTGAGTATCTGACGGACTTGAAGCCGCCGGGCCGAAGCTCATTACTCCTCCTGTTAGTATATACTCTGCTCGCATCACGGATCAGGGTTTTCTCGCGGGATACCAATCGGTTGAACTCAGGGCGCTCCAGAACTGTACCTGAGTGCTCCAGAGTGGCCCGCAGGCGGTCAAGAGCGGCCTCCGGCTCCGTTGCCCATCCCGGGACGCTTGCGCGGCTCTCCGGGGCAGAGAGTGCGTCTTCGGCCTCTGACCGTATCCTTGCCACCAGCGTCTCGTAGCGGGCGTTTATCTCCGCTGCCCGGGCGCGGGCTGTCGAAGTGTCCCGGGTCTTCAACGATTGCTTCAAGGCTTGCTGACCGAGCACAACGGCAACATCCTTGGGGTAGTTGCGCCGATAAAGCCACGTATGGCCTTTCAAGTACGCATACTTGATCTGAGCAGACATAGCGCCTCCTCCTTCTAGCTAGATTGTTGGGATTTGGGGCGTCAGTCGCCCTCGTAGACCCTCAGGATCAGGTCGAAGCCCGGCTCGCCGTATTCGCCTTCCAGTGGTCCGTTCAGTGAGTAGCCGCCCACGCAGTCGTCAAAGACTTCAGTGATCCGAAACAGGTGCTCCGGCCAGTCTTCAGACGCGCGAATGACCACCACATCGTCGGGTTGCAGGTCCAATTCAGTCATCGCCGTTCTTCCAGGCCGACACGACTGCCAGCAGCACGAGGGCCGAGACGGCGGGATGAGAGCGGGAGACAACCCAGAGAACTGTGGTCAGCACAGCTTTCGGCGGCGGAGACAAAAGAAAACCCCCGGCGAGGACGCCGAGGGCAGATAGGTGCTTCATTGTACAAACTCCTGTGATTGCTTTCTATTTTAGATGCATCAAAGGGCTCGGTTTGTTCGATTAAAGAAGACACGATGCTTGGCTGGAACAGTACTTTTTAAGAAAAGCTGATTGTTGCTGTGCGTGCACGCATTCGCTAGGCTTCTACTAAAGCGATAGCACTTGAGGATTTTCTATGACGACTATGCCTGATTTCGTTGAGTTCGGAGCACCCGCTCGTCTTTTTCCAGCTCTGGCCGAAACAAACCGGGAGCGTCGGGTAACTTCGATCTTCTTAGCCGTCCTCGCCCAGGTTCACCCAATGGCGGTGGAAGTTTTATCGAGCGTGGGTCAGAGAGTGGGAGTGAGGACGAAAATATCAACTTTCACTGAGGTGGTATTGAAGGAAAAGACCGGAAACAACTGCCGTCCTGACGGGCTTATAGTCTTGGAGACGGGTAGCCGTCGTTGGTCAGCCTTGGTCGAGACGAAAATTGCGCGAAACGAGCTTACAGAAGAACAGGTCACAAAATACATCGAACTCGCTCGTGCAAACGGGGTAGACGCGGTCATTACGGTTTCCAACCAATTCGTCTCGCGAGCGGATCATTCTCCCGTACCTGTTTCCAAGAAACTCCTAAGAAAAACGGATCTGTTTCATTGGTCGTGGTCATGGCTGGCTACGCAATGCGAGCTGCTTTCCTTGCAGGACGGCGTCGAGGACGCGGAGCAGATGTTTCTGATGAGAGAGCTGATGGAGTTTCTTGACCATCCTTCAACAGGGGTGGAGCGCTTCACTCAGATGGGGCCAGAGTGGAAAAGTCTTGTTCAGTCCGTTTCCAACGAAACTGTCCTTAAACGAACGTCACCAGAAGTCGAAGAAGCAGTGGCTTGCTGGCACGCTGAGGAGCGTGACTTAAGTTTGCACCTATCTACAAATATTAAAACTGCAGTATCGGTCAAAATCGAGCGGAAGCTGCGGGATGACCCCGGACTTCGTGCACGAGAAGCGGCACAGGCTTTAGTCGAAAACCGGACGCTCACCAGCATATTTCAGGTGCCGAACTTGGCGGGAGACATCAATGTTGTTGCAAACCTCGGGCTGCGAACCATTTCCGCTTCAATGGTCCTCAAGGCTCCAGGCGACAGGAAGTCGACTAAAGCACGGATTAACTGGGTGTTGCGCATGCTGCCGGAGGATGACGAAAGACTTTTACTGTCGGCGCTTTGGCCTGGACGAGTTTCTCCGACCACACGTAGCGTTGCTGAACTTCGTACAGACCCCTTGCTGCTTCAAACCGACAATCCAGATCTAGTTCCTCATAGTTTTGAAGTGAAGCTTGTAGAGAGAACCGGAGCTAGGTTCTCTGGGCGCAAAACGTTTATCGAGGATCTGGAGGTTATTGTCCCTAAGTTCTATGAATTAGCAGCTGCTCATTTGAGAGCTTGGCAACCAGCTCCCCCCCAACCGATCAAAAAAGTGACGCTGGAAGAGGGTGAAACACCAATTGAGGATTTCAACTAGTCCGCAATCTCCTGCAGCAAACCCACCCGACACACCGCGCCACGTCCACGGTCGAAATCAACTGCTAGCGGGCCTCCAGAGGTCTGCTGGCGGGTCGTTAGTTACCGAGTTGCCCCAGGCTTCACTACGTTTCGCCCCAGGAACTGCCCCAGATTTGCTAGCGGTTCGGCTAAGGCGATGAAGCGGATCGGGACGCAAGGCTTCCTACCACCCCAGCCATCGGCCTTTCCGCAAACAGAAAAAGACGTTGGTGGCTCCGACAGAGCCGGATCATTAGCCGCAACGGCTTCAGGCGCCAGCCTGGCGGCTGAGCCAGGCAGCGAGCTTGCGCGCCTCCGGGCGGAGCACGCCTGAGCGGGTCACGACATGATACCCCCGGTCCTCGCCCTCGGTGAACAAGGCGCACAGGCGGCCCGCCTGAAGGTCCTCTTCGACGAACGCCTGGACACTGACCGCAACCCCCTGCCCTGCGCGCACCGCCTGCATCAGCAGATTGCCGGGCAACCGGGTCCGGGAACCGCGCAGGCTGTCCGTGACGCCCCGCGATTCCAGCCAGCGCGAAGCCTCCGTCGTGCCCAGTTCCTCCAGCCAGGGCAGGTCCAGCAAATCCTCCGGCGCGGCCACCCGGCGCCCCCTCAGCAGGCTGTCCGCGGCGATCACCACCATGGGCGACTGCAGCAGCATCCGGGTGTCCATCCCCGGCCAGTTGCCGTCGCCATAGCGGATGGCCAGGTCGATCCCGCCCGGCTTCAGCTCCACAATCTCGCCCCGAGGATCCAGCACCAGGTCGATCTCCGCGTGGCTGGCCTGAAATTCCGCCAGCCGCGGCATCAGCCAATGGGCGGCAAACATCGGCGTGCAGGTGACATGCAGCGGCCGCGCCGCGCCGGCAGCGGAAATTTCCTGCACCGCAGCCTCGATCGCGCCGAACCCCAGTTGCAGCGCCCGGGCCAGATGGGCACCGTCCGCTGTCAATGCCAGCGCCCGGCCGCTGCGGTCCAACAGCCGCGCGCCCAGATGCGCCTCCAGTGCCCGCAGCTGCTGGCTTATGGCAGCGTGGCTGACATTCAGCGCGGCGCCTGCCTGCACCACATTTCCTGTCTCAGCAAAGGCAGTAAAAGCCCTGAGCGCCGCAAGCGGCGGCATGTGCAGCCAATCCATATGTAATCAGCCCTTACATAATGACATTCTTCTTAACTCGCAGGAATCGCACATTCAGGCAAGAGTCGGGATCACACGCCAGAACAGGAGGCCGTGACATGCTGAATGATATCTATGCCCGTTCGATGATGACCGCCGCCCGCCAGGACTGTGTGCGGCTGGGCGATCTGCCGCCCGCCGAGCCGCTGCCGCGCGCCTACCAGGCACCGCCCCGCGCCCCGGGTCTGCTGGCCAGGCTCACCGCATGGCTGCGCGGGCGGCCGCTGCGGGTCCGCTGCGTCAACCCGCAGAAGATTTAGGACGAAAAAAGCGCCGGTTTTCCAGGAAACGCGCGAACAGATCGGAAAACCGGCGCATGACCCGTTTGGCCTGCACGTCGGCCTCGCGGGATTTCTTGCTGCCCAGGAGGGGTATTGGCCAAGCAGCAATCTCTTTCACCTGCGGTTTTACCCTGCTTGCGGGCTGCAAAGTTTGATGCGGATCAAACTGGTGAAAAAAATTTGCCCGGCTGCGGTAGAAAACTACCCTCTCCTGATGACCCAGTCACAGAGCGAACAGACGGCAGCGGATGCCCGCGCACCGCTGTCACCAGACGAAGTCGGAGCACTTGCGCATCTCTACCGCGGAGAGATTTACCGCAGCACGGTCTGGCGCACCCGGCTCGACACCACCACCAACTGGTCCGTGGTAACACTGGGGGTGGCCCTGTCGATCTCCTATTCCTCGCCCGAGGCCTCGCCGCTGCCGCTGATCCTGGTGGGCGTGCTGATCATCTTCTTCCTGATGCTGGAGGCCCGCCGCTACCGCTATTTCAACGTGTTCCGGGCCCGCGCCCGCTGGATGGAGACGCATTTCTACACTCCGATGCTGGTGGAGGGCGACCTGCACTTGGAGGAGCACTGGCAGGACGTGCTGGCCGCCGATTACCTGCGGCCCGAGTACCACGTTGGCGTGATGACCGCGATTGGACGGCGGATCCGGCGCAATTACTTCTGGATCCTGCTGATCCAGTCGATGGCCTATGCGGGCAAGCTGGCCGTGCACCCCACGGGCGTAACCAGCTGGCAGCAGGCCCTGGACCGCGCCGACATCGGCCCCTTCCCGGGCGAGCTGGTGCTGGGCACCGGCGTCTTCTACGTGGTGCTGTGGGGCGGCATCGCCTGGTGGAGCGCCCGCACCGACGCCGCCCGCGCCAGTAAGCGCAAGTCAATGACGTCAATGGGCTGAGAGCGGCAGCCTACGCTGGCCACAGCCACCAGACATACGCAGCGTAACCCACCAGCAGTGCTGCACCCTCGCGCCGGGACACACGCAAACCGGTCCAAGCCAGCGTGAGGAATCCCAGCGTCACACCCAGCATCACCACGTTGTCAAAGCCAGCAATCCGCTCCGGCACCTCCGAGGGGGCAATCAGTGCGGTGGCGCCGCCAATACCCAGGATGTTGTAGATGTTGGAGCCGATGATATTGCCGAACGCCATCTCCCCCTGACGCCGCAGTGCTGCCGCAACCGAGGTCGCAAGCTCTGGCGCCGACGTGCCCAACGCAACAATGGTGAGGCCGATCACCGTTTCGGACACCTGCATCATGTGCGCCAGTTCAACCGCACCGTCCACCAGCAGCCCGCCGCCGCCGATCACCAACGCCAGCCCGCCCAGGGCCGTACCCAGCGGCCGCCACAGCGGCAGCCGGACCGGGGTTGCAGCTGTGAGTGCCGGATCCACGCCCTCCAGCGCCGCGGCCTTGTCGAACAGTGCCCCGTGTTCAGCTGCCGGCGCCGTTCTCTCCTGACGGATGGCAAACCAGACATAGGCCGCCAGCACCAGCACAAATGCCAGCCCGGCAGCCCGCGTCACCGGAACTGTCGCCGCCAGCAGAGCAAATACCGCCGTTGCCGCCAGCATCACACCGCCATCGCGCCGCAGCGCTGCCGACTGCACCGCAATCGGCGCAATCAGCGCCGACAGGCCGGCGATCAGCAGGATATTGGCAATGTTGGAGCCGGTGATGTTGCCATAGGCAATGCCGGGCGCGCCGGCCAGCGCCGCGCGCACCGAGGTCACCAGCTCTGGCGCCGAGGTGCCGAAGCCCACCAGGGTCAGCCCGATCACCAGCGGCGACACGCCGAACCGCTCCGCAACCTGCACCGCGCCGCGCACCAGAAACTCGCCGCCGAGGATCAGCAGCAGCAGCCCGCCCACAAGCGGCAGCCAGATATCAAACACGTAAGACCCTTCCAAATACGGCACCCGGATTGTCCGGAGCCAGCCGCCGCCGCCCCGCTGACCGCCGCCCGCAACCGTGCCGCAGACAGCATCAGGCACTTCTGGCATGAAAATGAGATCGCCCTGTCCTCACCTTCAAGTGGCTGGAAGAGAAAATTCGCTTCTTCCGAAAGAGGCCTCCGCACAGCCTTCTCCGCCGCGGCGGCAGGCGCGTTGAGCAAAAACCAGCGCACACGGGCTGCAAGATGGCAAAAGACCGCCTGCCAAGGGCGGATTATGCGCCCCCGGTACCCGCAGGCCTTTCCTCTGCGGAAGCTGAGTTATCTTATTTCACAAGTGCTGCTGCCGGCTTCCCGGCTCCAACTGTTAGAAGGTATGTGTGTTATGAAAAGCAAATGTCTCACCGCCCTGCTCCTCTTTTCCGCCGCCGCCACGCCTGCATTTGCCGGCGACTGGGAAGGCGGCTACGCAGGCGGCCAGATCGGATACGGATCCGGGGATTTCGACCTCGGCACGCTCACCGATCTCGACACCGATGGCGCCGTGGGAGGTTTTGCCATCGGCTACCTCTGGGATCTGGGCGATTGGGCAATCGGCCCCGAACTGCAATATGATTTCACCGATCTTTCGATCAATTCCGGCGGCGCAACCGGCGATTTCGATGGGATCGCCCGGCTGAAACTCCGGGCCGGCTATGATCTGGGCGATGGGCTGCTCTACGGCACGCTCGGCTTTGCCTACACCAATTTTGACGGGCTGTCGGGTGTGACCAGCATTGATTTCGACGATCCTGGATATGTCATCGGCTTCGGCTACGACCACCAGATCAACGACCAATGGGTGATCGGCGGCGAATATCAGCATCACAAGTTTGATGACTTCGGCACCGACGGCAATGATGTTGATTTCGGTACCCTGCATTTCCGGGCAATGTTCAGATTCTGAACCGCCAGCCAGTAGTGTTGCACAGAGAAAGGGGCCGCAATCCGCGGCCCCTTTGCTGTTTCTGATTCCGGTGCTGCTTACTCGCCGCCGCCCAGCTGGTGGACGTAGGACGAAACCGCGCGGATTTCCGCCTCTGTCAGACGGGTGTTCCAGGCCGGCATCACGCCATAGCGCGAGTTGCTGACGGTCTCGGTCAGGGTGGCGTAGTCGCCGCCATAGAGCCAGATCGCATCTGCCAGGTTCGGCGCGCCCTGTGCGCGGTCGCCAGTGCCGTCTTCCATGTGGCAGGAGGCGCAGTTGTCGGCGAAGACAACGGAACCCGCCTCAACCTTGGACGCGTCCTGCGGCTCACCCGACAGCGACATCACATAGTTGACCACCTGAGAGATCTCCTCCTTCTCAAGCAGCTCGTCGCGGCCGAATGCAGGCATCTCGGAATAGCGCGCTTCGTCGCTGTCCTCGTTGCGGATGCCGTGGCTGACGGTGGTGTGGATGTCCTCCACCGAACCGCCCCAGAGCCAGTCGTCATCCAGCAGGTTCGGATAACCCTTGGCACCCGCCGCACCAGAGCCGTGGCACTGGGCGCACCAGGTCTTGAACACGGCGGAACCGGCAGACACCGCGTAGGAGCCCAGTTCCGGGTCTTCCGCAATGGCGGTCAGATCAGCCGCTTCCAGCTTGGCGTTGATCGGCGCGTTGGCTTCTTCCACCGCAGTGATCTCCGCCGCGACATCGGCGCGGGTTGACCAGCCCAGCACCCCGGCGGTGGCGCCGTTGATCAGCGGCCATGCCGGATAGGCGATGGTGTACAGCACGCCCCAGATGATGGTGGCATAGAAGGTCCACAGCCACCAGCGCGGCATCGGGTTGTCGAATTCCTCGATCCCGTCCCACTCGTGGCCGGTGGTGTTCGGATCGCCTTCGAATTTCTGCGATTTCTTGCTCATGCCCTCGCCTCCTTAGTCGCGGCGGGTTGGTCCTGGCTGGGTGCAGGTGCGTCATCATGCCGGAACGGGATGTTTGCGGTGTCCTTGTAGGCCTTGGTGCTGCCCGGGCGGAACGCCCAGACAATCACACCAATGAAGAAGGTGAACAGGAACAGCAGCATCCAGCTGTCGGCGAACTGCCTGAGGAGTGTATAGAGTTCCATCTCTGCCCCTCCCTCAGCGGCTCGCGTCCGGGGTGAAGGTCGAGAAGTCGACCAGCGTGCCCAGCATCTGCAGATAAGCGATCAGCGCATCGGCCTCGGAGATCCCCGGCTGACCATCGAAGTTGCGCACATTGATATCCTCGCCATAGCGCTCCAGCAGCCCGTCATAGTCGCTGTCCGGATCGGCTTGGGCGCGGAAGTCAGCCTGTGCGGCTTCGATCATCTCGTCCGTGTAGGGCGTGCCCAGGAGCGCGTTGGTGGCCATGATGTCGCCGATGTACTTGCCGTCGATCTTCTTCTCTTCGAGGAAGCCGTATTTCGGCATCACCGATTCCGGCACCACCGACTGCGGATCACGCAGGTGGTCTGCGTGCCACTCGTCCGAGTAGCGGCCGCCGACGCGGGCCAGATCCGGCCCGGTCCGCTTGGAGCCCCACTGGAACGGGCGGTCATACATCGACTCCGCCGCCAGCGAATAGTGGCCGTAGCGCTCGACCTCGTCGCGCATCGGACGGATCATCTGGCTGTGGCAGACATAGCAGCCTTCCCGGATATAGACCTCGCGGCCCGCCATCTCGAGCGGGGTGTAGGGACGCATGCCCTCCACCTTCTCGATGGTGTTTTCCAGGTAGAACAGCGGTGCAATCTGCACCAGGCCGCCGATAGTCACGACCAGGAAGCTGAAGATCAGCAGCAGGGTCGCGTTGGTCTCGAGGATCTTATGTTTGTCGAGAATAGACATAGCTTCCTGGCTCCTTATTCAGCCGGGACCTGGACCGTCAGGCTGGCCTCTTTGGCCGGCGCCTTACGGACCGTCATCCACAGGTTGTAGCACATGATGATGGACCCCGTGAGGAACATCACCCCGCCCAAGCCCCGCACCACATACATCGGGAACTTCGCTGCCACGGTGTCGGCAAAGGAGTTCACCAGGAAGCCGTTGGCGTCCACTTCACGCCACATCAGGCCTTCCATGATGCCGGTCACCCACATCGAAGCGGCGTAGAGAATGATGCCGAGGGTGGCCAGCCAGAAGTGCCAGGAAACCAGGCGCAGGCTGTACAGGCTCTCGCGCTTCCACAACGCCGGCACCAGGTAGTAGAGCGCGCCGAAGGTGATCATGCCGTTCCAGCCCAGCGCGCCGGAGTGCACGTGGCCAATGGTCCAGTCGGTGTAGTGCGACAGCGAGTTCACCGCGCGGATCGACATCATCGGGCCCTCAAAGGTGGACATGCCGTAGAAGCCCAGCGAGATCACCATCATCCGGATCACCGGGTCGGTGCGCAGCTTGTCCCAAGCGCCCGACAGGGTCATCAGGCCGTTGATCATGCCGCCCCAGGAAGGCATCCACAGGATCACCGACATCACCATGCCCAGGGTCGAGGCCCAGTCAGGCAGCGCGGTGTAGTGCAGGTGGTGCGGACCGGCCCAGATGTAGAGGAAGATCAGTGCCCAGAAGTGGATGATCGACAGCTTGTAAGAGAACACCGGACGCTCGGCCTGTTTCGGGATGAAGTAGTACATCATGCCCAGGAAGCCCGCGGTCAGGAAGAAGCCCACTGCGTTGTGGCCGTACCACCACTGGATCATCGCATCCTGCACGCCAGGCCACACGATGACCGACTTGGAGCCCCAGATCGAGACCGGGATGGTCATATTGTTGATCAGGTGCAGCATCGCCACGGTGACGATGAACGACAGGTAGAACCAGTTCGCCACATAGATATGCGGCTCCTTGCGCTTGATGATGGTGCCCAGGAACACCGCCAGATAGGCAACCCAGACGATGGTCAGCCACAGGTCGACGTACCATTCGGGCTCAGCGTATTCCTTGGACTGGGTGCCGCCCAGCAGATAGCCGGTTGCTGCCAGCACGATGAACAGCTGGTAGCCCCAGAACACGAACCAGGCCAGGTTGCCGCCCCAGAGGCGCGCAGCAGAGGTCCGCTGCACCACGTAAAACGAGGTCGCGATCAGCGCGTTGCCGCCAAAGGCAAAGATCACCGCAGAGGTGTGCAGCGGGCGCAGGCGGCCAAAGTTGGCCAGGCCCTCGGCCCATTCGAAGTTCAGCGCCGGAAATGCCAGCTGAAACGCGATGAAGGTTCCCGCCAGGAACCCGACCACGCCCCAGAAGGCGGTTGCAATCGTGCCAGCGCGGATCACGCTGTCGAAATACTCATTTTCCAGACCGGCGGGTGCCATTTTCGGCTCGTCGGTTCTGCGCAAAGTGTAGAGAAACAGGCCGCCAGCCACGATCATCACGATGATCGCGTGCACCTGGTAAGCCAGATCCCGCGCGTAATTGGTGCCGATCATCGCAAACAGCGTGATCAGACCAAGCGCTATCAGCTTGATATAATTAGACATCTTGCGTCCCTTTGCCATGCTCCCGCGAATCCTGCGGATACGGGAACGTTATTAGACCGCGCCCTTCATGCAAAACGCGCCTTTCTGCCGCCTTGATCTGCATCAAGACATTTCCGGGCAACATGTGACACTTCTTCCCGAGCAGTGAAACTCCACGCACCGGCACCCGTCAGGATTGCGGTGCACTTTCCGCCGAGAGGTGTCAATGTCCTACAAGTCCTTACTTACCGTTCTGACAGCTGCGGACACCGCAGCGGCGCCTTTGGCGCAAATTGCGGCTCTGGCTGAGGAATTCGGCGCCCATGCCGATGCGCTCTGCCTTGGCGTCGACCGTACCCAGACTGGATACTACTATGCCGGGGCCAATGCGATGGTGCTGCAGGAAACGCTGGCCCGCGCGCAGGAAGAGGCTGAAGAGGTCCAGGCCCGGGCCGACGCGGCCCTGAAGCAGGCAGGCGCGGCCTACGGCACCGACAGCGGCGTCGCCCAGATCGCCGACATCGGCCGCCATGTGGCGCGGGCTGCACGGTTTTCCGACCTTGTGGTGCTGGGCCAGCCTTACGGGCCAGACAAGCGTGCCGAGGCAGAGCCGATTGTCGAAGCCGCACTGTTTGAGGGCCGCGCACCGGTACTGGTGGTGCCGGACAAGGCTGCGCCGCTGAAGCAGCCCAAGACTGTATTGGTGGCCTGGAACGAAAGCATCGAGGCGATGACCGCGATCCGCCGGGCGATGCCGTTCCTGAAAGCTGCCGATCTGGTCCGCATCGCGGTGATCGACCCGCCGCAGCACGGCCCCGAACGCTCGGATCCCGGCGGCATGCTGGCGCAAATGCTGGCCCGCCACGGGGTCAATTGCGAAATCGACGTGCTCAGCAAGACGCTGACCCGGGTGTCGGACGTGCTGAACCGCCACGCCGCCGACACCGCCGCCGACATGATCGTTATGGGAGCTTATGGCCATTCCCGCTTCCGCGAGGCGATCCTTGGCGGCGCCACCCGCAACATGCTGGAACAAGCCGCGGTGCCGGTGCTGATGGCCCACTAAGGCCAGCTAGGCTGTACAAACAGAAAGGCGCCCCGCGGGGCGCCTTTTTCGTGGCCGTAGCCGGGACCTAGCCTGCCTTGCGGATCAGGCCGATCAGGAACAGAAGGATCACCGCACCGATTGTGGCGTGGATCAGCGACCAGAAAAAGCCGCCGCCCGCGGCAAACCCCAGCGCCGGAAAGATGGTGCCGGCGAGGAAGGCGCCAACCACGCCGACAATGATATTGCCAAGGATGCCAAAGCCGCGCCCCTGCATGATCTTGCCTGACAGCCAGCCCGCCAGCGCCCCGATGATCAGCATCCCGATCAGACTTCCAAACTGCATTGCCGCCTCCATGTGTTGTTACCGCAATAGTAGAACACAACCGCGGCTCCAGGTCACCCGCTGCCGTCAGGTCCGGCAACCAGAACCTCTCCCGCCTGTCGTCCGCCTTTCCTGCGAAAGGCGTTCCCCCGTTGGGAGAGCGGGTCCGGCACAGCCGGGCACGCGCGGGAGAGCCTCGTTTCCTTTCGTCCGGCCTCAGCGAACGTAATGCATCCCCTGGAAACCGGCACGGTACGCGGCAACCTCCGGCGCCATGGCTGCCGGGTCCTCTACCCGTAGGGCGCGGGCGATCAGGTCTGCGAGCTTGGGCGCATCCGCCACCGTGACGCCGCGGCGCACCAGCTCCGGCGTACCGATGCGCAGGCCGTTCATGTCTCCCGGCACCTCCGCAATGGGCAGGCCGATGCCGCAGGCCAGAAAGCCCGCCTTGCGCAGATGCTTCGACGCCGCCTGGCCGCCGCCGAATTCCGCCGCTTCCAGTGCAAACTGATGCGACTGCGTCATGCCCCGCGCGGCAGCAAAGACCGGCAGTCCCTGCCCCGCCAGCGCCTCGGCCAGTGCCAGCGACAGGTCCGCCATCGCCTTGGCATAGCCCGCGCCATGCTCCACCCAGTCCAAGAGGCTCATCGCCAGTGCCGCCGATTTGGCCGCGTCGAAATTCGCGGTCATGCCGGGAAAGGCGATGGCATCCAGCCGCTCGGCGATTTCCGCATCGTTGGTGACGATCAGCCCGCCAGCAGGACCGCCCAAGCTCTTGTAGGTGCTCATCGTCATCATATGCGCGCCCTGCTCCAGCGGGTTGGCCCAATGGCCGCCCGCAATCATGCCGCATTGGTGGGCGGCGTCGAACAGCACCTTGGCGCCCGCCTCATCGGCAATCGCGCGCACCTCTGCCACCGGATGCGGGAACAGGTTGAGGCTGCCGCCGATGGTGATCAGCTTGGGCCGCACCTCGCGCGCCAGATCGTGCAGCGCGTCCAGATCGACGGTATAGCCATCCGCATCCACCGGCGCCGGATGGGTCTGAAGCCCGTAAAGCCCGGCACAGCCGCCCGCGTGATGGGTGACATGCCCGCCCACCGCGGCAGGCGGCGCGATGATGGCATCGCCGGGTTTGGTCAGCGCCATGAAGCCATAGAGGTTCGCCAGCGCACCCGAGCCCACCCGGATCTCCGCGTACCGCGCGTTGAAGACCTTTGCGGCGACCTCAGCGGCGATCACCTCGATCTCCTCGATGGCCTCAAGCCCCATCTCGTATTTGTCGCCGGGATAGCCCAGCGACGGCCGGCTGCCGAGACCGGTGGCCAAGAGCGCCTCTGCCGCCGGGTTCATCACATTGGTGGCCGGGTTCAGGTTGAAGCAGTCGCGGTCGTGGATCTGCGTGTTGAGATCCGCCAGCGCGGTCAGCCGCGCAGCGGTCACTGCGCTGGTGGCAGCGGCGGTCTTGGCGGCCACGGTCTGCACGTAATCTTCACAGGCGGCGGGCACCCAGTTGCGGCGGGCAAGCTCTGTCATGGTCTGTCTCCTTCGCGCGGTGGCGGGTTTCTCTCTGCCCCCATCAAAGCGCCGATGCCCCCTTGCCTGCAAATCAGTTTTCCAGAAAACTAGGGCTAGAAAAATTGAGTCTAAGTCATGGCTGTTTCCCCGCCCCCTGCCCAATCGCTGCCGCTGACCGCCTTGCGCGCCTTTGAGGCCGCCGCGCGCCTCGGCGGTTTCTCCGCCGCCGCGCAGGAGCTGGGCGTGACGCCCGGCGCGGTCTCGGCCCAGATCAAGTCGCTGGAGGACGCGCTGCAGGCGCAGCTGTTCCATCGCCGCCCCAAGCAGGTGACGCTGACGCCGCTTGGCGCGCGGGTGCTGCCGGAGTTCACAGCGGCCTTCGACCAATTGAACGCCGCCACCCGCACCTTGCGCGAAGAAGCCCAGCCCAGCACCGTCCATATCGCCACCCTGCCCGCCATCGCCCAGTTCTGGCTGTCGCCGCGGCTGCCAGAATTGCGCGCTGCAATGCCGGAGATGGTGGTTTCGGTCACAGCCACCGAGGAGCCGCCGAATCTGAAGCGCACGCCCTATGACCTGTGCCTGTTCTACGGCGGCGATTTGGGCGAGGTGATCGAACAGGACGTGATCTTTCCGGTCTGCGCGCCGGCGCTGGCGCAGCATCTGCACACCCCCGCCGACCTGCAGAATGTGCCCTGCCTGTCAGACGCGGTCTGGGCGCAGGATTGGGAACACTGGCTGCAGACCGCCTGCCCCGGTGAGATCCTGCACCTGAGGGGGCCGGAATACTCGCTTTACTCGCTGGCGGTGGAGGAAGCTATCAATGGCGCAGGGGTGCTGATCGGCCATCAGGCACTGGTGGCGCCGCTTCTGGACAGCGGCAGGCTGGTGGCGCCGTTTGCCGTGACGGCCAGCCTGCCGCGCGGCCTGCGGCTGTGGAGCCTGCGCCCCTCCGGCCCGCGCAGCCCGGCGGCGCGGGTGGCGCGCTGGCTGACGGAAAACAGGTAGGAAATACCCGGAACGGGGTCTCAGCCCAGGAAGCCGCCGTCGCTGTCGTCGCCCGCCTCTTCCATCAGACGGCGCATGTCGGGCACGGTCACATGCCGCTTGCCTTCCAGCTCGATGATGCCGTCCCGCTTGAGCGCCGAGATCTGGCGGCTCACGGTTTCCAGCGTCAGGCCCAGGTAGTCGGCCATTGCCTCCCGCGTCAGCGGCAGGTCGAACACCATCCGGTTGGTGGCGCCGCCCGGCGTCAGCGAGGCATCGCGGCGGGCGATGATCGACAACAGGCTCGCGATCTTCTCACGCGCGGTCTTGCGGCCCAGCACCAGCATCCACTCACGCGCGGCGTCGAGTTCGTCCAGGGTCATTTCCAGCAGCCGGTGGGCGATATGCGGGGTGCGCTCCATCAGTTCTTCGAACGGCTTCTTGCGGAAACAGCACATCACCACATCGGTGGTCGCCGCCACATCATAGGCCGCGCCTTCGCGGCCCGGGCGGCCGACAAAATCGCTGGGCAGCAGCAGGCCCACCATCTGGGTGCGCCCGTCCTCCATCGTCTGGGTCAGGGACGCGATGCCAGAGACCACGGAGCCTACAAAGTTCATCACATCGCCGGACCAGATGATCGGCTGGCCGGCCTCATAAGTGCGGTAGTATTTGATCGCGTCCAGCTCCTCCAGCTCATCCGCGTTGCAGCGCGCGCAAACAGCACGGTGACGGATCGGGCAGTCGCCGCATCTGGAATGGGAAAGGACTGGAGCGTTCATTCGTTGGTCCCGTTTGATCTGGGTCAAGGCTCTGGTTCGCGCGTTCCCATAACGCTAATTGAATGGAACAAAAAGCTCAATTGGCCGAACTGGGTTTGTTTGACGCCAAAGTGCCGCGCTACACCAGTTATCCAACGGCGCCGCACTTTGGGAAAGAGACGGATTCCACGCAGTTTTCCAGTTGGATTTCAAAGATTTCCCCCGGCAGCAGCATTTCGCTTTATGTGCATGTTCCCTTCTGCCGCAGGCTGTGCTGGTTCTGCGCCTGCCGCACGCAGGGCACCCATTCCGATGCCCCGGTGGAGGCCTATGTCCAGGTTTTGAAGGCTGAGATTGCGCTTTTGAAGGCGCAACTGCCCGAGGGCATCACCCTGTCGCGCCTGCATTGGGGCGGCGGCACTCCGACCTTGCTGAGTGCGGATCTGATCCGCGATCTGGCGGCCGCAATCACCAAGGCCATTCCACTGGCGCCGCGGGCGGAGTTCTCGGTCGAGATCGACCCGAACGAAATCGGAGACCGGCGGCTGGATGCGCTGGCCGCCGCGGGCATGAACCGCGCTTCTGTGGGCGTGCAGGATTTTGACAGCACCATCCAGCAGGCGATCGGCCGCATCCAGAGTTTTGAGGCCACACGCGCCGCCATTGAGCAATTGCGCGCACATGGGATCCGCAGCCTCAATGCGGATATCCTCTATGGCCTGCCGCACCAGACGCCCGCGATCATGACCGAAAGCGTGCAGAAACTGCTGTCGCTGACACCGGACCGGGTGGCAGTCTACGGCTATGCCCATGTTCCCTGGATGGCCGGGCGGCAGACTATGATCCGCTCCGATGCGCTGCCCACCCCGGAGGCCCGGCTGGAGCTGTTCGAAACCGCCCGCCAGCTGTTCCAGTGGGACGGCTACCGGGAGATCGGCATCGACCATTTTGCGCGGCCGCACGACGGGCTGGCGGTGGCGCAGCGGACCGGACGTCTTCACCGCAATTTCCAGGGCTACACCGACGATCCGGCGGAGGTGCTGATCGGCATCGGCGCCTCGGCGATCTCGCGGTTCCCGCAAGGCTACGCGCAAAACGCGCCCTCCACCTCGGCCTACGTCCGCGCCATCCGCGACGGCCAGTTCGCCACCGCCCGCGGCCATGCCTTTGGCGGCGAGGACCTGCTGAGGGCGCGGCTGATCGAGGCGCTGATGTGCGATTTCCGCATCTGCCGCGAGGAAATCCTGTCGCGCTTTGCCGTTATTGAGGCAGACCTGGACCGGATGTTTGCTGAGACCAGCGCAGCCTTTCCGGGAATGCTGGAGGTTTCCGCAAAGGGGCTGAGCATCCGCGAGGAAGCCCGCCCGCTGACCCGGATGATCGCCCGCAGCTTTGATGCCTATGACCTGAGCCACGCAGGCCACAGCACCGCCATCTGATCCCTTACTGCCGGGTAGGAGTTCTCCCGCCCGTCGCCGCCGCGCCCAAGGCCGCCGAGGGATCTTGGTGCAGCCGGGGCACCTGCGGGCGCGGGAGGGTTCCGGTGCTTTTCAGCGGCCTCTCAATAGATCAGCAATGCTGACCAAATGTTTCGCGCGCGAAACATTTGGTCAAACGCGCTGCCGCAATTTCTGGGCGTTGCGCGGGCTGCGAACGCATAGATGCTGCAAAGCCTGCCAAAGCGTTAACCTGGGAGCTGTCTATCCCGCCGCCGCCAGCAGCCTGCGGGTATAGTCCTGTTTCGGATTGGCAAACAGCTCCTCTGCCGCGCCGGTTTCCACAACGTCACCCTGATTCATCACCACGACCTGATGCGACATCGCCCGCACCACGTTGAGGTCGTGGGAGATGAACAGATAGGCCAGCCCATAACGTGCCTGCAGATCGCGCAAGAGTTCGACAATCTGCACCTGCACCGTCATGTCCAGCGCCGAGGTGGGTTCGTCCAGCACCACCAGCTTGGGGCGCAGCACCATGGCGCGGGCAATCGCAATCCGCTGCCGCTGGCCGCCGGAGAACTCATGCGGGTAGCGGTCCATCGCAGCCGGATCCAGCCCCACCTCCGTCATCACCTCTGCCACCAGTTCGCGGCTGTCGCGGTGCTGGTCGACCTTATGGATGGCGAGGCCCTCGGAAATGATCTGGGCGCAGGTCATCCGCGGGCTGAGAGAGCCGAACGGGTCCTGGAACACGATCTGCATGTCCTTGCGCAGCGCGCGCAAATCGCGGGTGGACCATTTGCGCAGGTCCTGGCCCTGGAAGGTGACCGCGCCCTCGGACGCGATCAGCCGCATGATGGCAAGCGCCAGGGTGGTCTTGCCGGAGCCGCTCTCACCGACGATGCCCAGGGTTTCGCCTGCCCGAACCGAAACCGACATCGGATTGACCGCCTTCACATGGCCGACGGTGCGCTTCAGCAGGCCGCGCTGGATCGGGAACCAGACCTTGAGGTCTTTGGCCGCCACCAGTTCCTGCGCGCCCGCCAGCACCGGCTGCGGCTGGCCTGAGGGTTCCGCCGCCAACAGTTTCTGCGTGTAGGGATGCTGCGGGTTGGCGAAGATTTCGGCCGCCGGGCCTTCCTCGACAATTTCGCCGCTCTTCATCACGCAAACCCGGTCGGCGATGCGGCGCACGATGCCGAGGTCATGGGTGATGAACAGCAGCCCCATGCCTTCGCTTTTCTTGAGGTCTGCCAGAAGGTCGAGGATCTGCGCCTGGATGGTGACGTCCAGCGCGGTGGTCGGCTCATCCGCGATCAGGATGTCGGGCTTGTTGGCCAGTGCCATGGCGATCATCACCCGCTGCCGCTGCCCGCCCGAGAGCTGGTGCGGGTAGGAGGTGAGACGATTTTCGGCGTCGCGGATGCCGACCTTCTCCAAGAGTTCCAGAATACGCGCGCGGGCGGATTTGCCGGTCAGTCCCTGATGCAGGGCCAGGGATTCTTCCAGCTGCCGTTCAATGGTGTGCAGCGGGTTGAGGGAGGTCATCGGCTCCTGGAAGATGAAGCTGATGTCATTGCCGCGCACCTGCATCAGGTGGCGCTCGCTGGCGCCGACCATCTCGGTGCCATCATAGGTGACGGAACCGCTCACCATGGCGCTGTCGCCCAGGAGCGAGACGGTGGACAGGGCTGAGACCGATTTGCCGGAGCCGCTCTCGCCCACCAGCGCAACGGTCTCGCCGCGCCCGACGGAGAAGGAGACGCCGCGCACCGCTTCGGTCACCTTGCCGTCCTGGCGGAAGGAGACGCGGAGGTTCTGGACGTTCAGCAGGGGGGAGGCATTTGTGGTCATTGTTTTTCCCCTTGCGGCACCACGATGAGGGCAGTGCCCGTCCGAGGGCGGAAACGAAGTGCCCACCCGTCAAACCGAAGGTTTGCCTCCGGCAAAACGGGGCGGACGGGCACTGCCCGGCGTGCCGCCGGGCGGAACACATTACTATCGCCTGTCCAACTCATGAAAACGTCTTCCGCGGGTCGAAGGCATCGCGCACGCCTTCGAAAATGAAGATCAAGAGCGACAGCATGATGGCAAAGGTGAAGAAGGCGGTGAAGGCAAGCCAGGGCGCCTCCAGGTTCTGCTTGGCTTGCAGCGTCAGCTCCCCCAACGAGGGCGCCGAGGACGGCAGGCCGAAGCCGAGGAAATCCAAACCTGCCAGCAGGCCGATGGTGCCGGTGATGATGAAGGGCAGCATCGTCAGCGTCGCCACCATCGCATTGGGCAGCATGTGGCGGAACATGATGGTCAGGTTGCCGACCCCCAGCGCCTTGGCGGCGCGGACATATTCCAGATTGCGGGCGCGCAGGAACTCGGCCCGCACCACCCCGACCAGCGCGGTCCAGCCGAACAGCACCATCAGGAAGACCAGCAGCCAGAAACTGCGGCCCAGGATCGCAAACATGATGATGATGACATAGAGCGAGTTCACCGAGCCCCAGACCTCGATCACCCGCTGGAACACCAGATCCGTCAGCCCGCCGAAATAGCCCTGCACCGCGCCTGCCAGAATGCCGATGATGCTGGCAGCACCCGTCACCATCAGGGTGAACAGGATCGACAGGCGGAAGCCGTAGATCACCCGAGCCAGCACGTCGCGCTTGGTGTCATCCGTGCCCAGGAGGTTCAGCCCGCCGGGCGGCAGCGGCGCCGCGCCGGGACGGTCCACGGTGGTGTCAAAGCTGTAGGGAATCGGCGGCCACAGGGTCCAGCCTTCGTGGAAGTCCTCGCCTGCATAGGTGCCCGCGGCGATCTCCTTCAGGATGGTGTCCGGCTCGTCAAAGCAGTCCTCGATGCCGCCGGAGCGGATCAGGCATTCGACCTCCGGGTCGCTATAGACGGCTTCGGTCTGGAAATCTCCGCCGAATTGGGTCTCCGGGTAGAACTTGAACACCGGTGCATGGATTTCGCCGCGGTAGCTTACGAGGATCGGCTTGTCGTTGGCGATGAACTCGGCAAACAGCGACAGGCCGAACAGCACCGCGAAGATCCACAGCGACCAGTA
Organism: Leisingera sp. JC1; assembly: GCF_001679925.1. Classification (GTDB taxonomy): domain Bacteria; phylum Pseudomonadota; class Alphaproteobacteria; order Rhodobacterales; family Rhodobacteraceae; genus Leisingera. The sequence continues at coordinate 160,298 of NZ_LYUZ01000136.1, read as the reverse complement.
GGCGCGGCGGTTGCGGCAGAAGTTGCGCCAGCGGCGCTGATTGAGGGGGGAGAGCTTCATCACTTAGTCCACCCACGCCCAAAAACAGATATCTTACACACGGCCGCAAGGCCGGGCAGCGCCCGTCCCGCCCCCCACGGGGCGGGCGCTTCGCTTCCACCCCGCCGGGCCGGGCACCGCCCTTTGTGACTTATAGGGAAAGCCATGGATCAGCCCTCCCGCTTTTCAAAGTCGATGCGCGGGTCGACCACCACATACATCAGGTCGGAGATGATGCCGACCACCAGCCCCATCAGGCCGAAGATATACATGGTGCCGAACATCACCGGGTAGTCGCGCGCCACTGCGGCCTCGAACCCCAGCCGGCCGAGGCCGTCGAGCGAGAAGATTGTCTCGATGATCAGGGAGCCTGCAAAGAACACGCCGATGAACACCGCCGGGAAGCCCGCAATCACAATCAGCATCGCGTTGCGGAACACATGGCCGTAGAGCACCCGGTTCTCACTCAGGCCCTTGGCGCGAGCGGTCATGACGTATTGCTTCTTGATCTCGTCGAGGAAGGAGTTCTTGGTCAGCAGCGTCAGCGTCGCAAAGGCCGCTATGGTGGAGGCGGTGACCGGCAGCGCGATGTGCCAGAAATAATCCGCGATCTTGCCGAACAGGCTGAGGCTTTCCCAGTTGTCCGACGTCAGCCCGCGCAGGGGGAAGATCTGCCAGTAGGAGCCGCCGGCAAACAGCACCAGCAGCATGATGGCAAAGAGGAAACCGGGGATCGCGTAGGCGGCGATGATCACGCCGCTGGTCCAGGTATCGAAGGGCGAGCCGTCGCGCATTGCCTTGCGGATGCCCATCGGGATCGAGATCAGATAGGCAATCAGCGTCGACCACAGGCCGAGCGAGATCGAGACCGGCATTTTCTCCAGCACCAGGTCGGTCACGTCGATCTTGCGGAAATAGCTCTCTCCGAAATCAAAGCGGGCGTAGTTTCCCAGCATCGTCAGAAAGCGTTCCAAGGGCGGCTTGTCGAGGCCAAACTGTTCTTCCAGTTCCTTGATCAGCTCCGGCGGCAGACCCTGGCGGCCGGCGTAGTTTTCATTGGCACTGATCGCCTCGGTACCCGCATCCCCGCCGCCGCCGGCGAAACCTTCGAACACGTCGCCGCCGCCCTCAAGCTGGGCAATGATCTGTTCGACGGGACCGCCGGGCACGAATTGCACCAGGGCAAAGTTCACCACCAGAATGCCGAACAGCGTCGGGATCACCAGCAACAGACGCCGGAGGATATAGGCTGCCATCTCAGGTCCCTTACCGCAGCGCGCCGGCGGCTTTCAGCTCCGCCTCGCGCTCAGCATCAATCCACCACAGGTCCAGAAGACCGGTGTCATAAGGCGGCAGGTTTTCCGGCTGGCGGTACATGTCCCAATAGGCAATCCAGTTCACATCCAGATACCAGGTCGGCACCACAAAGCGCTTGGCCCGCAGCACCCGGTCCAGCGCGCGGGCGTTGGCGCGCAGCTCTTCCTGGGTCTTGGCATCGACGATGTTGCCGATCAGCGCATCCACCGCCGGATCTGCCAGGCCTGCCGGGTTGAACACCGAATACTCATGCGCCTCGGAGCCGAAGTACTGGTACAGGCCGGTCGAAGGCTCCAGCGACATCGGATAGGCAGAGGAGATCATGTCGAACTCCTTCTCTCGGCGGCGGCTGGTGTACTGGGCATAATCGACCCGGTTCAGCACCGCATCCACACCCATGGTGCGCAGGTTGGCGACATAGGGCTGCACGATGCGTTCGATGGTCGGGCTGTCGGCGAGGAATTCGACCTTCAGCGGCTCGCCTTGCGCGTTGCGGCGCATGCCGTCATCGCCGACGGTCCAGCCGGCCTCGTCCAGCAGTTTCATTGCCCGGCGCAGGTTCTTGCGGTCGCCGGGGCGCGACGCCTTGGAGGCATGTGCCATCACCGGCTCAGTGGTCAGGATGGACGGGTCGATCTGATCGCCCAGCGCCTCCAGCACCTCTTTCTCGCGGCCCTCGGGCAGGCCCTCGGCGGCCAGCGGCGAATCCTGCCAGAAGGAGGAGCGATGCCGGAACAGCCCATACTGCAGGCTTTCGTTGGTCCATTCGAAATTGAACGCCAGCTGCATCGCCTCGCGCACGCGGATGTCCTGGAACTTGGGTTTCAGCAGGTTCATCACAAACCCGCTGGCGGCCGGCACGTTGCCGTCGGGGAACTCACCCTTGATCACATGGCCCTTGTCGACTGCGGCGAATTCATAGTTGGAGGCCCAGTTCTTGGAGTTGTTTTCGGGGCGCAGGGTATAGACCCCGGCCTTGAATCCCTCCATCGCGGCAACATCATCGCCGAAATACTCGACCCGGATGCGGTCATAGTTATGGCGGCCAACGTTCACGTTGAGGCCCTTGCCCCAGTAGTCCGGGTTGCGCTTGTAGACGATGCGCTGGTTCACGTCGGCGCTTTCCAGAACATAAGGCCCGGAGCCGATGCCCGGATCCAGGCGGGGCTCGTCAATGCGGCGGTTTTCCGGGTCAGCCTCGAACCAGGCCTTGGAAAAGACTGAGGTGCCGCCGACCTGGGTGATCATCGCCCGGCGCGGGAAATCCGGGGAGAAGTAGAATTTCACCCGGTGCGGTCCCAGCGCCTCGGCCTTGGGGATACGTTTGCGCACCGCTTCGGCATAAGATTTCAACCCCTGCTCCAGCAAGATGTTGTGGGAGAACACCACATCATCCGCGGTGACCGGGCTGCCGTCAGAAAACTTTGCTTCGGGACGCAGGTTGAAAATCACCCAGTCCTGGCTTTCCGGGTATTCCAGGCTTTCGGCAATCAGGCCGTAGTAGGAGCCGGGCTCGTCATAGGAGTCCACCAGCAGGCTTTCGAACTGGGCTGAGGACAGCGCCCCTGCCCGGCCCTTGCGGGTGTAGGGGTTCATGCTGTCGAAAGTGCCGACGGCAGAGATCGACAATTCGCCGCCCTTGGGGGCCTCAGGATTCACGTAGTCGAAATGGTCAAAACCCTGCTGGTATTTCAGCTCTCCGAATTCGGCAAAGCCATGCGCCTTGATGATGGTCTCCTCCGCCCGCGCCAGCGTGACGGCGGCCAGCGTCAGGATCAAGCCGAGCGCAAGCGCGGCGGCGGCCTGCAGCGGGTTCACTCTGTCCTTGGCGCGCACACGCGCTGCAGCTTGGGCGGTATTCATCTGCCATGACCTCCTGTGCCCGGAACTTTGGCCCGGGTTATCCGGCCCCAAGCTAATGTCCGGGGGCGGTAACATTCAAGTTGAGATTAGGTGATATCCCCGGCTCTCTTGGCACAAAGCAGCCGAAAACCACGCATTTTCAAGGCCGCGCTTGCCCGCAATAAAATTGCCTGCCAGCCTCATATCACGATTGCGTTATGAAACGAGGGAGTTTGCGATGCTGAAGTCAATGAGATTTGCCGCCCTTGCGGTTGCCGGGGCCGCCGCGCTCAGCGCCTGCGCCCAGCAGGAAGAGGAAGTCGTCTACACCAGCCCGGAAGAGGCCTATTGCGTGCAGACCGGCGGCAGCTACGTGCTGCGCAGCGGCAAGGCGGGCACGATCGGCGTCTGCATCCTGCCCGACGGCACGGAGCGCGATGCGCTGGCCTATTACCGGGAAAACAATCCGGCCTGAGCAAGGACCACTCACGCGAACATCAAAAAAGCCGCTGCTTACCGCAGCGGCTTTTTCAATTGGATGGCTGGGACAGCGGACAGGATTAGTTGTCCAGGCTGTCCAGGTAGGCGATGAGGTTCACCCGGTCGCCCTGTTTCTTCAGGCCGGAGAACGACATGGTGGTGCCCGATGCGTAGGCCGACGGTTTGGTCAGGAAGGCGTCCAGCTCTTCCGGGGTCCAGGCCTTGCCGGCCAGACCGGTCAGCGCGCCGGAATAGCCGAAACCGGATGCCGAAGCGATGTCGCGGCCAACCACACCGTACAGATACGGGCCGGTTGCGTTGGCGCCGTCTTCCAGCTTGTGGCAAGCGGAGCATTTCTTGAATACCTTGGCGCCTTTTGCGGCGTCGGCGGAGGCCATCAGCTCTTCAAAGCTGACTTGCGGCTCATCGCCGCCGGCATCTTCGGCCGCGGCAACTTCGATCACATAGGCGGCCTCACCATGGCTGTCCACGTGATACAGGCTGCTGGCAGCCCATTTGCCCAGCAGGAGAACCAGGAACGCGCCGCAGACGCCTGCGGTCGCTTTGGTAAGGGTCATTGTGTCAAACATGAATCGCGGGTCCATTTAGCTGTCTGCCCGGGTGTCTAAGGCTTCCCCTTGCAAGTGGCAAGGTATAGACAGCGCGACGAAACGCCCAATTCTTGAAGTTTTGCACGGGGAACACACCCATGAGCCGCAAAATCGCCATTCAGGGGGAGCTTGGCTCCTACAGCCACGAGGCCTGCCGCATTGCCCGCCCCGGCATGGAGGTGCTGCCCTGCCGCACCTTTGAGGAGATTCTGGAGGCGGTGCGCAGTGGCGAGGCAGAGCAGGCGATGCTGCCGGTGGAGAACTCCACCTACGGCCGCGTGGCCGACAGCCACCGGCTGCTGCCGCACAGCGGGCTGCATATCATCGACGAGGCCTTTGTGCGGGTGCATATCAACCTGCTGGCGGTGCCGGGAGCAAAACTGGAGGACATCCGCGAGGCGCATTCGCATCTGGTGCTGCTGCCGCAATGCGGCACCTTCCTGCGCGAGCATGGCATCCGCGGCCGCGTCAGCCCCGACAACGCCCGTGCCGCCCGGGACGTGGCAGAGGCCGGCGACATCCACTCCGCCGCGCTGGCCAGCGAGCTGGCGGGCGAGATCTACGGGCTGAACGTGCTGGCCCGCCATATTGAGGACAACGGCGACAACACGACCCGTTTTCTGATCATGGCCAAGGACATCGATTACACCCGCCGCGGCGCCCACAACATGATCACCAGCTTTGTGTTCCAGGTCCGCAACATCCCGGCGGCGCTCTACAAGGCGATGGGCGGTTTTGCCACCAATGGGATCAACATGACCAAGCTGGAAAGCTACATGGTGGACGGCTCGTTCACCGCGACGCAGTTCTATGCCGATATCGAGGGCCACCCCGAGGATGCCAATGTGCAGCTGGCGATGGACGAGCTGAGCTATTTCACCACCAATGTGGAAATCCTCGGCGTTTACCCGGCTGACAACGGCCGGTTCTGAGCGCGGAACAGGCGGAGGGGCATTGCCCCTCTTGGCCGTGCGTCCAATTCACACCAGGAAATTTTCGGCCAGAGGAAGAGACGGAACCCGCCACGCGCCAGCGTGGCGCCCGGCCCAACGGCGCGGTGCAATCTTTGATTGCGCCAAAGCGGGCGGGAGCAATACTGTTCTGCCTGAATGGTGCGGGGGATAAGTGAGAGGCTGGACATCGACCCAAGCGGGGCTCGTTGTGGCTGCTTCCTTCCGGACCTGACCAGGTTGGCGAGGCGCTTGCCCGCGCCAACCTCTCGAATCCCGATATAAGGACCGCTGCCGGGAATGGCAAGGGCGCCTGCGGCACCGCTTCGGGGTGCCTAAAGCTGCAGGTCCAGCTCCCAGAAACCCGCACTGTTAAATCCGCGCGGGACGGCCAGCCCGGCGGGCAGCTCCGCCAGGTGTTCTGCTGCGCCGGGACCGGTCACCGCCACTGCACAGGTGTCCGGCACCGGGGCCAGCTGCCAGGGATAAGGCGCGTCCGCCAGCGGCTCCGGCGGCAGCCGGCCGGCAATATAGTCGCGGATCGCCTGCCGGATACGCAAGGGCGGCAGCGGCAGCTCCCGGGCCGCCTCCAGCATCCGGAAGCGGCCGCCGCCGCTGACCCGGTAACTGTTGACCGCAACCGCAAAATGCTGGCCGGGGTCCACAGGACGGCCCTGCCAGCACAGATCCGTGATCCGCTGCGCCGCCGCGTTGATAAGCTCTCCGGACGCGGAAAACCGCGGCGGCTGCGTGACATCAATCCGGTAGCTGAGCCCGAAGATCACATCAAAGTTATGCCCCGCCCGCAGCGGGTCGGTCAGCCGCTGGCCAGAGCTGCCCGGCACGATCCGGTTGAACAGCCCGGCTGACATCTCCAGCCAGTCCTGCAGCTGGGCGCCGGTGGCCTGAACCACCCGCAGTTCATTCGGGAAGACCTGAAGATCGGCAATGTTGCGGGCACAAAGATCCCCGGCCGCGATATCGGTATAGGACTGCGGACCGGAGCGGCCGCCGAATTTGCCCGGTGCCGCTGCCGACAAGAGCGGCAGGCCTTCACCGGCAGAGCCGCGCAACAGCACCCGCGCCGCAGCGGCCTGGGCGCTGGCGGTCAGGGACAGGCCGCGGTCCGGTGCGAAAAAGGTAAAGTAGGAATGCATCGCCACCGGGCTGCGGCCTGCCGGCTCCTGCATTCTTTCCAGCGTGCGGGAATGATCCTCTGCCAGCGCCTGCACAAGGTCAGGATCCTCTTCCGCCAGCGGCATTGCGGCCCCGGCCGCGCCCGGCTGCGAAACCGGCTGCAGAGCGGCCGATCCGTCAGCCACGTGCCAGCCGCCCGGGGAATACTCCAGCTCCAGCCTGATCACACCAAGGTGCGAACCATGCGCCCCCGGCATCGCCACCGGCTTGGTGAAGGGGTGATCCGGGTGCGGCAGTGTCAGGTGGGTATGGCCGCCAACCAGGGCATCGATGTCCGGCAGCCCGGCCAGTTCGTCCAGGGCATTTTCGCTGCGGTCGCCGCCTGCAGGCGCCAGGCCTGTGTGAGCCAGCGCCAGCACCAGATCGCAGCCCTGCGCCTTCAGCTGCCCGGCCTGCTCTGCGGCGGCCTCCACGATGCCAGCGGCCTGAAGCTGTCCCTGCAGCGCCTGCCGGCACCACGAGAGCGTCTGCGGCGGCAGAACCGACAGCAGTCCGATCCGGACCGGCGGCAGATCCGGGCAGCCCGGCACCCGGCGTTCCAGCACTGCCGAGGAGGCAAACGGCAGCATAAGGCCGGGATGCGCCGCCCGCAGATTGGTGCACAGCACCGGGCAGGGCATATCCGACGTGACCGCAGCCAGCGCGTCGAGACCGATGTCGAAATCGTGGTTGCCCAGACCCGCCGCATCATACTGCAGCACCTGGAACGCCCGCACCAGCGGATGCGGCCCCGCGGCCTGCGGCAGGACATCGCCCAGCGGCACCCCCTGGAAACCGTCGCCATTGTCGACCAGGATGCAGGCCGCCCCCCGGGCCGCGGCCTGCGCGCGCGCCTCAGCGATCAGGGCCGCCACCCGCGACAGCCCGATGGCGGGATCCGGCCGGTTTGCATAGTAATCGTGGCTCAGCAGGTTGCAGTGCAGGTCCGTAGTGGCCAGCACATGCAATTCCCCGGCACTGCGGGCCTTGGAGGCCGCCGCCCCGCCTGTCATGTCCGAAGTTCTGCTGACACCGCCTGCCCGCTGCTCCTCTTGCACCATTCGGCGCCATTTTTGTTTCGCGTTATTTGAATCAGCGTTTCCACGATTTGCAAAGGTTCCTTTGCAGTGCGTGTTAACTTTTTCACACGCGTCTTACGCTGCCGCCCTGTTGCGCCCTGCTCCGCTGCAAAATGACCCTGCGTCAGCCGTGCCGGGTGTGGCCGCATGGCGACAGGCAAGCGCGGATCGCGCCCGAATGCTGGCAACGGCTGCGGCACACTGTCATGGATTGCCGCATTTCCCCGTTGAGCGCGGCCCGAAACCCGCCAGTCATAGGAGAATTGCCATGAAACGCGCGGAACAGGTGACCTTCGGCGGCGGCGGCGGACTTGAGCGCGCCGCGCATTTGCGCAGCGATGCGGCGGCGCTGGAGGCAGCATGGAACAGCCCCCGAGCGCAGGTCCTGCTGGTGTGGCGGGGCAAACCGCTCACACGGCGCGACGCGGAGACGGATCTGCCCTGCAGCCTGGCCTGGACCGCCCCGGCGCATCCGCTGGCTGCCGCGCGCAAGCCGGATGCGCTATTCCTGGGGCTCGCGCCCGGCGACGCGCCCTGCTTCGCCTGCGATATCAGTGACTGGCAGCCCCGGGATCTGGATCAGGCGGCGCTGAACAGCTTTGCCGACGCCAGCGAGCAGCAGCACCCTGACCTGCCGGATACGCATGTCTTTGCAGAGCTTCGCCGGATCATGACCCGCCTCACCCCGCTGGAAGCGGAACTGGCCGCCACCGCCAAGGCGCTGCTGGCCTGGCACCGCAGCCACCGGTTTTGCGCCTGCTGCGGGGCTGCCAGCGATCTGGCGCAGGCCGGCTGGCAGCGGCTGTGCCCGGCCTGCAAGGCGCCGCATTTTCCGCGCACCGACCCGGTGGTGATCATGCTGATCACCCATGGCGACAGTGTCCTGATGGGCCGTTCCCCCGGCTGGCCCGAAGGAATGTATTCGCTGCTCGCGGGATTTGTCGAACCGGGCGAGACGCTGGAGGCCGCCGTGCGCCGCGAAGTGCTGGAGGAGACCGGCGTGCGGGTCGGCGCTGTCAGCTATCTGTCCAGTCAGCCCTGGGCCTTCCCGATGTCGCTGATGTTCGGCTGCGCGGGCGAGGCGCTGAGCCGAGAGATCACCATCGACCCGGAAGAAATCGAGGATGCGCTGTGGATCAGCCGCCAGGAGATGATGACCGTCCACGCAGGCGAACACCCGGTTCTGAAACCCGCGCGCAAAGGGGCGATTGCGCAGTTTTTGATCAAGAACTGGCTTGCGGACACGCTGGACTAAAGCGCATATTTGCCGGAAACGGCGCAGCCACCAAGCCGCAAACGAGGCAGGCGAACATGGAATTTCACAGCAAAGAAGACATCGATGCCCCGATTGCCGAGGTGTTCGGCGCGATCTCGGATTTCGCCTTGCTGGAGCGGTCCGCCCTGCGGCGCGGCATTGAGCTGCAGCGCACCGGCGAGCTGACCCGCCCGGAAGACGGTCTGGCCTGGGACCTTGCCTTCCGGTTCCGCGGCAAGCCGCGCGAGATCAAACTGACAATGGCCTCCTACTCGCCGCCGTCGGGCATGGTGCTGGAGGGCAGCGGCAGCGGTATCGAAGGGCGGACAGAGGTTGAGCTGCTGGCGCTGTCGCCGCAGCGGACCCGGATGTCGGTGCGGCTCAAACTGTCGCCGACCTCGCTGACCGGGCGGCTGCTGGTGCAATCGCTGAAACTGGCACGCAGCAATCTGAACCGCCGCTTCAAGCTGCGGTTAGCGGATTACGCCCGCATCACCGAAGAGCGTCTGAGCCGGTCCGCCTGAGCCGCGGGCAGCCCTGAGCCGGACTGCCGGATAGCCCCGCACGCAAGCTCTACAGCTGCGGCACCAGCCGCGGCCACAGCGGGGCATTGGCGCGGGCAAAGGCGCCAAGGTGGCCGATTTTCCGAACACCGGCTTCCTTCGGATCCAGCACGATCCTGCGCTGCGGCACACCTCCATAGGCATCGCCCAGCCGCCAGACCGCCGGCGGCGGAACCACGTCGTCATCCGCCATCGCAAACAAATCCACCGGGATGCCGGTTTCCGCCCAGCGGGGTTTCGGCAGGCCAAGCCCGGTTTCCGGCAGGTAGCTGCCCGGCGTGGTGCACCAGCGCCGCCACTGCCAGTAGACACCGCCAGGCAAATCGGCCCCGAACCCCACCGCGCGCCCGGGCAGATAGCCCAAGGCGCGGACCAGCGGCGGCACATGGCCGAACCAGAAGGCCAGCGCCAGCGCGCGGTAGGGCCAGGGATGATCGTGGTGATGCACCAAGCCGCCCGCAACCACGATCATGCGGGCGACGTCCGAGAGGCCGTCCTGCAAGGGCATCAGCATTGCCCCCAGCGAATGGCCAATCACCAGCAGCGGCACGCCCGCATAGTGCCGCTGCATTTCTGTCCTGGCGGCTGGCTGATCCGCCAGCGCCCAATCATCCATGGTGGCCTGTGACCGGCGCGGATGCACGCGCGCCGAGGCCCCAAAGTCCCTGTAATCAAAAGTGAGGCAAGCCATCTGCCGCTCTGCCGCCAGCCAGCGCGCGAAATGCCGGTAGTAGCCCTGCGGCACCCCGGTTGCGCCATTCAGCACAACCGCTGCCTTGGCCGGTCCCGCCGGATGATAAAGCTGCCCGGCCAGTTCTGCATCACCGGCGGCAAAGCGCACGTCCTCCACCCGGATATCCGCGGCGTGTTCTGCATGGCTGTCGAGCATGGCACCCTCCTAGACCGATTGGTCTATTCCACCTCTGGACCAATCGGTCTAATGCTGTCAACCTGCCGTCATGACTGACGTGACGACACCCCAGCCCACCCCGGAAAGCCCGATCCCAACCCGCGAGCGGCTGCTGCGGGCGGCAGCCGGGCTGTTCCGCAACAAGGGCTACAGCGGCACCGGCCTGGCAGAATTGCTGGCCGCGGCAGAGGCGCCCAAGGGCTCGCTCTACCACCACTTCCCGAACGGCAAATCCGATTTAGCCCTGGCTGCGGCGGACTGGGCGTCGGAGCAGATGCTGGTGCTGATCGACGCTTCCTTCACCCCTGCGCCGACCTTTCAGGAAGGCGCCAAGACGGTCTGCTACAAGCTGGCGAAACTCTTTGACAAACAGGGCAAATGGAGCGGCTGCCCGGTGTCCGCCACCCTGTTCGAGGGGCCGGAGAACGAGGCCTTCCACCAGCACGCCGCCAAGCTGTTCGAGGGCTGGATCACTGAAACCGCGGCCCACGCCCGGCGCCTCGGCCTGCCCGAGGCAGAGGCCCGCGCGGCGGCCGAGAATTTCTATATCCTGCTGCAGGGCGGCTGGCAGCTGGCCCGGGTGCGGCGCGATTCGGATGTGATCCGGGGGCTGCACCTGCAGATGCACACACCCGCATCTGCCCCGATGCAGGTGCAGAAAAACAATTGACGACTCGAGGCTGAAGCCGCTACCGCTTGTGTCGATGGTTCCCGCGCCACAGAATCTTGTGTCCGGGATGAAAAGGGAACACGGTGCGGCCCGCCTTCCGGCGACGCCAAATCCGCGACTGCCCCCGCAACTGTAAGCGGCGAGCGACCCCGATAGAGCCACTGGCCCCCAAAGAGGCCGGGAAGGATCGGGAAAGCTGCGACCCGCAAGTCAGGAGACCTGCCATCGAATGTGAAACTCAAACCCGGGCGGGGTGTCCGGACAGGGTCTGATGGCACCGCGGGGCTCCCGCTTTCTCATCCGGTCTCTTGTCCTCCAAACCCCCGCACCACGCGCGGAGGGCGCAAACATGATGTGGACGGACAAGACGCATTTCTATGCGGCAACGGATTGCAAATACCTGGGGCGGCCCTGCCCCGCGGCAGAGCGGATGATCGCCAAGCTGGCCGAGGCGATGACCAAGGCCAAACCGCTGACCCAAGAGGATTTCGAAATCACCGGCACCAGCGCGCTGGACGGCTGCCCGCGCAACTGCCCGGCGCAGTTCGTGGCCAGCCATGACCGGATCCGGCTGTTCTGCGGTGTTGGAGAGGATGCCCCGCGTGAGGGGCTGGACCGGTTTGCCGATGCGATCCTCAGCCGCGACGGCACCGGTTTTGCAGCGTCAAAACTGGACGCCCGCCCCTGCGCGCTGATGGAGGCGCTGCCGAAAACGGCAGAGGCACGGCAGGCGGAGCAGATGCTGGCGTTGTGACTTGACGCGGCCCGGTGCGCCACCCGTTCGGGTTGCGCATTCAGGCAACCAATCACTACACGGTGCAGCTCCGGACAGCGAACCGAATAGATGGCTTGCGAAAGACGAAGTGCTCAATGGCTTCAATTTTGAGCAGTATAAGTTATGCTCAGCGGATGATTGAACCACCTCTCCGGCATCACACTGTGGCAGCAAGAGAATTCATTTCAACGCGGCTTGGGTTGAGAGACGATCCCGGGATGCAGGATTGGGAGTTCGAAGTTGCCGAGGTCTCCGGCTTACCCGAATACCTGGCTCTGTTTGAGAAGGTTGCCGGTCAAAAGGACGTGCGCTTCACCCTAGCGGACATGATTATCCAAGCATTCGAGGAGACAGGCACAGACCTAGCATCAGATCCGCAATGGGTAGCCTTTCTCGGCAGTCTCGCCGACGATGTCGAAATTCATGGTTCGCAAATATGGTACTGGGCAAGCTGGGATGTCCCGCTCAACGAGGCGTGGAGTGTAGCTCCCTTTATGCGGACGTTATGCAAGGTTCATTTTGCCGGTTAAAGGCAGCATCGACCACGCGCGCAAAAAGCGGAATGCTGCCGTCCTATTGCGGCCGCAGCCCCGCCGGACGCCCGGCGCAGGCCCATTCCAGCTGCGCCTGTGTTTCGACCGCGCAGGGGCGCACCGCGCGCAACCGGGCCAGCGCCTGCGCGGGATCCTCGCCGCTTTCGATCATTAGCCGCAGCACCGCCATGCCGGAGCGGCCGCAGCCGCCCTTGCAATGCACCAGCACCCGGCCGCCGCCCTCCAGCGCCATCCTTGCGGAGGCGCTGGCCCTGGGCCAATTCGCCGCCACCTGCCGGGATGGCACGTCAAAGTCCGGCACCGGCAGATGGATCCAGCGGCTGGCCATGCTCTGGATGTCGCAGCCGAGCCGGTGGCTGCCCGCCGCCGCGTGCTCCTCAGCCGTGGTCATCGAGAGCACCAGCCCCGGCTTCCAGGCATTGATCCGGCCCATGTCGCCGGGATAGTCGCCGCCCTTGCCCGGCAAAGGGCACAGCGCCAGCATCCCCCCCGCGACGGGCACCTCGTATATGGAAATATTCACCGGCACAGGCATCTCTTGCGCCGCAGTCCCAGAGACTTCGTCAGATCGCATGCCGCCTCCTCGCATTGCGTTCCAATTCCCACTCCCGCCCAGGGTCTTGCAAGGTGATTCTAACCGCCAAACCCGCAAAATCCAAAACCTTTTCTTGGCTGCCCGGCACCTGCCCATCAGCGGTGGACGAACCGGCTGCGCTTCAATACCCTGCGCGGAACGCGGGACACCCGCACACCGAATCCGGCACGAGACACCATGAACGATACCCCCAGCGGCACCACCCAATCGCAATACCAGGTTCTGGCCCGCAAATACCGGCCCGAAACCTTTGCCGATCTGGTGGGCCAGGATGCGATGGTGCGGACGCTGAAGAACGCCTTTGCCGCCGACCGGATCGCCCAGGCCTTTATCATGACCGGCATCCGCGGCACCGGGAAAACCACCACTGCGCGGATCATTGCCAAGGGCATGAACTGCATCGGCGAGGACGGCCAGGGCGGCCCCACCACTGATCCCTGCGGCAAATGCGAGCATTGCACCGCGATCATGGAAGGCCGCCATGTGGATGTGATGGAGATGGACGCGGCCTCGCGCACCGGCGTCAACGACATCCGCGAAATCATCGACTCGGTGCAGTACCGTGCGGCTTCGGCCCGCTACAAGATCTACATCATCGACGAAGTTCACATGCTGTCGACCTCCGCCTTCAACGCGCTGCTGAAGACGCTGGAGGAGCCGCCTGCGCATGTGAAGTTCATCTTCGCCACCACCGAGATCCGCAAGGTGCCGGTGACGGTTCTGTCGCGCTGCCAGCGCTTCGACCTGCGCCGGATCGAGCCGGAGGTGATGATTGCCCTGCTGCGCAAGATCGCCACTGCCGAGGGCGCGGAAATTGCCGAGGACGCGCTGGCGCTGATCACCCGCGCCGCCGAGGGCTCTGCCCGCGATGCAACCTCGCTCTTGGATCAGGCGATTTCACACGGCGCAGGTGAGACCACCGCCGATCAGGTCCGCGCCATGCTGGGCCTTGCCGACCGGGGACGGGTGCTGGACCTGATGGACATGATCCTGCGCGGCGATGCGGCGGCGGCCTTGACCGAACTCAGCGGCCAGTACGCCGAGGGCGCCGACCCGCTGGCGGTGCTGCGCGATCTGGCGGAGATCACCCATTGGGTCTCAGTGGTGAAGATCACGCCTGATGCCGCCGAAGACCCCACCGTCAGCCCCGATGAACGCGCCCGCGGCAAGGCGATGGCGGATGCGCTGGCGATGCGGGTGCTGACCCGGATGTGGCAGATGCTTCTGAAAGCGCTGGAGGAAGTGGCCGCCGCGCCGAACGCGATGATGGCCGCGGAAATGGCGGTGATCCGCCTGACCCATGTGGCCGACCTGCCCTCGCCTGAGGAGTTGATCCGCAAGCTGCAGGACACGCCCCCGCCGCCCCCCGGCCCGGGCGGCCCCGGCGGCGGCATGCAGATGCAGGGCATGGGCGCCCAGGCGCTTGGCGGTGCTGCACCGCAAAGCGGCCCGGCAGGCGGCGCGCCCGGCGGCTCACCTGTGGCCCATGGCGGCGGCGGCACGGTGACAGCACTGGCGCCGCAGGTCAGCTCGGCCCTCGCCCGCTATCCGTCATTCGAACATGCGGTCGAACTGATCCGCACCAACCGCGATGTGAAACTGCTGGTTGAGGTCGAAACCGGCGTGCGGCTGGTTTCCTACCAGCCGGGGCGGATCGAATTCACCCCCTCGGCCCAGGCGCCGCGCGATCTGGCCGCCCGGCTCGGCTCGGCGCTGCAGAACTGGACCGGTGCCCGCTGGGTGGTCTCCATCGCGCCGGACGGCGATGCCGCGACAATTGCCGAGGTCCGCGACGCCGCCGAGAATGCCCTGCGTGAGAAAGCGACTGCGCATCCGCTGGTGCAGGCCGTGCTGGAGAGCTTCCCCAAAGCCAAGATCACCCGCATCCGCACGCCTGAGGAACTGGCTGCCGAAGTCGCCGCCGAGGCCCTGCCCGAAGTGGAAGACGAATGGGATCCCTTCGAGGACGGGTGACGGCGGGCCTGACGGCCCTCTTGCTCAGCTTGCCGGCAGCCGCCTTCGCAACCACTTGCTTTGACACAGGCGAAGCACATAAAAGCGCGTGGGATTTGCTTCTGCGGTTGTCGTCCAAACCTGTTGTGCTGGTCCTCTTCGCACTTGCCGGATTCGCGCTCTACAGCAAATGGCGCGCGCCGTTTGTAATCGCCGGCGCACTTTGGGGCCTGCTGGCGCTGCTGATTGCCGTGGATAACCATGAACTTTTCTTTGATGATAAGAAGGCCTTGGGCATAATCGAAGACTGCACGGCCTCCCCCCACTTGTTCATCGCGCTTGCAATTGCGATATGTGCCGGGATGACTTACGGCGCCCTGCGCCCCCGCACTTAGGAGAAGACAGATGCTCAAAGGCCTCGGCGGTCTTGGCGACATGGCCAAGATGATGAAATCGGCACAGGAACTGCAGACCAAGATGGCGCAGA
Source organism: Leisingera sp. JC1 (assembly GCF_001679925.1). Lineage (GTDB taxonomy): Bacteria > Pseudomonadota > Alphaproteobacteria > Rhodobacterales > Rhodobacteraceae > Leisingera. The sequence continues at coordinate 145,042 of NZ_LYUZ01000136.1, read as the reverse complement.
TGCAGGAAGACCTGCACAACGTCATGGTGACCGGCGAGGCCGGCGCAGGCCTGGTCAAGGCAACCGCGTCTGCCAAGGGCGACCTGAAAGCGCTGGATATCGACCCGTCGATCTTCAACGGCGACGACAAGGAAGTGGTCGAGGACCTGATCCTGGCCGCCATCAAGGACGCCCAGGCCAAGGCCGCAGAGAAGGCGCAGGACGAGATGGCCAAGCTGACCGAAAGCATGGGTCTGCCCAAGGACATCAAGCTGCCGTTCTAAGAACCGGCAAGCTGAATGCAAAAAGGCGGCCCGTCTGGAGCCGCCTTATTCTTTGCCTCGCCTCAGCCCGTCTCCAGCCGGAACTTGAGGAACCGCTTTCCCTCGTAGTGCACTTTCCCGGTCTGTTCCGCCCCAAGCCGCATCAGCGGGCGCAGATGCCGCCGTGTCGGCGGCAGCAGAAAGGTGACAAAGGGAATTCGCGCGTCCGCGCAGGCAAACGCCAGCGCCTTGCGGGCGATGGCAGGGCCAAGGCCAAAGCAGTCCGCCCGCAGCACCAGTCCGAAATCCCACTCCGCGCCTTCTTTCTGGAACCCGCCCCAGCCGAGGTACTCCTCACCGCGCAAAAACGCCCAATGGCCCAGCCCGTCGCGCTGCCAGAAGGCCTCCTTGGCCGCCACAAAATCCTTGGCCGCCTCCTCATCCCAGGCCCCTGTCAGCAACGGCATATGCTCCGCCATCCGCGGGTCTGACATGTGGCGGGCAATCTCCTGCGGCGGAACCTCCGTCAGCCGGGCAAAACGCAACTGGGGAGATATTCCTGCTTCCCGTTCCATGCTGCCGCCCATCCCGAACCCTCCGCCATTCCAGGCAAGGCATAGCGCCGCGCGCCAGAAAAACAAACCCCGAACATTTTGCCGCCCTGCCCTTGCGCTTACCTGTCCCGATCAGCCTATATGGCTGGGAAGCAAAGGGCCCAAGGCATGATCAAAAACTCCACCACCGGCATCGAAGACCTGATTGACCTGATGGCCAAGCTGCCGGGGCTGGGACCGCGCTCGGCGCGCCGCGCGGTGCTGCATCTGATCCGCAAGCGGGCGCTGCTGCTGACGCCGCTGGCCGACGTGATGGGCGAGGTGGCCGCGACCGCCCGCGAATGCCTCAACTGCGGCAATGTCGGCACCAGCGAGATCTGCCCGATCTGCACCGACGAGGTGCGCGGCAACGGCGAGCTGTGCGTGGTCGAGGATGTGGCCGACCTCTGGGCGATGGAGCGGTCCGGCGTGTTCAAGGGCCGCTATCACGTGCTGGGCGGCACCTTGTCAGCGCTGGACGCGGTTGGGCCGGAGGATCTGCGCATCCCGCGGCTGGTCGACCGGGTCGCCACCGAAGGCGTCCGCGAGGTGATCCTGGCCCTCAATGCCACCATCGACGGCCAGACCACGGCGCATTACATCGCCGACCAGCTTCAGGGGCAAGTGAAGCTCACCTCGCTGGCGCAGGGCGTGCCGATCGGCGGCGAACTGGACTACCTCGACGACGGCACCATTTCCGCCGCAATGCAGGCGCGCAAGGAAATCTGACGCCGCGGCCGGGCGCAGAAAACTCTTGGGCAGAGTTTTGGCCGGAAAATTCGAATTTTCCGGCTCCCGCGGCTAGCCGTAGAAACGCCGCAGCCCCTGCACCGCGCGTCCCAGCGCGCCGTCATCGACGTCCTTGTGCAGCACCATGCGGATCGCACCGGAGCCGCCGCCGCCGATCACCACGCCCTCCGCCGCCAAATGCGCCCGCAGGTCGTCATTGCGCCCGCCAGCGGGCGTGAAGAACACCATGTTTGTGGCCTGAGACACGTCTCCCGCGCCCAAGCCCCGCAGCTCTCCGGCCAGGTCCGCCGCGCGCGCGTGGTCTTCCGCCAGCCGCCCCGCGTTATGCTCCAAAGCATATAGACCGGCGGCCGCCAGCACCCCCGCCTGGCGCATGCCGCCGCCCAGCATCTTGCGCCAGCGCCGGGCCTTGGCGATCAGGTCCGCAGGCCCGACCAGCACTGATCCCGCCGGCGTGCCCAATCCCTTGGACAGGCAGACCGACACCGTGTCCGTCAGCCCGGCCAGTTCCGTTTCCGCGCACCCCAGCGCGGTGATCGCGTTAAAGAACCGTGCCCCGTCCAGATGCACGGACAGCCCGGCAGCCCGGCCGGCCTCTGCCGCTGCAGACATATCCGCCAGCGGTACAGCCAGCCCGTTGTGGGTGTTTTCCAGCGACACCAAGCGGCTGACGGGGAAATGCGGATCATCCTCCTTTACCGCGGCCCTTATCTCAGCCGGGTCCAGCGCCCCGTCCGCGCGCACCGGCAGAGGGCACAGTGCGATGCCGCCCAGAACCGAGGCGCCGGCCGCCTCATAGGCATTCACATGGTAGCCCTTGCCGCAGATCACTTCCTCGCCGCGCTGGCAATGCGCCAGCATGGCGGCAAAATTGCTCATCGTGCCGGTGGGCACAAACAGCGCGGCCTCCTTGCCCAGGCGCTCAGCCAGAACGGCCTCCAGACGGTTCACCGAACGGTCTTCGCCATAGACATCATCGCCCAGCTCAGCCGCGGCCATTGCCTGCAGCATGCCCGCATCGGGCCGCGTCACCGTATCGCTGCGCAGATCGCAAAGGGCCGCGTTGCCCCCTGCCCGCGCCATGCCGGCGTATTGGTTCATTCCGTCACCTGTTCATAGGCCAGCGCCGCCACGATGTGGACGCGCCGGGTTTCTCCTCCGTTCAATGCGGTATGGTATCCGCGGGTGTCAGTGAAATAGACAGAGCCGTCCGCTGGCAAGTGGGTGACGTGATGATTCACGATAAACAATGATCCGGGATTGGAAAGCACCGGGATATGCAGCCGCGGCTCCGGGTCGCGGTGCCAGGAATTGCAGTTGTAAAGCCCCTTGGAAAGAACCCGCGTGCGCCCGATCGGGAAGCGCTTGGCCAGCTCGCTATGCACATGCTCGAAATAGGTGCCTGCAAACTTCGGATTGAACTCGCAGAACTCCACCTCCGGCACCAGATCCTCTCGCGGCTCCTCGACATAGCGGCCGTCGGCGCGCAGCCAGTAGCGGCCCGACAGGTCATTGGCGGTCCATTCCGTCTGTCCGGGGCGCTGCGTTAGCGGCAGCGCGGCAAAACCCTGATCCTGCATGCCGCCCATGAAATCCTCGCGGCGCAAACACTCCTCCAGCGCCTCCTGCAGCAGTTGGATGTCAAACTTCAGCTCCAGCCGCTGGATGCCCGGCCCCGGCACAAACTCCGCCACCGAGGCGGAATCGGGCATGGTCTGCATGGCCCGGGTGACGGCCTGCACATCGGCGTCCTTGATCTGCGGTACAAATGTCATGCTGCGCGCTCCCAGTTTCGTTCTGTTCGCATTTTATGGTGTTGCATCTGGCGCCAGCATTGCAGACTAAATCCACTCCCAAAAGCAGCCTTTCCGCAATCCTTCTTGCAAAAACTGCAACACCTGGCAGGGTGACCCCATGCGCCGCAAGATCCCGCCCATCTCCGCCCTCTTGTGTTTCGAGGCCGCCGCTCGCTCTGGCAGCTTTGCCCAGGGCGCCCGCGCCATGAACCTGTCGCAAAGCGCCTTCAGCCGCCAGATCCAGGGGCTGGAGGCACAGACCGGCCAGACCCTGTTCAAGCGCGAACGCCAGCGGGTGCATCTGACCGGCGCAGGCCAGATGCTGCTGCAGGAGCTGGCGCCGCAGCTGGAAGCGCTGGAAGCCACGTTCTACCGGCTGCGCACCCGCGACAACCCTTATGGCGCGCTCAACATCGGCACCTATCCGACGCTGGGCAGCCGCTGGCTGATGCCGCATCTGGCCCGGCTGGCGCAGGCGCAGCCGCGGCTGACGGTCAACACCATCACCTATCTGGACAATGCCCAGGTGGATGCCAGCCTGGTGGATCTGGCCATCGTTCAGGGCGATCCGCCCTGGCCCGGCTTCCGCGCCGATCTGCTGATGCCGGAAACCCTGGTGGCAGTGGCGGCACCCGGCCTGCTGGAAGCCCCGCTGCAGGACGCTGCCCGCCTGCTGGACCACCCGGCGCTGCAGCACACCACCCGCCCGCTCAGCTGGCAGATCTGGTTCGAGGATCTGGGCCAGGCACTGCCCGCCCGCCCCACCGGCCCCCTGTTCAGCCAGTTCGAGATGCTGATCGACGCCGTGAAATACGGCCACGGGGTGGCGATCCTGCCGGAGCTTCTGGTCCGCCGCGAGCTGGTGGAGGGCAGCCTGGTCCTGGCCCACCCGCACCGCTGCACGCCCGCCAGCGCCTATTACCTGCTGACACCGCAGGCCAAAGCGGGCACCAGCCGGATCGAACGGGTCCGGGCCTGGCTGCTGGAACAGGCGCCCGGCGCCTAGCTGCCGCCGCGCCGCGCATCAGCGCGGCGCCACGCCCAAGGCTGCCAAGGGGCCCGCAGGGGCACCTGCAGGCGCGGGCGCGCCCCGGCCTGCGGGCTGCCTCTACCGGAACAGCGCCTTATATAGCTTTTCCTTGGTGAACGGCTTGTCCAGCACCTGAACCCCGTCCAGTTCCGGAAAACCCGCTTGCGCGGCGCTGAAAGCAAAGCCGCTCATCATCACCGCGTTCAGCCCGGGCTGAATTTGCCGCAGCCGGGACAATGTTTCCCAGCCGCCGCGCCCCGGCATGCTCATGTCAATCACCGCACCGTCAAAAGGCCCCTGTGACTGCAGCAGCGCCAGCGCCGTGTCATAGCCATCGGCCTTTGCAACCTCACAGCCGCGCAGCTTCAGCAATCCTGCGACAGCACGGCGCACGGTGTCCTCGTCATCCACCACCAGAATACGGCGCGCCTGCCCTTTGCGCGGCTCTGGCGCCGCGGCAGGTCCGGCGGCCTGAACCGCCGCCGCGTCGCAGGCCGGGAAATAGAAACGGAAGGTGCTGCCGCCGCCCTCCCGGCTGTCCACAGCCAGCCCGCCCCGGTGGCTGCTGATGATGCCCATCGCCGCCGCCAGCCCCAGGCCTCGGCCGCCGGGCTTGGTGGTAAAGAACGGATCGAAAATCCGCGCCACCGTGTCCCGCCCCATGCCGCCGCCGGTGTCGCGCACCTCCAGCATCGCGCAGGGGCCCGCCGGCATCCTGCGCCCCGCCAGCAGCCGCCGCCGCTCTGCCGTGCCCAGGCAGCTGCGCCGGGTGGAGACCGTCACCGTGCCGGCCCCCGGCCCGATCGCCTCCACTGCATTCAGCACCGCCTGCATCAGCAGCTGCCCCGCCTGGGCCGGATCCATCCGGGCGGTCAGTTCCCCCGCCTCCAGGTCCAGCACCACCGCCTTGCCCAGCTTGCACTCTGGCGGCACCAGCGTCAGCGTCTCGCGGACGATCCTGTTCAGATCGCAGGCCTCCGGCTGCGGGGGGCCGCCGCCCCTTGCATAGCCCAGCAGCTGCCGCATCAGCCGGGCCGAATCCTGCAGCCCTGCCTTCACCGCCTGCACATCCGCCGCTGCCGGATGCGTCATCTCCAGATGTGCCAGCGCCAGCTCGCTGCGGCCCTGCATCCCGGCCAGCAGATTGTTGAACTCATGCGCGATGGTGCCCGCCAGCAGCCCCAGGCTTTCGGCCTTGCGCCGCAGCAGCAGCGCCTGTTCCGCCTGCCGCCGCCGCCGCTCCGCCCTGCGGCGGCACAACTCCTGCGCGGCCCGCTCGGCGCACACGCCGATCAAGCGGCTGTTCTGAATGCCTGCGGCCATTTCGCCGTCGTGCAGCAGCGCAAAATGGCCAATCAGCTGCCCGCCTTCATCGCGCAGCGGCATTCCGAAATACGATTCCAGCCCCTGCGCCCGGAACCCTTCCTGGGCCGGAAACATCTCTTGCAGGCCTTTCGGCACCAGGAAGGGCTCGCCCTCCTGCAAGAACGCGCAGGGGGCGCCTTCATACGCCATCAGCCCCTCCTCCCCGCCGCCCGTGGCGGCCTTCCCGCCGTCACAGCAAGCCAGAACCCGGAAGGTGCCAGGGCTGTCAGCCGTGCATTCAGCGATGAAAGCCTTGCGCACCCGGAAGGCGCGCTGCATCTGAACCGCCAGCTGCCGCAGCGCCGCCTGGGGCGACAGGCTGCCAGCCCCCGCCCCCCGGGCCAGCGCCGCGAGGGCCGCAGTCTCCTGCATCCCGGCCAGCTCCGCCCCCAGCCGCGGGGCAAACCGCTGCATGGCAGCCGCGGCCTCTGCCATCAGCGCGGCCCCTGGCGGCTGCCGCCAGGCCGCCTGCACCAGGCCAACGACTGCGCCCGCGGCATCCAGCAGGGGCACTCCTGCGTAACCGTTGATGTTTTCCTCGATGAACATCGCGTCTTCCGGATACAGCTGCTGCACCCGGTCCGGGAACACCTGCAGCGCGGCGCGCCGCACCACGTCCCGGCAAGGCGCGCCGCGCGCGTCATATTCGAAATCCCCCAGCTGCATCCCGTCGAACCAGCTGGCCACCACCTTCAGGTGCTCGCCCAGGCGGATCCGCAATGCGCTGACTGTGACCAGATCCGCGCCGAAACCCTGCGCCATCTGATCTGCAAATGCCTGGCAGAACCCGGCGCCGCTTGCGCCCGCCAGTTCTTCCAGATCCAAGCGGCTGCCTACCCCAAGCGCCGCACCCCCGGATGCGTCCATAACCAATACTCCTGCCATCCCGCACGGGCCGCCCCTCCCGGGTCCGGACCCCTGGCACACTCACAAAACACTGTCCGTCCGCGCCGCGGAGCCGCCCCCTTATACCCAAAGGCTTCCTCTGCAGTGCTCAATTCAACAGGCAGCCTGGAACATGGCTGCGCCGCAACATCATGCTGCGCGATCAACCCGTGCGCAGTCAACATCTTGTATGATTGAGACTCAATTCTAACAGAAAAAGCCGCAAATCCGGAGCATCGGATCTGCGGCTTTTTACAGATTATTCAGTTGCCGGACAGGCTGGCCGGCCTAGGACGGACAGGTCCGGATCAGAAGCGGCTGTCCTCGTCGTCGTCCTCGTCGTCGCCGCCCGCGGGCAGGTTGAAGAAGCTGTCGGCGTCCAGGACGTCCTCTTCCTTCTTCTCTTCCTCGTCGTCATTCAGGCCGCCGCCCAGGGTGAAGGTTTCAAGACCCTCGATCGCGGTCGGGATCTTCGGCTCGGCGTCCATCTCCAGCGACTGCTCGGTCGACACCAGTTTACGGCGCTCGTCGTCGCTCATCACGCCGCCTTCGGCTGCCTTCTTGGCCGCAGCCTTCTGCACGGCAGAGTCCAGCTCGGACTGTTTGCACAGGCCCAGCGCCACCGGGTCGATCGGCTGCATGTTGGCGATGTTCCAGTGGGTGCGCTCGCGGATCGACTGAATGGTCGGCTTGGTGGTGCCCACCAGCTTGGCGATCTGGCCGTCGCTGAGTTCCGGGTGGAACTTGACCAGCCACAGGATCGAGTTCGGACGGTCCTGGCGCTTGGACAGCGGGGTGTAGCGCGGGCCGCGGCGCTTTTCCTCGCCGGCCGCGGCCGGGTTGAACTTGAGTTTCAGCTTGTGCAGCGGATTGGCCTGCGCCTTGTCGATCTCTTCCTGGGTCAGCTGGTTGTTTGCCATCGGGTCGAACCCTTTGACGCCCACCGCCACTTCGCCATCGGCGATGCCCTGGATTTCCAGCTCGTGCATGCCCACGAAATCCGCGATTTGCTTGAAGCTGATCGTGGTATTGTCCACCAGCCACACGGCGGTTGCCTTGGCCATCAACGGTTTTGCCATGTGCTCATCTCCTTAAAACACCTTTGATCCCCGGATACATCTCTCCCGCCGCCTGAAATGGCGTCCCCGGCGATCCGGGGCAGGTTTCCGTTGTCGGGGAACTTCCGCTCTATATAGTCGGCATCGATGCATAAGGAAAGAGGCCAATGCGCAAGTTGTTCACAGGTGTTTTTGCGGCTGTTCTGACCCTGCTGCCGGTGCTTACGGCGGCGGACGGCGAACCTGCGGGCGACTTCGACTATTACGTGCTGTCGCTCAGCTGGTCGCCGAACTGGTGCGCGCAGGAAGGCGACGCGCGCAATGCGGACCAATGCGATGCCCGTCACGACCATGGCTGGACCCTGCATGGCCTCTGGCCCCAGTACCACCGCGGCTGGCCCAGCTACTGCCGCACGGCAGAGGCCCCGCCGAGCCGCGCGATGAGCCGGGACATGGCGGACATCATGGGCAGCCCAGGGCTCGCCTGGCACCAGTGGAAGAAGCACGGCACCTGCTCCGGCCTCAGTGCGCGGGACTACTACGCCGCGATGCGCGCGGTCTACGGGCGCGTCACCCGCCCCGCCGCCTTCCGCAGGCTCGAGAAGCCCGTGACCCTGCCCGCCGCCGTTGTGGAGCAGGCCTTTCTGCAGGAAAATCCGGACCTCAGCCGCGACAGCCTGACCATCACCTGCCGCGACGGCGCAATCCAGGAGGCCCGCATCTGCCTGTCCAAGGCACTGGAGCCGGTGCCCTGCGGGCGGGACGTGATCAGGGACTGCACACTGAAGAACGCCCGCTTTGCGCCTGTGCGCTGAGACCGCCTGCTGCCTTCGGCGGACCGGTGACATACTGGCGCCAGCTTGCTAGAATGTGCCGCAGGAGAAATGACCATGCGGCTCCTCTTTGCGCTTCTGCTGACAGTTGCTGCAGCGCCATCCTTTGCGCAGGACGGCCTGATCGCAGGCCGCATATCCTGTCTCGCAGCCGGCAGCCGCAATGCCGCCCTGAATGGCTCCCAAACCGGCCTGCCGGCCAGGCACAGCAGCACATTTCCCGCAGACGCTTCCCTGATCTTTGAATACGTGCTGGACCACTCCGGCCGCCTGGAGGTCTTATTCAGAGAAGAAAACCGCGAGGCCGTGTATTTTGAGGATCCATTTCTGGCTCAGGGGTTCGAAGGCTTCTCGCCCTTTGCCGGGGTGGCGGAGTTCAATTCAAACTACCGTGAGTTTTCCTTGGGGCGCCACCACATCAACTACAGCGGCAACGACCAGCTGTTTCTGAAAAGATGCTCCGGAACGGGCTGGCGCGGCCACTATGTCCAGACGTTTTTCGGGGGTCATGGCACACAGGTCACCAAGCTGCTTTGCGAAACCGAAGTGGATGCAATTGACGAGGTTCTCGCCCGTCTTGGCGCATTGAACTGATCCAAGACAATTTTACCGGCAGTAATTAGCCTGTGAAGCGGAAATCGCCGCGTTTCGTGCTACAATTACCCTTGTGCCGCGCCCGGCCCTGCCTGAACGGCACTCCGTTTTGGTCAGCGAGAAGGAGGATGCGCATGGCAAAAACAATCGGTAACCCGCTCAGCTGGCTTCTGCAGGGTGCAGAGACCACCTCCCACCACGTTGGCCAAACGGTCGGTGAGATGCGCAGCACTGGCGCCCGGGCGATGCCCGAGGCGCGCAAGCTCAGCATGGATGACATCATCCATTCGCTGGCCGCCGGACTGGAGGATTTCGCCGCCTGCCGCTCGGACGCGATGTTCCTGGTGCTGTTCTATCCCATCATCGGCATCGCCCTCATTGTGATGAGCCTGTCGATGAACCTCCTGCCGCTCATTGTGCCGATGATCATGGGCTTTGCCATCCTTGGCCCCGTGGCGGCGGTCGGGCTTTATGAGATGTCCTCGCGCCGCGAGGCCGGGATGGAGACCCGCTGGATGGATGCCTTTGCGGTGATCCGCTCGCCCTCCTTTGGCGCCATCCTGGTGCTGGGCCTCTATCTGGCGGCGCTGTTCATCATCTGGCTGGTGGCGGCAGACATGATCTACAGCCGCACCCTGGGGCCGGAGCCGCCGGCCTCCGTCATGGGCTTCATCGGCGACGTGCTGACCACCCGCGAGGGCTGGATCATGTCAATCAGCGGCGGCATCTTGGGCGCGGTCTTTGCCTTTGCCGCCCTGGCGATGAGCCTGGTGTCCTTCCCGCTCCTGATGGACCGCCACGTCGGCCTGCCAGTGGCGGTGGCAACCTCCATCAAGGTCCTGCGCAAGAACCCGATGGTCTGCATGGCCTGGGGCGTGATTGTCGGCGTGTCGCTGATCGTCGGATCAATCCCCTTCCTGGCCGGGCTGATCATCGTGGTGCCGGTGCTGGGGCATGCGACCTGGCATTTGTACCGCCGCGCGGTGGAGTGAACACCTGCAGATAAACAAGGGCCGGCTCATCCGCCGGCCCTTTTCTGTGACGGCCTGAGACCGTCAGCCCACCTTCAGAACGATTTTGCCGATATGGCCGGAGCTTTCCATCCGGGCATGGGCCGCACCTGCGTCCTCCAGCGCAAATTCGCTGTCCATAACCGGTGCCACCTTGCCTGCCTCCAACAGCGGCCAGACCGCCTCGCGCAGATCCCGGGCAATCTGCGCCTTGGCCAGATCGCTTTGCGGACGCAGGGTGGAGCCGGTCAGGGTCAGCCGTTTCACCATCATCAAGGCAAAGTTCAGCTCCACCTTGGGGCCTTGCAGAAAGGCGATCTGCACCAGCCGCCCGTCTTCGGCCATCGCCTTGACGTTGCGCGGGATGTAGTCGCCGCCTACCATGTCCAGCACCAAATCGGCGCCGCCCTCGTCGCGCAGCACCTTGACGAAATCCTCGTTGCGGTAGTTGATCGCCCGCTCCGCACCCAGGTCCAGACAGGCCCGGCATTTCTCATCCGATCCCGCAGTCGCAAACACCCGCGCCCCGAACGCCTTGGCCAACTGGATCGCGGCGGTGCCGATTCCGGATGAACCGCCATGCACCAGGAACCGCTCCCCGGCCTTCAGCCCGCCGCGGGTGAAGACATTGGACCAGACGGTAAAGAAGGTCTCCGGCAAACACGCCGCCTGTTTCAGGTCCATGCCCGCCGGGACTGACAGGCAATGCACCGCCGGCGTTGCCACATATTCCGCATAACCCCCGCCCGGCAGCAGCGCGCAGACCTGATCGCCTGCCGCGATGCCGCTGACGCCTGCGCCCACGGCCACAACTTCGCCCGAGGCTTCCAGCCCCGGCAGATCGCTGGCGCCCTTGGGCGGATCATAGGCACCTGCGCGCTGCAGCGCATCGGGACGGTTCACCCCGGCATAGGCCACCTTGATCACCACCTCGCCATGGCCCGGCTGCGGCACCGGGCGCTCGCACATCTTCAGCACCTCCGGCCCCCCGGGTTTGGTGATCTCCACCGCGCGCATCATCTCTGTCATCGGCTGATATCCTCCTGATCCTTGCCCTCTGCCTAGCATCCGGCAGAGTGAGCGCAAACAGCAAAGGCGCCGCAGTTGGGGCGGAATGCGGAGTGGCCGCGCTGGCAGCAGGCATCTGTCAGAGCGGCATTACAAATGCTGACACAGAACTTCGGCCGGTACTGGAGCAGCGGTGCGGACTTTCCTGACTGCCGCCATCTTTCAACCAACAACCGTTTCTATAAATTGAAGCTAATTTCAGGTGCAATAAGCCTGCTGATCCGGCCGCCAGTGTTCACCGCACAATAAATGGACCTCGGCGGGCGGGCGGCACTGTCCACGCTGCGGCACACCCAATTCCTTGCCTCCATGGATTTCAATGATTGCGACAACGCCCGGTCTGTTATCGCCGGCAGGGTTCGCTTGATGCCGCTGAATTGGCTTGGTGTGTGGAGCGATGTCAGAACCGGCAAAGTCCATGAGCGGCGCAGCAAAGGCTGATCTTCCTTTTTCGAAACACCGTGAATTTTATGGGCAATGGCCGCCGCCGCAATCCCCGGCTGCGTAAGGCGGAATTCCGGGCGCAGCGGATGACCATACCCAGGGTTTCGCTCAATCAATCCGATTTCGATCAGGTGATCCATGCTTTGCGCAAAGGCGGTCCTGCCTGCTCCCGTCGCGGCCAGCAGGGGCGCTTGCCGTCCGGCAATGCCCGAATGCAGGCACGAGAGTATAGGCATCGCCCAAGCCTTCGACGTGATGTTGACAAGTGCTCCAATGTCCATAAAGTATAGTTAGTATATTTTTAGTCATAAGGAAAGCCCATGTCACTGATTGCAGTCGACCAAACCATCACCATTGCAATGTCAGTCAAGGATCGCCACGCGAGCGCAAACTGGTACGAAACCATGCTGGGATTTGAGTTGCTTTATCATGCTGATGAGGCGGGCTGGTCCGAGCTTCGGACGAACACGCCCGGTGTTGCTATCGGCCTTGGCGAGCACACCAAGCCAGCACCCGGCAACTGCGTGCCAGTCTTTGGGATCGCTGATCTGGATTCTGCCCGGCAGAAACTGGAGCAGGCCAACGTCAAATTTGATGGCGAGACGGATGTCGTCGAGGGCATGGTCAAAACCGCGACTTTCTACGACCTCGACGGCAATGCGCTGATGCTTGCGCAGGATTTGACCGGCGGAACTGAGTAACACGCGGATTTCTTAAGCCTCTGCGGCGTGCCTGCTTCCGGCAGGCACGGCTTCAGCTGCACCTCACGGCACGAACGTTCATCCGCAGTCGCCGGATATGCCCCCATAGCAGCCGCCTAAAGCCTTCGCAGCATTCGCCGCTCCGGGCTCTATCCCGCCATCCGCAGCAAGATGCACGCATGTGCGTTTTGGTCGACGGCAAGCCTGGTGCCGCCAGCAGACAGGCATCCGCCCTCGTGCCTGCCCCCTCAGCGCCGCGGATCAACCGACCCCGGCAGATCATCGCGCCCCTTCGGCGGCTTGATCTGCTCGGCCAGCCAGTTCGGCCCTACCAGAAGCGGTTTCAACAGAGGGTTCTTCTGCAGACCGGCCTTCAGCTTTTCGAAGTTCATCACGTTATCGATGCGCCGGTCGAGAAAATCCCAGGTCGCCTGATGCTCCAGGCTGTCATCGCCCAGCCAGAACAGTACGGTGGCGGAATAGACACCTGCCAGCGTCGCGCGCTTGGTGTACCAGTTCAGATCGTCCGACCCGTCGCCCAGTGTGTCCCAGATCAGGTCGCAGGTGGTCCAGATCGCCTTGACGCCGTCGCCGGCATATTGCGGCAGCGCCAGCAGCGTGGTGCCCCGGCGCACCGCCTCCTTGTCCTCGACCGCTTCCAGCCGGAACCGCACCGCTGCCGCCACCTTGTCGCGGAACCGCATCCCCGACAGGTCCTCGGCCTCAAGCCGCTCCAGCATCCGCGAATCGCCGCGGGCGTGAAACGCCAGCGCCAGGTCGACACCGCCGCGCGGGCAGACCGCATGGGCCAGCACCTCCGGCACATCCGCATCCTGGCAGGCGGCGCGGAACGTCACCTCCGACCAGCCGTCAAACGGCACATGATTCAGCGCCGCATCCAGCAGTTTATCCTTGATACCGTCCGGTGCGTGATCGTGGTCCTTGGTCATCTCAGCCTCCCGCTGGCAGCGTCCTGATACCCTACTAGACAAAATATGCGCGCTTTGCTATACGGCCACCTCCTGCAAATCCTTGCAACTCAACTTAGAAAGGTGGTGAAAACCACATGCAGGTTAGTGTTCGCGACAACAACGTCGATCAGGCGCTTCGTGCCCTGAAGAAAAAGCTGCAGCGTGAAGGCGTCTTCCGTGAAATGAAGCTCAAGCAACATTTCGAGAAGCCGTCCGAGAAAAAAGCGCGCGAGAAAGCTGAAGCGATCCGCCGTGCCCGTAAACTGGCACGCAAGAAAGCCCAGCGCGAAGGTCTGCTGTAAGCCGGCCCCGCTCTCCAGCTTTGGACAGCACTATGGCAGGTCCCTGGATCCGCCGCTAAAAGATCAGACAACCCCCGCGGCCCTGCCCGGGGGTTTGTCATTTGTGGCACCTCTTTCGGCTGATCGCGCACCGCGCCGTGCCGGGCTCCCTCGAACGGCACACGTAAAAATGTCAAATTGACCACAAATACATCTTTAGGGTGTATTTCTCTGCCACCTTCTGCTATACACAGATTCACGGCAGGGCAGATCAGTTGCGTTTCCCTAACCATTGCCCCGCCGGCCGGGATTGGAACACCCGGTTCTCCGAAACCCTGGGCAAGCGGCGCTTCCCCCTTGTAACCGGCGCCAGTCTTGGTCCCTGCAAACAAGGCTCATCTTTCAGGGTTTCCATTTTTTCCGGACGCTGCCATTTCCCCCCGGCAGCGTCCGGTTCGTTTGCCCTCCCCGTTCACCGCCGCTGCCCTGGACCTCTCTGGCGCCCCCCCCGAATCCCGGATACTGCCCCTCACCCGCCAGCCGGCCTCCGGCCGCCGCGGCACCCGCAACCGCGCTGCAGGCGGGGTTTCAGGCCGGATACGCAGGAATCCGCGTACCATAACCGCACTTCGGGCAGAGCTTTGCCGTTAAGCGCCGCCTGCACATTGCTGCCCTTTTTACGCCCTGAAAATTCGTTAACGGATCAGGGCACCGCCGCACAGCCGGCTCACTCACGGAGCAGTTTACAATGTCACAGGCAAGCGATCTCGAGCGTCAGATGCTCGATCTGATCAACGCGGAGCGCACATCGCGCGGGCTCAATCCGGTTCAGCTGGAGCTGCGCCTCAATGAATCCGCCGAGGATCACAGCGATTGGATGCTGCAGCAGGATGTGTTTTCCCACACCGGCGCAGGCGGCTCCAGCGCAGGCGACCGGATGGAGGACGCAGGATTTGTCTTTTCCGGCAGCTGGACCTGGGCGGAAAACATCGCCTGGCAAAGCGAACGCGGCGCCCCCGGCCTCGCCGATGACGTCATCGACCTGCACAACGCGCTGATGAACAGCCCCGGCCACCGCGCCAATATCCTGAACGCCAACGTCGAGGTCATCGGCATCGGGATCGAACAGGGCAACTTTGACGGCTGGGACGCAGTTATGGTGACCCAGAATTTCGCCAAGACCAGCGCGCAGCTGCAGCTCGACACCGGCTCCGGCGGCGGCAGCCAGCCCACCAGCGGCAATGATGTCCTTGTTCTCTCCAGCGCCGGCACCCTCAGCGGCCTGGCGGGCGACGACCAGCTGACGGGCAGCTCAGGAGGCGACATCATCAACGGCAACGACGGCAGTGACACGCTGTCAGGCGGTGACGGAGCCGACACGCTGCGGGGAGGCGCGCACTCGGACACCCTGGACGGCGGCAACGGAAACGACGACCTTAGCGGCGACGGCGGTAATGACAAGGTTTACGGCTACAGCGGCAATGACCGCCTCCTGGGCAACGGCGGGTTTGACCGGCTTTGGGGCGGCAATGGCAGAGACACGCTTCACGGCGGCAACGGAAACGACAAGCTGTGGGGCGGCGCTGCGAACGATACGCTGAACGGCGGCAACGACAATGACCTCCTGACAGGTGGCGGCGGCGGAGACCTCTTTGTGTTTTCTTCCGGCGACGACACGGTTGCCGACTTTGACCCCAGCATTTCTGGCGAGCGCATCAACCTCCGGCCGGCCGATGGCATCACCAGCTTCAGCGACCTGATGACCAATCACACCAGCCAGACCGCAAACGGGCTGCTGATCACAGACGGCAACGGCGACAGCATGCTGCTGACTGGCATCACGGAACAGGACCTCAGCTCCGGCGACTTCCTGTTCTGATCCCTTATCCCCGCCGGGCAAACACCAAAGGGGGCGCCGCGGCGCCCCTTTTCCGTGCCGGTCAGGCCTCAGTAGATCTTCGGCACATACAGCTCATCCGGCAGCACCTGACGCTCGTAGTCCGGGTTGTACTTGCGGTCCGGCAGCTCGACCTTCTCATGCTGCACCTCCTCATAGGGGATCTTGGTCAGCAGGTGCTCGATGCAGTTCAGCCGCTCGCGCTTCTTGTCGTTGCCCTCGACAATGTACCAGGGCGCCTCAGGGATGTTGGTGCGCTTGAACATCGCCTCCTTGGCCTTGGTGTACTGTTCCCAGCGGATCCGGCTCTCCAGATCCATCGGCGACAGTTTCCACTGCTTCATCGGGTCGTGGATGCGCATCAAAAACCGCAGCTGCTGTTCCTCATCGGTGATCGAGAACCAGTATTTCAGCAGGATAATGCCAGAGCGCACCAGCATCCGCTCGAATTCGGGAACGTCCTGAAAGAACTGCTCGACCTGGTCCTCGCTGGCAAAGCCCATCACCCGCTCGACCCCCGCCCGGTTGTACCAGGAGCGGTCGAACAGCACGATCTCGCCGCCTGCGGGCAGATGCGGCACATAGCGCTGGAAATACCATTGGCTCTGCTCGCGGCGGTTCGGCGCCGGCAGTGCCACCACCCGCGCAACCCGCGGGTCCAGCCGCTGGGTGATCCGCTTGATCACCCCGCCCTTGCCGGCACTGTCTCGGCCTTCCATCAGAATGCAGACCTTGGCGCCGGTGTGCTGCACCCAGTCCTGCACCTTGATCAGCTCCGCCTGCAGCCGCAGCAGGTTGCGGAAATAGACTTGCCGGTCGAGCATTTCAGGATGCTGCTCGCGGTAGACCTTGCGGATCTCCTGGCTCAGCATCGGCTCGGAAAACTCGATCTCGATGTCTTCGTCCAGCGTGTCCTGCAGCTCCGCTTCCAGCCAGTCGAGGGAGGCGGTTTCAAATTCGCGGGTCACGGGCGGGTTCCTTCCTTGTCAGGTGGTGCAAAGCCTGCTTTTTAGCGGCGCCATGTGACGGCTTGATGTCACCCGCCCGCCTGCAGCTTCCCTCAAGGCAAGCGGAAATCCCGGACAGGTTCAAGCGCAAAAGCCGCAGAACCGCAGCACAACCGGCTGGAAAACTGCCGGATGAGCGGATTATGTGCAGGCCATGAGCTTTGTTCTATCCACCCTGCCGCAAACCTGGCCCTGGCTGATCCTGATGGCGGCGCTTGCTGCCGGCTGGTGCGGGCAGCACGGGCCGGCCTTTGCCCTGCTTGCCGCCTTCGGCGGTGTTGCTTTGGCCCTCGGGCATCTGGAACCAATCGCGCTGATGGCGATGGCCGCCGGCCTGCTGCTTGCCGCATTCATCCCCCGCACCCGCGGCCCGGCCGCGCTCATCGGCCACGCGGTACTGGTGCTGTGGTCGCTGGCGATTGGCGCACATCTGCTGCCAGGAGTGCACAACCTTCTGATCCTGGACCAGATGCAGGCCGGTCCCGCCAGCGCGCCGTACTCCCTGCACCTGAACCTCGACAAGCCGCTGGTGTTCTTCGCCCTACTGCTGGCCTGGCCTGCGCTGCTGCAGCGCCAGGATCCGGCAGGCAAACCCGCCTTCCTGTCCGGCCTGCTACTCCTTGCCGCGCTGCTGCCGCTGGCCCTCCTGACCGGCGCGCTGGAACTGGAGCCGTCGCTGCCTGACTGGCTCCCCCTGTGGGTGGCTTCAAACCTGCTGCTCACCTGTCTGGCAGAGGAAGCCTTCTTCCGCGGCTACCTGCAGCAGGGTCTTTGCCGCCGTTTCGGGCCTGCCGCGGGCATCGCCGCCGCCAGCCTGCTGTTCGGCCTCGCCCACATCGGCGCCGGTCCCGCGGTGGCCGCTTTTGCCGCGCTCTTGGGGCTGGCCTGCGGGCTGGGCTATTGGGGCACTGGGCGGTTCCGGGTGCCGGTGGCGATGCACTTTGCCTTCAACCTCACCCACCTCGTGCTGTTCACCTACCCCGGCCCGGCCTGAAATCTGCCGCACCGGTGTACAGGGGGTGCACAGGGGGTGCACGCATGTCACCCCACCGGAATCCCGCTTCAGACCGGCAGTGCCGTGGTCTTGAACACCGTGCGCAGCGCAAAGCTCGACTGCATCTGCGCCACCCCCGGAAGCCGCGCCAAGTGCTGGCGGTGGATTCGGGCGAAATCCTCGGTGTTCTCCGCCACCACCTTGAGAATGTAGTCAGCGGTGCCTGCCATCAGGTGGCATTCCAGCACATCCGGAATCCGCGACACGGCTTTCTCAAACGCATCCAGCACCTCATCCGCCTGACCGGACAGGGTGATCTCCACGAACACCGTCGACGGCACGTTCATCTTGCGCGCATCCAACAAGGCGACATAATCGCGGATATAACCCTCCGCCTCCAGCCGCTGCACCCGCCTGTGGCAGGCCGAGGCGGACAGGTTCACCCGCTCCGACAGGTCCGCGTTGGAGATACGCCCCTGCTTTTGCAGCACCGAGAGAATGCGACGATCTGTTTCGTCCAGCGACATTTTGCGAAGATCCTTGCTGTGTTCCGCTAATATACGCGAAGAATCTTCGAAAGGCATGTTTTTATTTTGCCCAAATAAGCAGCACATTCCGGGCTGCCTGCGGCATTATGACCGCAGAGAGTTTTGAGGAGATACTCACATGAAAATCGGCTGCCCCACCGAAATCAAACCGCAGGAATTCCGCGTCGGCATGACCCCGGACGCCGCCCGCGAGGCCGTCCTGCGCGGCCACGAGGTTGTCATCCAGCAAGGCGCCGGCATGGGCGCAGGCTTCACCGACGAGGACTATGTCTCCGCCGGTGCCGTGATCCTGGACACCGCCGAGGAAATCTTTGCCACCGCCGACATGATCGTCAAGGTGAAGGAGCCGCAGGCGGTTGAGCGTAAGATGCTGCGCGAAAACCAGCTGCTGTTCACCTACCTGCACCTGGCACCCGATCCGGAGCAGACCAAGGACCTGCTGGAAAGCGGTTGTACAGCAATTGCTTACGAGACCGTCACCGACGACCGCGGCGGCCTGCCGCTGCTGGCGCCGATGTCGGAAGTGGCTGGCCGCCTGGCACCCCAGGTCGGCAGCTGGACCCTGCAGAAGGCCAATGGCGGCCGCGGCGTGCTGATGGGCGGCGTGCCCGGTGTGGCCCCGGCCAAGGTGGTGGTGATCGGCGGCGGCGTCGTCGGCACCCACGCAGCCAAGATCGCGGCCGGCATGGGCGCGGATGTCACCATCCTCGACCGCTCGCTGACCCGCCTGAAGTATCTGGACGACGTCTTCGGCCGCACCTTCAAGAACCAGTACTCCACCGCCGGCGCCACCGCTGAGCTGGTGCGCGAGGCTGACATGGTGATCGGCGCGGTTCTGGTCCCTGGTGCCGCAGCGCCGAAACTGGTGTCCCGCGCACAGCTGTCCGAGATGAAGCCGGGCGCAGTGCTGGTGGACGTCGCCATCGACCAGGGCGGCTGCTTCGAGACCTCCAAGGCAACTACCCACGCCGACCCGATCTATGAAGTCGACGGCATCATGCACTACTGCGTCGCCAACATGCCGGGCGCCGTGGCGCGCACCTCAACCCAGGCCCTGGGCAACGCGACCCTGCCCTTCATGCTGAACCTGGCCAACAAAGGCTGGCGCCAGGCCTGCGAGGACGACCCGCACCTGCTGAACGGCCTGAACGTGCACGCAGGCCAGCTGACCTATTACGCCGTGGGCGAGGCCCTGGGCCTGGACGTGCTGTCGCCGAAACTGGCGCTGAAGCAGTAAGCCCGCGCCAACGGACAGTGAGAACAGACAGAAAGCCCCGCCAGTCCGGCGGGGCTTTTTGCTGACCCGGTTTGCGCAAGAACCGGATCGACCTGACCGGCGGAAGCGGCCTTTCTGGAACCTCTCAATGAGGTTTCCCGAATGCTCCAGACCACTGCTGCCCTGATCGTATTCCTGTTCCCGCTCGCCTACAGCCCCGGCCCCGGCAACCTGTTCTTTGCCGCCAATGCCGCGCGTTTCGGCTTTGCAGCCACGGTTCCGGCCAACGCGGGGTATCACCTGGCAACCTGGGTCGTGACGGCGGCAATCGGGCTTGGCTTCGTCACCGCCATGGACCAGGCGCCGCAGCTGTTTGCAGCACTCAAGACCGCAGGGTCCCTCTATGTGCTGTGGCTCGCCTGGAAACTGGTCCGGGCCGGAGCGCTGGAAGGCGCGCAGCAGGCACGGGCGGCCAGTTTCACAGATGGCGCAGTTCTGCTGGTGCTGAACCCCAAGGCCTATGTGATCATCGCGCTGATGTTCTCGCAATTCCTGGCCCCGGCAGAGGCACCGCGCCTGTGGCCGGTGCTGCTGATTACGACCATCTTCACCCTCAACAACCTTCTGGCCTTCTCGGCCTGGGCGCTGGCTGGCGGCAGCATTGCCAAGCTCTTCCAGACACCGGGCGGCGCACGTTGGCTGAACCTTCTGTTTGGTGCCGTGCTGGCCGCGGTCGCGATCTGGATGCTGCTGACCTGAGGCATGCGGCGTGTGATCCGCCCCCGGCCCCGCCTCTGGCATGCTGTTACCGTCCTCATATTCCCCGTTTACAGAGGGAAGCGCCGCTCCTAGCCTGAAGCGCATAACAACGCGACAGGGATGGAAAGGAAACGGGCATGCTGGACGAATTCAAGGCCTTCATTGCCAAGGGCAATGTGATGGACATGGCGGTGGGGATCATCATCGGTGCCGCCTTCACCGCAATCGTGAAATCGATGGTCGATGATCTGATCAACCCGCTCATCGGCCTGTTCACCGGCGGTGTGGATTTCACCAACAACTTCGTTGTCCTGGGCGGCGATGGCGCCAGCTACAGCTCGCTGGAGGCCGCGCGCGAGGCCGGTGCCTCGGTCTTTGCCTATGGCTCCTTCCTGATGGCGGTGCTGAACTTCCTGATCATCGCCTGGGTGGTGTTCCTGCTGGTCAAATCCGTGAACCGCGCCCGCGACGCGATGGAACGGCAGGAGGACGCCCCGGCAGAGGAAGCACCCGCAGGCCCGACAGAGCTTGACGTGCTGCTGGAAATCCGCGACTCGCTGAAAAAATAGCGCCGGAGCGCCGGCACCAAGGAATTGCAGAGGGGCGGGTTACCGCTCCTCTGCGCGTTTGAAAGGGATAACAACGCAATGGAACAATTGATCGAACAGGCCGGCGCGCTGTGGCCGCTTGCAGTGGCAGGCGTCAAGGCGCTGGTGGTGCTGACCCTGGGCTGGATCGCCACCGGCTGGATCAGCGGCGCGGTGCGCAGCCGCATCAACAAGACGCCGCAGATCGACCCGACACTGGGGAATTTCGCCGCCAGCATGATCCGCTGGGTGCTGCTGGCAGTGGTGCTGGTCGCGATCCTCGGCATCTTCGGCATTCAGGCCACCAGCCTGGTTGCGATGCTGGGCGCTGCCACCCTGGCGATCGGCCTGGCGCTGCAGGGCACCCTCAGCGATCTGGCCGCAGGCTTCATGCTGATCCTGTTCCGCCCCTACAAGATCGGCCAGTATGTCGACATCGGCGGCACCAAGGGCACGGTGAAGGACGTGAACCTGTTCGTGACTGAGCTGGCCACCCCTGACAATGTGCAGATCATCGTTCCCAACGGCCAGGCCTGGGGCTCGGTCATCACCAACTTCTCGCATCATGCCACCCGCCGCGTCGACATGGTGTTCGGCATCGACTACAGCGACAGCGCCGATGCCGCCAAGGCGATCATCCTGGCAGAGGCCAACGCGGATGCGCGGGTGATGCAGGATCCGGAGCCCTGGGTGCGGGTCACCAATCTGGGCGACAGCTCCGTCGATCTGACCGCGCGGGTCTGGTGCAAGGCCGAGGATTACTGGGAAGTGAAATTTGCCCTCACCCAGGGTGTGAAAGAGGCCTTTGACGCCAAGGGCATCTCCATCCCCTATCCGCATTCGGTGGAAATCAAAAAGGCGGGCTGAGACTCTCCCGCCCGTCTTTGGCCCCTGCCGGGGCCGCATCCCGTTGGGCCTGGCGCCCCGCCTTTGGCGGGGCGTTTGCATGCGGCGGGACCCGGACGCCTACTGCTGCCGCGCGCCCTTTAAAGCCCGCAAAGCAGCATTGCGCGCTCTTACCGCGCGGGCGCGCTCCTGCACTCTGTTTTCCGGTTTGGCCGGCGGCCAGCCCGCCAGAACGGTGACGCCGTCCTCATCCGCAAACGCCCACTGCGCCGCGATCAGCTGGTAGTTCTTCACCTCCCAGCCGGACGGGTCGGGCTGAAACCGGAACCGCCAGGTGCCGCGGACCCTCACCGGCAGCCGCAGCTGGCGTATGCTGTTCATCGCCTGATGACCGTTTATGGCCGCGCGCACTCCCGCAGCCCGCAGCTTTTTCATCCGCACGACCAGGTTGGCGGCCTCCCGGAGCCGCCGGCCGGCAAACACCACCTCGATCTCTGCATCAGGCTGCACGATCCCTTTGACCACAAGATCGCCGCGGTTGTTGCGGCTGAAAACCGGCACCAGCTCCACCACCACATCACGCACCTCGCGCTTGAACAGGCCCGCGTCCTCGATCAGCGGGGTGACTTGCACTGGAGGGCGGCGGCGGTTGATCATTCGGTTGTCCCAAACACCGCCCTCCGGAAAGCGCGGTGCCTATGTTGTAGTCCTTTGTCGCCCTCAACCTAGTCCAGGGGCGTTAAAGAAGCGTTGCATGGCGTTGCGCACCGAAAATGCATCAGCCCCGGAAAGTGCGCCGCAAAACATTGAAACAATGGAATGTTTGCAGCTTCAACCGCTGACAGCCCGCTTCATGACCAGCGTCGGGCTGCCCCTGTACAGCGCCTCGCCCGCGGGTGCATAGCCCAGTTTGAGCGCCACCTTGTGCGATACTTTGTGGGAGGGATCGAAAATGCAGGCAGTTTCCGCCCAATCCGTCATCTCTGCTGCCCAATCGTGAATCCGGCCGACCGCCTCGGTTGCGATCCCCTGCCCATGCACCTCCGGCGCCAGCACCCAGCCCGCTTCCGGCACCCCAGCAAGCGGCGGCTCCATACCGCGCTGGTAGTCGGCAAAACCCACCTCACCGATGAACCGGCCGCTTTCGCGCAAGGTGACGGCCCAATAGCCTTAGCCCAATGCCTGCCAATGGCCGATGTAACGCAGCAGCCGGGCCCAGCTTTCTTCTGGAGCGGACGGCGTGCCGGAGATGAAACGCACCACCTCCGGCTCGGCCCAGAGCGCCGCCACGGCCTCGAAATCCTGCACCCGGTGCGGGCGCAGGATCAGCCGCTCTGTTTCAAGCGTTGGAGCGGTCATGCAGGCAGCTTGCCAGTCAGCACATAGGTCAGGATCTCGACCACCTGGCGCGGCTCCTCCGCCACCGCCAGCGCGGCAGCATGGACCTCTTTCAGCGCGTGCTGATGCTCCGGCGGGCTGAGAACGATGATCGACTTGCCCAGCGCCGCGGCATAGCCTGCGTCAAAGGCCGCGTTCCACTGCTTGTACTTGTCGCCAAAGCGCACAACCACGACGTCGGCATCCGCAATGCCTTTGCGGGTGCGGATCGCATTCACCATCGCACCCTTGTGGTCGTGCCAGTACTTGTTGTCCTCAGCGCCCAGCACCGCCACGCCGCAATCGTCGCTGGCGTCGTGATCCGTCACCGGGGCGCTGAAGCTCACCTCCAGCCCCTTTGCGCCTTCGACAATCTGTTCCCGCCAGTCGGTGTGGATCTCGCCTGAGAGATAAACTTTCAATGCCACGTCTTGTCCTTTCCTGCGCCAGCTTCCGGGGCCGCGGCCAGGGCGGCCATGACCTCGTCATCACTGGTTTGCGTAAAATCCCTGTAATGCGCGCCAACCGCCCAGAACTCCCTGGGGCTCAGCAAACAGACCAGAGTATCCACCAAGGGACGCAGTTCGTCCACCGCTTCCGGCGGCGCGACAGGAACTGCCAGGATGACCTGCGCAGGCTTGCGCTCCTGCAACCAGAAGTGCGCCGCCATGAAGGTCGCGCCGGTGGCAATCCCGTCGTCCACCACAATCACTGTGCGCCCTTCCAGCACGATCGGGTCGCGTCCTTGCAGATAGCGGGCGCGGCGGGCCGCGTTCTCTTCCCGCGCCTGGGCGACCTGGGCGGCAAAATCCTCCGGCCTCATGCCAGTGGCCTTCAGCAGTGCGCCGTTGAAAATGGGATTGCTGCCCTCGGCAAAGGCGCCAGCGGCCAACTCCGGGTTGGAGGGCATGCCGATCTTGCGGATCAGGATCAGGTCCATGGGCGCGTGCAAGGCTTGGGCAATCGGCAGGGCGACAGGCGCACCGCCCCGCGGCAGCGCCAGCACCACAGGGTCCGTCATCGGCAGTTCAGCCAGTTTCTTGGCCAGCTGAAGCCCGGCGGAAATCCGGTCTTCAAACATCTCAGCCTCCACCCCGTTACCTAGCGCGGAAGCTGCAAAGGCAAACCTCAGCGCCGCCGCGCCACTAGGTAGCGCCCGGGTGTGTCGGCCGGGTAGTTGCCGGTCTCAATGATCTCGAACCCTGCCTTCTGCACAGCCGCCTCCAGCCTGCGGATGTCGATGAAATCCACAAAGCTGGGCGCCTTGCCTGCCAGCCGCATCAGCGGAATGGCGGCCGAGAACACCCAGTACTTCCAGCTGCCCCGCATCTCGCCCAAACAGGGGGTCTTGGAGATGAACAGCCCGCCGGGCTTCACACGTGCCGCGACACCGTCCAGAACCTCCGCCAGGTCCGGCAGCAGATGAAGCAGGTTATGCGCCAGCACTGCATCAAACGGCCCCTCCGGCGACTGCCCGGCACTGCAGCATTGAAACTCCACGTTGCCGGCACCTGCGTCCCAGGCCCGCTTGCGGCCAACGTCCAGCATGGCCTCCGCCAGATCGGTTGCGACGATTTTGGAGACACCGCGCGCCAGCTCAATGGCGGTGGAGCCGGTGCCGCAGCCCAGTTCCAGCACGGTATCATCCGTCTTGAGATAGGACCGGGTCCGCTCCAGCGCATAGCGGTAGGCGTCTTCGTCGCGGATTTTGGATTCGGCGTATTTGGGGGCAATCTTGTTCCAAAAGCGGGCGTCGGCAGTCATGGCACATCTCCTTGGGCCCCCGCACCCTACCTATGCAGGAACCACGGATAAATTGCCGAAATCCGCAGGGTTGTTATACGTATTTGCATGATGAGCCCTGACTGGAACCACATCCGCGCCTTTCTTGCTACCGCTGAAACTGGCTCGCTCTCGGCAGCGGCACGCAAGCTGGGCCTTACCCAGCCGACGCTCTCGCGCCAGGTTGCAGCGCTGGAGGAGGAGCTGGGCGTGCTGCTGTTCGAACGGCTGGGCCGTGCTCTGGCGCTGACCGAAGCAGGGCGGGAACTGCTGGCGCACAGCCGCAGGATGGGCGAGGCGGCTGACGGGCTGGCGCTTGCCGCGACCGGCCAGGCCCAGACAATCGAAGGGCTGGTCCGCATCACCGCCAGCGATGGCATCTCGGCCCATATCCTGCCCGGAGTGCTGGAGCGGCTGCGCCAGCACGCGCCGCGGCTGCGGATCGAGATTGTCGCGGCGGACGACATCCGCGACCTGCAGCGGCGGGAGGCAGATATCGCCGTCCGCCATGTCCGCCCGGAACAGCCGGAACTGATTGCCCGCAAGATGCAGGACACCACTGCCCGCTTCTATGCCGCCCGCAGCTATCTGGAACGCCGCGGCACCCCGCGCAGCCGCGCCGACCTCAGCACCCATGATTTCGTGTCTTTCGGCGACATTCCCCAATTCCTCAGCTACTTGGAGCCGCTCGGCATCCGGCTGAGCGAAGAGAACTTCCCCGTCGGCTCCACCAGCGGCCTCGCGGCCTGGAAACTGGTGCGGCAGGGCTTCGGCATCGTTCCGATGCTGGACGCCATCGCCCGCAAGAGCCCCGATGTGGAGCCGCTGGACCTGGAAGACCTGCCAACGCTGGAGTTCCCGTTGTGGCTGGCCACCCACCGCGAGTTGCACACCAGCCGCCGCATCCGTCTGGTGTTCGACCTTCTGGCCGACTATCTGACCGGGCTCAAGATGCGGTTCTGAACCGCCGCCGCAAAGGAAAAGGGCGGCCCCGGAACCGGAAGCCGCCCAAAAGTTTTTCGCAAAACTTTTGCCAAGGCTTTTTCTCAAAAGCCTTGGGCAAGCCGTCACCCGCGCAGGGTGCCGCCAGTTGCCTTGGTCACCTTGGCGATGATTTTCTCGCTCACCGCCTCGATGTCCTTTTCCTTCAGCGTCTGATCGCTGGGCTGCAGCCGCACGGTGATCGCCAGCGACTTCTTGCCCTCACCCAGGCTGCCGCCGATGAACTCGTCAAAGACGCGCACATCCTCGATCAGCGCCTTGTCGGCGCCGGCAGCAGCGTTAACCAGGGTCAGCGCTTCGACGCTGTCGTCGACGACAAAGGCAAAGTCCCGCTCCACCGCTTGCAGATCGCTGATTGCCAGCGCCGGTCGGGTGGCAGAGGACTTACGCGGCATCGGAATCTCATCCGGGAAGATGGTGAAGGCAACAGCTGCGCCCTTGATGCCCATCTGCTTCAGCACCTTGGGGTGCAGCTCACCAAAGACGCCAAGGGTCTTCTTCGGCCCCAGGCAGATGCGGCCATGGCGGCCCGGGTGCCACCAGGCGGCTCCTTCGCGCAGCACCTGTACTTTGGCCGGCGCGCCGATCGCGGCCAGCACCGCCTCAATGTCGGCCTTGGCATCATAGAGATCCACTGCGCGCGAGGCGCCGTGCACGTCTTTGGGACCAGTGCGGCCCACCAGCAGGCCGGCGATCTGGTTGACCTGCTCGCCTGGCTCGCCGCCGGTGAAGGCAGGGCCAGCCTCGAACAGCGCCAGATCCATGAAGCCGCGCGCCTGGTTGCGGGCCGCAGCCTGCAGCAGGCCTGCCAGCAGGTCCGGACGCATATGCGACATCTCGGAAGAGATCGGGTTGGCCAGCATGGTGGCATCATCGCCGCCGCCGAACAGCGCAGCAGAGGCCTTGTCGATGAAGCTGTAGCTGACAACTTCGTTATAGCCGAGGCTGGCGCAGGTGCGGCGCGCCATCTGCTGGCGGCGCTGCTGCGGGGTCATCACCGGCTTCGGGATGCCGTCGGTCAGCCGCGGCAGGGGCTTGCCCACCAGCTTGGTCAGCGAAGCAATCCGCGCGACTTCTTCCACCAGGTCGGCCTCGCCCTGCACGTCCGGGCGCCAGCTGGGCACATGCGCCATGCTGCCCTCCAGACGGAAGCCCAGGCGGGTCAGGGTCTGGCGCTGGTCGCTTTCCGGGATCTCCATTCCCACCAGCGATTGCACCCGGTCGGCGTCCAGTTTGTAGGCGCGGGAATGATCCGGCACGTCGCCCGCGATCACCACCTCCGACGGCTCGCCGCCGCACAGGTCCAGGATCATCTGGGTCGCCCGGTGCAGCCCCTCGATGGTGTATTCCGGATCGACGCCGCGCTCAAAACGGTAGCGCGCGTCGGAGTTGATCTTGAGCGCCCGGCCCGCCATGGCGATCTGCACGTGATCCCAGAACGCGCTCTCCAGGAACACATCCACGGTTTCCTCGGTGCAGCCGGTCTCCTCGCCGCCCATGATGCCGCCGATGCTTTCGGGACCGTTGGCATCGGAAATCACCATCTGGCCCGCGCCAAAGGTGTATTCCTTCTCATCCAGCGCCTTCAGCATCTCGCCGCCAGCCGCGCGGTGGACGCGCAGGTCGCCGGACACCTTTGCGGCATCAAACACATGCAGCGGGCGGTTCTGGTCGAAGGTGAAGAAGTTGGTGATGTCCACCAGCGCCGAAATCGGGCGCAGGCCGATCGCCTTCAGCCGGTCCTGCAGCCACTGCGGGCTGGGGCCGTTCTTCACGCCCTTGATCACCCGGCCCGCAAACAGCGGGCAGCCGTCCAGCGTATCCGCGTCGATTGTGACCTTGACCGGGCTTGCGAAATCACCCGGGATCGCCTCATACGCGCGGGTCTTCAGGGTGCCCAGACCGCGCGCCGCCAGATCGCGGGCGATGCCGTAAACGCCCAGCGCATCGGGACGGTTCGGCGTGATCGCGATCTCGATGACCGGATCGACCTTGGCCGGATCGTTCTCCGCCAGCCAGTCCACGAACTTGTCACCGACCGCGCCGGACGGCAGCTCGATAATGCCGTCATGCTCTTCCGACAGCTCCAGCTCGCGCTCGGAGGCCATCATGCCGAAGCTTTCCACGCCGCGGATCTTTCCGACGCCGATGGTGATGTCGAGGCCGGGGATATACATGCCCGGTTTGCAGACAACCACGGTAATGCCTTCGCGGGCATTCGGTGCGCCGCAGATGATCTGCATCTCGCCCTCGTCGGTGTCCACCTTGCAGACCCGCAGCTTATCGGCATCCGGGTGCTTCTCAGCGTGTTTCACATAGCCGAGGGTAAAATCCTTCAGCGCGTCCGCCGGATTGACGACCTCTTCGACCTCAAGACCCAGATCGGTCAGGGCATCAGTGATCTCTTCCACCGAGGCGTCGGTGTCGAGGTGGTCTTTCAGCCAGGAAAGCGTGAATTTCATCGGTCGGGGACCCCTTGGCAGACATGCGTGTTTGACCTGAGGCAATGGCAAAGAATGCGCCAAGGTTCAAGGGTTCTGCGCCCCCGCGCTCAAGGATAGCTGGGAGTGAGGTTCAAAAGCTCATCCAATTGCCGCCCGATCCAGCCATGCGGGATGAAATGGCCGCCCGGATGGGTGTCCAGCACCACTTGGCCGCCAGCGCAGCCCGCCCAGACCGTGCGGTCCAGCTTCAGGAACTCCACCACTTGCCACTGCCCCAGCGCCCGCGCCGCACCGCAGCCCAGCCGCGCCCGCCACAGCGCCACCGGATAGGTCCGCTCGCCGCCGGGGCCATAGGGGAAATCCATCACCGCATCCTTCAGCCCGTGCACATGGCGCACCTCGCGCGGGGCCTCAGGGCAGGTCTCGCTTTGCTGGATGGTTCCGGCCACCGCCAGAAGGGCTGCCACATCATCGCCGCTGTGGCAGACATAGCGCCAGGCCATGGCTGAGCCATAGGAATATCCGGAAACATAAATGCGATCGGGGTCAACAGGGTAGCGTTTGGCGACGTCTGCCAGCACCCGGTCGGCAAACCCCACATCTTCCGTGCCAGCAGACCAGAAATCCCATGTCTTGTTGCGCCCGTTCGGCGTCACCAGCAGCACGCCGCGGCGCTTGGCAGAGACCCCCACCCGGTTGCTGTGCTGCGCGTGGCGCCCGGTGCGGGACCAGCCGTGGAAATGCAGCAGCACCGGCATAGGTGAGACCCCATCCCAGCCCTCCGGCTCCATCACGTGATAGGAGCGGTCACCCAGTTCGCAGGGCGTTTCGCCAAGGCATTCAGCGGGTTTTGACGGCCCCATGGCGGCAGCGGCAGTGGCCCACAAAAGGGCGGCGGACAGGGAAAGGACTGCTCGGATCATACGGGTGAGCCTAGCCACCACGCGGCGGTTGTCACGTCACAAGTTTGTGGGGAAGTGTGCCAAGCCGCGCCACCGCCTGACCGCGAGGAGGCGATCCAACGGCAGTGTGTGGCAGTTTATCCCTGCCCAATCCGTACGGCGTCTAACCGTTGCGCTCGGCTCACAAAATCGCCTGCCTGTGCGGGCGGTCTCTCGTGCATTGCACAGCAATGCACTGCCGACAGGCGATTGCTGGCAATCGCCGAGAGACATGCGATGGCGCGGCGGCCTGAGGCCTTGTTTCCGCGCTGGGGACTGTACCACCAAGGGCGGCGCCCGGCCCGGCGGGGAGGGAAGCGAAGCGCCCGCCCCGTGGGGGGCGGGACGGGCGCTGCCCGGCCTCACGGCCGAGCGGAAGGTCTGCAATTTGGGAGGTTTACCTAGACAACCCGCCATGCAGCGCCGGCATGTCCAGGCTCTGGAAGCCGTAGTGGCGCAGCCAGCGCAGGTCGCTGTCGAAGAAGGCGCGCAGATCCGGGATGCCGTATTTCAGCATCGCCAGACGGTCGATGCCGATGCCAAAGGCAAAGCCCTGATAGATCTCCGGATCGATGCCGCCCGCGGCGATCACCTTGGGGTGCACCATGCCGGAGCCGAGGATTTCCATCCAGTCGTCGCCCTCGCCGATCTTCAGCGTGCCGCCTTCCCAGGAACAGCGGATATCCACCTCTGCCGACGGCTCGGTGAAGGGGAAATGCGAGGCGCGGAAGCGCAGCTCGACATCGTCCACCTCGAAGAAGGATTTGACGAATTCCTCCAGCACCCACTTGAGGTTCGCCATCGAGATGTCCTTGTCCAGCGCCAGGCCTTCGACCTGGTGGAACATCGGCGTGTGGGTCTGGTCGTAATCGGCGCGGTAGACGCCGCCCGGGCAGATGATGCGCAGCGGCGCGCCCATCTTCTCCATCGAGCGGATCTGGACAGGCGAGGTGTGGGTGCGCAGCACATGCGGCGGGCGGTCGTCGCCTTCGGCGCGGTGCATATAGAACGTGTCCATTTCGGCCCGCGCCGGGTGGTGGCCTGGGATGTTCAGCGCATCGAAGTTGTACCAGTCGGTGTCGATCCGCGGGCCTTCGGCGACGGAGAAGCCCAGCTCGGCAAAGATCGCGGTGATCTCTTCCTGCACCTGGCTGATCGGATGCAGGCTGCCCTGGCGGGCGGGGCGCGACGGCAGGGTCACGTCCAGCCATTCGGTGCGCAGGCGCTCATCCAGAGCGGCATCTTCCAGGCCCGCCTTTTTGGCCGCCAGGGCTGAGTTGATCTCATCTTTCAGCGCGTTCAGCGCGGGGCCAGCCACCTGGCGCTCTTCCGGGGTCATCTTGCCCAGCTCGCGCATCTTCAGCGCCACTTCGCCCTTCTTGCCGACAGCGGCAAGGCGGATCGCCTCCAGCGCCGCCTCGTCGGCGGCCTCTGCAATCTGACCCAGGTATTTGGCTTTAAGATCGTCCATCACGGCCCCTCGAATTCTGCTTGTGCCCTGCTACCACAAGGGCGCGCGAAAGCAAGAGGGCGGGGACCGATGGCAGGCGGGTGTGTCATACCGCTCCATCGCCAGCCGGGGTGTCAGCTGCGCGGCGGTGTAAACCGCTTGCGGTACGCGCTGGGGGACAGGCCGACTGCCCGCTGGAACAGTTTGCGGAAGGCAGAAACATCCAGATAGCCCGCCGCCATCGCAATGGTTTCGATACTGGCAGCGGATAGCTCCAGCTGCTCCCGCGCCTTGGCGATACGCAGCTGTTGCAGATACTGCGAGGGCGCCAGGCTGGTGGCAGCCTGGAACCGGCGCAGAAAAGTGCGCTCCTCCAGCCCGGCAGCGGCCGCCATCTGCGGCACCGTCACCGCTTGGTGAAACCGCGCTTGCAGCCAATGCTGGGCCTTCAGCACTGCAGCATCGCCATGGGTCAGGCTGGGGGCAAACAGGTTGTAGTAGCTTTGCTCGCGCACGCCCGGGTCGATCAGGAAGAACCGCGCGGTCTCCAGCATCACCGCAGGCCCCATGAAGCGCGCAATCAGCCGCAGCCCCAGATCGGTCCAAGCCATCAGCCCGCCCGCGGTAATCACATCGCCGTCGTCGATCAGCAGCCGCTCCGCCTGCACCCGAACTTGCGGATAGGCTTGTGCAAAACCCTCTGCCAGCGCCCAATGGGTGGTGGCAGGGCGTCCGTCCAGCACCCCGGCTGCGGCCAGCGGAAAGGCGCCCGCGCAGACCGAGCAGGCCAGCGCCCCGCCGCTGTGCTGCTGCCGCACCCAGCGGGCAACGCCCTGCAGCTCAACTCCGGCCGGCCCCTCCCCAAGACTGGGCGGCAGGATTACGGCATCGAACGGGTCCCGGGCGGAGAAATCCTCCACCATCCGGGTGTTGAACCGGCGCGCCTGGACCTGCAGCCCGCCGCCCGCTGCCTCCAGCAGGTCGCGCAGCCCCAGCAGCGCAGCCTGCTGAGCCCCCGGATAGGCCACAAGGCCGACGCGTATCTGATCATCTCCTGCCATTTGTCCGATCTTGCCCGCTTTATGTCATTTTCGCCAGTCACCCGATGGCGCAGCCCGGACCTATACCGGAGCGGCAACCGCAAAGGAGTGGCAAATGACAAAATCCGCACTGATCCTGATCGACATCCAGAACGACTATTTCCCCGGCGGCAAATGGGAACTGCACGGGATGGAAGCCTCCGCTGCCAATGCCCGCCGCCTGCTGGACCACGCCCGTGCCAAAGGCAGTTTGGTGGTGCATGTGCGCCACGAGAATGAACGCCCGGACGCGCTGTTCTTTGCCGCCGGCACCACTGGCGCGGAGTTTCACCCGTCGATCCGCCCCGCAGCAGATGAGCCCATCGTGGTCAAACACAGGGTAAATGCCTTCCTCGATACCGGCCTGAAGCAACTGCTGGACGAAAACGGCATCACCGGCGTGACGCTCGCCGGCAGCATGAGCCACATGTGCATTGATGCGGCAGCCAGAGCCGCTTCCGATTTCGGCTTTGAAGTTACGGTGATCGAGGATGCCTGCTCCACCAGCCGCAGCCTGGAATACAATGGAGTCACTGTTCCGGCGGAACAGACACACGGGGCCTTCATGGCCGCGCTCAGCTTTGCCTACGCTTCGGTCACCGGTACAGACGCCTATCTGTCAAACTGATCAATTGCCTGGAGCCCCTGCGGTTCCGGGCATACTGCACCTGAAATCATGCCCGTATTGTGATACACTCCCGCCGTCCCAGTCAGCAGCAACCGGAGGAGACAGCCATGGCACATGTGGATTGGTATATCGAAGGCCGCAGCTTCGGGAACTGCAACTGCAACTACGGCTGCCCCTGCCAGTTCGAAGACCTGCCGACCCATGGGAATTGCACCGGGTTCGAGGTGATCCACATCGACAAGGGCCATTTCGGTGAAACAGACCTGACTGGCACAAGGTCCGCCCTGCTCTACGCCTGGCCGGGCCCGATCTTTGAAGGCAAGGGCGCGTTGCAGGCAATCATCGATGACCGCGCCACCGAGGCCCAGCGCGCAGCGCTGGAAACCGTGCTTCTAGGCGGCGAAACTGATGAGGAAGCCACCCACTGGTGGGTGTTCCGCGCCATGTGCGACACCGTGCACGAGACGCTGACCAAGCGGATCGACTATGAGGTGGACATCGGCAACCGCACCGCCAAACTGGATATCGAAGGCCTGGTCACCTCCACCGGCCGCCCGATCCAGGCACCCCATGGCGGCGGCGAGCACCGGGTCCAGATCGGGATCCCTGGCGGCATTGAGTTCACCCTGGCCGAGATCGGCAGCGCCTCCACCAAATCCGATGCGGCGATCAAGCTGGACCTGGACGACAGCTATGGCCAATGGGCCATCATCCGCCATGGCCCGCACGGGATCGCCGCCTGAGGTTCGGCCTAGGAGTTCAGGCAGGCGGTAAACACCGCGTGCTTTTCCTTGGTGAAAACTCCGCCGGGCTGTATGCCCGCGGCCTCTTCCGGCGTCATAAACTTATAAAGATCGCCCTGGATGCCCGCCTTCTTCCAGCAGGTTTCGATCTGCGCCTTGGTAATGCCCGCAGACGCGGCCTGTGGTCTGGCGACGACCATTTCGCTGTCCGTGCTGCTTTGACAGCCAGCCAGCAACACAGCACCGGCGGCGCACAAAAACCCAAATTTCATAAGTCTTATCCTGCTCTTTTTTGCTAACGCGGGCGCAACTTAGACTAAAGTACGGGCGGGTCAACACAGTAGAAGTCCAGCCCTGCCTTCTGCATTGCCTTTGCCGCATTCCCGGCCGGAACAGCAAAAAATGCTCCATTCGGCCTGTGCAACCCGCCTGAACCCAACAGGAGACACACCATGCAAACCTATTCAGGCAGCTGCCATTGCGGCACTGTCCGCTTTTCCTTCCGCGCGCCGGACATCACCAGCGCGATGCAATGCGACTGCTCCATCTGCATCCGCAAAACCGCTTATCTGACCCCGTTCAAGGTACCAAAGGAGGAAATGGCGATCACTGCAACCGATGGCGCGCTGAAGTCCTACAGGTTCGGCACCATGGCGGCGAACCATCATTTTTGCGGCATCTGCGGTATCCACACCTTTGTGGAGCCGCGCCTGTCACCCGGCACTTTCCGCGTCAACCTCGGCTGCGTCGAAGGGCTGAATGCCTTGCATCTGCCGTCTGAGATATTTGATGGCAAAAGCCTCTGAACCTCAGCCCTTGCCGCCCTCCTCCGGCTGCTTCTTCCAGCGCTTCTGGTTGAACGGGTAGAGGAATTGCCGCCAATAGCCATTGGGCACCGTATCGCCGGCCACGCCATACTTCGACGGCCAGGCCTCTTCCGGCAGGTGATGGGTGCCGAACAGCCAGTCATAGAGCGGAAAATGCGAGGCATAGTTGATGTCGATCGCTGCCCGCTCGCTTCCATGATGCCAGTGGTGATAGCGCGGGGTGACCAGGAACCGCTCCATGAAGCCCAGCTTCCAGCCGATATTGGCGTGGATGAAGCTGGAGTAGAAGTAGACGATCAGCAGATAGCCCTGGATCGCCTCCGGCTGGAACCCCAACGTGAACATCGGCACCGCCGTCAGCCCGCGCAGCACCGCGATCTCGATGAAATGCATCCGCGCGCCGGCCAGCCAGTCCATCTTCTTGGCGGAGTGGTGGATCGCATGGAAATGCCACAGCGCCGGAAAGGTGTGAAAGGCGCGGTGCACCCAGTACTGGACGAAATCGGTTGCCGCCATGATGATCAGCACCTGCACCGCAAAGGGCAGATTGGTGATGTGGGTGCGGATCCCCTCCAGATCAACCCCGGTGTTCACATAGTTCGCGGGCGCCATGGTCAGGAAGGTCAGCACCTGCACCAGCATGGAACTGACCAGGTAATAGAACATGTCCTCGCGCCATTCGGTGCGGAACACGGTCTGCTCGCGCCGCGCCGGAAAGAACCGCTCCAGCGGCACAAACAGGAACCCCACCAGCAGCACGTTCACGACGAAATAGTCGAGCCCGAAATAGAGGCTCTGCGGTACCTCGCCGGCGTGCTGCGGCTGCGCCGTGGCCATCAGCGAGGCAACAACCGACAACCCCAGCGCCGCCCAGCCCAGGCTTTTCTGGCGGCTCAGGATCAGGCTCAGCAGCGACAGCGCATAGCCTGCCAGCAGCACAAACCGCAGAAAGGCGGTGACATAGCCGCTGGAATGCACAAAGGCGGTCTGCGGATAGGATAACGTCTCAGGGTACCAGCGCAGCAGCACCAGCAGCAGGCCTGTGACGGCTGCCAGCAGCGCCATGGAGCCCGACAGCCAGCCGCTGCCCAGCGGCCGCGCCTCGCGCGGGGTTTCCAGTTGCGCGATCACATCCCGGATGAATTTCATGCTGGCCTCTCCCCCGAACCTCCGGGCAATCTCTCACAACCGGCCACGGTATTCGATTATGGAATTCAATAACAAAGCCGCCATCCGGCAGGACAGCGGCTGTGCGGCTATTCCCGTGGCGGCAGTCAGTTGGTCAGCTTTACCGCGGTACCGCTGGCATTCCGGCAGCCCCAGCTGAACGGGCAGACACCAATTTCACCAATTTCCGTATTGATGACTGCATCGGCACCGAGTTTCGCCGCCTCGATCCGTAGCTTTTGCTCTGCCTGAGCAACAGTGGGAGCAGGGTGGAAGGCGGTTGGTTTGCCCACCGACGTTTTAACCGCCCCGAGAACTTGGAAATTGCCGCCATTGACAGTCGCGCCGCGCTCGAGGGCGATCTGGTCCACCGGGGTCACCGCAGTCTGTGCGGCCGCTTGCGTCTGCTTGTCCAACTGCGCCGGATAGCTGAATTCATCGGCGCATGCGGTCAGTGCCAGCAGCGGCAGTACAAGGATAGTTTTCTTCATTATTTTCTCCGCGGTAACATGCTGATTGGCCCGTCTTGGAAACAGGCCCGCAACAGGCAGTAATCCGGCACTTTCCCGCGATACAAGTGCCGGGCGGCACAACCGCAAGCGCGGCGCTTGCACGTGGCGGTAAAGCAACGGGCCCGGCGCCCGTTCAAACCACCCGCTTCATCATGCCCTGCAAGGACTGGCGGCTGGCGTAGCCCAGCCTTTGCGCCACCTGCTCCATCTTTTCACCGCGCGCCTCGGCCCGCAGCGCAATCTGGCAGCGCAGCCGGTCGCGCCAGTGCCCGAAGCTGAGACCGGTTTCCTGCTGGAAACGGCGGGTGAAACTGCGGCGGGTCTGCGATGCACTGATGGACAGCCCCGGCAGCGGTCAGGCGATTGACCATTGGGCGGCACTGGCGGGGATGAGGCGCCCCAGGTTCACCCCCCCGTTCCCGCAGGGAACC
>NZ_LYUZ01000136.1:0-109119 GCF_001679925.1 Leisingera sp. JC1 | reverse complement strand
GTCCATCAGTGCATCGCAGACCCGCCGCAGCCGGGCGTCACCCGGATAGGGCAGCGACAGCGGCGATTTCGGCGCCGCCCCCAGCTCAATCAGGATCAGCCGGCTCAGATGGTGCGCCCGCGGCGGCAGCGGCCAGGGATTGTTCATGCCGCACAGCGCCGCGATCAGCCCGGCCACGGCATAGACCAGCTGATGGCGAGGGTGGTCATGCCAGGCGGAGATATAGCCGTCCGGATAGCTGCGCGCATAGGTGACCACCCCGTGCGGTAATTCCTGCACGGCATCGGCGGAGGACCAGCCCCGCGCGGAGATGTCCGGATTTTGGCCCATTTGCGCGAAAACTGGCCCCACAGCCGCGAAAGGGCAAGCTAAAACGCAACCAAAAGGAGGCCGGAGCCATGCAAACCCTCACCAGCATAGATGAGCTTGAAGAGATCTACGGTGCCCCGGTGCCGCAGTCGCTAAGCAAAGTCGCCCCCAGCCTGACGCCGCTGTACCGCGACTGGATCGGCGCCTCGAAGTTCATGATCCTGTCCACCATCGGCCCTGAGGGCACCGACGCCAGCCCGCGCGGTGATGACGGCCCGGTGCTGCATATGGCGGACAGCCGCACCCTCTGGCTGCCCGACTGGCGCGGCAACAACCGGATCGACAGCTTGCGCAACATCGTCCGCGACCCGCGCGTCAGCCTGATGTTCATGGTGCCAGGCTGCAACAACGTCGTACGGGTGAACGGCACCGCAGTGCTGACCGCGGACGAGGACCTGCGCAGCCATTTCGCGCGCAAGACGCTGCTCCCCGCCACCGTCGCGGTGATCACCATTGAGGAAATCTATTTCCAATGCGCCAAGGCGCTGATGCGCTCCCGCCTGTGGGATGCAGAGGCTGACCGCCCCGCAGTGCCCACCGCAGGCCAGTTCCTGAAGGAACAGGAAGCGGGCTTCGAAGCCGAAGCCTATGACGCCGGCTATGCGGACTATGCAAAGTCCCGGATGTGGTGAGGCAACCGGCGGCGCGGCCCGGTGCCAGGCCGCAAGATGCGGCAGTGCATAAATTAAGACTTCACCGTGGCTGCGCTGCGGCAACTTGGATCTTGCCAACTCCTGCGCGTGATGTGCAAAGTGCATAACTGCTGCCCTCACATGGATAATCAGTCGTGCCGACACAGATGGACCGCACCAGCCGGACCTGGAAGGTCACCCCCGATCTGCTGGGCGTGATCGACTCTTCTGGCGTTTTCATGGACACCAACCCGGCCTGGTTCGACACCCTGGGCCTGCTGCCGGGTGAAATCGAAAGCCGCCAGTTCTTCGATTTCATCCACCCCGAGGACCTGTCCAGGACCGAAGCCGCCTTTGAGCGGATCAAGCAGGGCAAGCCGGTGCTGCAATTCGAAAACCGTTACCGGCACAAGGACGGCAGCTACCGCTGGCTGTCCTGGAACGCGGTGCCGGAGGGCGACCGCTTCTATTGCAGTGCGCGGGATGTCACCAAGTCCAAAGAAAACGCCGCCTCTTTGGCCTCGCGCGAGCAGGAGGCCCATTTCCGCGAGCAGTTCATCGCGGTGCTGGGCCACGACCTGCGCAACCCGCTGTCGGCCATCGGCGCCGCGCTGCGGCTGCTGGAGAATGAGCCGCAATCG
Organism: Leisingera sp. JC1; assembly: GCF_001679925.1. GTDB lineage: Bacteria > Pseudomonadota > Alphaproteobacteria > Rhodobacterales > Rhodobacteraceae > Leisingera. Next base: position 107,477 of record NZ_LYUZ01000136.1, on the reverse strand, counting down.
GCCAAGGCGCTGGAGATCCTGGCCCTGGGCCGCCAATCCGTCACCCGCATGTCGGCGCTGATCAACGACATTCTCGATTTCGCCCGGTCCCGCCTTGGCGAAGGCATCGAAGTTGCACGTTCGGAAAGCACGGAGCTGCGGCCGGTTCTGTCGCAAACGGTTGAGGAAATCCGGCTGGCAAATCCGGACACTCCGATCACCGAAAGCTACAGCTTCACCGATCCGCTGTACTGTGACACGGACCGCATCGCGCAGCTGGTCTCCAACCTCCTGTCCAACGCGGTCACGCACGGCACGACGGGAAAACCTGTCACTGTGGCCGCTGGCGATGACGGCAGCGATTTCGTCTTGTCAGTCGCCAACCATGGCGACCCGATCCCGGCGGATACCATGGCCTTGCTGTTTGAACCCTTCACCCGCTCCGGCACCCGCGAGTCGCAGAACGGCCTGGGCCTCGGCCTCTACATCGCCCAGCAGATCGCTGCGGCGCATGGCGGCCGGCTCACGGCCGTCTCGGATGAAGCGCAGACCGTGTTTTCACTGCGGATGCCGCGCCAGGGGTGAATGGCGCCGCAGTTGCCGGACAGGCAGACAGGCTGCTTTGCTGCTACGGCCCATCCTTATCCTGCGGCCTGACGCTCGTAGTCCTCTGCGTCGAACCACCCCAGTGAGGAAGTGATCTTCATGCTGCTGTCCAGCTCCCACTCCTCCCAGCCGCTTACCTTGAGCGGGTTACCGGTATCCGCGTGGTGGCCTGTAAATGTCCACATGTACAATACATGGGCACCGGCCCCGCGGACACCGTCGCAGACGAGATGCAAGTCCGGCACATCCGCATGAAATCCAGCGGCCATCTCGGTGAGGCCGCTGTGACCACTCGACGGCTCTCCGCGGTTGATCACGATACTGCTGCTTGGAGCATGGAAAGCCGCGACCTGCTCTGGCACTTTTGAGTTCCAAGCCGCCGTATAGCCTTGCGCAAGATCGTCCAGCTGGGTTTGAGAGTATGGCATGTTCAACCTCCTGCCGTGCTGAACAGGCTAACTAGCGCTGGCCTAACAGGCGGCAAGCTGCACTCCCCCGACATTCAAGTATGAACACCGGGCGCTGCTTGCGGCCAACCCAGTGCGCCCTGCCCCTACCCCCAACAGCAAAAAGGCCGCCCCGTTGGGCGGCCTTCTCTGAATTCGAACTCTCCGGCGCCTTAGGCTGCCAGCGCGTCCTGTGCCTGACGGACGATTGCACCGAAGGCTTCGGGCTCGTGCACGGCCAGGTCGGCCAGAACCTTGCGGTCCACTTCGATGCCGGCCAGGGTCAGGCCGTTGATGAAGCGGGAGTAGGTCAGCGCTTCGTCGTGCGAACGCACAGCAGCGTTGATACGCTGGATCCACAGCGCGCGGAAGTTGCGCTTGCGGTTCTTACGGTCGCGGGTTGCGTACTGGTTCGCCTTGTCGACGGCCTGACGGGCAACTTTGAAGGTGTTCTTGCGGCGGCCGTAGTAACCTTTGGCTGCCTTGATGACCTTCTTGTGACGGGCGTGAGTTGTGGTACCACCTTTAACGCGGGACATATCTCAGATCTCCTCTTAGCGGTCGTAGGGCATGAAGCCCTTGACGATCTTTGCGTCCGGTGCGGACAGGGTGGTGGTGCCGCGGGCGTCGCGGATGAACTTGGTGGTCCGCTTGATCATGCCGTGGCGCTTGCCGGCCTGACCTGCTTTCACCTTGCCGGTGGCGGTAATCTTGAAGCGCTTCTTGGCGCTCGACTTTGTCTTCATCTTGGGCATTTCCGTCTCCTTCAATGCGGGTTCGCTAGACGCGCGACTCGGCATGCCTCGACGGCCGGCCGCGCGGAACAGAGCTGCCCTTTAAGCAATGAAGGCCGGATGGGCAAGCGGATTCTCTAGAAAAGCTGCGCTGCAACCCGGGAAAACACGTCCGGGATCTCTTCGACGCTGTAGCCGCCCGGGTTCACCATCACTGCATAGGTCACCAGCCCGATGGCAATCAGGATGGTCAGAACCGACGCGCGCGGCGCGCGGCGCTCGCTGAGCGCGGCCAGGATCCCCGGCACCGTGAAGGCCCCTATCACAAGCCCAAGTACCAGCGCCAGATCCGTCTGCATGACCCACCCCCATCAGCACAGCAACACGGGATGATGGTAGGGGCAGGCAGCGGCATTTCAATCACGCCCCTGCCCCGCGGCAGACCGGCCTGCATTTACTCCGGGTCGGTGCTGTAGATCAGCCGCTCGTCGCAGGGCGCGATGCGCAGGATGTTGGTGGTGCCCGGCACGTTGAAGGGCACGCCCGCAGTCACCACGATCTGATCGCCCTCAGCGGCATAGCCGCCTGCCCGCGCTGCCCGCGCCGCATTGACCACTGCGCCCTTGAAGCGGTCCAGTTCCGGCGTCATCACGCAGGTGCAGCCCCAGCTGAGGCACAGCCGCCGCGCGGTGGTGCTGACCGGCGTCATCGCGATGATCGGCACGCCGGGACGCTCCCGCGCCGTCAGCAGTGCGGTGGTGCCGGACTGGGTGAAGCAGCAGATCGCCTTGATCTCGGTCTTCTCTGCAATCTCCCGCGCTGCGGCGACGATGCCATCGGCCACCGTGGTGCCCTTGGCCGAACGCGAGGCGGCGATGATCTGGGTATAGGTCGGGTCCGCCTCCACCTCGATCGCCACCTTGTCCATCGTCCGCACCGCTTGCACCGGATACTGGCCGGCCGCGCTTTCGGCGCTCAGCATCACCGCATCGGCGCCCTCATAGATGGCGGTGGCCACATCGGAGACCTCGGCGCGGGTCGGCATCGGGCTTTCGATCATGCTTTCCAGCATCTGGGTTGCCACGATCACCGGCTTGGCGGCGGCCCGGCACTTGCGCACCAGCCGCTTCTGGATCGGCGGCACCGCTGCCACCGGCAGTTCAACACCCAGATCGCCGCGCGCCACCATGATGCCGTCGGAAGCGTCCAGGATAGCCTCGAAATCCTCCACCGCCTGCGGCTTCTCGATCTTGGACAGTACCGCGGCGCGGCCATCGGCCAGCGTGCGCGCCTCATAGACATCCTTGGCCCGCTGCACGAACGACAGCGCCAGCCAGTCCACCCCCAGTGCGCAGACAAATTCCAGATCCGCCCGGTCCTTCTCCGACAAGGCGGCCAGCGGCAGCACCACGTCGGGCACGTTCACCCCCTTGCGGTTCGAAATCGTGCCGCCGGTCTCCACCGTGCAGTCTGCAAAATCCGGACCGCAGTCATCCACCACCAGGCGGATCTTGCCGTCGTTCACCAGCAGGTGCGCCCCCGGCTCCAGCGCCTGGAAGATCTCCGGATGCGGCAGGCAAACCCGGCTCACATCGCCCTCCGCCTTATCAAGGTCAAGGCGGAACTTCGCGCCCTCTTCCAGCTCCTCAGCCCCATTGGCAAAGACCCCGACGCGCAGCTTCGGCCCCTGCAGGTCGGCCAGGATCGCGATCGGGCTGTCCAGATCCTGCTCCACCTGGCGGATGATCTTGTGCTTCTCGGCAATCTCCGGGTGGCTGCCGTGCGACATGTTCAGTCGGAACACATCCGCACCCGCCTCATGCAGCGCGCGGATGGTGTCATAGGTCTCAGAGGCCGGCCCCAAGGTGGCGACAATCTTCACATTGCGCGATCGTTTCATAGGGGTCTTCTCCTCCGGACCTGAATAATGTTACCGCAAACAGCTCGGGGTGCTTATCCCCCAATTCCCATTTCCGCGCAACTCCCGTAAAGAGAATGCGGCAAAACATATCAGGCTCATGACATACACTCCCTTTTTTGTTCACGGCGCAGACCGCCCCGCCCGCTGGCTGATCACCTGCGACCACGCAACCAACCATGTGCCGGAGTTTACCGGCGGCGGCGACCTCGGCCTCCCGCGCGAGGATATGGAGCGCCACATCGCCTATGACGTCGGCGCCTATGAGGTGTCCAAGCTCTTGGGCGAGATGCTGGATGCACCGGTGGTGGCCTCGAATTTCTCCCGCCTGGTGATCGACCCCAACCGCGGCGAGGACGACCCCACCCTGCTGATGAAGCTGTATGACGGTACCATCATCCCCGCCAACCGCCACGCGGGCGAGGCTGAGCTGAAGGAGCGGCTGGAAGGCTGCTACCGCCCCTACCACCGGGCGCTGGCGCGGCTGGCGGAACGGCCCCGCACCGTCATTGTCTCGGTCCACAGCTTCACCCGCCAGCTGCGCGGCCGCCCTCCGCGCCCCTGGGAGATCGGCATCCTGTTCCCCGAGGGCGAACGGTTCTCGCCTTTCGTCATTGACGAGCTGAACCGCGAGGACGGGTTGTGCGTGGGTGTCAATGAGCCCTACACCGGCTACCTGCCCGGCGACGCGATCGAAACCCACGCCACCAAACCGGGCCGCCCCAACACGCTGATCGAGCTGCGAAACGACCTGATTGCCGAGCACAAGGGCCAGCATATCTGGGCCGAACGCCTGGCCCGCATCCTGCCCAAGGCACTGGACGCCTCCGGTCTCTAACCCGGCATCCGGCGCGGAAAACGGCGTTTTCGTTGCAGAACTGGCCGCGCGCACCCATATCTGTAACGGAAACGCGGGATTTTCGGGGAAAGGAGCAGTCATGACCCAGGAAACCCTCTCTGCCTTTTTCGGCTGGCTGACCGTTTTGCATATCGGCCTGTTCACCCTCTCTGCCGTGCTTCTGATGCTGATGCGGGACTGGGTGGCAGGGCTGCATGCCCGCATGTTCGGGCTGGCGCCCGCGGATGTCAGCCTGACGGTCTACCGCTGGCTCGGCACCTACAAGATCGTGATCTTTGCCACCGCACTGGGGCCGTGGCTGGCGCTGCAGCTGATCTGATCAGCCGCCCGCGCCCATTGCCCGCCCCTGTCCCGGCTGCTAGGCCTGCGGGGACGCAAGACAATTCCGGAGCCACCGCCATGGACAAGCAAACCGAGATCGAAATCCAGGCCGCCGCCTTCCGCCGCCTGCAAAAGCACCTGATGGAAGACCGCACCGATGTGCAGAATATCGACCTGATGAACATGGCCGGCTTCTGCCGCAACTGCCTGGCCCGCTGGTACCAGGAGGCCGCCAATGAGCGCGGTATCGAGATGGACAAGACCGAAGCACGCGAAATTTATTACGGCATGACCATGGATGAGTGGAAGGCCAACTACCAGACCGAGGCCAGTGCCGAGAAACAGGCGGCCTTCGAAGTCGCCTTCAAGGAAAACGTGACCGACAAGCAGTAAGCAGCTGCTCCGCTGAACCGGGACACAGGGGCGCTGCCCCTCTTGGCCTTGCGGCCAATTCACCCCGGAGTATTTGCCCAAAGGTGAAAGAACCGGGTCGGCCGCAGCCTCAGCCCCTCAGCCGCAGGGCCGCGCGCGCTGGATCAACCGGCGCGCCATCCGCATCCATCAGCCCCACCCGCAGCGGCGCACCGCTCTCCCGGTCCACCACCCCGACCGGTGCCGCGCCGCCGGTGACATGCGCCTCCCCCCATTGCGCCAGCGCCAGAAAGGTCAGTGCCAATCCGCGTCCGGCTTCGGTCAGCACATAGGCCTGGCGCACCCGGTCGCCCGCCTCCTGATAGGGCTGCTTCTCCAGCACCCCGCGCGCCACAAGGCTGTTCAGCCGGTCCGTCAGCGTCGAGCGCGGCGCCTTCAGGTCTTCGCGCATGTCGTCATAGCGGCAAACGCCATAGAAAGCCTCCCGCAGGATCAAGAGCGTCCAGCGGTCGCCAAGGATTTCGGCAGCCAGCGCCATCGGGCACTGCTCCTTGGGCACCAGGGCGCGGCGGCGGACGGCGGGCAGGGTTTCACGGGAATCAGAAGCTGGGTTTGACATACGGACCCAGATAGGGGATTTCTATCTGAGTTCAAAATTGAGACTCAGATTCGCAAAAGGAAGGACAGCCCCGATGGCCAATCGCCCGATGGACCAGGATGACACGCTCGAAGATTTCGAGCCGCGACGGATCACCCTCAACGATGCGGAGAAAACCGTGCATGTCTCCGGCCAGGGCCCGGCGGTGATCGTGCTGGCGGAAATGCCGGGGATCAGCCCGCATGTGGCACGCTTTGCCCGCTGGGTGCGGGATGCGGGGTTTACCGTCTACATGCCCTCGCTGTTCGGCCGCGACGGCGCCGTGGCCACGGCAGAGGACGGTGCAGAGGTGTTCCGCCGCGCCTGCGTCAGCGCCGAATTCCGCGCCTTTGCAGGCGGCGGTTCCAGTCCGGTCACCCAATGGCTGCGGGCGCTGGCACGGCTGGCGCATGAGGAGTGCGGCGGTCCCGGCACCGGTGCCATCGGCATGTGCTTCACCGGCAACTTTGCGCTGTCGATGATGCTGGAGCCTTCCATGCTTGCTCCGGTTCTGGCCCAGCCCTCGCTGCCGCTGGACAACCCGGCGGGTGTCGAAAGCCCGCCGCAGGAACTGGCCGCAGTGCGTGAGCGGCTGGAGCGCGAGGACCTCACGGTGCTGGCCTACAGGTTTCAGGGTGACGCCTTCTGCCAGGCGCAGCGCTTTGCGGCTTATGCCGAAGCCTTGGGAGAGCGCTTTGACGCCCGCACCCTGCCGGACAGCGCCGCCGCCGCCGAGGTGCCGCCGTTCTTTGCCAGACATGTGCCCACCCCGCACAGCGTGGTCACCGCGCATCTGGTGGATGAGGCAGGCAGCCCGACACTTGCAGCGCGGGATGAAATCCTGAGCTTCTTCAGGCAGCGGCTGACAGCGGGCGGCTGATCACAGGGGCGGCGGGGCGGCCTTGCCCGCCGCCTCAGTTCTCCGGCCTCTCAAACCAGTCCAGCGCCATAGTGCTCCATCCCTTGGGCAGGCCATGGCCGCCCTTGTGCAGGATCAGCTCCAGCCCTCCGGCCTCACAATCCCAGCGCTTGCGCCAGAAACTGCCCGCGGCCTCATGCTCCGCGGCATTGCTGGGGCAGCCGTTTTCGCGCCGCCACAGCTGCAACCCCTCCCAGATGTCGGCCTGCACCACACTGGCGCCGGGGATGGCCCGGCCTTCCAGCGGCACGACGGCATCTGCAAACCCATGGATGTGCAGCAGCCGCACCGGCCCCTTGCAGCTCCGCGTCATCGGCAGCCAGAAACCACCGGAGACCGCTGCATACCCGGCCGCGAATTCCGGTGCCTGACAGGCCACATCCCAGACCATCGATCCGCCGCGGGAAAAGCCGCTCAGCAGCAGCCCATCCGGATCCACACCGGCCCGTTCCGCGGCATCCGCCAGCACCGCGCGCAGGAATTCCCTGTCGTTGCGGGGATAGGTGTTCCAGCCGTCTCGCACCGACCAGTCTGCGGGTTTGCCGTCCGCCCAGGGCAAGCCGCTGGGGGCAACCACCGCATAGCCGCGCTCTGTGAAGCCGCCACCAGCCCGGTATTGGCAACCACCTTGGCACCGCTGCTGCCGTAGCCATGCAGGAACATCACCGCCGGCCCGCCTTGCCATCCGTCCGGCAGGGCCAGGTGGTATGCGCCGCCGTCAATCCGGCACGGCACTTCCCCGCCGCACTGCGCGTCCTGCGCCGCCGCGACTGCCGGCACAGCCAGCAACGCCGCGGCCAGCAGCATCAGGCCCTGTTCCAGCATCTGCCCCTCCTCAGTCCGGCACGCGCACTACCCTAGCACACACCGCCAGCGCCGCAGTGGCCAAGAAAAAGGCCGCCCGTTCTGGGCGGCCGCTGCAAAATGTCTTTTTTGGAAAATCCCCGGACAGCAAGTCCGCGGCAGGGCGCGCACCCCCGAAGGCGCGCCCTAACCGCGCAAGCGGCCCAGCAGACGCGCTGCCAGCGCGCCAGAGGCCGGACGCTCCCGCGCCAGGAGCTTGCCAGCCAGCCACCCCTGGCTGGCAGGCGCCTTGGCATAGTCGGGATGCACGACCTCGTCCGCGGTCAGTACCTGACGCACAGCAGCCAGGATCTCCACGTCGCTCGGCTCTGTTGCCTGGCTGTTCATGGCTTCCCCCATCTCCGGCTGATAACACTGTTGCATACTGGCACCTCCACGGTTTGCGGCTCTGGCTGGCGGCCCCCCTGGCCGGTTTCCATCGCCTGAAACCAGAATACCGCAAGCCGCCGCCTAAGGGTGCATTTTGTGTAAAATTAGTTAAAATCCAGAGCCGAAACAGGGGTTTTGCAGAACACTCCGGCAGCCGCACCGCGCATTGTTTCCAGGGCCGGGAGAATGCGCCTTTTCGGCGCCCTTGCAACCGGGCTGCCACTCCCCTTTCGGCGGGCCTGAAACTACGGAATCGATTCTCTATCAATCGAAAAAGGCCGCCCTCATGGGGCGGCCTTGCTATTCAGTCCGGCAAGCAGCCTCAGACGGCTTTCTTGCGGCTTTCTTCCAGGTAGATCTCGCGCAGGCGTTTGGCGATGGGACCCGGGGTGCCGTCGCCCAGTTGCACGCCGTCGATCTCTACCACCGGCATCACAAAGGCGCTGGCGGAAGTGGTGAAGGCCTCATCCGCTTCCTTGGCTTCCTCGATGGTGAACAGGCGCTCCTCGATCTCCATCTGCGCTTCTGCCGCCAGCCGCAGCACCGCGGCGCGGGTGATGCCGTGCAGGATGTCATTGGACAGCGGCCGGGTCACGATCTTGCCGTTCTTGACGTAATAGGCGTTGTTGGAGGTTCCCTCGGTCACATAGCCGTCCTCGATCAGCCAGGCATCGTCGCAGCCGGCCTTCTTGGCCATCATCTTGCCCATCGACGGATACAGCAGCTGCACCGTCTTGATGTCGCGGCGGCCCCAGCGGATGTCCTCGATCGAGATGATCTTAGCGCCTTTGGCAGCGGCCGGGCTGTCCGCCAGGCCGGGCTTGTTCTGGGTGAACAGCACCAGCGACGGCGGGGTGTCTTCGGACGGGAACACAAAGTCGCGGTCGCCATCAGAGCCGCGGGAGACCTGCAGATAGACCAGACCCTCTTCGATGCCATTCAGCTCCACCAGCTTGCGGTGGATCTCCAAGAGCTCCTCCTTGGAGCAGGGCGACGCCATGTCCAGCTCCTTCAGCGAGCGGTCCAGGCGCACGGCGTGGCCTTCAAAATCGATCAGCTTGCCGTCGAGGACCGAAGTCACCTCGTAAACCGCATCGGCAAACAGGAAGCCGCGGTCAAAGATCGAAACCTTGGCGTCGCCCTCGGGCAGGTATTCGCCATTCACATAAACAGTACGGGTCATTGTTGTCTCCTCAACCCCACAGGGCAGCTTTGGGCGGGTGCACGCCCTCGGCATCAAATGTCAAAGGTTCCTCGCGGTCTTCGGCCAGAAGCAGCGGCCCGTCAAGATCCGTAACCGCCGCACCCTGCGCCACAAGCGTCGCCGGCGCCATCGCCAGGGACGAGCCGACCATGCAGCCGACCATCACCTGGTATCCCTCGGCCAAGGCCTGTTCACGCAGCTTCAGCGCCTCGGTCAGGCCGCCGGTCTTGTCCAGCTTGATGTTGACCACGTCATATTTGCCCTTGAGCTTCGGCAGGCTCTCGCGGTCATGGCAGCTTTCATCCGCACAGACCGGAACCGGGCGCTCCATTCCGATCAGCGCCTCATCCTCGCCCGCGGGCAAGGGCTGCTCCACCAGTTCCACACCCAGACGCACCAGATGCGGCGCCAACTCGGCGTACACCTCTGCCGACCAGCCCTCATTGGCGTCGATGATGATCTTGGCATCGGGCGCGCCTGCCCGAACCGCTTCCAGGCGGGGCATGTCGTCAGGTGTGCCGAGCTTGATCTTCAAGAGCGGGCGGTGGGCATTCTCGGCGGCCTGCGCTTGCATCTTTTCAGGCGTGTCCAGCGACAGTGTATATGCAGTTATCTCTGGCCCCGGCGCCGGCAGGCCCGCCAGCTCCCAAACCCGCTTGCCGGCCTGTTTCGCCTCCAGGTCCCACAGCGCGCAGTCAACCGCGTTGCGGGCAGCACCGGCAGGCAGCAGCGATTGCAGTTCTTCGCGGGTGAAATCGGCAGGCAGGCCTTCGATCTCTGCAGTCACGCTCTCCAGCGTCTCGTTATAGCGGGCATAGGGCACGCATTCGCCCCAGCCGGTGACACCGTCCTTCTCCACACGCACGGTCAGCACCTTGGCCTCGGTGCGCGAGCCGCGAGAGATGGTGAAGACCTGCGCCAGTTTGAAGACGTCCGGGGTGACGGTGATGTTCATGAAACTGCCCTTTCCTGCGGCCCTGCGCGCGCCGCGGCGGGCCTTGGCACGATGCCCTTCATCCGGGGCACCTGCTCTTTCATCTTGCTAAAAATACTCCCGCCGGAGGCATCCCAAGCTGCGCCTGAGCACCTCCGGCGGGGCTGTTAGATCAGACCGCGGCCAGCGCGTCCACCAGGCGTCCGGCGCCGTGGCGGTAGGGGTCAACGGCAGGCAGGCCCATGCGCTCTTCGACTTCGGCCAGATACTTGACCGCTTCGTCTTCGCTCAGGTGCTGGGTGTTCACCGAGATGCCCACGATCTGGCAGGCCGGGTTGGCGCGCTGTGCCAGCGGCAGAGCGACATCACGCAGCTCTTCCAGGCTCGGCACGTCATATTCCGGCAGGCCGCGCATATGGGTGCGGGTCGGCTCGTGGCACAGGATCAGCGCATCCGGCTGGCCGCCGTGCACCAGCGCCATGGTGACACCGGAGTAGGAGACGTGGAACAGCGAGCCCTGACCTTCGATCAGGTCCCAGTGGTCGTCGTCGTTGTCCGGGGTCAGATACTCGATCGAGCCCGCCATGAAGTCGGCGATGACCGCGTCCAGCGGCACGCCGTGGCCGGTGATCAGGATGCCGGTCTGGCCGGTGGCGCGGAAGGTCGACTTCATGCCGCGCTTCTGCATCTCGGCGTCCATCGCCATGGCGGTGTACATCTTGCCGACCGAGCAGTCGGTGCCAACCGCAAGGCAGCGCTTGCCGGTGCGGGGCTTGCCGTTGGCAATCGGGTAGCCGACGGTGGGCACGCGCACGTCATGCAGGGTGCCGCCATGGGTCTGGGCCGCGGCCACCAGATCGCCTTCGTCGCGCAGCAGGTTGTGCAGGCCGGAGGCCAGATCATAACCCATTTCCAGCGCTTCGATCAGCACTTCCTTCCAGGCTTGGGAAATCACGCCGCCGCGGTTGGCAACGCCGATCACCAGGGTCTTGGCGCCGGCTTCCTTGGCCTCGGCCAGGGTCAGGTCCTTCAGGCCCAGGTCGGCGCCGCAGCCCGGCAGGCGGATCTGGCCGACCGCGTGCTCGGGGCGCCAGTCACGGATGCCGATGGCAACTTTGGCAGCCAGCATGTCGGGCGCATCGCCCAGGAACAGCAGATAAGGGGTTTCGATCATGGCGGGTTTCCTCTTCACTCTTGCCGGTGAGTTTGCGGAGATTCCCGCACAAGTTCATGCCTAATCCGCTGCGCAGCGCGCCTGAGGCGCAAGATTATCCGTCACATTTGTCAATTTGCCGAAGATTCCCGCGATATGTCACCATTACTGACATTATTTTCCTCCTCCAGCCAGGATTCGGCCTGGAGCACCCCGGTTTGAGGCGCGCCAAGCACCGCAATGGCCTGCTGGGAGCCGGTTTCCTCCGGTGCATCGGCCTGCGTCCGCCGCAGCGCAGCAACCCCCGCGACCATAAAACACAGGGCTGCAAGCAGGATCAGCAACCCATTTCCGTCAGCAATGCTGACCATATTTGGGGCCGCCAGCGTGCCGCCGAACTGACCGACGTTCAACAGGAACACCATCGCCCCGCTGGCAGGCACGATCTGGGAGGGTTTCAGCTGGTCGTTGGCGTGGGCGGAGCAGACCGCATACATCGGCAGGCTGGCGCCCGCGAGCACCGCAAAACCGATCACCAGCGCCTGCGGCGTGGGGGTCGCCAGCATCCACAGGCAGGCCGCCGCGCCGATCACGCCCAGCCCCATCAGCACCAGCCGCCGGTCGGTCTTGTCGCTGATCCAGCCGACCGGGTATTGCACCACAGCGCCGACAACCATCGCCACCACCAGCGCGCCGGAGGCCTCTGCCGGGCTCATGCCGCGCGACAGCGCATACAGCGGCAGCGCGATGAACCAGCCGGCCACCGCGGTCGCACTCACCAGGTTGCCCAGCACCGCCATCGGTGACACCCGGTAGAGCTTGCGCACGGGCATCCGGTCCGGCACCTCATACTCAGGCGCCTTGTTGCCGGACAGCAAGAGCGGCACGATCGACAGCGAGATCAGGATCGACACCGCCCCGAACAGCAGATTACCGCTAGGATCGGGCAAGGCCACCAGCGCGGTGCCGATGGCCGGGCCTGCCATCCAGATCATGAAGTAGATCGACAGGATCTGCGCCCGGTTTGTGTTTTCCGACTTCGCCTGCAGCCAGCTTTCGGTGATCACATACATGCCGGGATAACAGACCCCGGCCAGGAACCGCATCGCCGACCAGGAATAGGGGTCCGAGGTCAGCAGGTGCAGGATCGCCGAGATCGACACCAAAGAGGCCAGCGCCGAAAACGCCCGGATATGACCGACCTTGGCCACCATTCCCGGCGCCATCACGGTGCCTAGCAGGGCGCCGGCCGGATAAGCCGCCTGCATGATCGAAATGGTAAGGTCGGAGAAGCCAAGCCCCGCACCCCGGATTGTCAGCAAGGTGACCAGAAGCCCGTTGGCCACCATCAGCATCAGCATGCCCAGAAACAGGGCCCAGTTTTCAATAAATGCACGTTTCATGCCCGGTTGCTCGCACGGGCGCCGCGGGCTTGCGCGCCTGTTTGCGGCAAAGTTTCCGGCGCCGCATCGCAGCGGCAATTTCTGCATGTGCAAAATCTCCTTGCACATACCCGCGCAACTTTCTAACACTTCAACCCAGCAGAATTGAAACGTCATTACCCGGAGGATTGCCCCATGAGCTTCCGCATCCAGCCCGCCGCCCCGGCGCGCCCCAACCGCTGCCAGCTGTTCGGCCCCGGCTCCAAAGTGAAGCTGTTCGAGAAGATGGCGGCCTCGGCGGCGGATGTCATCAACCTCGACCTGGAGGATTCGGTGGCACCGGATGACAAGGATCAGGCCCGCGCCAATGTGATCGAGGCGATCAACAGCGTTGACTGGGGCAAAAAATACCTGTCGGTGCGGATCAACGGGCTCGACACGCCGTACTGGTACCGCGATGTGGTGGACATTCTGGAGCAGGCCGGCGACCGGCTCGACCAGATCATGATCCCCAAGGTGGGCTGCGCCGAGGATGTCTATGCGGTGGATGCGCTGGTCACCGCCATCGAGCGCGCCAAGGGCCGCACCAAACCGGTATCCTTTGAGGTGATCATCGAGTCGGCAGCTGGCATTGCCCATGCTGAAGACATTGCCAAATCCTCCCCCCGCCTGCAGGCGATGAGCCTCGGGGCTGCGGATTTCGCCGCCTCGATGGGGATGCAGACCACCGGCATCGGCGGCACCCAGGAGAACTACTACATGATCCGCGAGGGCCAGAAGCATTGGTCCGACCCCTGGCACTGGGCGCAAGCGGCAATTGTCGCGGCCTGCCGCACCCATGGCATCCTGCCGGTGGACGGGCCCTTCGGCGATTTCTCCGACGAGGACGGCTATATCGCGCAGGCGAAACGCTCTGCGACGCTGGGCATGGTCGGCAAATGGGCGATCCACCCCAGCCAGATCGCGCTGGCCAACCAGGTCTTCACCCCGTCGGATGAGGCCGTGGCAGAAGCCCGCGAGATCCTGGCGGCGATGGAGGAGGCCAAGGCCTCCGGCGCCGGCGCAACTGTGTACAAGGGCCGTCTTGTGGACATCGCCTCGATCAAGCAGGCGGAAGTGATTGTGGCGCAGGCCGAACTGATCGCGGGCAGCTGACGCCGGTCCGCGACGAGAGGTTCCAAGGGCGTCCCCACGGGGCGCCCTTTTTGATTGGAGGAAGAGATGCCGGATTTGACCTTGCTGCATACGGCTGAGGTGCATGTCGAAACCTTTCGCGCGCTGGCGCCGGAGGCGGATCTGGACCAGCAGGTACGCGCCGATTGGCTGGAGCGGGCGCAAGGCGGGATTGATGCCGCGCTTAAGGCCGAGATTGCCGAGACCGTTGAGGCCGCGGACGGGCCGGTCCTGTGCACCTGCACCACCCTTGGCCCGGTGGCGGAGGAAGCGGGTGCGATCCGCATCGACTGGCCGATGATGCAGGAAGCGGCGCGCACCGGCGGGCCGGTTCTGATGGCCTATTGCCTTGAGAGCACCGCCGCGCCCTCGGAAGCGCTGCTGCGCCGCGCCTTCGGAGCGCACGACCCGGAGATGACCTGCCTGGAGCTGGGCCAGCACTGGCCGCTGTTTGAGGCTGGGGACAGCACGGGATTTGCAGCTGCCATTGCAGGGGATGCGGCCGAGGCGCTGGCGGCGATGGATTTTGCCTGCGTGGTGCTGGCGCAGGCCTCGATGGCCGGGGCGGCTGAACTGCTGCGGGAGCAGACAAGGGTGCCGGTCCTGGCCTCGCCGGAGATTGCGGTGCGGGCCTTGCTCGCGGAACATATGGGGCGCGCCTGACCTTGGGGAGGCGCTGCCCGTGCCGCAAGCGGCACAGCACGCGTTCCTCCCGGCCAAGGCCCCTGCCCTGCCGATGTGTCTGGTCCGTTTCTGCCTGTTTCCATGTTCCGGTTCAGCGAAGGCATTATGGACTGGCGGCGCCGCCAGAATGGCGGAGATGGACGGGCGTATCCGCCCGCGTGCTAAACGTTGTCTCTGCACGGCCCCGCTGCCAGGCAGGGGTCAGGTTCCAAATGTGCCGGGGAGCCAAGCCCCGGCGGGTGATCGCGACCGGGGGTAAGACTGCCAAAGGCGGCTTAAGATCCGGTGAGAGCAGCGTACGCAGGGTGCGCAACACCTGCAGCCGCGCCTGAGGCTGCTCTGGCACAATGAGTATTTGAACAAAGAAGAAGGGACGGAACCTGTGCTTCTTCTTCGCTCGAATACGCAAAATTCAACCGGGGCCGAAGGATCAGGCCCGCAAATCCTTGGGCGAACCCATCACCACATAGGTGGTGATCGCAGTGACATAGGGCGAGGTGCCGAGGATGTCGGTGTGGAACCTCTTGTAGCTGGGCAGATCGGCGCATTCGACACGCAGCAGATATTCAATGGTGCCGGTGATGTTGTGGCATTCGACCACCTCCGGCGCCGCCTGCATGGCGCGTTCAAAGGCTTCCTGCGCCTCCTTGGTGTGCTCACCCAGGCCGACGCCGATGTAGGTGGCAAAGCCGACCCCCAGCTTCTGCCGGTCCAGAACCGCGCGGTAGCCGGTGATGACGCCCGCGCGCTCCAGCTCCTGCACCCGGCGAAGGCAGGCAGAGGGGGACAGGCCCACACGCTCTGCCAGTTCCAGATTGCTGATGCGGCCGTCGCGGGTGAGTTCCTGCAATATATGCTGATTTATCTTGTCATTTTTCGCCATTGGTTGCGAAAATACGCGCAAGGCACGGCAAAACGCAATTTCATTTGGCCGGTTTGGCGCAATGATTTTGCGCATGACTTATGAACTCCTCACCGCGCTTGCGCTCTTCGCCTTCGTCTCCTCGATCACGCCGGGGCCGAACAACCTGATGCTGATGGCCTCGGGCGCCAATTTCGGCTTCCGCCGCACCATCCCGCATATGCTGGGGGTAGCCTTGGGGTTTGTGTTCATGGTGCTGCTGGTCGGCGCCGGGCTAGTGCAGGTGTTTGATGCCTTTCCCGTCAGCTACACGGTGCTGAAGGCGGTGTCGGTTGTGTATCTGCTGTGGCTGGCGTGGAAAATCGCCAATGCGGCACCTGTGCAGGCCAAGGGGGCGGAGGGCCGTCCGATGACGTTTCTGCAGGCGGCGGCGTTTCAGTGGGTGAACCCCAAAGCCTGGGCAATGGCCCTGACCGCAATCAGCGCCTATACGCCGGATCAGACGCTGGCGGCGATCCTGCTGGTGGGGGTTGTGTTCGGCGCGATCAACCTACCCTCGGTCGGGTCCTGGACGGTGCTGGGCCAGCAGATGGCACGGTTCCTGACCAGCCCGCGCCGGCTGGTGATCTTCAACTGGACCATGGCGGTGCTGCTGGTGGCCTCGCTCTATCCGGTGATCTGGCCGCAATAACGCAAACGGCACTCCTGGCCCGAAGGGGGGAGCGCCCGCCCCGCGCCAGAGGGCGGGCGCTGCCCGGCCTGATGCAGGGCGGGGCGTTATTTCAGCGGCAGGCAGATCTCTGTCAGAAGATCCTCTGGCGCGGTGTCGCGGGGATTGTTCAGGTAGACCTCGTAACAGGGCTGGTCGGCCGGCTCCTCCCCCGACTCGGGCAGCCAGTTGCCGAACAGGCTGTGATAGGCGGCGTGGATGCCGGAATACGGCCCCTTGTAGGTGAGCACCGCAACGCGGCCGCCGGGCAGGCTCACTTCCTCCATGCCGTCCGGCAGCGCATCACCGCTCATCTCCGCGCCTGCGAAGCTGCGCAGCTCGGTCTCTGCCACTTCATCCGGGCTGTCGAAATAAACCCCGAGCACTGCGCCCAGCTGCGGCCACAGCTTGCGGCTTTCACAGATGGCGCCGAATGCCTCAAAGCTCTTGCCGATCTCGTGGTAGGCGCCCTTGTGCGGCAGGCCGGCAAGGCGGCGGGCGGGGTCGGTTCGGGTGATCACGTCATACATGGGATAGCTTCCTGTTCTGAGGGTTGGGTTCGGCAGCCGCACCTGGCCGTCGCGGCGGAAGGCCGCCGGGCTGCTGCCGTAAGATTCAGAGAACGCGCGGGAGAAGCTGTTCTGGTTCGGATAACCTGCGCGGGCGGCCACCTGTGCGATCGGCATCTTGTCCATCACCAGCCAGACCGCCGCGCGGTGCAGCCGGATCCGGCGCACCGCCTGGGCACAGGTCTCGCCGGTCAGAGCCCGGAACACCCGGTGCCAGTGGAACCGCGACATCGCTGCCACATCCGCGAGCCGGTCCAGCGACAGGTCGCCGTCAGTATTGCCGTGGATATAGGCCAGAACCCGCAGGATCCGGTCTTCGTAGCTGGCGGCCATTGGCGGTGTCTCCTTTAGCGTTTCTCTGCCCTCAGGTGATGGCATAAGCCTAGATCACAAATCTTGCTGAGTTGCATCTTGGCGCTGCTAAGGCCATATAGCTGCAAACCTGCAGAGCAGAGGCAACATGACCCAGTATCTGGAATTCGAAAAACCGCTGGCCGAAATCGAAGGCAAGGCGGAAGAGCTGCGGGCGCTGGCGCGCGCGAATGAGGAAATGGATGTGGCGGATGAGGCCAAGGCGCTGGACGCCAAGGCCGCACAGCTGCTGCAGGACCTCTACAAAAACCTGACGCCCTGGCGCAAATGCCAGGTGGCGCGCCACCCCGAGCGGCCGCATTGCAAGGATTACATCGAGGCGCTGTTCACCGAGTACACGCCGCTGGCCGGCGACCGGAACTTTGCCGATGATCTGGCGGTGATGGGGGGCCTCGCGCGCTTCAACGACCAGCCGGTGGTGGTGATCGGCCACGAGAAGGGCAGCGACACCAAATCGCGCATCGAGCGCAACTTCGGCATGGCGCGCCCCGAGGGCTACCGCAAGGCGATCCGGCTGATGGAAATGGCCAGCCGTTTCAAACTGCCGGTGATCACCCTGGTGGACACTGCCGGCGCCTACCCCGGCAAAGGTGCCGAGGAACGCGGCCAGTCCGAGGCGATTGCGCGCTCGACCGAGATGTGCCTGAAGATCGGCGTGCCGCTGATCTCAGTCATCATCGGCGAAGGCGGCTCCGGCGGCGCTGTGGCCTTTGCATCCGCCAACCGCGTGGCGATGCTGGAGCATTCGATTTATTCGGTGATTTCCCCGGAGGGCTGTGCCTCGATCCTGTGGAAAGACGCCGAGAAGATGCGCGAAGCCGCTGAGGCGCTGCGCCTGACCGCACAGGACCTGAACAAGCTGGGCGTCAACGACCGCATCATCCCGGAACCGCTGGGCGGCGCCCACCGCGATCCGAAAGCGGCGATC
Source organism: Leisingera sp. JC1 (assembly GCF_001679925.1). Classification (GTDB taxonomy): domain Bacteria; phylum Pseudomonadota; class Alphaproteobacteria; order Rhodobacterales; family Rhodobacteraceae; genus Leisingera. The sequence goes on along the minus strand of NZ_LYUZ01000136.1, from coordinate 89,483 downwards.
AAATCCGTCAGCGGCGCCATCCAGGAAATGCTGGACGAGCTGAAGGACATGGACGCCGCCGCGCTGGTCAAGGACCGGCGTCAGAAATTCCTGGATATCGGTTCCAAAGGGCTGGCGGCATAAGCGCCGGTATCACAGAAGGTCAGAAAACCCGGCTGTGATGCCGGGTTTTTTTTGCATCTATGCATTCACCTGGTTCATTTCGGGGCGTTGTTTGCGTCTTTCAATAGCTGTCTTCAGCGTTTTCTACTTGTGGGGCTGCCCGCCTTCTCAAGCAAGCTCGGGCAGGTGGGCTTTCGCGCTGCCCCCTGCCCGATGCAATATGCCGATGGCGTCACCAGCCCGTCATCGTGACAAAGCCGGAAAAATCCTGCTTCCGGTGGTCCAAGGCTGGGCAGCAGCGCACAGACACGAAGACTCCCGTTTTGAACGGGCGACCAGTGGGGCGCCGGTCGTTGAGAGCACACAACGCCCATTTGATTGCAACACAGGACAGAACTTTCAAGCGTGATGAGATAGCGTCAAAGTTCTGCAACTCTTGGATCACAAACAGAAACAGGCCGCACTTGATCTTCGCCTCAATGATTCCAGTCCGGCAAGTCTTCCACGGCGGGTTCAGAAAACAGATCATCTATTCCGATCCATCCATCGCGAGGATACTCATGATCCCAGCCGGGAAGTGGAATGTCGTCATCTGTATCCAGTCCCAGGAAGTTCTTAACGGAAGGGCGTTGTTGCGTAAATCTGTGTCTGAGCGGAGTTCCCCTTTCCCCGGACGGACTTATTCTGCGGTCACTGTGATAGGGGTGCCTAGTGCGGTGTAACCGTTGAGCACGGCAATACGGACCTGCAGTTCCGCAACCTGACGCTCGAAATCGCGCGCCATGAGGGATTGGCCAAGCAGCTTGATACAGTTCATTTTTGCCTCGACGCGGCTTCGGCGGTGGTATCCGCTCCATCGCCTCCAGAGGACGCGACCCAAGTATTTCGAGGCGCGCAAAGCTTCGTTGCGGGCTGCGGCGCCGGGGCTCGTTGGCTTCCACGGCTTGGCGTTCTTTCGGGGCGGGATGACTGCGGCAGCGCCGCGGGCAGCGATTGCCTCGTGACAGTTTCGGGTGTCGTAAGCGCCATCAGCTGTCACTGAACCGATCACTTCGTCCGCAGAGATCTGTTACAGGAGATCTGGCAGGATGGGAGCATCACCGATGTTGCTGCCGGTGACCTCGACCGCTCGAACCTCCAATGTTTCCTCGTCGATCCCGATATGTATCTTACGCCAGATGCGGCGTTTGGGGCCACCATGCTTGCGGGCATTCCATTCGCCTTCCCCCTCGGACTTGATGCCGGTGCTGTCGATCAGCAGGTTCAACGGGCCCGCGCCGCCACGATAGGGGATGGCTACGTTCAATGTTCGCTGGCGACGACAGAGCGTGCTGAAGTCCGGCATTGTCCAATCAAGCCCGACCAGCTGCAGCAGGCTCTGCATGAACCCCGTGGTCTGCCTCAACGGCATTCCGAACAGCACCTTCATTGTCAGGCACGTCTGGATCGCTGCATCGCTGAAACTCGGATGCCTCCCACGCTTCCCGGTTAGCGGAGGCTTCCACTCCATGCCTGGATCAAACCAGATCGTCAGCGATCCACGCTGCCGCAATGATTCATTGTAAGCCGACCAGTTCGTGGTCTTGTACTTCGTGGACGCCCAACTGCTCATACCACCCAGCTATCATGCTGGATTCATACAGTGAATCCCTCAAACGATTTGTGCAACAACGCCAAAAAAACCTTAAAAGTTGTGCCGGACACTCAGGATTTCCGCCAAAGGGTCAAGCGGCCGGCAGCCAGCAGAGAGGGGGAGTTCCCGGGTGTCCGACGCAGAGCGGAGAGATGGTTCCAGGATGCGCCCGCGGCCGCCTGCCGGACGGGCGGCCAAATCTCAATAGGGCCGGGTGCAGTTCTGCAAAAGCTCCGGGAAGCAGGCCGAAATTCCATGTTTTGCAGGGGCTGGAAGAAAATTGAAAAAACGCCTTGTTTCTCTGGGTTGCGGCACATATACGGGTCAGCGGAGACGTGGCCGAGTGGTCGAAGGCGCTCCCCTGCTAAGGGAGTAGGCGGGAAACCGTCTCGTGGGTTCGAATCCCATCGTCTCCGCCACGAAAAAGATTTTCCATGTCTTTTCAATGGGTTATTCGGGATCACGGCAAACCCATTAGAGAGGTTCGACGTGAACGCCGGCTGCCTTCTTCTTCCGAGTCATCTTTTGCATCGAGCCTCCCCTCACCGGACATCGCGTATCCGCGCAGCCTGAAAGAATCCGGAGTGGCCAGGGGTGCTCACATTGCAGATACGCCCCTTGCGAAAATTGCCTCAGCCTAGGCGCATGACCGCCTAACCTCGCGGGACCTCACCAGCCGCTGCTTGAAGGTCCGGCAGTCTTCCATATAACCCGCGCCATGGCTGCAAAGATATTTTCAATGGAGGCAAGGGAGGACGGCGGTGCCCGGCTTGCGCTGAACTACAAGCACGCCGGCCGCAGCGGCATCCAGCGTATTTCCTGCGATCTGCCGCAGGCCGGCCTTTTGCAGCTGGTACTCTTTGCGGAAGCGCTCAGCCTGCGCAAGCGCTTCGGAAATCCCATTGCATCGAACGTGTCGCTCGATGGGCTTGAGATGTCCTATGACCCGGAGCAGCGGGAGCTCCATGTCGAGCGGCAGGCCGGTTATTCCAGACAGACAGCATGCATGCCTGTTGAGGTTTTTCTCTCAGAGATGGCAGGCATGACCGACATCTGCATTGCCTGGGCCGAGGCATCAAAGAGTGGACCTGCGCTGAAGCGCCTGCTGGCGGGCTGCACGGCACCGGATGAGCTTGCAATGCTGCTGGGGCAGGACGAGGCTGACTTCGCCATGCATCAGCTGCGGGAAATTGCCGTTCTGCTGCTGGCGCAGGAAACCTCAACCCGTGGCTCAGCGCTTGCCCGCAAACTGCGCGGGAAGAAATCTCAGGACCAAGCGCGAGAGGCGGTCAGCGGCCTTGTACGGGAGCTTGCTGCTGAACTCGTTCCGGTTTCCGTCTAAGTCCGAACAGGCGGGCGCAGCGAGGAAGGGTTTAAGGGGCTTTAGCCTGCCCGCATACCGGCCGCACCTTCCGGTGCGGCCGCAGTGATGTGCTTGCAATGTTACGCCCGCGAAACGCCGGGCGTTTTCAGCACATGGGGAGTGTCATACGCCTCCAGATCAATTTGATCTTCGGACTTCGCAATAAGCACCGTGCAGGCTGCGTCGCCCGTGACATTGAGCGCGGTGCGGGCCATGTCGAGAATGCGATCAATGCCTGCAATGATGGCAACACCTTCCAGAGGCAGACCGACGGAGGTCAGGACCAGCGACAGCATGACCAGCCCGGCCCCGGGAACACCGGCGGTGCCGATGGAGGCAAGCGTCGATGTCAGAATGATTGTGGCGTATTCCGCCATGCCCAGTTCCATTCCAAAGGCCTGCGCCACAAAAAGAGCAGCAACACCCTGGTACATTGCGGTTCCATCCATGTTGATCGTCGCGCCAAGCGGCAGCGTGAAGCTTGCAACTGACCGGTTCACACCAAGGTTCTGCTGCACAGCAGTCATGGTGACAGGAAGTGTCCCCGAAGAAGACGTGCTCGTGAAGGCCACGATCTGCGGCTCGATGATGCCCTGGAAGAAGCGGACCGGGTTCAGGCGGGCGAAAACCGAAACAAGACCGCCATAAACGATCAGCGCATGCAGGACGCAGCCGATATAGAGTGCGGCAATGACGGTTCCCAGCGGCAGCAGAAGATCAAGCCCGTAGGTTCCGGCGACCCAGGCCATCAGCGCAAACACGCCGTAGGGCGCGAAACTGATCACAATCTCCGTCAGCTTGAGAACAACTGAATTCAGGGCCTCAAAGAACTCCCGCACCGGCTTGCCTGCCTCGCCAACCAGGTTGATGGCCAGGCCGAACATGATTGCGAAAAAGATGATCTGCAGAACGTTTCCGTCTGCGGCGGCAGCAACCGGGTTCTTCGGAACGATCCCGATGAGCTGCTGAATGAAGGGCGGCGACGTCTTGGGCTCCATTGCGGCGGCGGCGCTCAGGTCGATGCCCGCGCCTGGTTGCATCAGCAATCCCAAAGCCAGGCCGATCGTGATCGCAAATGCGGTGCTGCCCAGATAGAAAACGATCGACTTCAGGCCAATTCGCCCCATGCGCGCCATGTCGCTGACGGATGTCATGCCGCATACGAGCGACACGAAAATCAGCGGGACAATCAGCATTTTGATAAGCGACAGGAACAAGGTCCCGATGTTCTTGATCATGCCGGCAATTGCCTGGTTGCCGGTTGCGTTCAGCAGAACGCCTGTAATCACCCCAAGGACAAGTGCGATCACGATTTGCTTCCACAAAAGCATGTTTCTCCAAGGTGCCAAAAACCCTGTTTTTTGACTGGTATTCGCCATAAGGACCTCCCTTTCCAAGGCAGCCAACCGGATCGGGCTGCCGGCAGTCGCAGCATGGTACCAGTTCGGTGGCGGGCAGCGTCGCGCAAACATGGAAAGGGCGTTGCAAAGATTGCAACGCCCTTTCAGCTTCCGGGAAGAAATCGCTGTCAGCCAGGGTCAGGACGCTAGTCCTTTGCCAGCTGAACGCATTTACGGGCCAGCACATCGGTTGGATCAACGGCCAGCGCCCCCAGATCGCCGGCGCCTGCCGTCACAAGGATAGGGAGTTCCGTGCAGCCGAGAATGACCGCTTCGGCGCCGCGCGCGACCAGGTGGGAAAACGCCCGGGTTACCTGCTCCTTGCAGAGACCTTCGGTATGCCCAGCCTTGACGCCGGCCGGGCCGTATATGCACTCCATGACCAAGTCTTGATGCTGCTCATCGGGAACGATATGGCAAAGACCAGCCTCCTCAAGCGCCTGCTGATACAGGCCGCTTCGGATTGTTCCATCGGTGCCGAGAATCCCGACCGTGCGCGTCCCGGGAGAGCTTTCCCTGATGTAGTCAGTGGCTGCTGACAGAATGCTAATGATCGGTATGCCGAGATGGCGCTGAATACGGTCGACATAGGCGTGGGCGGTATTGCAGGGGATGACCAGAATATCGGCCCCGCCGCGTTCCAGCTTCTTGCAGGTGGAATAGAGGGCGACTGTCGGATCGGTTCCTGATCCCACCAGGTTTTCAGTCCGGTCAGGGATTTGCGGGTTTTGTTCGACCAGCACCTTGATGTGGTCCTGATCGCAGGCGGCCTCTGTGCCCTTGACCAGTTTAGAAAGGAAATCCACCGTCGCGGCAGGTCCGACACCGCCAACCACGCCGACCTTGAACCGGCGCCGGCGGCCTGGTTGCGTCTCCTTCAGCGCATGTTCCGCATAAACGGCCGCCGTGTCGATGGCTGTCATCCCGTCTGGCAGGTCAAGCTGATCAAGCAGCAGGGGCAACTCGGACAGCCCGGGCACAAAAACCGACGCCCCCTGCTCCGAAAGGCTGGCAAGGGCTGCGTTGATTGGTTGCAGCACCTCCTCCCTGCGGTTGCCTGTTTTGAAGCCGTTGCCGCCATAGACAGCCTCCATCACGGCGCTTTCTAAGTCCGCGGCAGGATAGACAACCTGCACATCCTCGCCGAACAGGTTCTCGAACAGGCCGTTTTCCCTGACAAAAGGCGTTGCTATGACGCCAATTTTCTCAGGTTGGGGCTTCAGCTTCGCAACGGCAGCTGTGATTGCGCCGGTCAAGCTGATCAGCTTCAGCTCCAGCTCATCTTCCAGCTCATGCAGGAAACTATGCGTGACAAAACAAGGAAGCAGAGCCGCGTCGCATCCATCCCGCTCCATGCGTGACAGCGTATCAAAAACGTAGAGCTTCCGGTGTGTGGGGATGTAGGCCGGCTCCTGAGGGGAGACAGGTTCGCGCAAGGGTTTCTGATGGAATATCAGCTCCCGGTGATCTTCCTCCGACCTGACCGGAGTCATCTGCACAATTCTGTTCAGCAGGTCGGCCCCGGCGAGGGCGCCCAGGCCTCCGACAATTCCCAGGCGGAGAGACTGGTTTCTGTTCATCAGGCGTTCTCCGGTATACTGCCCTGAAGATGTTTCAGGGCTGTCTCGGCCAATTCTTCCGGCAATGCCGGCAGTGCAGCGGATTGCAGACTCAGACCGTTTGCCTGCGCATATTTTGCAAGTTTGGTCGCCGCTTCATAGCCGATTACGGGGGCGAGCGCAGTTACTTGCACAAGACTATTGCTCAGCAAAAACTGGCATCTCTCCTCATCTGCGACGATACCATCCACGCACCGGGTCCGCAGCACGTTCATTGCGCTGGTCAGAGATCCCATTGTTTCCAGCACCTTATGGATAATGACAGGTTCCATCGCGTTGAGCTGAAACTGGCCTGCCTCGGCGGCCATCGTGACCGTCAGATCATTGCCGATCGCCTGGTAGCAAACTTGATTGACCACTTCTGGAATGACCGGGTTCACCTTACCAGGCATAATCGACGACCCCGCCTGGACTGCAGGCAAAATGATTTCGCCAATCCCTGCCCGCGGCCCCGAGGACATGAGGCGCAAATCGTTGCAAATCTTGGACAGTTTGATGGCAACCCGCTTGAGCGTGCTGGAAAACATCACAAAGGCACCCAGATCAGAGGAGGCCTCGACCAGATCCGGGGCCAGTTGAAGCGGCTCCCCCGTTATTTCGCGCAGGTGCGAAACAGCTGCTTCGCCGAAGTGCGCAGGTGCATTGATGCCGGTGCCAATTGCTGTGCCGCCAAGGTTCACTTCTGTCAGAAGACGGGAAAGGTCGCAGAGCCGGTCTGCATCCTCGTTGATTGTCGTGGCATACCCCCGGAACTCGGCACCAAGCGGCATCGGCACGGCATCCTGAAGCTGCGTGCGCCCGACTTTCATAATATGCTGAAACTCGGATGCCTTGTTGCCGAATGAATTGGTCAGCCCATGCATTGCCTCAATAAGGGGGGTGATCCGCGAGAGGACAGCCAGCCGGATTGCGGTGGGATAAACATCGTTTGTGGATTGCGAGCGGTTCACGTCATCATTCGGGTGAAGCCGGCCGTAGGCGCCAAAATCCGTACCGAGCTTTTTCAGCCCGAGATTTGCAATCACCTCGTTGGCATTCATATTGGTCGATGTGCCAGCTCCGCCTTGCATGACATCAACAACAAACTGCTCGTGATGGCGGCCGCCGATGATCTCATCGCAGATGCCGACAATGGCTGCCGCCTTCCCGGCAGGCAATGCACCAAGATCCCGGTTCGCCAGCGCACAAGCCTTTTTGACGGAAGCCAGGCCAACGATCAATTCCGGATAATGGCTGATTGGCACCCCTGTAATCGGGAAGTTGTCCAGCGCCCGCTGGGTCTGACTGCCCCACGCGGCGGCCAGCGGGATCTTCATCGGGCCAAGACTGTCTGACTCTGTTCGGTAGTTGCTCATCATCTGTGACCTTTTTCTGCGGTCTCGCAGCCGGCATCAGAAAACGCGAAGCCGGGAGACCGTTATCGTGCAGGCCGGAACTTACTGCTGCCCACCCCATGCACCCATGACAACCCGCGCAAGGATGTTGCAAACTTTGCAACCCGATCCTACCGTTCGGGGATCCCTTTCAGATGGAGAAGACAGGTGGAGATCGACTGGCTGGAAGACTTTTTGGCCCTTTCAGCTGCGGGTGTGTTTGCCCGCGCCGCGGACGCGCGGAACATAAGCCAGTCAGCCTTTACGCGACGGATCAAAAACCTGGAAAACTGGACAGGGACTCCGTTGTTTGACAGGAGCGTGCACCCTGTTGAGCTCACCGCGGCAGGCAGGGCTTTCAAGCAAACCGCCATCGACACAGTTGCGGCGCTGAAGCAATCCAAAAGCGATATACGCGGCCTGTCCCGCCAGGAAGCATCAGTGCTGGACTTCGTCGCGCTTCATACCCTGGCCATTTCCTTCTTTCCGGCGTGGCTCATGCGCATGTCCAGCCACCTTGGTCCCATCAAGTCCAGGCTGGTTGCGGAAAACTTCTCTGGCTGCGCGGAGGCAATACTGTGCGGAAGCGCAGACTTCATGCTGTGCTACCACCATCCTGCCGTCCCCACGATTTCTGATGAAAACCGGTACCCGTCCTCGACGATTGCCAAAGACCGGATCATAGCCGTCAGCAGTGCCGATGCTGACGGGCGCGCCAAATACAGCTTGGAGGGCGATGACCCGGTGCCGCTTTTATCCTATTCCCCCGACACCTTTCTGGGCCGGGTGTCCCAGGTTTGCCTGGAACGGGGAAATTTAAGCGGCAAGGTGGACCCCATCTACGAGAATTCGGTTGCTGAAGCGCTCAAATCCGCCTGTCTCGCCGGGCTGGGAATTGCTTTCCTGCCCGAAGGGGCCGCGGAGCGGGAGCTGAAAGACGGAACACTGCACAAAATCAGCCGGCCGGAATTCGAACTCGTCATTGACATAAAGCTTTACCGGTCAATCGAACGTTCCAGAGCTGAACTGGAACGCTTCTGGATGCTGGCCCAGAACATCTGAAAACCGCAACAGAGTTTACCGCGCTGATGAGGCGGCGCTTTCCGCCAGAGTCCAAAACCGCTCCACGGACGGGCGGCTCCTTTCAATCGAGCGGTACAGCTTGATGGACATGCGGCGCTCAGAAGCGTCGTCGCTGATGCGCACAAGCTTGCCCTCATCAAGCATTGGCAGGATTGTCATCCTGGGCAGCCAGGCCACTCCCAATCCTTCCGCGCAGGCTGCTTTCTGCGCCTCAGCGACCGAGTTTTCGCTGCGGATCTCCAGTTTTTCTGCCAGCCCTGCCCGCATGATGCAGATCTCGCTCAGCCGCCCCAGAAAGCTTTCCGGGGAATAGGCCAGGAACGGCAGCTTTCCTTGCTGGTCGAAGCGGTAGAGCGCCTTGCCGGAGTTGTCAGCGCCGGACACGGCCACAAGCCTGTCATCCGCGATCCTGATTGACGGGTAGCGGTCATCTTTGGACATTGTGGCAATGGACGGATGATCATAACACAGCATGAAATCCGTTGTTCCGGCCATAAGCGTCTCGACACAGTCCGAGAAATTCTCAACCGCAAACTTGGTGTTGATCGGACCAATGGCAGCGGAAATGGTTTTCAGCCACGCCGGGATAAAGGAAATCGCGAGTGTGTGCAGCGCGGAAATGCTGATCACATCCCCCTCGCGACGCGCGAGCTGCTTCAGATCCTGCCGGGCCAGGCGAAGCGCATTCATGGTCTCATAGGCTGTAGGCCGGAAAGCCTCTCCGGCTGCCGTCAGAACCACCGGGTGCACGCTTCTGTCAAACAGGACCGCCCCCGCCCAATGCTCCAGGTTTTTGATCCTGCGTGTAAATGCAGACTGGCTGATGTTTCTGGCGCTGGCGGCCTTAGCAAAGATTCCTGCTGAGGAAAGAGCCAGGAAATCCTCCAGCCAATCTATTTCCATACCTGCTCTCCTTAGGGCGCAATTGATTGTAGCGGCGAACAATGGCTGAAGGTGTTGCAAACCTTGCAACTCCCTTGCAAAATATCTCTCGCAGCCTGACACCAGCACCTGCGGGCCTGGGTGGCCGCAAAGGGGAAGGCCGCCGCTCTGCCGCCGCAGTTCGGGCCCGGCGCGGCCGCGAAACGCGTCATGTCCGGATTGATATCGCCCTCATTTTCGTGATCATGAGCACCAGCTGCAGCTTGAACATGCAGCATCTGGGCAGACGGCGGGAACGGACACCGGAGACATGCATACAGATCAGCTCATTGCCTGCCCGACCTGTGACGTGCTGAACCGCGACCAGGACGTGAAGCCCCATACGGTTGCCCGCTGCGCCCGCTGCGGCACGGTGCTGGCGGCGCCCAAGTCGGGCGCCATGACACAGATCGCCATGCTGTCGCTGACCGCGCTGGTTCTGCTGGCCGCCGCAGCCGGGTTCCCGTTTCTGGAGCTGCGGGCACAGGGCCTGTCGCATCAGGCGTCGGTGCTGGACGCTGTGCTGGCCTTTTCCCGCGGGCCGATGGCGCCCCTGTCGCTGGCGACCGGCCTGCTGATCGTGCTCTTGCCCGCGGCACGTTATAGCGCGCTGATCTACACTCTGGCACCGATGGCCCTGGGCTGGCGCCCGGCGCCGCATGCCGCCGCGGCCTACCGCTGGGCAGAGCGGCTGAAACCCTGGGCGATGGCCGAGATCTTCATCATCGGCGTGGCGGTGGCCCTGGTCAAAGTCTCCGGCCTGGCGCGGGTCGGGCTGGGGCCGGCCTTCTGGGCTTTTGCCGCGCTCCTGGTGGTTACCATTCTGACCGATAACGCAATTTGCAGGCTGACCGTATGGAAAACCCTGAAAAGCCGCAGCGCTTCCTGACCGCCGCCGCCGCCGGGCTGGCCGGCTGCCGCGCCTGCGGGACCGCCAACCCGGGCGATGCCCGGGCCTGCACTTGCTGCGGCAGCCCGCTGGCGGCTGCCGGCCCCGCCAGCCTACAGCGCGTCTGGGCCTGGCTGGCGGCGGGGCTGATCGCCTATGTGCCCGCCAATGTCTACCCGATGCTGCGCACCACCACCTTTGGCCGCAGCTCTGAGAACACGCTGATCGGCGGCATTGCCGAACTGTTCAGCCACGGCTCCTATGGCGTTGCTTTGATCGTTTTCTTCGCCAGTATCGTGATCCCGGTGGCCAAGTTCCTGGCCATCGCCTATCTGGCGGTGTCAGTCCGCAGACCGGCAGCCCTTGGCAGCCATGGCCGGCTGGTGCTTTATGAGGTCGTCGAATTTATCGGGCGGTGGTCGATGATTGATGTCTTTGTGGTGGCAATCCTGACCGCCCTCGTCCAGCTTGATTTCGCCGCTGCCATCGCCCCCGGCATGGCGGCGGTCAGTTTTGCAATATCGGTTGCCTTCACCATGCTGGCCGCCCAGAGTTTTGATCCGCGCCTGATCTGGAACGCGGAAAGTGAGAATTTGAATGACCACGCCTGATCCCGCCCCGATGAACATCACGGCCCGGCGCCCTTCGCCCTGGCGCAACCTGTCATTGGTCTGGCTGGTGCCGCTGGCAGCGCTGGCTGTTTCCCTCGGGGTGGCCTGGAAGGCCTATTCCGAGCGTGGCGTGCTGATCACCATTTCCTTTGAAAATGCCTCTGGCGTTGCGGCCAATGAAACAACGGTGCGCTACCGCGACGTGGTGATCGGCCGGGTGGAGAAGGTCGGCTTTGCCGATGATCTGAGCAAGGTGTCCGTCCAGGCCCGCATCGACAAGGACATCGCCCCCTATCTGGATTCGGATGCCACCTTCTGGGTGGTCCGGCCGGAGGTGTCAGCGCGCGGCATATCAGGGCTCAGCACAGTACTGTCCGGCGTCTACATCGAGGGCAGCTGGGATCAGGAACTGGGCACGGCGCAAACCGCATTCCAAGGCGCTGACGGCCCGCCGCTGGAACAGCCCGGCCGCGGCGGCCGGCGGATCACCCTGCGCACCGATGACGGGCGGATGATCTCAGAGGGCGCTCCGGTGCTGTTCCGCGGTATCGAGGTCGGGCGCCTGGAAACCCCGCGCCTGACAGTCAGCGGCGACAGCATCGTCGTCGATGCCTTTATCGAGGCGCCGCATGACCGGCGCATCAATTCTGCCACCCGGTTCTGGGACAGCTCCGGTTTCTCGGTCTCGATCGGCCCCAGCGGTCTGTCGCTGGACGTGGACAGCATCGCCTCCCTGGTGGCCGGCGGTATCGAGTTCGACTCCGTCTTTGACGGCGGCCAGGCTGTTGGCCCCGGCACCGTCTTTGACATCCATACCGACGAGGCCGCGGCCCGCCGCACAGCCTTTGCCCGCACCCTGTCAGGCGGGGTTGCCGTCGCCGTCGCCTTTGACGAGTCTGTGGCGGGCCTTGCCAGCGGTGCAGAGGTACAGCTGCGCGGGGTCAAGGTGGGCGAGGTCAGCAGTCTGAGCGCAGCCATCGAAAGCGGCAGCGAAGAGGCAGAGGTGCGGCTGATCGCCAAGCTGCTGCTGGAGCCTGCGCTGATGGGGCTGCCGCGCGGTGCGGGCGAGGCAGAGGCGCTTGATTTCCTTGAACAGGCGGTGGCCGGCGGCCTGCGCGCGCGCCTGGCCTCTGCCAGCCTGTTCAGTTCGGRGCTGATTGTCGAACTGGCGACGCTGGAGGACGCGGAGCCCGCGGTGTTTGCCCGTACCGCAGAACCGTTTCCGCTATTGCCCAGCGCCCCCTCTGATCTGCCGGATTTCACTGCAACCGCCGAAGGCGTGCTGGAGCGCATCAACGCGCTGCCGGTCGAAGAACTGATGGCGCAGGTCATCGCAACCCTTGCCAGCATCGAAAATCTGGCCTCTGCCGACAGCACCCGCCAGACCCCGGCAGCAGCCGTCGCCCTGCTGGAGGACGCCCGCGCCTTGGTCACGGACCCCGGCACCCGCGCCCTGCCGGGTGAATTGCACGCCGCGGTCACAGACCTGCGGGCCATGCTGACAGAGCTGCAGCAGAGCAAGGCAGCAACCAAACTGTCGGCCGCGCTGGATCAGGGCAGCCAGGCCGCGGCCAGCCTTGCCGCAGCCTCCGAAGAATTGCCCGCGCTGGTCGCCGACTTCCGCGCGCTGGCCGCCAAGGCCAATTCGCTGGAGGCCGAAGAGCTGATCCGCTCCGCCAGCCAGCTGATGGACAGTGCCGATGCGGTGATCGGCACCGAAGGCGCCCGCGCCCTGCCCCCGGCCCTGACCGCTGCGCTGGAGGAAATGCAGGCCACGCTGGAGGAAATGCGCCAGGGCGGGCTGGTGGAGAATGCCAATGCCACCATGGCCTCTGCCCGCGGTGCCGCCGACGCGGTGGCAGCTGCCGCCGAGGGGCTGCCCGCGCTGTCAGCCCGGCTGGAGCGCCTGGTGGCCCAGTCCGAGGCGCTGATCGCCTCCTATGGCTCCCGCTCCAGCTTCAACTCCGAAACTCTGGACGCGCTGCGCGAGATCAAGACCGCCGCCCGTGCGGTGTCCCAGCTGGCACGCAAAATCGAACGCGATCCGAATTCCCTGCTGTTTGGAAGATAAGATGATAAACGCCCTGAAATTTCTGCTTCCCATTACCCTGCTGGCGGCCTGCGCCGGGGGCAACGATCCCCGCTATCTGATTTCCTCTGCCCCCGGCGAAACCGTCGCCAACCTGCGGTCCCGTTCGATTGAGGTGCGGCTGGTCTCGCTGCCGTCCTACGCTGCGGCGTCGGACATCGTTGCGGAGGGCGAAGGCGGCGCGCTTTATGCGCTGGGTGGCGCGCAATGGGCAGATGATCCGGCCCGCGGCATGACCGCCGCCCTGGCCCGCGGATTGAACGAGCGCACCGGCGCTGCCGCAGCCATCGAACCCTGGCCGCTGAACAGCGGCCCGGATGCGCGTCTGGATGTGCGTGTGGACCAGGTTTATGCCCGCGCCGATGGCCAGTTTGAGCTGTCCGGCCAATTCGCGGTTTCCTCGCCAGAGGGCACTGTGCGCGAATTCGTGAAGCGGTTCGATATCACCACGCCCGTCAACGGCACCGGCCCGTCCGCCACTGCCGATGCCCTGGCAGTGGCGCTGGCAGAGCTGGCCCGCCAGGTCTCACAGTCCCTTTAGACCTCCCGGTTGAAACCTTCCGGCGTGCCTGTCAGCAGGCCGCGGTCACGATGATTTCCACCTTCAGCTCCGGCCGCGCCAGCCTTGCCTCGCCGCAAGCGCGGGCCGGGGCGTGACCTTCTGGCACCCAGGCATCCCAGACCGCGTTCATCTCAGCAAAGTCCTTAATGTCGGCAAGCCATACAATCGCCTGCAGGATCTGCTGCGGCGAGGAGCCGGCCTTCTCCAGCAGCGCCTCGACGCGGGACAGGCAGTCGCGGGTCTGCGCGGCCACGTCAGCGCCATCGCCGACCTGGCCGCACAAATAGGCCACGCCGTTGTGCTTCACGATCTTGCTCATGCGGGTGCCGGTGTCGATCCGTTCGATCATCTTGTTCTCCTATTCAGCGGCATTGGCGGAGGGATCCTCCATCGCGGCCAGTTCACCCAGCGTCACGGGCTTGATCGGCGGCCGGATCCGGTAGTAGCCGGTCTCCTCCGGCGTCTGTCCGTTGGCCTCAGCCAGCAGTGCGGTTACGGTCAGCCCGCAATAACGCCCCTGGCACGGCCCCATGCCGGCCCGGCCGAAGGCCTTGGCCTGGTTCGGCCCCAGGCAGCCAAGCCTGGCATAGCTGCGGATGTCACCCGCAGTGACCTCCTCGCAGCGGCAGACGATGGTGCTGTCCGCGGGCTGCAGAGCATCTGCATAGGGCGGGTAGGCCGCATCAAGAAACGGCCGCACAGCGGTTTCCCGGCTGTGCTGGCTGAACAAAGGTGCGGCCAGACGGTCGCGCTCCGGCGCGGTGATCCGGCCCAGTTCCTCTGCCGCTTTCAGCGCCGCGATCCGCCCGGCGAATTCAGCCGCCATGGCGCCGCTGATACCGGCACCGTCCCCGGCGATCAAAACACCGTCCTTGCCGGTTTCGCCCCAGGCGCCGGTTTCGGGCACAAAACACTGCTGCGCTTCAGACCAGACATGCGGCACATTGATTGAGCGCGCGGCCTGGGTGTTCGGCACCACCCCGTGATGCAGCAGGACAGTATCGCACGCGATGCGATGCTCCTGTCCCTTGATGCGGAAGGTCACCGCCTCGGCATGGGTGCTGCCCGCTACCGCGATGCCGGTGGCACCGGTATAGCGCGGCACGCCGGCGCGCTTGATCTCCGCCAGCATCTTCAGGCCCTTGGCGAGATAGCGCCAGCCGCGCAGTGCACCAGGCAGGTGGCGGGCTGCTGCCAGCGGGCTGGCCGCGGTCTGGGTTTCGACCAATGCCAGCGGCGGCGTACCGGCGCGCACCATCTGTGCTGCGATCAGATACAGCAGCGGCCCGCACCCGGCCAGAACGGCGCGGCGCGGCAGCACGCCGGATTGCTTCAGCAGAATCTGCGCGGCACCTGCAGTCATCACCCCGGGCAATGTCCAGCCGGGAACGGGCATCGTACGCTCCAGAGCGCCGGTGGCCAGGATTATCCGTTCCGCGTCCACCTGCCCTGCCCGGCCTTTTTGGGTAAAGGAGATGCGGAACCCGTCCTCGATGGCCCATACAACGGCACCGGAGAGGTGGTTGATCCCCGGCTGGCAAAGGTTTTCTGTCAGGGTCATACCATGAAGGTACTCCTGACCAAGAATAGCACCCCGCGGGCCGGCGGCGCGGTCCACCTCGCGGTAGATCTGCCCGCCGGGGCGGTTCTGTTCGTCCAGCAGGGTGACGCTCAGGCCCTTTTGCGCGGCCTCGGCAGCGGCGGCCATGCCCGCCGGGCCGGCGCCGATGATGGCCAGATCACAGCGCTGCATCATTTGCCTCCGCATCATACGGGCGGGCGATCCGCATGCCGTCCTCCACTTCCAGCATACAGGCCTGCTGCACCCGGCCGCCGGTCTCCACCAGGCATTCGAAGCAGGCGCCCATCATGCAGAACGGTGCCCGCGCCGCGCCGGAGACCGGCGTGTGGCGAAACACCTGCACACCGGCGGCCAGCAGCGCGGCGGCCAGGTTGGCGCCTGCGGGCAGGTCCAGCGGCTGGCCGTCGAACCAGACCCGCACGCGGGGAGCGTCGTCCGCCAGCTCAAGAAACGGGGAAACGGTCTTCACTGAACACCTCCAGATCAGGGGCGGCCGCAGTGCCTTCGAGCCAGTCGGGCAAGAACAGCGCGTGGGCCGCGGCCAGGGTGATGCCGCTGTGGCAAGTGACGAGGTAGGCGCCGGGCAGTTCAGGGCTTTCCTGATAGATCGGCAGCCCGTCGGGTGACAGGATGCGCAACGCGCCCCAGCTGCGCACCAGCTGCGCGCGGGCCAGCGCCGGATAGGCCGCGATGGCCTCGGCGGCGAGCCCGGACAACCCCGGCTGCGTCACTCCGTCATCCAGCCCGACCTCCTCGTTGGTCGCACCGATCTGGATGCCGCCCTCATCCACCTGGCGGGCAATCAGCGAGGGACGGTTGATCATCTTCGGCAGCTTCTCGGTGATCAGCACCTGGCCGCGCTGCGGCCGCACCGGCGCCTTGAAGCCCAGCTTGGGGCCAAGCTCCATCGCGCCGAGGCCGGCGGACAGCACAACCTTTCCGGCAGTGACCACGGTGCCGTCGCTGCACTGAACCTTGAAGGCCTCCGGTTTGGAAACGCCGGTGACGGTCTTGCCGTTCAGAACCGTGCCGCCCAGCCGCCGCACGTCCTGTGCCAGCGAGACCAGCAGCCGCAGCGGGTTTGCGTGGCCGTCCTGGTGATGCAGGATCGCGCCTGCCACCTTGGGGCCGATTTGCGGCTCCTCCCGGCTCAGCGCATTGCGGCCCAGAACCTCGAACGGGTAGTTGCCGCCCAGCTTGTCCTTCAGCGCATCATACTGCGCGACGGTGGCATACAGTGTTTCCTCGGAGAAATGCAGGTCATAGCCGCCGTTCTGCCGCAGCCCGACAGAGCGGCCGGTACCGTCTTCCAGCTCGGCGGCAAATCCGGCCCAAGCTGCAGCGGACTGCTGACTCCAGCTGGCGTAGCGCGGCTGTTTCATGCCCTTGGACTGCACCCAGACCAGGCCGAAGTTGCCGCGGCTGGCCCGGAACGAGCCGTCATCGCCATCCAGCACCGTGACGCGCTTGCCGCGCCTGAGCAGCCCCCAGGCTACAGACAGGCCGACAACGCCGCCGCCGATCACTGCATACTCTGCTTCCATACTGCCGTTTCCCAAAGGTTGGTTGCGGGGCGGCGCACGGCCGCCCCTGTCCTTGATACGGGATTACTTGCCGATCTGGTCAAGAATGCCTTGGCCCCAGTCGGCGCCAACGTCTTCCAGAACCACCGGCCAGACGTCCTCGCGCACCTTGGCAGCCATTGCGGCCAGTTCATCGCCGCTCAGATCGACCACCTTGGCCCCCAGCTCATCGGCCAGGCGCTGTTCCCACTTGCCCTGGTCCTCTTCGGCAACGGTCCAGCGCTGCGCCTCGAAATCGGCGGCGGCGGCTTTCAGTGCCTCCTGATCTTCGGCGTCCAGCTCAGCCAGCGAGCCGTTGGAGATGATCATGTACCAGACCTCAAAGTGGGTGTTGGCGGGCACATAAGCCTTGGTCACATCGCGGAAGGACGCGTAATAGCCTTCGGCGCCGGAACCGATCACGCCGTCAACCACGCCGGTCTGGATCGCGGTGAACGCCTCGGAAAACGGGATCGGCGACGGGATGTAGCCAAGCGCCTCGCCGGTCAGCTGGAAGCTCTTGATGCCGGGCACCCGCACTTTGATGCCGTTGGACTGGGACGGGTCGCCCGGGTTGACCGCATCGGTGTTCAGCGCAATGCCGCCGAAATAGACCGGGTAGGCTGCCAGCATGGTGATGTCCTGCTTGGCATAAAGCTCTGCCATCACGTCGCGCACCGCGCCGCCGGGGCCATAGATTTTGCGTGCCTCATCCCAGTTGTTGGCCAGATAGGGAAAGGAGCTGATCTGCATCCGGCGGTCAGCGGCAGCAGCGGCCGGCTGGGTCGCCATGTCGATGGCGCCAACGCTGATGCGCTCCTGCACGGTGGTGTAATCGCCCAGCGCAGAGGCCGGGAAGATGTTGATCGAAACATCGCCGCCAGTGGCCTCGTCCACCTGGGCTGCAAAGGCGCGCAGCTCCTTGTCGATGGTGGTGTCCTGCGGGCGCACGTGGCTCATCTTGAGGTCGGCGGCCGAGGCCAGGCCCGCCAGCGACATCAGGGCAGCAGCAGCGGTGCCGGTCAAAAAGTGTTTCATGGGAAGTCTCCTCCGTAGGGTGTCAGGTGTTTGTCAGGGGTGGGGTCAGTAGCCGAAGAAACGCGGCAGAAAGAGCGACAGGTCGGGCCACAGCGAGGTCAGGAAGACCACCGGCACATAGCCTGTCAGGATCAGAACCATCGCGGGCGGGATCACCTTGGTGACCTTCACGTTGCCGATCCGCGCGCCGAGGTAGAGGATCGAGGCATAGGGCGGGGTGACGCCGCCCATCGCGGTATTGACGCCCATGATCGCGGCAAACTGCACCGGGGTGACGCCGATCGCCTGCATAAGCGGCAGCAAGAGCGGCGCTATCAGGATGATGGCGGTGACATCGTTCACGACCATGCCGACCAGGAACAGCAGGATGTTGATGAAGATCAGCAGCAGCACCTTGTTCTCGGTGATCTCGAAGATCGCGCTGACCATCTTCTGCGGGATTGCTTCATAGACGAACATCTGGCTCAGGATCATCGAGAACAGGATCATCACCATGATCGCGCCGACGGCGGTTGCCGCCTCTTTGCCGGCCTCCAGGAAACTGTTCCACTTGAGGCCCTTGTAGATGAAGAAGCCGACCGGTAGCGCATAGATCACCGACAGCGCGGCGGCTTCAGTCGGGGTCATGATGCCGCCGTAGATCCCGCCCAGGATGATCACCGGCATCAGCAGCGCCGGGGTTGCGTTGAAGCCTTTCTTCGCCACATCGCCTGCCAGCTCCGAGAAGCTGGGCGCGTCATCCAGCACCAGGTCGAACTTGCGGCTCATCCACAGGTTCATGGCCGAGAAATTGAACATGATCAGCAGGCCCGGCCCCAGGGTTGCCAGGAAACAGGCGAGGATCGAGGTGTCGGTGACCCAGCCGTAGACGATCATGGTGACCGACGGCGGGATCAGCAGGCCCAGAATGGAGGAATTGGCGATCAGCGCAGTGGCGTATTCCCGCGGGTAGCCGCGCTTTTCCATCTCCGGGATCAGCAGCGGGCCGATGGCGGCGATGCCGGTCAGACCAGAGCCGGAGATCGCGCCGATGATGGCGCAGCTGACCGCCGCCACCACGCCCAGGCCGCCGCGGATATGGCCGATGAAGGCATTGACGAAGTTCAGCAGCGAGGCGGCGATGCCGCTGGCCGACATGATGGTACCCGCCAGAACGAACAGCGGAATGGCCAGCAGCACCGGGTTGCCCAACTGCTGGGACCCCCACAGCATCATGCCCTTCATGGTCACGTCGCCCAGGAAATACATGATCATCAGGGCAGCGCCGAAACAGTAGGGCAGTGGCACGCCAAGGGTCAGGGTCAGAACCAGAACGGCAATGGCAAGGAGTGCGATTTCAATCATTTTGCGGCTCCGGCGCGCAGGGCATTGATATGGCGCAGCAGGTGCACCGCGGTGTAGAGCATCATCAGGGCCAGCCCGGCCACGAGCGCCACTTCGGAGTAGAACGTCGGCAGGTAGAGCGTCGGGCTCTCCTTCCAGACCCGCCAGGCGTACTGGGTGTACTCCCAAGCCCAGCTCAGCAGCCACAGGCCGACAGTCAGGCTGATGACTTCGCCGATGATCGCCAGCACGGTATGTCCGCGCTCTGTCTTGATGGCGATCTCCAGCACGTTGGCGCGGATGTGGGTGTCCTCGCGCGAGGCATTCACCGCCCCCAGCAAATAGAGCCAGACGGTGGGATAGAGCATGGTCTCCTCCAGCCCCATCACCGGGATCTGCAGCAGGTAGCGGGTGACCACCTGCACGAACTGCGCCAGCGCCACCAGACAGATCAGCCCTGTCAGCAGGTATTTTGCAAATGTGTCCATCTGTCCTCCTTCCGGCGTCCCCGTACCGGGTTTGGCGGATTTGGCTGGACAAAGGGCATAAGATCAATTTCAAAATATCTGTGACTCCATAAACTACCTTGATACCCGTGCCATGAACTTCTCGATCCGCCAGATCTTCACCTTCCGCGAGGTCATGCGCAGCGGCTCCATCTCCCAGGCCGCGCGCACCGTCGGACGCACCCAGCCCGCCGTCAGCACGATGATCTCCACGCTGGAGGGCGAGCTGGGCTTCAGCCTGTTCGTGCGTGAGCAGGGCAAGCTGATCCCGACGCCGGAAGCCCGGTTCTTTCTGGAGGAATGCGAGACTGTGCTGGAGCGCATCGAGCGGGTTGAGCGCACGGTGAGCAAGATCCGCAGCCATGAGGCGGGCAAGCTGCGCGTCGCCTGCCATCCAGCGGCGGCCGGGCTGTTCATGCCGCGGATTCTAACGGATTTTCTGCAGGGCAAGGATGAGCTTGAGGCGGCACTGATCATGCGCTCCTCGGACGTGATCGAGGACCTGATCGCGTCGCAGCAATTCGACATCGGCTTTGCCGAGACCCCTGCCCCGCGCCCCTCTGTCCGGCAGATGGATTTCGATCTGGAATGCGTCTGCGTCGTCCCCGCCAGCGACCCGCTTGCGGCAGCCGAGGAAATCACCCCGCAGGATCTGGACGGCAAACCGATAGCGGTGCTGTTCGATCAGCACCCGCTGACAGTCCGGACTGAGGCCGCGTTTCACCGGAGCGGCTGCCGGTTCCGCAAGCGGCTGGAGCTGCGCACCTGGGCACCCGGCCTGCAATTTGTTGCGGCAGGCATCTGCTACATGATCTGCGACATGATCACCGCCTACAGCTGCCTGCAGCAGCGCCAGACCACAGAGGATCTGGTGTTTCGCCGGTTCCGCCCGCGAATCGGAACCGGCGTGTCGATTCTGACACCGGGCTACGCCACGCAGTCACTGACCTCCAAGGCGTTCACCGCACAGCTGTGCAGCGCCATCGAAAACATGCAGGCGGAAATGGAAACCTGCCTTGGCCAGCAAGGGCAGGCCTCCCCCGCGACTCCGCAGTAGTGCATGCTGCCGCAGCGCGAATGCTGCGGGCGGCGCGCGGGTTAGTCTCCGCGCGGCCGCCCTGCCTTCAATCCGATTCGCCTGTCAGAAAATTGCTGTCGGCAGCCAGGTGGCAAGGCCGGGGATCAGCCAGACCAGCAGAACGCCCAGCGCCTGCAGCCCGATGAACGGCACTACCCCCTGGTAAATCTGGCGGGTGGTGACCTCCTTGGGCGCGGCACCGCGCAGGTAGAACAGCGAAAAGCCGAACGGCGGCGTCAGGAAACTGGTCTGCAGGTTGATCGCAATCAGAATGCCCAGCCACACCGGGTCATGGCCCATCAGGATCAGGGCCGGCGTCACCAGAGGCAGCACGATCACCGAGATCTCGACGAAGTCGAGGAAGAAGCCCAGCACAAAGATGAACAGCATGCAGAACAGCAGCGCGCCGGTCGGACCGCCGGGCATGTTGCCCAGGAAATGCGCCACCCTCTCCTCGCCGCCCAGGCCGATGAACACCAGCGAGAACATGCCCGCCGCCAGGATGGTCGCAAAAATCATCGCCGTCATCGTGGCGGTTGAGGTCACGGCGTCATGCAGGATGCGCTTCTGCAGCCCGCTGCGCAGGGCAGCCAGGATGGCAATACCCCCTGCCCCCGCCAGCAGCGCATAAAAAACGCCCGCCGCCAGATCGCTGCTGCCCAGGTCGCTGCGCTGCAGCCGCACCGGGTGCACACCAGACAGGATCCCCAGCAGGATCAGGGCCGCCGCGCCGACCAGGATCAGCCGGGCCGGGCCGCCTGCCCTTGCGCCCGCCATCAGCAGGGCACCGATGCCGCCCACCGATGCCGCTTCTGTCGGGGTGGCAACGCCCCCCAGAATGGCGCCGAGCACGGCAAAGATCAGCAGCACCGGCGGCACCACCGCGCGCACAACGTCGCCGCCGGTCGGGCGGGCCACTCCGGCCGGCGCTGACGGCATGTCCTGCGGCCGCAACAGGCCGCGGATCAGGATGTACAGAAGATACAGCACCACCAGCACCAGGCCGGGCACCAGCGCCGCGGCAAAGAACTGGCCCACCGACAGCGCCTCGACCGAAAATTTGCCCTGTTCATACTGGGCCTGCTGGTAGGCGTTCGACATCACATCGGCCAGGATGATCAAAAGCGTCGAGGGCGGAATGATCTGGCCCAGCGTGCCTGCGGTGCACACGATGCCCGAGGCCACCCGCGGATCGTAGCCCGCACGCAGCATGGCAGGCAGGGCAATCATCCCCATCGCCACAACGGTCGCACCGACAATCCCGGTCGAGGCCGCCAGCAGCGCCCCCACCAGTACAACGGAAATGCCCAAGCCCCCCTTCAGCTGGCCGAACAGCCGCCCCATGGTGTCCAAGAGCTCTTCCGCAATGCGGCTTTTCTCCAGGATTGCCCCCATCAGCACGAACAGCGGAATGGCGATCAGCACCTCGTTGCTCAGGAGGCCAAAGGCCCGCTGGCCCAGCGCCCCCAGCAGGGAGATGTCCATCACCCCCAGCATCCAGCCGAGGTAGGCAAACAGGACCGCCACACCGGCAATGGAGAAGGCGACCGGGAACCCCATGAGGATCGCCGCCATCAGCGCGGCGAACATGATCAGGTCAAGATAGGCGGTCATCCGTCGCCCCTTTCGGAAAACAGGCGGATCAGCAGCGCCAAGGACTGCAGCATCACCAGCACGCAGAAAGCCGGGATCAGCGATTTCAGCAGGAACACAGCCTCGATGCCGCCAACGGCCAAAGGACCTTCAAGAATGGACCAGGAATTTCGTACCGACGGCCAGGACCAGTAGAGCAGCGCCGCCATCGAGGGCAGCAGCAGGAACAGGTGGCCAAAGATGTCGATGCGGCGCTGCGCCCGGCGGCTTAGGCCCGCGTAAAACACATCTACCCGCACGTGCTTGTCGACCAGCAGCGTATACCCCGCAGCCAGCATGAACAGGGTGGCATGCAAATAGAGAACACTCTCCTGTGCGGCGATCGAGTTCACCCCGAACACATAACGCCCGACCACAATGGCGAACTGCGCCAGCACCATGACCAGCGCCAGCCAGCGCACCACATGCGCCAGCCCCCGGTTCACACCGTCCAGCGCATCTGCAACCCGTTGCATCCTGCTCTCTCCCCATCAAAAAACCGGCGCCCGCTGCTGCGGGCGCCGGCTGTTCTTGCAGTCTTAATAACCCATCACCGAGGCACGGGCGTTCATCTGGCCATTGTCGGCATAGCTCATGTAGCCGCCAACGCTGTCACGGTAGGCCAGGAAGCTTTCGGTGATGCGGCGCACCAGCTCATCCTCGTCCTCCTGCAGCTCTGCAATCACTTCCTTGGCGGCAGCGCCCATTGCGGCGATCACGTCCTCAGGGAACATTTTCACCTGCACGCCATCCTCATCCACCATCTTCTTCAGCGCCAGCGCGTGCTTGGTGGTGTATTCGGTCCAGACCGGGTTGTAGAGGCTCTCGCAAGCCAGCGACACGACCTGTTTCAGGTCATCGGGCAGTTCGGCAAAGACATTGGCATTGACGCCGCATTCCTCAGCCGAGGACGGCTCGCCCACGCCGGGCCAGTAGTAGTTCTTGGCCACCTGATAATAGCCAAGCGCGCTGTCGGTCCAGGGGCCGATGAACTCACCCGCGTCCAGCGCACCGGTCTGCAGGCCCTGGAACATCGCCGGGCCGCTGGTGGCCTCTGCCGCCATTCCAAGTTTCGAGGCCATCTCCGACGCGAGGCCCGTGGTGCGGAACTTCAGCCCCTTCAGGTCTTCGGCGGAATTGATCTCGGTCTTGAACCAGCCGCCCCACTGCGGGCCGGAGTTTCCGCACAGGAACGGTTTGATGCCGAAACGGCCGTACATTTCGTCATACAGCGCCTGACCGCCGCCGAGGAACAGCCAGCCGAACTGCTCATCCGCGCGCAGGCCAAAGGGTTGCGAGCCGAACAGCAGGATGCCCTTGGATTTGGAGCCCCAATAGGCCGGGACCGCATGGTACAGTTCAGCCGTGCCTTCGGACACAGCGTCGAACACGCCGCGGCCCGGCACCAGCTCGCCTGCCGCAAACAGCTTCACCTCGATCCGGCCGCCCGACAGGGTGGTGATCCGGTCGGCCAGCATCTGCGCTGCCACACCCGGCCCGGGCAGGTTCTTGGGCCAGGCCGTGACCATCTTCCACTGCATCTTGCCCTGGGCAATGGCCGGGCTGGCCAGCGTCGCCGCTGCCGCGCCCATTGCGCCGGCTTTCAAAAACGCGCGTCTTTCCATGTCTCCAGTCCTCCGTCTGTCGGTGCATCTGCGGCAGGCCGGTGGCGGCAGCGCAGACTCGATTTTTTGTACGCGCTTTACATTAATATGTAGCTACATATTATTGTCAATCACGGTTGCGCGGTTCCACGTCGCCTTTCCGCGCAGAATGCAATATGGAGCGGCGGAGCGCATTTTCCCGTTTGGCCTGGGGAGGACGATGACGGACAAGCAGCGGCATTCCTGGGTGAGCATCCGGGACAGCATCCGGGAGATGATCCTGAACTCCACCTACGGGCCGGGGGACAAGCTGCCGCGGGACGAGGAGTTTGCCGCCAGCTTCGGCTGCGCCCGCTCCACCGTGCACCGGGCGATGCGCGACCTCGCCCAAAGCGGGCTAGTGGAACGGCGCCGCAAGGGCGGCACCATGGTGCGGCGCGATCCGGTGACGCGGGCAACGCTCAACATTCCGATCACCCGGCTTGAGGTTGAACAGAAGGGCAGCACCTACGGCTATCAGCTGATCCGGCAATCCGTGCAGCCCTCCAGCCCGGCCATCATGGCCAACTTCGCCCTGCCGGAGGCCCGGCCGATGCTGCGCGTCGAGGCGCTGCACCTGGCCGACAGCCGCCCCTACATTTTCGAGGACCGCTGGATCTGCCTGGAAACCGTGCCGGAGATCACATCAGTCGACCTGACCCGCGAAAGCGCAAATGAATGGCTGGTCCGCAACCGCCCCTACAGCCGCTGCGACCTGCGCCTCTATGCCCGCCCTGGCACTCCCATAGACAGCGAAGTCCTCCAGAGCACGCCCGGCGACGCACTGTTTGTCATGGAACGCACCACGTGGATCGGCGAGGCACCGATCACCAGCCTCTGCGCCGTTGCCCATCCGGGTTACCAGCTGTTCACCCAGGGCTGACGGAAAACCTTTCCAGCAAGCTCCAGGCTTATAAAAAAAGGCTTTGGTCAGGCCCCCACTCCACCACTCGCCGAACCGGCCCCGGTTTCCAGCAGCCGCGCCAGGGCCTGCCAGCAGGCGCCGTCCAGCATCTGGCTCACGTTGAAGCGCATGAACGGCGCCATGCCCTGCGACACGCTGAACACATTGCCCGGTGCCAGAACCAACCCTTCCTGCAGCGCGGCGCGCGCAAGCACCGCCGCGTCCATCCCGCCCGGCAGCTCGCACCACAAGTAGAAGCCGCCGCGCGGCTGCACCCAGGGCCGGATCCCGAGCTCCGCCAACCGCACCTGCGCCTCTGCCCGGCAGCGGCTCAGCCGGTGGCGCAGGGCCTCCAGATGCTTGCGGCAGCTGCCATCCGTCAGCACTGTGTGCAGCAGTTCCGCCACCATCGGGCTGGGGCCGCTGAAATTCACCGCGACCTGCAGGTCGGTCAGCACCTCGATCCAGCTGCCGCGGGCCGCGATATAGCCGCAGCGCAGCGAGGCCGAGAGCGTCTTTGAAAAACTGCCGGTCCGCACCACCCGCTCCAGCCCGTCCAGCGTGGCCAGCCGCGGGGACATCTCCTGTTCGAAGGCAGCAAAGATGTCATCTTCGACAATGATCAGATCATGCTGCGCGGCCAGTGCCAGCACCCGGTGCGCCACCGGCGCAGTGATCGTGGCCCCGGTCGGATTGTGCAGCGCTGAATTGGTCAAGTAGAGCCGTGGGTTATGTTCCCCCAGCGCCGCCTCGAAACGTTCCAGATCCGGGCCGTCCGGCGTGTAGGGCACCCCGATGATGCGGATCTGATGCGCCCGCAGCAGCGCTTGGAAATTGAAGTAGCAGGGATCATCGACCAGCACCGTGTCGCCCGGGCGCAGCAGCATCCGGCAGACCAGATCCAGCGCCTGCGAGCCTGAACCGGTCAGCAGCACCTGATCCGGCGGGCAGGCCAGCCCCTGGTCGAACAGCTGCCGGCTGATATGGCGCCGCAGCCCGGCCGCCCCCTTGGAACTGCCGTAGTCGGTCAGAACCGCCTCCGGCGCCGCAGCCAGTGCCCGCATCGCCCGGCGCAGGGAGGCCACCGGCATCCAGTCCTCCGGCAGCCAGCCGCAGCCGGGCTTGGGCGCTTCCGTGCCGGCGTCCAGCGACTGCCGCGCCACCCACAGGGGATCCACCTCGCGCGCCAGCTGCGGCCCGGTTTCTGACACCGCAAAGGGCTGCGGCTTGGCGGCGACATAAAACCCAGCCCCGCGCCTGGCCCGGATCACTCCCTCGGCGGCCAGCACATCATAGGCCTCTGCCACGGTGGAAGGCGACACGCCCAGCTTGGCCGCACAGCCCCGGACCGAGGGCAGCTTGTCGCCTGCGACCAGCGCCCGCGATGTGATGCGCCGCCGGATGTCATTGATGACCAGCGCACGGCGGGAGGGCTGTGCCATGGGATACCTCACTGTATTGCTCCATGCACCAGTACAGTTTTAAAAAACTGTATGGCTCCGTATCTGTCTATGGCACGCCTGCAGTCTTAGAAAGACCTGAAACAAGGGAGACAGACAATGCAGGCATCATTTTCAGGCTGGGGCAGCGGGCTGTTGGGTGTTGTGATCTTCAGCGGATCGCTGCCTGCAACCCGCGTTGCGGTGGGGATGCTGGAACCGGTGTTCCTGACGTCAGCCCGGGCTGTCATCGCCGCACTGGCCGGGGCCGCGCTGCTCCTCCTGCTGCGCCAGCCGGTGCCGCGCCGTCAGGACCTGCTGCCGCTGGCAGTGGTTGCGGGCGGTGTGGTGATCGGCTTTCCGCTGCTGACCGCGATGGCGCTGCAGCATATCACAGCCGCGCATTCGACCGTCTTCATCGGCCTGCTGCCGCTGGCGACCGCCATTTTCGGCGTGCTGCGCGGCGGAGAGCGGCCCGGCCCGCTGTTCTGGCTGTTTTCCATCCTCGGCAGCCTGGCCGTAGCGGGTTTTGCGCTGTCGCAGAATGCGGAGGTGTCGCTGACAGGCGATGCGCTGATGCTGGCGGCCATTACCTTTTGCGGTCTGGGCTATGCCGAGGGGGCACAGCTGTCGCGGCGGCTGGGCGGCTGGCAGGTGATTTCCTGGGCGCTGGCACTGGCGCTGCCGGTAATGGCGCTGACTGCACTGGCCGCCCGGCCCGAAACACTTGCGGGGCTCAGCCTGCCGGTCTGGATCAGCCTGGGCTATGTCTCGATGTTCTCGATGCTGATCGGATTTGTGTTCTGGTACCGCGGCCTGGCGCTTGGCGGCACCGCGGGCGTGGGACAGCTGCAGCTCTTGCAGCCGTTCCTGGGCCTGATCCTGGCAGCCTGGCTGCTGTCAGAGCCGGTGGCCCCCGCCATGCTGGGCGCCACGGCCTTTGTGGTGCTCTGCGTCGCCGGGGCCAAGCGGTATGCCTGACGGCCTGCTGGCCGCCATGCAGTTTCAGGGCCGCGGGGTTAAGGCAGCAGCGCCAGCCGTTTCAGGAACAGCGATTTCACCGCCTCAGCCTCCACCGTCATACAGACCTTGACCGGCGCCCGCCCGCTGTCCGGCGCAGCCAGCGTTGCACCGGAGGTTTCGCCCTCGCAGGACACCTGCAGCGCCACATCGCGTATCCCGAACAGTTCCGGGTTGGTGCAGGCAATCACCGCCGCCGGGTCATGCAGCGAACAGCCGTTCTTGCCCGCGACCTCCTGATAGAACTTCAGGTAGAAATAGGACATCTCCTGCAGCATGCCGCCCAGCTCCGGCGACTTGGCGGCAATCGCCTCGAAATCCTCCGCAAGGCACAGGATGCGGTGGGTGACATCCAGCCCCACGAACACCACCTTGGAGCCACCCTGGCAAACCACGTCCGCCGCATGCGGGTCATGGTAGATGTTGGCCTCGGCGTGGGGCGTGATATTGCCGCCCTCTTCCAGCGAGCCGCCCATCACCACGATGGACTTCACGTTCCTGATGAACTCCGCATCCCGCTGCATCGCCAGCGCGATATTGGTCAGCGGGCCGATCGGGCAGACCACCAGCTCGCCCTTGTGCTCGCGCGCCATGCGGCAGAGGAAATCCGCGGCGTCTTCCTCCAGCGGTTTGCCCTTGGGCTCTGCCGCCGGGATGTCGCCAAACCCTTCCTCGCCATGCACATAGGCCGAAGGCTTGAACGGCGGCAGCACCAGGGGAGTGGCCGCACCAGCCGCCACCGGCACGTCCAGCTCTGCCGCTTCCAGCAGGCGCAGCGCGTTCCGGGTGGCGGTCGCAGTGGTCACATTGCCGAAGATCGTGGTCACCCCCAAGAGGTCGATGTCCGGAGCCGCGGCGGCATAGAAGATCGCCATGGCATCGTCGATGCCCGGATCGGTGTCGATAATCAGTTTCACCATCTGCCTGTCTCTTTCTGTTTTCAGCCTGGGCTTACTTGAACTTGTCCATCAGTTTTTCCAGCGGCGAGCGGGTATCCGGCGCCACCTCCTCCTTGGCGGGCTGCTTCGCCTCCGCCTTGGGCTTGCTGGTGGAACTGCGCGGCGGTGCGACGCGCAGGGCAACGGCATTCATGAACTTGCCGCCATCGCCGCGCGCCAGTTCAGCCGCGCCATCCGAAATGCCGCGCATCAAATCATCCAGCCAGCCCTCATCCGCCTTGGGGAAATCGCGCAGAACATAGCCCGCCACCGCATCCTTGTGGCCCGGATGGCCGATCCCCAGCCGCACCCGCGCGTAATCGGCGCCGATATGCGAATGGATCGACCGCAACCCGTTGTGGCCGGCATGGCCGCCGCCCTGTTTCATCCGTGCCTTGCCCGGCGCCAGATCCAGCTCATCATGCAGCACCACCACATCTGCAGGCGTCAGCTTGTAAAACCGCATCGCCTCCCCCACCGACTGGCCGGAGAGGTTCATGAAGGTCTGCGGCTTCAAAAGCAGCACCTTTTCGCCGCCCAAATTGCCCTCGCAGATCAGCGCCTGGAACTTGGATTTCCATGGCGAAAACCCGTGATCGCCGGCAATCTGGTCCAGCGCCATAAAGCCGATATTATGGCGGTTGCGCTCA
The DNA here is from genome assembly GCF_001679925.1 of Leisingera sp. JC1. Taxonomy (GTDB): domain Bacteria; phylum Pseudomonadota; class Alphaproteobacteria; order Rhodobacterales; family Rhodobacteraceae; genus Leisingera. The sequence goes on along the minus strand of NZ_LYUZ01000136.1, from coordinate 60,523 downwards.
TATTTCGGGCCGGGATTGCCGAGGCCGACAAAGAGTTTCATGGGCGGAGCTCAATCTGCGTTTCAAGGAAACCGAGTGATGCCCTATTTGGGCTGCGGAATCCAGAGCCGCGCGGCGTCAGGCGAACCTGCGGTCTGCCGCAAAAGGCGCCAGATCGACATTCGGCTGGCGGCCTTCCGCCAGATCGGTGATCAACCGCCCGGTAATGCCGCCCAGGGTCAGCCCGATGTGCTGGTGGCCAAAGGCGTACAGCACCCGGTCCGACTGCGGGCTGCGGCCAATGACCGGCAGCGAATCCGGCATTGTCGGGCGGCATCCCAGCCACTCGCTGCTGGGCGCGGGCAGCTGACCCAGCATCTCCGCGCCCTTGCGGGCAATATAGGCCAGCCGGCGCTTGTTCATGGGCGCATCCAGCGCCGCGATCTCCACCGTGCCGGTCAGCCGCAGGCCTTGTGCATGGGGAACAGCATAAAACCCGGCCTCGCCCCAGCCCACGGGCCGAGTCACCCTATGCGCCTCGCCATCAAACATCACATGATAGCCGCGCTCTGTGCCCAAGGGCAGCTTCCGCGTGCCTGCCCCCGCGATCCGCTTGGAAAACGCGCCGCTGGCTATCACAGCATGGCCCGCGGTGAGGCTCTGGCCGCCGGCCTGCACTTCCACACCCGTGTCCGAAGCCCTGACCGCTTCAGCCCCGGCGCGCAGGGTGGTGCCGCCCAGCTCTGTGAAGGCCCGGTGCATCCGGGTGATGAACTCCAGCGGGTCACGCAGGCTGCGGGCAGCATGGAAATGCACTGCGCGCTTGACCGGCAGACGCAGCCCCGGCTCCATCTCCAGCGCTTCTTCCGGACCCACCTCCCGCCATGGAACCCCCAAGGCGCGGCGGCGCTCCAGCCCGTTGCTTGCGGCCTTGGCCGCACTCTCCGTTGACCAGACCGAAAGCTGGCCGCGCTCTACCACCAGATCTTCTGCGCCCGCGGCCTCGATCAGCGGATTGATCCCGGCATCGGCGTGCGACAGCAGATCCGCCAGATGGCCCGAAATCCGCTTTGACGGGCCGGGGCGGCAGTTAGCAAGAAAAGACAGCATCCAGCCCGGATTGCGCAGCGCATGGGCATAGGACAGCGACAACGGGCTGTCCTTGGAGAACATCAGGCCGGGCAGCGAAGTCAGCACCGAGGGGTCATTCACCGGCAGGCAGGCATAGGTCGCCAGCGTGCAGGCATTGCCGTAACTGGTGCCCGATCCCGGATCCTCCGGGTCGATCAGCAGCACCCTGTGGCCGCGCATCTGTGCCCACAGTGCGCAGCTCATCCCCACGGCCCCAGCGCCTGCGACGGCAATATCGTAATCCGCCATGCCCGTTCCTCCCGATCCTCAGGCGGAAATGGGACAGCGGCGCGGGCAAAAGTCAATCACCGGAACACGGCCTGCCGCGCAAAAGAAAACGGGCCCCCGATTGGGAGCCCGTGAAACCGTTGCCCAAGGGGCACGGGTCTTATTCTTCAGCAGCTGCTTCCACTGCTTCGCCTTCTTCGCCTTCACCTTCTTCGTCATCGGAGGAGGACAGGCCGCCGGGCGACGCGATGTTTGCAATCACGAAGTCACGGTCGATGGTCGGCTTGGTGCCGTTCGGCAGCTCGATCGACGAGATGGTGACAACGTCGCCGATGTTCAGGCCAGCCATGTCGACAACCAGCTTCTCGGGGATATCGCCGGCGGTCACAACCAGCTCAACCTCGGGACGGGTCACGTTCAGCATGCCGCCCTTCTTGATGCCGGGAGCCTGGTCTTCGTTGATGAACTCAACCGGGATGAACAGGTTGATCTTCGAAGTGCGGCGCAGGCGCATCAGGTCGAGGTGGGTCGGCAGGTCCTTCACCACATCGCGCTGAACGTCGCGGCAGATCACGCGCACGTCGTCGTGGCCTTCCACTTTCAGGTTCCACAGGGTGGACTTGAACTGGCCGGCTTTCAGCTTTTTCAGCAGTTCGTTGAACGGGATCTGGATCGCAACCGGATCCACGTCGCCGCCATAAACCACACCCGGAACCATGCCTGCGCGGCGCGCAGCGCGAGCGGCGCCCTTGCCCGTCCCCGCACGTTCCTGGGCTACGAGATCAGGAATCTCTTTTGCCATCTTAATTCTCCAATATGTCTGCCGGGGTGCCTCCAAGGCTGTCACCCCGCGTGAAGCCGTGCCTATAGACCCGTTCAGCCAGTTTGGAAAGGGGTTTCGTGCCGCCGCAGCCCTTGCAGGCAGGGCTGCGGCAGCATTTTCCGGACTTAGATCGACTTCAGGTACTCCAGCAGCGCCTTTTTGTCCGCCTCAGGCAGGCCGGTGCCGTAGTCGTGGCCGCAGCGGCTGTTGCCCGAATCAAGCTGATCGCAGCCCGTGGTCTCGATCACATGGTCAAAGGCGGTCTGCTCCGCTGCCATGCCCACCGCCTCGATATCGTAGTTCGGGCCGGGTTTGAACGATGCAGGCCGGTCTTCAGGCGCAGTCAGCAGATCGCGCAGCGTCGGCACCGATCCGTTGTGCAGGTAGGGCGCAGCGGCCCAGATCCCGTCCAGCACCCGCGCCTCGTATTTGCAGCCCGGCTCCGCCGCGGACTTCAGCATCCCTGCGTTGTCGCCCGTCGGAAAGGCCTTGCGCAGGTCCTCGAACTGCGACAGCGCCTGGCGGTCGTCGGCGTTGCCCGGCGTTGCCTCGGCGGCCCTGGCGGTCTTGACGAAATCCTCGCCAAAGGCGCCCAGCGAATGCTGCACGATGGCGCCGACGACCGACACTGCCAGCACGTCGAACGCCTTGGCCTCAGCACCCAAAGTAGTGCCGGTCAGCGGGATCGACGCGCCGTCCAGCACGCCGGTCTTCACCATCCGGGTCAGCACCCCGCATTCCCGCGTGTCAGTGCCCGCATCCAGGATCGGTGTTTCCCATGTGGTGTGGAAGATCGAGCGGAATTTGCCCTTCTTCTTGCCGTGGCAGGACACACAGCCGCCCTCTGCCGCGGTGCGGTTGAAAACCGCCTCACCCTGCGTCGCCAGATCGTGATCCAGAGCCCAGGGCCATTGCGGCGCGCCAATGTCCCAGATCCATTCCTCCAGTTCCTTCAGCCCGTTCCAATTCGCGGAATTCTGCGAGATGTAGTCGCGGTTGAACAGCAGCCCGGACTGCGGCTGCGGTCGGAAGTCGGCAAAGACGCCATAAACCTCGCCCAGATTGCGCGACAGGCCCAGCAGGTCATTGCCATTGGCCGAGAACCCCGGCCATTGGGTGAAGTCCTGCCGCGCCGCGTTCCACAGGAACGGATAGCGGGTGGGGGCATCGGCCACGGCGATGTTTTCCGGAATCAGGTAATCATCGGAGGCTTCGCCGATATCCAGCCCCGACAGGCGGTTGAAGATCATCGACACCGCGTCCAGCCGCGCTGGCCCCCATGCCGGGTCCGGCAGCGAACGGTCGATCAGAGTGTGGAAGCGGTTGCTCCAGACCTCGACCTCCGTCTTAAGCGCGCTGCGTTCAGACACCGAAGCGCTGCTGCCCAGCACCTTGTCCGCAAAGGCATCAAAGGCGTCCTCATCCGCCAGAACCGCCAGAACCGCGTCGTCCAGATCCTTCAGGAAGCTTTGGAAATCGACAATGCCGGGGCCGCCGTCGATCCTATAGGCGGTGCCGCTGACCTCGATCTGGCGGGTGTGGCAGGCGGAACAGGTCATCCCCACCGCCATATCCGCACCGCTGCCGTTGGTGGTGAAGCCTGCGGGCAGGTCTGCCTCCTGCCGCCCTGCCAGCGGCAGATAGCCATAGCGGGCCAGCGCATCATGCAGGAAAGCCTCGCCATCCGGCAGGGTCAGCGCCCGCATCCAGGAAATCGGCATGATCCGTGCGCCCTGGTCCTGGGTATAGAACTGCTGGCGCAGGCCGGGTGTCCAGTCGCTGCCCTGATTGACATAAACCGTCTGTGCCGCCGCTGGTGCCGCCATCGCTGCCGCACCAATTGCGCAGGTTGCTAAAAACGTCCGCATCAAAACCTCCCGATGCCAAATCAAACAACTCAAGGTTGCGCGCATACGGGAGGCTTGGACAGCAAAAACTCCGCTCGATTGTCGTTATTGCGCTGGCTTCACGCTTGCCAGCGGCCGCCGAAATCCTCCGGGATCAGCAGATTGTGGCGCCCCAGCGCCTCGACTGAGCGTTCGCCGCACAGTGCCATGGTAGTGTCCAGTTCCTTCTGGATCACTTCCAGCGCTGCAGTCACGCCCTTCTGTCCCATGGCGCCCAGGCCATAGACAAAAGCGCGCCCGATCATTGTGCCCTTGGCCCCCAGCGCCAGCGCCTTCAGCACGTCCTGGCCGGAGCGGATGCCGCTGTCGAGATGCACTTCGACGTCATTGCCCACGGCGTCCATGATCTCCGGCAGCATCCGGATTGAACTCAGCGCCCCGTCCAGCTGCCGCCCGCCGTGGTTCGACACCACGATGGCATCAGCGCCCAGCTTGGCGGCCATCCTGGCATCCTCGGCGTCCAGGATTCCCTTCAGAATCACCTTGCCGCCCCACATCTCTATCAGCTTTTCGACCTTGCCCCAGTCAAGCGCCGGGTCGAACTGTTCCGCCGTCCAGGCGCCCAGCTGCGAGGTGTCGGATACGCCGTGCACGTGGCCGACGATGTTGCCGAAGTTGCGCCGCTTGGCGCCCAGCATCTGCAGGCCCCAGGTCCATTTGGTCATCAGATTGGCAATGGTGGCCGGTGTCAGTTTCGGCGGGGCGGACAACCCGTTCTTCAGATCCTTGTGGCGCTGACCGAGGATCTGCAGGTCCAGCGTGATCACCAGTGCCGAGCACTTGGCATCCTTGGCACGTTGGATCAGCCGGCGGATGTAGTCCTCATCCTTCATCGTATAGAGCTGGAACCAGAACGGCTTGGAAGCCGCCTCCGCCACTTCCTCGATCGAGTTGATCGACATGGTGGACAGGGTGAAGGGCACGCCGAATTCCTCTGCCGCGCGGGCCGCCTTGATCTCTCCGTCAGCGTGCTGCATGCCCGTCAGCCCCACCGGCGCCAGCGCCACCGGCATCGCCACGTCCTGACCGATCATCTGGCTGGCCGTTGTGCGCCCCGTCATGTCCACCGCCACCCGCTGGCGCAGGCGGATCTGCTCGAAATCCGACGAGTTCTCGCGAAAGGTCTGCTCGGTCCAGCTGCCGCTCTCGGCATAGTCAAAGAACATCCGCGGCACACGGCGTTCATAGATGCGCTTCAGGTCGTTGATATTGGTGATCACCGGCACTGGTTTCTCTCCCGATCTCATTTGGTAAAATTTCTTTACCAATTCAAACCAGCAAAAGCAACGCCCCGTTTGCCACACCCCTGGAAACGCAAAAACCGCGCCCAAAGGCGCGGTTTTTCAATCCCGACTGTGTAAGTAAGGGCGTCACCCCTTATGCGCACCGTCCGCCAGCGATTTCACAAAGGCCAGCACCTCTGACGGGGATTTGCCCGCGCCGATCTGGCTGACGATGGCGCTGCCCACCACCGCGCCGTCCGAAATAGACGCGATGTTCTGCGCCTTTTCCGGCGTATTGATGCCAAAACCCACGATGATGGGCAGATCAGTCGCCGCCTTGATGCGGGCAACCTCGGGACCCACATCGCCTGCCTCGGCTTCTGCCGCGCCGGTGATGCCGGTGATCGAGACATAATAGACAAAGCCGGAGGTGTTCTGCAGCACCTTGGGCAGGCGCGCATCGTCGGTGGTGGGGGTCGCCAGGCGGATGAAGTTCAGCCCCGCCTTCTGTGCCGGGATGCACAGTTCGTCATCCTCTTCGGGCGGCAGGTCCACCACGATCAGCCCGTCGATGCCGGCGGCCTTGGCGTCTTCCAGGAACTTGTCTACGCCGCGGCTGTAGATCGGGTTGTAATAGCCCATCAGCACGATCGGAGTGGTGTCGTCGCCCTTGCGGAAGTCGGCGGCCAGCTGCAGCGTCTTTTCCAGGGTCATGCCGCCGTCAAGCGCACGCTGGCCCGCCAGCTGGATGGTCGGGCCGTCAGCCATCGGATCGGTGAACGGCAGGCCCAGCTCGATGATGTCGACACCGGCGCCCGGCAGCCCCTTCACCACCTCCAGAGAGGAGTCATAATCGGGGTCGCCCGCCATCACATAGGTGACAAAGGCTTTCTTGCCGGCGGCATTCAGTTCGGCGAATTTGGCATCGATACGGGTCATGGGCGGGCCTTTTGAAATCTGTCCGCCCCGGTGTGCCGAATGTTGCGCGGGAAATCAATCCCGCGCGAGGTCCGGCGGCCCGGCTCAGCTGCCCAGCGGAATATGCCAGCGCAGCGTCAGCGAGTTCACGCCCGGGTTTTCATCCGCGGTGGAGGCGTTGGATTTGTGGCTGATGGCCAGCGACACCGCCTTGCCGTTTTGGAACCGCTTGCCCACTGCCAGCAGGCTGCGGATCTCGAAGGCTGACCCCAGATCGTTTTCCGGCGAGCTTTCATGGTAGGCGCCGGGCATCACGCTGGTTTCAATGAACCAGTCGTTGTTCAGGTCGATCAGGCCGCTGATGCCGATACCGGCAAAAACGTCGCCGGTCTCCACCACCTGCAGGGTGCCGCCAAAGCGTGCCGACAGCCGCCCTTTTTCATAAAACGGCGTGTGCAGGTATTCGGCAGCGAACAGGGCACCGTTTTCCGCCGTCTCCCGGTGGTAGTCGGAATACCCCAGCCCCAGTGTCACTTCCTGCGCTGCTGCAGGCGCCGCCATGGCTGCCGAAACCGCAGCCGCCAGCAGAGTTGTCTTTTTCATTTCCAGCCCCTCGGAAAAATAATGACTTTTGGCCAAGCTTTTTTCAGGAGTGTTCTAAAACTCCCTAAACATTTGCCAAGGGCCTTATGGAAAATCAGTGTGCATACTGTCTGTGAACCGGCACACAGTTCGCAACTGTGGCAGTTCTGCCAGACAGACTTGGCTTGCGCGGGCGTGCAATGCTGCCTAGAAGCAGCTCCCAAATGGCATCAGGAGGCCGCAATGGGCTTTAAAATGGGAATCGTCGGCCTGCCCAACGTGGGTAAATCGACGCTGTTCAACGCGCTGACCAAAACCGCCTCGGCGCAGGCGGCCAATTTTCCGTTCTGCACCATCGAACCCAACGTGGGTGAGGTCGGCGTGCCGGACGCACGGCTGGACAAGCTGGCGGCGATTGCCGGCTCCAAGCAGATCATCCCGACCCGGATGACCTTTGTCGATATCGCGGGCCTAGTCAAAGGCGCCTCCAAGGGCGAAGGCCTGGGCAACCAGTTCCTGGCCAACATCCGCGAAACTGATGCAATTGCCCATGTTCTGCGCTGCTTTGAAGACGGCGACGTGACCCATGTGGACGGCCGTGTCGACCCGGTCACGGACGCCGAGGTGATCGAGACCGAGCTGATGCTGGCCGACCTCGAAAGCATTGAGAAGCGCCGCGCCAACCTGGTGCGCAAGCTGAAGGGCAACGACAAGGAAGCCCAGCAGCAGGACCGCCTGCTGGCCGCCGCTCAGGCGATGCTGGAAGACGGCAAGCCCGCCCGCCTGGTTGAGATCGACGCTGAGGACGCCAAGGCCTGGAAGATGCTGCAGCTTCTGACCACCAAGCCGGTCCTGTACGTCTGCAACGTGGGCGAGTCGGAGTCGGTTGAAGGCAACGAACATTCCGCCAAGGTTGCGGAAATGGCCGCGGCGCAGGGCAACAGCCATGTGATCATCTCCGCCCAGATCGAGGAAGAAATCAGCCAGCTGGAAGCTGAAGAAGCGCAGATGTTCCTGGAGGAAATGGGGCTGGAAGAGGCCGGGCTCGACCGCCTGATCCGCGCCGGCTACGAACTGCTTCACCTGGAAACATACTTCACCGTCGGCCCCAAGGAAGCACGTGCCTGGACCATCCGCACCGGAACCGCCGCACCGCAGGCCGCGGGCGTCATCCACGGCGATTTCGAGAAAGGCTTCATCCGGGCCGAAACCATCGCCTATGAGGACTTCATCGCCCAGGGCGGCGAACAGGGTGCCAAGGAAGCCGGCAAGATGCGGGCCGAAGGCAAGAGCTATGTCGTCAAGGACGGCGACGTGCTGCACTTCCTGTTCAACACCTGATCTGCATTCCGGTGAGATTTGCAGCCGCCCGTCAGCCCCGCTGGCGGGCGGTTTGTGTTTGACAGCCCTGCCCCTGCCGCCGGAAATACCGGGACGACGGGTGTAATCGCACTACACTTACTGGGGCACGCATCAAGGGCAGGTCTTCGATGGACAAAGACGACAGCATCAATGTTTTGGGCGGCCCGCTTGCGCTTTGCTCTAACGGGCCGGTGACCGGCTTTTTCCGCGACGGCCATTGCAACACCTGCGCCGAGGATCAGGGCAGCCACACTGTTTGCGTGGTCACCACAGCAGAGTTCCTGGCGTTTTCCAAATATGTCGGCAACGACCTGTCGACGCCGCGGCCCGAGTTCAGCTTTACCGGCCTGCAGCCCGGCGACCGCTGGTGCCTCTGCGCCGCCCGCTTCCTGCAGGCCGCCGATGAAGGCTGCGCGCCCAAGGTTATTTTGGAAGCCACCCATGTCAGGGCGCTGGACATCGTGCCGCTGAGCGTGCTGCAAAGCTACGCCGCCGACCCGGCCTGAGCCCCCTCGCCCGCCACGGACAGAACCTCCAGTGCCGCTTCATCGTTCTGATGCCAAATGTCCTGTGCCATCAAGGCGCCAGTGGAGAGGTCATAAACCGCGGCCAGCACCAGGCAGCCCGTTCGGGCAGTAACCAGCAGGTCCTGCCCGTCCTGCTCAAACGCGATGCTTCCATAGCCCTGCCCGGCCAGCTGTGCCCGGATCTGCTGAGGCAATGCCCCGGCCTCGCCGGAGGCGGGATCAAAGGCTGATTTGAGGCAGGGAAGTTGCAGGGTCATGCGAGTACCGGACTTGTGGCTGTTGAAAGCCAGAAGCCATGCCGGCGCATGCGGCACCATCGCCCGCAGGTTTAATTCCAAACCTCAGCACCCGGAAACCGCCCATATACCGCTGGTTTATGCCGTGACGCCGGGCGATTGGCGCAAGTTCCTCCGCCAAAATCAAAAAACGGCACCCCGCGCCGGGATGCCGTTGCAAAAACCTGAAACATGACCGGGCGGGCGGTCACTCCTCGAAGGTGCGGCCTTCTTCGGTGTCGGACATGTCAAAGCCCAGATGCTTGGCGACGGTAAACACGTCCTTGTCGCCGCGGCCGCACATGTTCATCACGATGATGTGGTCCTTGGGCAGCTCCGGCGCGATCTTCATCACATGGGCCAGCGCGTGGCTGGGCTCCAGCGCCGGGATGATGCCCTCGGTGCGGCAGCTGACCTGGAAGGCTTCCAGCGCTTCCTTGTCGGTGATCGAGACATATTGCGCGCGCCCGGTTTCATGCAGCCAGGAATGCTCCGGCCCGATGCCTGGATAGTCGAGACCGGCAGAGATCGAGAAGCCCTCCTGGATCTGGCCGTCCTCGTCTTGCAACAGGTAGGTACGATTGCCATGCAGCACGCCGGGGCGGCCGCCGGTCAGGGACGCGCAGTGCTGCATCCGGTCATCCACGCCTTTGCCGCCGGCCTCAACGCCGATGATGTTCACCGAAGCATCGTCCAGGAACGGGTAGAACAACCCGATGGCATTCGAGCCGCCGCCGATTGCGGCAATCACAGTGTCCGGCAGGCGGCCTTCGCCTTCCTGCTCGGCCAGCTGCCAGCGGACTTCCTTGCCGATGACCGACTGGAAGTCGCGCACCATCGCCGGATAAGGGTGCGGGCCGGCCGCTGTGCCGATGCAATAGAAGGTGTCGCGCACGTTGGTCACCCAGTCGCGCAGGGCGTCGTTCATCGCATCTTTCAGGGTGCCGCGGCCGGAAGTGACCGGCACAACCTCGGCGCCCAGCAGGCGCATACGGAACACGTTCGGCGCCTGGCGTTTAACGTCATGGGCGCCCATGTAGACAATGCATTTGAGCCCGAACTTGGCGCAGACGGTGGCAGTTGCGACGCCGTGCTGGCCCGCACCGGTTTCGGCGATGATGCGGGTCTTGCCCATGCGGCGCGCCAGCAGGATCTGGCCCAGCACGTTGTTCACCTTATGCGCGCCGGTGTGGTTCAGCTCGTCGCGCTTCATGTAGATCTTGGCGCCGCCCAGTTCCTCTGTCAGTCGCTCAGCGTGATAGAGCGGGCTGGGACGGCCGACGTAGTGTTTCCACAGGTCCTCCATCTCGGCCCAGAAGGAGGGATCATCCTTGGCTTTGTTGTATTCTTCCTCAAGGCTCAGGATCAGCGGCATCAGGGTTTCGGAGACGAAACGCCCGCCAAAGATGCCAAAGCGGCCCTGTTCATCCGGACCGTTCATGAAGCTGTTGAAAAGATCGTCGGCCATGGTACTTCCCTCACTTTCGCAGCGCCCGCCATGACTATAGCGCGGCAGCGGCTTGGTAAAGGGAGATTGCGCAACCAGCTGCGCCCGGCCAAGGCCCCTGCCCTGCCAGTGTGCTTCTGCTGTTTGCGATGTGCTGCCTGTCCAAAAGGCGGGAAGGATAAGGATGGCGGCGCCGCCAAGGGGCGGAGGCGGGACGGGAGGTTCCTCCCGCACGCTGAACGTTGTCTCTGCGCGCCCTTGCCAAAGGGCCCTGTTCCTGGGTGCCAGGGGTGTCAGGCCCGGCAATGACCGCGATCAGGGGAGAGCATGGCATATGCAGTTTAAGATCAGGTGAGGCCAGCGTGCGCAGGGTGCGCAACACCCCGGCCGGTGCGCCTTGGAGCAGCAGCTGCGCAATGAGTATTTATGCAAAGAAGAAGAAACAGGATGCCGCTTCTTCTTTGTCCAAATACTCAAATCCCGCACTGTGCAAGCCAGGCTGAAGGGGGCGGCGGTGCGAGCTGTCAGCCGCGGGCGCCGTGGGCGGCCTTCGTGAAGGCGTCGACCAGGCCCGCATCCTTTTCGCCCGGCGCGCTTTCGACGCCGGAAGACACATCAACCTGGCGCGCTCCGGTCATGCGGATGGCCTCCGCCACGTTTTCCGGCGTCAACCCGCCGGCCAGCATCCAGGGTTTCTGCCAGTATTTGCGCCCCGCCAGCAGCCGCCAGTCAAAGGCGAGGCCGTTGCCGCCGGGCAGCTCTGCCTCCTTCGGCGGCTTGGCGTCGATCAGCAGCTGGTCGGCCACCTGTTCATAATGCGCGATCTGGGGAATATCGGCGGCATCCGCGATGCCCACCGCCTTCATCACCGGCAGCCCGTAGCGGGCGCGCACCTCTGCAACCCGTTCCGGGGTTTCCTTGCCATGGAGCTGCAGCATGTCGAGCGGCACCGCACCTGTGATGGCATCCAGTTCATCATCAGAGGCGTTCACCGTCAGCGCCACCTTGCACAGGCCAATCGGCGCCTCGATAGCCAGCGCAGCGGCCTGGGCGATGGAGACGTTGCGCGGCGATTTCGGGAAGAACACAAACCCCGCATAGGCAGCCCCTGCCGCGGCAACGGCTGCCACATCCTGCGGGGTGCTGAGCCCGCAGATCTTGACCCGGATGTCGCTCATGGCAGGCTCAGCTTGCGTCTTCGAGAAGCGCCAGGACCTCGTCCTTGCCTTCGTTCTTCTGTTTCTTGAGCCGGGTCACTTCGCGGTTCAGCTTGCGCGCCTCGCGGGCCTTCTGGGCTGCTTCGCTGCGGTGCTTGTGCTCACGCATCCATTCCCACAGGAAGCCGATCACCAGCCCGGCGCCCACACCGCCCAGCACCACCACAAACAGCGGCAGCGCGATGCAGTAGTTGAAACCCGCCAGTTCGGCAAAGGCCGAAGGCATCAGTTTCAGCTCAACCACCGTGCTGTTGGCCAGACAGACGGACACCAGCACGATGGCCAGCGCCCCAAGAACCGCGTAGCGAATGTAACGCATCAGGCTTTCCCGTTCAGGCGGTCCCTCAAGAGTTTACCCGTCTTGAAGAACGGCACATGTTTCTCTTCGACTTCGACCGTCTCGCCGGTGCGGGGATTGCGGCCGGTGCGCGCGTCCCGCTTCTTGACCGAAAAGGCCCCGAAGCCGCGCAGTTCGACCCGGTCGCCGCGGGCCATGGCATCGGTCACTTCCTCGAACACCGTGTTCACGATCCTCTCTACATCCCGCTGATACAGGTGCGGGTTTTCGTCTGCAATCTTCTGAATCAACTCAGAGCGGATCATGTTCTATTTCCTCCCAGGTGCCGGTATGTTTTGGCTATTATTCTGAGAGTATAGGAAAAATCCGAGCGCGGGGGAACAAAATGCCGCAGGTTTGACGGGCAAATCGGCGGCTCTTTTCCACCTTTTGAGGCCGCAAGGCCCCAATCGCGGGCAGCAAAGCGCCGCCGCAGCGCGGCATCGGCACTGCCGTGGAAGGTCAAGCCGGGTTTGATTCGGGTCAGCGCAGGCTGGCGCCAGTCATGCGCTGAAACCGGCACGCTCCCTGTTACGCCGCGCGGGATGCGGCATCTGCCCGCCTCGCATGCCGCATATGAAACTATATTTCCGGCAGGTAAAATTTTTCATTGTAAAGCGCCCGGCATCGCCCATGCTTTCCTGACCAGGCGCGTCAGAACAACTGAGCGGATCTGGTCCAATCTAACCGGCGCGTCCGCCCTTTGGCGGCAACGGGCGCCGGCCTGTCAAAGCTGGTGGAAACAACCGGCAGGACGGCAAACCAACTTGGAGAGAACTGGAAATGCCATTGGACATGAGCACGATACATGTACAGCAAGTCACCCTGAATTCCCTGGTGCAGAACATCCTTTATGCATCGGGCATCGTCGGGGCCATCCTGGTCGTTGTCGGCCTGCTGCTGATCGACGCGGGCACCGCGCGGCGCAGGAACCTGTTCAACTCGACCATTGAAAAGACGCTGGGGTTCTTCCTCGGCTTTGCCACCTATTACGTCATCGGTTTCGGCCTGTGGGCCGGGCAGTATTACATCATGGAAGGCGCTACCATGATGGATTCCATCAAGGACTGGTGGCTGGGCGGCGCCATGACCAATGCGCTGGCGCATCACACCGACCCGGCGACGTTCCCGGGGTTGAACACCTTCCAGATCTTTGTCTTCTTCCTGGCGGTGTTTGCCGGCATCATCAACATCCTGCTGCATTTCGCGGTGTCAGAGCGGATGAAGGCCTCGGCCTATTTCATCACCTGCATCGTGGCCACGGTAGTGTCCTCCGCCCTCAGCTGGGCAACCTGGGGCTCGGTCGGGCCGCTGACCAATGCGGGCTTCCATGACTTCTTCGGCGTTGGTTTTGTCTATCTGTTCCCGGCCGGCATGGCGCTGGTGTTCACCCCGAAACTGGGCGCGCGCCCCGGCATGATGGCGCCGCACCCGCGGATCTCGGCCTATCTGGCCCCCAGCATCGGGCTGTGCGCGCCGGGCCTCCTGCTGATCTTTGCAGGCCTGCCAATGGTGATCCTGTCCTGCCTGTTCTTCTTTGATCCCGAAGCGCTGGCCGTCAGCGTCACCATGGCCGACACCAGCGTCGGCATCGCCATCAACAACTACGCCATGGTCTGGGCCGGCGGCGCCATCACCGGGCTGCTGATCGCCTATTCCACCGGCAAATACGCCTATACCCTGCTGGGGCCGCTCGCAGGTTACGTTGCAGGCGCATCCGGTTTTGATGTCTACCTGCCCTGGCAGGCCTTCATTGTCGGCCTGGTGGCGCCTTTTGCGGCCTATGCCGTCTATGAGTTCACGCTGAAGCGCGGCATCGACGAGCACAAGCTGTTCCCGCTGTTCCTGGGCTGCGGCACCCTGGGCATGGTGATGCTGGGCCTGTTCAAGGCCGGCACCCCGCGCGGCGGTTATTTCGGCATCGAGGAAGGCGCCTATGCGTTCCAGCACGGTGAGATTTCGCTGGTGATGCAGCTGGCGGGCACTGCCGTCTGCATCGGCACCGGGGTTGTCACAGCGCTGATCCTGTCCTTCCTGCTGGAGCGCACCGTGGGCCTGCGGGTCTCCGAGGACGACCAGATCGACGGGCTGGACGGCAAGAACTGGGACCTGGAGCCGGATGTTGTCACCCACGCGGACAGCGCCCGGCACGCCTGATCCAGCGCAGAGCGCCAAAGGCCCCGGTTGCTGCCGGGGCCTTTTTTGTGCCGTTCAGGCCGGCACCGCCAAGAATCGGCTATAGTCGAACCCATCAACAATGAGGAGACGACCATGCTGTACCCGCTTGCCTCGCTTGAGGCTGACAAACTGGACGCGATCAAGAGCCTCGAAAAAGACATTGGCAGCCCGGTGGTGGCGCTGGCGGGTGTTGAGACGACCACCGCTGCCCTGCCTGATGAGAAGCTGAAGAAGCTGCAGGAACTGGAGGAGGAACTGGGCGTCGTGCTGGTGGCGGTGCGGCCGAACTAGGGGCATCCGGGGCACCGCGGCAGCCTGATCGTGCCGCGGCGCCCTTAGCGGGAACGCCGGAGCCGCCCGGTCATCTTCAGACCATCGCGGAAATTCAAGCCCATCATGAACAGGTTTCCGGCGCCGGCGATCAGCTCGACCGTTTGGACCGCGTAAAACGTGCCGTCAAATTCGCCGGCAGCAGCTTTCCCGGCCAGAAACCAAGCGGCAGGGACGAGAACCAGCAAACCATTCAGTGCAATAACCGGCATGCGCTTCTTCTTGGCCCTCGCCGGCGCGTCTTTGCGCCGCCGGCCCATCGCCATCCCGGACCCGCCAACTATGATCATGGCCGGTATAAGGACGAGCATACCCTTCAGGATCGATGCTTTGACCGCCGCGACCGTCTCGTGGCCGGCAAACAATTCACTTAGGGCCGTCGATGTCCAGAACACCAGGATCATCAGAAAACCGATGGCGCCTGCAATGGCGTGAATCTTCGTCTTCATTTTACTTCCCAATTAGTAGATCCGCAGAACAGGCCGTCAGGACGTGCAGCAGTTCGGCACGGCAATCTTTTCGAACAGATGCGGAGCCGTTACGGCACTGGAGGGATAGTGGCTGAGCTGCTGCTGGAACTCCGGATTGGAAAACGCCGCACGGAAGTCAGCCACGGAATCCCAGACCGCATAGTTCAGATACATGCTGCCATCGCCGATGGCCTTGTGGAGCTGGGTGCTGATGTAGCCCGGCTGTTTCTTCATCCACAGGGCATCACTCCTCCACGCTTCGACCAATGCGTCCTGCTCAGCGGAATCAACGGTGAAAAGATTGACCAGAACAACAGGCCCTGCCTCGACCGCCAGTTGATGATCAATGGGGAACTCAGGGTCCAGAGGTTTGAAATTGACCATCGCAGGGTGCTCCTTGTATGCCGTTTCAACTTGGTGTCATGTTGTCATATGGGAGCCACAAACCACAATGACAACACATTGTCAAAAATTCAGGGGGCGTCATGCCTGAAGTGCAACGAAGCGAGGCGGGAGAAGCGGTAACGGAGCTGATCCTGGATGTGTTCCGGCTGAATGGCCGGTTGCAGACTGCTGGTGACCGCCTGGTTTCCGGGCTGGGGCTGACCAGCGCGCGATGGCAGATACTTGGCGCCATTGCCTATGCGGAAAAGGCGGAAACTGTCGCCTGGCACGCCCGTACCATGGGTGTTCACAGGCAGGGCATTCAAAGGATCGTCAATGAGCTCAAGCGCGAAGGGATCCTGGAGTTCCAGCCCAACCCTCAGCACAAACGCGCGCAGCTGGTCGTCATGACGCCCAAAGGAAAGGACCTGTACGATGCCGCCATTGCAAAGCAGATCCCCTGGGTAAACGCGCTTGCCAGCGGCCTGCTGCCGGAGGAAATTGCAGCCGCGCAGCAAGTTATTGGCCGTCTCAAAGCGCGGCTGGAGGAAGCGGCTCTGCCCCAGGAAGACAGCAGCAGCGCAAGCTGACGCTGTGGCTGCCGAGAACTAACGCTCTTTCGCCAAACAAAAAGCCCCGCAGATATCTGCGGGGCTTTCCGTTTTTTAAGCCGTGAGGCCGGGGAGATTAGTCGCCCGACTTCAGTGCGGCGCCCAGGATGTCGCCCAGCGATGCGCCGGAGTCCGAGGAGCCATACTGTTCCACTGCTTCTTTCTCTTCCGCAATCTCGCGCGCCTTGATGGACAGGCCCAGGCGGCGGGTCTTGGAGTCGACGTTGGTGACGCGCACGTCGACCTTGTCGCCAACCGAGAAACGCTCGGGGCGCTGGTCGGCACGGTCGCGGGACAGGTCGGAGCGGCGGATGAAGGACTTCATGCCTTCGTATTCCACTTCGATGCCGCCGTCTTCGATTGCGGTCACTTCCACGGTCACGATCGAGCCGCGCTTCACGCCGCCCACGGCTTCGGCGAACTTGTCGCCGCCCAGGGCTTTGATCGACAGCGAGATACGCTCTTTCTCAACGTCCACTTCGGAGACAACGGCCGAAACCATGTCGCCTTTGCGGTAGTTCTGGATCGCGTCTTCGCCACGCTCGTCCCAGGACAGGTCGGACAGGTGAACCATGCCGTCGATGTCGCCGTCGAGGCCGATGAACAGACCGAATTCGGTGATGTTCTTGACTTCGCCTTCGACCTGGGTGCCTTCCGGGTGGGTCTCAGCAAAGACTTCCCACGGATTGCGCATGGTCTGCTTGAGGCCCAGGGACACGCGGCGCTTGGCACCGTCGATTTCCAGAACCATGACGTCGACTTCCTGCGAAGTGGAGACGATTTTGCCCGGGTGGACGTTTTTCTTGGTCCAGGACATCTCGGAGACGTGAACCAGGCCTTCGACGCCCGGCTCCAGCTCAACAAATGCACCGTAATCGGTGATGTTGGTGACGCGGCCCTTGTGCACGGAGGACAGCGGGTACTTGGCGCCAACCAGATCCCACGGGTCTTCCTGCAGCTGCTTCATGCCGAGGCTGATGCGGTGGGTCTCTTTGTTGATCTTGATGACCTGAACCTTGACGGTTTCGCCGATCGACAGGATCTCGGAGGGGTGGTTCACACGGCGCCATGCCATGTCGGTGACGTGCAGCAGGCCGTCAACGCCGCCCAGGTCAACAAACGCACCGTATTCGGTGATGTTCTTGACGACACCGTCCACTGCCTGGCCTTCGGACAGGTTGCCGATGACTTCGGCGCGCTGTTCGGCGCGGGACTCTTCGAGGATCGCACGGCGGGAGACAACGATGTTGCCGCGGCGGCGGTCCATCTTCAGGATCTGGAACGGCTGCTTCAGACCCATCAGCGGGCCGGCATCGCGCACGGGGCGCACGTCAACCTGCGAGCCGGGCAGGAAGGCAACAGCGCCGCCCAGGTCGACAGTGAAGCCGCCTTTGACGCGGCCGAAGATCGCGCCTTCGACGCGCTGATCGTCTGCGTAGGCTTTTTCCAGGCGGTCCCAGGCTTCTTCGCGGCGGGCCATCTCGCGGGAGATGACAGCTTCGCCACGGGCGTTTTCAGCGGCGCGCAGGAAAACTTCCACTTCGTCGCCGACTGCGATTTCAGCCGCTTCGCCGGGGTTTGCGAATTCTTTCAGATCAACGCGGCCTTCCATTTTGTAGCCGACGTCGATGATGGCCTGGCCGGCTTCGATCGCCAGCACTTTGCCTTTGACAACCGAACCTTCGTCCGGGGTGTCCATTTCGAAGCTTTCGTTCAGGAGGGCTTCGAATTCCTCCATCGATGCGTTTTGAGCCATGAGGTCTCAGGTTTCCTTTACTAGTGTTTCTGGCCGGGCGGTTGTCTCCGCCGGTCTTGGTTAAGCCAGTCCAGTACGTGATCCGGAGCACATCTGATCAAACAAACACAAAGGGCCGAGGTATTCCCCAGCCCTGCTCAGATGTGCCGCCCGGACGTTTGCCGCCCATGTTCTGACAGCGCGCGATATAGGCGGATTCCCGGGTGCGCGCAAGGGAAAAGCCCTGCATGGCAAGGTGCAAAGGGATTTGCTGCAAGCATGTGAGCAATCTGCGGCGCTGCAAATTGCCCTGCCGCACCCTGCGCTGTCCAGGTCAGGGTGCCTTGTGTCTGTATTCCTGTTCCAGCAGGACGACACCCACAAATACATAGTCAACCGACACCCCTTCCCCCAGCAGAGGCATGTAAAGCTCGGAGGTGCTGCGGTATTCCGGCAGCGGGCCGACATAGGGCAGCGCGGCCAGCAATGGCCGGGAGCTGGAGGCGACTTCGTGGAAACAACTCCATATCATCGATCCGGGTCCAAAGCCGGGATGCTCGGACAGCCGGGTGCCGACATACTTGCGGCTCAGCGTGTTGATGATCTTGTTGCGTATATACAGCGCCTTGAAGTCGGCAGGTTCACCGGTTTGCGTCCGCTCGATTTCAAAGACGGACAGGATGTTCGGTGCCGGGCGGGCATTCGGCAGTTCGAATTGGGTGAGCCGCGGGAATTGCCCGTCTTCAGCAGCGTTCCGCCAGTGAAAGAAGACCTGCTTCAGTTCCGGCTGCAATTCGCCTGCAGAGAAATCAAAAGTAAACACGCTTGGCTGTCCCCGGCACAAACACACCACACTGCGGCTCCCTGGAAGCGGCAAGAGCCGTGCCTAGAAAATAACACACAGCTGTTAATGTAGCCTGAAATCAGCGTATTAAAGGATTCAATTCGATTTGATTGCCTTATTCGCCCTGCAAAGAGGTGCAGGCAGGCGGCCGGAAATGCCGCCTGCTGCCATCATGCTGAAAATGCTCAGGCGATCTCTGTCACGATGGTTTCACGGGATTTGCGCACTTTTTTCATCGGCAGCAGCCAATCGCTGTCCTCCTGACGGTAGCCGAGCGGCAGCAAGAGAACGGAGCGCAGGCCCTTGTCCTTGAGGCCCAGGATTTCGTCGATTTTCTCCGGCGTGAACCCCTCCATCGGGGTGCTGTCGACCTCCAGCTCGGCCGCGGCAGCCAGTGCAAAGCCCAGCGCGATATAGGCCTGGCGGGCGGCGTGGTCGTGGTTGGTGCGTTCCTCGCGCGGCAGGTAGGTCGCTTTGAGATTTTCGTAATACTGGTTCAGCATCGGGATCTCGCCCCGCTCTTCGGTCATCTGGCGGGTGACGGCGTCGATGCGGTCCTCAGAATAATTGTCCCAGGCGGCAAAGACGATCAGATGCGAACCGTCGGTAATCTGCGCCTGGCCCCAGGCATGCGGACAGATCTGCGCGCGGATCTCCGGGTTGGTGATGACAAACACCTCAAACGGCTGGGTGCCAGAAGAGGTCGGCGCCATCCGGATCGCCTCGATGATCTGGTCGACCTTCTCCTGCGGGACGGCCTTGGAGGGGTCCATCTTCTTGGTGGCATAACGCCAGTTCAGCTTCTCGATCAGGGTGCTCTTGCTCATGTCTCCGGTCCTTTCAGGAAGGGTGGTATAAATTTGTAACCGGATATATAAGCGGAACCGGAAAGGGCACAAGAAGGCACATTTCTGAGCCCCGGTAACACGGAAGGAACCGCCATGGCTGAGGGTCAATGCCCGGAATGCGGGCGCATCAACGAGGTGCTGTCGCGGGTCGGCGACCGCTGGAGCGTGCTGATCGTGATCTCATTGGCGCAATACGGCGTGCTGCGGTTCAACGCGCTGAAGCGGCATCTGGGGATTTCCCAGCGGATGCTGAGTCTGACCTTGCGCGAGTTGGAGAGGGACGGGCTGGTGAGCCGCACCTACCACCCGACGATCCCGCCCAAGGTGGAATATGCGCTGACGCCGCTGGGCGAGTCGTTCCGCGAGCCGGTCAGGGCGCTGGGACTGTGGGCGCTGGAGCATCTGCCGGTGATCGATGCAGCGCGGGCCGAGTTCGACGCTGCAGCTGAAGCGGAGAAAAAAACCGCCTGAAGCGGCGGCCTTTGCGGCTAGGTCCGGAATGCCCAGACGCGGGCGTCCCGTTTCAGCATTGCCTGTTCAGCGGCGTCCAGCCGTGCGGCCGCGGCAGCGGGGTCTCGGCTGCCGCCCGCCCTGGTCCAGATCCTGAGCGCCGAGGCCGGGCTCCAGGGCAGGCAGGCGGAGGCCAGCCACTGCCGAAGGGCCGGCGGCAAGGCATCATAGGCTTGCATCGGGTCCCCTGCCCTGCGTCGCCGTTTCAGGCGGGAGTTCAGATTGCGGCGCGCGCGGCGGTCAGCCATCGCGGCGCCAGCTTGGGAAGGGGTCGTCCAAGGAGGCCCAGGCCGGATCGAAGCCGCCCGCCGTTTCCGGCATCAGGCAGGCATCGAGACGGGCGGTTGTGGCTTCCTTGTCGAGGCCTGCACCTATGAACACCAGTTCCTGCCGCCGGTCGCCCCAGGTCTCATCCCAGTTCTGCAGGAATTCCCGCCGGGCCTCAGGATGGGAAGGCCAGCGCTCCGTTGGCACCGCCGCCCACCACAGGCCCAGCGGGCGGACGGAGGAGACCGCCCCGGCCAGCGAGAACTCCGCGGCCCATTCGGGGCGGGTAGCCAGCCAGAAATGGCCCTTGGCCCGGATTACCCCCGGCAGATCGCCATTCAGAACTGCGTGGACCTTGGCGGGGTCAAAGGGGCGCTTGGCCCGGTAGACGAAGGAGGAAATCCCGTATTCCTCGGTTTCCGGCACATGGTGATCGAAGCCATAGAGCTCCTTGGCCCAGAGAGGATGTTCATGCGCCTTATCAAAGTCGAAGCGGCCGGTATCGAAGATGCGGTCTCCGTCAACTTCGGAGTAATCGGCGTGGATCACCTCAGCATCCGGGTTCAGCGCCTTGATGACCGCCATCGCCGCAGCGGTCTGTTCCGGGCCTGCGTCTGACACCTTGTTCAGGATGATGACATCAGCGAATTCGATCTGGTCGGTCAGCAAGTTGACCAGGGTGCGGTCGTCCTCCGCGCCCAGGCTTTCGCCGCGGTCGCTGAGGAAGTCATGGCTGGCGAAATCCCGCAGCAGGTTCACCGCGTCAACCACCGTGACCATGGTGTCGAGCCGGGCGACATCAGACAGGCTGGCGCCCTGCTCATCCCGGAAATCAAAGGTCGCGGCGACCGGCAGCGGTTCCGCAATGCCGGTGCTCTCGATCAGCAGATAGTCAAAGCGCCCCTCGCCGGCGAGGCGGCGCACCTCCTGCAGCAGGTCGTCGCGCAGCGTGCAGCAGATGCAGCCATTGGTCATTTCCACCAGCTTCTCGTCCTGGCGTGACAGTTCCGTTCCGCCGCGCACGAGGTCCGCGTCGATGTTCACCTCGCTCATGTCGTTGACGATCACCGCCACCCGGCGGCCAGCGCGGTTGTTCAGAACGTGATTCAAAAGCGTGGTCTTGCCCGCCCCGAGGAAGCCCGAGAGCACAGTTACTGGCAGCCTATTATCCATCACACCTGAATCCATATGTTATATCATAACAGTTGATTTACGTGGATAGCAGCTGGTCTGTCCGGCTGCAAGGCTGAAACCGGCTGCCCCTCCCCTAAGCTTGGCCATCTGCCGCAGACCGTGGAGCTTTGAGTATTTCTGGAAAGATGAAACGGAACAGCTGATTGATTTCCCCGCAAGTCTTCACTGCCCCCGCTGCACCTGGGTGCACTCAATCCAATCCGGCGGGCAATTCAGCTGTGATCCAATCGCGAAAGGCCTCTGCGGCTGCGCTCGGGCGGTCCTTCAGCTGCAGCCAATAGGCCCGTTTGGGTGCCGCCACATCGGCATCGGCGGCGATCAGCCGTCCGGTCTGCAGCTCCGCGCGGACAAGAAAGGAAGGGCACAGGGTCCAGCCGAGACCATCTCCGGCGAGGCTGACTGCGGCGTGCACGCTGTCGACTTCAAGGGATTGGCGGATCGTGCAGGCCGCGAAACGCGGTGACCTCAGCCACTCCTCGAACAGGCTTTCCTGGCCGCTGATACGGATGACAGGAAGCGATCCTTCTTCGGCGCAGCCCGGTGCACGAACCGCTATAAGGCTGCATTTCACGAGTGCCCCGGCAGGCGCCGGCTGGACCGGGCCGCCAAGGTAGATCTCCGCATCCGGGTCGTACCCGTGCCGCTCCGGCCGCCAGAGGGCAGTGCGGGTTTCCACTTGGACACCTGGATGAAGGGCATGGAACCCGGGCAGATTGGGGATCAGCCAGCGCAAGGCAAAACTTGCGTTGCAGAGGATGCGCAGACGGCTGCTCTGCGGCTGCCGGTAGCGTTTCAGAGCATTGGAGATCTGCTCCAGCCCCGGAGACACGTCGCTGTAAAGCTGCGCACCGGAGGCGGTGAGCGACATCCCGCGCGGCTCACGGGTGAACAGTTGCAGTTTCATGTGGGTTTCCAGCGCTTGCATCTGCTGGCTAAGCGCGGCCTGCGTCAGCCCGACCTCCTGCGCGGCCAGTGTCATGTTGCCGAGCCGGGCTACGGCTTCGAAGTTGTGCAGCCACTTCAGAGGTGTCGCCATTCCATAAATCTTCTTATGCCTTCATAGCAAATTTATCTATTGGATTGACCCGCGGAAATCCAGAACACTGCAGCCTGTCCGCCCGGCCAATGCAGGCCAGGCCGCCGGATGGGAGGACCCGATGAGCGAGCAGCCGAATTTCCTGGTCATTATTTCCGATGAGCACCGCAAGGATGCGCTGGGCTGCGCGGGACATCCCATCGTGAAAACGCCAAACCTGGATGCGCTGGCGGCGCGCGGCACGGTGTTCACAGCGGCCTATACGCCCTCGCCCATGTGCGTTCCCACCCGGGCGGCGCTGGCGACCGGAAACTGGGTGCACAAAACCGGGCACTGGGACAGCGCCACGCCGTACAGCGGCGGCCCGCGCAGCTGGATGCACGCCCTGTGCGACGCGGACCGCGAGGTGGTGTCGATCGGCAAGCTGCATTTCCGTTCCGGCGAAGACGACAACGGGTTTTCCGAAGAAATCCTGCCAATGCATGTGGTGGGCGGCGTGGGCTGGGCGATCGGCCTGTTGCGGGAGAACCCGCCGCCTTACAACTCGGCCGCCGAACTGGCCGGCGATGTCGGCACCGGGTCCAGCACCTACACCGATTACGATCTCGCCATCACCGAGGCGGCCGAGGCCTGGCTGGCCGACCCCAAGCGGCAGCAGCAGCCCTGGGCGGCGTTTGTGTCGCTCGTCAGCCCGCACTATCCGCTGACCTGCCCGGAGGAATGGTACAACATGTACGACCCGGCTGAGGTGGACCTGCCAGTGGGCTACGGCCAAGGTCTGCCGGAGCATGAGGAACTGCGCAATATCGCGGAATTCTTCAACTACGATGACTATTTCGACGAACAGAAGATGCGCGAGGCCAAGGCGGCCTATTACGGGCTAACGTCTTTCATGGATCATTGCGCGGGCCGGGTGATTGCCGCGCTGGAGACCAGCGGCCAGCTGGAGAACACGGTGATCCTTTACGTCTCGGATCATGGAGACATGATGGGCGATCAGGGGTTCTGGACCAAGCAGGTGATGTATGAGCAATCGGCCGGGGTGCCGATGATTGCCGCCGGGCCAGGTGTTCCGGCAGGGCATAAGGTGGCGACCTGCACCAGCTTGACCGACATCGCTGCCACAGCGCGCGAGGTCTGCAGCGTTGCAGAGGCCGCAGAGCTGCCGGGCATGTCGCTGCGCGTGATTGCCAATGCGCCCTATGATGAAAGCCGCACCGGCTTTAGCGAGTACCACGATGGCGGGTCGAAAACCGGGGCCTTCATGGTGCGCTGGGGCAAGTGGAAATACGTCTATTACGCCGGGATGCAGCCGCAGCTGTTTGATCTGGAGGCAGATCCGCATGAGCAGGTTAACCGGGCAATGGACGGGGTGAATGATCCGGAGATCAGGGCCGCTCTGGCCGAAGGCAAGCGGCGGCTGCTCGCCATTTGCGACCCGGAGGAGGTGAACGCCCGCGCCTTTGCCGACCAGCGCCGCAGGATCGAGGAACTGGGCGGCGAGGAGGCCTGCCGCACGGCCTATGTATTCAACCACACGCCGACGCCGGACGAGCAGGACAAGATGCGCGAAGGCCCGGCACTGTAGCGCTTGCCGCGCGGACGGCCCTTGCCTAGGGTCGCAGGCGGGAGGGCCGTGCCATGACATTGGAAGAGGCAATTGCAACCCAGCCGCTGTGGGTGCAGATCTGGGTCAACATCCTGTTTCTGGGCGCCTTTGTACTGCCGCTGGCGCTGCTGATCTGGAAGCCCAGCCGCCTGGCCGGTCTGGTGACAGTGGCTGCGAGCGTGCTGGCGGCAGGCGGGGTCTACTGGCTCTACGGGCAGCTGGGATATGTGCGCCTCTTGGGGCTGCCGCATGTGATCCTTTGGACGCCTTTGGCAGTCTGGCTGTGGCGGCAGCGGATGCGGGCGGATATGCCCGTTTGGCCGCAGCGGATCATCCTGGTGGTCTACGCGGTGATTGCGGTGTCGCTGGCGTTTGATTACGTGGATGTGGCCCGCTATCTGCTGGGAGAGCGGCAGGCGTTCTGACCTGCCTCCGCCCCGCGCGCAAAAGTTTTCAACAAAACTATTGGCAGTCTTCTTTTACAAGAAAACTATTGGCAGTCTTCTTTTACAAGAAAATTGTGCCCGCCCCCTCCGGTCCGCGGTTCAGAGATCGATTTCCAGAACCCCGTCCGGCTCCTGCGCGCGGGACTGGCAGAGGATAATGCTGCCCTTGCGCTGCTTATTCGACAACACGAAATCGCGGTGCTCCGCCTCGCCGGAGACCAGTCCGCATTTGCAGACGCCGCAAATCCCGTCGGAGCATTTCACGTCCACGTGGATGCCGCTTTCGGCCAGCGCCTCGGTTGCAGTCTTCTCCGCTGGCACCAGTATCTTGCGGCCCGATTTCGCCAGCTTCAGGATGAATGGATGGTTCTCGTATTCGGGCTGTTCGGGAACCGTGAAATACTCCATGTGCCGGGTGTCTTCGGGGAAGCCGTTTGCTTCGGCCGCGTCCAGCACCGCCTGCATATAGGCCTCCGGCCCGCAGGTGTAGACATGGCTGCCGGGGGTGTGCTTCAGCACCTCCCGAAAGTCCGCACGGGTGCCTTGGTCAGAGAAATGCAGATGCACTTTTCAACCCAAGGCACCGCCTTTAGATCACCAATGAACCCAGCACTTGTCCTTTTCGAACATGAGTAGCGGAATTCGAAGTCCCGGCCCAAAGCGTGCAGGCGGTGGGCCATGGCGATCATCGGCGTTACCCCGATGCCGCCGCCCATTAAGTAGGATTTGGCGGCATCCTCCACCAGCGGGAAGTGATTTATCGGCTTGGAGATGAACACCATCCGGCCTTCTTCAAAGATCCGGTGCAGGAGGCGGGAGCCGCCGCGGCCCGCGCCCTCGCGCAGCACGGCGATCTGGTATTTTGAGCGGTCCGCCGGGTCGCCTGATAGCGAGTACTGCCGGAAGAACTCCGGCGCGACGACCACGTCGATATGGGCACCTGCAGTGGCGGCAGGCAGCGGGGAGCCGTCCGGAAGGGAGAACTCATACTTAGTGACCGCCTCCGTCATATGCTCCACCTTTGACAAGCGCACCCGCATGACCGGCGCGGCGCCCTGATCGGCGGTATAGACATGCTCCGGCGGCAGGCCCTGCGCGCGGCGGCGCTTGTGCTCCGCTGCGGGGATCATCGCCTGATAGGCGGCGATCCCGGCCTCGCGGTCCATCGGCGCGGGCCAGGCATAAGGCGGCGGGGCCAGCGGTGCAGGGTAGACCGCCAAGGTCTGATCCTCGAACTTCAGATCCAGATCCCTGGACAGCTTGCGGGCGTTCACAGGATGCTGCGAGGGGGCATAGGGCCCCTCCTCCACCATCTCCAGATCCCACCACCATTTCTTGGTGCCGTTCACCTCGCCATTGCCCAGCGCGTCGTCGAGTTTTGCAAGCAGCGGCGCGCTGCCCGGCAGGTTCATCGCGGCCCAGCGGAAGGGCGCCTCGGCAAACAGCCCCTCGAGATTCCAGGGGCAGGTCTTCATGCAGCGGCCGCACATGGCGCCGCCAGGCACCGTAACACGGTAGGTGGTGCATTTCTGGCTGTCGGACTTCCAGATTTCATAGCCGTTGAACATCAGCTTGGGCCCGGCGGTGATGGCGCCGGAGGGGCATTCGCGGGCGCATTTGTTGCAAGCTTCGCAGAACCGCTGCAGGCCGAAGTCGACCGGCTTGTCATGCGTCATCGGCAGGTTTGTCGTCACCGCGCCGGATTTCAGGCGGGGGCCGAGGAAGGGGTTCAGGATCACCTCGCCGATGCGGGAGACCTCGCCAAGGCCGGACAGCAGCAACAGCGGTGGCTGCAGCACCTCGCCGTCCATCACAGAATGCACCCGGGCGGTATAGCCGAGGTTGCGGATCTGCTGCGCGATTACCCCGCCCAGCAGAGAAAACCGCAAGTAGGCACGCATCGACTGGGCACAGGCGATCCAGTCGTCACCGGAGGCGCCCTCCATCGTTTCATGGCCCTGGTCAATGATGATGCTGATGGCATTTTCGTGGTAGGGCGCCAGCGCTTCACCTGCTGCATCGTGGGAGTAGTAGGCCCAGTCCGGGCAGCGCGAGATGCCTACTGCGTCGCAACCGAGGAAATAGGCAGCAGCCTTGATATTTGCGGCGTTGCGGGCGGCATTGGCGGTGCTGGTGTCAGCCTGCGGCGCGGGCTCGCCGTCCTGCAGCAGTACGAAGGCCGCAAGCGAGCAGCGGAAGGCGAAGGCGGAGGAGGATTTGCGAACGTAATTGCCGTTCTTCGCCGCCTCCTGCGGGCCTTTGCCGAGGTCGCCGAACAGGGAGCGCGCAAACATATCTGCGCGTTTCGGGACGCGCGCGACGTTCACCTCGTCGATATAGGTGGTGGGGTCAGCCACCCGCTTCAGGGTCTCGAACGGGTGCGGGCCGTCCATGAATCGGCGCTGGGCGTAGGGGTCGCGGCTGCCTGCGCTTTTGGCGTGGCTGCCAAGGCCCAGCCGGTATTTGAGGCCCGGCGCCTGCCCCGGCACCAGCGGCAGATCGGGAGCCAGTTCCAGCGTCGTGGTGACGGCGGCGATGCCGAAGCCGCTGCCAAGGAACGGGTTGGTCAGCACGCCGTTCTCATAGGTGGCAAGCCCCGCCTTCACCGCCAGCTTGCCCAGATGCACATCCGCCGCAGCCCCGGTGTGCGCGCGCGCTTCCCAGCCCAAAAGGCGGATGTAGTTGGCGAGCGTCACCACGGTTTCCGCCGCCCGCAGGCAGGCACGCTGGTCCTGCGCATCCGCCAGCCAGTCAGTACCATCTTCACCGGCTTCAGGATCACGCGGGAACTCGTAGATGTAGACCAGCGCATGTGTGTGGTGGCGGCAGTCCGCGGGCGGGGCCTGCATCGCCTCGCGCAAGGAAGCCATCACCACGTCGATGCCGGAGGCGAAGGTTTTGGTCTGCTTGCTGCGCAGGGTTTCCGAAAGCGCCGCCACATCCGGGTTCACCAGCGGCGCCTCCAGCCAGGCGCCGGAAGGCACCGCGCAGGCACCGGCCAGAGAGGCGTCGCAGAAATAGCCGAAAGCCTTCAGATGATCGGTGCGCTCCTGCGGGTCCGAAGGGATTTCTGCGCGTTCCTTTTTCACCAGCCCCTCGCGGGTGGCGTCCAGCATCGCCTGATAGTCGCGCATCCCGTTGACGAGGGAGAGCGGTGCATCGGGGCGCCGGAAGCTGACCTGTGCCAGCGGCGGCAGTGCATCCAGTCCTTCGGGGGCCGCTTGCCGTGCCAGGGCCTCCATCGGGTACGGCCCCAGGTGCACGGGCCGGTTGCGGTAGGAAAACAATTTGCCCATGGATGGCCCCTTTGAGTTACAGCTTGGCGACGATGCGCGGCTCGTCCTGCAGCAGCCTGGCGGCGGACTGGCGCAGCGCGGACAGTTCTTCGCCGCTCAGCTTGGCTTCGAAATACGCGGCGTTCTCCTGCGCGATGGGCAGCACCGCCTGCAGCGCCGCCTGGCCCGCGGCGGTCAGCGCTACCCGGATCGAGCGGCCGTCGCCCTCGCTGCTGCAGCGGGTGATCATCCCCCGTGCCTCCATCTGCCGCAGTGCGCGGGATGTGGCGGTCCGGTCGATGCCGATGAAGTCAGCGATCTCC
Source organism: Leisingera sp. JC1 (assembly GCF_001679925.1). Taxonomy (GTDB): domain Bacteria; phylum Pseudomonadota; class Alphaproteobacteria; order Rhodobacterales; family Rhodobacteraceae; genus Leisingera. The sequence continues at coordinate 32,507 of NZ_LYUZ01000136.1, read as the reverse complement.
GAGGGGGTCGCCAGTCCCTCCTCCCCTGCAGCCAGCAGCACGCACCAGGTGACGCGTGTCAGACCGTGTTCGGCAATGCGCTGTTCAAAACGGCGTTCGATCACACGCGCAAGCATGGTGATCTGGTAGCCGAGGGAGTGATGCAGGTGGAAGCGTGTCTGACTCATGATGATTGACAATGTCAACTATATGCTCGTCAAAAGCCAGCGAATTCTGAACATGCCCTCTTGGCGGCGGCCCCGGATGAACGTAACGCGAACTGCGCCCTGCGAGGCGTTGCATCATCGCGGGCAGCCTGTATCGTCACATCAGGCATGCTCCCAGGAGACCAGCATGAAATTCCGCTTTCCCATTGTCATCATTGACGAAGATTTCCGTTCAGAGAACTCCTCAGGCTCCGGCATCCGTGCCTTGGCACAGGCCATTGAGGATGAAGGGTTCGAGGTGCAGGGCGTGACCGGCTATGGCGACCTGTCGCAATACGCGCAGCAGCAGTCCCGCGCCAGCGCCTTTGTGCTGTCGATCGATGACGAAGAGTTCACCCCCGGACCGGATCTGGACCCCGCGGTAGTCGCCCTGCGCACGTTTATCGAGGAAGTGCGCTGGAAGAACGCCGATGTGCCGATCTACATCTACGGCGAGACCAAGACCAGCCGCCACCTGCCCAACGACATTCTGCGCGAGCTGCATGGCTTCATCCATATGTTCGAGGACACGCCGGAGTTTGTCGCCCGCCACATCATCCGCGAGGCAAAGAGTTATCTGGAGAGCATACAGCCGCCGTTTTTCAGGAAGCTGCTGGATTATGCCGAGGACGGATCCTACTCTTGGCACTGCCCGGGGCATTCCGGCGGCGTGGCCTTCCTGAAAAGCCCGGTCGGGCAGATGTACCACCAGTTCTACGGCGAAAACATGCTGCGCGCGGACGTCTGCAACGCGGTGGAGGAGCTGGGGCAGCTGCTGGACCACAATGGCGCGATTGGCGCCTCGGAACGCAATGCGGCGCGGATCTTCAACGCCGATCACTGCTATTTCGTGACCAATGGCACCTCGACCTCCAACAAGATGGTCTGGCATCACACGGTGGCGCCGGGCGACGTGGTGGTGGTGGACCGCAACTGCCACAAATCAATCCTGCATTCGATCATCATGACCGGCGCCATCCCGGTGTTCCTGAAGCCGACCCGCAATCATTGGGGCATCATCGGCCCGATTCCGCATTCGGAATTCGAAATAGACAGCATCAAGGACAAGATCCGCGCCAACCCGCTGCTGAAGGACGTGGACGCCGATGCGGTGAAACCGCGGATCCTGACGCTGACGCAGTCGACCTATGACGGGGTGCTCTATAATACCGAGGTGATCAAGGGCCAGCTGGACGGCTATACCGAGAACCTGCATTTTGACGAGGCCTGGCTGCCGCATGCGGCCTTCCACCCGTTCTATGGCAGCTATCACGCGATGGGCCGCAAGCGGGCGCGCACCAAGCATTCGGTGACCTATGCCACCCAGTCGATTCACAAGCTGCTGGCGGGCATCAGCCAGGCCAGCCATGTGCTGGTGCAGGACAGCGAGGAGACCAAGCTGGACCGACATCTGTTCAACGAGGCGTACCTGATGCACACCTCCACCAGCCCGCAGTATTCGATCATCGCCAGCTGCGACGTGGCGGCGGCGATGATGGAGCCGCCGGGCGGCACGGCGCTGGTCGAGGAAAGCATCATGGAGGCACTGGATTTCCGCCGCGCCATGCGCAAGGTCGATGAGGAATACGGCGCCGATGACTGGTGGTTCCAGGTCTGGGGGCCTGAGGATCTGGCCGAGGACGGCATCGGCAGCACTAACGACTGGGTTCTGAGGAAAACCGACGCCGACGGCGTGCAGGCGGGCGGCGAGGACAGCTGGCACGGCTTTGGCGATATGGCGCCGGGGTTCAACATGCTGGACCCGATCAAGGCCACCATCATCACCCCGGGCCTCAACCTGGACGGCCGGTTTGAGGACTGGGGCATTCCGGCCTCGATCGTGACCAAATACCTGGCCGAGCACGGCGTGGTGGTAGAGAAGACCGGGCTCTATTCCTTCTTCATCATGTTCACCATCGGCATCACCAAGGGTCGCTGGAATTCACTGCTGAGCGCGCTGCAGCAGTTCAAGGACGACTTTGCCCGCAACCTGGCCGTGCCGCGCGCGATGCCGGAGTTCTGCGCCAGCCAGCCGCGGTATGAGCAGATGGGCCTGCGCGACCTGTGCCAGCATGTGCATGCGCTGTATTCCAAGAACAACGTGGCGCGGCTGTCGACAGAGATGTACCTGAGCGACCTGACCCCGGCGATGAAGCCAAGCGATGCCTTCAGCCATATCGCCCGGCGCACCACCCAGCGGGTGCCGATTGATGATCTGGAGGGGCGCATCACCACCAGCCTGGTGACCCCCTACCCGCCTGGTATTCCGCTGCTGATCCCGGGGGAGGTGTTCAACAAGAAGATCGTGGAATACTTGAAGTTCAACCGCGCCTTCGGGCGGGAATGCCCGGGGTTCGAGACCGACATTCACGGGCTGGTGCAGGAAATCGGCCCCGACGGGCTGACCCATTACTTCGCCGACTGCGTGGCGGAATAACGCAAAAGGGCGGCCGTGTTTCCGTGCGGCCGCCCCTGTACTTCAGTCTGTTCCAGCAAGCTCAGACGGGCGTTTACCCGGCCGGCACGGCGTTGCTGACCCGTTTGCCGGCGGTCAGCCCGTTCACCTTGGCCACGATGGCGGCAGCGTCCAGCCCGTGGTGGCGGTAGAGATCGCCGATGGTGCCGGTCTGGCCGAAATGCTCCACCCCCAAAGGCACGGTCTGGTGGCCGGCAACCCCGCCCAGCCAGGCCAGCGTCGCCGGGTGGCCGTCGATCACGGTGATCACCTTGCAATGCGGCGGCAGGCCGCCCATCAGCGTTTCGATATGGGACTTGGCGGCGGCATTGCCGCGCGAGCGCGCCCGCTGCGCTGCGGTCCAGCCCGCATTCAGCCGGTCGGCAGAGGTGACGGCCAGCACCCCCACGTCGCGGCGGGTTTCGCCGATGATGCCCGCGGCCTTGATCGCCTCCGGCGCCACTGCGCCCTGGTAGGCAATCACCACATCGCAGTTCGGCCCCGGTTTGCGCAGCCAGTAGCCGCCGTCGATGGCCCCCTGGCGGAAGTCCTCATCGGCGCGCTTGCCCGGTTGCTCCATCGGGCTGGTGGTGAGGCGCAGATAGACCGAGCCACCGGTCTCGTCGCGCAGCCAGGTGCGCTCATCCGGGTCGCCCTCGCCTTCGCGCTGCAGATAGTCGAAGGCCCATTCCATGATCACCGCCAGCTCATCTGCAAAGGCAGGCTCAAACACCGCCAGCCCGTCCTGCGACATGCCGATGAGCGGCGTGCCGATGGACTGGTGCGCGCCGCCTTCGGGTGCCAGGGTGACGCCAGAGGGGGTGCCAACGATCATGAAGCGCGCATCCTGGTAGCAGGCATAGTTCAGCGCATCGAGACCGCGGCAGACAAAGGGGTCGTAGACGGTGCCGATGGGGATCACCCGCTTGCCGAACAGCGAATGCGACAGGCCCGCGGCCCCCAAGAGCAGGAACAGGTTCATCTCCGCGATGCCCAATTCCAGATGCTGGCCCTCGGGGGCGAAGTTCCATTTCGCGGTGGAGGGGATGCGGTGCTCGATAAAGGCATCCCGCTGTACCTCACGGGCAAACAGCTTGCGCCGGTTGACCCAGGGGCCAAGCCCGGTGGTTCCGGTCACATCGGGCGAGGTGGTCAGGATCCGCGCCGCCAGCTCGCTGTCCCCCTTGGACAGGTCGTCGAGGATCTTACCAAAGGCCATCTGGGTGGAGATTTCGCGGGTGGTGTCGATGGCAATCGCCGGCACCGGCAGCGGCGCGTCGAAATGGCGGCGCGGGCCTTCGGCGAAGAACGGCACCTGCCGCAAGAAATCCTGCAGCGCGGCGGGGTCGGAGACGGTGGCGAAGGGCTCCCATTCCTCCCCTTCCTCCACCCCCATATGGGCCTGCCACTCCGCCATCTGCGCCTTGGTCATCAACCCGCCGTGGTTGTCCTTGTGGCCAGCAATCGGGGTGCCCCAGCCCTTGACCGTATAGGCCAGGAAGCAAACCGGGCGGTCGTGGTCGATGGAAGCGAACACATCCGCCATCGTCTCGACGCAGTTGCCGCCGAGGTTTTCCATCAGCTCGGCCAGTTCCTCGTCACTGCGCCTGCCAATCAGCGCGCTGACATCGCCCTGGTCGCCCAGATCGTCCATCAGGTGCTGCCGCCAGACCGCGCCGCCCATGTAGGTGAGCGCGGAATACTGCTGGTTCGGGCAGGCGTCGATCCAGGCGCGCAAGGCTTCGCCGCCCGGCTCCTCGAATGCGGCGCGCTGCAGGGTGCCGTATTTCACCCGCACCACGTCCCAGCCGAAGGCGTCAAAGATCTTCTCGATCCGCTCGAACAGGCCCTCGCGGACGATGCCGTCCAGCGACTGGCGGTTGTAGTCGATGATCCACCAGGTATTGCGCAGATCGTTCTTCCAGCCTTCCTGCAGCACCTCGTAGATGTTGCCCTCGTCCAGCTCGGCGTCGCCTGCCAGCGCCACCATGCGGCCGGTGCGGGCGTCCTGGCCCCAGTCCTTGGCGGTAATGAAGTCCTGTACCATCGATGCCAGCGCGGTGATGCCGACGCCCAGGCCGACAGAACCGGTGGAGAAGTCCACGTCATCCACGTCCTTGGTCCGGCTGGGATAGCTTTGCACTCCGCCGAAGCCGCGGAAGTTCTCCATCTTCTCGCGCGTCTGGTTGCCCATCAGGTACTGCATCGCGTGAAAAACGGGCGAGGCATGCGGTTTCACCGCCACACGGTCGCCGGGCTTCAGCGCCGAGAAATAAAGTGCCGTCATGATCGACACCATGGAGGCCGAAGAAGCCTGATGCCCCCCGATCTTGATCCCGTCCGCCTTGGGGCGGATGTGGTTCGCGTTGTGGATCATCCAATGCGACAGCCACAACAGTCGCTGCTCAATGGTCTTGAGGTGGGTCAGATCGGGGCGCATGGCTCTCTCCTTACTCGGCGGCGTGCTGCACGGGGGCGGGCAAGGCTTGTTCCAGGTCGGCCAGGATGTCGGCCACATCCTCCAGCCCCACCGAGAGGCGGATCAGCCCGTCGCTGATGCCGTGCTCGGCGCGCTCTTCCGGAGTATAGGTCGAATGGGTCATCGAGGCCGGATGCTGGATCAGCGTTTCCGCATCGCCCAGCGACACTGCGCGCTGGATCATCTGCAGACCGTTCATGAAGGCGATGCCGCCCTGCAGCCCGCCCTTGACCTCAAAGGCGATCATGGCACCGGGCTGTGCCATCTGGCGCTTGGCGACATCGGCCTGGGCAAAGCTATCGTGCCCCGGGAAGGACACCGACTTCACCGCCGGGTGGGCGGCCAGAAAATCGGCCACGGTCTCGGCGGATGCGCAATGCCGGTCCATCCGCAGCGCCAGGGTCTTGAGGCCGCGCAGGATCAGCATGGCATTGAAGGGCGCCATCACTGCGCCGGTCATGTCCTTCATGCCGACCAGGCGGATTTCGCCGATCTGCTCGGCGGTGCCGACGACCAGGCCTGCCACTACATCGCCGTGGCCGCCCAGGTATTTGGTGGCGGAATGCAGCACGATGTCGGCGCCCAGCTCAATCGGGCGGGTCAGATAGGGGGTGGCATAGGTGTTGTCGACCACCACCTGCGCGCCGGCGGCATGGGCGATTTCAGATGCCGCCGCGATGTCCACCAGCCGCATGTTGGGGTTGGCCGGGGTCTCGAAATAGACCACGCGGGTCTTGTCCGAGACAGCCGCGCGCAGGTTTTCCATGTCGGTCATGTCTACATGGGTGATGGTGACGCCCCATTTCGCCAGCCCGTGGCGCATGAAGGCAAAGGTGCAGCCGTAAAGCGTCTTGTCCACGATCACCTCGTCACCTGGGCTGAGCAACGTCCACAGAACCGCAGTGATCGCACCCATGCCGCTGCTGAGCGCCAGACCCGCCTCGGCGCCTTCCAGCGTAGCGATCCGCTGCTCCAGCAGGTCGCAGGTCGGGTTGGAGATCCGGCTGTAGATATGGCCCTGGCGCTCGCCTGCGAACATCTCGCCGCCGGCCTCTGCGGTCTCAAATGTGAAGGTCGAGGTCAGGTGCAGCGGCGGCGTCAGCGCGCCTTCGTTGTCCTGCGGGTCATAGGCGTGGTGGATGGCACGGGTGGCAAAGCCGCCGGAGGTTTTCATGGGATGCTCCTGTCTGTTGTTGCAGGCATCATCCGATTGTTTTTGCGGCAATGGATTGCGAAATATTTCTGCACAGGTATTGATGTTGGCAGAATCTGCCAAACAGGAGTGCAAAATGGACAGCAAGGACCGCCAGATCATCCGCGTCCTGCAACGCGACGGGCGGATGACCAACCAGGATCTGGCGGAGGCGGTGAACCTCTCCCCTTCCCCCTGTTTGCGGCGGGTGCGCAATCTGGAGGCGCAGGGAGTGATCCAGGGCTACAGCGCGGTGGTTGATGCCAAATCCTACGGGCTGCCGATCACCGTCTTTGTCCGCATCAAGCTGGAGCGGCACGGCGAGGCGGATGTGAAGAATTTCGAGCGCAAGATGCAATTGATCGACGAAGTGCTGGAGTGCCACGTCCTGACCGGCGCGATGGATTATCAGCTGCGGGTTCTGGTGCCGGATCTGGAGGCCTATGAGGAATTCATCCGCACCCGCATCCACCCGGTTGGCGGCATCGCCTCCATCGACACCAGTTTTGTCTATGGAACGGTCAAGCGGACGGCAGTGTTTCCGCCTGCCCGCTGAGGCTTCTGCAGCCTTTCAGGGTCAGACCTTGGCGGCCTGGACAATCAGCAAGAGCATCAGCGCCAGGGAAATGGCCGCCCCCATCGGCAATTTCCCTGGCGTCTGAAGCGAGGCCCAATGCCGACAGCCGGCGGCGGCCTCTGTCCGGCCCAGCAGCATCAAAGCCAAGGGCACGGTGAGCATTGCAGCGCTGAAACTCCAGCCAAAGGCGGCCAGCGCGGAGGACGGCACAAACAGCATGGCCAGTGCCATCATCTTGACGTCCCCCCCCGCCAGCACCCCGCCGCAGAACAGCGCAAAGCACAAAGCGAAGACCACGGCAGCCGCCACCAGGCGCAGCCCGGTTTCCGCCAGCGGCAGCATCGGCCCTGTCAGCAGAAAGACCGCCGCCATTGCCAGCATCAGCCGGTTGGATATCCGAAGGTGCCGCAGATCCCCCGCTGCAGCCAGGATCAGAACCGGCATTGCCGCTGCCAGCGGCAGGAGATCCGTCCCCCCCGTCATGCGGCCGAATTGCGCCGCGGCACCTGCCCTGAGAAGCTGTCGACCGAAACCAGCCGGTAAACCAGCTCGCTCATGTTGCCGGTCTGGGTCTTGGCGTAGATGTTGCGCAGATGAGTGCGCAGCGTCGATTTCGAGATCCCAAGGTCGGCTTGCACGCGCTTGGCTGTCTGCCCTTTGCTCAACAGAACGCAAACGCGGTATTCGGCGCGGCTCAGCTGGGCCGGGTTGTCCATGCTCAGCAGATGCGCCTGGACACCGGCCCCGCGGGCCGCGCGCCGCTCTGTCAGGCAAGCCTCGGCGTAGAGCCCTGGCGAGCGGTTGGTCCATGTCCGCACCAGGGTGCCGGAAATGATGTTCAGCAGCGCCTGCTGCACCGCACCGGGCCGGGTTGAGAAATGAATTTCCAGGAAATCGGTGTGCTGCTTGCCGGACGACAGCGGGATCACCGCCAGCTCCACCAATTTGCGGGACATATGGAACCGGTCCAGAACCGGATCCGCCGCTTCATCGCTCATGGATTTGTACCAGATCGCACCGGGTTTGGCCTTGTCCAGATAACTGCCCAGAACCGAGCGGGCAAAGGAGCGCTCTAATGGCAGTCCGTTCCCGCTGCCCGCAGCCCTGTCAAAGAAAACTGATCCGGAAGCCCGGCCCTGGCCGGTTGATACCCTGCAAATTGCAGCTGCTTCGCCTTTAATGGCCGCCGCCAGTCCGCTCAACGCGTCCCTGAAAGGCGCACAGCCGTGCAAACACTCACACCATCGCGCAATTGGCGCGATCATTCCGGCCTCAGCAGCCCGAATGGTGTGGGTGTCAAATAGCGCATTGGTCCCCATAACGCGCATCCCCCACAGCAATATTAACTTTTAACATAGCGCTTTTAGTAACTTAGCAAGCGCCCGTACCAATCAACTCCCTATTGTGTCCCCTCATGCTGGCCGGTTCATTCAATTGCGTCAAGAATTTGACGAAAAATGCGGCCAGCCGCGCAAATTTACAATTTTAGGGCGACTCATTCAGTCTTTGGAACATGTTTTACTGAACCAATTGCAGCCAGAAACAGCAATTGTCCAAGCTGATTTCGAATCAGTTTGCAATGAAGCGGACATAACGGATTACGACCGGGCCGATAGTGATCATGATCAGCGCAGGCAGCATCAGGGAGGCCAGAACCGCCGACATCTTGACCGGCAGCTTGCTGGCCATTTCCTGCGCGCGCATTTCCCGCTGGTTGCGCAGATCCTCGGAATATGTGGCCAGCGCCGACGCCATGCTGGTGCCGAACTGCATTGACTGCAGGGCCACATTGGCAAACGACCGGACCGTCTCGACCCCGGTGCGCCCGGCCATATCGAGCAGCGCATCCTGCCGCGCCCGGCCCGCCTGAATCTGCCGCTGCACGCTGAGCAGTTCAAAAGCCAGATCCGGCGAAACCAGCGCCAGTTCGTTGCCGACCCGGGTCATGGCGGCGTCAAAGCCCAGCCCGGAATCCACCGAAATGCGCATCAGGTCCAGCGCGTTGGGAAAAGCGTCCTCAATCCGGCGGCGGCGGGCAGCGGCGCGGGCGTTCAGCACATAGACCGGGCCGAAGAAGCCCGCCCCCACAAGACCGCTCAGCGCCTGGAAGACCTGCATGTTGGTCCAGCCCGCCACCTGGGCGGTAACCGGATTGGGCGGCAGCAAGCCCGGTGTCTTGACGGCCGCAATGACCAGCAACAGCACACCCGGCAGCGCCAGCCCCAGCAAAACCCGGATCAGAGTGAAAGTGCGCAGCGCCCCGGCTTGCGAGAACCCGGCCTGCGAGAGCTTATTCTCCAGTCCCGAGCGTTCCGTCAGACTGGCAGGAACAAAGGCCTTCATCAGCCCGCCAGGCTGGTCAGCCGGCGCCTTCAGCAGTGCCAGATCGCGGGAATGGCGGCGGCGGGCTTCGCCCAGCGACGACAGCCGCGCCGCAGCGGGCGATTTCCGGGCCAGGCTGGCGGCAGCACCGAAGTAGAGCAGCAGCACCGCCGCAGCCACAGCGGCGGCGGCCAATGCGCCGGGGGCCAGCCCGGTTTGTGTCAAGAATCCTGTGACGAACGTGTCCATGGCAGATCTCCCCGGTCAGATCCTGAAGTTGACAAGTTTGCGCAGCATCAGCGCGTTCAGCACAGTCAGCACGGCAATTCCACCCATCATCGGCCGGAACAGCGGATCCTCCGCCACGCCCGCGTAGTAGTCCGGCGTCAGCACCGAAACGGTCGCAAAGATCACCAGCGGCAGCGCCGACAGCATCCAGGCGGTCAGCCTCCCCTCGGAGGCCAGCGCATGCACCTTGCGGCGCAGGGCAATCCGGCCGCGAATGACCCGCGACAGGGTTTCCAGCATCACCGACAGGTCGCTGCCGGTGCCGTGCTGGATGCTGATGCTGGCGGCCAGGTACTGGGCGTCTTCCAGCCCGGTCCGGTCCGCGAATTCCTGCACCGCATCCGGCAGATCGTCACCATAGGTCACCTGGTCATAGATAATGCCCAGCTCGGTGCCTGCTGGATCCGGCATTTCGCGGGCAGCGATGCCGATCGAGTTGTTCAGCGGATGGCCCACTTTGAGGCCGCGTGCCAGCATCTCCAGCGTGTCCGGCAGCTGGTGCATCAGCTTGTCCATTTTCTTGCGCTGCTGGCTGAGCAGCAGTGCAAACGGCACGCCAAAACCGCCAATGACCCCGATCACAATTCCCTGACGCAATCCCGCATATCCCGCCGCCGCCACCGACAAAAGCACCGTCAGCACGCAGCAGCCAAGCCAGAACAGGCCCGGGCTCAGCAGCACATCCGCCTGGCGCAGGATCTGCGGCAGTTCCCCTGCAACGGGAATGCGCTGCCAGCCGGTCCGATGCTGCGCCGGCTTGAGGATGGCGAGACGTTCAGTGCCATTGCGCCCCTGCGCGATCATCCGCATGCGGCGGCCGCGGGAGGCCGCCGAACGGCCCTTGCGGCCCAGCATCTGCCGCAGCCCGGACATAAGCAGCAGCAGGCCGACTGCAATGCCGCAATAGACCGCGTAGCCCCCCAGCTGGCCGTTCCAGCTGTGCACTTCGTTCATGAGATCCTTCAGCATCAGGCGCCCTCCGGCTGGAACAAATTGCCGTCAAAGCCCACACCCGCAGCCTCCAGCAGGGCTGCGCACTGCGGCCGGATGCCGGTCGGGATGAATTCGCCTGCGATGCCGCCATCGGCAGTTTTGCCCGTCCGGCGGAACACAAAGATGTCCTGCATGGTGATCACCTCGCCTTCCAGGCCAGTGAGCTCAGAGATGCTGATAACCCTGCGCTGCCCGTCCGACAGGCGGGCCAGCTGCACGATGATCTGCAGGCCCGAGGCGATCTGCGCCCGGATTGCCGCCAGCGGCAGTTCCATTCCCATCATCGAGACCATCTGCTCAATCCGGCCCAGCGCGTCGCGGGCGGAATTAGCGTGCACCGTTGTCATCGAGCCGTCATGGCCGGTGTTCATCGCCTGCAGCATGTCAAAAGTCTCGGCACCGCGCACCTCGCCGACAATGATCCGGTCCGGCCGCATCCGCAGGGCGTTACGCACCAGGTCGCGCTGGCTGACAGCACCGCCGCCCGACGGGTTGGGCGGGCGGGTTTCGAGCCGCACCACATGGGCCTGCTGGAGCTGCAGCTCTGCCGCGTCCTCGATGGTAACGATCCGCGAGCGCGGGTCGATACCGGCGGAAATCGCATTCAGCATCGTGGTCTTGCCGGAACCGGTGCCGCCGGAGATCAGGATGTTGACGCGCGCTTCGACCAGCGCCTGCAGAAAGGCCGCAGCGCGGCCGTTCAGCGCGTTACCGGCCACCAGTTTCTCCATTGTCAGCGGGTCACGGGCGAACTTGCGGATCGACAGCGACGGGCCGTCGATGGCGCAGGGCCGGATGATCGCATTGACCCGGCTGCCGTCCTCCAGCCGCGCATCCACCCAGGGATTGCTCTCATCCACCCGGCGCCCGACGCGCGAGACCACCTTGTCGATAATCCGCAACAGGTGCTTTTCGTCCCGGAACCGAACGCCGGTCTGCTCCAGCACACCGCTGCGTTCAACAAAGACCGTCTGATGGCCATTGACCAGAATGTCGTTGATGCCGGGATCCGCCAGCAGGGGCTCCAGCGGGCCAAGCCCCAGCACCTCGTCGATCAGCTCATCCACCAGGCGGCGGAATTCATCGGCGCGCAGCGGGTTGTTCTCCTCGGCCAGCACATCGCTGACCAGCGCCGCCACCTCGCGGCGCAGCTCCTCCGGCTCCACCTTGTCGATCACGGCCAGGTTCAGCCGGTCGATCACCGCCTCGTGCATCCGGCTTTTCAGCTCCAGAAAGACAGCCAGCTTGCGGCTTTCCCCGCTGGTGTCCGGCTCTGCTGCAGGCGGCTGCGCGCCGGCCTCCGGCCACAGCGGCACCACCGTGTCCGGGGCGGCATCTTCTGTTCGCTTGCCAAAATTCCTGAACATCTCAAACCGCCTTTCCGTGCTGAGGCTGCGCCGCGGCGGCACGGGCCTTTTTGGTCTCAATCAAATCCCGGGACAGCCGCCGGATCGCCTTGGCAAGGCTGGAACGCCCGGCCGCTGCCGACAGCGGCACCCCCCGGTCTGCCGCCGCAGAGGCTGCCGAGGGATCGTTGGGCAGCCAGTACTTGAACGGCTTCTGCAGCAGCTTGGAGGCTTCTTTGTGATGGCTCGCAGCGATCATCGGCTTGCGTTCGCGGCTGATCACGATGTCGGTCTGCAGGTTCATGCTGGCCTCAGTGTAGAAATCCAGCAGCCGCCGCGCCTGGCTGATGGCTGGCACCGAACTGCAGGTCACCATCAGCAGCCGCTCGCTGGCTTCCAGAACCGGCGTCAGCCACTCCGCCAGCGCCCGCGGCAGGCCGATCACCACGAAATCGAACTGCTGGCGCAAATGCGCAACCAGCGCCTGCACCTGTTCCGGTTTCAGCGCATGCAGCGGCGCGATCTCCGCCGGGGCAGCCAGCACCCACAGGCCGGGGGCCGCCTCGCTCATCGATTGCTCGGCAAAGACATCGTCGGGAACGAACCCCTCGCTTGCCAGTTCGTACAGGCAGCGGTTCGGCGGCAGGTCGAGGAAGCTGCCGACGGCACCGAACTGCAGATCCAGGTCCAAGAGGGCTACCTTGAACTCCGCTTCCTGCCGCCGCAAGCCGCGGCGCCGGGTCAGACAGTCCGCCAGGTTCACTGCCAGCGTCGTTGCACCCGCACCGCCGCAGGACTGGCTGATTGCAACCACCATTCCGTCGCGGCTGCCGCGGGCAGTGCCGCCACGGGCCGGTTGCGTCTCCTCTGCCTTCAGGCATTTGCGGATCGCGGCGGACATCTCGTCAGCAGAGGCGGTTTCCGGCAGCACATCCTGCACCCCGGCCTCTGTCAGCAGCCGCAGATCTGCGAACGGCATGCTGGCATCCGCCAGCGCCAGAACCCGCGCCGCGCCGCCGGTGTGGCGCAGCATCTCCTTCACCGCTGCGGCATCAGTGGCCGCTTCCGCCCCGGCGCGGAAGATGATCAGGTCGTTATCCTTGGCCAGCTGCAGCGCGGTGCCATTGATTTCGCTGAGCGCAGACGCGCATTTCTTCACCCCGGTTCCGGGCTGGAACTGTGCCACGCTGGCAACCAGGGCACAGACAGCCGGATCCTTTGAGATGACCACGATGGATTGTGTTTCAGCCTGCATCGGCCTCTCCTTTCTCTATCGCTTCAGCCGCTCTGGCCCAGTGCAAGGTCCTCGCCCGGCAACGAGACGCTCATCGGTGGGAACGGCACCGCAGCGCCGAGGCCGGATCCCCCCGCCGCACCGGCAAGCGCCGCCAGCCGCCCCAGCGGCGACACGAATTGGAATGTCTGGTTCTGCAGCTCCACCGTGACCACGGGCACATAGGGTCCGCCCAGAAAACCGAGGCTGCCGTCGTAGCTGTAGCTGAACGAAAGCGCGGCAATGGTAGCATCCGGCGGCATGGCGCCGCGCACCAGTCCCCAGATTTCATTTGCCGTGGCATTGGCCGCACTGCCCGCGCAGGTCACCGTGCCCGCATCCAGGCAGATGTCTGTGCCCGCCCGGCAGGAGGTGCCGAATTCGGGCGGCGTGCCGGTGGCCGATGGGTCGCGCCGGTGGATTTCCGGCACTCCGGCACAGGCCGGCGGCCGCACCGCGGCCACCCGGGCCGCCACATTCATTGCCCGTTCCGCCACCACATAATGAAACGCCATGCGGCCGAAATCGATGATGCCCATGAACAACAGCAGGAACAGCGGGATGGTCACGCCCAGCTCCACCAGCGCGGCGCCGCCCTGGTCCCGGCGGAACCGGCGCAGGGCCGCATATGCTTTCATCAGCGCCGTCATGTCCCGAACACCCGGCTCTGGTCGGTGATGACCGTATTGATGGTGGCACGGCTGCCACCGTTCAGTTCAAAGACACCCGCAAAGGGAAAGGTCATCGTCAGGTTCGCCCGCACCGACACAACCGGCGCCGGCGATACCCGGTAGCTGCCCGCCTGGCAGGTCAGGCCGGGGGTGACGGAGGTCACCGCAAGGCTGGCCGGAAACAGCGCATCTCCGGTTACGCTTTCGCGCACGATTTCCAGCAGTTGCGGCTGATGCGCGTCCACAGATCCGCCGGAGGAGCATATGTTCTGCGGCGCCACCCGCGCCAGGTAGCGGGCCGCATCGCGCACGCCGGAGATTGCAGCCTGATAAGACCACATCATCCGCCCGCCCTCGATGATCACCGCAAAGACCAGCAGCATCACCGGCAGCATCAGTGCAAACTCCACCAGCACCGCGCCTTCTTCCCCTTTGCGGAAGGCGGCCCAGCCACCTGCGGTATGTGTTCTGTCAGCCATCCCGGTCACCTGTACAGTTGAACAACGTCGCGGAAGATGCCGGCGTCGCCGATGCCCCCGGCGCCGCCGCCTGCGCTACCCACCACCTCACCCCAGATATCCAGGGTCGGCGGCGAAGCACCGTCATCGCCCACCGGCTCAGTCAGGAAAATCTTCACAAACTCCTCGACCGGCACATCGGAGGTCGACCCGTTGATCGGGTTTGCGGTGCAATCAATGCCTGCCGCAATGACCACCCGGCGCTGCGGATTGGAGCTTTGGTTTGGGGAGCACACCGGGCGGCCGGTCTCGGCCAGGCCCGACAGGATGCTGCCAGTGCCGCCAGGGCCGCCAGCGGCGTCAATCTCTTCCAGATAGTACTCATAGCGGGTGGTGGCACCGGGGTGGGGGTCGACGCCGCCATAGTTGGTGTTCACATACTCTGTCCGCCCTGCCGACCAGTCGCCATCGCCAAAGCGCCCGCAGCCGCCTGCACCAAAGCAGTCATCACGCGGCAGGCCCACGGTATCGGGGGACACTTCCTCAGTGTTGCCGATGCAGCTGCCGCCGCCTTTGCCTTTCCCTTTGCCCTTGGGCACGATGCCTTTGATAACGTTGGGCGCGGGCGGATAATCGGGGTCGTTGCGCTTGCCGTTCATGATCGCCTTGTAGATATCAAAGCGCACGTTGAAGATGGCGTCGCGGATGCCGACCTTCTGGCCCGGCTCAATATCGACGCCGCGCTGATTGAAACACTGGGTGATACTGCCTTCGGCCCCCAGCAGGCAGGCATCCAGCTGCGCGCCATTGAGACCGGCGCAGGGGCCCTCGTCATCGACCAGAACCTTGGCCGGATCGAGAAAGCCGAAATCCCCCGGCCCCCAAGCGGAGCCGCTGCCTCCGGAGCGCAGCAGGATCATGTCGCCAACACTGGCGTCCGCCGAAAACCCCGGCGGGATGCAGAACATCAGCGGGGTTATATCGCAAGCATATTGTGTGAAACCGGCCACGGACGCGGCGCGTGCCTGGTCATTCGGGCGGGCGTTTCCGGTCAGTGCCGCAAAAGCGGCGCCATAAGTGGCAGCCACTGTACTGGGCGTAGCCACGGCACGGACATAGACCGCCTCTGCCGGGTCGGTGGTGACAGCGGTCAAGGCCGCGGTGTCATCGTCCGGCAGTTCCGAATAGAAGGTGAGCGTGTAGTCGGTATCGCCGCTCAGCAGGCTGCCGCCGGTGCCGAATGTCTTGCGGTCGCTGATCAGATTGGCAGCCGCCGCACGGGCGCGGGTGATGGCATCATCCTTGCCGTCCAGCTCGCCTGCCGCTGCCAGTGCCACGTTGTCGGTGTAGGCCTGCAGCTCGCTGCGGGTGATACCGGTGCGGCCCAGGTCGAACGACATCGCCGCAATCCCCAGCAGCACCACAAACGTCAGCCCCCAGATGACCAGCATGGTGCCGTGCTCATCCTGTGCAAACTGTCTGATGCGGATATTCAGGCGCATGGTCAGGCAAGGCTCCCGGTTTTGATCAGCGGAGTTCAGTTTCCGACACTTCGGTGCCGCGGCGGATCAGGACGGTCCTGCGCGCAGGCTCTGCGGCCGGTTCCTGCGGCTGCGGCTGAAGGTTGCGCAGCACGTCATTCAGGCTGATCGAGTCCAGAGGCACTTCCTCGGCGGCCGCGTCCTGGTTGCGCAAGGTGAGGCTCAGTGTGCCCGCCCGCTGGGCCAATGCCAGGCGCTGGCCCTCGTCCGGTGTCACCTCAACCGTCACGGTGCGGGCGACGCCCGGCTTGTCAGTTTCCTGGTTGGCATCCTGATCCACCCCGATCACCCGGGCGTTCTGCAGGATGGTCACGGTCTTCAAATCCGCCCCCCTGCCCTGGGTCAGCAGCACATCAACGCTGTCGCCCGGCGTAACGAAGCCGCCTACCGCGGTTTCCGCGCTGACCTTGATGGCCATTGCCCGGTGATCCGGGCTAAGCGTCTGCACGATCGTCACCTTTTCACCGAAATTGGAGACCCTGGACGCCCGGATCAGCTCTCCTTGCGCAATCGCGCGGCGGGCTCGGCGCGGCGGTTTTCCGGTATCCGGAAGCAAGGCGTCAAAACTGGTGAAGGTGCCTGCGGGCCGGGCCTCGGCCGGCCAGGCAATGGTGGTCAGGGATTGCGCGGTCAATGCCGTGCCGAAGGCGATATCCTGAGAGGCGACCACAACTTCGACCAGCGCCGGCCCTTCGGGACCGCCGGTCACGGCCTGCCCGTCAATGTAATCCTTGGCCACATAGGCAGAGCCGCCCGCCAGGGCCAGTCCGGAAATCATGCTGAGAAGTGATGAAATATTCATGCCAAGTTTCCTTTCGTCGCTGGCTGGCGCAGCAGAAGGGCGGTCCCGGCTGTTCGTCGGAAAATGTGGCCGCAGGCTTCTGCTTCCTGCCGTGCTTGCCGCAGGTAAACGCCAGCGGCAGTTTTCTGGCGGATGCGGGGCATTCCCCCCGAAGCCCCGCATCCGCCAGGCTCCCCGATCGGGATCGGGAAGCCAATGCAACAAGTTAGCAAGTCGGCGCGGATCCGTCCGAGTTCGGCATGCAGGCCCCGGCCGCATCCATCGAGTCGCCGACGTCATCCGCCAGGTTGTCCAAGGCAGCAGTGCCCAGGGCCACCGCCAGCGCGATGGCAATGCCGTATTCCACCAGTGTCACCCCGCGTTCGTCGCCGCGCAGCTTGGACAGCATCGTTTTCAGATATGCAGTCATTTCAGTCTCCCATCAGATAGACGCCGGCAGGCCGGCGGTTCATGTGGCTGCGGCACCGAGCGGCACCGGCCTGCTTTGACTCTACCGGGGGCCGGAAGATCGGCGCATCAGCCCGAAAGGCCAGAAACACACGTCAGGGATGTATTAATTCCCGCTGCCGCGGCAGCCGGAACCAGTTGCCGGGCTGAGAAAAAGAAAAGCCCCGGCAACAGCCGGAGCTTTGTCATCCGCTGTTAAACGAGGCGTCAGCCTGCCGCCTTCACCGCGGCAATCACGATATCGAGCGCCCGGTCCAGATCCTCGCGGGAAATGGTCAGCGGCGGTGACAGGGTCAGCACGCTGCCCTGGCTGATCTTGTAGCTGAGCCCAGCCTCAAGACAGGCATAGTAGATCTGTTCTGCCTTAGCGATGCCGGGCGCCATGGTCTGGCGGTCCTCGACAATCTCCACCCCGAACATCAGCCCGCGGCCTCGGATGTCACCCACAATTGGCACCTGGCCCAGCGCGTCGCGCAGCCGCTCCAGAGCGTGGCGGCCCAGCTCAGCGGAGCGCTCGACCAGCCCCTCCTCCTCAAGGATCTGCAGCGTCGCCAGGGCAGCGCGGGCTGTAACCGGGTTTTTCTCATGCGTGTAATGACCGATGGCAAAATCACCGCAGACATCCAGATCGCGCCGCGCCACACAGGCGGCGATGGGCAGGATGCCGCCGCCCAGCGATTTGCCGAGCGTCACGATGTCCGGCACAATCCCGTCGTGCTGGAAGGAGAACATCTGCCCGGTCTTGCCCAGCCCGGTGGGGATCTCATCCAGGATCAGCAGCACGCCATGTTTGTCGCAGATCTCGCGCACCGATTTCCAGAACCCCGGCGGCGGCACGTTCGGGACCGCACGCATCGCCTCGGCGATGAAGGCGCAATAGTCGCCGTCGCGACCCAGAACATAGTCGATCATCCGGGCGCAGGCTTCGGCGCTGGCCTCCAGCGACTTGTGGCCATAGGCGCAGTTTGACGGGCTGAAAGGGGCTACATGCTCCGTTCCCGGCAGCAAGGGGCCTGCAATATGGCTGCGGAAGGTGGCCTCCCCCCCGACCGAAGCGGCGCCGAAACCCGCGCCATGAAACGCGTCCCAGAAGCTGAGCGTCTTGAACCGCCCGGTGGCGGCGCGGGCGATTTTCAGTGCCACCTCATTGGCGTCGGAACCGCCGGTGGTGAACAGGGTCTTGCCCAGGCCGCCGGGTGTGATCGCCGCCAGCTTCTCCGCCAGTTCCACCGCTGGGTCATTGGTAAACCGGCGCGGCGCAAAGGGCAGATCATCCAGCTGCTGCTTAATCGCGGCGACCAGTTTGGGGTGGCCGTAGCCCAGATGATGCACCGAGTTGCCATGGAAATCCATGTAGCGGCGGCCGTCCATGTCCTCGATCCAGATGCCTTCGGCCTTGGCGATGGTGCTGACGCAGGGGCTGGACAGGCTCTGGTGCAGGAAGGCATCTGCATCCCGCTCCAGCAGCGGTGCGGAGTTTGGGCCGATGGATGTTTTCAGCCAAGCCTTGCGGGCCTCGGACGTATTGGATTCACCTTCCGTATGGACGAGCATGTGCCGCCTCCGTGCAGGGGGTCAAAAGAGAAAGCTAAAAAAGCCGGGACCAGGTGGAGCCAGCCCCGGCGGGCCGGAGTTATTCCGGCCAGGGGAGTGAGTAGGTCTTCACGTTGGTGAAGAATTTCATCGCCTCGATAACGCCTTCCTTGACCCCGTTGCCGCTGTCCTTGATGCCGCCGAAGGGGGACATCTCGATCCGGTAGCCGGGCTGTTCCCAGATGTTGCAGGTGCCCACGTCCAGACCGTTGATATAGGCAATCGCGCGGTTCAGATCGTTGGTGCAGACGCCCGACGACAGGCCGAACTCGGTGGAGTTGGAGATCCGCATCACCTCGGCGTCGTCATCCGGCACACGGACGATGGGCACGATGGGGCCAAAGGTTTCCTCCATCACCAGCTCGCTGTTGTGCGGCACCTTGTCGACCACGATGGGCGGCAGCAGCGCCCCCTGGCGGCCAGGGTGGTAGAGGATCTCCGCACCTTCGGCCTCAGCCATATAGACGCGTTTCTCGAACAGCTCCGCCGCCTTGTCGTGGATGACGCAACCGAGTTCAGTTTCCGGGTCCTGGGGGTCGCCGAACTTTATCTTCTGCGCCTTTGCCAGAACCATAGGCACAAAGCGGTCAGCAACGCTTTCCTGCACCAGGATGCGCTTGATCGCAGTGCAGCGCTGGCCGGAGTTGCCGGTAGCGCCCGCCACGGCAATGGTGGCCGCTTTCTCAAGATCGGCGTCGGACAGGTCATTCAGCACGATCAACGGGTCGTTGCCGCCCAATTCCAGCGCCTGCCGCTTGTAGACGCCCTTTTCGGCAATCATCTTGCCCACCGGCACGCCGCCGGTGAAGGTGATGATGTCGATGTTCTCATTGGTGATCATCTCATCGCCAATGTCCTTGGGCCAGCCGGTCACCACCTGGAACATCTCCGACGGCAGCCCCGCTTCATACAGGATGTCGGCCAGCGCAATGCAGGTGAGCGGCGTCAGTTCCGTCGGCTTGCAGACCATGCAGTTGTTGGTGGCAATCGCTGGCGCGATCTTGTGGCTCACCATATTCAAAGGGTGGTTGAACGGGGTGATCGCTGAGATCGCCTTCACCGGTTCGCGCTTGGTGAAGATTTTGCGTGCCTTGCCGTTGTGCGTCAGATCGCAGGAGAAGATCTCGCCATCATCCTTCAGCGCCTCGGCAGCGGCAAACTGATAGACGTCCTGCGCACGCTTGGTCTCATAGATCGCGTGCTGGTGGCAGATGCCCAGTTCCAGCGTCAGCCATTTGGCTAGCCACTCGCGCTTCTCGCCGATCAGCACCCCTGCCCGCTGCAGGATCTGGCTGCGCTCATAGCGGGTCAGCTTGGGCGTATAGTTCGCGGCAATCTCAAACGCCTTGCGGGCGTGCTCGGCCTGGCCGGCCGGCACATGGCCCACCACCTCGTTGGTATAGGGATAGAGAACCGGCACGGTTTCTTCGGTAAAGACCACCTCGCCGCCTATGCGCATGCCCTCGTTGCGGATTTCGATATCGCTCATCGCCTGATCCTTCATGGTTACAGCGCCGCCGCCTGCGCGGCATAGAAAAACGCATCAAAGTTGCGCAGCACCGGGCGCTCCGGCAGCGGCAGGACGCGGTTGCAGATGAAGGGTACCTCCTGTTCGGTCAGCCCGCCATGGCTGCGCAGCGGTTCATTGAGCGCGGCCAGATCGTGACGGTGCTCGGACGTGCCGATGCAGATGTTTTCGCCGGACACCAGAATGATGTCGCCGATCCGGTCGGCCGGCAGCTCGAACCGGGCCACCGCCTCTTCACGGGTCAGCACATCGGTGATCGCGTCATAACCCGCAAGCCGCTGCATGATCTCTGCCCGGTCCGCACCCTCGGGCAAGTAGCAGGTGGCAAAGGAGCCCAGCGCGCCGTGGTGCACCACATAGGGGTCGGTGATCGGCAGGATCACCCGCGCCTGGCCCTCGCCCAGCCAGTCGTCCATCAGGTCCTGCACATAGATCACGCTGGGGGAGCCATCGGCGTGGTGCTTAGGCTTCATGCCGTGGTCGGCGGTCACCACGATGGCAGCGCCCAGTGCATCCAGTTCGGTCAGATACTTGTCGAACATCGCATAGAAGGCCTTGGCCTCTGCCTGATCGGGGCTGTACTTGTGCTGCACATAATCGGTGGTGGTCAGGTACATCACATCCGGCGCCCATTCCTTCAGCAGCTTCACACCGGCGGCAAAGACAAACTCGCTCAGCTCTGCCGAGTAGACCTCCGGCTGCGCCATGCCCAGCCACTCGGATGCCTTCTCCTGACCATGCTCAGCCGCGGTGGAGCTGTCGGATTTCTCGGCCGAGAAGCATTTAGCTCGGTCGTCGCCAAACTCCAGACCTGCGCCCAGCAGCGCCCGCAGTTTGTCCTTGGCGGTAACAACAGCCACCCGCGCGCCCGCATCATAGAACGCCTTGAACACCGTGGGCGCCCGCAGGAAGCGCACGTCGTTCATCATTACTTCTTCGCCGGTGTCCGGGTCGATCAGGTAGTTGCCGCAGATCCCGTGCACCACCGGCGGACGGCCTGTCGCAATCGACAGGTTGTTGGGGTTGGTGAACGAGGGCACCACCGAATGCGCCAGCCGGTCGGTGCCTTCTGCGCGCATCCGCTTGAGCGTGGGCATCAGACCGTCGGCAATCGCCTTGTCCAGATACTCCGGCTCGCAGCCGTCCAGGCAGATGGCAATCGCGCAGGTCTTGGGCACATCATAGGCGCGGCCGTTTGCCACGACGGGGGATTGAATGGTCATATGTTGAAGTCCTTTGTGTCTCAGGCAGCCAGTTTGGCGCGTTCTTCCAGCGCCGCGGCGGGCGGGGCCGCGCTGGCGACGCCCATTTCGGCAAGTGTTTCCTTGGCGGCAGACACGACCTGCCGCATGACATGTTCATCCATCTGCCCGATGCAGCCGACGCGGAAACTGTCCACAACCGTCAGTTTGCCCGGATAGATGATAAAGCCCTTTTCCTTCATCAGGTCGTAGAAGCGATCGAAGACGAAATTCGCATCCGCAGGGCAAAAGAATGTGACGATGATGGGGGACAGCCAGCGGTTCTGCAGCAGCGTCTCGAACCCCAGATCACGCATGCCTGCAACCATCACGTCGCGGTTGCGGGTGTACCGGCCGCCGCGCCCCTCGACGCCGCCTTCGGCCTCATGCGCCTTGAGCGCCTCAAGGAAGGCCGCCACCACATGGGTTGGCGGGGTGAACCGCCACTGGCCGGTCTTTTCCATATGCGCCCATTGCGCATGCACATCCAGCGACAGCGAATGGCTATTGCCCTTGGCGGCCTCCAGCTCTTCCTTGCGGGCGATGACAAAGCCGAAGCCCGGCACGCCCTCAATGCATTTGTTGGCCGAGGACACCATCGCCTCGTAGCGAATCTGCGAAGGCTGCAGTTCAATGGCGCCAAAGGCCGACATAGAGTCGATCAGCAGCTTGCGGCCCGCAGAATAGACGGCCTCGGAAATCTCCTCAACCGGGTTCAGGATGCCCGAGGAGGTTTCGCAGTGGATTGCCACCACATGGCTGATCGACGGATCGTTCGCCAGAATGGCGGCAACCTCATCCCCGCGCGGCGGCAGGTAGTCGCCCTTGTCCAGCAGCTGATAGTCGCGGCCCAGGTATTGCAGCGTCTGCGCCGAGCGCAACCCGTAGGCGCCATTGGCCAGCACCAGCGCCTTACCGTCCCGCGGCACAAAGGACGCCAGCATCGCCTCAACCGCAAAGCTGCCGGAGCCCTGCATCGGCACGCAGTCGAATGCGCCGGCGCCCTCACCCAATAACGCCAGCAGGCGGCTGCGCATGTCGCGGGTCATGGCGCGGAAGTCATCGTCCCAGCTGCCCCAGTCGCGAAGCATGGCTTGTTTCACCTCATAGGATGTGGTCAGCGGCCCGGGTGTCAGAAGGTAAGGCTCACCCAGAAAAGGCGGGTCTATCTGCGGTGCGGAAGCGGTCATTGCCTGTCTCCAAAGCATGGTTCGAGAGCATGATTGCGTCAGCACAGTTCATATGTAAAATTGCAAAAAACAATTCAATGATAGGCCTGGCCTATACAAGTTCACAGGGTCAAAATATGCGTCATTCTCAGCTCAAAGCCTTTCACCACGTGGCCCTTCTGGGCGGCTTTTCCCGCGCCGCCGAGGCTCTGCACCTGACCCAGCCCGCGGTTTCGGAACAGGTGCGAAAACTGGAGCAGGACCACGATGTGTTGCTGTTCCGGCGCGAGAAGAAACGGGTGTTCCTGACAGCCGCAGGAGAAGAACTGCTTCACATGACCAAGCAGTACTTCGAGGTGGAAAGCCGGATCGCGGACTACCTGTCGGCAACCCGCGCCGCTGTTGAGGGGGAGTTGCGCATTATCGCCGACTCCGCCCAGCACATGACCGGCTTCCTGGGACCGTTCCAGAAACGCTACCCGAAAGTGGTTATTTCGCTGCGTGCCGGGAACACAGGCGAAATCATTGATGAGCTGCGCGACTACAACGCCGAAATCGGGGTGGCAGGCAGCCTGTCCCCCGGCAAGGATATGAGTGTGCTGAACCTCGGTGCCACCGGCATCGTTGCCTTCGCCGCGCGCGGCCTGCTGATGGCCACTCAGACAGACCTGTCGTTCCAGGAACTGGTGCAGCTGCCGCTGGTGTTCCGCGAGGAAGGCTCAAAGACCCGCGAGAAAGTAGAGACCGCCGCACGGGAACAGGGCATCCGGTTGAAGCCCGCGATTGTCGCCGAAGGGCGCGAAGCCGTGCGCGAGCTTGTTGCCTCCGGCGCGGGTATCGGTTTTGTCTCCGAGGCGGAGTTCGGTCACGACGACCGGCTGGTCAAATACAGCCTGCGCGATGCCGACCTCACGATGAGCGAAAGCATAATCTATCTCACCCAGCGCCGTGACGTCCGCGTGATCCGGGCCTTCATGGACTTTGCCAAAGGCATTCAGGCAAAATAACGTGCTGCGGGGAAGTTGCGTAAGAAGATTAGCCACCGCCGGTTTGGACCCAAGTATGGCAGGGGCAGGAACAAGCACTGGTTAAACTTTTCCATTCAGCTGGTTCATTGTTTTTCAATGCTTGCTTTCCAGAATAGACATTCGGTTCTAGTCTGCAGGAAGCCGCAAGGATTTCCCGGAACTTCAATTCAGGCGCTCAATGACCAAGCAGCGTGTTACGCGTAAATACCTTCGTCTGCGCAGCGGTATCGCCTTGGCAATCCTGCTGGCGGCCGCTGTGGCCGCTTTCTGCGTCACCCTTTCCGGTCAAAGGAGCGTGGTCCGGCGGGCGGAGAACACCAGGGTCCTCGACCAGCTTCTTGTTTCCCTCTCCGAATTGTCGCTGGCCTTCGACGAACTGAAGAATGACCCGGGCAGCCAGAAGGCGCTGATTGCGCGCGGGCGCATCCGGCGGAGCGCAAGGCCCGCAGCGGACTCGTTTGCCGGCCTCACCGGTGAAGACGCGCTTTCAGCGTTCTCGCTGCAGGCGCAGGAAATCCTGTCCCAGCCGGCGCTGAACCCGATCTCCGAACTGGAGGACATCCTGCTGCTGGCAGGGCTGCTCAAGGATCCCGCCGCCAACCGGGAAGCGGCCGCGGAAATCAAAGCTGCGACGCTGGCCTCGGATTTGTCCAGGCGGCTGCTGACCATTCTCATGAAAGTGAAGGAAGCCGAAGCCCAGACCAGCCGTATT
Source organism: Leisingera sp. JC1 (assembly GCF_001679925.1). GTDB lineage: Bacteria > Pseudomonadota > Alphaproteobacteria > Rhodobacterales > Rhodobacteraceae > Leisingera. The sequence continues at coordinate 8,207 of NZ_LYUZ01000136.1, read as the reverse complement.
GCCGCGCAGACTCAGCTGCTCTATGCGCTGGCGGCCGTGATAATCGGCGCTATCGGTGTATTTGTTGCAGCCCGTTTCGTGCATCTGCCGATGGAGCGCTTCATCATCAGCGCGCAGTCGGAAATCGAGGCCAGCCGCCGCAAGGCAGAAGCCGCCTCTGAGGCAAAGTCCGTTTTTCTGGCAACGATGAGCCACGAAATCCGCACGCCGCTGAACGGCGTGCTCGGCTTGGCGGAGCTGCTGAACGACACAGACCTGGATGACCAGCAGCGGCATATGATCCGCATGATGATCGTGAGCGGCAATTCCCTGCTGAGCATCATCAACGATGTCCTGGACCTGTCCAAAGCCGAAGCCGGCAAGCTGGAAATGGAGGCCGAAGCCTTTAACGTCCGCGCGACCTGCCTGGAGGTGATTGACCTGTTTTCCGCACGGGCGCAGAGCGCAAAGATCGGCCTGCAGTTCGAAGCGGCTGCAGAGGTCAGCAATTGGCATGTGCAGGGATACGGCACCGCGATCCGCCAGATCGTTGTCAACCTTATCAGCAACGCGTTGAAATTCACCGAAAACGGAACGGTAGAAGTAAAGCTGCAGGAGTTGCTGCCAGCCCCCGGCGGGGACCGGATGATCCGCATTACCGTGCGCGACACCGGCATCGGGATACCGCCGGAAGCCCAGGAACGGATTTTTGAGCAATTCGCCCAGGCTGATGCAACAACAACCACGCGGTTTGGCGGCACCGGCCTTGGTCTCGCCATCGTCAAGAACCTTACCCAGGCGATTGGCGGCACAATCGCACTCCAAAGCGCCGAAGGCCAGGGCGCTGAATTCACGGTGGATTTTCCTGCCGGAAACGTGCCGCCGCCAGCTGCGGTTTCCCGGCCCGGACCTGTCAATGCCACTTTCAGCAAGAAGGTGCTGGTTGCTGATGACAACCGGGTCAACCAGATGGTCGCCGGCAAGATGCTGGAGCGGCTGGGATGCACCGTCATAACAGCAGGAAACGGGTTCGAGGCAGTGGAGCTGACACTGAGCTGGGCGCCCGACCTGGTGCTGATGGATGTCCGGATGCCGGAAATGGACGGGCTCGAAGCCACCCGGGCGATCCGGGCTGCAGAACAGGAGAAGGGATTGGCGCCGGTCCCGGTCATCGGCCTGTCCGCCAATGCGATGAGCGAGCAGCGTCAAGAAGGCCTGTCCGCAGGAATGAATGATTATCTCGCGAAACCCGTCAACAAGGCAGCAATCGCCGCTGCCCTGACCCGCCTTTGGCCGGACGAGGCCGCCGCAAGCAGCAAGGGAAGCTCGAAATGCGCCTGAAACCGTTGATTGCCGCTGCCATCACATCTGCCTCCCTGCTGTCCCTGCCAGCCGCAGCGGATCCCGGCCAGGTTTGGCTCTACAACTGGAGCGGCTACATGGATCCGGACACCCTTGCCGGGTTCCAGGACGCCACCGGCACTGCGGTCGTGCTGGACACCTATGGCGATGCCGATGAGGCCGAAGCACGGCTGCTTGCCCGCGGCACCGGCTATGATCTGGCGATTGTGGCCTCTGAAACGGTCGGCCGCCTGGCAGAGGCCGGGGCAATCAGGGAATTCAGCCTGCCGGATATTCCAAACGCGGCAGCGCTCGACACAGAACTGATGCAGATCCTGCTGGCCTCCCTCCCCCAGGCAGAAGGCTACGCTTTGCCCTATCTCTGGGGGACAACCGGCCTCGCCTATGACCGCGCCGCGGTGCAGGAGCGCCTGCCTGACGCGCCGCTCGACAGCTGGGCGCTGGTATTCGACCCGGAAAATGCCAGCAAGCTTGCGGATTGCGGCATATCCATCGTCAACTCGGTGGAGGAGGTTCTGGCCGCTGCACTGGCCTATCTCGGTCTGGACCCACAGTCCCAATCAGAACAGGACATTGAGGCCGCCTTCGGCCTGCTGTCCGCCATCGCGCCTTATGTCCGGTCGTTTGACTCCTACCAGTATGATGCGCTGATGGACGGCGAAGTGTGCCTTGCCATCGCCTGGAGCACAGCGGGCCTGGCGCCAAAGATGGAAAATGAAAACAGCAGCTATCAGTATGTCATTCCCAGGGAAGGCTCCAACTTGTGGGCCGATCTCTTTGTTGTTCCAAGCGATGCCGGCGACCCGGAGAGTGCACACCGGCTGGTGAACCATGTTTTGCAGCCTTCGGAGATGGCGCGCGCAACAGTCTTCAACAACGCCACAAACAGCCTGCCCGCCGCACGCCAAGAGATCCGCGACCCTGGATATGCAATCCCTGCACTGACCCTGCCACCAGAGATCCGGGAGAAACTATTTGTTGTGAAACCCCGGAATGGTGAGGAAAAGCGGATGCTCGACCGCCGCTGGAGGCTGCTGCAGATCGGGCTTTAGCGGCATCGCCGTTCCAAACAGCGTTCTTGACCGAGCCGGAAAGCTGAGCAGCAGGCAAAGGAGGCCGAGCGGGACAGCTTCACGCCCTCCCCTCTCCTATCTGATGAGGGCAAATTTGCACGCGTTGACAAGGCTATGGAACGGCTGCCCGGCCAGTTCACGGCATAGGAGTACGTCACTGCGGCCCCAAGCCCATGGCTGGCGGGTTGATGAAGGACCTCAATCAGGAAAGTGTTCCCCGCAAGCCCATCCTTGTCGAGGCGTTTCAATTCAGTGAAGCTCACACGGACATTGAGCTTCGATTGCAGACAGGCTTGTTACTAAACACCGCGCTGTGATTGCGAGAATGTGAAAATCTATAGCGTGCTTCATAGCCGGTACCGGCAGCCGAATCCGTTTTGCCTGATCCGTCCGCAGATTTCCTGCTCTTTGTGACCTTGTTCACAGGCAAGCCGCGGCAACCGGACTATGCCGCACCGGTCCCGGCATCTTGTGTTGCATCGATGTCTGTGCCGCCTGAAACTGCTGCGCAACGCGAACAGCAAAGAAACTGCCCCAAAAGGAGTCATAAGCATGCGCCTGCCTAATTCACTCGCATTTGCTGCAGCCCTTGCTGCGGGGCTTGCGGCCTTACCCGCTGCTACCTTTGCCCAAGGAGGGCTGAAACCAGTCAAGCTGCTGCAGACCTCTGCGGAAGCCCTGTTTCTGGAACGGCAGTTCTTTGGCCAGGTGGCGGCCAAGCAGACGGTGGACCTTGCATTTCAGGTTTCGGGGCAAATCTTGAAATTTCCGGTCACCGAAGGCAGTGCGGTGGCGAAAGGCGGGCTGATTGCCGAGCTCGATTTGGAACCGTTCGCGCTGCAGCTGGAGCAGGCGCAGCTGCGCAAGGAACAGGCTGACCGCACTGTGGCACGCCTTAAAAACCTGACTGGCACCGTCAGCCAGGTCTCGATTGACGACGCTGAGACTGAGGCGGGGCTGGCACGCGTGGCGCTGCGCGATGCAGAGTATGAATTCGAGCACGCCACCCTGAGCGCGCCCTTTGATGCTCTGGTGTCCAGCCGCGAGGTCGAGCAATTCACCACCGTCAGTTCAGGAACCCCCATCGTGCGGCTGCACGACATGTCTGAACTGTACATCAAGGTTGATGTACCGGAAATCCTGTTCCAAAGGGCCGAGGAAAGCGACGTGCTGACGATCTCCGCAAACTTCCCCGGCCAGGATACCGAGTATCCGCTGGAGATCCTGGAATATGACGCAGAGGCCAGCAGCGTCGGCCAGACCTACCAGGTCACATTCCGCCTGCCCCCGCCCGAAGACCGCCAGATCCTGCCGGGCGCATCTGCAACTGTGAAAGTGCGGGTCAACACCGGCGATGCAGGCATCAGAGTGCCCGCAACGGCCCTGGTAACCGCAACCGACGGCAGCACCGGCGTGATGGTCTTTTCCCCTGCAGGTGCTGAGGAAGGCACCGTTGCATGGACCAAAGTGAAGGTCGAAGCCACCCAGAATGGTGATTTCCGCGTGGCGGACGGCCTTGCCGGAGACGAAGAGGTGGTGCTGACCGGGGGCGGTGCGCTGAAGGATGGCCAGCAGGTCAGACGCTTTACCGGTTTCGGGAACTGAGGGCAGGCAGATGGACATTGCACGCGGGTCGATCAACCGGCCGCTCTATACCTGGATCATCATGCTGGCGGCCCTGCTTGGCGGCATCTGGGGATTTCTGAATCTGGGACGCCTCGAAGACCCTGCCTTCACCATCAAATCCGCAGTCATCGCCACGCAGTACCCCGGCGCCAACAGCGAGCAGGTCGCGCGTGAAGTTTCCGAGCCGTTGGAATCCGCGATCCAGAAAATGGGCGAGGTCAAGCTGATCACGTCCGTGAACCAGCCCGGCTTCTCGCTGATCGAAGTGGAGATGCAGGATACTTACGACGGCACCGAACTGCCTGCCATCTGGACCAAGCTGCGAGCCGAAGTCCGCGATGCTGCCCGCGCTTTGCCGGAGGGTGTCAGCCAGCCGGTTGTGAACGACGGCTTTGGTGATGTGTTCGGCCTGTTCTATGCGGTAACGGCAGAAGGCTACACGGACGCCGAAAAGCATGATCTGGCAACCTACTTGCGGCGCGAGCTGCTGACGGTGGACGGGGTGGCCGATGTTGAAATCGCCGGGCTGCCGCAGGAGGCGATCTTTGTCGAACCCACGCTGGCGGTCTCGGTCAATCAGAATGTTCCGATTGACGCGATCAGCAACGCGCTTGCCACGTCCAACTCGGTCCGCTCTGCAGGCAGTCTGGACGCCGGGCCTGCCGAAACCCTGATGCGTGCGCCGGAAGGCTCGGACTCGGTCTCCGAAATTCAGGGTCTTGCGATCGGCTGGCAGGGCGACGTGGTCAATGTGATCGACATGGCCGACGTGCATCGCGGCCGCATCGACAACCCGGACCTGATCATCCGCTTTGACGGGGTTGAAGCCTTCACCCTCGGGATTGCCGGCCTTGCCACCGAAAACATCGTTGAAGTGGGCAAGAACGTTGACGCCAAGCTCGCCGCACTGGACAGCCAAATCCCCTTTGGTGTCGATCTGAAACCGATCTACCAGCAGCATGTGGTGGTCGAGCAGGCCTCCAACGACTTTCTGGTGAACCTCGCCATGTCGGTGTCCATCGTGGTCGTGGTGCTGGCCCTGTTCATGGGCTGGCGGGCCGCGGTGGTGGTGGGCACCACCCTGCTGCTGACCGTAGTGGGCACGCTGTTCTTCATGAACATGTTCTCTATCGAGATGGAGCGGATTTCGCTTGGTGCGCTGATCATCGCCATGGGGATGCTGGTCGACAACGCCATTGTCGTGGCGGAGGGGATGCAAATCTCCATGCTGCGCGGCAAGACCTCCCGCGAAGCGGCGCACGATGCGGCCTCGAAAACCCAGATCCCGCTGCTTGGCGCCACGGTGATCGGCATCATGGCCTTTGCCGGTATCGGTCTCAGCCCGGATGCAACCGGCGAGTTCCTGTTCTCGCTGTTTGCGGTGATTGCCATTTCGCTGCTGCTCAGCTGGTTCCTGGCTCTGACGGCCACCCCGCTGCTGGGCCACTACTTCTTCAAGCAGGGCAAGGAGGGGGACAGTGATGCCTATGATGGTGTTCTGTTCCGCACCTACGGCGCGATCCTGCACGCGTCGCTCAAGCTGCGCTGGGTGGTTGTCGCGGGGCTGACCGCCGTCACCGTGGTCTGCTTTATCGGCTTCGGACAGGTGCGGCAGCAGTTCTTCCCGGACTCCAACACCCCGTTGTTCTTTGTCCATTACAAGCTGCCGCAGGGCACGTCGATACAGACCACATCCGAACATCTGCAGGTGTTCGAGGACTGGCTGGGCGCCCGCGATGATGTGGTTTCGGTGGCCTCCTTCACGGGTCAGGGGGCAACCCGTTTCATGCTGACCTATTCTGCCGAAAAGCCGAACCCCAGCTACGGCCACCTGATCATCCGTACCGCCAACCTGGATGCCATCCCGCCGCTGCAGGCGGAGCTGGAGGCGTTTGGCCAATCCCGCTTCCCTGAGGGCGAGTTCCGCACCAAACGGCTGGTGTTCGGCCCGGGCGGCGGCGATCCGGTCCAGGTGCGCTTCTCCGGTCCCGACCCGCGCGTTCTGCGCAGCCTGGGCGAAGAGGCCATCCGGCGGCTGGAAGCGGCCTCGCCCGATATCCTGCTCCCGCGCCATAACTGGCGCGAGCAAGAGCCGGTGCTGAAACCCGTCTATGCCACTGACCGGGCTCAGACCGCTGGCGTCACCCGGGAAAACATCGCCGACGCGCTGCAATTCTCCACTGATGGTGTGCAGATGGGCGTCTTCCGGGAACGCGACCGGCTGATCCCCATCGTGGTGCGCCGCGCACCGGACGACTCCTACAATATCTATGACCAGGTGGTGTTTTCGTCCTCAGCCGGGAAATTCCTGCCGCTGGAGCAGATGATCGACGGTATTGATGTCGAGGTGGAAAACACCCTGGTACACCGCCGGGACCGGCTGCCAACGCTGACTGTCGGTGCCGACATCCCGCCGGACATGACCGCCGCCACCGTATTCGCAGAGGTGCAGGAAGCCATCGAGGCGATGGACATTCCACCCGGTTACATCATGGAATGGGGCGGCGAGCATGAAAGCTCAGGCGACGCCAACGAAAGCCTTGGCAAGCAGCTGCCCGTGACCCTTCTGATCATGGTGCTGATTTCGGTCCTGCTGTTCAACGCGATCCGCCAGCCGGTGATTATCTGGCTCCTGGTGCCGATGTCCGTGAATGGGGTGGTGATCGGGCTTCTTGGCACTGGCTTTCCTTTCACCTTTACCGCGCTTCTGGGGCTGCTCAGCCTGTCCGGCATGCTGATCAAAAACGGCATCGTGCTGGTCGAGGAGATCGACCTAGTACGCGAGACCGGCAAACCCCTGCGCGAAGCCATCGTAGAAGCGTCGGTCTCGCGTTTGCGCCCGGTGATGCTGGCAGCGGTGACCACCATTCTCGGCATGGCTCCGCTGCTGACCGACGCCTTCTTCGTGTCGATGGCCATCACCATCATGGGCGGGCTGGCCTTTGCCACTGTGCTGACGCTGGTGGCCGCGCCGGTTTTCTACCTGATCTTCTTCCGCGGCGTGGAAAAACGCGAGATGGCTGGCGCTTGATCCCCCCTGCATCCCGAAAATCAAAGCCCCGGCGCAATGCGCCGGGGCTTTTGCGGTCAGAGCCAGCTCTGCGCCCGCCCTGCTTTGCCCTCCGAAAGACAGGAGGTCTTCCAAAGAGTAGATCGGCGAAAGCTTCGCCCCTGACGGAACAGGAGGCGCGAACAGGGATGCTGGAGACACGAAAAAGGAAAGGGTCTGCCATTTGGGGAACTTGGTTGATTGATTATAAGCCGAAATATTTTCAGCCGGCGCAGCAAAGTTACCTTTTGCGACTCATAGGTTTTCCACCGGCGGAAGCAGGCATTCGTTCCGCGCGTGGCGAAATCAGACTTCGAGCCCAGTTTGACCGATGCTGCGCGTTGCAGAAAGGTCTGCTATCCAGCTTCTGAGGATATCGCGTGAGGCAAGTAGCCGCGATCCAATCCTGTCTAACCCTGAAAATACTGTTCGGGATGCCACTGAGGCAGACGGCGGGCTTCGTGCAAAACCATCTGCGGCTGGCCGGTCTGGGCTGGGCCGTGCCGGACTTCAGTACACTGTGGCGCCGCCACGAAAGCTGAACGTGGCTGTCCCGTTCCGTGGCGGCGCGGGTCCGCTGAATCTGCTGATCCCCTCTCGGGACATCTCTGCGTGATACACTGCCGGGCAGCAGGTGGCCCCAAGCGGCGCATTTGGCGCAAGAAACACATCCCCTGCCCGGCAGGCGAAGAGATTGGTTCCGAGACCGCCGACGGGGCCTATGATGCCACGAGACGATTGCCGCCCGTGGTTCCGCCGCTGTTATCCTGCCCCGCAAAAATGCCACTCCCAGGAAGCCAACGAGCCCAGGCGCGGAGGCACGAAACGAAGTTCTGCGCGCATCAAAGTATCCCGGCCGCGCAATCTGGCGGGGCATTGTTGCAGAAAGGCGTCTTGAGGCGTGACTTCCCCTTTCCCCTTCAGGTTCAGGCCACGCGGACGATCTCGGCGGTGCCGAGGGCATTGAAGCGGTTGATGAGTGCGACGCGGATGTGGATTTCAGCGGTTTGGCTATCTGGGTCTCTCGCGGCGATGCGCTCGCCGAAGGCCTTGAGGCAGCGCATCCTGGCTTCTGCGCGGCTGCGGGTGTGGTATCCCGTCCATCGTTTCCAGAACGC
>NZ_LYUZ01000135.1 GCF_001679925.1 Leisingera sp. JC1 | reverse complement strand
GGTGATGGCAATGACTATATTGACGGCGGCGAAGGCAACGACTTCCTGTCAACCGGGCTGGGTAACGACACGCTGGTCGGCGGTGAGGGCGACGATACACTGCAAAACTCAGCGGGTGACGACAGCCTGGTTGGTGGTACCGGCAACGACAGCATTATTGCGACTGATGGCAATGACACGCTGGAAGGCGGCGATGGCAACGACACGTTGTACGGCGGCAATGATAACGATGTGATGGCAGGTGGCGCCGATGCCGACCTGATGTACGGCGAGGCCGGCAACGACAGCATGGACGGCGGCGACGGCGACGATGTGATGGACGGCGGGTCAGGGGCGGATACCCTGATCGGCGGTCTCGGTGCGGATACCATCTCTGGCGGCGATGGTGACGACTACATCGAAGGCGGCGACGGCGACGACAGCCTGACGACGGGGCTGGGTAATGACACGCTGATCGGCGGCGCTGGCAATGATACTCTCAGAAACTCGGCTGGCGACGACAGTCTTGTCGGCGGGGCCGGGGACGACAGCATTGTTGCAACGGATGGCAATGACACGCTGGAAGGCGGCGACGGCGCCGACACGATGTATGGCGGCAATGATGACGACCTGTTGATCGGCGGCAGCGGGGCGGACCTGATGCATGGTGAAGCCGACGCTGATACCTTCGAAATGTCGGACGGGTTTGGCAATGACACACTGACCGGCGGCGAGGCCGGGAATGACTATGACACTGTCGACATGTCCGGTGTTACCACAGGGGTCACCGTCACCTACACGGGAGATGAGGCCGGCACCATCACCGACGGTACCGACACGATCACCTTCTCGGAGATTGAGGCGCTCAACCTGACGGATCAGGCGGATGTGGTCGACGCTTCTGCTGACAGCGCCGGTACTGTGATTGATGCGGGTGCTGGTGATGATACCGTGGCTTTAGGGGCCGGTGACGACTCGATCACCAGCGGCATTGGCTATGATGAATTGATCCTGAGCAGTGGCGGCGGCACTGATACGATCACCGACTTCAGCATCGCTGATGATGACCTCGACGGCTTCTATAATGACCAGTTGGACGTCTCCGACCTGACAGGCGGCACCGGACCGGCCGGTGCCGTACGGGCCTGGGACGTTTCTGTCAGCGATGACGGGCTCGGCAATGCCCTTCTCACCTTCCCGAGCGGTGAAAAGCTTGTTCTGCAGGGGGTAACCCCGGCGCAGATGACGACTGCGCAGCAGATGTATTCCGCCGGCATCCCCTGCTTTACGCCTGATGTCTTGATTGCGACGCAGCGCGGTTCGGTTCCGGCCGGGCGGATACGGGTTGGCGATATGCTTCAGACCGCCGACAATGGCTATCAGCAGGTGATTTGGACCGGCAGCCGGACCCTGAGTCCGGCAGATCTGGCCCGGCGTCCGCATCTAAGACCCTACCGGCTACGCCCCGGCGGCCTGCTGTGTCCGGAGCGGCCGATGCTGGTGTCCCCGCAGCACCGGTTGCTGATTGGCCGCAAGGCTTTGGGCAGGGACAGGCAGTTTGACGAGAGCTTCCTGTCAGCCAAGCTTCTGGCAGAATTGGACACCAGCTGCGTCCAGGTGCCCGGTGAAAGCGGGCCGGTCACCTATGTGCACCTGATGACAGAGCAGCACGAAGTGATCTTTGCAGAAGGCATTGCAACGGAAACCTTCTGGCCGGGGCCGGTGGCTGTCCGTGGATTGCACACCGAAGGCAGGCGTGAGCTGTTTGAGCTGTTTCCTGGTCTGACCTCTGCTATCGGCCTTTCCGGGCCAACCGCGAGGAGTCAGGTGTGCAAGGCTTATGGCGGGCTTGCACGCTATGCCATGAAGCGGTGCGATTTGCGGAACCTGCCCGTGTCTTGAATGTTTTCAGAGACTCTGGAACCCGGAAGCTGCCAACGGGTGGCTGACAGGCGTTCCCGCAAGCAAGAGTTTCAGTCCCGCCATCTGAACGGATGGCGCATTGATATTGTTCTTGCCTGCCAGCTCTGCCGTGTGATCGGGCTGGGTATTGAAGTTTCGGCGATTTGAGCGGATATGTTGCGGAGTATTTGAATTGGATTTTCGGAATTGAGCCGGACCTGCCGCAGGGGGCGCATAGGTGCCTTGCATCGAGGCCGGACGGTGCGCTGAAGGCGCCGGCATTCTGATCCGCACCATTTTGCCTGTTTGGGCAGCAGATTTTGGAGTTGTTCATTGGATCATTCAGTCAGCCAATCCTTGTTTTCAGACCCTATTGATCAGCAGTCTTCTGACAGGTTGCGGGACATGGAAATTGCGGTGCAGCGGACGCATGAGGGGCTTGTCCGCTGGCAGGTGGATTGTTTCGAACAGTTGAGCGGCGTCTCGCTGTCAGGCGCTGAAGTCACCTTGCTGCTTTTGATCGCAGCAGGCGGCCGCGCAATCTCGATCAAGGAAATGGCCAGGATCACCAATCGCGTGGATATCCCTAATATCCAGTATTCCTTGCGCAAACTTGCCTCAGCCGGGCTGACCCAGAAGCAGGGCGCGGGCCGCTCCGGTGTGTCCTACAGCCTCACCGAGAAGGGCAGCCGGACTGCCGCGGAGATGCGGGCTGCCCGCGAAAACCTCCTCGCAGGAGCGTTTGCTGATCATGCCGGTATGATGGTGCAGCTTCAAGGCGCCTTGGCGGTTCTGGAGGAACTGACCGCGCTTTACGGATCCGCGGGGACTTCTGCCGACCCCGTTAACCAGGACTGAACGGCTAACTGTTCCATTGTGCCAAGTGGTAAGACGGGCTTAAGGTTCTTTTATGATCGAACTCAAGGACCTGACGCTGCTGACTGCGCTGGCACGGCACAAGCATTTCGCCAAGGCCGCCGCCGATTGCGGCATGTCTCAGCCTGCGTTCTCCATGCGGATCAGGAACCTGGAAGAGCGGCTGGGCCTTTCCATCGTGCGCCGGGCAAACCGTTTTCAGGGCCTCACCGAAGAAGGCATGATGATCGTGCGCCGGGCACGGTCTATTCTGGACGATGCCAAGGCGCTGGAGCAGGAGATTGCCGCAACCCGCGGTGAAGTGAGCGGCACACTGGTTCTGGGGGTGGTTCCGACGGCCACCGCCTGGGCGGCGCAGCTGGTGGACCAGGTGCATCAGGCCTATCCGCGGATTCTGGCGCAGGTGGAGGTTACTACCTCGCTGGCTATCCAGCAGCGGCTGTATGATGGTACAATTGATGCCGGAATTACCTATGCCGACAGCATGGGCCGGGAACTGGTGACGGTGCAGCCTCTGTACGAGGAAAGTTATGTGCTGCTGGCGCCGGAAGACATGGTGGCGGAGCGTGGCGATACGATCAGCTGGGGGGAAGCTGCCGACCTGCCGCTGAGCCTGCTTGATCAGCAGATGCAGAACCGCCGGATTCTGGACCGGATCTTTGCCGATCTGGGGCTGAAGCCGGAGATCGTCTCCGAATCCAACGGCTTCATGGCGTCGATGGTTCTGGCGCGGGAAGGCTCGGCTGCGACCATCCTGCCGCGGGCGCTGATGCAGGCGCTGGGCGAGCTTGGTGGCACCCGGGTTCTGGCACTGGTGGAGCCAGAGCAGGCGCGCCCGATCTGCATCGCGACTCTGGACCGGACCCCGGAACTCACAACTGTGCGCGCTTTGAAAGAGGTAGTTGCGACGTTTGTAGACGATAGGATGCCGCAAATGGCGTCATAAGATTTTCTGATCGTGCAATCCAATTTCCAGATTTGACGATATTCATTCTTGATGGCATTGGCTGAATGAAAGACGTGCTGACTGGAGGATCCCATGGCACCATTGGATGATAGCAAGGGCGTATGGAAGTCCGGCAAAGGCAAGGGCCGCAAGACGCCCAAAGGCCGCCAGGTCGACGACATTGCGCTGAGCGAGGTTCAGGACCTGCTGGGGGACCGCCCGCGCAACCGTGACCTCTTGATTGAGTTCCTGCACCTGATTCAGGACAAATACGGCTGCCTCAGCGCCGCGCATATCCGGGCGCTGGCCGAGGAAATGCGGACCGGTCAGGCAGAGATCTATGAGGTCGCCACCTTCTACGCCCATTTTGATGTGGTGAAGGAAGGCGAGGCCCCGCCGCCGGCGCTGACCATCCGGGTCTGCGACTCGCTGTCCTGCGAACTGGCAGGCGCCCAGCAGCTGCAGAAGGCACTGGAAGACGGTCTGGACGCTTCCCAGGTCCGCGTGCTGCGCGCGCCCTGCATGGGCCGCTGCGACACCGCCCCGGTTCTGGAAATTGGCCACAACCACATCGACCACGCGACCGTGGAGAAAGTGGAAGCGGCGATTGCGGCAGACGACACCCATGCACACGTGCCCGAGTATGAAACCTTCGCTGCTTATGAAGCGGAAGGCGGCTATGCCACGCTGAAAGACCTGCGTGCCAATGGCGACTGGGAAGCGGTTCAGGCGAAAGTCAAAGAAGCCGGCCTGCGCGGCCTGGGCGGCGCTGGCTTTCCGTCCGGCACCAAATGGGGCTTTGTGCGTGCCAACGAAGGCCCGCGCTATCTGGCCGTGAACGGTGACGAAGGCGAGCCCGGCACATTCAAGGACCGTTACTACCTGGAGCGCACCCCGCACGTCTTCCTGGAAGGCATGCTGATTGCGTCCTGGGCGGTCGAGGCCGAGAAAGCCTTCATCTACATGCGCGACGAATATCCGGCGGTGCTGGAGATCCTGCGCCGCGAGATCAAGGCGCTGGAAGACGCCGGCATCGTCGAGGCGGGTTACATCGATCTGCGCCGCGGGGCAGGGGCCTATATCTGCGGTGAAGAAAGCGCGATGATCGAATCGATCGAAGGCAAGCGCGGCGAGCCGCGCCACCGTCCGCCGTTTGTGGCGCAGGTGGGTGTCTTCGGGCGCCCGACCCTGGTCCACAACGTCGAGACCCTCTACTGGGTCTGCAAGATCAATCGCGAAGGCCCGGAATGCCTGAACTCGGTTGAAAAGAACGGCCGCAAGGGTCTGCGCAGCTATTCGGTGTCGGGCCGTGTGAAGAACCCGGGCGTGCACCTGCTGCCCGCCGGTTCCACCATCACCGACATCATCGAAGCCAGCGGCGGCATGCTGGACGGACACGCCTTCAAGGCCTATCAGCCGGGCGGCCCCTCCTCGGGCCTGCTGCCTGCGTCGATGAATGAAGTGCCCTTGGACTTCGACACGCTGCAGCCGCATGGCACCTTCATCGGTTCCGCTGCCGTGGTGGTCCTGTCCGATCAGGACTCCGCCCGCGACGCGGCGCTGAACATGCTGCGCTTCTTCGAAGACGAAAGCTGCGGCCAGTGCACTCCCTGCCGGGTGGGCTGTGAAAAAGCCGTCAAGCTGATGAGCGAGAAGAAGTGGGATCAGGGCCTCTTGGAAGAGCTGAGCACCGCAATGGTCGATGCCTCGATCTGCGGCCTCGGCCAGGCTGCGCCGAACCCGATCCGCCTGACCATGAAACATTTTCCGGATGAGGTCTGAGCCATGAGCGATAAAGTCACATTCACACTCGATGGCGAACAGGTCACGGCGGACAAGGGCCTGACCATCTGGGAAGTCGCCAACGGCCGCGGGCTGAAAATCCCGCACCTGTGCCACAAGCCGCAGCCGGGTTACCGTCCGGACGGCAACTGCCGTGCCTGCATGGTGGAGATCGAAGGCGAGCGCACGCTAGCCGCCTCCTGTATCCGCGAACCCGCAGAGGGCATGGTCGTCACCACCAACAACGCGCGCGCCGAAAACGCCCGCAAGATGGTGATGGAACTGCTGGTGGCCGACCAGCCCAAGAAGGAAGAGGCGCACGACAAGTCCTCCCACATGTGGGACATGGCAGAGCTGAACGGCGTGACGGAATCCCGTTTCCCGAAACTGGAAGAAGGCCGCATCCCGCTGCTGGACGACAGCCACGTCGCCATGAAGGTGAACCTGGACGCCTGTATCTCCTGCGGCCTGTGCGTGCGCGCCTGCCGTGAAGTGCAGGTGAACGACGTGATCGGCATGGCCGGCCGCGGCCACGATGCTTATCCGACCTTCGACATTGCCGACCCGATGGGCCAGTCCACCTGTGTCGCTTGCGGCGAGTGTGTGCAGGCCTGCCCGACCGGCGCGCTGATGCCCGCAACCGTGCTGGACGAAAACCAGGTCGGCGACAGCAAAGACTATGATTCTGAAACCGAAAGCGTCTGCCCGTTCTGCGGCGTCGGCTGCAAGGTCTCGCTCAAGGTCAAGGACGGCAAGGTCAAGCATGTCGAGGGTATCAACGGCCCGGCAAACGAAGGCCGCCTGTGCGTTAAGGGCCGCTTTGGCTTTGATTACATCCACCACCCGCACCGCCTGACCAAGCCGCTGATCCGCCGCGACGACGCGCCGGCCAAGGGCCTGAACGTCGATCCCGGCAACCTGTCGACCCATTTCCGCGAAGCATCCTGGGAAGAGGCGATGGATCTGGCCGCCAAGGGCCTGATCAAGCTGCGGGATGAAAACCCGAAATCGGTCGCGGGCTTCGGCTCGGCGAAATGCACCAATGAAGAGGCCTATCTCTTCCAGAAGTTCATTCGCCAGGGCTTTAAGCACAACAACGTCGACCACTGCACCCGCCTGTGCCACGCGTCCTCGGTTGCGGCGCTGATCGAAAACGTCGGCTCCGGCGCTGTGACCGCAACTTTCAACGAGATTGAAAACGCGGATGTTGCGATTGTGATCGGCTCTAACCCGATCGAGAACCACCCGGTGGCTGCGACCTACTTCAAGCAGTTCACCAAGCGCGGCGGCAAGCTCATTGTGATGGATCCGCGCGGCGTCGGCCTGCGCCGGTTCGCGACTGAGATGGTGCAGTTCCGCCCCGGCGCTGACGTGTCGATGCTGAACGCGATCATGAGCGTGATTGTCGAGGAAGGCCTGTACGACCAGGAGTACATCGACAAATACACCGAAAACTGGGAAGCGGAAAAACAGCATCTGGCGCAGTTCACGCCTGAGAAGATGTCGGAAATCTGCGGCGTCTCGCCTGAGCAACTGCGCAGCGTGGCCCGCATCTTTGCGGGCGGCAAGGCCGGCCTGATCTTCTGGGGCATGGGCGTCTCCCAGCACATTCATGGCACCGACAACTCGCGCTGCCTGATCTCGCTGGCGCTGATGACGGGCAATGTGGGCAAGCCGGGCGCCGGCCTGCACCCGCTGCGCGGCCAGAACAACGTGCAGGGCGCCTCCGACGCAGGCCTGATCCCGATGTTCCTGCCGGACTATCAGACCGTGACCTCGGATGATGTCCGCAAGAGCTTCACCGATGTCTGGGGCGGCGGCGACTTCTCGAACGAGAAGGGCCTGACCGTGACCGAGATCGTGGACGAGGCCTATGCCGGTAACATCAAGGGCATGTACATCCAGGGTGAAAACCCGGCGATGTCGGACCCGGATGCGGACCATGCCCGCGACGCCTTTGCCAAGCTGGAGCTGATGATCGTTCAGGATATCTTCCTGACCGAGACGGCGAACTATGCCGACATCATCCTGCCGGCCTCGGCGCTTTATGAAAAGAACGGCACCGTGTCCAACACCAACCGTCAGGTGCAGCGGGTGCGCCCCGCGGTGGCGCCTCCGGGTGAAGCGCGCGAGGATTGGCAGGTGACTGTCGAGCTTGCGCAGCGCATCGGCCTGCCGTGGGACTACAAGGATGTCAGCGAAGTCTTTGCCGAGATGAAACTGAACATGAAGTCCCTGAACAACATCACCTGGGAGCGTCTGGAGACCGAGACCATCACCTACCCGTCGCTGCATGAGACCGACCCCGGTCAGGCGATTGTGTTCGGTGACGGCTTCCCGCGCCCCGAGGGCCGCGCCCGCTTTACCCCGGCATCGGTGATCCCGCCGGATGAAGCACCGGATGCGGATTACCCGATGATCATGACCACCGGCCGTCAACTGGAGCATTGGCACACCGGGTCAATGACTCGCCGCTCCAAGGTTCTGGATGCGGTGGAGCCGGAGGCGAACTGCTCGCTCAACCCGCGCACGCTCAAGCTGATGGGCATTGAGCCGGGCGAGATGATCCGCCTTTCGACCCGCCGCGGCTCGATTGAGATCATGGCGCGCGCCGACCGGGCAATTGCCGAGGATATGGTGTTTGTGCCGTTTGCCTATGTGGAGGCGGCGGCCAACATTCTGACCAACCCGGCGTTGGACCCCTACGGCAAGATCCCTGAGTTCAAATTCTCGGCGGTGAAGGTCGAGAAGATCGAAGGGCAGATCGCAGCCGAGTAATCCGGCAGATCTGCTTGAGAAAATTGAGCGGGCGCGGACCCAAAGGTTCCGCGCCCGTTTCTTGTGGTGACGCCTTGCGGGTCCTGGATGCTTGGACACAAGTGGTGCCGAGCTGTTTCGCTTTGGGCCTTGCCTGAAGCGACCCGCGTCGCGCATTTCAAAGAAAGTTCAGCGGCCTGCCCCTATCGGTGCCGGGCAAGGAAGCGGTCAAGTTCCCGCTGCTCGGGGCTGGTGCCGGTGAAGACTTTGATCCAGCCGGGCATAAGTGAAATCCGGTATTCCGTGCTTTCGTGCACCTGCATCGAGATATAGCCAATCTGGGTGTAAATCATCGCCCGGGCCCTGATCAGCGCGTCCGCCTTCGGATAGCCGAAGCGCACGAACATTTTGGTCAAGGCTTGCTCCCGGCGGGCGTCGGCCAGGTCCAGCCTTTCCTGCAGGCTGCTGTCGTTGCGTGCCCAGTTGCGGATGGCGAGGTCCAGCCGGGCGTCAAAAAGTTCCGGGTCGATCCAGCAGTCGAACAGGTTGAACATCGCCTCTGCAACGCTCTCCGCATAGGCCTCGGTGCGGGCCACCAGATTGCCGGTATTCCGTTCCTCCCAGCGCCGCACCATCGCTTCCAGCAACTCCTCGCGGTCTTTAAAGTGCCAGTAGAAACTGGTGCGAGATACGCCAAGCCGCTTGGCCAGCGGCATCACCTTCACCGCTTCCACTCCGCTTTCAGTCAGCACCTCATAAGCGGCTTCCAGCCAGTCTTCTTCGCTGAGCCGAGGGCGGGAAATGTCCTGTGTGTCCATGCGTCAGCCATAACAGCGGGGCAGGGCAGGCGCAACTTTTCTTGACAGGTATGAAAGTTTTGTCGACATATGTGTCAGGATGGGCGGGAGACTCGCCGCCAAGCCATGACATCGTGCCAGGAGACCCCCCATGTCCAAGGATCCTCTGCTGCAGCCCTACCAGCTTAAGCCTCTGACGCTTCGCAACCGGATCACGACCACCAGCCATGAGCCCGCCTATCCGGAGGATGGCATGCCCAAGGAGCGTTATACCGCCTATCACGCGGAGCGGGCTAAGGCGGGGGTGGCATTGACGATGACCGCCGGGTCTGCTGCGGTCAGCCGCGACAGCCCGCCGGTGTTCAACAATATCCTCGCCTACAAGGATGAGGTGGTTCCCTGGATCCGTAACCTGACCGATCAGGTGCATGAGCACGGCGCGGCGGTAATGATCCAGCTCACGCACTTGGGCCGCCGGACCGGCTGGAATAAGGGTGATTGGCTGCCCTCCGTCAGTTCCTCACGCCACCGCGAGCCTGCCCACCGCTCGTTCCCGAAACTGGCAGAGGATTGGGATATCACCCGCATCATCTCCGACTTCGCCGATGCGGCGGAGCGGATGAAGGAGGGCGGTATGGACGGGATCGAACTGCAGGTCTACGGTCACCTTCTGGATCAGTTTTGGTCGCCGCTGACTAACGATCTGGACGGGCCATATGGCGGCCAGACGCTGGACAGCCGGATGAAGTTTCCGATGGATGTGCTGCAAGCGGTGCGGAACCGGGTCGGCGGTGAGTTTATCGTGGGCCTGCGCTACACGGCAGATGAGGTGGAAAAGGGCGGGATCACTCCGGAAGAAGGGCTGGAAATCTCCAAGCGGTTGGCGGACAGCGGCATGGTGGACTTCCTTAACGTGATCCGTGGCCGCATCCACACCGACCCGGCCATGACCGATGTGATCCCGGTGCAGGGTATGAAGTCAGCGCCGCATCTGGATTTTGCCGGAGAAGTAAAGAAGGCAACTGGCATGCCGACCTTCCACGCCGCACGCATTCCGGATGTGGCCACTGCGCGCCATGCGGTTGCCAGCGGTCTCCTGGATATGGTGGGCATGACCCGCGCCCATATGGCCGACCCGCATATCGTGAAGAAAATCATGGAGGGGCGAGAAGATGACATCCGTCCTTGCGTCGGTGCCACCTATTGCCTGGACCGGATCTATCAGGCGGGGGAGGCGCTGTGCATCCACAATGCAGCCACCGGGCGCGAACTCACGATGCCGCACCAGATCACCCCGGCTGAGACGCGCAAGAAAGTGGTCATTGTCGGCGCAGGCCCGGGAGGGCTGGAAGCCGCGCGGGTAGCCGCCGAGCGCGGCCATGACGTTACCGTGTTTGAGGCCGCGGCGGAGCCGGGCGGTCAGGTGCGTTTGACTGCGCAGAACCCTCGCCGGGCAGAGATGATCGGCATCATTGACTGGCGCATGGCGCAATGCGCGGCCCGGGACGTGGCGTTCCGCTTCAATACCTAGGCTGAGGCCGATGATGTGATTGCGCTTGATCCGGACGTCGTCATCGTGGCGACCGGAGGTATTCCCTGCATGATGCTGCATGAAACCGTCAGCGACCTTCCCCACGCGGTGTCCAGCTGGGACATCATCTCCGGCGATGTTAAGCCGACGGGGCATGTGCTGATTTATGACGAGAGCGGCGACCACCCGGGTCTGATGGCAGCAGAAGCGGCGGCCAACTCGGGCGCAAAAGTAGAGGTGATGACCCCCGACCGGACCTTTGCCCCCGACATCATGGGAATGAACCTGGTTCCATACATGCGGGCGCTGCAGGACAGGGTTGTAGCGTTCACGGTTGCCCGCCGCCTCCAGGGGGTGACCCGCAGCGGCAACAGGCTGACGGCGTCCATCGGCACCGATTACAGCGGACACAGCTATCAGGCGGAGTATGACCAAATTGTCCTGAACTATGGAACCCTGCCGCTCGACGATCTCTATTTCGCGCTCAAGAACGCATCGCTCAACCACGGTGAAGTGGACCAGAATGCGCTGATTGCCGGTGGGCCGCAAACGATCCGCTCCAATCCAGAGGGCCGGTTCCAGCTGTTCCGCATCGGCGATGCGGTTTCTGCACGCAACACTCACGCGGCGATTTTTGATGCGCTGCGGCTGGTGAAGGAGATCTGATATGCGTTTGGGATTCTTGGGGTGCGGAACCATTGCTTCCGCTGTCGTGCGCGGCTTGGCTGGCAAGGGGCATCAGATCACGGTATCGGAACGCAGCGCCAGCCATTCCTCCGCGCTTGCTGAGGCGTACGATGAGGTGGCAGTGGCAAGCAACCAGGAAGTGATCGACGCCAGCGATGTGGTGTTCCTTGGCTTGATGGCGGAAACCGCCGAGGACATTTTGAGCAGCCTGGCTTTCCGTGACGATCAGCAAGTGATCTCCTTCATGGCGGGGGCGGATCTGGATCAGGTCTCCGGCTGGGCTGCACCGGCCAGAGCTGCTGCCGTCATGATGCCTTTCCCTGGTATTGCGCAGGGCGGGTCTCCAATTATGCCTCTTGGCGACACTGAACTGCTTGGCCGGATCTTTGAGCCGGACAACCTGGTCTTTGTGCTTGAGGACGGTGCGGAGCTGAAGGCCTATCTGGCGGCGCAGGCAGTGTTATCGCCGGCGGCGCGGCTGGTTGGGGACGCGGCTGACTGGCTTGGGCAGCGGGTTGCCGATCCCGCGCAAGGAGAAGCTTTCCTGCGAATGCTGCTGTCCACCAGCCTGCAGGTGTCAGGCTGTTCGGAGCTGATCGAAGCGCTGAACACGCCCGGCGGGTTTAATCAGCGGCTGCGGCTTTACATGGAAGAAGCCGGGATGCGTGAAGACCTCGCAGAGGGGCTGGACAAACTTGAAGGCTGAACGGCTTGTTCGGCTGAGCGCCCTTCTTTTTCTGGCCCTGCGCTTGCCAGTGCTTAAGCGGTCCAAAAACCCGACATCACCCGGAACGCCCAGCCGGACTTAGTCCGTAGGATCTGTTCCTGGTGCCCAGGGGGGTGTGCTTATTGGCGGTCATTTTGATTCCGGGCCGGGGCTGGGTTTAGCGATTCCGGTTGTTGAGTCTGTGGATATGTTTGCCTGGTTTGTGGGTAAGTGGGGCGGATTGCTGATTTGAGGGTTCTGGTTTGGGTTTCCTGGTGCCCAGGGGGGTGTGCTTATTGGCGGTCATTTTGATTCCGGGCCGGGGCTGGGTTTAGCGATTCCGGTTGTTGAGTCTGTGGATATGTTTGCCTGGTTTGTGGGTAAGTGGGGCGGATTGCTGATTTGAGGGTTCTGGTTTGGGT
>NZ_LYUZ01000134.1 GCF_001679925.1 Leisingera sp. JC1 | reverse complement strand
GTTGGGCTCGTTGGTTGAATCTGCTGCGCTTTGTCTGAACGGCTGGTCTGGGAAACGTCCGTTTGGCAGACTGCTGTTCAGCCCATCTGGGGACCATTGAATCCAAACCTTAATATTGTCTGTTTACCGCATCTGGAAATCACCGTATGCATTTGAGCAATCGGATTGAATATTCAGACGGTTTCCATGCTCATTGGCTATGCACGTGTATCGACAGAAGATCAGAGCCTTGCCTTGCAGCATGATGCATTGCGTGCCGCAGGCTGCGAGCGGATCTTCGACGATAAGGTAAGCGGTGCCAAAAGCGAGCGCCCAGGTCTTATCAAAGCTCTGGATCAGCTTCGCGATGGCGACACATTGGTTGTTTGGCGGCTGGATCGGTTGGGGCGGTCTCTCAAGGATCTGATTGCCCGCGCCGAAGAACTGAAGGAAATGGGTGTCGGCCTGAAAAGCCTTCAGGAATCCATCGACACCACGTCGAGCGGTGGTCAGCTCATCTTCCATATGTTCGGCGCATTGGCAGAGTTCGAGCGCAATCTGATCCGGGAACGAACGCAGGCTGGTTTGACTGCGGCACGGGCCCGTGGTCGCAAGGGTGGTCGCAAAAAAATACTGGACCGCAAAAAACGGGCTCATGCAGTCCAGCTTTATCATTCCCGTGAACACACAATCCCGGAAATCTGTAATCTGATGGGTATCTCGCGGGCGACTCTTTATGCCTATGTCGATGAGTTTTCCGATGGCAAATAGGGGCATCCGCATACCGGCCGAGACGTTGCTGGCGCTGAGAACCAGATTGGCGGGATTGCCGCCACGATCAGCGGCACGGCGGGAAGAAGTTGGCCGGATAGCGGATCTCTTTGGTGTCAGTTCGTCCACCGTCTATCGCGCCCTGAAATCGTTGCATCAGCCGAAGGGCCTGCGGCGGGCAGACCGTGGCAAGCCGCGTGGCATCCCCGAGCACGAGTTGGCGCGTTACTGCGAAATCATCGCTGCACTGAAAATGCGAACAAGCAACAAGAAGGGGCGGCATCTTTCGACCAACCGGGCTATCGAGCTTCTCGAAGACCACGGCATTGAGACACCAGAAGGTCGCGTGAAGCCCTCGAAAGGGCTGCTGAAACCGCCTACTGTAAATCGTTGGCTACGCGCTTGGGGTTATGATCAACCTCGCATGACCCGAGCCGCACCTGCCGTCCGTTTTGAGGCTCGCCATTCCAACGCCTGCTGGCAGTTCGATATCAGCCCGTCAGATCTGAAGCACATTCCGCAACCGGCCTGGGTAGACCCGAAGCGCGGCCAGCCGACCATGATGCTTTACAGCGTTGTGGATGATCGTTCGGGTACGTCTTACCAGGAATACCGTTGCGTCTATGGTGAGGACGCGGAAAGCGCCTTGCGCTTCCTGTTCAATGCCATGGCCCCGAAGGAAGATACGGAGTTTCAGGGCATTCCCGAGATGATCTATCTCGACAATGGCCCCGTCGCGAAAAGCCTGGTGTTTCAGACTGTGATGGAACGTCTGGGCGTAGACTGGAAAACCCATATGCCCGCCGGATCTGACGGTGCCCGCGTCACTGCCCGATCAAAGGGCAAGGTGGAGCGACCCTTTCGAACAGTTAAGGAAGCTCATGAGACACTGTATCACTTCCACAAACCGGAAACCGAAGCGGAGGCTAATCTCTGGCTGAGAAACTTCATCGGCAAATACAATGACAAGCCCCACCGGCGGGAACCGCACAGCCGGATTGAGGACTGGATTGCCAATCTCCCTGAGACCGGCATCCGTGAGATGTGTTCCTGGGAACGCTTCTGTGCCTTTGCCCGCGAACCGGAACGTCGCAAGGTCGGAGCTGACGCACGGGTGTCTATTGATGGCGCCTTCTATGAGGTCGATGGCGATCTGGCTGGTGAAGAGGTTTTGCTCTGGTGGGGGCTGTTCGATCACGAGTTGTTCGCGGAATGGAATGACAAACGCTATGGTCCTTATCGACCCGAGGGTGGGCCAATTCCTCTGCATCGGTATCGCAAGCGTAAGTCATCGCCCCGAGAAAAGCGTGCTGAGGCGGTCGCCAAACTGGCGGAACAAATCAGCCTGCCCCGCGCGGCGCTTGGCGGCTCGGATTTTGATGTCGCCCCGGCCGAGGTGGTGCCACTGCCCAAGGTCAAATTCACTGATCCAGACCCGTGGGGGCAGATTGCCTATGAAAACGAGCTTAGCGCACGGCGGGGCATCTCCTACCTTCTGGACCGGCCGTTGGCTGAGCTTTCATCGGATGACCGTGCATTCGTCGGCGAACTGGTTGGTCAGACGTTGAACAAGGCCGAAATTGAAACGGCCGTCAAAGAGCGCTTCCGGCGCGGGAAATAAGGAAGAGGGACGAGAAGGTGTTGAACAGGCAGGTCATGCAGCATTTCCACATCGAGCGCGTGTGGAGCCAAGCTGGATACTTTGAGACTGAGCGGCTGGCCCAGTTCCGCGAGGATGTGATGGCCGCCATCATGGCTGGGGATTTGATCGCCATTTCCGGTCCTGTAGGTGTCGGCAAAACCGTGATGATCAACCGCCTTCAGGATCAGATCACCTCCGATAAGAAGATCATCGTGGCGCGCAGCCTGTCGGTGGATAAGCCGCGCGTCGTTCTGCCCGCCCTGATCACCGCGCTCTTTCTAGACATCACCGGTGATCCGGACATGAAAGTTCCCACTCAACCAGAACGCCGGGAAAGGTTGCTTCAGGAAGCCGTGCGAAAGGCCAAGAAACCAATCGCTCTCTTCATCGACGAAGCTCATGATCTGCATGGGCACACGCTGAACGGACTGAAGCGGCTTCGAGAGGTCATCAGTGCCGGTGGCGGCTCGCTGTCGGTTGTCCTTGTCGGCCATCCCCGTCTCCAGAACGACCTGCGGCGCGCCACGATGGAAGAAATCGGTCACCGGACGACAAAGTTTGAGTTCAGCAGTATTGGGGATGAACGCCGGGAATTTGTGTCCTGGCTTCTGGGGCAGTGCCTTTCGGATGGTGTTGACCCATCAGATGTCTTTGAAGATGCCGCACAAGAATATCTGGCAGAGCGTCTGTCCACGCCGCTGCAGTTTGCCGAGCATTTGAACCGTGCGTTCACCGATGCTTACCGTATGGGTGCAGATCAGGTCACGCGCGACATCGTTGAGGAAACCATCTCGGTTGGGTTCGATGATCTCGATGCGCGGCTGTCCCGGATCGGCTACAGCCCCAAGGCGCTGGCCGATCTCACCGACACCCGGCTCCCGGAAATCCGGCGTTTCCTGAAAGGCCAACTGGACACGGATAGAACCGACGAACTTTCCACCCTTATGCGCAAGGCAGGGCTGCCGATATGAACCTGAAAGCTGAACTGTCTGATCACGAAGAGCAGCTACTGGATGATTTCCTTGGCCGGGTGAAAGGTGGTGCAATCCCGAATATCGAGGCGCTCGATGGGTTCTTTGCTGCACTGGCCTGCTGCCCTGATCTGGTCATGCCAAGTGAGTACATGCCCATTCTTCAGACCGGTGAGACTGACGATGGCGATCTGGACTTCGAAAGCATGGAAGAAGCTGAACAGTTCATCGAATTGGTCAACCGGCACTGGAACCATGTGAACCAGCAGCTCGATTCCAAGGAAGTTTACTTGCCCCT
Source organism: Leisingera sp. JC1 (assembly GCF_001679925.1). Lineage (GTDB taxonomy): Bacteria > Pseudomonadota > Alphaproteobacteria > Rhodobacterales > Rhodobacteraceae > Leisingera. The sequence continues at coordinate 13,271 of NZ_LYUZ01000134.1, read as the reverse complement.
CGTATTTGAGGACGAGCAGGGGAAGGTTCGGGCCAATCACTGGGCCCAAGGGTTTATCCTGGGCACCAACCTTCGGCCAAATATCTGGCCAGAAATCATGGATGACGAAAACGAAGGTGGTGCCATGGTGCCGATCTGGGCGCTGGCCTACGAGCATCATGAAGACCCGGAGATGCGTCCCTATGACAAACCGATATCGGATGAGCAACGCGAGGAGCTGATTATCGGAGCTGCCGCAGGCGTCATGCGAATGCACAGGTATTTTCTGAAGCAACGCAATCTCTACACGCCGCCTGCGGGGACATTCACGCACCAAGGTGGGAAGATAGGCCGAAACGAACCCTGTCCTTGCGGGTCGGGTAAGAAGTTCAAGCAGTGTTGCGGGCGGCGTTCCATGCTGCACTGACCCGTTCGCACCTAATGTGATCCGAGGCGGATGATTGCAATCGCGTTGCAAATAATCTGATCTCATTCGCAATTAATGTGAGTTTGAGCCCCCGGATAGACGCAAACAATTCGAGCGAAAATTCACGATGATTGCAAGCCGAACTCTGGATAAGTGCAATCCGCTACANGCCGAAACGAACCCTGTCCTTGCGGGTCGGGTAAGAAGTTCAAGCAGTGTTGCGGGCGGCGTTCCATGCTGCACTGACCCGTTCGCACCTAATGTGATCCGAGGCGGATGATTGCAATCGCGTTGCAAATAATCTGATCTCATTCGCAATTAATGTGAGTTTGAGCCCCCGGATAGACGCAAACAATTCGAGCGAAAATTCACGATGATTGCAAGCCGAACTCTGGATAAGTGCAATCCGCTACAACTATTTGGTACCTGTTTGGGCGGTCATTATTTCCGCTTCGAACAGTAGGGCTTTGTTCTGGGCGTCCCAATCTAAGAAACGCTTTAGTGCTACTCGGTCTTCGGTGGTGGCGCGACCCATCAACCTGGTTAAACGGCTCAATTCGGCTTGGAGGTGAGCTTGTTCATCTTTCAAGAATTCCAACCTGAGTTTAGCCTCGGCATGTTCCACTGCGGCGAGGTGTTCACAATCTCCGGACTCGCGGTACGCTGCCCTCTTTGCCTCACGGCAATCATCACATTCCAGAATGTTTCCAGCAGCCAGACCTTTGCGCGATGCGATGAAAGCTGAGCCACAGTCACATCGGGCTATTGACTTACCGTTTGGCTTCTTCAGCAGATTAGGGTGATGCTTGGCTGGGCCAAGGACCACTAGGCGTCCTAACCTGCGTCCCTTGAATCTAACCATCCCCACGTCAGTCTCTGACTTGTCCAGGAGTTTTTCGATAGCATCGTCATCAAGGTATGTTACTCCGGGCGACTTAGGGCCTCTGCCCATAGGGCCAATGGCTTTTCGCTCAGAAAAATATGTGCAGACTGGGCACTCGGTGTATTTCTTGACTTCCACTGCCGGACCACGGGTGGGCTTCTTGAAACCGCGAAGTTGAGCAACTGTGTAACTGCAATGGTTCCCGCACGCGCACCGGCAAATCCACTGGAGTTTATCACCCTGTTTTGCTGGCTCGACACCCAGTACCGTTAATTTGCATGGATCAAATCCGTTTCCTCTATGGCGCTGGTAGAGTTGTCGCAGAAGGAAATCTGATGCCTCGACATATTGAAGTTGGTCTTTGGACCAGATGCCTGTGATTTCCCGGCTGGGCTCCCAGTGCTCCCCGCGTGAGGTAACTCGTACAGAAGCCCGATTTACCGCCTTTGAACTTGCAAGCTTGTCAAAGTCTGTGCCCTTCAATCCAGCACACCTTTCTTGAAAATAAGAACACCACCAGCTCCTGTAGTGTAGGTGAACTGGAGAGGCGGGAGCAATGGGCGGTTTGCTGTTTGATAGTGCCTTGTGCACTGGAGGGCGACGGTACCTTTTCCTCTATCCGACGTACCCAAGCCCCTGATTAGGGGAGCGAAATTCCTTTAGTTTCCAGGCGGCCAGTTTGCTGAAAAATATCGGTATTCTCACTCAATTTGGAGTGCTAGCTCTTGAGTTTTCATGTCACTGGTATATATTATTGATATGTACCACGGAGGCCGCGCAATGCCAAATACCACTGAACCATCGAGAGCAAAGGTTTTCATGACAGGTCGTTCCCAGGCGGTGCGGCTTCCCAAGGAATTTCGCTTCAGCACTGATGAAGTCCGTATTCGGGCTGAAGGGGGCAAGGTCATCCTGGAGCCAATCGAAGAGGGCTGGGGGTGGCTGAAGGAGCTGCACGAACTCGGGCCTTTGGATCAAGATGCTGTGGATGCAGCAACTGAAGAAGTTCCGCAGCAAGACCGGCCAGGACTGGACGTTTTCGAATGAAGTTCCTGCTGGACACCAATGCTGTCATCGCCATCATCGCTGGAAACAGCAATGTCATCGAGCGGCTTTCCGAATTCGCACCCAGGGACTTTGGCGTCCCGTCTGTTGTGATGCACGAGCTGTATTTCGGCGCTTATAAGAGCCAGAAGGTTGAGGCCAACCTTGCACGCATTGAGGCGCTGCGGTTTGAAGTTCTGGATTTCTCAGAAAGCGACGGCAGGGCTGCAGGCGAGATCCGGGCAGAGCTGAAACGGCAGGGCAACCCGATCGGCCCCTATGATGTGCTGATTGCGGGGCAGGCCGTTTCCCGGTCTCTGGTACTGATCACCCACAACGTCAAAGAGTTTCGAAGAGTCCCGGGCCTGCGATATGAGGATTGGCAGTCATGAACATGTTGTCTGAAGGCTTGAGCCGGACCTGGCGTTCGGCGCAGATGTACATCGGGTTTCACAGGGACCAGTCTGGAAACCAGCGGGAGGCCGCCAAACTGTGGCCGCCCAGAAATGGCAACGCCTCGATTCACCGGGATCCGGCCGAGCAAGAGGCGTTCGTGGTGGTCAAAGCGTCTGATCAAACTGAAAACGGTGACGTGCAAATCAAACTGCGCCCGGATCAAATAGTCCTACGCCGGGATCCAGCTCAAGGATGGCAGGGGATCAAGGTCGATGATTACGAGGTTGCTGTCCAGGTCAACGGCGCGTGGATCCGCATTGCAGCCGATGGGTCTGTTTCGCACACACGGGATGGAGATCTAACAGCCATCGAGGCCGACGGTTCCGTGATCAAAGTGACGGATCATGTCGAAGCGATCATGTCAGGAGACGGGGTGGAGATGTCCAGGCGAACAGCCTCAGACTTCGCGGCGATCCGGACAGACGGGGTGATTTCAAAAGCTCGCTGACCGGGCACCACGCATTGGCATATAGGTTTCAGAATGTTTCAAGATATTTGGGTCGTCCTCGACCAGGCCAGAGACGCCGCACCTTACATTTTCGAGGCCCCGGCATGAAGTTCTCTGCCGCTATTCTCTTTTTTGTCTCGGTCGCTGTGGCTCAGGCGGCTCCTTTAAGTAGTCGGGACATTTTTCTAATCGACGGTGACACGGCCGACGTTGGAAACGATAGGTTCCGGCTAGTGGGTTATGACACCCCAGAAACATACAAGCCGCGGTGCCGGTATGAAAAAGCCCTTGGCGATGAAGCGACCCGCCGTGCTCGCCAACTGGTGACGGAAGCCGGAACGGTCGATTTTATTGTGCTTCCTGGCCGGGATAAATGGGGGAGGGGGCTTGCCCGCATTTTTCTGCATGGGCGCGACCTGGGCAGTATTCTGATTTCAGAGGGCTTAGCGCGCCCATACAGGGGAGGGCGCCGGTTGAACTGGTGCCACTGAGAAGCCGCCAGGTCAAAAAGAACTCGCCTGCTCTCCTGGGGTGCGTTATTCGCCCTGCAGTCGATTAAATGAACCAGGGGGAACCTATGGACTTGAAAGCAATGTCGTCGGCCGAGCTGAAGCAGTTGCAAGCAGACTTGAAACAAGCTCTTGACGCACGGCTACGCCGGGATCTCTGGGATGCTGAGAAGGCGGCAGAAAAGGCCGTAGAAGAATACGGGTTTTCACTCGAACAAGTTTTCCCTTACCCAAATCAGAGACCAAGCGAAAGGCGAATGAAGAAAGCGCCTCCAAAATACAGAAACCCAGAAAACCCGGAGGAAACTTGGACGGGCAGGGGGCGTAAACCACGATGGATTACCGAAGCGCTGGCGAAAGGGCGCGATATTTCCGAACTGGAAATTTGATCTAGTAAGCCCTGATTTTCGGAGTTGTCATGCGTATTGAAACTAAAGGTAAGGCAAGAATTAGCCATGCCATAACCGAGCAGGAATATGAGATCGAGGCAGACGAACTCGAATGGGAGGTTTTTGGTGGTGGCGGTGAAAGGGGGATGGGGCAAGAAACACTTTACCGCGCCCATGTATTACATCCTGAACTTGGAGATTTGGAATGGACGCTTTCCGAATACCCGGCGGGTATGGAGAACAACGTAACCCATGATGTGGGTCAACATAAACTCCTGGATGATTTTTACATCAGCTTTGAACACGATGAGGAAATAGACCCGGACGACTTAGAAGGGGCCTCTGAGGACATCAAAGAATGGTTTCTCAAGCACTACGACGATCCAGCAAATTTGCTGCCGTATGAAACTGCCTCTGGCGGATATCAATGGATCTATGGTGGCCCTGTTTCGGCGATTGAGGCGCTTAGCGACAACTTTGGGAACGAATACCCCGACTGGTTCCTGGAGCGAGTTGCCAAAGAGATCGAAGCGGGTTCGGGCCAGATCTTAGATTGGTCTCCGAAACCAGGTCAGGAGCTTGACCATGAATTGCCGGAGGGGTCGGAAGGAGCTTTCGACGGTGACAGCGGCCGGTTGGCAGGAAAGCTGCAGGGGGAAGCGGCCAAGGTTCTCGACTTGCTGGAACCGCTTGTTGAGATCGAACAGCAATTCTTGCCGCTGGATCAGGGTGGACTTGCAGGTATTGGGCACAATGGCCCGCCTTCACCGTTAGAGGACCTTGGGTTTGATCGGGACTTTTTCACCAATCTAAGTGGTTTCACCCGGCGGCTGTCTGACAATGTTAACGCTCTGGAAGGCACGCTAGAAAAACGTGCTGAACTGGACGCGTTCCTCTTTTTAAAGGACCGGGAAGAATCCGCCGCGAACACCGCTGCTCTACAAGCGCAGACGGCGGCGTTGGAGGCGAACACAGAAGCCATCAAGGAACGTAACGAACTCCTGAAGGCAATCATCCCTAGCAAAAAGGAACTGGGGGCAGGAGCGGTCGCAATCTATGTGGGGGACAAAGTCCTCGGAAGCGCCTTGGGAAAAATCGGTGACAAACTTGGTGAAAAGATCATCGTCGGAGCTGGCGACCATGGTCCAGCATTCCTCAGCTACCTTAAGGTGCTGACAGGTGCCATAGCGGACATGCTGACCACAGCAGGACAGTATCTCGGCTCCCTACCCATGATTTTCTAATCGCTGCGGTGAAGCTCTAAACCGTCAGGTATCTATTGAAAGCCCAGTGTTACTCACTTGCCGATTTTGGCCCATTGTTCCGTGCGGCTCTTGTTAACCCGAAACGTGTTATAGTCAGAAGCGCCTCGGCACGTCGCCAGGGCAACCCGGGCGTTGGAGGGGTATCTGACTACACACTGCGCACTCTTTTTTCTAACCGTATCCTGGGCCTCGATCTTCGGCGTCTGGTCAGGGCTTTTTGCTGCCGTGTACTTTCTCTTTCTGCTCGGGATCAGGTCCGGTGAATTTTACCGAACGCTGGATGAATACCTGGTGTGGAAGCGGGGTTGACCGGATCATAGTCCGGCCGTCCAGATCGTCACGAAGAGCGGGGCCAACTGGCCGATAACAGCGGCGATGAAAACAACGACCGCCGCCCGGACAATAATGGTAGAACCGCGTAGCTTTCCGGTTCTGTCGAAGGAAAGTGCAAACGCGCACATGAGCTGAAAAGCGACCACCAGCAGAGCGAGGCTGCCCGCAAACCCAGCGAGCGGATTCAAGACCTCCAATATATTGTCTGCCGACTTCAAGACGCTGTACGACCCTGTTGAAAGGGCGCCTGATGCCACAAGCAGCGCGGCAGATTTCAGGGCATAATCGGCTGCCCGGATGTCGCATTTGAAGATGTTGTGCAGCCGGTCAGACTGGGTTTCTTTTGACCGGGCAGGTGCTCTCACTCTTCGCTGACTAAATCCCCTTAAGGTTGATTTTCTGAGCCCAGGAGCCTGCCTGCAAGAGACCGTAGCTTTCCGCAGTTTCATAGAGCGGCCGGTCATTGTCCCAGACCTGTCCATCCCGCGAAGAGTGCCCGCGTTCGTGGTGCCTGGGATGCAGTCGCTGTCCGGGCTTTTCCCGTGCCAAAGATCCTTTCCATCTGCTCGCTATAGAAGGCCCGCGTGATGGTTGCGCGGTTTCCAGCATACCCATGATAGGCGGACTTGCCGGACACCAGCGGAAGACCAGCCCAAATGCGCGCCAGGTTGTCCATGAATTTGGAACGTGACATCCGGCCAGCCGCGAACTTCTGATACCCGGCGTCCGAAATCAGAAGCGCGGCCATACGGTTCTGTGTGTCCCGACTGAACCGGGCTCCGTCAGGCAGGCCCAGACGTTTCTGCAAGTTAAGCAAAGTCGAAGGTATGATCTGGAAATTTCCGATGGCATGGGGCTGGCCCGGCGTGCGGTCGATCCAGGCGTAGATTTCCGCAAGCGTCATCTGCGAGGGTTTCTTGCCGGGCTTCACCTTGGCGCCGTGATGGATCGCGTCATAGCGGCCGCCGGGAGCTTCAGCAAATGCAATGAGGGCAAACAGCTGCTCGACATTGGAGCCGGAGGGAAGGCGGAAGGTGGCCGGGGCAGGGGGCTGCTTTCCCGGCCGCGAGCGTTCAAAAGCATCGAGGGCAACCCACTCACTTTCCCTCGTGGCGAAGTTCCAGCCGCCCTGGGAGGAAGCCGGAGCCGAGGCCAGACTTTCGCGGATTTCAGTGGTCTCTTTCAGGTCGAAGCTGCCGGAGCTGGACCAGTCTCCGGCAGAGACAGCCGCAGGAGCCAGGAGCGCCATCAGGAGGGCCGAAAGGGCAATCCGTGGCCTCTGACCGCAGGGGGAAATCGAGGCGCTTTGCGCCGCCTCGTTGGCGGGCTTATGGCTCAGCCCTCCCTGATGGTTCGGGCCAGCAACGCCCAATTCGGCCCTTCGGTCCTCATAGAAGGTCCACACCTCACGCAGCAAGCTGCAAATCTTCGCAAGACGCTGATTTAATTGCCAAAATTGGCATCTTGGCAAAGCGGCGCTGCTAGAACCTTTTTGGCCCATATTTTTAGGGGTTCTGAAGGCCCAAAAACTGCCCGTGGCAGGGGTTGTGGCAGGGCTGTGCCATGCCATGCCATGCGAATGGCACGGCATGGCAGCGCGGTACTGGCCGGTTTCGGCCCGCTTCAGGAAATTCATCATCGCTCGATCTCCGCCTCAGCGACCGGTTCGCCTTCCATCCCGCCACGCTCCAGGTCGCGCAGGATCGCCGTTTGAACTGATGCCTCGTTCTCCCGCAGTTTCTCGATCTCGGACTCTCCAAGCAACTGCAGTTTTGATTGGACCTCTTCGGTGGCCTGGGAGGCCAAAGCTAGGAGTGTCTGCTGATTCTCATTGCCCTCACTCATCAGGGAGGCAATCAGGATGCGGGTCATTTTCAGCTCCAGTGTCGCGGTATAGGAGAGGTTCCGGAGCGCTTCGGCCTGGCGTTCCATCGCAGCCTCCAGGGACGCCAAACGGGTGTCCAGCGGGGCCTGGTCAGGGGCTTCTGCCTGCCCGCTTTTCTGCCCTTCCAGAAGGGCAGTAATCGCATCATCCAATGCCTTGGGGCGGTTCTCTCCTGCGCCGTCGATCAGTTGCCGGGCCACAGGGCCGAGCACGATACGGACGTTCTGAGGTGTCTCGCTCATCGTTCAATGTCCTTGTCCCGCTGCAGGACGATTTCAGCCTGCTTTTCAACTTCTTTAAGTTTCTCATCGAAGAGGCCGGGCAGGGCAGGGGTGTCCGGCTCCTTCTCCTTGGCCTCTTTTTCCTTCACCGCCTCAGGCTTCTCCTGTGGTTCCTCGCGGGTGGGTTCCTCTTCCGGCTGGCGGGCGCGGGCGCCAGCGAGGCGGCCGTCCAGCCAGGCATCGAGGGCGGTCTGGCGGATCCCGGTTTCGTTCTCGATGGTCTTGGACAGCCGGTCCGGATCTTCAGTCAGCAGCATTGCCTCATCCCGTGCCCGGCTGATTTCGACGTAAAAACTCTTCTGGGTCGCCAGCCGTTCTGTGGAGCGCATCGCTACAATCACCCTGTCAACGGACTCGCCCTGAACGGCATGAGCGGTGGCTGCGTAGTCGTGTTCCAGGCCGCGGGCGGCGAGGCTGTCAGCGGGAATGGTGATGCGCGATCCCTCCTGGGTTTCGGCCTCAATTACTCCCCCCTTTGTTGATTTGATTTCAGCCCGCAAACCGTTCTTGATGCCGCTTTCCGGGTCTGTGATCCGAAACCGCACCTGGTCGCCTTCAGCCATGCCTCTGGCCTCGCGCTCATAGGCTACCAGCGCCCTTCCAAGCTCCCGTTGATTGAACTTCACAGCCAGGGGCAGGGTGGTCCGGACACCGGTTTCCTCATGCTCAACGGTCAGCTGATTGCCCCTGTGATCAGCTTCCCGAACCACATAGAGACCGTTCTTCTTGAGGCCGTATTCTTTGCTTGTCGCCACTGACATAACGACATCGCCAGGGGCGTAGCTGCGGGCGTCGGCAAGCATGGCCTCGGTGAGCTGGCGGTTCAGCAGACCGTTCACCTTGACCTCATGGGCGGCGATGCGGCCTTCCTGCCGGAGGCCGTCGCGCACAGCCTCGTTGATCTCTGCGCGAGCAGCGTTGGTGAGGGCGAGGATCCGGGTTCCCTGCCGCTCGGCCGGGGTGAGAGCAAGGAACCTATCTGCGGCCTCTTGCCGGGGGTCATCGACCTTCAGAACGTTGTCTTCCATTCGGTTGAAGGCTGCCGTGATTTCGCCCCGGATGGAGTGATAAACCGCAGCTTTTAGATCATCGTCCCGCTGGCGGCGGATCTCATCCATGACCGCTGTTCGCATCCCGGCTTTCTGCATTTGGGCGAATGGCTGACCGGCGGCAACCGCATCGAGCTGCTGCGTGTCGCCCACGAAGACGACGCGCGGTGCGCCGGTACGCTCCGCGTAATCCATGAAGCTGCGCATGTCCTGGGCGGACACCATTGAGGCTTCATCGACCACAAGGATGGTCCTGCTGTTGTCCACGTCCTGCGGATGATGCCGCTCAGCGGTAGTGACCTTGGCGAGGGTTTCCGCACTGCCGAGGACACTGGCAAGTTCCTGAACAGCCTGGTGGCTTGGAGCAAAGCCCTTGACCTCGTAACCGCTTTGACCGGCGTAATGAGCCATCCGCTCCATCATGAAGGTTTTGCCTGAACCGGCGTAGCCCTGGATCCCGACATACCGTCCTGAGCCGGTTAGGGTGTTTTCGATGGCGGCGCGCTGACCATCGGTCAGGCTGGTCACTGCGGCAAGTTTCGTAAGCAGGGTGCTTTCACCGCTGCGTCCGCGGTATCCATTCAATTCCAGTCCACCGGCCTTTTCGGCCTTCCGCCAGGAAGCCAGGATGGAGCGTTCTAGTTCCACAGACGCCTTGTCTGTGAGGATCTGTCCATCCTCGCCGCTTTCGAAGAGCCGGCCAGCTTTGATCTGCCGGTTGATCTCTGCGTCCACCGCCTTGAAGTCTGAACGGTAAGCGAAGTGCATTGCCGCCACCGTCAGATCTGCCCTGCTGTAGGCGGATTCCCGTTCGCTGATGTGCTCAACGGCGCGGTTTACGGCCAGCCTGGGGTCAGTCTCCACGCGTGCCACGGCTGCGGCACTGGACAGCATGGCCTTTGCCTTTTCGAACATCCCGGACGGCTGGCCGGTTTCCGCAAGGGGGGCGATCGGGCGCTGCTGATCGAGCGGTACAACGGGCTGCGGGGCTGCGTGACCCACCCGGCCAAGGTCCAGCTGATCCCGGCCAAGACCAGCTGCGAGTGCGTCTGCGCGCCAGGTTTCCCGCAGCGCGTCCCGGTCCAGATTTTTGTGCTTGGCCGCACGGGTAGCTAATGCCGCTTTGCTCGCTGTTTCCGGCGATACATCCATTCCCTTATTGTCGAGGGCATTGAGAATTTCCTGCCGCCGCTTGGAAAAGGCTTCGGTCACTTCCTGAGAAATTCCGGAGATATTCACCTCTCCAAATCTCCCGCGTTCCGTGGCAATGCCTTGGTCGGACATCCGGTTCTCAAAGTCGGAACGGTAGATTTCCGTAATTAGTTTTTGGTTTTTGTATATGGCTTCATTTCGAATTGCCGAATAGCCTCCATTTTCGTTTTTCACCATATTGGCAATGACGGCGTGGCTGTGCAAATTCGGATCAAGCGCGCGGGAGGTGTCGTGTCGGTAAATTCCGGCAATAATTCCTTCCCCGTTTTTCGTGACGATTTCCCCGTCTTGCTGGAAGCGCGTTTTAATAAACCGCTCTTCCACCACTGTCATAGCCGCGCGCACTGCGGCGTCATGGGCTTCAATTATGCGTTTGTCGCCAATCACCAGGGCGGCCACTGAAGCCGATTTGGACGCGGAAAACGTAAGGTCAAGACCGGGGCGGTGCTGGCGTTCGCCGTCCACATAGCGGCCCATCAGCTTGCCGTCCGGTGCTTCACCATCGAGCAGCTGTGCAAAGTGCCTGTCATCGACAAAGCCGCTCAGGCCGTTTTCGTCCGCGGCCTTGCCGAACCAGGTGGCCGCCCGTTCGCCCTCCTCTGTACCCGCTTTGTAATAGCCTTCTTCCTTGTAATAGCCGCTGGCAGCCGCCCCGGCCGAGACGTTTGAGATCGACATCATGTCACTTCACTCCCCGGATGGTGGTTTCCATCGCCAGCAGTGCGCTGGCGGCGGATTTTTTGGCTGGAGGCTCCTGCGGGTGTTCCGGCCGGTTGGGTGTTTTCCTGTCCGGCTGGGCGCGGCCGACGGCGGGATGGGCACGAACAGAGAGGGGCAGGGCAGGGCTGACCATTTCGGCCGCCGCGTCTCCGTCCGCAGGTTTTTCTGCTACTTGAGCCGGATCCTCTGGCGCAGGCTCTTTCGCTGGCGCGGCGGCTGCAGTCTCCTGGTCAGCCTGTGCCGGCGTGGTGCCGGGGTAGGGGAGCGCGGCAGTTTCGCGGGCCTTGGCAGTGCCGTTGCCTGCGAAGCCTGCATAAGGGTCTGGCGGAGCAATCTCTTTCACATCGTGGCCGCGTACCCGGGCTGTGGCGAAATGCTGCCAGTACCAGTCCCGTTCCGAGATCTTGGCGGGTTCCTCAATTCCCACCGCGCCTTCGGGGCGCACGCGGTCCAAGAACCGAAAAAACTCAGCTTTCTGTTCTTCGGGTTTCAGGGCCGCGAACCCCTCTTCAGCAGTCTCGCCCTCCTCGATTTCCACATTCAAGGCGGCAACCTGCATTCCGCCCGCATCGAAGCCATTACCCTTGTATGGGACGAACTTCTCCGCAGTGGCCGTGGTCGGCACAGGTTCAAAACGCACCCTGGCGGTCGGGGCGTCATAGGCCGGGCGAAAGTAGGCCACGAACTGCGGCAATGACTGGATTTCCGCCGGGGTGACGATGGCGCGCTGAGTACGGCGGCCGACAATGCCCACGCCGTCGCGGGTGTCATGCGCGCCGAGGGTGATGTTTTCCTGCTGCTCGATCACATCCTCCTCACCAAGAGAGCGGGAGGAGCGCTGCGCGGTGTTGTAATCCGGAGTGTTGAACACAACCCGGTTGTTCAGAACGCCGGAAATCGTCTCTGCCGCCTTGTCGCCGTAGATGTCTTCCAGCTGGGAAAACACCTGATAGGCGACGACAAAGGCGCCGCCGAACTGCCGGATCTCCGCAAGGCTCTTGGGAAGGAAGGGCATCTTGTTGAGGGTCGGCACCTCATCCAGGAAGAACCAGACCTTGGGGTCGCGGCTTTCCTCGGTTGTCATAAGCGCGTTGGCCGCCACCTCAAAGACAGTCGAGATGATGTTGCGCGTCGCGGCCGACTTTTCCGCGTCCCCGGTCAGGAACACGAAGCCGGGCCGGTCATTCACAACCCAATCGCGGATCGAGAAAGGTTCGGCATCATCGCGCAGGTATTCCAAAAACCGCAGCTCAGTGATCATGTTGGCGCGGATCGAGCCGGAGGTTTTCGCAACATGCTCCCCGAAGAAATGAGCACCCGGTGTCGAGGCCACCAGCTTGCCCAGCTCCTCGGAAGGGATGTTCATGATAGCCTTGCGCAGATCTGCGTTGGTGGTCTTTCCGGCCTTTGCGAGCTCGCGGGCGGTGTACTGGAAGACCAGCCGGGCGGATTGGGTCCAAAAACTGTCCATGGAGCCTTGCTGATCCGGGATCATCACCTCCGCGATCTGCGCGAAGCCTTCCAGTGAAGCCACCTCATTGAAAGGCGACCAGCCCACGGAGCGTTCATCGAAGGGGTTGAGGATGATGTCTTTTTCCGGGTCGTAGTGGTCGCGCAGCAAGCCACCCATCTTGTCATAGATGATTGCCCTGCCGTCAGCGGCCCGGATGGTGTTCAGCAGCTCATGCATGAGGTTCGACTTACCGGTGCCGACGGTGCCGGTGATGCCGATCTGCGCCTCTACGGCATTGGGCGGAAACTCGATCCCGGCCAGCGTGTAGCGGGGGCCTTTCTTGGTGTCCTTACCAAAGCGCTTCTCGTATTCACGCCACTTCTGCTTTGACCAGGCTTTCAGTTCCTTGGCTGTGACCAGGCGCGCACCCCGGATATGTTCTTCCTCTTTCAGCGACCGGCCAACCATGGCGAAGACCGCGAAGGTGAAAGCGAACGCTGCGGCGGCTGGCAGCAGGGAGAAATAGAGGTAGCGCCAGGCATTGGCAGTGTAGAGGTTATAGGTCGCGCGAATGTCGCGGTCTGCATAGATCTGTCCAGCGGTACGCTTCACACGCCTGCCGTCGAGATCCACATAGTTGAGTTCGCGGAGTTCGGTGCCCCGCTGTTCAACGTTGAATTCCGCGATCCGGCTTTGTCAGGTTGTTGACGCGCGACCATACCTATGGGTGGCTTCCTGTAATCAGGCGGTCAGTTCTGCGGCATAGCCTGCCCAGAGGCCGAGCGCATCGGACCTCGCATGGCGATAGGATCTGGCGGATAGGCGGTGGCGTTTGGGTCGGAACAAGTTGGCGATCTGATCGTGGACGGATAGAAATCGCTGTGCCTGGCGCGGCGATTTGAAACGGCCCATGATCTTCTCGCGCCGCCGTGTGTGCC
>NZ_LYUZ01000133.1 GCF_001679925.1 Leisingera sp. JC1 | reverse complement strand
GTCGACAAGACGGTCATCGAACGGCTGTCCGACCCGCTGACGCCTATCCTGCGCAATGCGGTCGACCACGGCGTGGAGAAGCCAGACGACAGGGAAGCCGCCGGGAAGTCCAAGGTCGGTGAAATCCGACTGTCTGCCTCCCACCGGTCCGGCAGCGTCTGCATTGAAATCAAAGACGACGGCGCCGGTGTGAACCGCCCGCGCGTGAAACAGATTGCGATCGAAAAGGGGCTGATCCCGGAAAACGCCGAGCTGACCGATGGCGAGATCGACAACCTGCTGTTTGCACCGGGTTTCTCGACAGCCAAGGAGATCTCTAACCTTTCCGGCCGCGGCGTTGGCATGGACGTGGTGAAGAATGCGGTGACCGGCCTCGGCGGGCGCATCAACATCTCCTCCGCGCCGGGAAAAGGCTCCACCTTCACCATCATCCTGCCGCTGACGCTTGCGGTGATGGACGGCATGGTGGTGTCCGTGGCTGATCAGACCATGGTGGTGCCGATCACCTCGATCGTCGAAACCATGCGCGGCAGCGACGACATGATCAACAGCCTGGGGGCCGACGGCACCCTGCTGTCGATCCGCGGCAATTTCGTGCCGATCTGCGATGTCGCCGGCGCCCTTGGCCTGTACCGCGAAAGCGATCAGCAGGCGGGTGTCTACCTGCTGGTGGAAACCGAAACCGGCCAGCGCTGCGCCTTGGCAGTGGATGACATCCACGATCAGCGCCAGGTGGTGATCAAAAGCCTGGACGGCGTCTGCGGGGAAATCCCCGGCGTCGCCGCGGCGACCATTCTTGGCGACGGCAAAATCGCCATGATCCTGGACCCTGAAAGCATCATTGCGGCCTCGCCCACTGCGGCCGCCTTTGACACCGAGCGGAGAATGAGCAATGCAAGCTGAAGCGAAGCAAACCGATCAGGAAGTGAGACACGCTGAACACAGCGAGTTTGTCAGCTTCACCGTGGCCGGACAGGCGTTCTGCCTGAAGATCACCCAGATCCGGGAAATCCGGCGCTGGTCTCCGGTGACCATCCTGCCGCACGCCCCGGCCGACGTGCTGGGGGTCATGAACCTGCGCGGCGCAGTGATCCCGATCTATGATCTTTCTGCCCGCTTTGGCCTGCAGCAGACCGAAGCAAGCGAGCGCAATGTGGTCATCGTTGTCTCCGTTCACGGGAAACCGGTAGGCCTGCTGGCCGAGTCGGTCTCCGAGATCATCTCGATCAACCCGGACGACATCCAGGACACCCCGCCGGTGGATAGCCGCAACACGATGGAGTACATCCAAGGTATCATCTCGCACGATGACACCATGGTGCGCATCATCAATCTGGATGCGGTGATCTCGGCTCCGGAGCAGGTGATGCCGTGAGCGCAGAAGGAACTATCACTCCCAATGCGGACAGCTTTTCGCTGTCGGACCAGGAATTCGAAGCCATTGCGCAATTCGCGCATAAGAACTTCGGCCTGGCGATGGCGAAAAGCAAGAAGCCGCTGGTGTCTTCGCGCCTGGCCCGCAAGCTGCGCCAGCGCAACATCACCAACTTCAAGGACTACCTTGCCAGCCTGGACGGCCCCAATGCCGACGAGGAACGCAGCGGGCTGCTGTCGCTGCTGACCACGAATGTGACCCATTTCTTCCGGGAGCCGCATCACTTCGAAACCCTGCGCAACGACGTGCTGCCGCCGCTGGTGGAACAGGCGCGGCGCGGTGGCCGGGTGCGGCTGTGGTCGGCGGGCTGCTCCAACGGGCAGGAGCCGTACTCCATTGCGATGACGCTGCTGGACGTGTGCCCCGAAGCCGCAAATCTGGACATCAAGATCCTGGGAACAGACATCGACCCGGTGGTGGTGCGCCATGCCCAGGCTGCCAAATACCCGGAGGACGAACTTGCCCAGATCGACACCAAATACAGCAAGCTGGTGCCGAAACGCGACCCTGACGGTCGGCTGCCGGACAGCCTGCGCAAGCTGATCACTTTCGGGGTGCTGAACCTGATTGAACCGTTTCCCTTCAAAGGGAAGTTCGATGCGATTTTCTGCCGGAACGTTGCGATCTATTTCGACAACCCGACCCAGCAGAAGGTCTGGAGCGCCTTCCAGAATGCCCTGAACCCGGGCGGTACCCTCTTCATCGGTCACTCCGAGCGCATGTCAGGCCCGGCTGCGCAGCACCTGAAGACGGCCGGGATCACCACTTACGTCAACTCACCCGCTGGCAGGTAACCCCGGCCGCGGCTGCAAGCAGAGCAGAAGGAAAGAACAATGAGCTTGAAAGACTCTCTCCGCGTCATGGTTGTTGACGATATGTCGACGAGCCGGGGGATCATCACACAAAGCCTGGATGAGATCGGCATCAAGAACTACATGGTCGAAAACTCCGGCCAGGGTGCCTATCAGAAGCTGACTCAGACCCCGGTTCACCTGGTGCTGTCCGATTACAACATGCCTGGCATGGACGGTCTGGGACTATTGAAGGCACTGCGCAGCCATCAGGTGACCCAGCGCGTTGGTTTCATCCTGGTGACCGGCAAGCCGACACCGGAGATCATCCAGGTTGGCAAGCAGATCGGCCTGAACAACATCGTCCGCAAACCCTTCACGGTAGCCACCATGAAGCAGGCCATCGAACAGGTCGTCGGGCGGCTCTGATCATGGAGCATCCCGACAAAGCCTTGGGCGAACTCTGTGCCGCATCGGCCTGGGAAATGGAGCAGCTGCGCAGCCAGATGCAAGCGCTGGAGGACGTCGTCCTCGACGTTCTGGAACGGGGCACCGCTCCAACCAGCCAGGAGCTGCGCTCGCTGCAGGACTTCGACCTGGTGATCCAGACCTTGTCGGGCCTCTCCGGGTTCTACAGGCGCGTGCAGTCCCAGGTCGACGAGTCCGGCCCGGCGGATCTTCCGGCCGCTGCGGCAGGGGTCACCCTTGAAAAGCTGCGTGACCGGCTCCGCTCGGCCGGCAGCATGGCCAGTACCTGAAACTTCCCTGCCCCGCCCGGAAACAGGCGGGGCAGATGCAATGGGCMAATTTGCTTTCTATTTGCCGCTGCGAGCGCGTACATTGGGGCATAGCAAAATTCGCGAGCCCGGGTACCCGCATGTCCTTTCTTTTCAAACCCTTGATTTTCACACTGTGCCTGCTCACCGCTGCCGGCGCGCAGGCTGCAAGCGATCGCATCGCTCTGGTCATCGGCGTGGCGGACTATCAGTTTCTGCCGCCGCTTGAGAACACCCGCAACGATGCTGTTGCCATGGCGGACACGCTGGAGGGCATCGGGTTTGATGTGAGCTTGGCCTTGGATCCCGGCACCTCCGAAATGGAGCAAATGCTCGATGATTTCGCCTTCCGCTCGGAAGTCGCCGATCTGGCACTGGTTTATTTTGCCGGCCATGGGATCGAGGTGCAGGGGGAGAACTTTCTGATCCCCGCCGACGCAAAGGTGGCCAGCAACCTTGATGTGCAGCGCCAGTCGCTGTCGCTGAAGCAGCTGCTGAATGCGGTCGACCGGGCGCGCAAGATGCGGATCGTGATCCTGGACAGCTGCCGCGACAACCCGCTTGGGGATTCTATCGCGCTGGAGGCAAGCATCAGTCAAACCACCGAAACCACGGAAACGACCCGCGGCGGCGGCGGCATGGCACCCGCCGACCCGGATCGCGGCACCCTGGTGGCCTTTGCCGCCAAAGACGGTCAGGTGGCGCTGGACGGCAGCGGCAGCAACTCGCCCTATGCCACCGCGCTGATGGAAAAGATGGTGCAGCCCGGGCTGGAGATCAGCCTGATGTTCCGCCAGGTGCGCGATCAGGTGCTGCAAAGCACCGCGAACCTGCAGGAACCGCACACCTATGGCTCGCTGACCGGTGTGCCCTTCTACCTGGCGGGCCCCGGTGCGAATGACGCTCCTGTTTCCGTTGCTGATGCGTCTGCTGCCTGGGCCGCATTGAAGCCGGACCAGGAAGAACAGCTTCTGGCACTCGCCGAATTGGGCGACACCCGCTCAATGCTGGGGCTCGCCTACATCCGGCTGAACCCGAACCAGGGCCGTTTCGACCCCAAGGCTGCAGTGGATTTCCTGCAGCGTGCAGCGGATGCAGGCTCACCCGAGGCGCAATTCGAGCTTGCCAAGCTCTATGAGCGCGGCACCGGTGTCGACGCGGACCCCACCAAAGCGCTGGAGCTTTACCAGGCCGCGGCTGCCCAGGATTTCGCCGATGCGATCAACGATCTCGGCTTCCTGCACTATCAGGGCGGCCTGGGGCTGCCGGCCAATCCGAAAAAGGCGCTGACATTCTTTGAACGGGCTGCCGACCTGCGCCATCCCCAGGCCCAGTTCAACTTTGCTGCGCTGATTGATGACGGGCTGATCCCCTCGAAAGGCCCGGGGGATTCCGCCCACTACCTCTATGCTGCGCTGCGCAGCGGAAGTTCTGACGTTCTTGACCTACTGAGTGAGCGCCCGAACATGTTCACCACCGAAACCCGGAGAGCCCTTCAGCAAAAGCTGAAGGAGAACAACTTCTATGCCGGGGCAATTGATGGAGACTTCGGGCCCGGAACACAGCGGGGCATCCGTCAGGCATACGGGCTTGAAGGCTGATAGTTTTTTAACGAGGATACGCATGTGCATCGGTCATTTTTCACTATTCTAGCAGTGCTTTGCCTCTCGGGCCCTCTGTACGGGCAAGAAACCGGCGAGGAAGGTGAAGGCAGCACCGGAGAAGAAGGCGTTTCTGCTGAAACAGGCGGCAGCCACGGCGGGGAGGGCGGCGCCAGCGCTGAAGGCCGCTCCATCACAACCCGGATCACGGCACCTTCCGGTGTGCCCGCGCGCATTGCTGAAATCGAGGTGTTATGCGGTGCCGCAGGAGATTACAAAATCGACTGCATGGCTGAACGGTTTGAAGCCATGGAGAAGGATATGGCTTTGCTGGCCGGGCATGCACCGGTGCGTGAAATTCTGGCGCAAACCGCCCGCGGCCTCCGCGGGATCGCCCGCGAGAACCGTGACCCGCAACAACCAAGGATCAAGCTGCGTTCTGGAAGCCCGGAACAATCCTCGCATCGACCGATTGTCGCGGTAGCTCCGCAACGGCAGGCTGCCGCATTGGCCGCGGCGGTGGCAGTGCTGGAAGAGGCGGAAACTCTTCTGCTGCGCTCCGCCGAGAATTCCGCGTCCCGGGCAGTCAACTATCAGCAAATCGCAGCCGCAATCGGCTCCAGCAAGGTCTTGCTGCGGTCGAGCTAGCACATTCCGGACTCACCGTGCGTCACAGCAGCCCGTCAGCGATCCATTGGTCCAGCTGGCGGCGGCTGATCTCGAAATGCATGCTGTCCTCGCGCCGGAACCCGGCCCCCCAGACCCAGCCCTGATCGTAAAAGAAATCCGCCATGATGGTGAGCCCCAGCTGGGTCTTGCCATCCGTGAAGTTGTCCAGCTTGCCGTCAATGTTCAGATCAACCGCAAGGCCGTAGCTGTGGGTGGACAGCGAATTTGTGGTGCCGCGGATCCGCCGCACGCACAGCGCCCCGGCGGTGTTGATCCGGGCATAAAGATCGGGGTCGGCCTGGCGGATGTTCTCAAACACCACCTTCAGGCTTTCGATGGCCGGGCGCAGCATGCTGACCCGGATCGGCCCGACCTGTTCAGTCACCAGCTTTTCCTTGAGATCCGGATTGGTCATCGGCTGGCAGGTGTCATTCAGATCTTCCCGCGGGCGGCCCAGCCTCTCAGTCAGATAGGAGCCGCCGGTGACCCGCAGGCCGCGGTTCACGTTCAGCCGGTCGGCGATCAACACCACCTGGGCATAGTCCAGATCGGCGCCGCCGGTCTGGTTCCAGATTGCGGCCTCTCCGGCCGCGTCATCAGTGAAAGGGCTTCCGGCGCCTGCCCCTCCTGCGGGCAGGCTGGCGACTTCATTCTGCAGATCTGACATCCGGGCCTGCAGATCTTCGACCTGCTGGCGCAGCATCTCGATCTCGATCCGCGCGGTGGAATCAACCCCTCCGGCCCCTTGATAGTCCTCCTCGCTCAATAGCCAGCTGAGCCCGAACCAGACCGCCGGGGCCAGCACCAGGCCAATCGCGATAATCACTGCTGGTAAAACCCGCATTTTTCCTCCAGGACCGTTTGCGCCCATTTCAATCCCTAGCCGCCAGGCAGTAAACCCCCTGATTACAACTTGCCGGAAACACCGTGTTTTTTTCCCGTGCGCAGCCCTGCCCGCCATTGGCAGCCTGATAGTGCTGGTATAGACTGCCTGCAATGTTGAAACGGTAGGGGAGGGCGCAGAGCATGATCCGCCTGAAAGGTATTTTCACAAGTATTCTGGGCGCCGGCCTGATTTTGGCACCGATGGCACAGGCGCAGTCGAACAGCGGCGAACTGTCGGTCGAAGAGATCACTGAAGCGTTCAAGAAACAGAAGACCCGCGGTCTGGTCATCGTGCCCAGCAGCACGGAAGCAAGCCAGGACAGCACCCAGGAAGCCACAACTGTGGCCGCTGCTGCGGAGGAATATACCCCCGTGGACCAGCAGGCGCAGATCAACATTCAGATCTCCTTTGATTTCGACAGCGCGGCCCTGCGCGCCGATCAGGAACCGAAGCTGGCCAATATGTGCGCTTCGATGAAGGCTCTGGATGGCACTGTGTTCCAGATCATCGGCCACACCGACAGCTCCGGTTCGGCTGCCTATAACGAGCGGCTGTCGCTGCTGCGCGCGCAGGAAGTGCGCCGCCACCTGATCAGCTCCTGCGGCGTCCGGGAGGATATGCTGAAAGCGATCGGAATGGGTGAAACCGCACCGTTCAACCAGGACAACACGCGCGCCGATGAAAACCGCCGCGTTGAATTCCAGGCTCTGGGCTAACAATAGCCCGGACCCGCGCCGGATAAGAGGTCAGGGAGACTTCCATGCTTGAATCGCGCCCTGGCGACTTGTTCCAGCCGGGTGATTTGCTGAACAATACCTACAGGATCGAATGCCTGCTGGGCCGCGGAGGCACGTCCGACGTGTACAAGGCCCGGTCGGAAATTTCCGGCAACCTGGTTGCCCTGAAGGTGCTGAAACAGGAACTCGCCGCCAACGAGGACTTCACCGTCCTGATGGCGCGCGAGGAGAACATCCGCGAAATCCGCCATGCAGCGGTGGTGCGGTATTCTGAGAACCACCGCACGCCGGACGGCCACATTTACCTGCTGATGGACTATGTTGATGGCCCCGGCCTCGATAAACGCCTGAAGCAGGGGCCGATGCCGGCCGAAGACCTGATGGTGATCTGCCGCCGGGTAGCTCAGGGCCTGCAGGCGGCGCACGCGCGCAATATCGTGCACCGCGACCTCAGCCCGGACAACATCATCCTGCGAGGCGGCGACCCGGCAGAAGCCGTAATCATCGATTTCGGTATTGCCAAAGATACCAACCCGGGTGCTCAAACCATTGTGGGCAATGAATTTGCCGGCAAGTACTCTTATGCTGCGCCGGAACAGATGAGCGGTGATACCGACGCCCGCTCAGACATTTATTCACTGGGTGCGCTCTTGCTTGCGAACTTCCGCGGCGCGGCGCCCAAGCTAGGCGCCAACCCGATGGAAGTGGTTGAAAACAAGCAAAAGCCGCTGGACACCGATGGCTTGCCTGAGCCGCTCAAGACTTTGATCGACCGGATGTGCGCGCCAGACCCTGCCGACCGGTTCCAGAATGCAGGCGAGGTGCTGGCTTTCCTCGACAACCCTGATGGCGGCAGTTTGGGCGATATGCTCGATGCCCCGAACGAAGACGCCACCATCATTGTGCCGCAGACCAGCAAGCCGGCCCCGACCGCTCCGCCGGTCTCAAAGCCAGCGCCGGAAAAAACAAAGAAGAGCGGCGGCGGGCTCTGGGCTGCACTAGCTGTCCTCCTGCTGCTGGGCGGCGGCGGGGCCGGCGCCTATTTCGGCGGCTTTCTCGACAGTGTCCTGGATCCTGGCTACCCGGAAGTGCGGCCCTATTCCTTCATTGCCGAAAAACCAGCCGATGGCTCTGTCGAGATTGTCGGGAATGTACCGTCTGAGGCAGTTCGTGATGCGCTGCTGGCAGTGTCTCAGGATGCTGATCTCACCCTGGCATCCGGCGCGATTGCCGATACTTGGGGTGCCGATGTCCTGGACACCGTGAAGCCGCTTGAAGGCCTGCGCGAATGGCGTCTGGTCATCAGCAACAACAAGGCCCGGCTGACAGGCACCACGGATGACACCAACGTTGCAGAGATGCTGAACGAGCTGTTCCGTAACGGGTTGCCCGGGGCCTTGGAAGGCAAAGCCGAAATCCGGTTTGAGCTGCCGGTGCTGCCGGTGGCTGAGGTTAAGGCAATCATGGACAGCTTTGCGGACTGCGGGCCGCTGGCACGCCAGGGCAATGGCCATTTCGACGGCTACGGCCCCGCTGACCCGATCCTGATCAGCGGCCGTGTTGCCAGCACAGCCACCCGGCTGGAACTGTTCGATGCGCTGCGCGCACTGGCGCATGAACGCCAGGTGGTTCTGGATGTCGAAGTTCTGAACGACTCGCTCTGCGTGGTTGAACAGCACCTGCCCAAGGCTCCGCCGGGCGGTGCCGAAGTGGAGTTTGCGGTCGGCGGAACCACAGTGGAGCCGAACCCTTCCGGCCGCTTCTTTGTGGGTGAGAACCCGGTGATCGATGTGGTTCTGCCGGATGACGTGACCGACGGCTACCTGACCGTCTCGATCCTTGATGTTTCAGGCAATGTGTTCCACCTGCTGCCCAACATTTCGCGCGAAGACAATGCGGTTGCCAACTTGCGCGACGGCGCCGCCGGAGAGATCCCGGTGCGGGTTGCATACAGCCTGGAGGAATCGGCGGCCAACGGCGGCATTGCCTTCAAGGTCGACGACAGCACCCTGGGCAAAAGCAAGGTGCTGGTGCTGCATTCCGCAGAACCGCTGTTTGACGGCATGCGCCCGACATCAGAAAGTGCTGTGGGTTTCGCCGAGGCGCTGAAGGCAAGCTATGAGGCCGACTCCAGCCGCATCCGTTCGCTCGACAGCCGTATCCTGGTCACCGCCAAACCCTGACCGGATATCCATGCGGAAACAAAATGCGGCCCGGGAAACATACGTTTCCCGGGCCGTCCTCAAAGCCGGAAGCAAACGCCCTACAGAACGTCAATCACAACAGCCGTGATGTTGTCTGCCCCGCCGCCGGTCAGTGCAATCTGGATCAGCTGATCCCCCACCGTTTCCAGTGGAGCGCTGCCCAGCACGTCCTCCAGAATTTGGAAGGTGGCATACTTTGTCAGCCCGTCCGAGCAGACCAGAAACCGGTCGCCAGGCTCGGTATCGCCGCGGATTTTGTCGATCTCCAGCTCCTCCCCCACTCCGACAGCGCGGGTAATGGCATTGGAATGCGGGTGCTGTTCTGCCTCATCCCAGGTCATCTTGCCGGCCAGCACATATTCTGCCACCGCAGAATGATCTTCTGTCAGCATCTCGATATGGCCGTTGCGCAGCCGGTAAATCCGGCTGTCCCCGGCCCAAAGACCGACAAAATGCTGGTTTGCCATGATCAGCGCCGCAACGGTTGATCCGATGGTCCCGCCGCCGCGCGCCGCGGCCTCGGCCCGGATCGCCTTATGCGCATTCTGGATTGCATCGCGCAGCGCATGCATCCGCGCCGCCGGGTCCAGGCCCATCGGGATCATCGCCACGGCATCCGCAATCAAGCGGCTGGCAAAATCACCGGCGTCATGGCCGCCCATGCCATCAGCCACCAGCCAGATATCATGTTCAGGCAGAGCCAGAACGGAATCTTCATTGACCTTGCGCTTCAACCCGACATGAGTCTGCGCGGTATAGCGGTATTTGCGCAGCTGGTTCATCATGCGGCCTCAACCCCGGCCCAGACCGGCGCGTCCAGATCAAACAGCGCCAAAGCCAGCGCACCCGACGGCAGCCCCCTGCAAGCCAGCGTCCGGGTCACCCCATCCAGAACCGCAGTCCACAGGCTGCAACCCGCCAGGCGAGGGTCCGATACCTTCAGCCGCTCCGGACCCAGCGGCCCAGCCATCACCACATCCGTTGCCTCTGATTGGACATCATCGGGCACCGTCAGTGCTGCAAGCCGGTCTGCTAGCCTGTCTTTGGTCATGCTGTCCTCCAATGCGTCCAAGGCCAAGTCCTCCAGCTGCTCAAACAAGGCGTCTGCACCCAGGTGGCCGGGGCTCTTGCCGGCAACCGCTGACAGCGGTGCAACCAACGTGAGCGGAAACCGCCGCCCCACCCGGTCAACCGACGGCATCATCACGCCCCAGACCGGCGCCGCCCCTGCCAGTCCTGCTGGTAAGGTAAACCGCCAGATCGGCGCGGTCATGTAATGCGCGTCGAAACCAGCGCCGTATGCCGTCTTGCCGTCCAGCATAAGCTGCTGCAGCCAGGCGTCCCAAACACGCACGAAGCCGCCCGGGGTGTTCAGCCGGAAAAAGTCCCCGGCTGAAGGCATCTTTCCGAAGGCACCAAACCCCGCCATCACATCGACTTCGGACAGCTGAACTTCGCCATGGCCGGCAGGGCGAAGGGGTTGATGACAGACCCCGACTGCAGCTCGAACAGCGCCAGCCGTCCGCCGACGCGGAAGTTCACCCGCCGCCGGTCAGAGACATTGGTGCGCCGCACCTCGGCCGCGTCCAGCAGCCGGAACCAGGCCCAGGGCCCGTCCCGCGACAGCACGTTCTCTGCATCGCGTTTCTGTGGCAGCAGCGTCAGCCGCGCCAGCCCGACCGAGCCCGGCCAGGTCACGGCCACCGGCGTCGGCGCGCCGGACCGGTGGTTATAAGCGACTTTGGTGCCGTCGATTTCCAGCAGCACCTCCTTGGCCTTGGGATCCAGCGCGTTGACAGTAATCTGGAAATTCACCGCAGGCTGTGCACCGCCGGCAAAGAACGCCTCCTTAATCTCAGACGCATATTGCATCTGCTGCAGCACCGCGGGGCTGATGCCCAGATCCACGTCATTGACGCGCTTCCAGGTCCAGGGGCGGCTTCGGGTGTCGACGTATTTCAACAGATGTTCGTTGAAGAAACTGTCAATCAACCCGTTCGGAGAGAACAGCTTGGCAAAGTCCGCCATCGCAACATCGGCCCGGGCCGAACGGTTGAATGGGTAGCGGTTGGCCAGTGCCTTGTCACAGAAAGGCAGCACCGCCGATTGCCAGCGCGCGTTGATCGAAGCACGGGTGCCTTCCGACGTGATGCCCGACGAGCCTGCCGAGATCTGCGTGGCCCAGCGGGGCAGCGGCCCGCCCATGCGGCTGGCGGTCTGCTGGAACTGCAGCAGCGCCTGACCGCTCTGGCCGCCGTTGGCGACGCCAGAAAAGGACATCTTGTTCAGCTCCTGATAGACGAGCTGCAGCTGCCCCATCAGATCATCCAGCTGCGACGGCTGGCCCTCGGGCCGGTTGACCAGGTCATACAGCCACTGGAACCGTTCCTGCACATAGGCCCCTGGCGGTTTGGCTGCCTGGCCGGGCGCATTTTCAGCAGAGCCGACCAGCGCCTCCAGCAGGATCTGCCCCTGAATCGACAGGTTGGAACGCGCCTCGATCGCTGCGACGTTCTGAGCGCCCGCGGCAAGCGTACCCGCATCCAGAAGCGATTTGTCCTCGTTCAGCCGGGTCTCGTTGCTGACGTCGGTCAGAATATTGACAATGGGCGACGTCGGGCCGGACAGAACATTAGTCACTTCCACCGCATGCGACAGCGACTCCAGCGGCACGATGTCAATATCGCCCAGGATCTGGTCATAACGGCTGATGTAGTCGTTATAGTACAGGTCCAGCACATCGCGGCTAAGCTTCAGTAGAACCGCCTCGTTCTGGGACGCTTCGTTCTTCTCCCCCAGCACCCAGGCCTCGCGGTGCACCCGCTCGGCAACGCTGACCGCCTCCGGCAGGAAGACGTTGTGGAAACCGTCAAAGGTAAAGATGCCTTCGATACCATCGTTCAAAGGCTTGCCGGAGCTCCTGACCAGCACCCGCTTGACCGACGGCCCGCCGACATCTGTGATCCGCCATTTCGGCAGCGCGGTCGCCTGCTGTGAATTCAGGATGCCGTTATACACACGCTGCGCCAGCGGCATCTCCGACAGGATGTTCTGTGCCTGCTCGATCAGCGGACCGTTGAGCGCGATCTCTTCCATCGGCTGCGACAGCAGCGCCGTCAGGTGATCCGTCAGGTCGGCACGCAGCTGATTGCGGGCAATACCGGGATAGGCAATGTTCTCCCAGTCCAGCCGCATCCACTCCTTTACCAGGTCGGGATTCATCGGCCCCTGCAGACCCAGCATCAAGTAGATCTTCAGCGCCTCATACAGCGTATCGGGGTTGTTCATGTTCCCCTCGATCTGCTGCTCCAGCCGCACCAGCAGCCGCGGCAGCAAACGCCGGTTCAACGCTCCGCGGTAGGTCTGCGCCGCCTGTGTGCCGATCACCTCGCCCTGATACAGGCCATAAGTCATGGCGCCTTCGGGTTCCGGGTCGGACAGAACCGGGTTGCCCGGCATGTCGCGCAGGTTGTTAAGCGCCGCCGCAACAGGCACCAGGTCGGTATCGCCAACCGGGCTGGGCGGCAGCTCCGCCGCTGCCGCCTGATAGGCAGCCACCTGCCCTTCAGCCTGGGCAATCAGATCAGTGTTCTTGAGGTAGGACCGCACCCACAGCGCCCCCATCGCCAGCGCCACCAGCACCGTGGCGGGGATCGCAATCCGCCGCGTCCAGCGGTAACGG
>NZ_LYUZ01000132.1 GCF_001679925.1 Leisingera sp. JC1 | reverse complement strand
GACATAGCCGGTTCCGCGCTCGGTACGCAGCAGCTTTGGATCCTTGGGGGCGGCTTCGATCTTGGAGCGCAGGCGCCCGACAAGCACGTCGATGGCGCGGCCCGAGCCCTCATCTGTACCGCTATCGCCAGTCACATCCAGCGCTGCGGCGATCTCCTCGCGCGTCAGCGGAATATGCGGGTTTGCCAGAAMCACCTTCAGCAATCCGGTCTCGCGCCGCGACAGCGCCACCTGCACACCGGCGGGGGAAATCACCTCGTCCCTCTTGGCGTCATAGGTCCAGCCGGCAAAGCGAAAGGTGGCCACGCTGCGCCGGTAGATCAGCGACGACGACCGCCGCGCCCGCTGCAACACTGCGCGGACCCGGGCCAGCAGCAGATCGGGGTTGAACGGCTTGGCGATGTAATCATCCGCGCCGGACTCATACCCCGCCATCCGCTGGTGATCGGCAGAAAGCGCCGACACCAGAATGATCGGCACGTCCTGTTCGCTACGCAGCCGGGTGCAGATCTCCACACCGTTCTCATCCCCCAGCATCACATCGAGCAGGATCAGATCGATCCGGCCTGCGCCGATCTGCTCGCGGATCTCCGCCTCGCTGCCGCAGGGCAGGGCGATAAAGCCGTTCTGGCGCAGGTACTGGGTCAGCATCATGCGCGTCTCAACGTCGTCATCCACCACCAGAAGCCGCGGAATCGCCATCTGTTGCTCTCCTCCCCGAAAACCGCCGATGTGGCTGTCCCGGCTGTTTGTTTGTAACATCATGCAACAAAATCAATTGCTGCGTAACAACAGGTAACAGCTTGGCGGGAAAACTGCTTCGGCAGGCGTGCGGGGCGCTGCCGGGGAATTGAAATGCAGCACCGGGACCGGGCAAGCTGATTGGCGAAGGCTGCGGGGAGCAGCCGTCACATAAGGGAGGAATGAGCGATGAAAAACACCGCTTTTGCGGCCGTATCGGCCGTGGCACTGGCCTGTGCGGCACCGGCAACGGCCGGGCCGGAGGCCGAAGTTCTGCACTGGTGGACATCCGGCGGCGAGGCCAAGTCGGCCGCGGTGCTGCAACAGGAATTTGCTGACAACGGCGGCACCTGGACCGACATGCCAGTAGCTGGCGGCGGCGGCGATGCGGCAATGACCGCGCTGCGCGCCCGGGTGCTCTCCGGCAACGCGCCGACCGCGGTGCAGCTGAAAGGCCCCGCAATCCAGGAATGGTACGAGGAAGGCGTGCTAGCCGATATCTCCTCCGTCGCCGAAACCGAGGGCTGGGCGGATGTGCTGCCCGGCTCCATCGCCGAGCACATGAAATGCGAGGGCAAGTGGTGCGCCGCCCCGGTGAACGTGCACCGGGTCGACTGGATCTGGGCCAACGCCGCGCTGCTAGAGGCCAACGGCATCGAAATGCCCCAGACCTGGGAAGACTTCAACGCCGCCGCTGACAAGCTGATGGAAGCAGGCATCACCCCGCTGGCGCATGGCGGCCAGGCCTGGCAGGACGCCACCGTGTTCGAGGCCGTGGCACTTGGCATTCTGGGCCCGGAAGACTTCCGCAAGGCCTTTGTCGACCTGGATATGGACACGCTGAAGTCGGACAAGATGGCCGCCGTCTTTGACCAGATGCGCAAGATGCGCGGCTATGTCGACGCCAACTTCCCGGGCCGCGACTGGAACCTGGCCACCTCGATGGTGATGAACGGTGAGGCCGCGTTCCAGATCATGGGCGACTGGGCCAAGGGCGAGTTCCTGGCAGCAGGCAAGGAGCCTGGTAAGGATTTCCTCTGCGCTTCGGTGCCGGGCGACGGGTTTCTTTATAATGTCGACAGCTTCGCCATGTTCGAGGTCGACGGCGAGGACAAGCAGGCCGGGCAGGACCTCTTGGCCAAGCTGATCGTTGGGCCGAAGTTCCAGGAGGTGTTCAACCTCAACAAGGGCTCGATCCCGGCGCGGGTGGACGTGAAGCTGGATGCGTTTGACACCTGCGCCCACCTGTCGGCCAAGGATATGGGCGACAGCGCGGACAATGGCTCGCTGCTGCCAAGCTATGCCCACGGCATGGCCCTGCGCGGCGCACAGGCCGGCGCCATCACCGACGTGGTGACCGCGCATTTCAACTCGGACATGTCCTCGGCTGAGGCCGTGCAGATGCTGGCCGACGCTGTCGCCAACTCGCTCTGATCTCCCCCGGGCCTCGCGTCCTCCGGGATGCGGGGCCACCTAATTCAAGGGCCGTCACTATGACTGAATGGCTTGAACGTCATATTCCGAAGATGGTGCTGGCACCGTCCTTCGCCGCGGTGCTGGTGTTTGTCTACGGCTTCATTGCCTGGACCGCCTGGGTCTCGCTGACCCGCTCCCGCCTGCTGCCGAAATACGAGATCGACGGGCTGATCCAGTACGAGCGCCTGTTCAACGCGCCGCGCTGGGACACCGCGATGTCGAACCTGTTTGTGTTCGGCACCCTGTTCATCCTGATCTCCATGGTCCTCGGCCTGATGCTGGCGATCCTGCTGGACCAGAAGATCCGCACCGAGGGCGTCCTGCGCACCATTTACCTTTACCCGATGGCGCTGTCGCTGATCGTAACCGGCACCGCCTGGAAGTGGATCATGAACCCCGGCCTGGGGCTGGAGGCCATGGTGCGCGGCTGGGGCTTTGAAAGCTTCACCTTCGACTGGGTGATCAATCCGGACAAGGCGATCTATGCGGTGGTCATCGCCGGTGTCTGGCAGGCCTCCGGCTTTGTGATGGCGCTGTTCCTTGCGGGGCTGCGCGGGGTCGATGGCGAAATCATCAAGGCCGCACAGGTCGATGGCATCCCCGCCTGGCGGATTTATACCGCGATCATCATCCCCTCGATGGCGCCGATCTTCCTGTCTGCCTTCATCGTGCTGGCGCATCTGGCGATCAAGAGCTTCGACCTGGTGATTGCCCTCACCGGCGGCGGCCCCGGCTATGCCACCGACCTGCCCGCCACCTACATGTACACGATGGCCTTCTCCCGCGGCGACATCGGCCAGGCGGCAAGCTCTGCCATGGTGATGATGGGCGTGGTGTTCGCAATCATCGTTCCGTATCTCTATTCCGAGCTGAGGGCCAAACATGACTGATGCGACGCTTGCCCCCGCCACCACAGCCAGCCGCCGCAACTGGAGCCGTTTCGCCCTGCGCTGGACGCTGTTCACCCTGCTGGGCCTGTTTGCCCTGTTCTACCTGATGCCGCTGTTTGTGATGATCACCACCTCGCTGAAAAGCCTGGAGGAAATCCGTACCGGCAGCCTGATCGCCTTCCCGCGCGAGGTCACCTTCGACGCCTGGCGCACCGCCTGGTCGGAGGCCTGCACCGGCATCCAATGCGAGGGCCTGCGCCCGTTCTTCTGGAACTCCGTGGTGATCGCGGTACCTGCGGTGGCGATCTCCACCATGCTGGGCGCGGCCAATGGCTATGTCATCGCGCAGTGGCGGTTCCGCGGCGCCAACCTGATCTTCTCGCTGATGCTGTTCGGCTGCTTCATCCCGTTCCAGGTGGTGCTCTTGCCAATGGCCCGTATGCTGGGGCTGATGGGCTTGGCGGGCAGCATTCCGGGACTGATCTTTGTCCATGTGATCTATGGCATCGGCTTCACCACGCTGTTCTTCCGCAACTTCTATGTCACCATCCCGCAGGATCTGGTGAAGGCGGCCAAGGTGGACGGCGCGGGGTTCTTCCGGATCTTCTGGTCGATCTTCCTGCCGCTGTCGCTGCCGATCATCGTCGTCACCGTGATCTGGCAGTTCACCCAGATCTGGAACGACTTCCTGTTCGGCGTCTCCTTCAGCCAGGCGGGCACCCAGCCGGTCACGGTGGCGCTCAACAACATCGTCAACTCGACCACCGGCGTGAAGGAATACAACGTCGACATGGCCGCCGCGATCATCGCCGCGCTGCCGACGCTGCTGGTCTATGCCGTTGCCGGCAAATACTTCATCCGCGGCCTCACGGCCGGATCCGTAAAGGGGTAAATCCATGGCACCTATTCTGGACATCACCAACCTGCGCAAGAACTACGGCGCGACCGAGATCCTGAAAGACATCAACGTCAGCATCGAGCCGGGCGACTTCCTGGTGCTGGTCGGCCCCTCCGGCTGCGGCAAGTCCACGCTCCTCAACTGCATCGCCGGGCTGGAGCCGATCTCCGGCGGGCGGATCGAAATCGGCGGCCGCGACATGACCCGTGTCAGCCCCAAGGACCGCGACATCGCCATGGTGTTCCAGTCCTATGCGCTCTACCCGACGATGACGGTGGCCAGGAACATCACCTTTGGCATGAAGGTGCGCGGCGCCGATGCTGCCACCCAGGAGCGCAAGCTGAAGGAAGTGGCGGCACAGCTGCAGATCGAGGCGCTCTTGGACCGCCGCCCCGGCCAGCTGTCCGGCGGCCAGCGCCAGCGGGTGGCGATGGGCCGGGCGCTGGTGCGCGATCCCAAGCTGTTCCTGTTCGATGAACCGCTGTCGAACCTCGACGCCAAGCTGCGGGTCGAGATGCGGACCGAGATCAAGAAACTGCACCACAACCTCGGCGCCACCATGGTCTATGTCACCCACGACCAGATCGAGGCGATGACGCTGGCAACCAAGATCGTGGTGATGAAGGGCGGCGTGGTGCAGCAGATCGGCACGCCCGCAGAGATCTACAACAAGCCTGCCAACCTGTTTGTCGCCGACTTCATGGGCAGCCCGGCAATGAACCTGATCCCGGCCCGTGCGCAACCCAATGGCGAGGGTACGCGGATCGAGATGGACTGCGGCGGCAGCGCCCCCATCGTCTTGAAGGACAGCCGCGCCACCGGCCTGCCGCAGGACGTGATCCTGGGCGTGCGCCCCGAAGACATCGCCGAGGCGGGCTTTCGCGCCGGCGAAGGCGTGCAGGAGGCCGCCTGCCTGATCGACATGGTGGAGCCTGCGGGCGCCGATACCTATGTGGTCTCCAACCTTGGCGGCAAACAGGTGACAGCGCGACTGCACGCGGAAACCCGTGCGCAGCCGGGGCAGATGCTGGATCTGGCCTTTGATCTGTCTAAGGTCTCCTATTTCTCGCCCGCTACCGGCGAGCGGCTGAATTGACCGGGCTGCGGCTGGCCGCGGACGTCGGCGGCACCAATACGCGCCTGGGCCTGGCGCGTGACGGCGTGCTGCTGGCGGACACGGTGCAAAGCTTCCGCAACGAGGCTTTTGACGGCTTTGCCGAGGTGATGGACCGCTACTTGCAAGGCGCTGCGCCAGACGGCGTGGCTGAGGTCGCCATTGCCATTGCCGGTCCTGTCACTGGCGCCACCGCGCGGCTCACCAACCGGGACTGGCATTTCGACGCCACGGCGCTGTCGCAGCATCTGAACGGCGCGCAGGTGCATCTGCTCAATGACCTCGCAGCACTGGGTCAGGCTTGCCCGCATCTGGGCGCTGAGTGCCTGGATACGGTGATCGCGCCCGCCGGTGATACGGGCGGAGACGGCCAGCGCCTTGTGGTGGGCATCGGCACCGGCTTCAACCTGTCGCCGGTGCTGCAGGCGGGCGGGCAGGTGCAGTGCCTCAACGTGGAATACGGCCACGTCAGCCTGCCGCTGGACGTTGCCGGACACCTGCGCAGCCTTGTGCCAGAGGCCGAAGCGTTCGCCACTGTCGAACATCTTTTCTCCGGCCGCGGGTATGCGGCGGTCCGGGCGCATTTCCCCGAGGATGACACCGGCGCGCAGAACTTTCAGGCTTTCTATGCGGACCTGCTGGCACGTCTGGCGCGCAACCTGATGCTGGCCTTCCTGCCTGCGCAGGGTGTCTATTTCGCCGGCGCCGTGGCCCGCAGCATCCTCACCTCCCCGGCGCGGGAGCTCTTTGCACAGCACGTCCAGCAACCCTTCGAACTCGACGCCCGCATCACTGCCCCGGTGCATGTCATCCTGGACGACGCCGCCGCTCTGAAAGGCTGCGCAGCCCTGCGCCTGCCCGGCTGAAACGCCGAAGCCTGTATTTAACATAACGATAATTACACACCGCAAGCCTACCGGTGATACTGCGCAAACACCTGGCCCTCCAGCCGGGTAATCGCCACCGGCGTCTGATAGAGCGCGCTCAGGCGCTCCGCCGTCGCAGCCTCTGCCACCGGACCCTGAAACGCCACCTGCCCGTCCCGCAGCGCCACCACGTGATCGGACCAGCTGATTGCATAGTTCAGATCATGCACCACAATCACGATGCTCTTGCCCTGCGCCTCTGCCAGATGCTGCAGCTGCGCCATCAGGTTGCGGGCGTGGTGCAGGTCGAGGTTATTGAGCGGCTCATCCAGCAGCAGCCAATCAGTGTCCTGGGCATAGGCCATGGCGATGAAGGCCCGCTGCCGCTGGCCGCCCGACAGCTCATCCAGGAACCGCGTCTGCAATTCGCCCAGATCAAACAGCGCCACCGCCCCGTCAATGGCGGCATGGTCCGCCGGGCCCAGCCGCCCCGAACTGTGCGGCCAGCGGCCAAATCCGATCAGATCGCGCACCCGCACCCGGCTGGCAACGCTCAGCTGCTGCGCCACCACCGCCATCTTGCGGGCCAGCTGCGCCGGCTTCGCTTGCGCCAGATCCATTCCGTCCATGCAGATTTTACCGCTGGCGGTGGTCAACTGCCGTGCAATCAGCTTCAGCAGTGTCGACTTGCCCGCGCCGTTGGGGCCGATCAGCGCCGTAATCCTGCCCGCCGGGATCTCGGCACTCACGTCTTGCAGGATGGGATTCGCTGCGGGGCCATAGCTCAGGTCTGAAATGTTGATCACCGGATTTTTCCTTTCACCAGCAGAACCAGGAACAACAACCCGCCGCAGAACTCGATGACAACGGCCAGGGTGGATTGCAGATGCAGCAGCCGTTCAAACAGGGTCTGCCCTGCCACCAGAATGAACGCCCCGATCAGTGCCGCGGCAGGCAAGAGAAGCGCATGCCGGTGGCTTTTCATCAGGCTGTGGGCAAGGCTGGTCACTAAAAGGCCAAGAAAGGCCAGCGGCCCCACCAGCGCGGTCGCAACTGAGACCAGCGCCGCAATCAGGCACAGCACCCGCAGCTGCAACCCGTCATAACTCACGCCAAGGCTGTGCGCCGGCGTTCGGCCCAGAGCGGCCACGTCCAGCACTTGGTGGTTGCGCACCAGCCACAGGGCGGCCAGTGCCATCAGCGCCAGCCCCGCCAGCAGCGCAGAGCGGTCAATGCCACTGAAATGGGCGAACATCCGCGCCTCGACCATGGTGAATTCCGAGGGCTCCATCAGCCGCTGCAGAAAGACTGTCAACGTGCGGAACATCACCCCCAGCACCACGCCGGCCAGCACCATCAGCTGGATATCGTGGCGGGTGCGGCCCAGCAGGCTGGTGAACAGCACCAGCGCCGCGCCCAGCATCCCCGCGGTCTCCAGCGCAAACCCCGGCAGTCCGCTGATCCGGCTAGCCCCGGCAGCCCCCAGACCCGCCACCAGCCCGGTCTGCAGCAGCAGAAACAGCGCATCAAAGCCCATGATCGAGGGCGTCAGGATGCGGTTCTGGCTGATGGTCTGAAACAGCACCGTCGCCACGCCTGCTGAGGCGCCGACCGCAAGCAGCGCCACCAGCTTGACCAGCCGCAATTCCAAAATATAGGCGGTTGGCCCGCGCAGGCCCCAGAACAGGAACAGCGCCGCCGCCGCCGCCAGCAACCCGCCCAGCACAATCAGCCGCCGGTCAGCCATTGGCCCGCCGCCCGAGCAGAAGGTACAGGAACACCGCGGCGCCGAAGATGCCGAAAACGGTGCCGGCCGGGATCTCATACGGGTAACGCAGCACCCGCCCCAGAATATCGCAAATCAGCAGCAGCCCGGCCCCGGCAGCGGCCACCACCGGCAGGCTTTCGCGCAGGTTGTCCCCCATCAGCCTCGACACCAGATTGGGCACCACCAAGCCGATAAAGGGCAGCATCCCAACCGTTACGATCACCAGGGACGACACCAGCGACACGGTGACAATGCCGAACCCCAGCACCTGGCCGTAACGCAGGCCCAGGTTCAGGCTGACATCCCGGCCCAGTCCGGCAATGGTGAACTGATCGGCGGCAAAGTAGCTCAGCAGCGCCAGCCCGCCTGCCAGCCACAACAGCTCATACCGCCCCGCGAGGACGCCGGAGAACTCGCCGCTCATCCAGACGCCAAGGTATTGCAGCAGCCCGCCCTCAATGGCGATGAAAGTGGCCACCGCCATCAACAGCCCGCCATAGACCAGCCCGGATAATGGGATCAGCAGCACCTGATGCGGCGGGATGCGCCGCGCCAGCAGCATGAACACGCCGGTACCCGCCAGCGCAGCCGCGGCGGCCGCGAGCATCTTGCAGCAGGCCCAGCATCGCTGCCTCGCTGGTGCCGGTGGTGCCCGGCTCGACAAACCTGTTGCGCACCAGCAGCTGCATGATGACGCCTGCCACTGCCATCGCGGCACCGGTCAGCAGCACCGCAGCGGTGCGCGGGATACGGCTGACCGCCAGCACCTGCAGCGCCTGCGGGTCGCTCAGCAGCGTGCCCAGCGGCAGCGGCCCGGCGCCCACCAGCAGGCTGACGAGTGCCAGCGGCACCAAGAGCGCCGCCGCCAGCAGCCAGCGGCGCGGCGCCGGCGTAACGGGGGCGGCCAGATCAGCCACCCGCTTTAGTGCCTTCGTCAAACCCGGCTATGATTTCATCCAGCGTGGCGCTCATCGACTGGATGCCGCCGCCCGCAACATAGATATTGGCCGGGTTCAGATAGATCACCCGGCCCTGCGACCAGGCCTTGGTTCCCGCCACCAGCGCATTGTCCAGCGTCACCGCGGCAGCCTGATTGCCCTGCCCCAGCGCCACCGCCCGGTCCACCACGATCAGCCAGTCGGGATCAGCCGCGGCGATGAACTCGAACGACACCGCCTCGCCATGGGTCTGCGCATCCAGATCCGGCACCGCCTCCGGCAGTTCCAGCGCCTGATGCAGCCAGCCGAACCGGGACTGCGCCCCATAAGCAGACACCCGCGGCCCGTTGGTCATCACGATCAGCGCATCGCCGCGCCCGGCCACCGCAGCCTTGGCCTCTGCCAGCTTGGCATTGAACGCCGTCTCCAGCTCTGCCGCCCGGTCCTCGCGCTCTGTCAGCTTGCCATAGGCGCGCAGCCGCGCCAGCGCCTGCCCTGCCAGATCCGTGCCCCAGATCGTCATGTCGATGGCTGGCGCGATCTCAGCCAGCGGCTCCACCTGCGTTGAAGACCGCCCGCCCGCCACGATCAGGTCCGGCACCAGCATGGCAATCGCCTCGAAATCCGGCTCAAACAGCGTGCCGGCAGAGTCGGCAGCCGCCTGCAAATACTCCAGGTAACTCACAAACATCTGCGCCGGCACGCCCACGGGCTGCACCCCAAGCGCGTCCAGCGTATCCGCCGCAGCCACGTCCAGAACCACGATTCTTTCAGGGGTTTCAGGCAGATCCACCCTGCCCCGCGCGGTCTCAACCGCGACCGCCTGCGCCGATGCCGCACCCGCCAGGGCGAAAAAAACCGGCGCCGCCAGTTGCAAAACCTTCCAATGTGCCATTTCCTGTCCTCAGATGAGATGGACTTCGGCTGGCTCGGAAGGCTTGCTGAAAATCAAGGGGGGCTTACCGGCACATGCTGCAAAAGTCCAGACGCACCATTTCGCTGCCCCGGCGGCAGCCAGCGGATGCGCACGCCCGGCGAAGGCGCGCAAATCACCGCCCTGCCTGCAGAAAACCTCTTGATGCAGCGGACCCCCGATTGTAAGGAGGCGGCCACCGCACGGTCCTGCACCTGATAAGGCTTCGACCCGAACCTTCAGCTTTGCACCTCCCAGCCCCCTCGAACTCTGGACAGAAAGGCCCCGCGATGCCGCACCGGCTCCCCCTCTCCGATTTCCCGAAACGCCCGGCACAGGCGCAAAGCCGATGAGCGGCGGCGAAACCTATGAGGGCCTCTATGGCCTCGACGCCTGGGGCAGCGGCATGCTGGAGGTCACCCCGGACGGCGCCGTTGCACTGCGCCTGCCGCAGGACCCGGACGCCAAGCCGACCCCGCTGCCGGAGGTGATCGCGGCGATCGAGGCGCGCGGCATTTCCGCCCCTGTGGTGCTGCGGGTGCATCAGTTCCTGGAACAGTCGCTGAACCAGCTGCATGATGCCTTCAACGGCGCGATTGAGGCCGCGGGCTACAAGGGCCAGTACCGCGGTGTGTTCCCGATCAAGGTGAACCAGCAGGCCGAGGTGATCGGCCATCTGATGGCTGCAGGCCAGAAATTCAACTACGGGCTGGAGGCCGGCTCCAAGCCGGAGCTGATGATTGCCCTGTCGCAGCCCCTGCCCGAGGATGCACTGCTGATCTGCAACGGATCGAAGGATGAGGCGTTTATCCGGCTGGCGATCCTGTCGCGCAAGCTGGGCCACAACACCGTCATCGTGATCGAGACGCTGGACGAATTCGACATCATCCGCCGGGTGGCAGAGGATCTGGACATCCGGCCGCTCCTGGGMGTCCGGGTCAAGCTGACCGAGCGCGTCACCGGCAAGTGGCAGGCCAGCTCCGGCGACCGCTCCACCTTCGGCCTCGGCGCGCATGATCTGGTCACGCTGATGGACCGGCTGCGCGACAGCGGGTTCCTCGACTGCCTGGTGCTGCAGCACAGCCACCTCGGCAGCCAGGTGCCCAACATCTTCGACATCCGCCGCGCCGCGGATGAGGCCTGCCGCTTCTTTGTCGAACTGACCCGCATGGGCGCGCCGCTGACTCACATGGACCTCGGCGGCGGCCTGGGCGTCGACTACACCGGCGCCCGCCGGCCGGACGACAACTCGGTCAACTACACCGTCAACGAATACTGCACCAATATCGTTGAAACCATCCGGTATGCGCTGGATGAGGCGGGTCTGCCCCACCCCACCATCGTCACCGAAAGCGGCCGCTTCGTGGTGGCGCATTCCTCCATCTTCATCTTCGAGGTGCTGGGCGCCACGCTGTACGACGCGCCGCAAAAGCCGGAGGTGCAGCCCGACGACCACCACCTGGTCTCGGACCTGATGGCGGTGGAGGCCTACATCGGCGCGCCGCGCTTCCAGGAAGCGCTGAACGACGCGATCTACTACCGGGACGAATTGCGGGCGCTGTTCCGCCGCGGCCAGATCGGGCTGGAACAGCTGTCGCGCGCCGAACAGGGTTTCCTGTATCTGGCGGGCCTGTTCAAATCCGCCGCCCGCGGTGATGACAGCCTGACAGAGGCCGCCAGCGCCCTTGGCGCCTTCACCGACCACTACCAGGGCAACTTCTCGCTGTTCCAGTCCTTGCCGGATGTCTGGGCGATCGACCAGCTGCACCCGATGATGCCGCTGCAGCGCCTGAACGAAATGCCCGCCCGCAACGCGATGATCACCGACATCACCTGCGACAGCGACGGCAAGCTGGATCACTTCATCCTCGCCGACGGCACCTCCAATGCCCTGCCGGTCCACGACCTGCGCGAGGACGAGCACTACCTGATCGGCGTGTTCTTTGTCGGCGCCTACCAGGAAACGCTGGGCGACTTGCACAACCTGTTTGGCGATGCCAACGTGGTCACCATCTCGCTGGACGGCCAGGGCGGCTTTGATATCGAGCACGAGACCGAGGCCGATACCATCGCCGAGGTGCTGTCTTATGTGGAATACGACCCGCGCCAGTGCCTGGAAACCTTCCGCAAGCGGGTGGAACGCGCCGTGAAATCCGGCAAGGTCAACGCCGCGGAGCGCCGCCAGATGATTGCCGCCTACAAGGACAGCCTGGCCGGCAGCACCTATTTCGACTGAAGCCGCCCCCCGGAAGACGACCCAGGGGCACATCGGAACACCGGGGCCTCGGCCCCTTCTGCAAAGGAACAAACACATGGAAAAGGTTCTGGTTGTTGGCGCCGGCGGCGTCGGATCCGTATCGGTCACCAAGATGGCCATGCACCCGGAGATCTTTAAGGAGATCACCCTGGCCAGCCGCACGCTGTCCAAATGCGAGGACATCGCCGCAAACGTCAAGGAACGCACCGGCGTCACCATCCGCACCGCCCAGCTGGACGCGATGAACGTCGCCGACACCGTGGCGCTGATCAAGGAAACCGGCGCCGAGCTGCTGGTGAACCTGGCCCTGCCTTATCAGGACCTGGTGCTGATGGACGCCTGCCTCGAGGCCGGTATTCACTACCTCGACACCGCCAACTATGAGCCCGAAGACGAGGCCAAGTTCGAATACAAATGGCAGTGGGCCTATCAGGAGCGCTTCAAGGAAGCAGGCCTGACCGCGATCCTGGGCGCCGGTTTCGATCCGGGCGTCACCTCGATCATGGCCACCTGGGTGCGCAAGCACAAGCTGGAGGGCATCCGCCTGATCGACGTGCTGGACTGCAACGGCGGCGACAACAGCAAACCGTTTGCCACCAACTTCAACCCGGAAATCAACATCCGCGAAGTCACCGCACCGGCCCGCCACTGGGAAAACGGCGCCTGGATCGAATCCCCGGCGATGACCCATAAGTACGAGTTCGACTTCCCCGCCGTGGGCAAGAAGAACATGTACCTGATGTACCACGAGGAGCTGGAGTCGATGTCGACCCACTTCCCCGAGATCGAGCGCGCCCGTTTCTGGATGACCTTCGGCGACGCCTACATCAACCACGTCACCGTGCTGCAGAACATCGGCATGACCAGCATCGAGCCGGTGATCCACAACGGCCAGGAAATCATCCCGCTGCAATTCCTGAAAACCGTGCTGCCGGACCCGTCGGAACTGGGTGAGCTGACCAAGGGCAAGACCTGCATCGGCGACATCATCACCGGCCCGGCCAAGGACGGCGGCGCAGAGAAGACCTATTACAT
>NZ_LYUZ01000131.1 GCF_001679925.1 Leisingera sp. JC1 | reverse complement strand
GCGAAAGCCCCGCCAAGCCCCCCAAATAAAAGCACAATCCAACCGCCCCGCCGCCCGCGCACAACACCGGAAGACCGCCGTGATCGAAACCCTGCAAACCGCCGTGCTCACTGCTCACGGCCAGCCCTCTGCCCCAGGCCCGGCAGAGGCGGATCTGGCAGCCACTGCCAGGGCCGTTGCCGCGCATCTTCCGGGCTGGGATGTCCGCTCTGCCACCCTCGCAGCTCCCGGCCGGCTGGAGCAGGTGATGGAGGACGGCGCAGTGGTCTATCCGTTTTTCATGTCGCGCGGGTATTTCACCAGCAAGGTGCTGCCGGGGCGTCTGCAGGGCCGGGCTTACCGGATGGCCACACCGTTCGGGCTGGACAGCGGCCTGCCGGATCTTGCTGCAAGCGCTGTGCAACAGGCAGCATCAGATAGGCACTGGCCGCTGGACAGGCTGAATCTGCTGCTGGCCGCCCACGGCTCCGCCCGCGGCCCGCGCGCTGCAGAGGCCGCCGAGGATTTCGCCGTCCGGCTCGGCCCGCTTCTGCCGGGCTGCGCCGTGTCGCTGGGCTACATCGAGCAGGACCCGCGCCTCGCATCTGCTGCCGCCCCCCTGCCCGTGCGGTCCATCTGCCTGCCGTTCTTCGCCCAGGCTGGCGACCACGTGAAAGAAGACCTTCCCGAAGCCCTGGGCACCGCAGGCTTCGGCGGAGCAGTGCTGCCCGTGGCCGGTGCCCTGCCCGGAGCCCCGGCCCTGATCGCCGCAGCCATCCGTCTTGCAAGCCTTGACCGGAACGCTTCTGAATGAAATTCTAGTCTTCCGGAAAGAAAAGCAATTTTTGGCTCAAGCAATGGCATTTGGCCTCTTGCGCCAGCCCCGGGCATGTGATTAATCACGCCTTACACCACGGATGGCGAGTTGGCGGAGTGGTGACGCAGCGGATTGCAAATCCGTGTACACCGGTTCGATTCCGGTACTCGCCTCCAAAAAAATCAAGGACTTACGAGATAATAAGCAAACCCCACAGCGGGTTTAGTCTCTTTTTAGTCTCATAAATCGCTGAGTTTCGAAGCGAGCTCCTATGTTCAGGTATGCGCGGCCACTTACCTACCGAGACAGCAAGTACTGAAGAGCGCCATAAAACTGGTCTTTGTCATAGTCGCACAGTCTCGCTGCTGCCTTGCATAGTTCACGCTCGTCTTCATTTGGGATTGTTGCAAATATTTTGCTGTCCAGGCAGCTCTTGTACTTTATCTCAAGTTCCATTGCCTTCCGTATGACATCCATTGGTTTAGCTCCTGTTTGTCATCAAGGTTAATCAGTCATGGCCTATAATTTTGACTTCGAGATTGGGGATGCCCCAACAGGCCTTGAACGCCTGCGCTTGAATCGCCGCAGCATAGGCGGCTTGCTTCTTTCTGGTGCTGGAGGTAGCGGTGCCCGAACGATAAGTCGGGCTCGTGCGCTCGCATTCCAGCGCATGGAAGCGGTAGCGGCTTTCCCCGTTGATTTGATACTCAATGCCGTAGAGCGCATCAGGGATCAGTTGCGTCTTCCGCCCGTCGATTCTGACGGGTAGCGCCAGAGGGTTCCTGGCCTTTCGTGTAGCTTCTGGTGCTCGCGCCAAAATTTCATCTACAGGCACAAATCGCTGATCCAGTTCTGACCGCGTGGCCAGCTCAGCTTCTAGCAGACTTTCAATGATCATTATCGTGTGCAGCATCTGCGGATTGAAACTGTCTCGAGGGCGACGCGAGAAAGTGACGGCCCGATGCGGGAGCAGTTCAAGCGCTTCTAAATAGGCGGCACCTTTGTTGCTGATTTCATACATCATCGGTGTGGCGCGGGCATCAAATAGGGGCGCTTGGAGCAGAGGGCGGTTTATAAAGCCCGTCTCATGAAACAAATCACCTAGCCGCTCAGCAAAGCGTTTGGGCGACTTGGGATCAAAGATACGGATCAAGTGATCATGGCGCAGGTAGCGATAGCGATACAGCCAGGACAGAATCTCCTGATCGCGCGGCGTCAAGCGCATCCTTTTGCCTGTAGGACTTCGTTCAAAGCGGCTACGGCGGCCCAAGGTATCCAGCTTCACCATGCCATGGGGCTGCCATCATCCGGGATGGGCTCGCTGGCGGGAGGCGGTGCAACGGTCTCATTCAGGTTCCGGTAATAGCCAAGCTGCTGCTGCTTGATTTCAGCCCATTGGTCCGGTGTCATGCTGACACCATCTCCAACTAGGTCACTGTTGGCTTCAAGCTTGAACGTGCTGCCATTACCGACTTTCATCCAGAAGTGGCCGGTTTTAAGGGCCTGTACATCTGCTTGAGTCTTTCCGAGGATTTTGGCCAGCTTATCATCTTCAGGCGTCCTTCCTGCGGCTTTAACGTTGGTGTTGTTGAGCACCACCGTCTGCATCTCAGAAGACATGCCCCGGCCAACCACTTGCTGAGCCAGTGTCAGGCTGACGCCATATTTCCGGGCCTCTTCCAGAATTTGCATCGTGGCAGGCGCGATGTAGTTTTGACATTCATCAATGAAAAGATTGATAGGGGTGCGCTGGTATTCGGGAACATCCGCACGGCGCAAGGCCAGTCCCTGAACCGCTGCTACGACCAACCGCCCAAAGGCTTCACTGGCTTCATCGCCCATCCGCCCTTTGGAGAGATTGAAGAGGATGACCTTGCCTTGATTGATGGCCCTTTCAAGATCGAGGCTTGTAGAGCTGTTGACCACTTCATCAAATGCAAAGGTATTGAAGAGGCTTTGCAGCTTTCTTGAGATCGCGCTTTTTGATGGCCTCAATGTCGGATCACCCGAGAAATCATACTTGAAGAAATCCCGGATCGCGCGCCGGTTCGACTGCTCCCCCAGCGCCACCAGATCTTCATTGAGCCGGTCGTTCATAAATCGCTGGAGATCGGCAAGGGTAGAGCCCGGTTGATCCAGCAGAGTCAAAATGCACGGCATCAAAACCGTCCGCATGTTCACGGTCAGGCTGTCGCCGCCAGAGCCTTTCAGAAGTTGTTCAAAGGCATTGACCAGTTGCTGGGCAATGACTTCCCGTTGCTGCATGGATGTGCCCTCAGGCACGACCAGCGGATTGAAGGCGGGCACGTGGTCTTCTTCAAAATAGGGATCGATGTAGATCAACCGGTCATCATCCACGAACATCTCCCAATGAGCGACTTGTTCAGCCAGATCGCCGTGAGGATCTATGACAATCGTCGCTTCGTCGAAGCGGTGATAGGCAGCATGGATCAGTTGCTTCAGAAGTTCTGTTTTGCCGGAACCGGAGCCGCCTGTGATATAGGCGTGACGGCGGATTTCTGAGATCGAGGGCGTGACAGGCAGCGCTTCTTTGAGCGCAGACATAAAGGCGGCATCCTGCCCTGAAATGAAGTGAAGGTAGCCCGTGCGATCAGGCGTATGGACATGAGGATTAAAGTTGCGTGCTAGGTGCAAGGTGGTGGCATCGTACTGGGAGTAAAGCTTGCGGCGGGCTTCATTGATTTTATCGGCCAGCTTCCAGTTCTCAGTTGCATTATAGCCTGTCTTTTTCTCAATGATCTTGGCGGCAATCTTGTCTTCAACGGGGTTTCCCATTCGTCTGCCCTGGAATGGCATATCCCGTTCGGCATCGGCCAGCTTTGAGCGAATACTGTCTATGCCTTTGACGGTGCTCAGGTACTGGTCAAAGGTCAGGAGCTGGCGTTTTTGCTCAGCGCGTAATCCCATGTCGTTGCCTTGCTCGAGGTAGATGTTGTCAATGGCATTGGCGACGACCTGCAAGCGATGCTGAATGCAGTGATCCACAACCTCATCGCTATCCGCCACACGGATACGGCCAATGCTGTCAGCTCCGGCGAGCTCAAGATTGAGCTCTTGCAGACCAAAATCCTGATAGACCTCCAGGCGCATGAGACACCTCCCAACAGTCAAACCGGCGCACCCTCATGAAGTGCATGAATCACGAAATAGGCAATTTGGAGTAGTAAGACTCATATCGACTCATAAGAAAACAGGGTTGAACATGTAGGAGATAGACGTAGGGGATACGGCATCCCCATGAGTATCCCCATCATCTGAGACCAGGCGCGAGATGTGCGTGCACAGTTCAAAGCTTCGAAACGCGCTATAGGTTCTAGTGGAGAGAATGCACAAAAAAATGGGGGGATAGTCCCCCCAACCGTTATCCGGCAATCCGGCCACGGAATTCAGATTCCGTGACAACCAGGTCGGCTTGTTCGTCAGCTTCAGGTGCAGCGTCAACGCGAGCCTCAATCTGGCGGACGGTTTCAACGTCCGTATCACATTCGAGTGCGATTTCTGCGATGTCAGCGTCAGACAGTT
The DNA here is from genome assembly GCF_001679925.1 of Leisingera sp. JC1. Classification (GTDB taxonomy): domain Bacteria; phylum Pseudomonadota; class Alphaproteobacteria; order Rhodobacterales; family Rhodobacteraceae; genus Leisingera. The sequence continues at coordinate 9,587 of NZ_LYUZ01000131.1, read as the reverse complement.
TTTTCATGGTAAATGCTCCGATGGGTCAAGCGGGACAATCCCGCTTTTCATGGAGCTTTATGGCTGGAACCAATAGAAGCTCCTGACGTGACCTGAGAGCTGTTAGGGAAGTCGAGCTTGATGAGGGGACGTGACCGCGCACAAGTAAAAATCCTTGCCACAAACAAAAGGTAAAAAATCCATCATGTTCGCTTTATGTTCACATTTTCCTGTGTTACACTGGGCGTCAAAATGACATAGTGTCAAAAAAACACCCAGCGAGAGGTTCCATGACAGATACAGGCAGCTTCCTTGCCTTGCGCGAGAAGGCAGGACTTACCATTGACGAAACAGCGCAGCTGATAGGCAGGTCCTCGCGAACAGTTCGACGTTATGAAGAAGCAGACACTCCCGAAAAGAAAGCTCCGGCTCTCGTCATTGATGCCCTGAAAAGAGCGATTGAAGAGCGTTGTTCCGAAACCGCCGCCAGTCAGCCAAGCTTCCGGTTTATTGATTTGTTTGCAGGTATCGGTGGGATACGGATTCCATTTGAAGAACTGGGCGGGCAATGTGTCTTTACTGCCGAGTGGGATCGCTTTGCACGACAAACCTACGCTGCGAACTACCCTGACGGCGAAGAGCACGAGTTTGCCGAAGATGTTCGTCCATACGCCAAAGACCCTGCAAGGGTGCCAGAGCATGATGTTTTGCTCGCAGGCTTCCCCTGCCAGCCGTTTTCGATTGCCGGAGTTTCCAAAAAGAACTCCCTGGGTAAACCTCATGGCTTTCTGTGTGATACACAAGGCACTTTGTTTTATGATCTGGCAAACATTATCAAACATCATCGGCCTTCTGTTTTCCTCCTGGAAAACGTCAAAAATCTGGAGCGGCATGATGGCGGCAAGACATTCGCCACAATCATGCATGTTCTCAAGGAAGAACTGGGATATGAAGTACATACTCGCGTAATCAGTTCTGACCCATGGGTGCCTCAGAAACGTGAGAGAATTTTTATCGTTGGTTTCCGTGAAAAATCTGAGTTTAACTTCAAAGACCTGAGTGTACCAACGGAAAACCTTCCGGTATTGGGAGATATTCTGGAAAAATCAGTACCTGAAAAATATACCTTGTCAGAAAAGCTCTGGGGCTACCTGAAGGGGTACAAGGAAAAACACCAAAGTGCAGGGAACGGTTTTGGTTATTCCCTGTTTGGTCCGGAGGATGTTACGAGGACATTGTCTGCGCGTTATTACAAAGACGGTTCAGAGATTCTGGTTAATCAACCCGGGGATCGCCCCCGTCGCCTCACACCCAGAGAGTGCGCACGTCTCATGGGATTTGATACACCTAAAGGAAGCAGCTTTGAAATTCCTGTATCAGACACACAGGCCTATAGACAGTTCGGTAATGCCGTGGTCGTGCCTGTCGTGAGAGCTGTTGCACAGTTGATGAAACCTCATATTCAGGAAGCTGTAGCGCTTGAACATGACTTGCCAGTTCAAAAGGAAATGACCCTGAGCGCGGCAAGTGGTTGATATAGTATCTCGCCAAAAACGATCTGAAATGATGTCGGGCATACGCTCGGCAAACACCAAACCGGAAATTTTGTTGCGGAAAGCTCTTTTCTCGCGAGGCTTGCGCTATCGCTTGAATGACAAGAGACTTCCCGGAAAGCCCGATTTGGTTTTCGTTCGATTGAATGCCGTGATTTTTGTCAACGGCTGTTTTTGGCATGGCCACGACTGCCATCTGTTCAAGTGGCCTGCGACGCGCCCTGATTTTTGGCGAGACAAAATCGAAGGCAACAGTAATAGAGATCTTCGTGTTAAACTTGATCTGGCCAAAATGGGCTGGAGGCAAGGGCGTGTTTGGGAGTGTGCTTTAAAGGGGCGCACGAAAAGAAATTTTGAAGAATTGATCAGCGACTGCGAGCAATGGCTTCTAGGAAACGAAACATATTTTGAAGTGAGTGGATTATGAACAAGGGCTTTCTTTCAGAGTACTTCACAGGTGCAGGTACAAAAATTTTGACAAGGGTAGATGCAACGCCCAAATCAAACCAGCATGAAGTTGGTGACGGGCACCAAGGTCAGGTACTGATGCGTATTCTTGGCGATCAGCCACGGAAAAAAGGCAATCGCTTTGAAGCCAAGTTTATTTGGCTTTCAGATGAACAGGAGACAATCCGGGAAGACGGGCTCCTGTCGTGGTATGATGCGAGAGCAAATCAGCCGCACCGCAGCCCTGAATGGCGTCTTTACTACCAATCCAATGCCATCACTCATATGATGAACGAAGGTGATCGTCTTTTTGTTGCAAGACGCCCGGACGATACGCTTTTGTTTATTGTTGTGCCTTTGGGGAGTGCGATAGCGAGGCAGCTTATGTGGCTGTTTGGGCTTGATCATCAGGCAGAGCTCCCGGAATTTGCCGTTCACGAAATTGAAGGAACTGACAGAGAAGCTCTTGATTTTGTTGCGCGCCTCATACTCGATGAAATCGGCATCGAATATGAAGACCCTAATGCCAACACGATTGACGCTATCATTGACCGCTTCGGATTCAGCTTCCCGAGCACAGCCGAATTTTCGGACCTTGCTCGTCTGACACTGCCCGAAATTGATGCAAGGGATGATCCCGACGCAGCTTTGATTGCATGGCTTGACCATGAAGAAGCCATGTTCCGCCGTTTGGAAAATCGCATCGTCGCACGCGACATTGAAAGCGGTTGGGTAACTGATGGCATTGCCGATGTGGATGCATTTATCAAGTACTCTCTCGGCGTACAAAACCGCCGCAAGTCTCGCATGGGGCATTCCTTTGAGAACCATCTGTGTGCAGTATTCGACAGCTTTGGGATTCAATATGACCGTCAGGTAAAAACAGAGAAAGGTAAAAAGCCGGATTACGTATTCCCGGGGAAGGATGAGTACAACAATAAGCATTTCCCAGTGGGCAGATTGACCATGCTGGCCGCAAAATCGACATGTAAGGATCGATGGCCTCAGGTTTTGCCTGAAGCAGAACGTATTCCAACGAAGCATCTTGTCACTTTGGAGCCTGCAATATCCGTCTCCCAGACGACGACAATGCAAGAATCTTCAGTTCAACTTGTCGTCCCTTCAAAAATATCGAAAAGCTATACTGTTGATCAGCAAAAATGGCTCTGGTCACTTTCTGATTTTGTCGAATTGGTATCGGATAGGCAAAGGGCTGCCTGAGGAAAAAAAGAGGGCTGGAATCTCAGGTCAGTCCTTCTTCCATCATTCAGAGATGATAAAATATAAGCCTCTGCGTGTTTTCCGTGGAAATAAGAGGTAATATTTTGGCCAAACCCCCAACTTGTGGCAAAGTAAATGAGATGACGATTACTGAATGCTAAGCAGTGTAATGTTGGAGTATTTAAGTGTCGGAATTAACTTTGAACAAGGTGAAGACAGCGATATGAAGCAGTGGGTTATATTTGATGGGGATAACACCCTGTGGGATATTGAGTGCCTGTACAACCAGGCAAGGCAGAACTTAATAAAAGAGCTGGCTGACCTCGGAGTTTGTCCAGAAGAAGCGGAAATTTTTCAGAGAATGACCGATGTGGAGCTCTTCCAATCTTTAGGTTACAGTCAAGAGCGTTTCCCAAAGTCATTTTCAAAGACCCTTTTGCACTTCAAGCCTTTATCGTCTGATTTGGATGTGGAGAAAGTGGAGGAAATGGCGCGAACCGTTTTCACCTCTAACCCTACCCCCTTTAAAGGAGCGGCGAAAACCATTCATTGGCTAAAAAGGCACTTTAAAATCGGTTTGCTAAGCGCTGGACCGAGGCAGTCACAATTGAGAAAGATCCAACATTTTTGCTCTGGCGACGATAGTCTTTTCGATGCCGTTGAAGTTGTCAGCCTCAAGACACCAGACGTATTACGAGATTTCTGTTTAGGCAACAATATTAACCCATCACACTCATGGATGATAGGTGATAGTCTCAAGCATGACATTAAACCCGCGCTTAGCATTGGTTTAAATGCAATTCACGTGAACTCTGAAAACTGGTCAGAGTTGGAGGTGGACGGGCATTTGCAGATGATGGGATTTGACAAAGTAGGTAGTATTGAGGAAATACTTGGAGTGTTTGAAGAAAAAATGGAACTCGCTTGAAGTTACCGCAGCGAACTCCATCGTTGGGCTCCCTCTTTCTGAACATCGATGATGACTGTGGATAGTGCTTTCCATTCATTCGAAGAAACAAAACTCTGAATAGTATCCCCTGAACCTGAATTCTCATCCGAACCGAATGCAAACTTAACCTTTACACCTACAAAGACACAGGCAACAGGTTCGTGATGGATGTTCAATATTGGCATGGAAAGCATTGAAAGCTCGCCTTTACCTGCACTTTCAGCTTCCGCCCGTGTCATTCCCCACAAGGAAATAAGCTGTGCAGGGCGAATATGCCCATCATAGTGAGGTTTACCATCCCGAATGGCACGGCCTGTTATTCCGAATCTTATCGAGGTCATGCGGCCGCGATTTGTTACACCTCGCATCGCTTCTGATTCCGGGTAATACTCAGTTAATTGATACAAATACTCTTTATCGTGTGGAGATATGATATGTATGGTTGACCGGAACTCTTCAATCCCCCTCTCCGCAAGGGATTTTGATATATTTGAGGTGACAAAATTTTCAAAGCTCTCAACCAACTTCTTTTGGCACGTTATGTCGTCAAAAATACCTATGAGCTTCTCTCTGCGGTTCTTTGAGTAGGCGTCATAATAATACTCAAACTCTTGATTGGTGAGGTTGAATTTCATACCACCTATTTGCACTTCATTGGCATCTCCCAAGCGTCTCATTAGGGAAATCAGGGAGATTCTCACATCTTTTGATGCGAACAAAACCAGTAGCAGCGCCCAAGGAAAAAGACTTCCAATTACCTCTCCCATCCACGTGAAAAGGGGTGAAAGCACCTCATTCCACCACCAGTTTAGATGGGCAGCATTTTCAGAGTGGTCAGTTCTTACAATGGGTTCGGTGGTGTCGGTCATAGAAAAAACCATATCAAATATGTTCACATCAAATTGCTACAGAGTTCCGCGGTTGTTTTCCACACAATATTTTTCATTGATAGTAGATTATTGCCTTCTGGCTTCGTTTTCAGTGGAGTGAAAAGAGGACTGACCTCTCGGCCAGCCCTCGCTCTCGCCAAGGAGAGTTAGTGTTGTTGATTGCGGACATTGATGCGCTGTTGAAGCCAATCCAAAATTTCATCCTCAACCCACCCCACGCGGTTGTGGCCCAGCTTTACCCTAAGAGGGAATCGGCCTGCCGCTTCCAAACGTGCAATGTGCTGAGGTGAATACAGGACCAGTTCAGTCACCTGCCGCTTGCTCAACATCTTCATCACAATACTCCTCTTGTTGAGGAGCATCGCGATGCCCCAAGGAAAGCCCTAGGGTGGTTCCTTGATACGAGACACAGCTTAAAGATGACAGCCCTTTCATCGGATCAGCTTGCTGAGCAGTAGGACGAGCCCGTGCATGACAGCGTGTGCGGCCATAGCAAGCAGCCAGATGAGTTGCCCCAAGATGATGAACAGGCTCACGAACATAGTGCGGACCCTCCCTGAAGAAGGCGACCCAGATACACATCGGTGATCTCGATACGGTTGTGGCCGAGCTCTTTGGAGATCCGCTGTCGTGCTTGGCGATCCAACTCATATTGCTCTTCACTCATGAGGGAGCGTTCAGGGCCGCCATTGATGGGGCACTTCATTCCGGTGAGCTTTTCGTACCGGGCCTGTGCGTATTTGTGGCGCAAGCCGTGGGCGCGGGTCAGACTGGCTTTGTGTACCTGGCGTTCGTAAACGCGGAGGTGCTGCGCATAGCTTCGATCCGCTGGAATCAGGCTGCCATCTTCCGCCACCTGACGAACTGCCGACACTACCACGCGCTGATGCTGTGACGTGATGGGAATGGTGCGCGGGCGTCCACCCTTGGTCCAACTTCCCTTGAGTTTCAGGCAAACGGCTTTGATCGCGTCCTTCGGAATGATTTTCATAGCTTCTTCCCGGCGGAGCCCAAAGGCCGCCTGAAGCATGACAGCTGCCTGCACATGCCGATCTGTCAGCGCATTCAGTTGATCAACACGAAGGCTGAAGGCGACATTGCTGCGCTCAGTCCGCTCATCGTTCAGCTCATAGGTCGCGTTGTCTTTGTCCAGGATCGAGATCTTGTCCACCTTCTGCGCCCACCATCGAAGCCAGCTCATCCGGTTGCGGATGGTGGCTTTAGTGAGGCCCGTATCCCGCCAATGCTCAACCAGGGCATTCACATGCTTTGGCTTGATCGAGCGGGCAGTTTTCAACGTGTAGCCCAGTTGTTTGAGTTCCCCCGCCATGGCCGTCAGGCCCCGTTGGCGGTTCTTTTGAGTCCCGAAAGACCCATCACGGTTACGCTTGGTGAGACGCACCAAGTCCATAGTGAGATTGTCCATCTCCTTTTCTTTCTATTATTTGCAATTGTTTAGTGTTGATGGCCAACCGGCAGCCCTCAGGCTGGACGGTCCGCAGGAGCGGGAATTGGCCCAGACAGATATGCGCCCTTGGCGCTCATGTCTGTTGCCCCAATGGGCAGAAATACGCCCGGAGGCGAGATTTCAGGGTATGGCTGCGATGTGCAGCATGAACGGCGTGATGCCGTTGTTTCGTGAACAGGCCGCTCAAGGCGGTTTGAGATGATCCATGATCATGCAGGTCTCCTTTGTAAAATGGAATGAGATGGTTCGGGAAAGATGGACAGCATGTCCTCTTTCCAGGTTTCAAGGGGAGTATACCGGCAAGCCGATTATCCCGCGACGAAATGATCAGAAATGATGTGAGACCGTTCGCGTCTCAGAGCGTCATTTGCCCGTCACTTGTCATTTTCTCTCAGAAACAGCGGTGAAGGAGGCAAACCGAGCGCCGTCACTCCCGCGTTGCTTGGAGTGACGGCGCAGCCGTACATGGCCTTTGGCCATCGGGGGATACCCCCGCCGAGGCGTTGCCTCTCCCCCAGTGCTGCTTGGCAGCACGCGCAAACAAGTTGCGCCATTACTGTTTAGTGCTCAGGGGCGCTGCCCCTCGCGCGGTCAATAGGTAAAGGCTTCGCCCACGCAGGAGATTATTTTCCCCTGCTGCTCAATTCTCCGAATTGATCACCATTCCTCGCGGACCAAAATAATCACCTGCGCGCCCTTGTCCTTGCTACCCCCGCGTTCGCCACGTGGCAGGGTTCCAAGATATTCTTGAAACCCGCCCCCATTACCAACGGGACACACTGGCGGTATTATTGAGATGCACTCGATTGACCTTGAGCCTTTAACTCTTTCAAGCTGGACAAAGTACGTTATTACCGGCACACCCCATTCAAATCATGCACAGCGAAAGACAGGCAATGACTGATCTCAACAATATGTCTCTTGAAGAACTGAAGGCTCTTGAAAAGGAAGTTGGCGCAGCCATCAAAACCTTTGAGGCCCGCAAACTGGCAGAAGCCCGTGACGTTCTGACCGCAAAAGCCAAAGAACTGGGTGTCAGCATTGACGAAGTTTTCGGTGCTAAAGGAGCCAAGGTCAAAAAGGTGGTTGAGCCGAAGTATCGCCACCCTGAAAACCCTGCTTTGACCTGGAGCGGTCGCGGGCGTCAGCCGGGATGGTTCAAAGAAGCCATTCAGGGGGGCGCTGCCGAGGAAGATCTGCTGATCAAGTAAAGCTTTCACGCAAACCTGCACGTAAAAAGGGAGCTGAACAGTCAGCTCCCTTTCTTTTTTGGCAATAGCTTGAGCAAGCCTCAGGTTTTGTCTTCCACTGAGAAGTCATACCCCCATTTTTCTTTGAGGTATTTTTGCGCAATGCCCGCGCATTCCACCAAAGCGCTCTTACTTGAAAAGTAGGTGTGATCCACATCGGCAAAGCCAGTCATGACGAAGCGGCTCACCTCCATGCTGATTGCGCCAAGGGTGTCAGATGTGGAAAGACCACCCACCGCCATACTGTAATCTCCGTCAGGATATTGCTCCAGCATGATCACCATTTCGGACGGTTCCAGTGGGTCAAAGTTTGCGGGCTTGAATGCTGGAAAAGGCTTCACCACTGTCCAATTGATTGAGAACAAGTACAGCATAACCCGCGACATGATCTGTGACGGCAGTTCATGTGCTTCAAGCTTGGGATAAACCCTGGCATATGTTGGTGCAAGGGCGCGCTGTCCGGCATCACCGCCATGCGTAAACGCTTCTCTGACCACCGCATCTGCCTGATGATCATCAAGGATGTTGACGGCATTAAGGTAAATGGCGTTTGCGATGATGATCCGGGCCGTCCAGTCACTGCTGATTTCAGAGAGTGTGCCCAGTTGGCTTGATCCCACGAAAACGGGGCTGCTTTCAGTGACCATCCAGCGATCAATGGCGCTGGTTCTGCTCAAACCGCAATGAGTGTTTGTAGATTGCATAGTCTTTTTCCTTTTGGAATCAAAAGTGCCCCGGGTTCCCGGAGCACAGCGCGGTAAGTGAAGGGAGCGTTACCAGAAGCTCTTTTTGCCGCTGGGCTTGCCGACGAACAGCGCATCAATGTCGTTGGAGGCGTCATCTGCCGCGATCTGCTGACCGACACTCAGGCCGTGATTATGGCCGCCAGTGCGGTAGCGATTGGTGCCAGACATGGCATCGGAAATCCCCGAGTGCCCGCCGATCTTGTCAAAATCTGAATAGGGCTTCCTTTTGCTGCCAAAGAGATCGCCGTCGTCATCGTCAAAAATACCCATGAGGAACTCCTTATGTGGGTGGTTGGGTGAGAGGTTATTGGTCGGCATCCCGTTCGGTCAGTTTGACCAGACCGAAAATGGCCATGATGGCGGCGACAACCAGACCGCCGTAAAAGACTGGAGGTTTCAGGAACATCGCGTTGGGGTTTTGGGAGACCCGCATCATAGCTTCCCCAAGTCCGCTTGGGGGTTTGAGAGAAAAAACGACCACCGCGAGGATGACGGCACCGATTAACAGCGCAATGCCAGTTTTTTGACTGTTCATAGAACTTGCCCTTTGTTTTGATTGATAATTGTTATGGCGTGTAGACTTTGAGCGTCCCGTCAGACATGCCGACGGTGCACGACTCTGAGGTCAGACGAGGGTAACGCCCCTGCGTAGTCCGCATGACTGTTTCTCTGATTTTGCCAGTGCAGCCTTGCGCGGCGAGGGACTGATACCCTTTCTGGGCCATGCATTGGCCGTAAGCGCGCTTTCTGGCCGAGAGGTTCTGGTCCGTGACGGTTTTGTGCCCGCCCTCCCAATAACCGCCCTGCCAGAAACACCCTTGATTGTTGCAGTACTGTGCGCGCACCGGGGTAGCGCGGACAAGGATTCCAATCTGACGCGGACAACCATTCCGATTTAGCGCGGACAAGATTCCGGGGCTCGCGGACAAGATCGCGGAGCCCTTTGGCGGGGTGCTGAGCAATCACGTGGCGGGTAGCCTTTCGCTCTTTTGAGAGCGGGAGGGACCCAATGGCGAGATTGCCGATGAGGAAGATCAGAGAAGCCTTGAGGCTGCGCGCAAGCGGCCTGACGACCCGGGAGGTG
>NZ_LYUZ01000130.1 GCF_001679925.1 Leisingera sp. JC1 | reverse complement strand
TTCTGGGCGTCTACCCGGTTGCCGCGATCCAAGGGCTGACCGCCCGCACCGCTGCGGCGCCGCAGGACGGGCTGTGGCGCTCCAGCGGCGGCAGGCAGCTGAGCGAGGCCATCCAGCGCCAGGTCGATCAGGGCCGCGCCTCCGCCGTTGATCAGGCCGAACTGCTGATCCGCCAGTTCGGCGGCAGCCTGCCGGCTGAGACCGCCGCCGCCGTTCCGGCCCCTGCCTCTGCCCCCCCTCCTGTACCGGCGATTGCCGCCGCCCCGCAGGCCGCCAGCCTGGCGGCTGCGCTGGACCAGCTGCAATCCGGCGCCGAGGCGATGCTGGCCGAGGCCGAGGCCGCTGGCGGCCCGCAGGCCGCCCCGGTGCTGGCGCAATGCATGGAAATGATCCGCAGCCTGTCGCAATCGCTCGACGCAATGCCTGCCAGCGCCGCGGTCGAGGCCGCCCGCGAGGCCGCGCAGGACGGCGAGGAGATGCTGATGCTGTGCCAGCTGGAACAGGACGAGGACGCAGCCGTCGACGCGGTGACCCTGCTGATCCAGCTGAAAAAGGAACTGATGGAAGAGCCGCCAGGGTAGGCGCACAGCCCCAAGCCCCGCGAGCCGGGCAGCAGACCACGACGCCAAAGCAGGACATCAAACAGGCCCCGCCATGAACATGGAAAACCAGATCGAGAGCGCCACCGACATCCGCGCTTCCGCCCGACCCACCAACCTCAGCGCCGGGCTGGAACCGCTGGCGGACTTTGCCCGCAAGGCGCGGCGGCTCGACGGCGCACTTTCCGCCCTGCACGGCGTGTCAGGTGAGCGGGTGCAGCGCAGCCTTGCCCGCCTGCAAGAGGAACTGGGCACCTTTGAGCCCAGCGTCACCCTGCTGGGACAGGTGAAATCCGGCAAGACCTCGCTGGTCAATGCGATGGCGGGCTGGGCCGACCTCCTGCCCTCTGACGTGAACCCCTGGACCTCGGTGGTGACCTCCCTGCACCTGGAGCCGGGCGAGACCCGCACCGAAAACAAGGCCTGTTTCCAGTTCATGACCGAAGAGGAATGGGACCGGCTGACCACCAAGGGCGGCCGCATCGGCGAAATGGCGGGCCGCGCCGGCGCCGATAGCGAGCTGCAGAAAATCCGCACCCAGATCGAGGAAATGCGCGACCGTTCCCGGCAGCGTCTGGGCCGCAAGTTCGAACTCTTGATGGGGCAGAAGCACGACTATGGTTATTTCGACAAGAACCTGATCGAACGCTACATCTGCCTTGGCGATGATTTCGACGACGAGGATTCGGGTGCGGTGGACGAACAGGGCCGCTTTGCCGACATCACGCGCGCCGCCGATCTGTACCTGAACTGCCAGAGCGTGCCGCACCGTCTCTGCCTGCGCGACACGCCGGGTGTCAACGACACCTTCATGATGCGCGAGCAGATCACCATCCAAGCGATACGTGACAGCCGCATCTGCGTGGTGGTGCTGTCGGCGGGCCAGGCGCTGACGTCGGTCGACATGGGGCTGATCCGGATGATCTCCAACCTCAAATCGCGCGAGGTGGTGATCTTCGTCAACCGCATCGACGAGCTGGCCGACCCGGCAAACCAGATCGCCGAGATCGAGGCCAGCATCCGCCAGACGCTGGAGGCCCACCATGGGCCGCAGGAGGCGGAAATCATCTTTGGCAGCGCCTATTGGGCCAACAAGGTGCTGACCGGCGGGATGGAGGATATGGATCCGACCAGCTCCGCCGCGCTCCTGAACTGGGCAGAGGCCTCGGTCAACGCCTCCCACGCCAAGGCAACGCCGCAGAACATGGTGTGGGAGCTGTCGGGCCTCCCGGCACTGAACCGCGCCGTGTCCGAACGGATCGTCGCCGATCTTGGCACACCGCTGTTGCAGCGCATTGCCGCCACCGCCACCACCGCAGCCACCGGCCAGCAGGCCGCCAATGCGGTCATGGTGCAGGGCGAGGGCAGCACCGGCGGCGCCAACATGCACGATGTGCGCACAGCCTTCGAGGATATCTGCCAGACCCATATGTCCGCGCTGGAGGAAGAGGCCGGCCAGGTGCTCGACTCCTTCCGGGAGCGCGCTGACCGGGCCCATGCTACCTTCACTGACCGCGCCACCCACGCGCTGGTCGACCATCTGGAGAAATGGGGGGAGGACTGCCACTGGGAATATGACCCGGCCGGGCTGCGGATGCTGCTGCGCTCTGCCTACTCCGTGATGACCAGCCGCCTGCAATCCGCCGCGCAAAGCCGGTACGAGGCTGCGGTGCAGGATGTGGCAGAGCTGCTTTATGACGGTTTCGGCCCGGCAGTGGAGGGCATCCAGCTGGCAGTGCCCGGGGTGCCCCAGCCCGCTTCCCCGGTTGCGCTGGCACAGTCCATTGCGCTGGATTTCAACGACGGCTGGTGGGCCTCCTGGTGGCGCCGCACCCGCGGCTACAAGGCCTTTGCCAAGCAGTTCCGCAAGCTGATCGCAGGCGAGACAGAGGATTTCATGACCCAGCTCAAGACGGTGCAGACAGCAGATGCCCGCGCCGCCATCCTCGCCCGTCTCCAGGGTTTCTTCGACGACCAGCGCGACATTCTTCTGGAGATTTCCGCCTGCCGCCGCGGCGGCGGAGACATGCAGGCCCTGTTCGCCGGGGACGAGGCCGGCCGCCGCCAGACTGAAACTGCCACTGCATTGGAAACACTCAGGAGTTTCACAGCATGACCTATCAAACTGCCCAGCACGCCCCGGCCTCTGCCGCCCTCCCTCCGGCGGCCGCCCCGGCCCGCAAGCCGCGGCTGGCGCTGATGGGCGAATTCAGCGCCGGCAAGAGCACTCTCACCAACCTGCTGGTGGGCCAGCAGCCGCTGCCCACCCGCGTTACCGCCACCCGCCTGCCGCCGGTCTGGATCTCTCACGGGGTGGAGGGCGCCCGCCTGACCGGCACCGACGGCAGTGAAACACCGGTGCGGCTGGAGGATCTGGACGATGTGCCGCTGGAAACCACCGCGCTGATCCGCCTGACCCTGCCAGCCGAGGCGCTGGAGCTCTGCGACCTGATCGACATGCCCGGGATTTCCGATCCGAACATGCCGACCAGCGTCTGGCAGAACCTGCTGCCGGAGGTGGACAGCGTGATCTGGTGCACCCATGCCACCCAGGCCTGGCGCCAGTCCGAGGCCGCCGCCTGGGAGGAGATCTCCGCCCGCCTCGACGCCCCCAGCACCCTGCTGATCACCCATTTCGACAAGCTCAAGACCCCACGCGACCGCGACCGGGTGCTGCGCCGGGTGCAGAAGGAAACCGGCGATGGTTTCAACGCGGTGTTCCCGCTGTCGCTCAGCCAGGCGCTGGCCGCGGGCGATGACATGGAGGCCTGGAAGACCAGCGGCGCCGATGGATTCATCGAATATTTGGTCGACCTGCTCTTGAACTGGTCCCAGCCGGACCGCCCCCGCCCGCCGGGCCAGTCTGCCACCGCAGCCCAAGCGCTGCAGCCTGAGCAGCAGCTGCGGGCGGATGTGCTGGACATTGGCGGAATGCGCGACAGCGGCCCGCAGCGAGATCCGCAGCTGCAGGTTGCCGCCGCAGGTGCAAGTGACGGTTCCCGTGTGATGCCGCGCCGGGTCTCGGCGCCGTCCCGCCGCAGCCAACGCCCCGAAAACCCTTCTGACGGAGACTGAGACCGCCATGCTGCCAGCACACGCGCCTTGTAAACGTCCGCCCCGCCGCTGGGGCTGCCCATGACCCTGGCCCGTCAGCTCGACGCCTTGCGCGAGTTTGAGCCCGGCTGCCGCCTGGCGGCCTTTGGCGATCTTGGCGCCAGCATCGTGCTGCGCGGCAGCAGCGGCAGCGGCCACCCGCAGGAATACCTCGACGATCTCTGCCAGCAGGCCCGCCGCGGCTTCCTGGCGCTGGATGCGGCGGTCCAGGCCGGCGGTGTGGCAGCGGCGCCTTCTGATGATGTGCTGCTGCTCGCCCCGGGCGAAGCGCGGCTGTTCCTGCGCGCCTCTGACGGCTCCGGCGATGCGGTGCTCTGTGTCTGCGACGATGCGGATGCCGCCGCCCGTCTGGCCGCGCCGGCCCGGCAGATGCTGGCCTGTCAGGACGGGGGGACGTGATGGCAATACCCGCGCAGCAGACCCCGCAAGCCAGCCCCGGCGGCGCCTCAGTCCTGCACCAGGCGCTGGTCAGGCTGGCCCAGCCCGCCTGCGACGCGGCATCCGGCACCGGTGACAGCCTGACCGCCGCAGTGCTGCGCGAAATCCGCGAGACTGTGCTGCCGCGCGAAATCACCCTGTGCATCAACAGCCGCGCCGCCGCCACCCTCACCGTGGCGCAGCGCCGGATTGCGGGCCTCAGCCTGCCGGACAGCGCGGAGCCCTCCTCCGCCGCTGATGACCCGGAGGCTGCAGCCCAGCTCTTTGCCGCCCGGCTGCAACGGCTGCAGACGGGCAGCAAGGGCGGGGGTTTCAGCTTCCGCCGCCGCCCCTGCCCTGCACCGCAGGGCACCGGCACCTGTTCCGCGGAAACTCTTGCCGCCACCCTCGCGGCGGCAAGCGGCGGCCGCCTGGACCAGTTCCGCACCCGGGCGCTGCCGCAGGCCGCAGCCTGGCTGCATTGCCCGCAGGACAGCGGCCAGATGCGAGGCGGCGGGCCGGAGGCGCTGCGCACCCGGCTGGAAGCGGTGCGCCAGACGCTTGCCTCAAAGGCAGCCCGCCCCGCCTCGGCCCGGATGCCGGTGCCGAAACCGGACTGCCTGCTGCTGCCCGTCTCTCCGCAGCTGCACATCCTCGCCGCCTCCGACGGCGGCGCCCTGCTGCTGCTGGCCCTGCCGCCGGAAGCGGCCCGCGCCCAGGCCGCCGCCTGGGCGGGCATTTACGGCTGACCCTTTGTCATTGCCCAAAAAACGGGCACATCCTGTGTCAGCGGGTGTGGCAGAACACTTGCCCGATTGCCATCTGCTGCAGGCCGGGTGATATCTTGGCGCAGCCAGCCCGAAGGGATCCGGACAATGACCGCTACAGCTTTTGACATCGCCGCCGCCCGCCCCTCTGACCCCGAGGCCACCGCCCTGATCCGCCGCCACCTGGCGCAGATGGCGGCGCAATCGCCGGAGGACAGCTGCCACGCCATGGACATCAGCGGCCTGGAGGGGCCGGAGGTGCAGTTCTTTCTGCTGCGCCGGGACGGTCAGGCGCTGGCCATGGGCGCGCTTAAGGACCTGGGTGATGAAACCCGCGAGCTGAAGTCGATGCATACCCTGACAGAGGCCCGCGGCAGCGGTGCAGGCCGTGCCATGCTAGGCTTCCTGTTGGACCTTGCCCGCCGCAGTCAGGCTGCCGCGATCTACCTGGAGACCGGCTCCACCGAAGATTTCCTGCCCTCGCGCCGGCTCTATGAATCCTTCGGCTTTGTCCCCTGCCCGCCGTTTGCCGATTACGCCGAGGATCCGTGGTCGGTCTTTATGCATCTGGATCTGCGCGCGGCGGCTTGACCCCCGGCCGCAGCCTGTCATAACTGGCGCCAAGCGGTCCCTTAGCTCAACTGGATAGAGCAGCTGACTTCTAATCAGCAGGTTTGGGGTTCGAGTCCTCAAGGGATCGCCATTTTCTGATTTTATTGCCAATTGGGCACAACCTTGCACAGTTTGGGGATTTTGATGCACACCCCTGTGTCAAGAGAGATGTGCCAGGTGAAGCCCGGTCTCCTTCACTATCACCGTCGGCGTGATGAATTTTTCATTGAAACCGCCAGCCATCAGAATGGTGACGGTCGGGATACGCTGATCGGATTTCAGCGTATTCACGCCTGCCTCCACCTGCCGCATGGCCTCACTAGCAACAACTGCAAACGCAATCCAAGCGGCACACGGCCTTCAGCAGCCGGGTCTGCCGGACAGGTCAGTTCAGCTTTTGGATTTTCCCGAACCCTGCCACGCCAAGGCCTTCGGCTTTGCATACCGCATTATCCCGTCACCAGGTTTTCAGCTGTTGCAAGGGCGCATGTGAAGGTGAACGTGGACCCTTTCCCGAGCACGGACTCGACCTCAATACCGCCCGCCATCAGATGCGCGAGACGGGAAGCGATCGCCAGACCCAGCCCGGTTCCTGCGAAATTCCGGGAGGCGGAACTGTTACCTTGGGAAAACGCTGTGAAGATCTTCTCGAGACTGTCTTCGGGAATACCCACCCCGGTGTCTTTCACGGCGATCCGCAGCTTCGCCATACCACCAGCGGCCCGGCCGGTGACTTTGACCGTTACCGATCCAGCCTCGGTGAACTTCAGTGCATTGCCGACTAGGTTCACAATGACCTGCCGGATCCGTCCTTCATCTCCCTGGACAGCCTTCGGCGCCTGGGGATCGTATTCCAGCCGCAGCGCCACCGGGCTTTCCGCCGGATTGGGGGCCAGCATCCGGACCACCCCGCTCAGAAGATCCTCCAGGTCAAGCGGCGCAGTCCGCAACTCCAGCTTCCCGGCCTCTACCTTGGAGAAATCGAGTATCCCGTTGATGATGCCCAGCAGCGCTTCGCCGGATTCGGAGATCGTCCTGGCATACAGCGCCTGCTCCTCGTCCAGGCTGGTTTCCTCCAGCAGCGAGGCCATGCCCAGCACCGCGTTCATCGGGGTCCTGATTTCATGGCTCATTGTCGCCAGAAACTCGGACTTTGCCTTGCTCCCCGCCTCAGCAGCCCGCGTCCTTTCCTTCACCTTGTGCTCCAGCGAATTCGCAAGCGCCTTTAGTTCGGTATTGCTGCGGTCCAGGTGATTCAAAACCTCGGTGAAAGCCTCTCCCAGGCGGCCGACTTCACCGTGGCCGCACTCAGGGACTTCCCGCTTGGCACTGCCCAGGCGGATACTGGTGGCAAAGTCCGTCAGCTTCTTGATCGGCCGGGTTATCTGGTTGGCCATGACGACAGCGGCAATTGAGGCAAGACCGGCACAGACACCGGCCAGGAGCAGGGTCAGCCGGATATGCTTCATCCATTCGGCGTCAAGCCGCGCGGTCGAAAATTCCAGCACCACATACCCCAGCCGCCGGTCCGCCGTTGCCTGCACCGGTCCGGCAACCCGGATCACGCCGTCCTGCAGCGAGGTGACCCATTCAGCGCGTTCTCTGGCCTGCCGCAGATAGGGTTCGTTGAACTCCCTTCCCCGCAGCGGATTTTCATCGGTTCCATCGGTCAGAACGCGCGTGCCCGCATCCAGGATCATCACCCGCAAGGCACTCTCACCGGCGAGGACCGAGCTCACCTGCTGGCGCATCAGTTTGACATTCAGCTCATACAACGGTTCCAGAACCGCCTCGCCCAGAGTCTTTGCCAGCACCGTTGCATGGCGTTCGAACGCAGCAACTGATGCTTGGTGGGCTAAGGTAATCGAAATGGCCGAAACCGCCCCTGCAACCGCAAAGACGATCAGAACCGTGTAGACCACCAGTTTTGTCCTGAGGCCAGACATGCGAAACTCAATTGCCGCCAATCAGGGTTGTCACCGGCGTCTCAAACTCTTCCAGCATGTCCAGCGTTTGCTCCGGTATGGTATCGAATTTCGTCGTTCTTTMAAAATTTTCAAGAATCGCGCGGCCTTCATCGTTTTGATCCATGCTGATCAGCACCGCCTGCACCGCCGCAGTGAACTCAGTGGATGCCCCAGGAGACAAACTGACCACATGCCGCGGGATACTTTCCGTCTGGACAAGCACGTCAAGGCTGCCGAAATCATCTCCGGCGCGTTTTTTCAGCCCGTGCAGCGACATGGCGCCGGCATCGACCAGCCCGCGCAGCACCCATTCGATTGTGTTTTCGTCATCCCCGGAAAACACATAACCCGTGGCCTCGGCGGGCCGCTCCGCCCGCGGGCCGCTCATCGCGGTGAGCTGAACACCTTGCGCTGCAATCGTGTGCCGGGGCAGGATGTAACCGCTGGAGGAGAAGGCCTCTTCAAAGGCGATGACCCTGCCCTTGAGGTCTTCCAGCGACTGGATGCCGCTGTCCCGGCGGACAAAGACGACAGACCGGTATTCGGCGACACCCTTTTTCCATCTGCGCGCAACCAAACGGCTGCCGCATCTTGCCCTGACCGCGAGCGATACAAGCGGGCTGTCAACAAAGACATCAACCTCMCCATTGCTCAGCAGTTCCGCCATATGGGCAATGTTCCGGGCAATTCTGACTTCTCCCGCCGTAACCCCTTCATCCTGAAGCTGCGCTGCCACATATTTGGCAAAGGGCAAAAAAATGCGGGTTTCCTTGACCGTCTCGTCGCTGATTGTGCCGATGACGAGGCTGCGGGCCCCGGCGGCATGACTGAACAGCAGGCTGAGGCAAAGGCAGGCTAAAGGGACTGCATTCTTGAGGTTCACGGGGCTATTCCTCTCTTTTTCTGCAGACAGCGCGGGGCAAGGAACTTAATACCGCATGCTGCGCAGCCGGGAAGGCAAAGAATAAAATTCTCAATTTGTCTCACGGGAAAACCCAAGCACAAAGGTTACACTGCACAGGCAAAGCAATCCTTAATTTTTTCCGACTGGCGGATTTTTCCAGCAACTTTGGCCGGAAAACAGCGCCTTCCGGCCAGAACGGGGCTCCGTCAGAGGTAGCTGGGAAGACTGCGCCCTGCCCGCTCCAGCAGCCAGCGGGCCACCCGCTTGGCTATGGGCCGGGCATTCTCCAGTTGCTGTGCGGCAAAGCCGTGCATCTTGCCCGGCAAGTATTTTCCCGGGAAGGCCTCGACCAATGCGCCCTTCTGCAAGTCCTCCGAGATGAATGGTTTGGCCGCCAGCGAAACTCCGGCCCCGGCGCGGGCCAGCCGTATCGCGGCAGCCAGGGAATTGACCTCAACAACCCTTCCGTCGAGCGGGCCGGCTATTCCTGTTGCTGCACACCACTGGGGCCAGGCCACACGCGGGCCGGCGCATTCAATCAGCACACACTGCCCCCATTTGCCGCCATGCTGTTCAAGATAGGCCGGGGTGCAAACTGCCGTCACAGTTTCCTGCACCAAGGGCACGAAGCTCGCGGCATCTCCCGACCCGTATCCGATCACCAGATCATCCTTGTCAAAGCGCGTGTGATTGGCCTGGTAGTCGATGGTCAGCGTCAGCTCCAGTTCCGGGATGTCCCGCATCATGTCCGGTATCAGCGGGGTTAGGCAGAATTCGACAAAGGCCGGGGAATAGCACGCGATGGAAACGTTGTTGCGGGTTTGCCGGGAGAACATTCTGGAGGTCGTCTGGGAGAGCGCTTCCAGCGCCTCCTGCACATGCGGATGGTAGGCATAGCCTTCATCGGTCAGCACCACATGCCGCCCCCGCCGTTCGAACAGGCTCGCGCTCAGCGCCTTTTCCAGTTTTTGAATCTGCAGCGACACCGCGCCTTGGGAAAGGCCGAGTTCCTGGGCCGCCTTGGTGAAGTTCAGGTGCCTCGCTGAGGCATCAAAGGCCGAAAGCCAGCCCAGATTGAGATTCGAGTCGTGCCGCATCCCGCCGTCCTATTAGTTTTTTGGGGCCTGACGATGAAAATACCGGTGGTTAAGCACAGAATTTCGGGGGCTGCCCGTGAAACTTTTGTAAAGATTCCGGCTTCGCTGCCCCGACCGTCTTCTCCAACACCTTGAAAACAAGGCATCGCGGCAAATCCGGTGTGGCTCCGCCGGATCCTGCCTTCCCCGGCGTCACAAATCTTTCACCCAATCCGGCAATTCCGGCGGCAGGCAATCACGCCACCACCAATTCCAGCGGGCCACGCCCCAAGGTAGACCCATGAAAAAGTCGCTTTTGCTTTCAGCTGCCATCGCTCTGGCCAGCACTGCCGCCACTGCCGAAACCCTGCGCATCCCGCACGAACTGGGCTTTGGCGGGTCGGAGTCGATGGACCCGATCTCTCCGCAGCGGTTCTATGAAGCCATCCAGAACGTCTATTCCCGCCTGGTCCGCCAGGGCGAAGACGGCCGCCCCTCGCCGGATCTGGCCCTGGAATGGTCAGCCACTCCGGATGCCAAGGAATGGACTTTCAAACTGCGCCCGGACGTGACCTTCCACAACGGCAATGCCTTCACCGCCGAGGATGTCGCCTTCTCGCTGATGCGCACCCAGTCCGAGACCATCGACAGCCCCACCAAGGGCGTGATGGGCATCATCGACCATGTCGAGGCCGTTGACCCGCTGACCGTCAAAGTTGTGCTCAAGGACAGCCATGCGGACTTCCCGCTGTTGACCATGGACTACCGGATCAAGATGCTGGACGCGGAAACCTGCGGCGGCGATCTGGATGCGCTGTGTGAAAGCGGCAATGGCACCGGCCCGTTTGAGCTGACCGGTCTGGACGCCCTGGGCACCACCACCATGAAGCGGTTCGAGAACTACTACGGCAGCAAGGCCGGCGTGGAAAACCTGGAGCTGATTGCCATCGCCGACCAGGACGCGCGCGTTGCGGCCCTGCAGGCCGGCCAGATCGATCTGGTCTACTCGGTCTCCGCCGAGCAGGTGCCGCTGTTTGCAAATAACCCGGACTTCACCGTGCAATCGGTGCCGTCTGGCCGCTGGGTTGGTCTGGTGATGAACACCCAGACCGAGCCGTTCATTGACCCGCGCGTCCGCAAGGCGATCCGCATGTCCGCCGACCGCGATGCCCTGGGCAAGCTGGTTTACGGCAAGGGCGGCTTCATCGTGTCCTGCGACCACCCTGTATGGACCGGCGACCAGTACCGCAAGGAAATCGACTGCAGCCGCGACGTGGACGGCGCCAGGGCGCTGCTGGCAGAGGCCGGTTACGCAGACGGTCTGAAGGTTGAGCTGTTCGTTTCCGACATCTCGGAAGGTGCAGTGAAGATGGCAGAGGTTCTGCAGAACCAGGCCAAGGACGCAGGCATCGAGATCGAACTGGTTCCGGCCCCGGCGGACGGTTACTGGGGTGACGTCTGGATGAAAGAAGCCTTCTTTGCCACCGGCTGGTCGCAGCGCCCGGCGGACCAGATCCTCAATGAGGCCTACCGCTCCGGCGCGGCCTGGAACGAGACCGCCTGGAACTCGGCCGACTTTGACGCCAAGCTGGACGCGGCCCGCTCCGAACTGGATTTCGGCAAGCGCAAGGAGCTGTACGGGGAATTGCAGAAAGAGCTGTGGGAAACCGGCGGCTCCTTCATCCCGGTTCACCTGAACATCACCCGCGTCCTGTCTTCCAAAATTGGCGGCCTGCCGCCGGTCGAGGGCTTCTCGATCCGCTATGAAGACGTGACCAAGAACGGCTCCGGCTCCTGATCCATAACCCAAGGGGCATCTCCCCCCTTCAAACTGGCGCGGCCTGCCCCTCCCGAAAACAGGCCGCGCCTCTGTCTTTCCTGCAAAGGGCCAGCCCATGCCATCCCTGATCCTGCGCCGCTTCGGCTTTGCGGCCTTCACCATCGGTTTTGTCTCCA
This sequence comes from Leisingera sp. JC1, assembly GCF_001679925.1. Classification (GTDB taxonomy): domain Bacteria; phylum Pseudomonadota; class Alphaproteobacteria; order Rhodobacterales; family Rhodobacteraceae; genus Leisingera. Next base: position 2,689 of record NZ_LYUZ01000130.1, on the reverse strand, counting down.
TTGTCATGTTTGCTGCGGTCGAGGCGCTGCCCGGCAATGTCTGCACCTCCTTCCTGCAGCGGTTTGCCCAGGGCCCGCGGCTGGAACGCTGCATCGAGCAGCAGGGGCTGGAGCGCCCCGCACTGGTGCGCTACGGCGATTGGGTGGCGGGTGCCGTGCAGGGCGATTTCGGCTATTCGCTGAAGAAACGCAAACCGATCAATGAGCTGATCCGGGAACGCTTCCGCAACACTGCTCTGCTGGGCGGGCTGGCGGCGCTGCTGGCAATCCCCTTTGCCATCTTCTTTGGCATCGCCGCGGGCGTCAGGCGGGACAGGCCGCTGGACCTGTCGCTGTCGGGCGCTGCGATGCTGGCGATGACGATCCCTGAATTCGTGACCGCCACCGCGCTGATCTATGTCTTTGCCATCGTGCTGCAGTGGTTCCCCGCTGTCACAATCGTCTCTCCCGGTGCGGGCTTCATGCAGATGCTGCCCAATATCGTGCTGCCGGTGCTGGTGCTGAGCGCGGTTCTGGTCGCCCACATCATGCGGATGATGCGCGCCTCGGTGATTGACGTGATGGCCTCGGATTACGTGCATATGGCGCGGCTCAAGGGCGTGCCGGAACGCCAGATCATCTGGAAACACGTGGTGCCGAACGCAATGATCCCGGCGCTCAACGTGATCGCGCTGACCATTGCCTGGCTGCTGGCCGGTGTGGTGGTGGTCGAAAAAGTCTTCAACTACCCCGGGCTTGGAACGCTGATGATCCAGGCGATCTTTGACCGCGACCTGCCGCTGGTGCAGGCCATCGCGCTGATCTTCTCCGTGATCTATGTGGGCGTGAACCTGGCCGCGGACCTCGCCGCGCTCGCCCTGGATCCGCGCCTGCGCCGGAAGGGGCACTGACATGCTGAATCTGCTTGCAACAATTGCGTCGAAACCTTCCGGCGCGCTTGGCCTTGGCCTCACCCTGTTCCACCTGGCGCTGGCGGTGCTGGCCCCCTGGATCGCGCCGTTCGACCCGACCGCGCAGAACGCCGACGCCATCCTGCTGGCGCCCGATGCCACCCACCTCATGGGCACCGACACGCTGGGCCGCGATGTGTTCTCGCGCGTGGTCTACGGCGGGCGGCTGGCGATTGCCGTCACGTTCACCGCTGCCGTGATTGCCACGCTCTGGGGCGGCTTTGCCGGCATCTTCTTTGGCACCGTCGGCGGCCGGGTGGATGAATACTCTATGCGCATCGTGGATGCTTTCCTGTCGATGCCGTGGCTGCTGTTCCTTCTGCTGATCATCTCGATCGGCGGCGCCGGGCCGCTGACCATCATCCCGACGCTGGGCTTCTTCTATGGCGTTGCCGTGCTGCGGGTGGTGCGCGGGGCCGCGATGCAGGTGGCGGCCCGCGACTTTGTCACCGCCGCCAAGGCCCGGGGCGAGGCGCTGTGGCCGATCCTGTCGCGCGAGATGTTCCCGAACCTCTCCGACATCCTGCTGGTCGAGGGCGCGATGCGCTGGAGCTGGATGCTGCTCGCGTTCTCCTCGCTGTCTTTCCTGGGCTTCGGGGCCACCCCGCCGACACCAGACTGGGGGCTGATGGTGGCACAGGAGCGAGGGCTGCTCAGCACCGCACCCTGGGGCGTGTTCTGGCCCTGCGCCGCGCTGAGTTCGCTGATTATCGGGATCAACCTGCTGGCCGACGCCGTGGGCAAGGCCCTGGGCCTGGACCGCGCAACCGCCGTCGCCGTGTAAGGGGAATGTCATGACCGAACCATTGATCAAGATCGAAGACCTCTCGTTGGGCTTCTCCGCCAGGGACGGCCGCGAGGCGCCGATCCTGCGCGGGCTGTCGCTGGAGCTGGCCCCGGGCGAGACCCTCGGCATCGTCGGCGAGAGCGGCTCCGGCAAGTCCACCGTGGCGCTGGCGATGATGGGCTATCTGAAGCCCGGCCTGTCGGTGTTCCGCGGCCGGGCGGTGTTTGACGGCCACGACATGTTTGCCCTGCCGGAGAAGCAGCGGGCGCGGCTGCGGGGGTCGTCGATTGCGCTGATCCCGCAGAACGCGGGCCAGGCGCTGACGCCGACGCTGAAGATCGGCCAGCAGATCGACGAGGCGCTGCTGCTGCACACTGCATTGAACAGCGAAGAACGCAAGGCCAAGGTGCTGGAGCTGCTGAACCGCGTGCGCCTTCCTAGCCCCGAGGACATTGCCGAACGCTATCCGCATGAGCTGTCGGGCGGCCAGCAGCAGCGCACCGCGGTGGCGATGGCGCTGGCAGGCAACGCCAAGGCGCTGCTGCTGGATGAGCCGACCACCGGCCTGGACGTGACCACCCAGGCGCATATCCTGGAGTTCCTGCGCAGCCTTGCCAAGGAACTGGGCGTGGCGATGATCTATGTCAGCCACGACCTGGGCGTGATCGCCCGCGTCGCTGACCGGGTGGCGGTGATGTATGCCGGGATGCTGGTCGAGGAAGGTCCGACCCGCGACGTGCTGCGGGCGCCCAATCATCCCTATACCCGCGGCCTGCTGGCCTCGATCCCGCGGCTGGGCGAACCCGGTATTCCCGCCTCGATGCCCGGGGTGCCGCCCGCTGTCGGATCGGTGCTGACGGCCTGCGCCTTTGCGGACCGCTGCCCGCAAGTCCGGCCGCKCTGCAAGGATGGCATCCCCGCTCTGGAGCGCCGCGGCGGCCGCCAGGTGCGC
>NZ_LYUZ01000129.1 GCF_001679925.1 Leisingera sp. JC1 | reverse complement strand
TGGCTGGGCCAAGACCGTTGGCGGCATGTCCCAGACCGTCTATCGCGGCGTCGAACGGGTGCGGTCGCGCTTCATCCTGACGCTCGCAGCCGGAAATCTCGCCCGGCTGCCCCGGTTGCTGGCGGAATGAGGCTGGAGGGGGGGACGCAGGCCTGCTTCCAGCCACCCAATCCGGAAGACCGATGAGAGAACTCATTCCACCACGGAGAACAGCGTCCCACTGGCCTGACTAATTCAGCGGCCTGCTAAATCAGTCAACGGCGCTTTTGGTGCCGTAAAAAGGTGACCGGAGATAAGCCCTCCTCTCGGTCAGAGTTTCAAATGGGTCAGTGTTCTATTCCATAACTTGTGGGAACTATACAAATTTTTCAGTGCCGCCGACGCCAATAACCATCCAGGCGGCTATGCCGTGGCTGAAAGGAATTTACTTCCTGACTGGGCATAGCCAAGTTATCTGGCACTGCCGGTCTATGTGTTGACAGCTCAACCTCAACGGGCTAGAGCGTCCCTGCCAGCGTATTCCGACTGTAATTGTCAGGATAGCCAGTCTACTTCCTTTCCGTGAATCCCAGGCTGGCCAGAATGCAGTATACCCTCATATCGCCTACTCGTTTGACCCCCACGGAAGAAGTGGATTTCGACAGGGTTGCAGACCTGCAGGCAAAAATCCTGCTGGGCGGCCGCTGGACTGTCCCGATTACAGTGGAGAGGAACGCGCTGTTCGTGATGGACGGCCACCACCGGCTGGCCGTTGCGCGCCGGCTGCGGCTGGCGGTGATGCCTGCCGTTCTGCTGGGATACGACGCGGTGCAGGTGGAAAGCTGGCGGCCCGGTGAGACCGTCACCCCCGCAGATATCTTTGCAATGGCCCGCAGCGGCCGCAAATTTCCCTATAAGACGACGCGCCATGTCTTTCACCAGGATCTGCCCGGTTGCGACGTGCCGCTGGACAGCCTGCGCTGCGCAGTTCCGGCAGGCCATGCGCCGTCACAAATCGCGAGCGTAATGCCATGACCTTGCACTGCCAAAAGCCGGGCGCGGGCCTGTCCCCGATTCTGCGGCCGGAGATATCGGAGCTGCTGACCAGCGGCAGCGGGCGCCTTGCGGACTGGGTTGCGCAGTATGGCTCGCCGCTCAATCTGATCTGGCCCGATGAGCTGCCAGGGAATATCGCAAAGCTGAGGGCTGTCCTGGACGAAAGCGGCGTCCAGCACATGATCTATTACGGGGCGAAAGTGAACAAATCGCCTGGTCTCATGAATGCGGCCCTGCGGGCCGGGGCAGGCATTGACGTCTCGAGCCTGTATGAATTGCGCGACGCCAGGCGGCTTGGCGCCGAAGGCACCCGGCTGGTGGCGACCGGCCCGGCCAAGACGGAAGCGTTCCATCACGAGCTCATCGGCTGCAACGCCCTAATCTCCGTGGATTCTCCGGAAGAGCTGGAGGATCTTGTGCGGTGCCTGCCGGCGCATGGCGCGGGACAGCGGGTGTTGTTGCGCCTGTGTCCGGAAGGGCAGTCCGCGAGCCGCTTTGGCATGCCGGCGGATGCCATCCGTGACTGTCTGGCGCGCATTGTCGGCGACAGCAGGATTGATCTTGAAGGCCTGCATTTCCATGTCAGCGGCTATCGCTGGGAGACCCGCGCAGCGGCCCTGATGGAGGCCGCGGGCCTGATCGCCGAGGCCCGGGCAATGGGCTTTGCGGCGCGCATGATCGACATTGGCGGCGGCCTGCCGGTCCAGTATGTAGACCCCCTGGCTTATGAGGCGCATCTGGCGGCACAGGTCCCGGAGGATTACCGCACCGGGAAGGTTCCGGAGTCCTGCTACCCCTACGGCGGCACGCTGTCGGCGGCTGACTGGCTGCGCCGGCTTTTGCAGGCACCGGCCGGCGGCGGCCGCAGCATTGCCCAGTATCTGGCGGATGAGGATCTGGTGCTGGCGATGGAGCCCGGCCGCGCGCTGACGGATCAGGCGGCGGTTTCCGTCTTCCGGGTGTCCCGGGTGAAGGCCCTGGGCGCTGGCGCGTATGTCATCTTTGCCGAAGGCAGCAGTTTCAGCGCGTGCGAAACCTGGTTTGCCTCTGAATATCTGGTCGATCCGATCCTGATCCCGGCGCAAGCGCCGCCAGCCGCAGCAGAGCCCGTCCGGGGCTATCTGGCGGGTCACAGCTGCCTGGACGAGGACGTCCTGAGCAACCGCTGGCTCAGCTTCCCCGTGACCCCGCAAGCCGGAGATCTTCTGGTTTACGCCAACACCGGCGGCTACCAGATGGATCTCCTAGAAAACGAATTCCACCGCCACCCGATGCCGAACCGCCTGTGCGTGGTTCCGGACGCGAATGGGCAGCCGGCACTCATCCCTGACACACTTGGAGAGGCATAAATGCTCTATACGTCCACAACCCAGCTGATCGGCCAGACGCCGGTCATGTCGATTGCCGTCCCGAACCGCGACGCCGTGCTGGTGCTGAAGATCGAGAAGAACAACCCCGGCGGATCCATGAAGGACCGCATGGCGCGCAGCATGGTGCTGGCCGCGCTCGAGGACGGGCGGCTGGCGCCCGGCGGGACGATCGTTGAATCCTCGTCGGGCAATACCGGCATCGGGCTGGCGCTAGCGGCGCTTGAGTTCGGCCTGCGCTTCATCGCGGTGGTCGATCATCATGCGGCGCCGGACAAGATCCGCACGATGCGGGCGCTGGGGGCGGACATCCGCTATGTCGAAGGCGATTTCCGCGAGGATGAAGTGGCCGTGGTCGAGCGCCAGCGCATGGCCGCACAGCTGGGCGCGCAGCTGCCCGGAGCGCTGTTCATGAACCAGTCCGACAACCCCGCAAACCCGGACGGCTATGCCGGATTTGTCGATGAGCTTCTGGGGCAGCTTCCGGAGGGCATCGACGCCTTTGTCGGATGCGTGGGGACGGGCGGGTCGATGMCCGGGATTGCCCAGCGGCTGAAACGGATTAACCCTGCCGTGCGCACGATCGCGGTGGAGCCGGCGGGGTCGATCGTTTTCGGGCAGCCCGGGCATCCCTATTACCAGTCCGGAACCGGGACGCCGCAGGGCGATGAGGTCGGCAAGGTGCTCGACTACGGGTGCATCGACGAGGGCGTGCAGGTGACCGACAGCCAGGCCTTTGAGACGGCGCGCTATATCGCCCGCCGCAAGGGGCTGATGGTTGGTGGCTCCACCGGCGGCACCATCTACAAGGCGCTGGAGTTCATTGCCTCGGGCAAGCTGACCGGGACGGTTGTGACGCCGGTTGCCGACGGCGGCGAAAAATACTTGGGCTCGGTCTTCGACGACGGCTGGATGGCGGAGCGCGGCTTGCTGGATCCGGCGGTGGCGGCGCGGCTAGACGCCTGGCTGACGGCAGAGGCGCGCGCGGCATGAAGGTCACGATTTGCGGCGGCGGCCAAACCGGCCATCTCTACGCCGTGCTGTTCAAGCAGCGGCCGGGCATCACCGTTTCCGTCCTGACCGGTAGTCCCGAACTGGCCCGAGGATGGGCCCAGGGCAGCGGCGACTGGCAGGCAACGGCGGCGGATGGCCAGACCGTGGGCGCGCGGCCCGACTATGCCGGCACCGATCCGGGCGAGGCGCTGCGGGACACGGATATGGTGATCGTGACGCAGCCTGCCCAGGCGCGGCCGGCGCTGATGCGCCGGATCCGCGCGCATCTTCCGGCGGACAGACCCGTCTATCTGGGGGCGATCCCGGGGTCCTGCGGCTTTGACTGGCTTGCGGAAAACGCCGTTGAGGGGCATGGCAATGTAGTGATTTGGGGCATGAAGGACGTTCCCCATACGGCCTTCGGGCTGGTTCCGGGCCGGATGGTGCGTATGGGCGGCAGCAAATCGCAACTTTTCGCGGCCCTGCACCGGCGCGAAAGCGCTGCCGCCCGTGCGGCTCTTTCCGGGATGCTTGCCCGGCTTTTCGATGCGCCGGTCACGATGCTGAATGACTTTCTGGAAATCACCCTGACACCGGGGAACGCGCTGATGCACCCCGCCGTGCTGTACGGGCTGATCGGTCCTGACGCGCCGTGGCAGGACAAGCCTTTCGATGAACCGGTCTGCTGGTGGAGCGACTGTCCGCGCGCCAGTGCCGAATTGCTGGAGGTCTGCGACGCGGAAAACCAGGCCATCCGCGATGCGGCAACGGCGCGGCTTGGAACCGATCTCAGCTCGGTCAAGCCGCTGCGGCAGGAGCTGATCGAGGCTTATGGCGGCCAGATCGAAGACGGCCGGACGATGTATTCGCTGCTGCGCACCAACCGGGCCTATGCGGGCATCGAGGCCCCGCTTGTGCCCAATCCGGACGGGGCGGGGCTGGTGATCGACCGCGAAAGCCGCGCCTTTCACGAAGACATCGCCTTTGGCCAGGCCCTGCTTGTGACGATGGCGGCACGTTTGAACGTGGGCATTCCCGCCATCACGAAAATCTATCAATGGGCCTGCCGGTATCACGGTGGTCTGGCGGATGTGATGCCGGACTACGTGCCTGCCGCCTGGCCGGAGGCTGCCTGATGCAAGAGACAATGATGACCAAGGCGGATGCCGATCCCAAGGCATGCGATGCGTGGCTGAGGGCGGATGCATCGCGCAATGCGTTTGGCCGGCTGGTCCGCTGCCTGTTTGCCGAACGTCTGCTTGACCCCGGTGCATTGCTGTGGGCACGCGATGGCCGGCAGGCGTGGTTCCCTGTCTGGGAGACGCGCCGGGTCCTGCATTTTACCGATCTGCGCCGTGCTCCGGCGGGAACGCTGCAAAACCGCGGACATATCGAGGTGCTGGACGACACCGGCACCTGTCATCGGATTGACGATGCCGCGTCCCTGATCGCGGAAGTTGCGCCTGCGCTGGCGATTACGCCTGCGCAGGACGGCCTGGAGCATCTGTTGCGCGACCTCAGCGACAGCATGCGCAATGATGTCTTGGCACGCTGTCACCGGGAAAGCTGGAGCGCCGATCTGCGCCGGGACATTGCCGCCGCAGGCGCCTCCGGGTTCATCGCCTATCTTGAACGCAGCCTGCCGCCGCATCTGGCGGCCATGGCGCTTGATCAGTGGGGCGCCCTCGAAGGCCATCCTTTTTATCCGACATGGAAGGCTAAGCCCGGCCTGTCGCCCGAAGATGTGCGGGCCTTGTCGCCCGAGTTTGGCGCCCGGGTTCGCTTGCGCATTTCGGCGCTCCGGAGGGATTGGGCCTATGTGGAAACGATGCCGCAGGCCGGCAGCTATCCGGACTGGTTCTCAAAAAACTTTCCGGGCCTCTGGCGCGACTGGACCGAAGGTCTGAAGGCGCGGGGGAAATCGCCGGACGACTGGCTGCCGCTTCCGGTCCACCGGTGGCATCTGGACAATTTCCTGTGCCGGGAATTCGAGGCCGAGATCGCCTCCGGCGTTTTCGATCCGGACGGCCCCGAGATCATGACGCTGCCGTCGATGTCGTTCCGGACAATGCTGCCGGACACGCAGGAGCCCAGACCCTTCATCAAACTGCCGGTGGCGGTCTGGCTGACCAGTGAGCAACGCACCCTGCAGGCCAAGTCGATCCATATGGGCCCCCGCCTCAGCGCGCTGATTTCGGACATTGTCGCCAAGGAGGAGGAGCTTCGTGGCAGGCTGGAGATCTTCACCGAAGAAGTCGGCATGATCCTGCGCCATCCCGAGACGGGCGACGAGCATCCGGGGCGGTTCCTTTCGGTGGTGTACCGCAATACGGACTCTTTGGCGCGCGAGGACGGGCTTGTGCCGGTTGCCGTCGCCGCGCTGCTGACGGCTGGCCCGGCTGACGGCCGGCCTCTGATCTGCGAACTGATCGCCAGAAATGGTGACGAGAGCGAAGCGGCCGTAAGGGCGTTTTTCCGTGCCTACGCTCGCACCGTCATCCGGCCAACGCTCACGATGTATCTGCTCTACGGGATCGCCTTTGAGGCGCATCAGCAAAACAGCACGGTGCTGTTCGGCCCCGCGGGGCAGCCGCAAAAGCTGCTGATCAAGGATTTCGGGGACGGCCGCAGTTTCGCGCCGCTGCTGGAGGAGCGCGGTTACCACCTGAAACCGTTCAGCCAGAAGGGGATCTTGCCCACTTCATTCGACAAGGATATCAGCCTCGTGCGCTCTTTCGTCATCGACGCCTGCTTTGTCTGCCATCTGCATGAGATGGCCCTGTGCCTGAGCGAACAGTATGAAATCCGGGGCAGCGGTTTGTGGCGCATCCTGCGGGAAGAGACCGCAGCGGCGTTTGACGCGCTGCGGCCGCGGGTGTCGTCCGGCATGTTCTGGCAGCAGGAACGCGCCGCGTTTCTGGAAAGCCCCTGGCCGACACGCTCGGTGCTGCGGATGCATTTGGAGCGCTATCGCGACTACCGGGTCGAGCATGACCTGCCCAACCCGCTGGCGGAGGCGGAATGACGGACGTCTCCGCCGGGTTCCGGAGCTTCGGGTCTGTTTTTGCGCTCCTGTTCGGGCTGCAGTTCGTTTCCATGGGCGCGATGGAGATGAGCGGCCCGTTCTGGCCGATCCATATCGAGGCCTTGGGCCCTTCCGGCAGTGTTTTCGGCCTCGCCGGAATTGGTGTCTATGTGTGCCCGATGCTTGGAATATCTCTCACCAGCGCCTTCTGGGGGCGGATGGGAGACCGCTACGGCAACCGGCTGATGATGGTGCGCGCACTTGCGGGGCTGGCGGTGACGCAGTTGCTCATTGCCTTTGCGTCCGATGTCTGGACAATCCTGGCGCTGCGCTTTCTCCAGGGGGCGTTCGCAGGCTATATCGCGCCGGCCCAGGCCTATGGCGTGCAAGTCACCGAGGGGCGCAACCGCGCCAGCCTGTTCGCGTGGCTGCAGGTGGCGACCAATGTCGGGTCGCTGGCGGGGGCGTTTCTGGGCGGTCTGATCCTGGACGCGCTGCCCTTCGCGGCCATCAACCTGACGGCGGGCATGATCTGCGCCCTGTGCGCCGCCATCGCCTGGGCAAGCCTGCCGGTGCCGCCAGCCGGGGCCGCCGCTGCCAGGCCGGCGCCGGCGCAGGCATCCATCGCCGCGCCGCCGGTTGTGGCGCCGGTCGCGGGGCTTTTGATGCTGATGGGGGTGCTGCTGGCCAGCCGCATGGTGCTGCAGGTTCCGTTTGCCCTTTACATGACACAGGTTTTCGGTGCGCAGCATTGGATGACCGGCCTGAGCTACGGCCTGCTTGCACTGGGCTTTGTCGTGGCCGCGCCTTTCTGGGCGCAGCTGTTCGAGGGGCGGTCGCCCGCCTTTGTTCTGGGGGGGAATGTGCTGATTTCAGGCGGCTGTCTTGCCGTCACCCATCTGGCCGGGATCACGGAGTCGGTGGCCGTTTTCGCAGCGTTCTATTTTGTCTGGGGCGTGTTGCTTGGCGGAACCACGCCGGTTCTTCTGTCCCTCATTTCAACAGCTGCGCAGAGTGACCGGCAGGGCTCGGTTCTGGGCATTGCGCAAACCTGTCAGCAGAGCGCTTCGATTGCCGGTATCGCCGCCGGGGTTACCGTGACCCGGTTCATGGGCCTGGATGCCGCGTTCCCGCTGGTCTCAGCCCTCTACGCGCTGTCGTGCCTTCTGGCGCTTGGCCTGTGGCTCAGGCTGCGCCGTTTCTCCCAGGAAGGAAATTTATTGTGAAAGCGTGCAGATCCATTGTTCACGCCCTGCTGATGGCTTTGGCCTTGATCGTGACCGGCCCGCCGGGCGCCTTGGCCGGCGGAAACCCCGCGGCACAGGAGCAAAGGCCGATGACCGTCACCGATATCGCCGGGCGCGAGGTGACCCTGAACGCACCGGTCAGGCGCATTCTTCTGGGCGAGGGCCGGCAGCTCTACCTGATCGCCTCGCTGGTTCCCGAGGATCCAGCGGGTCATTTGGCCGGGTGGCGCAACGATCTGATCGAGGCCGACCCGGCCACCCATGCGCGTTATGCCGAGGCGTTTCCAAGCCTGGCGGCGCTGCCCGCCTTCAAAGGCCAGGAAGACAGCCTGATCGACATTGAATCCGCCATCATCCAGAAGCCGGACGTGGTTCTGCTCAACCTCGAAGCGATGCGTGCCAATGAGGACGCCCGGTATGTCGAGAAGCTGGCAGCACTGGACATTCCGGTTCTCTACATCGACTTCCGCCACCATCCGCTGGAAAACACCGAGCCGACCATCCGCCTGCTGGGCCGGATTCTGGGGCGTGAGGCCCGCGCGGAAGAGATCATCGCCTTCCGCGATCAGGCGATTGCGCGGGTCACCGGCGTGCTGGCCGAACACAACCCGGATCGCCCCAGCGTCTTCATCGAGCGGATCGGCGGCTATTCCGACGATTGCTGCCTGTCTTTCGGGCCCGAGAATTTCGGCAAGTTTGCCGAACTGGCCGGGGGGCGCAATATCGGCAGCGAAATCATTCCCGCCACCTTCGGCCAGCTCAACCCGGAACAGGTGATCGTTGCCGACCCGGAGCATGTGGTCGTGACCAGCGCCGACTGGGAGGCCTATGTCCCCGGCGGCCGCTGGATTCCGCTGGGACCGGGCGCCGATGCGGCGGAGACGCGCAGGAAGCTTGAGTGGTTCACCAGCCGGGACGCCTACACCGGCATTGCCGCGCAGGAGACCGGGAATTTCCACGGCATCTGGCACCAGTTCTACAACAGCCCGTATGAGTTTGCGGCGATTCAGATCATGGCGAAATGGTTCCACCCGGAGCTGTTTGCCGATCTCGACCCGGACGCGACCTTTGCGGAGTTTCATCGCCGGTTCCTGCCCATCAGCTACCGGCCCGGCTACAGCACCAGCCTTTCCGGTGGCCCGTCATGACGACTATGCAAACCGAAACCGCAGCCCTTGGCGGCACCGGCACCTACAGGGCGCTCAGCCTCAGGCGGCAGCTCATTCTCCTTCTGCTGACAGTTGGCCTGGGGGTTGCCGTGCTCGGCGATCTCGCGACGGGACCCGCCCGCTATGGGCTGGGTGAGGTGCTCGCCACGGTCATTGCGCCGGCCGAGGCAGACAGGCAGATGCAGGTCATCGTCTGGTCGATCCGCATGCCGTCCGCGCTGATGGCGGTGGTGGTCGGGATGGCGCTGGCAATTGGCGGCGCGCAGATGCAGACCATTCTGAACAACCCGCTGGCCAGCCCGTTCACGCTGGGCATTTCCGCCGGTGCGAGCTTTGGCGCGGCCCTGGCGCTTGCCTTCGGCGTCGCCTTGGTGCCAATGGCGGGCGACTATATTGTCGCGGCCAATGCCTTTGTCATGGCGATGGCGACGGCCTTCATCATCCATCTGGCAAGCGTGCGGCGCGGCGCCTCAATTCAGACCATCGTGCTGCTGGGGATCGCGCTGGTGTTCAGCTTCAATACCGCGCTCGCCATCATCCAGTATTTTGCCGCCGAGCAGGCGGTTGCCGCTGTTGTATTCTGGACCATGGGAAGCCTGACCAAGGCGACCTGGCCGAAACTGGCCATCACCGTGCTGGCAGTGGCGCTGACCCTGCCGGTCTTCCTGCGTCGGCGCTGGCAGCTGACGGCATTGCGGCTGGGCGAAACCCGCGCGGCGAGCTTCGGCATTCCGGTGCGCCGCCTGCGGCTCGAGACCCTCGTTCTGGTTTCGCTTCTTTCAGCCATCCCGGTGGCATTTGTCGGGACGGTCGGTTTCATCGGTCTGGTCGGGCCGCATATCGCCCGCATGATGGTCGGCGAGGACCAGCGCTTTCTGCTGCCAGCCAGCGCCCTGACCGGCGCGCTGATCATGTCCCTCAGCTCAATTTTGGCCAAGATCGCCGTGCCGGGCGCGGTGTTGCCCATCGGGATCGTCACCGCGGCGATTGGCCTTCCCGTCTTTCTTTATCTGATTTTGAAAAGTGGAAAAGAGATATGGTAGCGCTCAGCACCCATCGCCTCGGGGCGCGGTTCGGATCGCGGCAGGTGCTGCGGGAGGTCTCCCTGCCGCTCTGCCGGGGGGGCGAAGTCGTAGCGGTGATCGGCCCCAATGCGGCAGGCAAATCCACCCTGTTCCGGCGGATCGCCGGGATCCTGCCGGGGTGCGGCGAGTGCCGCCTGGAAGGCGTGCGCGACGCCGAACGCGCCATTGCCTACATGCCGCAGGATCAGACAGGCACAGCGGTTCTCACCGTTTTCGAATCTGTCCTGCTTGCCCGCAAGCAGGTCAGCGGCTGGCGGCTGGCGGCAGATGACCTGACGGCGGTGGAGCGGGCCCTTGAGGCGCTCGGTATCGGTAGTCTTGCCGATGAGCTGCTTTCCGAACTGAGCGGCGGTCAGCGCCAGCTTGTCGGCCTGGCGCAATGCCTGGTGCGGGAACCGCAGATACTGCTTTTGGATGAGCCAACCAGCGCGCTCGACATGCACCGCCAGCTGGAGGCCATGTGCCGCGTGCGCAGCCTGGCGCAGGACACCGGCATGCTGGTGCTGATCGCGCTGCACGATCTCAACCTGGCGCTGAAATTCGCCGACAAGGTCGCGATCCTTGCCGGAGGCACATTGCACGATTTCGGCACCGCGGCTGAGGTGGTGACGGCGGACAACCTCGCGGCCGCTTTCCGGATCAGGGCACGGGTCGAAGCCTGCTCTCAAGGGAAGCCATGCCTGATCGTCGACGACGCGATCTGACATTTGGCAAATGGGACCAAAAAGCGCGGGGCCATGAACGGGAGCAGCACCTTTGATTGAGGGCGGGACTTTGCTGCCGTTGCCCTTCCCGGTGTTTGCTGACGCAGCATTCGCTCGTGGGTGCGGCGTGGTTTTCACTGTGAAGCAGCATGTGTCGCCAAACCGGCCGTTGAAAGTCAGTCCGAGAGGACAAGTCAAATCCTCCCTTTCGCCGCAACGTGGATCGACCATCGAAGAGCGGGACTTTTCAAACCTTCGCTGCAAATTCGCGAATGTCCCCTTCAGTGAGCTGTTCAACAAATGGCAGATTTCGTCGCTATCGAGTTGCCGCCATAAATACGCTTCCACCGATCAGGAACCCGCCACCTGTGTATCCGAACCGCCGCCGCGATTGTGCACTCTGGAAAGATTTGTGAGCTTGTGCGGCCAGTAGTGCATACCCGCCAAGAACGACCCCGACGATAACCGCTGAAGTCACAACGACAATGGCAAACTGAGTGTAGGTATTTGCTGTAGGATCGAGAAACTGTGAAAGAAATGCCACGTAGAAGATGATGGCTTTCGGGTTCAGGACGGCAGTGAAGAACCCGGCCCTGGCGCTGGAAATGCCGCTGACCGATGTTTCATCAAGTTGTAGGGTTACATCTTCCCGATGCGCTTGGATGATCTGTGAAATACCCAGATACGCCATATACACAACGCCCGCCCACTTAACGATTTGGAACAATTCAGAGGAAGCGGCCAGAATGGCACCGACGCCGAACAGGGAAAGCGCCACAAGAACGACGCCGCCGACCAATTCACCCGCAATGCACTGAAACGCGGCTTTTGTTCCTCGCGACAAAGCCAAGCCTGTGACGACAAGAACGCTTGGGCCGGGAATGATTGAAATGACGGTATAGGTGGCAACGAAAGCAAGCCAGAGTTCGAGTTCCAAGATCATATATCCTTAGCGTTAATTCTACTTCTGTTTGACGGCAGGGCGAGAAGTCCTGCCCCTACAATGATGACAATGCCAGCCAGAGAAAGCGTGTCCGGCAATTCACCGAAGAACAATCCGCCCCAGATCAGGCTGAACACCAAGTAACTGTAATCGAACGCGGCCACGGTCGCGGGGGGACCATTCTGATAGGCGATGGCGGCACCCACACTGCCGATCAGGATCACGGCTGCGAGGGCTGTAACGATGCCAAACAGTTTCAATTCCACGGGTTGCCACGATCCGAAGATGATCGATTCTTTCTGTCCCGCAAACAGGCTGAGGATCAGACCGCCAATGATGAACGCGATGTTCAGCGCAAGCGCCATGGCAAACGGATCATTATCGCGGCATTTGGCAGAGGTCAGGACCATCGCGCAGGCATAGAGGGACGCTGCAAGAACCGGCAAAAGCGTTGTGACCTGAAACTCCGACGTGTCCGGTCTCAAGACGAGGATGACGCCGCCGAACCCGAGGGCAATCGCCACGAGGGCGCGTGGTGCGGGCCATGTGCGGGCCAGCATCGCGGCAAGCACCGTGATCAGGATCGGGGACGTGTAGTAGGCCGCAGCGGCCAGCGAGAGCGGCATGAGCGGGAGGGACACGTAGTAGCTCAACCACATCAGGACCAGCAGAACACTTCGCGCAACAACCCATCCCAATGACTCGAAAGGGCGGACACCATTCTTCCAGACAAGCAAGTATAGGATCGGAAGGACCAACGCGGAACGAAGAACATACATCTGCCAAAGCGGCAGGGTGAGACTGGACGTCTTGATGATCGCGTCCCCCAGCGACAAGGCCAGAACCGCAATCACCACAGCCAGTACAGCCCGTTCGGTGTCATAAGTCTTTGCCGCTACTGTCACGGTTGCGTGTCCTGCTTTCCATTTATCGGGATCGGCACCAAATTGGGGGCCGATGTTTCAAGGCGACATAAATCATATATGATGCGTTGAGAAAAAAGAGATTCAGAACACTTTGCATGACCACAGATCATGGATAACCAGTTGCGGAACCTGCCACCACTATCACGGTTCAAGCCGTTCGAGGCTGCGGCTCGTCTCGAAAGCTTTTCGCTGGCGGCGGCGGAGCTGGGCATGACTCAGACAGCGATCAGCAAACAGATTGCGCAGTTGGAAAGTGATCTGGGGACCACCTTGTTCGAGCGCCGAAACCGTGCGGTGTTCCTGACAGGCGAAGGGCGCAGATTGGGACAGGTGGTCAGCACAGCTTTGTCCAGTATCGCGTCTGAGGTGGCGTATATTCGCGGCGATGGGCGCTCGGATGAACTGATCCTGCATTGCCAGCTTTGCGAGGCGTTTTACTGGCTGATGCCGAGGTTGGCCCGCTTTCATGAACGGCATCCCGGCACCGAGCTGCGCGTCATGAGTGCGCTCAAGCCGTTGACGGAGGCGCAAACCCCGTTCGATGTAGCGATCCAAACAACAGGCAGGCCGTCAGGAACCGCAAAGCTGGCCTTCACTGTGTCGGACGAGATTTTTCCGGTCTGCGCTCCTAGCTTGATTGATCCATCGACTTTACCTCTCGATCCCGACGATTTAGCGGCTTACTCACTTTTGTCCCACCGAGTCATCCCGCAGGACTGGATGGATTGGCCGGACTGGTTTGAGGCCTTTGGTGTTGCCCAGACAAGTGAGCGGTTCACACATTTTGACAGTTTTCCTATCGTTCTACAGGCGGCAGTGGCAGGGCAAGGCGTGGCCCTTGGCTGGAAGCGCACGGTGCAAGGAATGATAGACGAGGGAAAGTTGATCCGGCCCTGCCGTGAAACTGTTGTGCATCCCGCCGAACTCGCGGTGTATCAAGGATCGGGCGGTAAGCTGCACCCTATGACCAAGCCGCTATTGGCGTGGTTGTCAGATGAGCTTTCAGAATAGAGCAGTCATTCGACCATTTCGCAGCATCAGTCTTTCTGGGCTCGATCCAACCCACCGCTGCGATGCGAATGCAGGTCCGCTTCGGATTGGCGAACGGCACGAGCCGCCCGCCAAGATGGTTCAAATGTCGATTTGCTCGGCGATGCTCAGCGCATCTTCAAGTTCGACGCCAAGATATCTGACTGTGCTGTCAACCTTGGTATGTCCGAGCAGAAGTTGAACCGCTCTGAGATTTCCGGTTTTGCGGTATATCTCCGCTGCTTTGGTCCGGCGCAGCGAATGGGTGCCGTATCCGCTGGGCTCCAGCCCAATCGCGGCCACCCAATCCCTCACAAGCCGGCCATATTGGCGTGTTGAGATATGCGGGCGGTCATGAAACCTGCTGGGAAACATGAAACGGCAGCCGAGCATCTCCGGTGACTTGATCCATGCGGCAATGGTATCCCGCGTGTTTTCAGAGAGTTCAAACTGAACTGGCCGCTTGGTTTTGCTCTGGATCACGGACACGCGTTCGCGAACGCGATCATCCCTCACCAGGTCGGCGACGGCCAGTTTCACCAAATCGCATCCGCGAAGCTTGCTATCAATGGCCACGTTGAACAGCGCAAGATCGCGCAGGTTGCCCGCCAGCTCGAGCCGCGCGCGGATCGCCCAGACCTGTTTCGGCAAAAGCGGCCGTTTCTGGCCGATGATCCGGCCCTTGTTCCAGGCTCTTCGTTTCGGG
>NZ_LYUZ01000128.1 GCF_001679925.1 Leisingera sp. JC1 | reverse complement strand
CGACGGATGAGATCGACAAGACTTTTCCGCCGGAATCTTCTATTCTTTGGCAGTGCGGTCGACCTCGGGGCGAAGCGTGGCGTGTCGGCYGGAAGCGTCACCGGGCAGCCTATTCAGTCCCTGCCGGTTTGAGGCGGCCGCACACCCGCCCTGTTTTGGAGGGTGTGGCCGCCAGGCCGCCACGAAGTGCTCGTAGCTTTTCTCCGCTTGCTCAGCGATCTTGGCTTCCTGGTGGCGCAGCTCCTTCACATTGTAGGCATAGCTTGCACCACGCCGATTACCCTTTTTCTGCGGCTGCCCGGCCGCCAGTTCCATGGCGCGGCGCTTGTGGGCCACCAGGCTGGGCCGGGCCCAGCGATAATCCTCGCCTTTCGTCAGCATGTGCCAGCAAAGGGCCGCAAGCTTGCGCGCCACCGCGACGGCGGCGATCTGATGTCCGCGCCGCGCGCGGATGCGGATGAAGAAGGCGCGCAACGGACCCGGCGCTTTCGCCGCGGCCCAGGCCGCCTCGACCAGCATGGCGCGGGCATGGCTGCGGCCAGCTTTGCTAATCCGGCCATGGTGGGCGGGTCCCAGACCGGATTGGCGGACGCGCGGGTTCAACCCGAAATAACTCACCAGTTTCTGCGGCGACTTGAACCGCTCGATGCTGCCGATCGCGGCCATCAGCCCGGCGGCAACCGCCAGATTGACCCCGGTGATGGTCAGGAGGCGCTGAATTTCTTTGTCATCCAAAGAACCTTGGGCGATGTCGCAGTCGAGTTGGGCAAGGTCCTCTCCGAGCCGGTCGAGCTCGCGGATATGGCGCGCAATCGCGGCCCGTTCGTCCTCCGGCACCGGCTCGCGGGCCAGCCAGTCGCGGCCGCGCTGGTTGAAGAGATCGGCATGCGGGCACTTCGGGATCAGATGCGCATGCAGGATGGCATGCACCTCGTTCTTGATCCGGGTCCGGTGCCGGACAACCTGATGGCGGCGCGCCACCAGCCTGCGCATCCGCTCCGTCGCCGCATCCGGGGTCCAGATTTCCGGCAGGTAGCCGGCCGCATGCAGGCTGGCCAGCGTCCCGGCGTCGACCTTGTCGGTCTTCACATGGGCATGGGCGATCGCCTTGACCTGAAGCGGATTGGCAATCACCACCCGCTTCACATAGGGCGACAGGATCCGGGACACCGCCATGCAGTTTCCGGTCGCCTCAATCACCACCTCGTCCGTCTTCTTGAGTTGCCTGCCGAACCCCTCCAGGGCCGTGCGGGTCATCTCGACCCGGCCTTCGTGCCGGGTCAGGCCATTCTCCCAGATCACCACCTCCCCGAAGGTGCGGTGGATATCGATGCCGATCACGCGTCGCATGCGCGCCTCCCTTGCCAGTGACAAAAAGCGGGAGCGGCGGGCGACACGACAACTACGGATTCGCGCTCTCGGCGCAACCGGGCGAGTCGCAGAGGCGGCCAGCTACTAACACGAGCTCGCAGCTCATCGAATACATCGGCCTGCCCGCACCTTCGTGCTCCCGGTGCCTCTGTCCCGGATGCTCGCAGCATACACCCTGATGCAAGAATCGGGGCCGAACATCAGCACCGGGATCTTCATACCGGTTACNGCGCGCCTCCCTTGCCAGTGACAAAAAGCGGGAGCGGCGGGCGACACGACAACTACGGATTCGCGCTCTCGGCGCAACCGGGCGAGTCGCAGAGGCGGCCAGCTACTAACACGAGCTCGCAGCTCATCGAATACATCGGCCTGCCCGCACCTTCGTGCTCCCGGTGCCTCTGTCCCGGATGCTCGCAGCATACACCCTGATGCAAGAATCGGGGCCGAACATCAGCACCGGGATCTTCATACCGGTTACGAATCCGATTGAACGTTTGAACGGCGAGATCAAGCGCAGGACAGACGTCGTCGGGATCTTTCCCAATGAGGCTGCCATACGCCGGCTCGTCGGCGCCATCCTCATGGAGCAGACCGAGGAATGGACCGTGCAGCGTGCGCGATACATGACGCTGGAAACCTTGGCGCCGGTCTGCGATGATCCCGTCATCAGCCTGCCTGCAACTCAGACAGAATGATCAACTCGGCCCGTCAAAAGCACCCGGCCAGCCATGAGCTACACCACGCTATGGGACATGATCAATCCGTATCTGCCCCCAAATCTGAAATCGGCAAGTGAGCTGTATGTGGCCACTTGAAAATTCGGATCCAGGAAGACGCAGTAAAACGAATGAGCGCAACTCAGGTGACCAGCCATCTTGGGCGCAAACAGCGCTACACTTCAACTCCGCCAGGGTGGGATGCTGCTAAAGGAGCCGCATCAAACCGCGACATGTCCAGACTGGCTGCTTAAAGTTGACGATAGGTGCCTGCTCAGGTCGCGGGCCAGCAGCGCGAAGCTGGCCCGCGCAGCGGCTCATTGCGTTATTTTCGCGGTGATCTGGGCGAAAAGTTCCTCGTTTTCCTGATCCCGGCCGACCGGCTCTTCCGTGTAGCTGATCTTGACGATGACGATATTGTTCGCCGGGTCCACCCGGATGAACTGGTGATGCAGGCCGAGGGCCATGTAAACGTCGCTGCCCGCATCGGTCCACCACTGGTACTGATAGCCGATCGGTGCGCCGGGTTCTACTGGTTCGTATCCTTCGTCCGCCACCGTCGCCTCACGCACCCAATCCGCGGGCACCACCTGCTCGCCATTGGCCATGCCGCCCTGTAGGAACATCTGGCCGAACCGCGCGTGGTCGCGGGCTGTGGCGGCAAGGCCAGCGCCAAAGAATTCGCGCCCTACATCCTCGGGCCCGTCCATGATCCAATAGGCATCAGACTCTGCCCCCATCGGCTTCCAGAGCTTCTCTGCCATGTAGTCTGCACCTGTCCGCCCAGTCACCCGTTCGACAATGCAGCCCAGTACACTGGTGTCGAGCGTAGCGTAGTTGAAGCGTTCGTCGGGCCCGGTTTCGCCTGGAACGGACTCCTTCACCGCGTAGTCACACCAGCGGTAACGATAGGCGACGAGTGAATTGTCATGGACCTGGGTCAACTGGGTTTCGCTGCCGAATTCATAGCGCTCTTCCCAATCCACGCCCGAGCGCATCCGCAATAGGTCTCGCACGGTGGGGCCGTCATAGCCGGAGCCTTCCATCTCGGGCAGGTACTTAGTGACCTTGTCGTCCAGACTGTCGATCAGCCCGTCATGCAGCGCGAAGCCGATCAGGGTCGAGGTATAGGACTTGGCGACCGAAAAGGTCAGGAACCGAGTGTCCGGCCCGCTGCCATTGCGATAAGTCTCATAGGCCACCGCGCCGTCCTTGAGCACGACGAGCGCATTGGTCCGGGTACGCTCCAGCGCGCCTTCGAGATCATAGGTCTCGCCCAGGATCACATAGTCCCCGTCGAGCGACATCGGGTTTTCGAGCAGTTCCCAGGCCGAATCGGCTGCATCCACGGTGCGGGTGGCGAACATCTGATCCATGTGCTGGAACGTCAGGTAATTGAGCGTGGGCATGAACATGCTCGCGCGGGCCTCGATCATAGTGGGCATCAGCCAGCGGGACGGGCCGTCCGGCTGGGCGCTGGCCGAGCCGGACAGGCTAGACAGCGTGGCTGTGGCGCCAAGGGCGGCCACGATATGATTGAACTGGAACAAGCGTTTCTCCTCTCGTGTGCTTGAAACTGCTTCGATGGCAGCCTTTTGCACTGGCCCAGATCCTTTCCGCACATTTACCATCGGGCGGCCCGCGGGTGCATTATCGGAGTACCTGCATTGAACGCCCTTCGGGCCTTACCAACGCCCTGGGACAAGCAGGTAGAAGATCATGGAACAGCAGTCTCCCTAAGCTGGTCGATGACAGTAATTGGTATTGACAGAGTGTTTTATAGTCAATAAAAATTTTTATCGAATAAAGAAAGTGGCTAAATGACTAGGTCGGACAGGATCGCTCCGAAGGCGGCGGCACCGCGTGGCGACGGCGAAGCGCAGGCGCCCGAAGGATTGAGATCGCACAAGAAGGCAAAGCGGCGCGGAGCGATTCTTCAGGAGGCGCGTTCACTCTTCGCCGAACAGGGCGTGGACGCGACCACCATGGCCGATATTGCCAAGACTGTCGGGGTCTCGACCCCGACAGTGTTCAACTATTTCGGCAGCAAGGACGGGATCCTGATCGCGCTCATCACCGAGGGAGCGCAGGAAGCGCGGGACAACAGCAAGGTGCTCGCACCGCGGACGGACGACAATTTCACCAGCATCCTGATGACACTGTTCATGGATATTTCGGTGGAGACGCTGGAGATTGCGAGTAAGCGGATTTGGCGCTATGCCGAAGCGGCCTCGATCCGGCACCCGATCACCGAACTGGCACAATCCTTCCAGCAGGTCAATGATGCGCTCCTGGATCTGATTGAGGTCATCGTATCGAGCTACACGCTAACCCTGCACGACCGCACACATGGAGACCCGCGCCAGGTCGCACAAATCTTCTACGATGTCTGGACCTTGACCTTTCAGGACTTGATCCGTTCGCCAGAGATGACAATTGAAACGCATCGAGACCAGTTGAGAGCGCGTTTCGAGCCGCTGTGCCGCATGATCTTCGCACCGGACTTTCTGGCGAAGCCAACGCTGGCATGAGAAATTCGTACCCTCGCAAGAATAGCACAGAAATGCTCAGCGAAGAGGTGAAAGGGTACCGAATAACTAATGCGGTTGGTGGGGTGTCGGGCGACACATAGTTTTGCCATTTGCGACAGAACCTTTCCTTTTTTGTGTCTCCAACATCCCCGCTCGCGCCTCCTGTTCCGCCAGTGGCGAAGCCTTCCCTGATTTTCACTTCGGAAGACCTCGTGTCTTCCGGAGGGCAAAGCAGGGTGGACGCAGCCCGGACTGCGGCCGGACGGTGATCTGACACACGGGGCCGGAGCGGTGAAATTGGGAGGGGCCCGCGCCTAGCGCGGGAGGAACCGGATTTCTCCGTGGTGGCTGACGCGCAGCGGCATCAGAACCCGTGTTCAGATTGCCGGCCGGATGGCAGGCGGACCAATCAAACGGAAAATGCCAGGCGCGCTAGAGCGGAGCGGAGGCGCGGCTGACTTCTGAGCAAGCGATCGCGGTCTCGTCCGCGATCACATTCTAAATTAGGCTGGAGGGGAGGAGGAGTAACCGGCGTCTGCGCCCCACGTTGTAGCGCCTGTCCCGTGCTGCGAGATCTTGCACAACTCATAGTGGGGAGTGCGTTTCGCAATGTGCGCTACAAATTCGTTTCTAATTTCGTTGGGTGTCGAGATCTACGCGTCGGGTCGGCGCATTGCCCAGGCTATTCGGGTGAGTTTGTTTGCCAGAGCAACCACCGCCTTGTTGCGATGCGTACGGTCTTCTAGCGCGCTGAGCCATCGACCCAAGGCGTGGGTCTCACGATGGAGATGCAGGAAGCACGACCGGGCACCGTGGATGATCAGACGCCTGACATAGCCATTGCCGCGTTTGCTGATCCCGAGCAGGGTCTGCTTTCCGCCAGAAGAATGCTCGGCTGGAACCAAGCCAAGCCAGGCAGCCATATCACGCGCTTTGCGGAACTGGCGGCCATCTCCGGCGGCAGCAACAAGAGCCGTCGCACCGAGTGCGCCAATGCCAGGGATCGTGAGCAACCGCCGAACCGTCTCGTCACTGTGCGCGATGGCTTCGATCTCTTTCGTCAGCTCGGCGACTCGCCGCTCGATATGCGCGAGGTCATTGAGCAGATCGTTAAACAATGCCCGCATGGCGTTGGACAGGTCGTTCTCTTCATTGGCGAGGTGATGCCGGATGTCAGCATGGAAGCCGCCAGCCCCTGTGCGCATGGCAAGGCCATATTCGATGCAGAACGCACGTGCCTGGTTCATGAGCCCAGTCCGGTTGCGGATCAAGCGATCTCGTATACGGTGCAGAGCCTGAAGATCGACTTGCTCTTCCGACCGCACCTGCACGAACCGCATCGTCGGCCGGGTGACAGCTTCCGAAATGGCTTCTGCATCGAGCGTGTCCGACTTGTTGGACTTAACATAGGGCTTCACGAACTTGGCCGGAATGATCCGGGCATTGTGCCCCATCCCCGTTAGCTTCCTTGCCAGCCACTGCGATCCAGCGCAGGCCTCCATGCCGATTAAGGCAGGCTCAGCAGCTTCGAAGAACCGCAGCAATGTCTCACGCGAGAACTTAGCTCTTTGAATTGGATGTCCTTCGGCATCGAGCGCGACGACATGAAAGACCTTCTTGCCGATATCGATCCCGTAAGTTGCGGCGTTTGGTTTTGGTTTGGTGCGCATCCGGCATTCCTCCTTGATTGTCCTGACGCCAACCGTGGCGCCAGGATGCGGGGCGGACCATCCCATTACTTCTGAAGCCCGGTTCAAGGAGACGCGCCGTGGACTGGGCTATGAAAGAGAAGAGCTACTCGCAGCGGCGGGCTTGTGCGCTGGCCGGGATCGATCCGCGTGTGTACCGGCGGCGGCCGACCAGCCCGGAGGACAGCGGATTGCGTCAGCGATTGAAGGAGTTGTCCGGTGAGCGCAGACGGTTCGGCTACAGGCGCCTGCACATTCTGCTGAAGCGGGAAGGCTGGGAGGTGAACTGGAAAAGCTCTATCGCATCTACCGGGAAGAGGGGCTGACGGTGCGCAAACGGGGCGGCCGCAAGCGCGCAATCGGAACCAGGGCGCCTATGGCGATCCCGCAGGGGCCGAACCAGCGGTTGTCGCTGGACTTCGTCTCAGACACGCTCTCGGACGGGCGCCGGTTCCGTATTCTGTGTGTGATCGACGACTTCAGCCGGGAATGCCTGGCTACTGTCGTGGACACATCTCTGTCGGGCCTGCGTGTCGCCAGGGAACTGGACAGGATCGCGGATTTGCGTGGCTATCCCTGCTTGGTGGTGTCCGACAATGGCACCGAACTGACCAGCAACGCGATCTTGAAATGGCAGCAGGACCGGCAGGTCGAATGGCACTACATCGCGCCCGGCAAACCGATGCAGAACGGCTTTGTGGAGAGCTTCAATGGCCGTTTTCGGGATGAGTGCCTGAACGAGCACTTGTTTGCGAGCCTGCGCCATGCCTGTCACCTGATCCACGCCTGGCGCGACGACTACAATCACCACCGCCCGCATTCGAGCCTCGACGGGCTCACCCCGCGGGAGTATCACCAACGGTCAAGAGAGGACCAAACCCTGAACAGAGCTAACTGAAAAACGCGGACTCTAAAGGGAGCACGTCAATGCTGTAACCGCCCCCGGCTCGAAACTATGATATCCGAAAGGAGACCCGAACATTTAAGCGCGTTCTAATTTCTCAGGGCAACGGGGCGAACTACTGAACTGAGGTTGATGACTACCGGGCGGCACCCTGGCATCTCGCCGCAATATCAGTACGCCATCCAGTTTAATTCGCGTTCTCGCCCATGCATTAAGGCTCTTCCACATCCAAGACAAATGACGAAGGCCCAATATTATTCTCAATCAATGATAAAATATCAGGTCGAAACAAGCCCTCTCTGGGGTCGAACAGCCCGGTCCGTTTCAAAGCTTGACGAACATTGATTTCACGGCCCAAGTATTCCAGTGCGACCTTCGAGGCGCCGGGTTTGCGTCCGCGCCGTGTCGGGCCGCCGGTCTGGATGCCGACCAGCGTATCCAGCCTGCTGCGGTGGCTGGGATAAAGCGTCGCCTGAGTGATCGAGCCCAGCTCGATCGTCTCGTATTCCACGATGTAGATCCGGTCGGCAAGGTAGAACACCGCGCCTTTATACTTGTTCATGCCTTGCGACTGGCCGGTTTCCGGATCGCGAAGCAATTCGATGTTGCTCCAGTAGAAGCGCTCGCTTTCCTTGTGAATAGACGCCAGAGATCGAATGATTTTCCCGGGATTGCTGAACGAATAGAAGTAGCGAAAATAGTAGCCGATGTATTTTTCGAGTGCCTGGCTGCGCTTGTAAATCAGCTCGAGATGACGCAGCGGCTCGCTGAGTTTCTCCTGACCCATCGGCTTGCGCTTGAGCGATACGATGTTCTCGAACAGCTGAGGCTCCATGAGCAATTCGGATTCCGACACGCCAAAGAAGTCACAGATCCGCCGCATATTGCGGCGCGACGGGTGCGAGGTGCCCGCGAGATACTTGTTGAACTGCTGGCGGTTGAGGTCGAGCTTGCGGCAGACCTCGGCAATGGAGGGGTGATAGCTGCACAGCAGAGCGAGATTTTGGCGAAGTTCGTCAGGCATGAGGTCTTATTAGAGTGAAGCTCTTGTCGCGTCAATTCGCGAAAGGCACGAAATTGCCGCCCCGTCGCAGGCGCGAAGTCATTCCCGCATCAAACGTACCCTAGTGGTCCATGGAGTTCAGACAGGCGTAAGACGGCGCAATTTGACCGGCATCCCCACGGCGTGAGGGAAACTCACAACTCGGACATTCCGACCTCGGCGACTTCATCATCACCGCAGAGCTGCGCGCTTGGGAGGGCGCTGCGCTGGTTGTGGAAAGACAGTGGCAAGAGCGCCTGCCGCGCGATCATATATAAGCGAAATGATGCGAAAGTTGCGTCAGTAAGCGAAGCCGTGCGAAATTGATCAGTTTCAAAACCATGTCATGCTCCGGTCAGAAATTGTTCAGGGAGGACACGACAATGATACAAACAACAACCCGCCGAGGTTTCCTCGGCACCACGGCGGCCTTGGGCGCATTGGGTCTGGCCCCGGGATGGACAACTGCGGCCTTCGCTCAATCCGGCAACACGCTGCGCCTGCGCATCGACCGGGACAACAACGTGCTCGACCCGGGCTTCATGACGGGTGGTACGGAAATCGAGGCGCAGAAACAATGCCTGCCCTTCCTCGCCCAATACGCCCGCGATGGCGAAACCTTCACTTGGGAACCAACCTATTTCGTCACCAAGCTGGAACAGAGCGACGCCACTCATATCGACTTTGAGCTGGCCGAGGGGCTGGTCTGGTCCGGTGGCTACGGGGCCGTCACGGCTTCGGATGTCAAGTATTCCTACGAGCGCATGAAGGACAGCGACTGGTCGGGCTATTTCGAAGCGCTGGACCATGTCGAGGTGACCGGCGAGCGCACCGGCACCATCGCGCTCAGCAAGCCCTTTGCGCCGTTCATCATGATCACCCTCTGCCACGGGCCGGGCGCGGTGCTGAGCGAAAAGGCCATGGCCGACGTGGGCGGAAAGTTCACCACGAAGTTCCCCGCTGTCTGCGGCCCCTATACCTACGACGCGACGCCGGGCCAGCGCGCTGTCTTTTCCGCAAACCCCGAATGGACCGGGCCGAAACCGGCCTTTGACCGGGTGGAATGCAATGTCATCACCGAGGTCAAGGCGGCTGAGCTGGCCTTTGAAGCGGGCGAGCTGGATTGCACCAGCGTCGGCGCCGATACGCTGGCACGCTATACCAAGGACATGCCCGAGGGCACCGGCATCGCAGTTGCGGGCGAGCTGCAATACATGTGGATGGGGATGAATACCGAACATCCCAAGTTGCAAGACATCCGCGTGCGGCAGGCGATTCAGCATGCGGTGGATGTGGATACGATCCTGCAAGGCGCCTATTCCGGCACCACGGCCAAGTCGCACGGCATCATCTGCCCCGGCCTGACCGGCCAACGCGACAGCGCGGGCTACAGCTATGACCCGGCCAAGGCGCGGGCGCTGCTGGAGGAGGTCGGCGTGTCCGGTCTTGAGCTGACCCTGCGCACGCTCAACAATCAGGAACGGATGCTGACGGCGCAGATCATCCAGGCCAACCTCGCTGCGGTCGGGATTACCCTCAATGTCCTGCCGCTCGACGGAGGCCCGTTCTGGGAGATGGGCCAGGAAAGCAAAGGCGACACCTGGAAGGAGCTGGAGCTGTGGCTGATGCGGTTCGGCACCACACCGGACCCCTATGAGGCGACACAGTGGTTCACCTCAAACCAGGTCGGTGTCTGGAATTGGGAGCGCTGGACCGATGAGGAGTTCGACCGCCTCTATGATGAGGGCGTCAATGAGACTGACCAGCAAAAACGCCACGATATTTACGTGCGGATGCAGGAGATCATGGAGAATACGGGTGCCTATGTCTGGATCAATCATGAGCCCGAAGCATTCGGGCACAGCACCGATGTAACGGTCAATGCCGCGCCGTCGGGCGAGCTGAACTACCGCAGGTTCGGCATGGGCTGATCGCGCACCTCGGTATCGGCCCGCGCCCTGCCGCGTGGGCCGGCAAAATGAACTCCGGTCGAGGGGAAATCGTCCGTGCTATATTATCTTACCAAACGCCTGGGGCTGTCGGCGGTGGTGATCGGGCTTGTTGTACTGGTGCTCTTTTCGCTGCTGCATTTCATTCCCGGCGACCCGGCGACCATCGCCCTCGGGCCGCGTGCGACCGAAGAGGCCATCGCGCGCTATGCCGAAAAGATGCATCTCAACGAACCTGTCTGGCGCCAGTTCCTGATCTATATCGGCAATGCCCTGACCGGCGATCTTGGGTTGGATGTGTTCTCCGACCGCCCAGTGACCGCCATCATCATGGAGCGGATCTGCTTTACCCTCGCGCTGGTCGGCGCGGGCATGGGCTGGGCCATGTTGCTCGGCATCCCGCTGGGCTGCCTGGCGGCGGTCAAGCCCAACAGCTGGCTTGACCGTGTGACGGGCGTGCTGTCGGTGGGCACCATCGCCGTGCCGTCGTTCCTGGTGTCGATCTGGGCGCTGCTGATCTTTGCCGTGCAGCTGCGCTGGCTTCCGGCCATCGGCGCGGGCGAGCCGGGGCAGATCGGCGACCAGTTGATGCATCTGATCCTTCCGGCCTTTGCCATCGGGCTGAGCTGGGTGGGCTATCTGGCGCGCATGGTGCGCGCCTCGATGCTGGAGGTCATGGGCGAGAACTATATCCGCTCCGCCCGCGCTTTCGGCCTGCAACCCCGGCGGGTGATCTTTGGCTATGCGCTGCGGGTCGCCATCTTGCCGACGATCACGCTGATCGGCATGGGCTTTGGTGGCATGATCTCCTCGACCGTCTTTGCCGAGATCATCTTTGCCCGCCCCGGCCTTGGCAAACTGATCTTCGATGCCGTCATGGCGCGCAACTTCCCCATCGTGCAGGGCGCGGTTCTGGTGGCCACCGGCCTCTATATCCTCGTCGTCCTGTTTTCTGACATCCTCATAGCTTGGTTTGATCCCCGTGTCCGAGAATCGCTCTGAACCCGTAACCGGCATCCCGGCCGTCGACGCATCGGGCCTTCCCGATCACGTGACCGAAACCGAGATCCGTGAATCCGCCGCCCGCGAGCGCCGCGAAAAGCTGCGCAGCTTCCTGACCAACTGGCAGGGCCTGACCGGGTTGATCCTTGTCACCGCATTTTTCGCAAGCGCGATCTTCGCGTCCTGGCTTGCACCGTATGACCCCAACGCGCTGGACGTACCGGCGCGGCTGTCGGGCCCGACGCTCGACCACCTGGCCGGCACCGACCAACTTGGTCGCGATACGCTCTCGCGCATCCTCTACGGCGGGCGCGTGGCGCTGAAGATCGCCGCCATCGGCGTATCGGTCGCGCTGACCATCGGCCTGACGCTCGGCATGATCGCCGGGTTCGGACCGCGCTGGCTGGACAGCCTGCTGCTGCTGATCTTTGACACCGTGCGTTCGTTCCCGACGATCGTGCTGGCGCTGGCCACCGTGGCGCTGACCGGGCCGAGCCTCACTGTGGTGCTGGCGATCGTGATCATCACCTCGATTCCGCAATATGCGCGGGTGGCGCGGACGGCGACGCTGACACTGAGGAACACCGATTTCATCCTGGCCGAGCGCTCGCTCGGAGCCAGCATGACGAGAACGCTGCTGCATCACGTCATGCCGAATGTGGTCGGTCCCTTGCTGATCCTGGCCGCGATGGATGTGCCGGTGGTGGTCACAGTCGAGGCCGGGCTCAGCTTTCTGGGTCTCGGCGTGACGCCGCCGACCGCTAGCTGGGGCACGATCCTGAACGAGGGCTATCTGGTGATCCGCGACGCGCCCTGGATGGTAATCGCCGGGGGCATCCCGCTGATCCTGACCACGCTTGGATTTACCTTCCTCGGCGAAGCGCTGCGCGACATTTTCGATCCACGAATGGGAAAAGGACGCTGATATGCCCAAGGACGCATTACACTCCCCCGAGACGCTCTTGGATGTGCGCAACCTGTCGGTCGATTTCCGCACCCCTCGGGGGCGGGTCAAGGCGCTGCGCGACATCTCGTTCCCGATCCGCAAGAACCGGATCGTGGGCATTGTCGGCGAAAGCGGGTCGGGCAAATCCACGGTGCTCTGGGCGCTTCTGGGGCTTCTGGCCAAGAACGCCGATGTCATGGGCGGCGAGGTCCGCTTCGGGGACCGTGACCTACTGCAAGCCAGCGAGGCGCAACTGCGCGCCACGCGAGGCGAGGAAATCTCGGTGGTCTTCCAGGACCCGATGACCAGCCAGATCCCGGTGCTGACCTACGGTCGGCAGATGCTCGACATCCTCTACCGGAGGCCCAATGTCTCTGCCGCGGAGAAACGGCGCCTGGCGGTCGAGATGCTGGGCAAGGTGGGCATTCCCGACCCGGACAAGCGGATCGACCAGTATCCCCACCACTTCTCGGGCGGGATGCGCCAGCGTGCGGGTATCGCGATGGCGCTGCTCACCGGGCCGCAGCTGCTGCTGGCCGATGAGCCGACCACGGCGCTGGATGTCACCATGGAGGCACAGATCATCCATCTGCTCCAGGACTTGCAAAAAGAGCTGGACGCAACCGTGGTCGTGGTTTCGCACAATCTGGGTCTGATTGCCGAGCTCTGCGACGATGTGGTCGTCATGTATGCCGGCGAGGTGATCGAGGCGGGCGAGGTGCGCGAGATCTTTCACAACGCGCAGCATCCCTATACCCGCGCGCTGCTGGAATGCGACCCGGCGCGGATCGACGATGTGTCGCGCAAGCTGCCGGTCATTCCCGGCGATATTCCCGATCTGACCAAACCCCGGTCGGGCTGTATCTATGCACCGCGTTGCCAGCGGGCGCTGCCGGTCTGCCACGAGACCTTGCCGCCGGATGTGGCGCGCGGTGAGACGAGCCTGGCGCGCTGTCACCTTCTGGACGGGCTGCACCATGATCCCAGCTGGCCGCCGCCGCTGGACGTGATGACCGTGGGCCAGGAGGGCAGTGCTGGGACCAAGCCCGCTCGCGCCAAACACGACGCCGCCCTCCTTGAGGTCTCGGAGCTGAACGTGCAGTTCGAGACCATCGGTCCTCTGCGGGCACGGCTGAAAGGGCTGAGTCAACGCCATGTGGACGCGGTGCTGGATGTCGGCCTGTCGGTCGCCCCCGGCGAAACTGTCGGGCTGGTGGGCGAAAGCGGTTCTGGTAAAACGACGCTGGGGCGCTGCGTGCTCAACCTCGTGCCGTCGCAGGCGGGCAGTGTGCGCTTTGAAGGCAAAGAAATCCGTAACATGCCCGAAGCCCGGTTCAAGCCTCTGCGCCGGGACATGGCGATGATGTTCCAGGACCCGGTCGGCTCGCTTTCCCCGCGCAAATCCGTTCGGGCCCTGATTACCGAGCCGTTCCAGATCCACGACATCACCGGCGTCGATCTGGACGCCGAGGCCGAGCGGCTGGCCGAGATGGTGCGGCTGCCCAAACATTTCCTGTCGCGCTATCCGCATGAGCTTTCGGGCGGGCAGGCACGGCGCGTCGGCGTCGCCCGTGCGCTGGCTCTGAACCCCAAGCTGATCATCGCCGACGAGCCCACCGCCGGGCTGGACGTGTCGGTGCAGGGCGAGATCCTCAACCTGATGGCGGATCTTCAGGCCGAGCACGGGCTGGGCTATCTGATCATCACCCACAACCTGCCCGTGGTGCGCCATATCGCCGATCGGCTGGCGATCATGTATCTGGGTCGCATCGTTGAGGAGGGCCGCACCGACGAAGTTTTTGCCCGTCCGGTGCATCCCTACACGCGGGCTCTTGTCGAGGGCGTACCGCAGCCCGACCCGGACCGGCGCCGCGTGCATGTGTCGATCTCGGGCGAGGTTCCAAGCCTGCTCAACCGGCCGAAGGGCTGCGATTTCGCGGGGCGCTGTCCCTTTGCTCAGGATCGTTGCAGGGCCGAGAAACCGCCACATGTCACCATGGCGGACGGGCGTCGGCACGCCTGCCATTTCCCGCTAGGCTAAATACAAAACATAACAATCAACGGAAAAAACAATGAGTTACGGTATCTATATCGGGCGAAACCTCACCGCTGACGGGGTCGCCTATCTGGCCGGCTATGGCGATGAGCCGAGCAGCCACTGGCTGGAGATCTGTCCCCGCGCGAAATATCCCAAGGGGGCAACCCTGCCGGTTGGCGTGACCCCGGAGGCCGATATGCCCGGGCATATGAGCGAGATCCCTCAAGCCCCCGAGACGCTGCGCAACATGCGGGTGAGCTACAGCTACTATCTCGGCGTGCCGGCGCCGCTGACCAATGGCGGGGTGAACGAATGCGGGGTCGCGGTGCGCGACATCTGGTCCACCTCGAGGGCCGAGCTGATCGCCATGACCCCCAAGGATCAGACCGGACCGAACTACTCGGATCTGGCCCGGATCGTCGTGGAACGCGCCCGCAGTGCCCGTGAGGGTGTGGAGCTGATCGCGGATCTCATCGCAAAACATGGGTATTCCTCCTATGGCGGCAATTCCCACATCATCGCCGACCCCGAGGAAGCCTGGGTGGTGATCGAATTCGCCGGCGGGCGCGGTCTGTGGTGCGCCGAGCGGCTTGGCCCGGACGACATCCGCGCCTCGCGCCCCGGCTATATCGGCGAAATCCCGGCGGCCCCGACCAAAGATTTCCTGTTCCCGGCACATTTCTTTGAAACCGCCCGGGACATGGGCTGGTGGTCGGAGGGCGAAGGCCCGTTTCATGTCAACCATATCTATGGTGACGGCAAGCACCGCTGGGACGGCGTCGCCTGGATCGAGGACGAGATGCGCACCCGCGCGGCCCAGCCCGGGAAGATCACGCTTGATGATGTATTCTGGTCGATCAGCAGCGAGCGCCTGACCGGCGATACCGCCGGCTATGGCCAGGTCGTGCCGCTCACTCATCCGAAGCACGACGCGCTGCGCATGATGTGGCATGCGCCCGTCGGGCCGGTCACCGCGCCTCTGCTGCCGGTCTTTCTGGGCCAGGCCTCGGTGCCTCCCGCATGGCAACAGCACCGCTATCTGACGACCGGCGAAAGTCACCGTTTTCTGGATTGCCGCAAGGCAGACAAAAACCCGGATTCGGTTTCGCACATTCCACAGGGGATCGAGACTGGACCTTCGGCCTTCAGCATCTTCAAGCGGTTGATGCATCTCGCCTTCCAAAAGCAGGACCCGATCCTGCGCGAAATCTGGACCCATTGGCGGGCGATCGAAGCGCACACGAATGAGGAACTACCCGAGTTGTTGCGGGCGGCTTCGCTGCTGATGGATGCGGGCGAAGAGACTCTGGCATCACGGGTTTTGACAGAGTTTAGCCATGCGCGTTTCGACCGCGCCTTGGCCGATTGCGGTGCGCTCGCGGATGCGGCCTATGCCAGATTGCGCGCGCTGGGGGCGTTGAACATAACCGGGACGCCGCTGTCACCGGATCAGATCTGGTAGCTCCAAACCTCTATCGATCTGAAGCGTCCGGAATCCGAAGGAAGGTTCGGCTATTGGTTGTGTCTCTCTGAATAGCCGAAACCTTCCGACTTGCTTCAATTCTACTTAACCCTCGCTGCACACCAAGCCATATGTGACCTAGTCTTTGAAGGCTGGTCATCGCATTCCGCCGGAAGTCGGGCCGACACCGGCTTCTGGACGTCTGCTTTCGATCCAACACGGACATGAGCGAACGACGCACCCGATTTCTACGACCGGTAGCGAACGCCAAAATGTCTGGCAAGCATGGTGGATTCGAACGTCCAACCAGAGATGCAGGGGTCGATTGAGGTCCGGATTTCAAAAGGATTAAACAGGCCGCGGCTCTGGCGTCCGAAAGAAACAGCGAACGTATCAACATCGCACGGCGTGTTCGGCGACCCCCGGTAGCGTCGCTTCGGCATGGAAAAGGCAGCCCTGTAAGTGGTCGGGGCTCACGATGCCTTCGAAAGCAGTTGTGACAAAGAGGGTCTGCATCTCGGTCCCTCCGAACGCCGGGCAGGAGGTCTGCGTCGCTTCGAATGTGACGACACAATCAACTGTTCCGTCCGCCAGGTATCGAACGACCCGGCCCGCGCCCCACTGGGCGTTCCAAAGGGCGCCTTCCGCATTGGAGTGCGCCCCTGCGGGTGGACAGTTTAAGCTGCTGACTTTGTCCAATCCGGGGCGTGTATCTCTTCATAGCGGTTGGGGCTGGTGTAGCCCAGAGCGGAATGCAGTCTCCTCTCGTTGTACATTGCCTCGATGAAGCGTGGCAGATCGGCGGCCACGTCTTCGAAGGTTTCATACTCTGTGACGTAAACCGCCTCGACCTTGAGTGTCTTCATGAAGCTCTCGGCGTATGGGTTATCATATGGAT
>NZ_LYUZ01000127.1 GCF_001679925.1 Leisingera sp. JC1 | reverse complement strand
GGAGTGCGCCCCTGCGGGTGGACAGTTTAAGCTGCTGACTTTGTCCAATCCGGGGCGTGTATCTCTTCATAGCGGTTGGGGCTGGTGTAGCCCAGAGCGGAATGCAGTCTCCTCTCGTTGTACATTGCCTCGATGAAGCGTGGCAGATCGGCGGCCACGTCTTCGAAGGTTTCATACTCTGTGACGTAAACCGCCTCGACCTTGAGTGTCTTCATGAAGCTCTCGGCGTATGGGTTATCATATGGATTGCCACGGCGGCTCATGGACCCAAACATCCCGCGAGCTTTCAGGATCTTCCGATGCGAGCTCGCCGCGTATTGCACGCCTCTGTCGGAGTGGAACACACAGCCCGGCAGGGGGGTCCGGCTCTCGATCGAGGAGTTCAGGGCCGCCACCGTGAGGCGCGTGTCGATCCGTTTGCCGAGCGCGTAGCCCACGACCTTGCGTGACCAGACATCCAGGATGACAGCGAGATAACAAAACCCGGTTTCCAAGGCGATATAGGTGATGTCGCCAACCCAAAGCTGGTCGGGGCCATGGACCTCAAAGCCGCGCGCGACGTTTGGATAGATCGGGCTGTCGTGATTGCTGTCCGTCGTAATCACATAGCGTCGTTTCCGCTTTGGATTCAATCCGTTCTCCCGCATTATACGCCGGACCTTCTTGGAGTTTACAATCATGCCGCGGTGGCGAAGCTCGGCCGTCACGCGGCGATACCCGTAACCTTTGAATGTCGTGACGATATCGTGGATTTCGGCAACGGCAGGATCTTCTCCGGCTGCAACCGGTTTTGCATAGAATGTGGAACGCGGCAGACCCATCAGTTCACATCCTCGTCGGACGGCGGTCTCGGTGTCGTATTCGCCGTTCTCGTACTTGTCGATCCAGGTCCGGATCAGGTGCCGGCAGATGTCGTGTTCGACGCTGAGCGCGTTCAGCGCTGTGCCGTTGAAATAGGCTTCAACGATCATGCGCTTGAATGGAATGCTATGGCGGCGGTGTTTTCTTTTGGTCATGGAACCTCCTTATCCGAAGGCCCAGGCTGGGGGAAATCAGCTGGTTTCGTGGTCCACCCGCAGGGGCGCACTCCAACGGGCAGGCTAAAAATCCCCAGTTTTGCGGTTTCGGTTGTCAGCCGGTTCAGGGACTTGCAGCTCCGTTTTTTGGTGGACGACTGCGCCGTTTTGGCGGTGGCGGCGGTGTGATGGGTGCGTTTGTGCGGGTGTGTTCGGGTATCAGATCGGTGTGGCCGCGCAGGCGGTAGCTGGCGCCTTCGATCTGGACGACGACGGCGTGATGCAACAGCCGATCCAATAGCGCTGTGGCCACGACGGGGTCGCCAAAGACATCACCCCGTTCGGCGAAGCCTCGATTGGATGTCAGGATCATAGCCCCCTATTCGTAACGGGCATTCACCAGTTGGAGGAACAGGTTTGCGCCGCCCTGGGTAATGGGCAGGTACCAGGAAGTATGCGACCGGCTCTTCGATGGTGTTGAAAACGTTGTCCGATACACGACACACTTTGTTTCGGACACTTTCAAAGACGAGCCTGCCATTCCTTGCGATGCTCTGAAGGGCCAGCTTGGGAAGTAGCTTGCTTCGCAGGGCCGAAAAACCTGACCGCTGCATGCGAAGTTCCGTTTGGACCCGTTTACAGGCAGCCCCGCTCCAATTGATGTTGCCTGTGAGGCCAATCCCCGAGAATACAGCTGAGACCTGATGGTCCCGGTGTTGGAGCGGTCACCGGCTGTACTTTACCAAGTTTGATTCGATGTGAATTTGCCCAGCATCTTCTGCCAATGCAGCCTGGTTTCGGACTTCAATTCCTTACGGTACGAGTCCACCTTTTGCGGCTCTCTGTCGGCCTTCATGGGAATTCTGTTCGTAAATTCAGCATATTAAGTCGATCTCATTCCTTTTGGCGCATAGTCGTCAAGTCTGTGTAGTCCCGCGGCATTCATCCCGGCCAGTTACTCAGATGGATTGTTCATTGACTTAACTTTCCATGCGAGTAACTAATTGTGAAACCCAGGGAGGGAAGAGAGATGAAGCTGGATGGACAAATTGCAGCAGTGACAGGTGCTGGCAGCGGGCTAGGAGCAGCTACAGCGCGCCATCTGGCAGCATTGGGGGCCAAAGTCGCTTGCATTGATATTAGTGAAGAGGCGGCCGCGATGACGGCTGAGGACACTGGCGGGATAGCGATCGGGGCGGATGTGGCGGACACCGAGGCGGTCCAAACGGCGTTTTCACGCATTGCGCAGGAGATCGGCACCGCGCGTGTTGTGGTGTCCTGCGCAGGTATTGGAACCGCGGCTCGTATCCTTCCGCGCGACGGCAGCCTGACCATCCAGAGTTTCGAGCGAACGCTCCGGGTCAACCTGCTGGGCACATACACAGTGATGAATGTTGCTGCCCGTGCCATGGCCTCTGCGGATCCTTTAGATGCAGATGGCGCCCGCGGTGTGATCATCAACACGGCGTCGGTCGCCTATGAAGACGGCCAGATCGGCCAAGCGGCCTATTCCGCCTCCAAAGGGGGCGTGGCCTCGATGACTCTGCCGGCCGCGCGCGAACTGGCGCGGTTCGGCATCCGGGTGATGGCCATCGCGCCAGGCCTGTTCGAGACCTCCATGAGCGCCGGACTTCCTGAGGATGTCCGTGCAGAAATTCTGATGTCTGTGCCGTTCCCGTCCCGCATGGGGGATGCCCATGAATACGCCAAGCTGGTGCAGGCAATTGCCGAGAACCCGATGCTGAACGGCACGGTAATCCGACTTGATGCCGCGGCCCGCATGCCGATCAAGTAAGGAGCAGAGAATTGCCGCAAGACACCGTCACAGAAACGCCAGTTCTTAAGGTCGAAATTGAAGGGCCCCTGGCCACACTTACGATGAACCGACCTGCCAAGCGCAATGCAATGTGCGACGAGCTGCTGGACGCCATTGATGCCTTCTTTGCCAAGCCGCCTGAGGGCGTGAGAGTGGTAATCCTGACCGGGACAGCCGGGCACTATTGCTCGGGGCTGGACCTGAGCGAGCATGTGACCCGCGACGCCGAGGGAACCATGCGCCACTCGCGCAACTGGCACCGGGTTATGGATACAATCCAGTTCTCCGGCCTGCCAGTTGTCTCGGCCATGTTCGGCGCGGTGATCGGCGGTGGGCTGGAGCTGGCGGCCTCGACCCATGTCCGGATTGCTGAACCTTCAGCGATTTTCCAACTGCCAGAGGGCCGCCGAGGTATCTATGTGGGCGGTGGTGCAAGCGTTCGGATCGGGCGGATCCTCGGTGCCGACCGGATGTGCGAAATGATGCTGACGGGCCGCAAGTATAGCTCGGAGGAAGGTCTGGCGCTGGGTCTCGCGCATTATTCGGTCGGTGGGGGCGAAGCGCTGCCGCTGGCGCGCGAACTGGCTATGAAGATCGCGAAGAACGCCCAGCTTTCCAATTTCATGATGATCCAGGCTATCAGCCGGATTTCCGACATGTCGCGCAGCGACGGGCTGTTTACTGAAAGCCTCGCGGCTGCGGTGTCGCAGACCAGCGCCGATGCAGAGGAGGGGCTGAACGCCTTCCTTGAAAAGCGCAAGCCGGAGTTCCGTTAACAAGTTCACCAATTACCGAAGGTCTTGCTCAAGGGAGGAGTATACATGACCACTTTCACCCGGCGTACTGCGCTGACTGCCATCGGGGCGGCCCTCGCCACACCTGCATTCCTTAAGCGCGCGAATGCAGCCGAAGTGACCCTGCGCCTGCACCATTTCCTTCCGGCGATTGCGCCGATGCACAGCCGGTTCTTTGAACCCTGGGCGGCGGAGCTGAAGGAGGCTTCGGGCGGGGCGATTGACGTGCAGATTTTCCCGTCAATGCAGCTCGGCGGCAAGCCGCCGCAGCTGGCGGATCAGGTCCGCCAGGGCATCTGCGACATCGCCTGGACCCTGCCGGTCTACACACCCGATCGGTTCCCGGTCGCTGAGACCATGTCGAACCCCTTCCTGGTGACCAATGCCGAGAAGACTTCGGTTGCGATGCACAAACTGATGGATGAGTTCGGTCAGAACGAATACCGCGGTATGAAACCTTTGGCGTTCCATACCCATGATGGCGGCAAGCTGCACACCCGCAACGCGCCGGTGACCAGCCAGGCCGATCTGAAAGGCTTGAAGCTGCGCGCCCCGAACCAGGCCACCGGCCAGATGCTGAGCGCGCTGGGTGCGGAAGTGGTCTTTTTCCCGGTCACCGACATGGTCGTGGGCCTGTCCAACGGTGTGATTGATGGCTGTTGCCTGCCGTATGAGGTGGTGCCGGCCTTCAAGCTGCAGGAACTGACCTCCTTTACTTCGGCGCCCGCCCCGGCGGCACGCGGGCTTTACGCCAACACCTTCTCGCTGATCATGAACCAGGCGAATTACGAGAGCCTTTCCGACGATCTGCGCGGGGTTATCGACGCGCACTCCGGGATCGGTCTGTCGCAACGTATCGGCAAGCAGTTCGAGGGTTTCGAGGCCTTCGGCAAGTCCATGGTAGAGAAACAGGGCAACGAGATTGTTGAGATCCCGGCGGCCGAGATCGAAAAGTGGCAGAGCGAGGCTGAACCTGTCTATGCCGTCTGGATCGAGAAGCTGAACGGCATGGGCCACGATGGTGCCGCCATTCTGGCGCGCGCGAACGAACTTCTCGACGCGGGCTGATCATGGCACAGGAGCTCGCGCGAACCGGTGTACGGGGGGAGTCTCCCCCCTGTATCAGGTGTTGAACCGGCTCTGCACCGGTCTGGCCGGACTAGGTGCCCTGATCATCTTTGCCGCCGCCCTGGCTGTCACCTGGTCGGTGATCGGCAGCAATCTGGGACTGGGCGGGTTGCGCGGCGAGTTTGAGCTGGTCGAACTGGCCTGCGCAGCCTGCGCTTCGCTGTTTCTGCCGCTGTGCCAGCTGAAAAAAGGCCATGTGATGGTGGATGTTTTTACCAGCCGCCTGCCTTCCGCTGCCAACAGGGTGATGGATGCCATCTGGACACTGGTCTTCGCCGCAGCCTGGGCGTTCCTGTGCTGGCGGCTGCTGCATGGCCTGCAGGAGATCCAAGGGTATGGCGATAAAACCATGCTGCTGCGCGCGCCGGTCTGGTGGATCTATGTCCCTGCCGTTCTGGGAACCGGAGTGTCGGCCCTGGTCGCCGCGCTCTCGGGAACAGCATCCCTGTTCCCTGGCCTTGTACGGCTGGAGGCTTACTGATGACATCCTTTACAATCGCAATCCTGCTGGTTCTGGCACTCTTCATTCTGATCTTCATCCGGATGCCCATCGCGCTGGCGATGGGGCTGGTCGGGGCCGCAGGCTATGTGCAGCTCAGTTCCTCTGCGGGGCTGATGGCCTATCTGAGCACGGCTTGGCCGGATAAGTTCATGTCCTATGACTTCGCTGTTGTGCCGCTCTTTATCCTGATGGGGCACCTGGCGACCAACTCGGGAATATCGGCGTCAATTTTCTCCGCAGCCCGGGCCTGGATCGGCCATTTGCGCGGCGGACTTGCCATGGCATCGGTTGCGGGCTGCGCGCTGTTCGGGTCGATCTCGGGTTCCTCGCTGGCAACCGCGTCCACGATGACCCGCGTGGCCATGCCCGAGATGCGCAAACATGGGTTCTCCGGAGCGCTTTCCTCGGGTTCTCTGGCGGCAGGCGGGACGCTGGGCATCCTGATCCCGCCCTCCGTCGTGCTGATCATCTATGCGCTGCTGACCGAGCAGAATATCGTCAAACTGTTCCTGGCTGCCACTATCCCCGGCATTCTGGCCGTGATTGGCTTCATCCTTGCCATCTCTGTCTACGTGCGCCTCTTCCCGGCGGAAGGCCCCACCAGCGAGCGTCAGGGGCTTGCCCAGCGTATCCGCTCGCTCAGGGATATCTGGCATGTTCTGGTGATCTTCATCACCGTGCTGGGCGGGATCTACGGCGGGTTCTTTACCCCTGCACAGGGGGCAGCGGTTGGTGTCGTGCTGACACTGGTTCTCGGCATGCTGAAAGGAGGCCTGTCGGTCCAGACTGTGATGGACAGCCTGATCGACACTGCCGGTTCCACCGCAATGATCTTTGTCATCGTATTTGGCGCCGACCTGTTCAATGTCGCATTGGCCCTCAGCCGTATGCCGATGGAAGTGGCAGAGTATTTTGCAGGCTCTGGCATTCCACCAATGATGATCCTGCTGGCAATGGTGGCCTTCTACCTAGTGATGGGCTGCCTGATGGACAGCTTGTCGATGATACTGCTGACCGTGCCGGTGTTCTTTCCGACGATCATGGCGCTCGATTTCGGACTGCAGCCGGAACAGCAAGCGATGTGGTTCGGGATCATTTCTCTGGTCGTGGTAGAGATGGGGCTCATCACGCCTCCGGTGGGCATGAACCTCTTTGTCATCTCCGCAATGGCGCGGGAAATCCCCATGAAACAGATCTTCCGGGGCACCCTACCGTTTATCGGGGCGGAATTCACGCGGATCGCAATACTTATCAGCTTCCCCGCGTTGAGCTATTGGCTGGTTGACCTGGTCGCCAACTGAGGACGCATGACATGACAGCCAAATCCGCCCCCACACCCCGCAACACCCCGGCCGAGCCGACAGACAAACTGCTTCACCAGTTTGTCGGCTACAACATGAAGCGGGCTTATATGCAGATCCAAGACGACATGAGCGAAACGCTCGCACCGCTTGGTCTGCGCATCGGAACCTTTTCGGCCCTGGCTGTTGTGATGGGCAGCCCCGGAATTTCGCAGACCCAGCTGTCGCAGATGCTGAACATCAAGCGCTCCGGTGTGGTGGTGGTTGTGGATGAGCTGGAGCGCGCCAGTGTTCTGGAACGCGCTCCGGTGGAGGGCGACCGGCGGGCCTACTCTCTTGTTGTAACCCCCGCAGGCAAACGCCTGTGGCAAAAGGCTGAAAAGGCCGTTCAGGCCCATGAGGCCGCGTTGTTTTCCGGGCTGAACGCCCAGGAAGTTTTGACACTTCAGGATCTGCTTGGCCGTGCTGCGCGCAGTGCCGGCCGGCAAAGACGGGAGAATTCTTCATGATAGATGCCACAACCGGTCTCAGGCTGGAACCGCATGCCGTTGCGCTGCGCAAAGAGGGGGAGGCGCTCTATCTCAGCTCCAATGTTCCGCTGGATGCAGCCGTTGAAAAGACTGCGGACTGGCTGCACCGCTGGGCCGCAGAGGCGCCGGACCGTGTATTTGCGGCAGAGCGGACTGAAAATGGCTGGCGCGAAGTCACCTACGCAGAAGCCCTGAAACACATCCGCGCCATTGCCGCCTCGCTGGCGGGTCGCGGGTTGGGGCAGAAGACACCGATTGCCATCCTGTCCGGTAACTCCATCGATCACCTTCTGCTGGCTCTGGGCGCGCAATATGCTGCGGTCCCCACAGTGCCGCTGGCCGAGCAATACTCCCTGATCTCCGAAGCACATGGGCGTCTGATATATGTGCTCGACAAGGTGAAGCCCGCCATGGCCTTCGTCGATGACGCCGACCGCTATGCCTCCGCGCTTGCGCTGCCACAGCTGGAAGGGATGGAAGTTGTTGCCTCCCGCACGGAAGGCGCACCGGGCCAAGTCACCGCTTTTGCAGACCTCCTAACCGCCGATCCCGCCGGTGCCGATGCCGCGCTTGCCAAGGTCGGGCCGGATACGGTTGCCAAGATCCTGTTCACCTCCGGGTCCTCTTCCGATCCCAAGGGGGTGCTGACCACCCAGCGGATGATGTGCCAGAACCAGGCGCAGATGGCCTCGGTCCTGCCCTTCCTGAAAGACCGCCCGCCACGGATCTGCGACTGGCTGCCGTGGAACCACGTTTTCGGCGGCTCGCACAATGTCAACATGATGCTCGCCAACGGCGGCACGCTGACCATCGACAACGGCAAGCCGACCAAGGCACTTTTTGAAAACACTGTCCGCAATATCACCGAGCGCCCCGGCACACTGTCGTTCAACGTGCCGGTCGGCTTTTCCCTGCTGGTGCAGGAGATGAAGACCAACACCGCCCTGCGCGATGCCTATTTCAGGGATCTTGACCTGATTTTCTATGCAGGCGCTTCGCTGCCGCAGGAGATCTGGACCAGCCTTGAGGAAATGTCGCGCGAGGTGAAAGGCAAATTGCCGCTGATGATTTCCAGCTGGGGCATGACAGAAACCGCTCCGGCCACGTTGATGGTGCATGAACCTATCGGCCGTTCGGGCGTGGTTGGAGTGCCGTTGCCCGGAACGGAAATCAAGTTGATCCCCGATGATGAAATTCGCTGCGAGCTGCGCGTGAAGGGGCCGAACATCATGCCCGGCTACCACGAAGATCCAGAAAAAACGGCAGAGGCTTTCGACGGTGAGGGCTTCCTACTGACCGGCGATGCGGTGCGTTTCGTGGATAATGCTGACCCCGACCGCGGACTGAGCTTCGACGGCAGGGTATCTGAGGATTTTAAGCTGCTGACAGGCACTTGGGTGCAGGCCGGAAAGCTGCGCGTCGAAGCGCTGGAGGGTTTGCAAGGGCTTGCTCAGGACGTTGTTGTCTGCGGCCATGATCGCGATGCAATCGGCCTGTTCATCTTCCCGCGCCCCGATCAGGTCACCGGAGGAAATACGTCGCAAGGTGCCGTGGTCGACCCGGCCCTGCAGGCGCAGATCGAAGAACGCCTGCGGGACATGGCGAAATCCGCCACCGGTTCGGCCAAGCGCATCAGCCGCGCGCTAATCCTGGCCGAGCCGCCGTCGCTGAAGGACGGAGAGGTAACGGATAAGGGCTCGCTCAATGTGCGCAAGATCATCACCCGCCGCGCCGACCTGCTTGAACGGCTCTACGACAACGTAGACTCGGCGCTGATCCGCGTCTGAGGGAGGACACTATGGTAGATTTCAACAAGGTCCGCGCGATCGACTTTCACACCCACGCGGAAGAGCCCTGCGGCTGCCACACCGATGACGGCTATGATGATCTTCAACGCACAATGTCCGGTTATTTCGGTGCCCCGTGGGAGCACCCGCCGACCATCCCGGAAACAGCGGCACACTATCGCGCGCAGAACATTGCCGCTGTCATCTTCCCGGTCGATGCCGAGCGGGAAACCGGCTACCGCCGCTATGACAACGACGAGGTGATGGAACTCGTCAAGCAGAACGATGACATCCTGATCCCCTTTGCCTCCATCGACCCTTGGAAGGGGAAGATGGCAGTCCGGGAGGCGCGCCGCCTAGTCGAGGAGCACGGCATCAAGGGCTTTAAGTTCCACCCGACAATGCAGGGGTTCTACCCCAATGACCGGATGGCTTATGAATTCTACGAAGTGCTCGCCGAACACAACTGCGTGGCGCTGTTCCATACCGGCCAGACCGGTGTTGGCTCCGGTATGCCTGGGGGCAACGGAATGCGACTGAGGTACTCCAACCCGATGTATCTGGACGATGTGGCCGTGGACTTCCCGGAGATGAATATCATCGCAGCGCACCCCAGCTTCCCCTGGCAGGAGGAAGCGCTAGCAGTCGCCCAGCACAAGCCCAATGTCTATATCGACCTCTCCGGCTGGTCTCCGAAGTACTTCCCGCCGATCCTGGTGCGATACGCCAATTCGCTGCTGAAGAAGAAAATGCTGTTTGGTTCCGACTGGCCGATGATCGCACCGGAGAAGTGGCTGGATGCTTTTGACAAGGCGGATTTCAAAGACGAAGTGCGCCCGCTGATTCTGAAGGAGAACGCCATGCGTCTTCTAGGGGTTGAAGGATGATCCCCTTTGCCGCCCCAGTTGATGACATTCTGTTCTCCATGGAGGATGTTGCCGGGGCGGCAAAGCTGCCCGAATGGGACAGCGACCTAGCCCGCGACATCCTGACGGCCTTCACCGCTTTTGCAGAAGGCGTCATTGCGCCTCTGAACG
The DNA here is from genome assembly GCF_001679925.1 of Leisingera sp. JC1. Lineage (GTDB taxonomy): Bacteria > Pseudomonadota > Alphaproteobacteria > Rhodobacterales > Rhodobacteraceae > Leisingera. The sequence goes on along the minus strand of NZ_LYUZ01000127.1, from coordinate 5,644 downwards.
AGCCGGGAGACACGGAAGGCTGCCGCTTGGCGGATGGCAAGGTTCTGATGCCGGAAGGCTTCGGGGATGGTTTCTCTCAACTGGCCGAAATGGGATGGCAGGGTTTGACGGCACCGGAAACCCATGGCGGCATGCAGCAGGGTCCGCTGGTGGCCGCCATGGTCTCCGAGGTGTTTTCCGGCGCAAATCACTCCATGCAGATGGTGTGCAACCTGGTGCCCGGTGCCATCTCTACCTTGCTGAAGTCTGGCACCGGTGCCCAGCAGGCGAAGTGGATCCCGAAACTGGCATCAGGGGAGGCGCTGTCGACCATGGGCCTGACCGAACCCGGTGCAGGTTCCGACCTGTCCCGCGTGCGGACCAAGGCGGTCCGGGCGGGAGATGCCTGGCGGCTGAACGGAGAGAAGATCTTCATCTCCGGCGGCGATCAGGACATGTCTCAGGATATTCTGCACCTGGTTCTGGCCCGCAGCGGCGTGCCGGAAGACGGGGTGAAAGGTCTGTCCCTGTTCCTCACCAGCAAGCTGGCCGCTGGTGACACGGTAAAGGTCACTCGCATCGAAGAGAAGCTGGGTCTGCATGCCTCGCCCACCTGCCAGATGGCCTTTGACGATGCCCCGGCCGAGTTGGTCGGGGCCGAGAGCGAAGGGCTGAAGGCAATGTTCACGCTGATGAACCACGCGCGGCTCGATGTTGCGCTCCAGGGCGCAGCCCACGCGGCCCGGGCCCATGCCATTGCCGCGGCCTATGCGGCGGATCGCAAGCAGGGCCGCAAAGCGGACGGCAGCCCGGCTGTCCTGTCCGACCACGCGGATGTCCGCCGCATGCTGGGCGAGCAGCGCAGCCTCGCTATTGGAGCGCGGGCAATGGCCCACGTGGCGCTGGTCGAAATGTCAAAGGGTGAGTCCCCGGCACTGGCAGATTTCCTCACCCCGCTTTGCAAGGTGTTCTGCACCGAAGCAGGCATCCGTGCGGCGGATCTCGGCATCCAGATCCTGGGCGGCTATGGCTACATGACCGAATACGGCATCAGCCAGGTCTGGCGGGATGCTCGGATCACCTCGATCTATGAAGGTGCCAACGGTATTCAGGAAGCCGCTTTGGCCACGCGCGGCTTGCGTGATCCCTCTGGGGCGGACGCATTTGATGCGCTGATCGGCCGGCTGACCAGCCACCTAGCCGTGATGGCGCAGCGGGATACATGGCGCGCGGCCCGCGCGGCCGTAGCTGCTTCGGACAACCCGCTGGAGTTGGCACATGACTTCAGCCGGGCGACAACCGGGCTTTTCTATCGTGCTGTTTGGGCGCGCATTGGGGATGTCAGCGGGGATCCGGAGCTGAAAAACCTGTCTAAGGCCGTTCTGACGCCGCCGCCTGACTGGCTGGCCCGGTCCGCATAACCGGGCCGGCCACCGGACAATATCAAAAAAACCAACAGGAGGAACCCATGCTAAAAGACATGGTCAGGATAACGCAGCGTTGAAGCAGCGCGGATCGCTGTCGATTTGGTTTGACCCGGAGATGATCTGGGAGCCACCACCGAGCGGCACGCGAGGTCGCCAGCAGCGTTTCAGCGACTCTGCGATCCAGACTTGCCTGACGCTGAAAGTGCTGTTCGGGATGCCGCTTCGGCAAACGACCGGGTTCGTGCAAAGCCTTCTGCGGCTGGTTGGACTGGACTGGACAGTGCCCGACTATAGCACCCTGTGCCGCCGCCAGAAGACGCTGAACGTGAGCCTGCCCTACCAGGGTGGCACTGGCCCACTCAATCTCCTGATCCCCTCTCGTGACATCACTGCGTGATGCACTGCCGGGCAGCGGACAGCACCGGCATCAAAGCGGAGGGCGAAGGTGAGTGGAACGCGCGCAAGCATGGTGGGCCCAAGCGCCGCCTCTGGCGCAAGATACACATAGGAATTGACGAAGAAACGCTGGAAGTGCGGGCCGTGGAGGTCACGACCAGCAATGTGGGTGACGCACCGATGCTGCCGGAGCTACTCGATCAAATTCCACCCGATAAGAGCGTCGGATCGGTGACCGCAGACGGCGCTTAACCGAGGACGATGCCAACACACTCACTGGCCCTGTAACCCACGTCCGGGACGGTGACACGATTGAGGTGTCTGGCGTACCCGTGCGGCTGCAAGGGCTGAATTGCAACGAGCGCGGAACAGCTCTCGGAGAGAGCGCAACCGCCGCTGTCACGCCGCTTGTGCATCAGGGGCCTGTCTACTGCGCTCTGACGGGCGAAAAGACCCATGACAGAGAGGTTGGCCGCTGCAGCTTGCCTGATGGGCGTGACATTGGTGCTGTGCTGACTTCTGAGGGACAGTGCGGGCGTTGCGAGCGCTACGACCCGCAGGGGGTCTATATCGAGCCTCAGCGGCACGCAGGGCCATTCAAGGGTCGGACGCCAGGGTATTGCGGATCCTGAATACTTCCCCTCACATTTGCCGCCTGCCCCGTTTTGGTGCTGGCAGCACTTGTTACTAAAAAGGGATACCTTCGGATAGACTTGTCTCTTTACTCCCACCTGCCTCGGCCGAAGTTGGTAGGCGCCGTCATCCTACTGGTTTTCAGGTTGAACACACAAAGCCTGGACTTGTACGAACTTCCAATCTTGTCAAAGCCGACTTCGACTACGATCCGGCCATCTTTCTCCCAGCGGTCGACAGCGAAAGAACCAAATCCGCCTAAGCTCCTGTCCTCTTCAAACCATGATACGCAGTTGTTCTCCGCCTGGACAGCAAGATCACTCTTCTCTTTTGACTGCCTGGCATAAAGGCCGCCCCCGACTGCAAGACCCATCACCAGCCCAGCCGCTAGATAACTCGGATCGAGCTCTAACAGTAATTGAACCGTCACATTTCACTATCCCCATTGGGGTAGTGTGCATTCCTCAGGCGGCCACTTCTTGGATTGTGTCCTCACGCTACGCCGCCCTAACGGCAAAGTAGTTCCCCCCTGCCCTACTTCCACTACAAGAACTTCGTAGCAAAGCAGACCGACTGGGACAGAAGGGGCACCGTAAAGTTTGTGTGGTTGCAGCCGGTTACGTGGCACGACATCGCTCAACTCGAAGCCGTCTGAACATAAAAAAAACCAGCTCGGATTTTGCGCCTCGTCGGTTAACTTTTCGGTGCCCAAGCGGCGGATGCAGTGAAGAAATCCGACAAGATGGTACAAGTAGTGAAGAAAAACGACGTGCAGTGAAGGTTTTCTTCACGGGTGATCTTGCCACGAAGGTGAAGAAAATCTAAGTGTTATCTCAGTTAGTGACCGATTTCGAGGCCCGGTGATGAATTTCTATGGACGGAAGCTTCCCGGCCCAGGACGGATTGCAGGATATGGCTGGCTGGTCAGCGAGCTCGGCCTTCGCGTGCCCATGCCACGCCGCCTGTCTCTTGTCTCCGATCGCCACGAACGACGATCCGAGCCTGAGTGGGAGATATTCCGATCGCAGCAATGGCCAGGTGAGACCATGTTCGATCATCTTATGTTTGCCATCAAGAACGAAGGCATTGATCTGCGGGTCATGCATGCGACCACCAGGGTTGCGGACTCTTCCGAAATCTCCCGGGCCTTGGCGGGAGCGACTGGCCTCTTTGCGCGTCGGCTTTGGTTCTTCTGGGAATGGCTGACGGACGAAAAGCTTGACCTGCCCGATCTGGGGAAGGTGAAGTATGAGCCAGCGCTCGACCCAGACATCTATTTCACCATAAACTCCGGAGAGCGATCGGCGCGCCACAAAATCATCGATAACCTGCCTGGCACTCCAGCCTTTTGTCCGCTCGTGCAGAGGTCTTCGAGGCTCAACCAACTGATCGCGCTTCAATTGCCGGCTCGGGCAAGGGAGGTTACCGAAAAGGCGCCCCAACATATCGTGTCGCGCGCCGCGGCCTTCTTGCTGCTGGACGATTCCAAGGCCTCCTTTGCGATCGAGCAGGAGAAGCCCGGCCCCCAGCGTGCCGCCCGCTGGGCGCGTGCGATCGGAGAGGCAGGAAGCCATCAGCTATCGAACGGCGAGCTTGAGCGCCTGCAACAGATTGTCTTGAAAGATGCGCGCTTCGTGAAGATGGGTGTTCGAAAGGAGGGCGGATTTATTGGTGGTCACACCCGTGACGGAAAGTTCCCGGAACCGGTGCATATCAGCGCCCGGCATGAGGATCTGGCAGACCTTTTGGACGGAATTGCGCTCTATGAAGCCCGGGCTCTCAAGGGCGGCGTTGATCCGATGGTGGTGGCGGCCGCGGTGGCGTTTGGCTTTGTCTATATCCACCCCTTCGAGGATGGGAACGGTCGTCTTCACCGGTATCTGCTGCACCATGTCTTGGCCCGTGGCGGGTTCAATCCAGCGGGCCTGGTCTTCCCGATCAGCGTCGTGGTTTACCGGCGCATCGAGGAATACAGCGAAGTCCTAAAGTCCGTGTCGGGGCCGATGATGGAGTTCATCGACTGGAAGCCCACTGCCCAAGGTAATGTGAAGGTCCTGTCAGACACGGAGGTATTTTACCGCTTCTTCGACAGCACCATGCATGCCGAGTTCGTCGCCGATTGCGTCAGAGAAACGGTTGAACAGGATCTCCCCAAAGAAATCGACTACATCGAGCGCTATGACCGGTTCAAATCCAGTGTCGATGAGATACTGGATTTGCCGGCACGCATGGTGGATCTGCTGCGAGGATTTCTGGAACAAGGCAATGGTAAGCTATCCAGGCGCGCCTTGCGCAAGGAATTCTCGGCACTAACCGAAGAGGAAGTCGTCCTCATCGAAGAGGCCTACGAAGCAGCCTGGTCTTCCGAGTGAATTCCTCCACCCCAGCACAGACTATCTAGATCTGCACGACCGGGCTACAAACTAGTTTCATGTTTCTTTTCCTGAGCCGCTCGGTTCCCCGGGCGGTTCAGACGGGCTTGGATGCTGTATGTGCCTTTGCACGGGTCCATTGCATTAACCATCGAGATGTCAGTGACATCGTTGCCCTAGCTGAGGAGTGAGCGATGTCCCGGCGGAATCCGTTCAAGCGGCACCGGTTTCCGCGCGAGGTCATCCTGCTGGCGGTGCGCTGGTACTGCCGCTACCCGCTGTCGTGCCGGGACGTACGGGATATGCTTGCTGAGCGGGCGTTGCAGTTGATGCCTCGACGGTTCACCGATGGGTGCAAAAGTTTGGTCCCGAAGTCCGGAAGCGGGCCCAAGCCCGACACCGCTCCTGCCGCGGACTGCAAGGGCATTTCTGCGCCACCCCGCCGACCCGCGACCTTTGCGGGCTGCTGCTGCCGGACAGCGGCCGCCTGCAGGAGGAAGAGGCGCAGCATGCGCGGCGCAATGGCTATTCCAAGCACAAGCGCCCGGCCCCGCTCTACACTGAAGCTGTGAATCGGCGTGCAAAATTGGATCTGAAGCAGATTTGGTGCAGCCCAACCAGCTAAGCGCTATATATCGGTAGGTTTTGCAGGAGGTTGCCGATGGCGTCACAGTTTTCACGGCGGGATTTCCTGCCAGCAGGTCTCAAGGCCAACCAGGTTGAGCTTGTTGGAAACACGGTCCGGATCCACTCGCGTTCCGCCAAAGCCACGGCGGCGTGCCCGCGCTGCGGCACGGCTTCACGCGCCATGTTCACAGCAGGTACCGCCGGCGGCCT
>NZ_LYUZ01000126.1 GCF_001679925.1 Leisingera sp. JC1 | reverse complement strand
ATAAGCAGAACTGGATCGCCGCATTCGAGAACACCGGCGGGCGCCCAGGGCGGCCCTCMTGCGGCGCGTACCAGGCCATCTCCTTGTCCAGCCAGATCAGCAAAGACCCGCGCTTGCGGAGCGCAGCGTTGTAGGCGGACCAGTTCGTCGTGCGGTAGCGGGCGGGCTTGGGCTTGCTCATGACATCCGTCTAACCCCATGGATTCGTGTTGTGAATCCTCCAACGAGAGAGTTCTGCAACAATGCCCTTCCGAAGTGAAAATCAGGGAAGGCTTCGCCACTGGCGGAACGGGAGGCGCGAGCGGGGATGTTGGAGACACGAAAAAGGAAAGGTTCTGTCGCAAATGGCAAAACTATGTGTCGCCCGACAAATCAGGAAGTGGCGGACCGAGGAGGATTCGAACCCCCGACCCCTTGATTCGTAGTCAAGTACTCTATCCAGCTGAGCTATCGGTCCACTGCGGCGGGGTTTACTCATAGCATCGAACGGGCGCAACCCCAAAAACAAAAATAGTTCCGGCCGCGGCCAATTTCCTGCCGTGCCCTCCGAAGAACTCAGAGCGTGCCGTCGCCCTTGGGCAGGCAGATCTCGAACACGGTGCCCTCTGCACCGGTCTTTTTCAGCTTGACGCTGCCGCCATGGCCGCGGGCCAATTCGCCTGCAATTGCCAGCCCAAGGCCGGAACCTCCCTTGCGGGCGCCGCCCTGAAACGGGGTGAACAGGTTGTCCTGCGCCTTCTTGGGCAGGCCCGGCCCGGTGTCCGAAACGGTGATGTACCAGGCATCCTCTTCTTCGCGGGCCTCCACAGTGACCTGTCCCGGCTTGCCGGTGGCGGCAATTGCCTGGCGGGCGTTGCGCACCAGATTCATCACGATCCGGAACAGCTGCTCCGGATCGGCGCGCAGCATCATCGGCTTGGCCACCGCATTGATGATTCCGACATTGCCGCTGTCCGCCGCCAGCAGTTCGCTCTCAGCGATGTCGGCGGTGATCTCATGCAGGCAGACCACGCCGAAGGTGGGCGATGGCTCCTCAGCCTTGCCAAAGGCAAGGGTGCCCTCGCACAGGGACACCGCACGGGTGATCGAGTTGACCAGCTTCGGTGCCAGGCGGCGCACCAGAGGATCCTCGCTCATCTCGATACGGTCGGTGAACAGCTGCGCCGAGGTCAGGATATTGCGCAAATCGTGGCTCACCTTGGCCACTGCGCCCCCCAGCTGCGCCAGCCGCTCGCGCTGTTTCAGCGCCTGTGTCAGCTCGGTCTGCAGCTTCATCAGCGCCTCTTCGGCTTCGCGCAGTTCCACCACGCTGGAGCTGGGGTGGATGATGCCGCGCGCATCCTCCGGCGCCGCCGCATAGCGCTGCATATAGCCGACCACGCTCTTGATCGGCTTCACCAGCACGATCCGCACGGCCCCGAACAGCAGGACCGCGGTGAAGACGGAGATCACGGCGGACAGGATCAGGATCCGCACCCCGTAGTCGATCATCGCCGCGCGCAGCGGCGCGGTTTCCATGGTGACCTCGATCAGCAGCCCCGCCTCGCGCACCGGCGCGCCGATCACCCGGATAATCTCATTCTCCGGGCGGGCCAGCCGCATCATCGCATCGCGGATCAGGGTCATGGCGCCGGCCATGCGCAGGTCAAAAGTGGCAGTGATTTCCTGCGGGATCGGCGAGGCCAGCATCAGCTGGCGGATCTCGTCGCGGCGCAGCACCACGTTGTAGACGCCTGCGTTCTCCAGCAGCTCCGCTTCCAGCTCGGTCTCCAGCATGTCGTCCGCCAGCAGCGCCAGCGACGCGATCTGCGCCCGCTCCAGCCGGTCGGCCAGGTAATCTTCGCGGAACCGCGCAATCGAGGGCACAAAGATCAGCACCTCGGCCAGCATCACGAAGACCGTGGTCAGGATCAGGAATCTGCCCGATAGCGTGTTGAGCATGAAGCGGCCTTCAGTTCATGAAATCCAGCGCTGAACAAAGCGCACTGCGCGTTTAACAAATTTACTCTCAAACAGCCGCGGGGAGAAATAGGCCCCTGCCGCCCGTTTGTTAATCTCGCTCATGCTGGGATAAGGTGCAACCATTGCCGCCACTTGGCTCATTTTCAGGCTATTGGCGATTGCCATCGACCACAGGGCGATAAGTTCCCCCGCCTGATGGCCTGTGATGGTGGCGCCCACGGGGCGCCCCTTGACCACCATCACCTTGATGAAGCCCTTGGTCTTGCGCTCGGCAATGGAGCGGTCATTGTGATGGTAGCCGAACCGTGCCACCTCAAGCTTCACCCCGTAACGATCACGCGCCTGCATTTCGGTCAGCCCCACCTGCGCCAGCTCCGGATCGGTATAGGTGGCCCAGGGGATATGGCTGGTCTTTGCCTTGGACGGCAGGCCGAACAGGGCAGATCGGATGATGACGCTGGCATGGTAACCTGCCACATGGGTGAACTGCATCCCCCCCGCCACATCGCCGATGGCATAGACACGGCGGTTGCTGGTCAGCAGGCTATCGTCCACCTTGATGCCGTTGCCTTCTGTTTCGATCCCGGCGGCGGCGAGGTTCAGCCGCTCGATATTGGCCTTACGCCCCACTGCCATCAGCAGGTGGGACCCGTGGAAGGTGCTGCCGTCCTTGGTCTCGACCTCGATCGCCCCTGCCTGTCCTGAAACGCGGGAGACCATGGCGCCCTCAGCGATCTCCACGCCCTCTTCGCGCAAGGCGTCCAGCACCAGCGCCGCCGCTTCCGGATCGTCCTTGCCCAGCGCCTTGAAGCCTTCGATCACCGTCACCTTGCAGCCCAGACGGATATGCGCCTGCGCCATTTCCATGCCAATCGGCCCGCCGCCGATGATCAGCAGATGCTCCGGCTTCTCACGCAGGTTAAAAAGCGTCTCGTTGGTTTCATAGGGAACCTTGTCCAGTCCCGGGATCGGCGGCACCAGCGGAGAAGATCCAGTGGCAATCACAACCCGCCGCGCGGCGATGCGGTAGTCTCCGGCGGCCACCTCGGTTTCCGAGACGAAATGCCCGAATTCACGGATCACCCGCACGCCGAAACCTTCGAAGCGCTCCTGGCTGTCCACCGGGGCGATGGTTTCGATGACGCCGCGCACATGATCCTTGGCCGCCGCGTAGTCCGCCCGCGGCACCTGATCCGCCACGCCGAACGCCGACGTATGCGCCTGGCCATAGGCCGCCTTGGCGCTTGCCAGCAGCGCCTTGGAGGGCACACAGCCGTAATTCAGGCAGTCGCCGCCCATCTTGTGGCCTTCCAGCAGCACCACGTCTGCCCCCATCTGGCTGGCCCCCGCCGCCACCGACAGCCCGCCGGAACCGGCCCCGATCACCAGAAGATCGCATGTAATGCTTTGCATGTTCAGCTGTCCTTCTTCGCTTGGCCGCGCAGGTTGCCGCGCACCGCCTTCACGATGATCGGCATCGCCGCCAGCACGCACAGGCCAAGGATAGGCCCGATCACATGCGGCTCCCACAAAAGGCTCAGGTCCGGATCGCCGCCGCGGTCAAAGACAGAGCCGACCCCCACGCCGATCCAGGTAAAGACGATGGCACCCGGAATGATCCCCGCCGCGGTGGTCCACAGGAAGTTGCGGAATTTCACCCCCACCAGAGCAGGCAGCAGATTGGCAACAAAAAACGGCACCGCCGGCACCAGCCGCAGCAGCAAGAGCACCTCTACCTCGTTTTCCCGCAGCGCCTGTTTCAGCATCTGCACCCGGCCCTCTGCCGCTTCGATCTTGGCGGTCAGCCAGGCCCCTAGCCCCATGCGCGCGGCCAGAAAGATGCCCGCCGCGCCGATGGTGGCAGAGACCACGTTGAACGCAGTACCCGCCGCCAGCCCGAACAGAAAACCGCCGGTGACAGAGGCCACCGCCGCACCGGGCAGCGAAAACACCACAATCACGATGTAGATCCCCATGAACAGCGCCACCAGCCCAAGGTAGTTCTGGTCCCGGAACGCCATAAGCGCTTCGCGGTTGTCGCGCAGCGTGTCGAAGGTCAGGTAATCCTTCAGCACCACCGCTCCGATCAGCGCCACCGCCACCACCGCAATCAGCGGCAGATGCCGCGCCAGCCCCGGCTTGGCGCCGTCCTTGTCCTTGGACTGGGGATTCGTTTCCGGTGTCTCTGTCATGCCGCTCATCTGGTCCGTTCCAATTGCGTTCTTGCTGTTGCTACGTATTAAATGGCTCTTCCGCGAGGGTGGTTCCGCCTGCCTCACAGGCGCTTGATCACAACCCCGGATTCCGTGAGCTTTATGGCAGAATCACCGTCCCCGTGTTACAGGCGCCCTGTCCGGACAGGCCGCTTCGGGGCAGTTTTCGGCAGAAATGTTGCATATTGCCCGGAAAAGGCGGCTTGCAGGGTTTGACTTACCCGCCATTCCCTCCTAAAGACCGGGCTTCGAGATAGACCCCGGGCGGGCGATTCCGCGCACCCGAAGAAAAATGTGGAGACCGGAGCGATGAAACGCACCTATCAGCCTTCGAACCTGGTTCGCAAACGCCGCCACGGCTTCCGTGCGCGCATGGCCACCAAGGCAGGCCGCAAGATCCTGAACGCACGCCGCGCCCGCGGCCGCAAAGAACTGAGCGCATAAGCTCAGTTCACGTTCTGACGGACATGACACCGCCGGAGGCCCCCAAGGACGGCAACGCTGCCCGCGGGGACACGCCTCCGGCGGTGTCCGTTTGCGCATCTGATGCGCAAAAGATCGAGGTCATGGCTAAGCGCCGTGATTTCCTCGCCTGCGCCCGCCCCCCTGCCCGCAAGCAGGGCACCAAGGCAATGATGGTGCAGGGCCGCAATCGCAAGGACGACGGCGGCATCCGCATGGGCTTTACCTGCTCCAAGAAGGTCGGCAACGCGGTCGCCCGCAACCGCGCCAAGCGCCGCCTGCGCGAGGCCGCGCGGATGATTCTGCCCACCCATGGCCGCCCCGGCTGGGATTACGTGCTGATCGGCCGCGCCATTGAGACCGCCCAGCGCCCCTTCGAAGAACTGAAGCGCGACCTGATCTACGCGCTGAAGAAGATCCACGGCCAGTGACCGTCCCGGCCTTTGGCCGCATTGCCACCGGGCCACCCTGGCCCTATCTATCCGCCATGACCCCGCTGGCCCATCTCTTTGCCCTGCCTGTGCGCGCCTACCGGCTGCTGTTCAGCCCTTGGGTCGGCTTCAACTGCCGCTACCAGCCCACCTGTTCGGCTTACGCCCTGGAAGCGCTGGAGAAACACGGCGCCCTCAAGGGCGCTTGGCTGACCGCCCGCCGGATCGGACGCTGCCATCCCTTTGGCGGCGATGGCTATGACCCGGTGCCGGAGAAACGGGACTGATCCCCGGCAAGCCTTTTTTCCTTGGCAAAAGCGCGCGCCTCGGCTAGGGCGCGGCCATGCTTGATGATGATCTGGACGAAATCCACCCGCTGTTTGCCGGCGCCCCCTCGACCACTGAGTTCAAGAAGCTCAGGAAACGCATCGTGCGGTACGCGCGTGAGGCGATCGAGCAATACGGCATGGTGGAGCGCCGCGCGGACGGCAGCACGCCCAAGTGGCTGGTCTGCCTGTCGGGCGGCAAGGACAGCTATACCCTGCTGGCGGTTCTTTATGAGCTGAAGTGGCGCGGGTTGCTGCCGGTGGACCTCTTGGCCTGCAACCTGGATCAGGGCCAGCCCGGCTTCCCCGCCACGGTGCTGCCGGAGTTCCTGGAAAAAATGGGCGTGCCGCACCGGATCGAATACCAGGACACCTATTCCATCGTCGTCGACAAGGTGCCGCAGGGCCGCACCTACTGCGCGCTGTGCTCCCGCCTGCGCCGCGGCAACCTCTACCGCATCGCGCGGGAGGAAGGCTGCTCCGCCGTGGTGCTGGGCCATCACCGGGACGACATTCTGGAAACCTTCTTCATGAACCTGTTCCACGGCGGGCGGCTCGCGACCATGCCGCCCAAGCTGGTCAATGAGGAAGGCGACCTGTTCGTGTTCCGCCCGCTGGCCCATGTGGCTGAGGCCGACTGCGAGAAATTCGCACGGTCCATGAACTATCCGATCATCCCCTGCGACCTTTGCGGCAGCCAGGACGGGCTGCAGCGCCAGCAGGTGAAACAGATCCTGGACCAGTGGGAATCAAACTCGCCCGGCCGCCGCCAGGTGATGTTCCGGGCACTGATGAATGCGCGCCCGTCGCATCTTTTGGACCCGAAACTGTTCGATTTCGCGGGGCTTGAGCTGAAGATTGCCGATTCCGCGGACGAAATTCCGGAAATTCCCCAGCTGCGTTAACTCCCGGGTTATATCAGCACCTTAGTCTCAGGGCCGAACGAACGGCTGCAGACGAAAGGTCTGGGAATGACACATACGGGTTCAGGCATCCTGGCACGCCTCCGGCAAATCCTCGCCCCCGCAGTTTCCGGGCCGGCGATGCTCGCCTTTCTGCCTGCTCTGACCCTGGCCACCTTTTGGATTGGCGGCGAAACGGCGCTGCTGGCTGTTGCGCTCGGGCTGCCGGTCCTGATGGCCGCCACAGGCGGCTTCAGCAAACTGGGCGGAAACTCTCAGCCGCGCGACCCGGTCACCGGCATGATGCTGCGCAACGGGTTTGAGCAGGAGGCCGCCCGGATTCTCACCGAATGCAACGAGGGCGGGCTGCGCTCTGCCATTTTCATCGTGGAGCTGGACGACCACCGCGAACTGACGGACCGCCACGGCAAGGAGGCCGGCGACCGCTTTATGCAGCATTGCGGTGCGCAAATCGTATCAGCGCTGCGCCAGGACGACATCGTCGCAAGGATCAGTGACAGCCGGTTTGCGGTCTGCCTGGCGCCGACGCTGCAGCTGGACCTGGAACTGTGCATCCAGCTGGCCGGCCGTATGCAGGCCGCCACCGAAGAACCCCTGCCGCTGGACGGCACCACCATCTACATGACCTCCTCGATGGGTTTCTGCCAGCACAGCCGTGTCCCCGGCGCCGAAAGCGCCGAGTGGATCAGCGCCGCCGCTGCCGCCCTGTCCGAGGCGCAAGGCAACGGGCCTGGCGGCATCCGGGCCTATTCCACCGACATGCCAGGCCGCACCGGCAGCCGTTCCACCCTGCGCGAGGAAGCCGCGGCAGCGCTGGAAAGCGGCCAGATCCAGGCCTGGTTTCAGCCGCAGATCTGCACCGACACCGGCCGGGTTTCGGGGTTTGAGGCGCTGGCACGCTGGCAGCACCCGGTGCAGGGGCTGATCCCGCCCTCCACTTTCCTGCCCGCACTGGAGGAGGCCGGGCTGATGGAACGGCTGAGCCAGGTGATGCTCTATAATGCGCTGGTCGCCATCAAGGCTTGGGATGACGCCGGAGTGTCGGTGCCCTGCGTCGGTGTCAACTTCGCCACCCAGGAATTGCGCAATCCGGGGCTGGCGGGCCGCATCAAGTGGGAGCTGGAGCGTTTTGGAATGCCGGCCGAGCGCCTGTGCGTGGAAATCCTGGAAACCGTGATGACCGATCAGCCCGACGACGTGGTCACCCGCAACATCCTCGCGCTCAGCGAAATGGGCTGCCCGATCGACCTGGACGATTTCGGCACCGGCCATGCGTCGATCTCAGCGGTGCGCCGCTTCAACATCTCCCGCATCAAGATCGACCGCACCTTTGTGATGAAGGCGGACCAGGACCCGGAGCAGCAGAAACTGATCTCCGCCATCCTGACCATGGCCGAGCGGCTGGAGCTGGATACCCTGGCCGAAGGGGTTGAAACCGCAGGTGAACACGCGCTGCTGGCACAGCTGGGCTGCGGCCATGTGCAGGGCTTCGGCATCGGCCGCCCGATGCCATTTGACCAGACGCTGGACTGGATCACCGCGCATGAGGCCAAAGTGCAGGATGCGCCGGTGATCGGCCGCCAGACGCCCTGAAGGCGCAATTCCCTTGAATTTCTGCCGCACCGGGACCGCTTGACGCCCCGGTGCGCCGCGATTCTGCTTGACCTTTGCGGCCCACCTCTGTTGAACCCCACGTGTCCTTCCCTACACGAGGTGGCAGTCCCCAATGGACGATCAGAACAAAAATCTTATTTTCGCAACCGTACTCAGCTTTCTGGTGATCCTCGGGTGGTACACCTTCTTCCCGCCGCCGGAACCGGAACAGGCGCCGGAAACCGCGGTCACTGAAACCGCCCCGGCAGGCGATACCGCCGCTGCGCCCAGCGCCGCGGGTGCCGATGCCGTGGCCGAGACCGCCCCGGAGGAAGCCGCTGCCCCGGATGCGCCGCGCGTTGCCATCGACACCGCCCGCGTCACCGGCAGCATCTCGCTGCAGGGCGGCCGGATAGACGATCTGTCGCTGAAGGACTACCGCGAGACCCTGGATGAGGGTTCCCCGATCGTCAAACTGCTGAAACCGGTGGGCGAGGCCGGCGCCTATTACGCGCTCTACGGCTGGGCACCGGGCGCAGGCCTGTCGCTGGACGATGTGCCGGGGGCCAACACCATCTGGTCCGCACCGGAAGGCGCCGCCCTGTCCGCCGGCAGCCCGGTCACACTCACCTGGGACAACGGCAAGGGCCTGACCTTCTCGCGCACCATCGCGGTGGACGAGGATTACATGTTCTCGGTCACCCAGTCGGTTGCCAATGCCTCCGGCGGCACCGTGTCGCTGGCGCCCTACGGCACCCTGGCCCGCCACGGCCAGCCCGAGGACCTGAAGAACTTCTTCATCCTGCACGAGGGCCTGGTCGGCATGACCGACGGCGAGCTGGCCGAGACCGACTATGACGACATGGCCGATTTCGACCCGGACCCGCGCGACGGCTCCAAGTCCAGCGTCAAGCAGGTCGAAGCCAACGGCTGGATCGGCTTCACCGACCACTACTGGATGTCCACCCTGGTGCCCGCACCGGGCCAGGGCTTCCGCTCCATCGCCAAATTCGACGAGCGCCGCGACATCTACCAGACCGACATCGTGCTGCCGACCGTCACCGTGGCAGAGGGTCAGTCCACTGAAGTCACCACCCAGCTGTTTGCCGGCGCCAAGGAATGGGAAGCCATCCGCGGCTACGAGAAAGCGGGCATTGAGGGCTTCCTGGACGTGATCGACTGGGGCTGGTTCTTCTTCCTGACCAAGCCGATGTTCTGGCTGCTGCACAACCTGAACGTCCTGATCGGCAACATGGGCTGGGCGATCATCGGCCTGACCATCTGCATCAAGATCCTGGTGTTCCCGCTGGCCTATAAATCCTACGCCTCCATGGCCAAGATGAAAGAGCTGCAGCCGGAGATGGAGAAGCTCAAGGAGCGCGCCGGCGACGACCGCCAGAAGATGCAGAAAGAGATGATGGAGCTGTACAAGAAGGAGAAGGTGAACCCCGCCGCGGGCTGTCTGCCGATCCTGATCCAGATCCCGATCTTCTTCTCGCTCTACAAGGTGATCTTCGTCACCCTGGAACTGCGCCACGCACCCTTCTTCGGCCCGTTCCAGGACCTCAGCGCGCCGGATCCGACCTCGATCTTCAACCTGTTCGGCGCCCTGCCCTTTGCTGCGCCCGAGACCGGCACCATCCTGGCCACCGTGTTCATCGGCATCCTGCCGATCCTGCTCGGCATCTCGATGTGGCTGCAGCAAAAGCTGAACCCGGCACCCACAGACCCGACCCAGCAGATGATCTTTGCCTGGATGCCCTGGGTGTTCATGTTCATGCTCGGCGGCTTCGCCTCCGGCCTGGTGGTCTACTGGATCGCCAACAACACGATCACCTTCACCCAGCAGTATCTGATCATGCGCAGCCACGGCTATACGCCGGACGTGTTCGGCAACATCAAGTCGAGCTTCAAGAAGAAGCCCAAGGCTGAGAAGGAATGACCCATCAGGTCACAGACATCTGGCGCCACCCGCTCAAATCCCATGGGCGGGAGGCACTGGAAAGCGTAACCATGATCGCCGGGCAGACCATGCCCGGCGACCGTGTTTGGGCGGTTGCAAACGAGGCGTCCAAGGCTGACGGCAGCAAATGGGTGGTCTGCGGCAACTTCTCCCGCGGGTCGCAGTCCCCTGCCCTGATGGCCATTGATGCGCGGCTGGACGATGCCACCGGACGTCTCACGCTGACCCACCCGCAGCGGCCCGGAATCACCTTTGACCCCGAAAACCCGGCGGACCTGCAGCGCTTTCTCGATTGGGAAAAGCCGCTGCTGCCCAGTACCGCCCGTGCCTCAGCCCGCATCATCAAGGTGCCCGGCCGCGGCATGACCGACACCGATTTCCCCTCAATCACCCTGTGCAACTGGGCCTCACACCGCGCGGTGGAGCAGGCCATCGGGCATGACCTCTCCCCCCTGCGCTGGCGCGGCAATATCTGGTTCGACCTGGATGAACCTTGGGCCGAAAATGAATGGCTGGGCCGCGAGGTGCAGATCGGCGAAGCTGTCTTTGCGGTGCGCGAGCGGGTGGTGCGCTGCCTGGCGACCACTGCCAACCCCGAAACCGGCGAACGCGACGCCGATACGCTCAAGACCCTCAGGGACAACTGGGGCCACCAGGATTTCTCGGTCTATGCCGAGGTGGTGCGCGGCGGCGAAGTCCGCCTGGGCGACGCGGTAAAGGTGCTGTGATGCAGATGCAATTCAACCTGGCCGAAGCGCCGGATGACATAACCGCCGAGAAGGGCCGCAAGCTGTTTGCGGGCGAGACCGAGTTCCTCAAGGGCGTGGTGGCGATGAACGGCCTGCCTGAGGCTGACCGGGTGGAGGTCTGCTTTGCCGGCCGCTCCAACGTCGGCAAGTCGAGCCTGATCAACGCGCTCACTGGCACCAAGGGGATCGCACGCGCCTCCAACACGCCGGGCCGCACCCAGGAGATCAACTTCTTCACCCAAGGTCCGGACCTGTATCTGGTCGACCTGCCCGGCTATGGCTATGCCAACGCCCCGCTGAAGATCGTGGAGCAGTGGCAGAAGCTTCTGAAACGCTATCTGTCAGGCCGCCAGAACCTGCGCCGCGCCTTTGTGCTGATCGACAGCCGCCACGGTGTGAAGGCCGTGGATGACGAGATCATGAAGCTCCTGGACAGCTCTGCCGTCACCTTCCAATGCGTGATGACCAAGGCCGACAAGGTCAAGGAAAAGGACCGCGCCAAGGTGCTGGAACAGGTGAAGGGCGCGCTGGCGAAACACCCCGCAGCCTATCCTGAGATCGTGCTGACCTCATCGGAGAAAGGCGACGGCATCGCCACCCTGCGTTCGATCATCGCGGGGCTGTAAACATCGTGCTGCGCCGCCTGCCCTCTTTGCTGGTTGTGATCGCCCTGGCCGTGGCCGGGATGATCCCCTCCGGCTGGATGCCGGCTTCGGCGCAGGACGGCAAGGTGCTTCTGGTGATCTGTACCGGCCACGGGCCGGTGGAAACCTGGGTCGACCTGGACAGCGGCGAACCCCATGCGCCTGCCGAGCAGATGGAGGATCGCAGCTGTCCGTTTGCGGCCCTTGGCGCGGTGGCGCTGCTGCCGGACAGCCTGATTGATCTGAACCTGGACACACCTCTCAGCGACCGCTGGTCGCGCGAGGCTTTCACACATCACACCGCCGGCTTCCACTGGCGCTATGACGCCCGCGGCCCGCCCGCGCTCTCCTGACTTTCTGAACAAACCTGACATTTTCCGCCGGCGCCCCGCGCGTCCGGCCCTGTTCCGATATGGAGAGACCCAATGGCGACCAGCCAACCGCAATCCGCGGGCCAATCGCGCCCGCTTTCCCAAAAATTCTACGCCGCCGTCTGGCGCTGGCATTTCTATGCCGGCCTCTTTGTGATCCCCTTCCTGATCATGCTGGCCGTCACCGGCCTGATGATGATGTTCATCACCCAATTCGACGGCCGCGACGGCGAGAAGATCACCGTCGCCCAAGGCCCCGCCGAACTGACCCTGGCAGAGCAGGAGGCAGCCGTTCTGGCCGCCCAGCCCGGCACCATCGCCGAGTGGATCGGCCCCAAGGCACCCGACCTGGCCGCCGTGTTCCGGGTGAAAACCGAAGCGGGCCAGCGCCTGGTCGCGCTGAACCAGTACAATGGCGAGGTGATCGGAGTCTGGGACCGCCGCGCGGGCTGGTACGACTTTGCCGACAACATCCATTCCACCCTGCTGATCGGGGACACCGGTGACCGGCTGATCGAAATCGCTGCCGGATTGGGCATCGTGCTGGTGCTGACCGGGCTGTACCTGTGGTGGCCGCGCGGGAATGCCATCAGCGCTTTTATTCCCAACCTCCGCACCCGTGGCCGGGCGTTGTGGAAGAACCTGCACGCCGTCACTGGTTTCTGGATGTCGGCCCTTCTGGTGGTCTTCCTGATCTCCGGCCTCTCTTGGACCGGCATCTGGGGCGGCCAGATGATGCAGGCGTGGAGCACCTTCCCGGCAGCCAAGTGGGACAACGTGCCCCTGTCCGATGACATCCACGCCAGTATGAATCACGGCTCCACCAATGACGTGCCCTGGGCGCTGGAGCAGACCCCGATGCCCGCCTCCGGCTCTGACGCGGGCATCACCGGCGTCACTGAGGGCGCGCCCGTGGATGCCTCCAGCCTGATCGCGCTGGGACGTGAACTGGGGATGGAGGGCCGCTTCCGCCTCGCCTACCCCGGCGGCGAAACAGGCGTCTGGACCATAAACCGCGACAGCATGAGCGGCGACGGCGACAACCCCTTCATCGACCGCACCGTGCATGTCGACCAGTACACGGGCAGGATCCTGGCCGATGTGAAATACGCGGACTACTCCTGGGCCGGTAAGGCGATGGCGGTCAGCATCCCTTTCCACATGGGGCTGATGGGCACCTGGAGCTTCGTGCTGAACGTGGTGATCTGCCTCGCGGTGATCTTTGTCTGCGTCTCCGGTCTGGTGATGTGGGTCAAGCGCCGCCCCGCCGGTGCCGCCCGCCTAGCTGCGCCGCCGGAACCGGCAGAGATGCCGTTCTGGAAGGGGGCTGCGCTGATTGCCGTCCTCGTCTCGCTGACCTTCCCGTTGACGGGCCTGGCGCTGCTGGCAGTGCTGGCGTTCGACGTGCTGTTGCTTGGCAACCTGCCGGTGCTGAAACGCGCGGTGAGCTGAAGAAAAACGGAGGGCAGCGCCCGTCCCGGCGGGGTGGGAAGCGAAGCGCCCGCCCCGAGGGGGGCGGGACGGGCGCTGCCCGGCCTCACGGCCAGGCGGTAGATCTGCAACTACACGTGCTGCGCGCCGTTCACCTCGATCTCGGCACCCGAGATATAGGAACTGCCCTCCGAGCACAGGAAATAGATGGCTGAGGCCACCTCCTCCGGCTGGCCCAGCCGCTGCATCGGCAGCTTTTCGACAATCTTCTCGGTGCCGGGTGAAAGGATCGAGGTTTCCACTTCCCCAGGCGCAATCGCATTGACCCGCACCCCCATCGGCCCGAAATCATGCGCCATCTCCCGCGTCAGCGCCGCCAGCGCCGCCTTGGAAGTGGCATAGGCGGCCCCGGCGAAGGGATGCACCCGGCTGCCCGCGATCGAGGTCACATTGACCACCGAGCCCTTGGCCGCCGCCAGTTCGTCCTTCAGGCCGCGCGCCAGAACCACTGAGGCAAAGAAGTTCACGTGAAACACCTTGCCCCAGTCCATCAGATCGGTGTTGAGCGTGCTGAGCCGCTCCCCCTCCGGCCCCTTGGGCGAAATGCCCGCGTTGTTGACCAGGGCATCCAGCTGCCCGTCCAGCATCTCCTGAATCCGGCCCACCGCGTTGATCGTGTCCGACGGGTCCGACAGGTCCAGCTGCACATGGTTCTCCTGGCCGCCGCCCCAGGGGCATTCCTGCGGGAACGGCTGGCGCGAGCAGGTGATGACCCGCCAGCCCTCGGCGTTGAAACGGCGCACGGTGGCATGTCCGATGCCGCGGCTGGCACCGGTGAGCAGCAGGGTTTTCTGGCGCATGGCGCAGCTCCGTGTAAGGTGGTATCCGGGCTGCAGCCTAGCACCCGCACGGACCGCTGCAACGGCGCATTTGCACAGCCGCTTGGCAGCGCGCCCGGAAACGCGTAACACACCCCGTCAGAGGGACCCCAGCGATGAAGAAACAGAATATGAACCGCGATTGGATTGCCACTGCCGAAACCCTGTCGAGCGCGCTGCCGTATTTCCAGCGCTTTGCCGGGGCGATTGTCGTCATCAAGCTCGGCGGCCACGCCATGGGCAGCGACGAGGCGATGGAGACCTTTGCCCGCGACATCGTGCTGATGCGCCAGGTGGGGGTGAACCCGGTGATCGTGCATGGCGGCGGGCCGATGATCAACGCGATGCTGGAAAAGCTGCAGATCCAGTCTGAGTTCGTGAACGGCAAGCGGGTGACCGATGCCGCCACCATGGAAGTGGTGGAGATGGTGCTGTCCGGTGTCGTCAACAAGCGTATCGTGCAGGCGATCAACAGCCAGGGCGGCCGCGCCGTCGGCCTGTCGGGCAAAGACGCGAACTTGATCACCTGCGATCAGGCAGACCCGGATCTGGGCTTTGTCGGCGCGCCGGCGGAAATGGACCCCAAGGTGCTGCACGGGCTGTTCGAGAAGAACATGATCCCGGTAATTGCCCCCATCGGTGCGGGCCGGGATGGCGAGACCTACAACATCAACGGCGACACCGCCGCGGGCGCCATTGCCAAGGCGCTGCAGGCCGACCGCCTGCTGCTGCTGACCGATGTGGCCGGCGTCAAGAACGCCGAGGGCGAAGTGGTGACAGAGCTGAAGGCCGCGGACGTGGAAGAGTTAACCGCCAGCGGTGTCATCGCCGGCGGCATGATCCCCAAGACCGAAACCGCGCTGGACGCGGTCCGCGGCGGCGTGCGCGCCTGCATCATCGTTGACGGGCGGGTGCAGAACGCGGTTCTGCTGGAGCTTTACACCGACCACGGCGCAGGCTCGATGATCCGCGCCTGACGGCGCCAGGAAATCAGGTCAAGAGGGGCGCTGCCCCTCTCGGCCCTCCCAGGCCGATCCGCCCCGGGGTATTTTCAGCCAGATGAACAGGGGATGCCGCGATCAGCCCCCCGGTGCCTTGTAGGCGCCCGCGATGGACCCGGCCTTCTTCTGGATTTCGGTAAATTCATCCGTGGTGAAGGCCCGCACGGTCCTGAGGTTGCTGACCGCACCGCTGGCACCGGTTGCCAGCAGGCCCGCCAGCAGGCTGGATACATCATCAATCGTGACCTTGATCGCGAAATCACGGTCACCCGTGGTCAGATAGAAGGTCTCCAGCTTGCCGCCCGCCGCCTCGACAAGGGCACGGGCGGCGGCCTCGCGGTCGCTGGGGTTCTCGATCATCGCCTTCATCGCAGAAGACGTGTAGTTCCCGGTCACGATAAATCTCGGCATTTGGTCACTCCCTGGGGTGGAAATTGGGCTCTGACTCAGTTTTGGTGCAACTTCGGCCTCCCTCAGATCAGAGCGCTTGAACGAGCCGCGCTTTGAGCAGGTCGATGTTCGCCCTTCCATACATCTGGCGTTTGAGCGTCTTGAGGCGGTTAATCTGCCCTTCAGTCTGCCCGTTCGACCATGGTTCCCGAAGCGCCGCGGCGACGGCTGCCTGATCGCGCCGCAGCCCGCGGGCAAAGGCACCGAGCAGCCCGTCTTCCGCTTCATTCAGCCAT
>NZ_LYUZ01000125.1 GCF_001679925.1 Leisingera sp. JC1 | reverse complement strand
GCCCTGCCGGCAGGGCAGGGCGGCCCGCCCGCCCGGCCCATGCCGCATTACAGATGCGGCAGGCCCCTTTGGGCCCCGCGCCGCAGCCCCTGACGGGCCCGCGGCGCGGGCCCAAACCGGCACCGGTTGAAAAAGAGAAACGCCGCGGCCTCTGGGGCACGCGGCGTTTTCAATTCAGATGCTGCTCCAGAGGGAGCGGCGGTCGTCTCAGCCGTGCAGCGGGCGGGCGCAGCTGGGGCAGGAGACCACCTTGCGCGGAGCGCTGAACAGAGCACCGAACAGGCGGCGCATCATGGCTGCAAAGGCCTCAGCGCGCAGCTCGTGGGCGCGGGCCTCAATGGCCTGGAACTGGGAGATGGTCAGGGTTTTGGTGTCGTTGGTATTCATGGCGTAGCCCATCATCAATGGCGCGTTTCGTGTTGATGGATGCAATACGCCGCATTGCGCCGAA
This sequence comes from Leisingera sp. JC1, assembly GCF_001679925.1. Taxonomy (GTDB): domain Bacteria; phylum Pseudomonadota; class Alphaproteobacteria; order Rhodobacterales; family Rhodobacteraceae; genus Leisingera. The sequence continues at coordinate 197,863 of NZ_LYUZ01000125.1, read as the reverse complement.
TTACGCCGGCCAAGATCGAAGACCCGCTATGCTGCAAGCGCAAAGGTGGCCATGCTGCATGTGCATCGCGGGCAGGCCTGGATGCCACAAAAAAGGCCGCCCCTTGGGCGGCCTGATCTTTCTGCCTGCTGCTGAGGTATCAGCTGGCGCGGCGCTCGGCAAAGCTGAGCGCGATGAAGCTCGGCAGGTGGTCGCCCATACCGACAACAACCTTGTCGTCGCGCTTGCCGTGCTTGCCGCCGCGGCCCGATGAACGCTCCTGCTTCTGCGCAGGCTTTTCATCCCTGCGGCGCTCGCGGCTCTCGACCTTGCGGCCCTCGCGGGTATCCGCGTCTGCCTTGTCTGCCTTGTCTGCCTTGTCTGCTTTTGCGGACCGGGCAGGTTTTTCCGTCTTGGGTTCCGGCTTGACCGGGTTCTCCAGCCGCGGGATTTCCTTCTGAATCAGGCCTTCGACAGCCGCCAGGGCCTTGTCGTCGCGCGGGATGCAGATGGTGATCGCCTTGCCTTCGCGCCCTGCGCGGCCGGTGCGGCCAATGCGGTGGACGTAGTCCTCGGCGTGGCCCGGAACATCGAAGTTGAACACATGGCTGACACTCGGCACGTCCAGGCCGCGGGCGGCGACGTCAGAGGCGACCAGAATGCGCAAGGATCCCTCGCGGAATGCGTCCAGGGTCTTGGTGCGCTGGCTCTGATCCAGGTCGCCATGGATGGCAGCCGCGTCATAACCGTATTTCTTGAGCGATTTCGCGCAGATATCCACATCCGTCTTGCGGTTGCAGAAGATGATGCCGTTGGTCAGCTTGTCCCCCTCGGCGTCGATCAGCGCGCGCAGAACCTTGCGTTTCTCGCTGCCCTCGCGGTCGCGGCGCGACGCCTTGAACTGCACCACAGCCTGTTCGATGGTTTCCGACGCGGTGGCCTGGCGGGCCACTTCGATGCGGGCAGGGCCGGACAGGAAAGTGTTGGTGATCCGCTCGATCTCCGGCGCCATGGTGGCCGAGAAGAACAGCGTCTGGCGGGTGAACGGCGTCAGCGAGAAAATGCGCTCGATATCCGGGATGAAGCCCATGTCGAGCATCCGGTCGGCCTCGTCCACCACCATGATCTGCACGCCGGTCAGCAGCAGCTTGCCGCGCTCGAAATGGTCCAGCAGGCGGCCCGGCGTGGCGATCAGCACGTCGACGCCCTTGTCGATCAGCGCGTCCTGCTCCTTGAAGGAGACCCCGCCGATCAGCAGCGCCTTGGTGAGCTTCACATGCTTTGCGTAGGTGTCGAAGTTCTCGGCCACCTGGGCGGCCAGTTCGCGGGTCGGGCACAGCACCAGGCTGCGCGGCATCCGGGCGCGGGCGCGGCCGCGGGCCAGAAGCGTGATCATCGGCAGCGTGAACGACGCTGTCTTGCCGGTGCCGGTCTGGGCGATTCCCAGAACATCGCGCCCCTCCAGCGCCGGCGGGATGGCCCCTGCCTGAATCGGTGTGGGGGTTTCGTACCCGGCTTCCTCAATGGCTTTGAGGACCTTGGGATTAAGGTTCAGATCGGTGAATTTTGTCATATGCATCCGTCATTGCGGACACTGACCTGGCCCGCGCGTGTGTGTTGCAGCCGGCTCCGCAAAAGGTCATGCGGTGTGGCAGCTGCCGGCTCGTGGCGGGGCATAGCAAAATCCCATGCTGAGGTCAATTAATGCCGGATTTTGCAAGGTTTTCGTTGCCGGGATCGGCAAAATGGAAACAAATCAGCCGAAACCGGGGAAGTGTTTTTGCCGTTTCTCCTCCAGACCGAGGGGGCGATTCCGCACCAGCCCGCGTTCCTGCAGCTTGCGGTAAACCTCAGGATCCCGGGCGCTGACCTCATCAAAGAAGCTGCGCAAGCCGTCCTGGCCGTGCTCTTCTTCGATCAGCGACAGAAGCTCATGTGAGTTCAATCCGCCGAACAGCCGCGAATACCCAGGCTTCAATCCGGGCCGGTACGAGCCGTGCTGCAACCGGTACTGGTAGGTGGTTTGCCACTGCTCCCAGCTCAAAGCATGGCAATGGCAAAGGTCAACTTCTTCCAGAGCGGCGGACACTTTGATCTTTTTGCCTGCCAAATACATATTGTGAATGCGCACCTCCGCCTGCGGCACGCCCGTCCTGGCAATGACCTTGCCGGCTGTGTGGCTGAGGAAACCGCCCTTCAAGAACCCTCCGAAGGCCGGGTAGACGGTGCGCACCTCCGCCTCACGGTCCGGTCCCCTTGGGATCATCGCCTTGAATTGCCCGTCATGTCCCGCCAGCGCTTCAATCGGGCGTATCTTGGCGCCCAAAGTGCTGGAGGGCAGGGTGGCGAGCATTTGCCCTAGGTCCTTAGCGGGCCAGAGAAACTCGTCCACGTCGATATGGGCGATCCAATCGGTCTGGATCCGCTGGTAGGCATGGGCGGAATTCTGTATCTGGCGTATTTGGTGTTTGGCTGGCCGGTAGCCGCAGCGTTTCTGCCAATAGCCGCCGTCGCACACCGTGACCCGCACTTTGGGGTGCTGCTTCAGCTGTACATAGGCTTCGGGATTCGGTTCATCCAGGTAGATGTGCAGCCGGTGCGCGCCCAGGTCCAGATGGTACGCGGCAAAGTTCAAAATCGTTTCGGCGTCCGCCTTTATGGTGCTGACGATGCCCCATTTGACGCCCTGATCCGCCATTGCCTGCCTCTTGCCTTGCCGTTTTTCACAACCATTTCCGCCGGAAGGCAAAAGTGCAAGCCCAGCAAGTAAAACGCCCGGGCGGACCGGGCGTTTTTTCAGACCATCATTTCCTTGGTCGCTGTCAGGTTCAAGTCCGGGTAGTCCCGCACCACCCGGTCGATGTCCCATTGCAGGCGGGTCAGGTAGACGATGTCGCCGTCGTGGTCATGGGCGATGTGCTGTTTGTTGGCATTGATGAACTTGTCCACCGCCGTTTTGTCGCCGCTGACCCAGCGCGCGCTGGTGAACTGGCTTGCCTCGAACCGCACCGGCAGGCCGTATTCCATCTCGATCCGGCTGGCCAGAACCTCGAATTGCAGCTGGCCGACAACACCAACGATGAAGCCGGAGCCGATCGAGGGTTTGAACACCTTGGCCGCACCTTCCTCGGCAAACTGCATCAGCGCCTTTTCCAGGTGCTTGGCCTTCATCGGGTCGCCTGCGCGCACGCCCTGCAGCAGTTCCGGGGCAAAGGACGGGATGCCGGTCACCCGGATCGCCTCGCCCTCGGTCAGCGTGTCGCCGATGCGCAGCTGGCCGTGGTTCGGGATGCCGATGATGTCACCGGCCCAGGCTTCCTCTGCCAGTTCCCGGTCGGAGGCCAGGAACAGCACCGGGTTCGACACTGCCATCGGCTTCTTGGTACGCACATGGGTCAGCTTCATGCCGCGCTTGAAGTGGCCCGAGGCCATGCGGACAAAGGCCACCCGGTCGCGGTGCTTGGGGTCCATGTTGGCCTGAACCTTGAACACAAAGCCCGCAACCTTCTTTTCCTCCGGTGCCACTTGGCGCGGCTCGGCTGACTGGGGCTGCGGTTCGGGACCGTATTTGCCGATGCCGTCCATCAGCTCCTTGACGCCGAAGGAGTTGATGGCAGAGCCGAACCAGATCGGGGTCATGTGGCCCTCAAGCACTGACTGCGGGTCCAGGGCGGGCAGCAGTTCGCGCGCCATCTCGACTTCTTCCAGCAGTTTGTCCAGCAGATGCGCAGGCACATGCTCGGCCAGCTTGGGGTCGTCCAGGCCCTCAATCGCGATGCTTTCCGCCACCTTGTTGCGGTCGGCGCGGTCCATCAGTTCCAGCCGGTCGCGCAGCATGTCGTAGCAGCCGATGAAATCGCGGCCCACGCCGATGGGCCAGCTTGCCGGGGTCACGTCGATCGCCAGCATTTCCTGGATCTCGTCAATGATCTCAAAGGTGTCGCGGCTTTCGCGGTCCATCTTGTTACAGAAGGTCAGGATCGGCAGGTCGCGCAGGCGGCAGACCTCGAACAGCTTCTGGGTCTGGCTTTCCACACCCTTGGCACCGTCGATCACCATCACTGCCGCATCCACCGCCGTCAGCGTGCGGTAGGTGTCCTCGGAGAAGTCCGAGTGGCCTGGCGTATCCACCAGGTTGAAGCGGAAGCCGCTGAAATCAAACGACATTGCGGACGCCGATACAGAGATTCCGCGGTCCTTCTCCATTTGCATGAAGTCAGAGCGCGTGCGCCGCGCCTCGCCCTTGGCGCGCACCTGGCCGGCCATCTGAATCGCACCGCCGTACAGCAGGAACTTTTCAGTCAGCGTGGTCTTGCCGGCGTCCGGGTGCGAGATGATCGCAAAGGTCCGGCGCCGCGCAATTTCGGCGGGCAGTTCGGGGCGGTTTGCAGCGGTGTCCAACATGCGGGTGGCTGTATCCAGAAACCGCGTCAGAGGCAAGAAAAACGGAGACTGAGGGCCGTGTTGGCCCTGTATTCCGCAATGGCATCGAATGTTTTGCCTGTAATTTGCTAACGCTTTTCCTGTAACACTTGCGCTGCGACTGTGTGTTACAGGATTTCAAAAGCTCTCCCGTCTCAGGAACGATACGTGCAGCAGGATGAATTTTCAGATCATTTCGGCGTTCTCGACGCAGTCGAGATTGCGGTGATTGTCCTGAAGGTAGGCGAAGACGGGCTGCCGCGTTACGTGCACATGAACACCAAGTCGCGGGAGTTCACCAAGTTCGAGCACAGCGATTTTGCAGGCAAGACCGCACTCGAACTCTATGGCGGGGCAACCGGACGCCGCGCCTTGAACCATCATCTGGCAGTGATCAGCAGCGGCAGGGAGGCGACCTACGACATCGTCCTCCCGACCCAGAACAAGGAAAAATACCTCAGCACCACTCTCCGTCCCGTGTTCGGCGCGGACGGGCGCATGACCTATCTTGTCGGGTCTTCGACAGACATCACGACTGAGCGGGAGCGCGACGAGGCGCTGGAGCTGACCCGGATGGCCCTGGACAAGGCCGAGGAGGCCAGCCAGGCCAAGGAACGGTTTCTCGCAAACATGAGCCATGAGATCAGGACGCCGATGAATGGCATCATCGGCATGTGCGAGTTGCTGAAGGAAACCGGCCTGGACGAACAGCAGCAGCTGTTTGCCGATACGATTTTCAATTCCGCGACGGCCCTGCTGACGGTGATCAACGACGTGCTCGATTTCTCCAAGATCCAGGCCGATAAGATCTCCCTGCACGATGCGCCGTTTTCGCTGCGGGACGTGGTTCAGGATGTGGGCACCCTCCTGTGGGCGAGGGCCGCCTACAAGGGGATTGATCTGCGCACCGAGTACCCCGAAGATGTGCCGCATGATTTTGCAGGCGATGCCAGCAAGATCCGCCAGATCCTGATGAACCTGCTCGGCAACGCGATCAAGTTCACTGAAGACGGCCACGTCACCGTCAGCGTCGCCTATGACCCCGCCGCCTCGGCGCTGCCCCTGCGTATTCAGGTCTCCGATTCCGGCATCGGGATTGAGCCTGCGCAGATGAAATGGATCTTTTCCGCCTTTGAGCAGGTCGACCGGAAAGCCGCCCGCGTGATCGAAGGCACAGGTCTGGGGCTGGCCATTACCCGTGCGCTGGCGGAACGGATGGGAGGCACGGTCACGGCCTCATCGGTGCCCGGCGAGGGATCGGTATTCACGGTTGGCCTGAACTTGCCGCGGCCGGGTGAGCAGGCTTCGGGCAGCGCGGAGATGGCGCAGTTTCAGGACAGCAGGCGGGCGCTGGCCGCCCCGCCCGGCATGGCGGTGCCGGAACTGCCGCCTGAGGCGCTGAACGGGATGCGCATCCTGGTGGCGGAGGACAACAAGACCAACCAGCTGCTGGTCCGGAAGATGCTGAAGGCCACCGGCGCCGATCTGCGCTTTGCCGCTAACGTATTGACTGCGCTGGAGATTTTTACCTCCGAAGGCGCGGATCTGATCCTGATGGACCTGTCGATGCCGGTCCTGGGCGGGCTGGACGCCGCCCGCCGGATCCGCGCGCATGAACAGGAACGAGGCCTGCCGGAATGCCCCATCGTCGCCCTGACCGCCAATGCCCAGCCCAGCGATGTGGAGGCCTGCCTGGCCGCCGGGATGAATGATTTCCTGGCCAAGCCCTTCCGCAAGAATGAGCTGCTGGCCCGGATCCTGCGGCAGGCAAAACCGGCCTGAAAAAGCGGGGGTGCCAGGCGTGCACCCCCTGTACACCCCCTGTGCACCCCCCGGTGCCGGATGGCGGGGCAGAGGCCTGCCCGAAGGTGTTGCGGGGGCACCGTACGCACCGCTGGCACGGAATTAACCGGATCGGGGCAGGGTGGGATCAGCGCGGGAGTGCCGCCCCGCGCCGAAACCGCCGCCGCCACGGGAGAGAGCGATGCCCAGCAAGCGATACTATGACAATGAAATGCAGCTGGAGCTTGATGAGCTGCAGCAATCCCTGCGCCGCGACTGGCTGGACAAGAGCCTGCCGACCGAATGGGACGGCATGGACAGCTGGGAACGGATCAGCAAACCCAAGACCCGGGTGACGATCCGGCTGGACGCGGACATGGTGAAATGGTTCCGCAAGCTGGGCCCGAACTACAGCCGCCGCATCAACTCCGTGCTGCGGACCTACTGGATGGCGCTGATGGCGGGCTACATCCAGGCCCATGACAAGGACAACACGATCCTGCGCCTGAGCCTGCAGGCGCGCTACATCGCCATGGGCCGGAATGCGGACGGGACGGAGCGGAAGTGAGGGGGGCGTTGTGACTATTGCCCCGTTCGGAAAGAAGCTTTCCGCATCGGACATGGCTTTCCGCCGCTTCGAGCCCTAAGCGGCCATCGAACGAGGTCTAGTATTTAATTCGTATAGCATGCCACAAACCAGCGCGCACTAGGCCGTTTCGGGGCGAAAACAACGATTTGTAGAGGATAGTGGCTGCTTCAAAATAGATGTTTGTGAATCGTGTGAAACACGCTTAAGGGGAGTGGCGCTGGGTGAGATAACCTAGCTACTACATTTCTGTAAGGGGCTTCTCAATGAATGTGTTTAACGCTGGCACTCAATACAATGATTACCTTGGCACGGTTGCTGCTGATCGTTCCGATAACTTAGCATTGCTCGATCACTTGAAGCAACTTGGCGTTGCTGGTGAGGATGATCGGCTGGCAGGCTTCCGTATCGCCTTCAATGGAAATCCTGGCAATGCAGTCGATAGCCCTGGGCTTGTTGTCTATCTGTACACCGGGCCAGAAGGGGAGTTTGTTGCTGCACCCGACAAAATTCGCGCTGTAGATGTTGAAATGCCGATTGCACAGTTCTTCTCCTTTCTAAAACGGTTCGACCTCGTTTTGACGAACAAAAGCTTGGATCTTAATGGAGCACAGGTCGATGGCCCTCACTACGACTAGCCTGAGGGGTGATCATGAGACAGTCCATTTTAAAAATGACGCCGTAGGAATGCGTTTAATTCTTTCCGTGCAGGTGCGATAATATGCGTTTCGCAGCCAGCCACGGACGGGACCGTTGCGACAAATCCAGAAAGAAAAGTCTAAACAGAGGGGGTGAGTAGCAATGACGACGTATGAAACGCTCATTCACCGCCGTGAGCGGGAACTGTTCGAGGAGGCTCTCGGTATGGAGACCGGGTACTTACTCGATTTCTCTGACAGGACGTTCGGAGATTTTTTTAATGATGAAGTCGGTGTTGACCCTGATGCCACACCAGGCTCGCGATTGTTTTCAGGGCGAGGTACCTCGAAGGCAAAACGCCTCCGCTCGTTCATTGAGAGGGCGCAACCAAACATCGTGGCAAGGGCGCTCCGAGCACTCTGGGAACATCGCGAGTACAGCATGATCGCTGGAAGCGGGGTGAGAGAGGAAAAACTAAGGGAAGTTTTTTTTCGAATTGTCGCGCGATTTGAAGGTGACGATCAGGCAATCGACTCTTCGGAAATTGAAGCATTCGAAGCGAACGAAACCTTGCAAGAGCTGGTGGCTGCGATCCGTAGGGATCTGGACGCAGGTCGACCACAGGCTGGGCTGGACAGGTTACATACCTATTGCATGAAGCGGTTTGCCTCGCTAATTCAAAAACATGGCGGCGGAATGTGTGGTGAAAACGATCCCTTGCATTCCAGAGTTGGAAGATACGTCAGGGCACTAAAGGCTGAACGCAACCTGACAGAAATGTCAGAAAGGATCATCAAGAGTTCTATCTCTGCTTTCGAGGCGATGAATGACATTCGGAACAACAAGTCTCTTGCGCACGACAATCAATCCCTCGTTTCTATGGAGGAAGCGCGGTTCATTTATGACAGCGTTACCGCCTTGCTGCGCTTCTTAAAGACGGTGGATGCGCAGAAGTTCGAGGATTGACCCGAATCTCATGAATATAGATTAGGAAACACACGGCGAACCCAATCGTCGAGTAAACGGTTGGCAGCTTTTGTTGGACATACGAAAGAGGCGCGAGGTGAGTTGCTAGCCGACTTAGCTTAGTCTGAAATGTACAAAGCTGACGCTCGCGGCTGTCCATGCTGCACTTGCAGCTAAAGTCCGCTCCGTCCCACTCCCTCCCCCCAATTGATTTTTCCCGCCGCCTTTGCCTAGATACCCGCAAGCCCTTGATTGCAAACCACGGGGAAAGAGGCGGGATGCTGTATCGGATTTGGCTGTTCCGGGCCGCGGCAGCGGGAGTGGTGCTGGCGCTCCTGGCGCTTGCCATCGCGCCGGCCCGGGCGGGGGAGCGGATTGCGCTGGTGGTGGGCAATTCGAACTATGCCCATACCGCGCCGCTGGCCAATCCCGGCAATGATGCGCGGGTGATGGCTGCGGCGCTGGAGGGGGCGGGGTTCGAGGTGACCACGCTCTTGGATGCGGATCTGGGCGGCATGAAACAGGCGCTGTTGCGGTTCGGGCGGCAGCTGCGCGGCGAAGGGGTGGAGGCCGGGCTGTTCTATTATGCCGGGCACGGGGTGCAGGTGGACGGCGAGAACTACTTGGTGCCGGTCAGCGCCGCCATCGCCAGCGAGGATGAGATCGACCTGGAAGCGGTCAATGTGAACAGCTTTTTGCGGGTGATGAATTCATCGAATGCCAGCATCAACATCGTCATTCTGGATGCCTGCCGCAACAACCCCTTTGCCGCCTCTGCCCGCTCGGCGGCGCGGGGGCTGGCGCCGGTGGACGCGCCGCGCGGCACGCTGATTGCCTATGCCACCGCACCGGGCGATGTGGCGCTGGACGGCAGCGGGGCCAACTCCCCCTATACAAGGGCGCTGGCCGGGGCGATCTCAGCCGGGGGCGGGCGCACCATCGAGGCGGTGTTCAAGGCGGCGCGCAGCGAGGTGCTGGCGGTGACGCAGGAGCGGCAGGTGCCGTGGGAGACCAGCTCGATCACCGGGGATTTCTATTTCCACAGCCGGCCCGCGGCGGCGGCGCAGCCTGCACCCGTGCCTGCCGCGCCGGCGGATGATATCGCCCGGAAGTACCAGCTGGCGGAGCGGATCGGCACGCGGGCGGCCTGGCAGGCCTTTGTCGATGCGCACCGGGACCGGCCGGAGGATTTCTATGTGCTGCTGGCACTGGAGGCGCTGGCGGGGCTGGAGGCGCCGGCGCCGCAGCCGCCGCGGCATCTGCCGCTGCCCGCAACGCCGGCCTATGCCTGCAGCCGGGGGCGGTTCGGGACGGTTCCTGCGGAGCTGTGCGTGTCCTCCCACCTGGCGCCGCAGGGGCGCAATGCCTATTCGGGCGCGATGCTGTCGGATGGCAATGCCCGCACCGCCTGGGTCGAGGGGCGGGCGGATGACGGCGCGGGGGAGGTACTGCGCTTTGCCTTTGACGGGCCGCAGCAGGTTAGCCGGGTGCTGGTGGCCAACGGTTACGGCAAGAGCCGCGACATCTTTCTGAAGAACGGCCGGGTGCGGTCGCTGATCGTGGAGACCTCGGCCGGGGTGCGGCAGGAGGTTGTGCTGGAGGACCGCGACGGGCTGCAGGAGCTGCGGCTGCCGCCGCTGGGGCAGGTGACCTGGATCACCCTCACGCTGAGCGGTGTCTATTATGGCACCAGGTACCGGGATACCGCGATCAGCGAGGTGCAGTTCCGCTGATCGGGGTTTTCGTGGCCGCAATTCCGGGGCGCACCGGCTGTGGCAGCGGATGCAGGCCCCGCGTCACGCCGTGGCGCATTGGGGCGGGGTGCAGATTTCCCACATGTCCTGCAGCGCGCTCAGCACCTTTTTGGTGCCTGCGGAGGAGCATGGCTTGACGATGTAGCCGCTCACGTTGCGGTGGTAGGCGCGGGCGATGTCCTTGGGGTTGTCGGAGGTGGTGAACATGAACACGATGTTGCCGGAAATCTCTTCCTTGGCGCGCAGTTCCTCCAGAAACTCATGCCCGTTCATGCGCGGCATGTTGATGTCCAGCAGGATGAAGAAGGGGCGCGGCAGGTCCTGCGCGCGTTCAGTGGTGAGGATCTCCAGCGCTTCCAGACCATCGCAGGCCCGCACGATCCTGGCTGACGGGGACTGCTTTTTCAGCGTGCGCTCCAGGATGAGCGCGTCCACGTCATTGTCCTCAACCAGAAGGATGTTCATTCAGTTTTCTCCACGTCAGGCGGCTTTGTCTTGGTGTTCTGCCGGGGCTTTGCGCCCCAGGTTCGGCCAGCTGAACCGGAATTCGGCGCCGTGTCCAACCTCTGATTGCAAAGTAACCGCAAACCCGTGCTGCTCCACAGATTTCTTGACGATGGCGAGACCTATGCCGGTGCTTTCCGGCTCGCCTGCGCGGCGCAGGGTCTGAAAGACATCGAAAATCCTGCTGTGGTGCTCCGGGGCGATGCCGGCGCCGTTGTCACGGACCGTGACGTCGTAGCGGCTTCCCATGTCCTGCACAGTGACAGAGATCTGCGCGTGCTCCGGTTCGGGGTGGTACTTGACCGCATTTCCAACCAGGTTTTCCAGCACGCGGACAAAGTTGAAGGTATCGGTGCTGATGCGGCTTGCGTTGCCGCTCAGCTCCAGCTGGGTGCCGGACAGGCCAAAGTCGGACCGCAGCGCCACGATCACATCCTCCAGGCGGAGCGCTTTGTCTTCTGCTGAATGCGCGCCGGTCCGCGCGTATTCCATCACCCCCTGGGTCAGGTCGTTCATCCGGGCCACCCGTTCGGCGATCAGGTCCAGATTGGCGGCCACATCGGGGTCTGCATCGGCGGAGTTGAAGTAGTCTTCCAGGTCTTCCCGGATAATCTCCGTCAGCGCCCCGATGCCGCGCACCGGCGTCTTCAGGTCGTGGGAGGTGATATAGACGAACTGCTCCAGCTCGTCGTGGGCCTTCTCGAGTTTTGCCGTTTTTTCCTGCAGGTCCGCGGTGACCCGGTCAGCATAGGCCCTGGCGCGCTGGCTGGAGCGCGCCATGAGGAACAGCAGCGAAATCACCAGCGTCTCGATCACCAGGCCGCCGATCAGGATCAGCACCGGCTGGGAGTAGGAATGCGCTTGCCGGAAGCCAAGGCTGGTGCGGAAGTCAAGCGTCCAGGTGCGGCCATAGATCTCCAGCTCGGCCGTCTCGGAGAACCTGGGGGCGGGGTCGAACTGAGGGTCCGCCGGGTCATGCTCATCATAGATCGTCTCACCGCCGTCACTGATGCTGAAACGCACGTTCCTGAGGTCTTTTGACAGCAAGCCGGCCATCAGGTTGCGGACCACAAAAGGGGCGTAGACCATGCCGTCCAGGCGCCGTTCCCCCGGTGCCGGATTGGCGCTGCTGCCGCCGGCGTAAAAGGGGGCGTAAAACAGGAAGCCTGCCGTGCTGCCCTTGTCCTGAACCAGCACGATCGGGCCGGTGATCCGGGCTTGGCCGGTTGCGCTGCTGGCCAGGGCTGCTGTCCGGCGGTTCACCTCATGCGCGACATCCAGGCCAACCGCTGCGGCATTGATGTCTTCCGGCTCGATAAAGGAGATGGGCAGGCGGATGCTGTTGTCATGTGCCGGGTAAACGGCAAACCCTGGCCGTTCCCGGAGCCGGGTCTGCAGATAGCTTTCGAACTGGCCGGGTTCGACGTGGTGAATGATGCCGATGCCATTGATGCCGGGATAGCGTTCATCCACACGCAGGGAACGCGCAAATTCCTTCCACTCCTGGTAGCTCATGTCACCGCCATGGGATTGCACGGCAGAGACCCCGGCCCAGAGCGCATCCTCGTATTTCGCCATCCGCGCGGATATCAGTCCGACTGCCTGGTCCCGCGCGGCCTTGAAGGCGTTTTCGGTGCGGGTCTCGGTCTGCTCATTGGCATAATACCAGGCGCCGAAGGTCATCAGCAGCGACAGGCCGATGATCAGAGCATGGATCAGTGAAAGATGGCCGTGGCTGAAGAGCCGGCGCCAGTTCTGCAGTCTGGAGGATTGTTCCGGCATGTAATCACGATCCCTTGCCTACGGGATTCATTCTGCTTTTGCGCGATTAAAAAAGTGTGAACAACCCTTTTGGGTGTGCCGCTTCTCTTCGGACAAGCCTCAGGATCCGGCATCCATTGCTTCCGCGTTGCAGCGCATCACGCATTTGCTGCCCGCACCCTGAATAACGTTTGATTTGCGTTTTGCGCCAAGCGGCCCGCGCCTTGCCGCGGATCAGCGCAGTGAGGCGCGTTTCAGCAGCCGCACAGCGTCCGGCCGGTCCAGCAGGGAGCGGTTCACGTCCAGCCCGTGGGTGCCGCGGGTGTGTGTTACCGGCAGGCTGCCGGGCCGGGTGGCCCAGAAATCCTCGGGCAGCACCTGCCGGGTGACCGGATCCAGGAAAGTGCTCTCAGCCGCGATGCCCTCGGCATAGATGATATGGTGCTGGTCGAACAGGATCTGGAAGTAATCGGTAAAGCCACCGTCGAGCACAACCACGCTGCCGCCGTTCACCAGATCACGGGCGCGCACCAGCAGTTCCGGCGCGCCGGCGCCAATCTCGTCGCGGCGCTGGTAGACCATCAGCCGGTGGCTGGGGCTGACGATCAGGTCGTTCGAGTTGTTGAGAGCGCCTTTGCGGATCAGGATCGGGGCCAGGTTGCCGACCGCGCGCAGGGTTGACTGGCCGACCCAGCGCACTTCCTGGATGCCGTCATCGCGGGTCAGCACCCGGTCGCCTGCGCGCATCTCCTCGATCGGGCGCTGTTCGCCGGTCGACAGAGTGATGCGGGTGCCGCGGGTAAAGGAGACGCAGGCCGATTGCGCCAGCTTGCGCCGGGCGGGCTCGCGCTCGGCCTTCACCAGAGTGTATGGCATCTGCGGCTGCAGCGGTGCCAGCGGCACCAGGAAAATGGCGGCGATATAGCCTTCTGCGTCGGCCTCCACCATCACCAGCGTTTCGGTGTTGGGGCCGCGGTCGGGCATTAGGGTCAGCAGACAGTCCAGATGCAGCGCCGCGCCGGGGGTGCCGATGGCGCTGCCGTCCGCAATGGTGAAACTGCCGTCGTGATGGGCGGCGATGCCAAGGCGCTGCGGCGGGGACGGGCTGTTCAGCAGATAGATGTCATCCAGCACCAGATCCTCAAGCACGCCAAGCGGATCGCCCGAATTGGCGCCGTATTCGACACGGAAACGCTCAGCCGGGTAGGCCTGAACGGAAGAGAGGCTGGCAGTCACTGTCTGTCCCATCTGCGGGTCTGTCTTGGTCCATATGTGGGCGTGCGGGGCGCGCTGTCCAACAGAAATGCCTGCGGAATGTGGCACAATGGCGGTGGAACGGGGCTGATTTTCCGGCAGCTTTACGATTGCGTCAGCCGCCGGGCGGGGCTGGCCTTTGGCAGGCGGGCGGTGCAAGCTCCGGCAAACGGTGAAGAATCCGGAGGGAGGACAAAAAATGGATCTTGGTATTTCCGGCAAGCGCGCGCTGGTCTGTGCCAGCAGCAAGGGGCTGGGCCTGGGCTGCGCCGAGGCGCTGGCAGAGGCGGGCGTCAACCTGGTGATGAACGCCCGCGGCGCAGAGGCGCTGGAGGCCTCGGCGCAGGCCATCCGTGATCAGTACGGGGTCGATGTGGTGACTGTGGCCGCCGATGTCGCCACGCCCGAGGGCCAGAAGCAGGTGCTGGATGCGGCGGGGGGCGTTGACATTCTGGTGACCAACGCGGGCGGGCCGCCGCCGGGCATGTGGACAGACTGGGACCGCGAGGATTTCATCAAGGCGCTGGATGCCAACATGCTGGCGCCGATTGCGCTGATGAAGGCGCTGCTGCCGGGGATGATGGAGCGCGGCTGGGGCCGGGTGGTCAACATCACCTCGGTTTCGGTCAAATCGCCGGTGTCGGTGCTGGGGCTGTCGAACTCGGCCCGTGCGGGGCTGACAGGCTATGTCGCGGGCACCTCGCGGCAGGTGGCAGGCCATGGTGTCACAATCAACAACCTGCAGCCGGGCATCCATGCCACTGACCGCGCCGTGGCGCTGGATGGCGGCGCGGCCAAGGCGCAGGGGATCACGCCGGAGGAAGCTCAGAAACAGCGGTTCGCCACGATTCCCGCGGGCCGCTATGGCACCCGTCAGGAATTCGGCGCCGCCTGCGCTTTCCTGTGTTCGCAGCACGCGGGCTTCATCGTCGGGCAGAACATCCTGCTGGACGGCGGTGCCACCAACAGCACGATGTAAGAAGGGGCAGGGCGCATGGATGGCGGGTTCTCCCTGAAAGACCAGTTGTTTAACCGGGACAAGGTCCGCTATCTGGCGGGGCTGTTTGCGGCCGCGGACGGCGGGTTCGATGCTGATGCTTTCGAGGCTCAGGTGATGGCAGACCTGCCGGCGCTGGAGCTTAAGCAGCGGATGACGCTGATTGCGGAGGTGCTGGCGGATCATCTGCCTGAGGCGCTGCCCGAGGCCGCGCCTATGCTGCTGAAGGCGCTGCCGCCGCCCTTGGACCCGTCGAAAACCGATGATGACTTCGGTGACTTCATCTTTGCCCCCTTGGGGGAATATGTGGCGGCCAAGGGAATCCAAACACACCCGGAGCTGTCGCTGGACCTCTTGGAGGAAATCACCCAGCGGTTCTCCATGGAATGGGCGATCCGCCCCTTCCTGAACCGCTGGCCGGGTGAGGTGCTGGCGCGGATGGAGGCGTGGGCCTGCCACTCCAGCTATCATGTGCGCCGTCTGGTCAGCGAAGGCACCCGGCCGCGGCTGCCGTGGGGCGAGGCAGTCGGGCTGACACTGGATCAGCCGCTGCCGCTGCTGGACCGCCTGCATTCCGACCCGACCCGCTATGTCACCCGCTCCATCGCCAACCACCTGAACGACATCGCCAAGAAGGAACCGGATCTGGTGATGGACCGGCTGGAGCACTGGCAAGCAGAGGGAGCGCAAGCGGCCAAGGAACTGGGCTGGATGACCTCTCACGCCCTGCGCGGGCTGGTCAAGGCGGGGCACCCGCGAGCTATGAAGATGCTGGGCTATGACCCGGATCTGGACTTGGGCGCCGAAATTGCACTGAAATCGCAAAATGTGCGGATTGGCGATGCTCTGGAATTCTCGGCGCATCTGGATGGGCGGGCAGGTTCGGCCGTTCTGGTCGACTATATCCTTCATTTTCAGCGTCCTGGCGGCAAGGTTTCGGCGAAAGTGTTCAAACTGAAGCAATCGAAAATTTCAGGCAAATTGTTGAAATTGGACAAGCGGCACAAGCTGGAGGGCAACGCCACGACCTTTAAGCTGGTGCCGGGACCGCACCGGATCGAACTGATGGTGAACGGAAAGGTGCGGGCCGAGGCGGCATTTGAGCTGCTGCCGGAGGACAGTGACTAAAACCAGTTTTCGAAACTCGTTTTGCCCGGCCAACAGGCCGGGCAGACGCATCCCCACGCTCCATCACACTTGCGTCAGACCGCCCGCGGACCCGATTGCCGCACCATCCGCGCACCGCTATCCCTTTGCTCCTGACACAGCAGGAGAGGCGCCGCCATGAAACATGAAAACGTGCAGAATTATTACGGCGAGGTGCTGCAGGGCAGCGATGACCTCCAGACCAATGCCTGCTGCACGCCGGACGACATGCCGGTTCATGTGAAGGCGGTGCTGTCCAAAATCCATGACGAGGTGCTGACCCGCTACTACGGCTGCGGGCTGATCGCGCCGGAGGCACTGGAGGGGGGGCGCATCCTTGACCTGGGCTGCGGGGCGGGCCGCGATGTCTATGCGCTGTCTGCACTGGTGGGCGAGCACGGCAAGGTGGTCGGCGTCGACATGACCCCTGCGCAGCTGGAGGTGGCCAAGCGCCATCAGGACTACCACGCGGAGGCCTTTGGCTATGCGAGGTCCAACGTCGAGTTCCACCATGGCTACATCGAACAGCTGGAGGAACTGGACCTGGAGCCGGGGTCCTTTGACATCATCGTCTCCAACTGCGTGATCAACCTCGCCACCGACAAGGGCGCGGTGCTGCGCGGGGCGCATCATCTGCTGAAAGAGGGCGGGGAGATGTATTTCTCCGACGTCTACGCCGACCGCCGGGTGCCGCAGGAGATGGCGGAGGATGAGGTGCTCTATGGTGAATGCCTGTCCGGAGCGCTGTATTGGAACGACTTCCTGACAATCGCGAAAGAGTCGGGTTTCAAGGACCCGCGGATGGTGACCTCGCGCCTCCTGACCATTGAAAACTCGGTGCTGGAGAAGCGGGTGCAGCCGCTGAAGTTCCTGTCGTCCACTTACCGGCTGTTCAAGCTGCCAGCCTTGGAGCCGGCTTGCGAGGACTACGGCCAGGCGGTGATCTACAAAGGCACCATTCCGCACGCGCCGCACCGCTTCACGCTGGACGGCCACCATGTGATCGAGGCGGGCAAGGTGTTCCCGGTCTGCGGCAATACCTGGATGATGCTGCAAGACACCCGTCTTGCGCCGCATTTCGAGTTCATCGGCAATTTCGATACCCACTATGGGATATTCGAAGGCTGCGGCAGCAATTCGCCCTTCAACGGGCTGGAGCAGGACGGTGCTGCGCCGGGCTGTTGTTAGGTAAAGCCCCGGAAACCGGAAGTTATGAAAAAGGCCTGCAGAGGGCGGCGCCCGGCCCGGCGGGGTGGACGCGAAGCGCCCGCCCCGTGGGTGGCGGGACGGGCGCTGCCCGGCGGTGTCTGCCGGGCGGTGAGCTTTGCCTGCTTTTCTGACCGCTTGCGGCCAAGCCGCCGGGTTGCTATCCCGTCGAGACCCCAAGCGTTTTTATCGGAAACAGCCCGAGGCCTCATGAACACTGCCCCCGCCGGCATCAGCCGCACGATTGCCCCGCCGCGGCTGGAAATCCACAACCTCCGGCGCTTCTTCGAAGGGCGCGCGGTGGTCGACGATGTCTCGCTGAAGATTCAGGCCGGGCAGGTGACATGCCTGCTGGGCCCCTCGGGCTGCGGCAAATCCACCACCCTGCGGATGATCGCGGGCGTTGAGATGCAGGATAGCGGCGAGATCTATGTAGATGGCAAGCTGATCTGCGACACAGTGTTCCGGGTTCCACCGGAGCGGCGCGAGATCGGGCTGATGTTCCAGGATTTCGCGCTGTTCCCTCACTTAAGTGTTGCCGACAACGTCGGCTTTGGCCTGAAGGGCAGCAAGGACGAGAAACGCGCGCGAGTCGAGGAGCTTTTGAACCGGGTGTCGCTCAAGCGTTTCATCGATGGCTACCCGCACCAGCTGTCGGGCGGTGAGCAGCAGCGGGTGGCGCTGGCCCGGGCGATTGCGCCGCGCCCGCGCATCATGCTGATGGATGAGCCGTTCTCCGGCCTCGACAACCGGCTGCGCGACGGTATCCGCGATGAGACGCTGAGCCTTTTGAAAGAGGAAGACACCGCGGTTTTGTTGGTCACCCATGAGCCGGAAGAGGCCATGCGGATGGCCGACGAGATCGCGCTGATGCGCGGCGGCAGGATCGTGCAGCAGGGCGCACCCTATAACGTCTATACCCACCCGGCCGACAAGGCCGCGGTGTCTTTCTTCAGCGATGTGAACGTGCTGAAGGCCGAGGTGAACGGCGCCCTGGCGCGCACGGTCTTTGGCGAGTTCCTGGCGCCCGGCGTGGCGGATGGCACCGCGGTGGAAATTGTGTTCCGCCCGCAGCATCTGCGCATCGACTTCGACCGCGGCGGCCAGGGGCCGCTGCCGACCCCTAGCGACGGGGTGCCGGCCCGCGCGACTGTTGAGCGTGCGCGCTTTCTGGGCAGCGAGAGCCTGGTGGAGTTCCGGATGGATTTCGATGGCTCGGTGCTCAAGGCGACGGTGCCCAATGTGTTCCTGCCAGAGGCAGGCCGGGTGATGTGGCTGACAGTGCGCCGCAACCGCTGTTTTGTCTTTCCTGCCTGAGCTTTAGCGGGCATTCTGCATCCAAGGCGACAGGAGGCGCAGATGCAGGGCAGTTATCAGATAAGACCGCTGGCGGGCGCGGAAATTCAAACCGCCGTGGATTGGGCTGCGCATGAGGGCTGGAACCCGGGCCATCGGGATGCGGCCTGCTTTGCGAGTGTTGACCCAGAAGGGTTCTGGGGCGGGTTCCTGGACGGGCGGATGATCGCCTGCATCTCGGTGGTGAATTACGGCGCGGCGTTTGCTTTCCTCGGTTTCTACATCGTGGCGCCGGAGCATCGGGGGCAGGGCTACGGCTATGCGCTGTGGCAAAAGGCGCTGACGCATGCCGGGGGGCGGGTTGTCGGCCTGGACGGGGTGGTGGACCAGCAGGACAACTACCGCCGGTCGGGGTTTGCGCTGGCCTACCGCAATATCCGCTTTGGCGGCGTGCCCGGTGACGGGGCGGCGGCGCCGGAGGGGTTTGATCTGTCGCCGATTACGGCCCCAACGGCAGAGCTGGAAGCGCTGGACGCGCGTGTCTTCCCGGCGCCGCGCACGGCCTTCTGGCAGCAGTGGCTGGGGGCGGAGGGGCATGTTTCCATTGCCGCGTACCAGGACGGGAGCTTGGCCGGTTTCGGCACGCTGCGGCCCTGCGGCAGCGGTTGCAAGATCGGGCCGCTGGTTGCGGTGTCGCGCCCGGCGGCGGAGGCACTTCTGGCGCGGCTGCTGCAGGAACTGGCTGTGGGGCAGGAGGTGTTTCTGGATGTGCCGGAGCCGCATGCAGCGGCGGTTGAGATGGCGCGCAGCCTCGGTCTGGAACCGGTGTTTGAGACTGCCCGGATGTACCGAGGCGCTGCGCCGCAGCTGGAAACGGATCTGATTTACGGCGTGACCAGTTTTGAGCTGGGGTAGGGGGCTCTGCCACCGGCCCTGCGGGCCTCCCCCGGGATATTTTCAGCCAGATGAATAAAGGATCTTAGGAGCCGTAGGGATCATAGTCCTGCAGCCGCTTGCCGGGCTCGTCTACGAACAGTTCGGGCAGGGCAGAGGCGTCTTCAATCAGGTCGACGCGGAAAACCCGGAAATCCCCGCGCGTCTCGCACCACGCGGTGAGGGTCCAGACCCGGCCCCAGTATTCCATGTGCAGCGGGCGGATTTTCCGCTCCGTCAAAGTGCCGTCGATGCGCCGGTAGCTGAGCTGCAGTTTCTGCCGCGCCTTGATGGCGGCGCGTAAGCTGGGCATGTGCGCGAGGGCGCGGGCGGCGTCGGAGAAGGGGTAGACCGCGAATTTCCAGGCGTCGGCCTCGGCGATGGTCTGTTCCGGCAGCACCGCGTCCACCTTGGCGGCCAGCGACAGGGCGGCGGCCTTCAGGTCCGGGTCGGCGGCCTCAGCGACAATCGCCATGCCAAGGTTGAGTGCCTCCAGTTCCTCTGGCGTCAGTGTCAGCGGCGGCAGGCTGATCTGCTCGCGCACCATGTAGCCGACGCCGCGCTCGCCCTCCACCGGCACGCCGGAGGCCACCAGCGTGTCCATATCGCGGTAGATGGTGCGGGTTGAAACCTCCAGCCGTTCGGCAATGTCCTGGGCACGGTGCAGCTTCCCGTCGCGCAGGATCTGGATGATTTCAAAAAGGCGGTCAGTGCGGCGCATGGGGCTAGCCTTTGCGCGGTGGCGTCAGGAGGTCAAGGGCTGCGCCCGGCCCGCAGGCGCAGCCTGTTGTGCTTAGGGCGCCATCTGCCACTGCACCTCTTCATGGCGCATGCTGGCGCTGTCCGGGGCAATGGCCGCCATTACCTCCGGCGTGAAGTCCTGCTGCATGAATTCCTGCGCCACTTTCTGCGCCGTCGCCATGTCCTGCCAGACCACATAGTCGGTCCAGCTGCCATCCTCGCCCTGGCTCAGCTGGCGGGTGACAAAACCGTCCTGCGCGCGCACGAAGCCCTCGGTGCGCTGCATCAGTGCGGTGAAATCCGCGGGACTCACGCCATCGGCCAGTTTGAAGGTCACGATTTCGGCGACATGTTTGCTCATCACGTTTCTCCTTTGTTCATGTGATGGGCTGGATTTACCGGCCTCCAACTGACATAAACCTGTCAGTTGGATGCGCGCGGCTGGCAAAAACTTCGGATTCCTGCGCTTGCAGGCGCTTTCAGCGTGCGGAGTTGCTTTCGCTCAAAGCAGCGCCCGCGCTAAACCCGTAGCGAACAATTCCACCGGCGCCGCCAATCCGCGCCGGATTAAGTAAGGAGAGACTCACATGCTCAACAACATCGGCCTGCCTGGCCTGCTGCTCATCGCTGTCGTGGTGCTGGTCCTGTTCGGCCGCGGCAAGATTTCCTCGCTGATGGGTGAGGTCGGCAAGGGTATCACCTCGTTCAAGAAGGGCATCAACGAAGGCACCAAGGAACTGGAGCAGGACGCCGCAGACACGGCCAAGGACGTCACCCCCGAGACCGAAAAAGACAAGGCCTAAGCGCTCATGTTCGATCTTGGGTGGACCGAACTGCTGGTCATCGGCGTTGTTGCGCTGATCGTGGTCGGCCCCAAGGACCTGCCGGTGCTGTTCCGCAACGTGGGGCGGTTTGTCGGCAAGGCCAAGGGGATGGCGCGCGAGTTCAGCCGGGCGATGCATGACGCGGCGGATGAGGCCGGGGTCAATGAGGTCGCCAAGGGGCTGAAGGCTGCAACCAATCCCGTCGGCACTGCCATGGACGGGGTCAAGCAGGCGGCGCAGGAGATGGCGACGTCGATCGACCCGACCAAATACGACCCCGACAGCGAGACCGGCAAGCTGGCGGCGGAGCGTGCCGAGGATGCCAAGAAGATCCAGGCGTCAACTGCCCGCGCCGCGGCTGAGCGCAAGGCGCGCGAGGCTGAGGAGGCACTGGCCAAGGCGGAAGCGGCTGAGGCGGCGCTGAAGCCTGCGGCATCGAAGGAAGAAGAGGCCAAGTCATGAGCAAGACGGATGAGATCGACGACTCAACCGCGCCGCTGATCGAGCATTTGGCCGAGCTGCGCACGCGGCTCATCCATTCGGTGCTGGCTTTCATCGTCGGCATGGTGATCTGCTTCACTGTGGCAACGCCGGTGTTCAACTTCCTGACGGCGCCGCTGTGCGAGGTGCTGGCCGAGAGCGGCCAGGATTGCGCGCTGATCTTCATCAGCCCGCAGGAAGGCTTCTTTGTCGCGATCAAGATCTCCTTCCTGGGCGGTTTCATATTGGCGTTTCCCTATATCGGGTTCCAGATGTGGCGCTTTGTGGCGCCGGGGCTGTACAAGTCCGAGAAGGGGGCGTTCCTGCCGTTCCTGGTTGCGTCGCCTTTCATGTTCCTTCTGGGCGCCAGCTTTGCCTTCTATGTGGTCACGCCGCTGGCCTATGATTTCTTCCTGGGCTTCCAGCAGTTCGGCTCCGGCGGCGAGGCGGTGACCAGCGAGGAGGTGAACCAGGGTCTCAGCGTGGTGTTCCAGGGCTCTGCCCAGGAGTATCTGAACCTGACCATCAAGTTCATCGTGGCCTTTGGCCTGTGCTTCCAGCTGCCGGTTCTGCTGACCCTGATGGGCAAGGCCGGGCTGGTGAGCGCCGAGGGCCTTGGCTCTGTCCGCAAATACGCGGTTGTGGCGATCCTGGTGCTGGCCGCGCTGGTGACGCCGCCGGATGTGATCACCCAGATCATCCTGTTTGTGGTGGTTTACGGGCTTTACGAGGTCTCGATCTTCCTGGTCCGCCGGGTAGAAGCCAAGCGCGAGGCGAAGCTGCGCGCCGAGGGCTACTACGACGATGACGAGGAGATGGAGACGCATCCGGATGATCCGGTGGCCGCAGATGCCGAGGATGGCAAGGGCACGTAGACCTGTGACGGTCTGAAGTACTAAGGCGCGCCCGCGAGGGCGCGCTTTTTTGTTGCAGCAGCCGTGAAGGCCGGTTTTGAGGCCGGAGCGACCGATGCCGTTCCGGGCAATAAAAAATCGCTCCGCCCGTATCAGTTGGGCTCTTCGTGCATCACCAGATTGAAACCCTCTGCTGGCGACGGCGGGGCGAAGTGTTTGGAAAACAGGCGGAACTGCTCCTCGGTCGCCGCAAACGGGTGATCGCCGCGGGCGTTGCGGTCTCGCAGCCGCTGCAAGCACAGATCATCCGGGGCGCATAGTACGTGAAGCTGATGAGACGCGCTTGTCTCATCAAGAATGCTTCGCATCCAGCTGCGCGTTTCGATTGTGTTGGCGGGAAAATCCAGAACCACCGAGACCCCTGCGTTCAGCAGCGACGACACGTGAGGTCCCATGATGCTGCGTAATTTTGAAGAACAGCGGACATAGTCCGGTACAGACGCCATTTCATCGGAGAAAAGGGCGTTCAGCCATTTGTCTTCGGCAACTAGAACCGTACCGTTTCCGCTTGCCAGCCGTTTGGCCAGTGTGGATTTTCCAGCAGCGATTTTTCCGCACAGCATGTGCAGCGTCGGAGGAGGATTATACATGGAAACAACCTTGTTCTGCGCAGCAAGCGCATTTGATGTTCAGAGACCAACCACCCGGCCCGGCGTGTCAGGCCGGGACGGTAATTCGCTTCTGGCGCCAAATGCCGTTGTTCTGAGCCGAGGTTTGCATATCGGATGGTTTGCACAGTGCGGTCGAACTGTCCACTCGTAATCGGGCAATCAGCGCCAGGAAGCCTGCGGCCGGGTCGTTCCCTTCAGTTGAGCCCCGCACCAGAGCCCGGCCAACCCACCCGGCCGTGATTCCAACACTCTTTCGTGAACCTCCGCCTGCCAGCGTATCTTTACCGCCTTCCATGCGGCATCCTGCGGCCAGTCCTGGAATAAGGGAGGTTTCCATGAACAAGTTTCTTGCTGTCCTGACCTGCACCGCGGCCTGCGCGCTGGCCTCTGCGTCCTACGCCGAAGATCCGCCGATGGGGTTCTTCGTCACCTCTGTCGGCCTTGGCGACGGCGGCAATCTGGGCGGGCTGGAGGGGGCGGATGCCCATTGCGCCAGCCTGGCAGAGGCGGCGGGCGCCGCGGGCCGCACCTGGCGCGCCTATCTCAGCACCCAGGAGGAGGGCAAGCGCGGCATCTCTGCCCGCTCGCGCATCGGCACCGGCCCCTGGTACAACGCCAACGGGGAACTGATCGCGGTCGATCTTGACCAGCTGCACATCATGCCGAACCTGTACCTGCGCACGGCAGTGGATGAAAACGGCAACCGGATCAAGGGGCGCGGCGATGATGTCAACGAGCATGACATCCTGACCGGCACCCAGGAGGACGGCACCTCCTATTTCCCCTGGCAGGAGGGAGACAAGACCTGTTCGAACTGGACCTCCAACGGTGAAGGTTCCGCCACGGTCGGCCACCATGACCGCCACGGCGGCGGCAATACATCGTGGAACGCGGCGCATAATTCGCGCGGCTGCAGCGCCGACGACCTGCGCGGGACCGGAGGCAACGGGTACTTCTACTGCTTCGCGGCGGATTGAGGCGGCAAGGGCAGACTGGAGAGTTCCGAAGCCACTATGGCGTGCCGGATCCGGCGCGCCCTTTTACATGGCGGATCCACGCAGGAAAAAGACCTCTACCGGCGCGGAAACCCCGCGCACATTGTGGCGGCCGCAGCTGGCAAACAGATCGGGTGCAGCCGCGGCGACAGAGGCGGATGCCAGAACGGGATGCCCGGTGGATTTTGTCAGGCCTTCGATCCGGCTCGCCAGGTTCACTGCAGCGCCGAGCACCGTGAAATCCAGCCTGCCGGGGCTGCCGATGTTGCCATAGCTGACACGGCCCGCATTCAAACCGATGCCGATCGCCAGCGGTGGTTTGCCTGTTTCCGCGCGGACGGTGTTCACCGCGGCAAGCCCGGCAAGCGCCGTGTGCGCGGCCTGTGCGGCCTGGCGGCACTGATCCGCGCGGTCGGTCCCATCAGCGGCGGGGAAGATCGACAGAATGCCGTCGCCCATGAACTTCAGCACGTCACCGCCCGCGTCCTCAACCGCCTGCACCACCACGTCGAAATAGGTGTTCAGGGCGTCGAACACGTCCTCTTCGCCGGCGCTGTCCGAGAGGGCGGTAAAGCCGCGCAGGTCGGTGAACATGACAACGGCGTCAAGCGCCGTGCGTTCGCCGCGCTTGATGGAGCCGTTCCAGACCGCGTCTGACGGCCCATCGCCGAGATAGGTCCGCAGCAGGCTGCGCGAGGACTTGCGCATGGTGACGGGTTCCAGGGCGCAGGAGAGGCCGGGCAGGGCAGCCTCGATCATCGCCAGGTTCTCCGCCGTGAACCCGCTTTCCGACTGGGTGACAAAGGTGCAGCCGTGCATGGACCCGTCGCCGTAATACAGGAGCGTGGCATAGTAGTCGGTGCCGCCGGCCTCGGCGAACTCATGATAGGAGACGTGGTCGGCCTCAGGATCGAGGCCGCGCAGGCTTTTGTGCAGCGGACGTCGATGGGCCAGAATGTACTCAAACGAGCTGCCGACGTAGCTGTCCGTCAGCATCACATCATGGGTGACGTCGTAGCTCTCCGTGCTTTCCGGCGTCCAGACCACGCCCCAGGCAATCAGCAGCGGGTTTGCAAACCGCTGCCCGATGTTTGCCCGCCAAAGCGGCACGCCGGCCGCAATCAGGGTTGTGCAGAAGTGCGAGACAACTTTGACCGGATCGCCGCAGCAGCGGCCCTCGGTCATCATCCAGCGGGAGAGTTCGTCCATGGCGTCCATGGGGACAGGTTATACTTAAGGTTTGCAGCAGAACAGATGCTGGCTTGCCCTTGCCGCTTGCTCCTGAACATGCTTTGAAATCCCGCAACTGACGGACGGAGGCACCCCATGGACCAGAACGCATTGACCCGCATTGCCGAGGCGCTGGAGCGGATGTCGCCCGCGCCGCTGGAAACCCCGGATTTCAACGCGGCCGCCGCCTTTGTCTGGCATGTTGGGCCGGAGCGGCTGGCGCCGGTGGAAGCCGTGAACCGGGTTGATCTGAACCTGCTGGTCGGCATCAACCGCTCCCGCGATACCTTGCTGGAGAACACCCGGCGGTTTGCCCAAGGCTTTGCTGCCAACAATGCGCTGTTGTGGGGCGCGCGGGGGATGGGGAAATCCAGCCTCGTGAAAGCCGTGCACGGGGCGCTGGCGGGGGATCACCCGGAGCTGAAGCTGGTGGAGCTGCAGCGCGAGGATCTGCCTTCGGTCGCGCGGTTGCTGGGGCACCTGCGCGGCTCTGAGCACCGGTTCATCCTGTTCTGCGATGACCTGTCGTTCAGCCATGACGACCAGCACTACAAGAGCCTCAAGGCGGTGCTGGACGGCGGTATCGAGGGCCGGCCGGAGAACGTGGTGTTCTATGCTACCTCCAACCGCCGCCACCTGATGCCGCGGGACATGATCGAAAACGAGCGCTCCAGCGCCATCAACCCGTCGGAGGCGGTGGAGGAGAAGGTGTCTCTGTCGGACCGGTTCGGGCTGTGGTTGGGTTTCCATCCCTGCGATCAGGACGAATACCTGGCGATGATCGAGGGTTATTGCGAGGCCTACGGCGTCAAGGCGGATGCAGAGGAGCTGCGCGCGGAAGCAATCGAGTGGCAGGCCACCCGCGGCGCCCGCTCGGGCCGGGTGGCGTGGCAGTTCTTCACCGATCTGGCCGGGCGGCACGGGGTGGCCTTGCGCTGAGGCAGCACAAAACTGGAAACAGCAAAGCCCGGCCAATCAGCCGGGCTTTTCTTTGTTAACAAGTCATTACCGCCGTCAGTTCAGGTAGCTCAGCGGGTCGATGCTTTCGAAACCGTCGCGCACTTCAAAATGCAAATAGGCATCATCGCCGCCGCGCAGCGAAGCGATACGCTGGCCGCGGACAACGCTTTCGCCCTTCTTCACGGTGATGTTGCCGACGTTCTGGTAGACCGTCAGCAGCTTCTGGCTGTGGCGGATCACCACAATCGGCACATTGCCTGAATCCTTGGTGATCGCTGCCACCGTGCCAGCCTCGGCTGCATTCACCGGCGCGCCGGCGGAACCGGCAATGTCGATGCCGTCATTACGGCCCTTGGAGTAGGTCTTGATGATCTTGCCCTGCACCGGATATGCCATCGCCGCGCTGCTGCTGCGGGTTGGCGCAGGCAGCTCCGGCTTGGGCAGGGTTTCCGCAGCAGGTTTGACCACAGCCGGTTCGACCTTCTCCTCCGGCAGCGGTTTGCTGGCGCTGGGCGGCACCGGGGTCTCACTGCCTGCGCCCGGTTCTGTCACCACCACGGGGGCCGCTGCAGCGGCAGGCGTCACCTCGGCGGCGGGCTGCTCTTTCAGCGGGATCAGCAGGTACTGGCCCTCGCGCACCGCAAAATCGCTGCCCAGCCCGTTCCATTCCGCCAGCGATTTCACCGGCACCTGGTAAAGCCGCGAAATGGTATAGGCGGTCTCGCCGCGCTTCACCTTGTGGCGCACCGGCTCCGGGCCGGACTGCACCTTGGCGGGCTGCGGCTTGGGGGCGGACTGGATTTCGGTTGTGGTCACGGAGCCTGCGTTGGGCGAGGTCAGCGGCGCGCTGTCGATGGCCTGGCCCGCCAGAGCGGCGATATCGACCGAGCCCGGCGTGGCGCTGCCGGGCAGGCTGCCAGGGGCACGGCGCGGCAAGGCCAGAACCTCTCCCTGACGCATCTTGTCGCCGGTCTGCATGCCGTTGTAGCTGGCGACCTCATCCGCGGGCAGGCCGATGCGGGCGGCCACATCCCCCACCGTGTCGCCGCGGCGGGCGACGGCCACCTGATAAGACGGGTAGGAGATCAGGCCGCGGTCATCCGGTGCAGGGCGGTTCGCGGTCGCGGATTGCGCCGCGCCTGTGGTATTGAAGGCGCCGATCTGGCCGCGCAGGTCATAGTCCAGCGGGCTCTGGCAGGCCGCCAGCACACCAGCCAGCGGCAGCACGGCCAGCAGCCGGGCGCGCGGTAGGCTGCGGAACACGGTCCGGGCGGGGGGGATCCGGGTCATTTCGCTCTCCTCAAAACACGCTTCCCCTTTTTCGCGGGGATTCTCTCGCGTCAATCACTATAGCCGATGCCTTTTGCGGTTCGGCTGAATTCCGCTGCCAGTTTACGTGTCTTTCCCCAAGCCCTCAAGCAGGGGAACAAAGCGCACCGGGCGCAATTCGTCATATTCCAGCCCGTCTTCGGTTTTGCGCACCCGGATCAGGGTCTGAACGTGGTCGGACTGGCCCACCGGCAGCACCATGATGCCGCCTGTCTTGAGCTGCGCCAGCAGCGGCCCCGGCGGGTCTTCGGCCGCCGCCGTCACGATGATGCGGTCAAACGGCGCCTGTTCGCTGAGGCCATGGCTGCCATCCCCCACCAGCGAGGTCACATTGGCCAGCTGCAGCTGCTCAAACACCATCCGCGCTTCGCGCACCAGCCGGGCATGGCGATCGATTGTGTAGACCCGGCGCGCCAGTTTCGACAGGATCGCCGCCTGGTAGCCGGAGCCGGTGCCGACCTCCAGCACGGTGTCGCGGGGGCTGACCTGCAGCGCCTGGGTCATCATCCCCACCACGGAAGGCTGCGAGATGGTCTGGCCGCAGGCAATCGGCAGCGGCACGTCCTCATAAGCGCGTTCCGAGAAGATTCCGCGCACGAACAGCCCGCGGTCGATCTGTTCGATCGCCTCCAGCACCTTCTGGTCGGTCACCCCGCGCGAGCGCACGGAGTAGACGAACTGCATCTTGGTTTGCGCGTCGGGGCCGCTCATGCGCCGGGGCCCTCGATCGCCTTCAGCGCGTCCATTGCGTCCCGCGCTGTCAGATCGGCGCGCATCGGGGTGACGGAGATAAAGCCGTCCAGGTTGACCGCCGCATCTGAGCCCGCGGCAGTTTCGACATGCTGGTTGCCGCCGCGGATCCACAGGTAGCGGCGGCCGGTGGGCGACAGCTGCTCCTCGGCGGAGAAATGGCTGCCGCGGCGGAACCCCTGCGGCGCAACCCGCGCGCCTTTCACATCGGCGGCCGGCACCGGCGGGAAGTTGATGTTGTAGAACAGCCGGTAATCCTGATTGTCCTGCGGCTGGGCCGCCAGGATCTTTTTCACCAGCGCGGCGCCATGCACGGCGGAGGCCTCGAACGGATTTTCCGTCTCGCGGTTGGCGGGCCCGTAATACTGCGACAGTGCCATGGCCGGGATGCCCTGCAATGCAGCCTCCATCGCGCCGCCCAGGGTACCGGAATAAAGCGCGTTTTCAGCCGAGTTGTTGCCCCGGTTCACCCCCGACAGCACCAGATCCGGCTTCTGATCATGCATTGCCACATGAATGCCCGCCAGCACGCAGTCGGCAGGCGAGCCTTCGGCGGCGAAGCGGCGCTCTCCCAGCTGGCTGAGCATGGTGGGGCGGGTGTAGCTGATGCAGTGGCCGACGCCGGATTGCTCGAAGGCGGGCGCCACGGTCCAGACCTCGCCATCGGGGCCCGCGACCTCATGGGCAATTGCGTCCAGAACTTTGAGCCCTTCGGCGCTGATGCCGTCGTCATTGGTGATCAGAATGCGCATGGGGTGCCTGCCGTCTTCAACCGGGTTTTCGATTGAATAGGACCTGCACCTGAAGGGGGCAAGGATTTCGCAAGGAGAAGCCGGATCCGCGGCAAAGCGGGGCAGGGAGGCAACACGCGGGGTGGCCGGGAGAGGCCGGGAGCGCTCCCGCGCCTTCGGCCTGCATCAAGAGATGCCGTCCAAAGCCTTGGGCCAAGCGCCGCGCGGGAGCGCGGCGCCGGGGGGTAATCTCAGGCGTCAGTCCGCCAGGATTTGCGGCAGCAGGCGTGCGGCTTCGTCCTGAATCGTGCTCAGCGCGTCGCGGTCTTCACCCGGGTGGAAACGGGCGCGCAGCGCCGTGGCCATCGGCTGCGGCTCCAGGATATTCACCTTGGGGCCGGTGCGCTCGGTCTCGGCCTGCCAGCTGCGGGCCAGTGCCATCTGCGCCGCTTTGGTGGCACCGTAGGTGCCATAGAATTTCTCGCCCGCCTTGGGGTCGTCAAAGAACACCGCGCGGCCCGACTGGCCCAGCAGGGGGGCCACATAAGGGATCAGCACCGAGGTGGCGGTGGCGTTGATTGCCAAAGCCTTGGTCCAGTCCTTGGCCGCCACGGAGGGCGCCGGGCACAGGGCGGTTGCATGGATCGCCGTGTGCAGCCACAGGTCCAGCTTGCCCCAGCGGTCATGGATGCCGCGGCAGAGCGTCGCCATCGCCTCCGGCACGGTGATGTCCATCGGCGCCAGGGTGGCAGAGCCGCCCGCCGCCTTGATGCGGTCGTCCAGCTCTTCCAGCGCACCGGTGGTGCGGGCAACGGCAACGATGTGATGGGTGGGCGCAAGCGCCTCGGCCAGGGCGTTGCCCAGGCCGCGCGAAGCACCGGTGATGAGAGCGATTTTGTCTGTCATGACCGCCTTCTTGGGCCGCCCGCGCGGGCAGGTCAAGAGGCGGAAAGCAGCGCCAAGGATTTTCGAAAACACTTGGCAAATTACTTTGCAGGAATTAGCGCCGCTGGCCGCCGGCTCAGCTGCCCGGCATCACCAGGCGCCTGGTTTCGCCGCGCTGGTTCAGCACGAGGCCGTGGGCGTCGATGGCGACCACCTGGCCCTGGGACAGCTTGGTGCCGCGCTTCACCTCGCGGGTGCGGCCGGAGGGCAGGCGGATCAGCGCGCTCATGCTGTTCTCAGGCCCGTAGACCCCCAGCAGGCTCAGGTTGCTGCGGTTCACTGCATTGGTCTGGGTTGCCAGCCCCGCCACCTTGGCGGAGGTCTGCTCGTTCGCCATCTTCGTCTGTCCCTTGATTGTCCGGATGGGATCTGGCGTGCCGCAGCCGCTGTTTCAAGCGGGCAGAACGGGTCTCGGCGGAAAGCTGCAGAAGGCTGAGAGAAAGGCCGCCGACGGCCTTTGATCATTCAAGGCGCAGCGGTCTTGCGTCAGGCTTCAGGCGTCATAGACCAGCGACGGCAGGTCGTGGCCGTAGGCATAGAGCAGCTCCAGCAGCTCCTCCAGCTCTGCGCCGTCCTTCTGCAGCGGATAGAGCGGGTGGTTCTGCTCCGTGACCTTCAGTTCCGGGTACTGGCCGCCGGGGCGCATCTCCAGCATGCAGCCCGCGGGCAGCGGCATGTCCGGCGGAATGGCATTGGCGAGCCAGGCCGGGCGGTCGCCGAGCTTGTCGGTCTCGCGCATTTCGAACAGGTCGAGATAGGCGTCGAAGTCATCACGGCTGAGGCTGGCCCAGGTGCCCAGGATGAACTCCTCGCCGCGGGTGCCGTTCAATGGAATTGCCAGCACCGCGCGGACAAAGCGCAGATCGCCGAGGCGGCAGAAATCCTCGGTCAGGATGTCGCCGCGGGTGGCCAGCACGGCGGAGTTGTCCTCTACGTCCATATCCTCGGAACAGATGTCGGGCCGGTCGCAGCTGAGGCTGAGCAATTGCGCAAACGTCGCGCCGCAGCAGCGGCACTGGCGCGGGGAAGTCAGCATGCGGGCAAGATGCGCGTCCAAGGGGCGGCCTTTCGTCAGGAGCATAGGAAAAGGCGCGGGCCGTCACGGCCAGCGCCTCCCCATGCAAAGTTCCGGGCCCTCATAGACGCATGCGGGCCAAAGTTCAAACCCCTGTTGGGGCCGGTCTCAGCCGGTGGCCAGCTTGGAGGCGTTCCAGGAGGCGCCAGGTGCCGGCATGTCCTGGATCTTGGCGCTGACCCGGCTGCTGCCTTCCAGCGCCGCCAGATACTCTTCGGTGACGCCGGTGATGTAGTTGCCGTCAAAGCAGGAGCAGTCAAAGCCCTGGATGTCCGGGTTGCCTTCCTGCGCCGCCCAGATCAGGTCCTCGAGCTTCTGGTAGAACAGCGCATCGGCGCCCAATTCCTCGCGGATTTCCTCGATGCTGAGGCCGTTTGCGATCAGCTCATGTTTGGTCGGCATGTCGATGCCATAGACGTTCGGGTAAACCACCGGCGGCGAGGCAGAGGCGATATAGACCTTCTTGGCGCCGGCCTCGCGGCACATCTGCACGATCTTCTTGATGGTGTTGCCGCGCACGATGGAGTCATCAATCAGCAGAACGTTGCGGTCCTTGAACTCCAGCGGGATGGCGTTGAGCTTGCGGCGCACCGACTTCTGCCGCTCGGCCTGACCGGGCATGATGAAGGTACGGCCGACGTAGCGGTTCTTCACCAGCCCCTCGCGGTAGCGGATGCCAGTGGAGTTGGCGACTTCCAGCGCCACCGGGCGGGCCGAATCAGGCACCGGGATGATGCTGTCGATCTCCAGCCCCGACTCCTGGATCTGCTTGGCCAGCGCCTGGCCCATGCGCAGCTGGGTCTTGTAGACCGAGACGCCGTCCATCATCGAGTCGGGACGCGCCAGGTAGACATATTCAAAGATGCAGGGGGTGAGCTTGCCCTCAACCGCCTGGAAGGTATGCAGGTTGCCGTCGAGGTCGATCAGCACCGCCTCGCCGGCCTTCACATCGCGGACTTTCTCGAACCCGTTGATGCCGAAGGCCACGTCCTCGGAGGCAATGCAGTAATCGTCGCCTTCGCCTTGTGCCGGGCGTTTGCCCAGCGACAGCGGCCGGATGCCGTGCGGGTCGCGGAATGCCAGCATGCCGACACCGGCAATCATGCACAGCACCGAATAGGCGCCCTGAACCCGCTCCATGGTCATTTTGACGCCGGCAAAGATGTTGCGGATCGGCTCGGCGTTGCCGTTGACCTTGATAGCATCGGCGACCTTGTCGGCCAGCACGTTCAGCAGGATTTCGGAATCGGAGGTGGTGCGCAGATGGCGGCTGTACTTGCCGGTCACCTTTTCGCGCTGCTCGGCGGTGTTGGTGATATTGCCGTTGTGAACCAGGTAGATGCCGTAAGGCGCGTTCACAAAGAACGGCTGCGCTTCCGCCGCGCTCAGCGATCCTGCGGTGGGGTAGCGCACATGGCCCATGCCGACGCGTCCGGTCAGGGTTTCCGCATCCGACGGGCCGAACACATCCTTGACTAGGCCGTTGGCCTTGCGCTCGCGGAAGAACTCGCCGGTGTAGGTCACAATCCCCGAGGCGTCCTGGCCGCGGTGCTGCAGCATCAGAAGCCCGTCATATATCTCTGCAAAGACTTCTGTGTCCCGGCTTGCGATCCCCAAAATCCCGCACATTGGCTGGCTCCAATCCCGATTAGTCCGATGGCTGATGGAAGCGGCTTGTCCGGCAGTCTAGCGCATTTCTCTGCGCCCGCACCATTCCGGAGGCACCAAAGCAGCTTGCCGGCAAAACGACCGGAGCCTGATGGCCGGTTGCAGCCCTGCTCCCCAGCGCGATGCGCATCAGGTCAGGTCCACAAGGGCAGGCGGGCAGCGTCTGCAGCAGCGGCAAGGCGGTGTGGCTCCGAATCCGTTTCCTGTTCGCGCCCTCACATAGAGGCTTTCGCGGCGTCTGTCATCAAAGGATCACATTTCCCTTCTGCGCTGCGGCGTATGGCAGCGGTGCGGCGGGTTTCGCGGCGTTTGACCACCTCACGGTGCAGGATGAACAGACCGCTTCCGACAATCAGCGCGCTGCCGGTGATGGTGGTGCTGCCCGGAATGTCGCCCCAAAACAGCCAGCCCCACAGAACCGCAACTGGCAGCGAGCTGTACTCGAACGGGGCAATGCTGCTGGCTGCACCCAGCCGGTAAGCCTGGCTGATGCAATAGAAACCGGCGGCGGCGATCAGGCCAACGGCCACGATCAGCGCAGTTTGGGCCAGGTCCGGCACGCTCCAGGCGCGGAACATGTACTGGGCGCTGGGATGGCCGAACCGGTCCAGCCAGCCGCTGCCGAATACGATCCCCATGGCGCCGCTCAGTGCCACGAAGGTCAGCATCGAGTAGAAGGTCATCCGCAGAGCGCTTTCGGTTGGTCCCAGCATCCGCGCCAGCAGGCTCTGCGCGCTGTAGGCGCAGGCCGAGATGATGGCGAGGATCATCGCGGGCTCGATGCCGCCTTCACCCGGCTGGGCCACGAATACCACGCCGAGAAAGCCGGCGCAGATCGCCAGCCAGCTGCGCCAGCCGACCTGCTCGCCCAGAAGCGGGATCGAGAACATCACCACGAACAGCGGAGCGGTGTAGTAAAGCGGCATCGCATCCGCCAGCGGCAGCACCGCCAGCGCCATGGAAAAGGTCGAGAAGCAGACAAACCCGGCGGCGCCGCGCAGGCAGGACAGGAACAGTTTGCTGGTCGCAAAAGCACCGCGTCCTCCGCTCAGGTACAAGCACAGGCTGACTGGCACCAGCGTCACCAGCCCGCGCAGGAAGATCACTTCCTGCACCGCCATCTGGCTGCTGAAGACTTTCATGATGACATCCTGAAGCGAGAAGACCGTTAGTCCCAGAACCAGCAGAAGGATCCCTTTCAGCGTGGTGTCATCGCCGTCGCGGCTGCTGCTTTCCAATTTGTGCTTCCTAAGACCGGGGGATGCCGCGGGGCGGGCATTCTGTGCCCAGGAAAAGTAGACGGATCGCGCGGCATCCGGCGGCCAAGCAGCGACCTGGAATATTCCGGAACCGGCCGGGGCAGGCGTTTTCCGCGCCTTGTTCTGTGCAAGGCGGGCGGTAATCCGCAGTACTAAAAGCCATCAATGCAGCGTCAGCAGCGACACTGCGCCGACCAGGACCAGGCTCAGCGCCCAGACCAGATCCAGGTTGAACCAGCCGCGGGACAGGAACTTCAGTCCCAGCCAGTGGTAGACGCCAAAGGCCATCGCGCCGCCGGCCAGCGTCATCGCCAGCGTATGCGCCAGCGCGACCATTATGGCGATGCCCGCGCTGCCGGTCATCAGCACCCCGGCGGCGGCGTGGCCCGCACCGGTCTCCACGGTGGCGCATAGCCCAAGGTAGATCGGCACCAGCATCAGCCCGGCGCCATGAGCCATCGCCGCCAGGAACGACCACAGCGCCAGCCGCGACGGCGGCACGCGGGCCAGCAGGCGCGGGTGGCGGCGGTTCCATAACAGGTACAGCCCCAGCGCAATCACCAGGCAGGCGGCGCCGATCTGGATCTCGCGCTGCCACTCGGCCAGCACCAGCAGCATCGAGAACGGAAACAGCACCGCTGCCATCGCCAGCAGATGCCCCGCCGCCAGCGCGGCCAGCGCCCGCCACAGGCTGCCCTGCGCGCGCTCCATCAGCGCGGCTGAGACCGCCAGCGGCCAGCCCATGCCGGGGTTCACACCGTGATAGACACCGGAAAGTGCAACGGCCCCCCACAGGGCCGCCGCCGTGCTGAGTTCTGCCACGCGTCAGACGGAGGGGTAGCAGAAGCTGTCGGTGGAGCAGTCGCCGCCTTCCAGCCGGATCTGGTGGCTGCGGTAGCCCTTGGGGAACTCGACATAGAAATCCTTGTCCAGCTCCAGCCCGCCGTTTTCGCCGACGTTGGCCATCACCATCTGGCCGCCCTCGGAATCGGGATAGAATTGGTCGTCCCAGGTCGAATAAAGCGAATTGGTCCAGTAGACCCGTTTACCGTCGCGGCTGATCTCCACCATCTGCGGGCCATAGGCGAAATCCTTGCCGTTCGGGTGCTTGGCACCGCGTGCAATGCCGCCCAGTTCCACCTTGCCGGCCAGCGTGGGCTTCATCGGGTCACTCACATCGTACTGGTGCATCTCGCCGAGCCCCCAGCAGGCGACATAGAGGTATTTGTCGTCCAGGCTCAGGTCGATGTCGGTGACCAGCGGCGGCACTGCCTCGAACCCCTGCAGCAGCGGCGGCAGGTTCTCCGGCTTTTCCGGGCGCGGGTCGATTGTGATGGTCTTCTTGGCGTCAAAGGTGCCGTCGTCCTTCTGCCACCAGGTGAAGATCGAGCCTTGCAGGTTGGTGGTATCCACAACCACGCCGCAGAAGCCGTAATCGCGCGAGGGGTCATGCGCGGGGCGGATTTCCAGCGCCATCTGGTGGTTCTCGCCAAGGTCGATGGTCTGCACGTTCTTGCGCTGGCGCAGGTTCCAGAAGTGGATCGAATGGCCGTATTTGTTGCTCAGCAGGTCCTCCGCCACGATGCCGTTCTCAAACTGCGGCGGCAGCGCCCATTCCGAACTCACCATGTAATCCCGCGGCAGGTTCCACCAGAAATCATAATGCTTGTCCTGCTTGCCGCGGTCCATCTCGTAGCGGCCCAGGATCTCAAACGTCTCGCAATCCATGATGAAGATGCCCGGCGGCCCGTCGGTGCCGTCTTCGCCGCCGCCGCCCAGGGTCGAGACATAGATGCCCTCGGGGCCGCAATGGATGGTGTGCGGGCGCGAATACCCGGTCTTGGCAAAGACCTCCTCCGGTTCGATGATCTTGTGGATTTTCGCCTTCAGCGGCTCCTTCACGTCCACAACATAGATCCGGCTGGAGCGGATGCCGGGGATGATCAGGTAGCGCCGTTCCAGGAAGGCATGACCCGACAGCGGCGACAGGGAGGAGGAACAGGCGTTCCAGCCGAAGTGGTGAAACTCATCGCCCTTGTTGGGCATGATCAGTTGATGCACGATCTGGCCGTAGGTGTCTGAGCCCGGGTCGACATCGACCACCGCCAGCCCGTCCGGCTGCGAGAAATCGGGGCTCAGCATCAGCGTGAAGGCCAGCTTCTCCGCCGGGGCCTCCATCGCCAGTTTGGGCGTTGCGTGAAATGTTGGGTCAGGCCGCAAGTTCATCGTCAAATCCTCCCTGAATACCGGGCGCCGGTTGCTCTGCGGTGCCTTTGGCGCCTGAGGGGATGCTGGCATACATATATTTTCCGGGCAACTTTTTCCGGAAATGCCCCTGCGTTTGGAACGTGTGTTCCGCATTTTCGCGGAAAGTCAGGGGCGGAGCCCAGCCAGCCTGTCCGGGCAGCAAAAAAGAATAGGCCCGCACAATGGCGGGCCCGAGGGGGGAGGGAATGTCTTGCTGGCTGGCCCTTGGATCAGGCCGCCAGGATGCGGTCCAGCAGGTTGTCCAGCGGGCTGGGCAGGCGGGCGTCAATTTCGCCCATGCCGGTCTGCGACAGCGCGCGGCCTTCATCGCTGGCCAGAACCTGGCGGGTCTCGGTCAGCGACAGCTGGTGGAAGGCGGAGTCCTCAACGGCATCACCCGCGGGCAGCAGCATGCCGCTTTCGGCCCAGACCAGCTCTTCTTCTGCGAATTCGAAATGGATGCGGCCCAGGCGCTCCGGCGCGGCGGCGGTGATACCCTTGTAGCCGGTCAGGGCGATCAGCTTGGCGACGACAACCGGCAGGCCGAACAGGCGTTCAGCGGTTTCCATCTCCAGCGCCACTTTCTGGTCCGAAGGCAGCATCAGATCGGTGTCATTGCCCAGGGCGCCCGCCGGGATGTGCATCAGGGTGGTCAGACGCGGCACTGCGTGTTTCACCGCCTTCACTTCCTGGGCGCCGCCGTCAAAAGTGAACACCATGTCGCCGGGTTTGATGTCGCGGGCCTGCTTGAAGCCCTCTTCGGTCTCCACCAGCGTATCGGGCAGGAAACCGCCGCTGCGGATGCGGGCGCGCTTGGGCGCGGGCTTCACGGATTGCGGCAGGGGATTGGTCAGCAGCAGCACGTCAACCGGCAGGTAGTCGGCGAAATCTGTGGTGTGATCCAGCTGCATAGTAGCGTCCCTTCTGAGCGTCTTCGTCCCGGCGTTTTGCCGTTGAAGCCATGTGGCCCCCGAATTGGGACCAAATTGGGGCAGGGGTGCGTCGCATTTCGGGATGAGGCGATTTTTTGGGGACAAAAGCCGGTTTTTCAGGGGTATTGTTAACCTTTTCACGGTGCAGGCTGAGGATTTATTAAGAATTGACGCAATTTTTGAGACGCGCCGAATTGCCCTCTGGCGCCCGATTCTCTTTGGTTAACAAAGTGTTAATGTGAATTTGCGGTGTTAACGGCTGCGCCCGGCATCCTGTGGATAACTGTGTGAACGCATTGAATTTCAAGCAAAACGGGCGCCCCTGGGGCGCCCGCGTATCTGTCTGAAGGTGGTAATCCTTAGGAATTACTGGCCGCAGGCCCCGATCAGCGCCTCATATTGCTGCGTCACCCAGCCCAGGGCCTGCTCCGGATTGCGTTCTTCGATCTTGCCGGTCAGGCGCTCGAACACCTCGGCAGAGCGGCTTTCGTCAACGATTGTGAAGCTCTGCCCGGTCATCACCACATCATAGAGGAAGAAGGCAATTGCGATCAGAAGAATGCCACGCAGGACGCCAAAGAAGAAACCGGCCCCCTGATCCAGACCGCCAAGCGCTGACCGCTGCACCAGGGTGGAAAACAGCGGCGTGAAGAAGGAGACCACGATCAGCGCCAGGGCAAACACGGCGGCGAATGCGGCGATGATCGAGAGTTCGCAGCTATCGGCGATGAAGTCGCCGATCACCGGGATCTCCGCCATCAGCGGCTCCACCTGCGGCGCGAAGATGAAGGCCAGGACACCGGCGGCGATCCAGCCGGCAATCGCCATCGCCTCGCGCACGAAACCGCGCGAATAGGCCAGCAGCGCCGATACCACGATGACCAGGGCCACGACCCCGTCGATAATTGTGAAACCTTCCATGTCCCTCGCCCGTTTGCCTGCGATCTCAAATTTTTTGCGACTTTAACCGGCCCCGAAGAATTCGCCAACAAAACCTGCCAGATCGCCCGACTTTCTGAGGTTCAGACCGTTTACGGACACGGTTTTGCTGCCGCCAGGGGCAATCGCCGCCGTGAAACCAAGTTTTTGCGCCTCTTTCAACCTGTTTTCGGTCTGCGGGGCGGGCCGGAGGGCGCCGGATAGCGAAATTTCTCCGAAAACCACCGTATCGGCGGGCAGGGCGACGTCTTCCCGCGCACTCAGCAGCGCTGCCGCCACCGCAAGGTCCGCCGCCGGTTCGGAGATCTTCATGCCGCCCGCCACGTTCAGATAGACGTCCAGGCCCGCAAAGGGGATGCCGCAGCGCGCTTCCAAAACGGCCAGGATCATTGCCAGACGCGACGAGTCCCAGCCGACCACTGCCCGGCGCGGCTGCGAATGCGGCGAGGGCGCAATCAGCGCCTGCATCTCGACCAGCACCGGCCGGGTGCCCTCGATGCCCGCAAACACCACCGATCCGGGGCTTGGCTCGCCGCGCTCCGACAGGAACAGGGCAGAGGGGTTGATCACCTCGCTGAGACCGCTTCCGGTCATCTCGAACACGCCGATCTCATCCGCCGGGCCAAAGCGGTTCTTGACCGCGCGCAGGATGCGGAACTGGTGGCCGCGCTCGCCCTCGAAGTACAGGACCGTGTCGACCATATGCTCGACCACGCGGGGGCCTGCGATCTGGCCTTCCTTGGTGACATGGCCGACCATGATGATGGATATCCCGTGCCGCTTGGCAAATGTGGTCAGTTCATGCGCGGCGGCGCGCACCTGGCTGACCGATCCCGGCGCGCTGTCCACATGGTCCGCCCACATGGTCTGGATGGAATCGATGATCGCCAGCTGCGGCCGCTCCGCTTCCAGCGTGGTCAGGATGTCGCGCAGGTTGGTTTCCGCCGCCAGCTGCACCGGCGCATCCGCCAGCCCCAGCCGCTGCGCCCGCATCCGCACCTGGGCCGAGGCCTCCTC
Source organism: Leisingera sp. JC1 (assembly GCF_001679925.1). GTDB lineage: Bacteria > Pseudomonadota > Alphaproteobacteria > Rhodobacterales > Rhodobacteraceae > Leisingera. The sequence goes on along the minus strand of NZ_LYUZ01000125.1, from coordinate 158,991 downwards.
GCCGCTGACATAGACGGTCTTGACGCCAGCCTGGGCAAACCGCGCTGCCGCCTGCAGCAGCAGGGTGGATTTGCCGATCCCCGGATCGCCGCCCACCAGGATGGCCGAGGCGGCAACAAGCCCGCCGCCCAGCACCCGGTCCAGTTCCCCCACGCCGCAGCAGGCGCGCGGCGGAGGGGTTTCCCGCGCCGACAGATCGGTCAGCTGGATGGTGCGGCCGCGTTTGACGCCCAGGGATTTCTTGGAAGGGCCGGAGGACAGCCCCTGATCCTCGGTGATGGTGTTCCACTCGCCGCAGCCCTCGCAGCGGCCCGACCATTTCGAAAAGCTGGCCCCGCAGGCGGAGCAGGAGAAAGATGTTTTTGCCATGGATCAGATCAGTGGCAGATGTTTCCCTTTTGTTCAAGGGGCTGCGCACTGCGGCCTGCGGCTCGTCAGTCGGCGCGGCGCGGCGGCTGGATCGGCACCACGCTGCCGCCTTCCGGGCCCGAGCCGTCCGGCTGGCCCTGCAACTGCGCCGACAGTTCCGGCAGCAGCTCGAACAGCTCGCCGCGCAGCCGCCCGAGATGCGACTTGGCGATGCTCTCCTCGATCTCCACGTCGCGGGTCCACTGGCGCAGCTCATGCATGATGATCTGGGCATCCTCCAGCCGCGCCTTGAAGGTCTCCAGCTCCTCCTGCCGCTGTTTCAGGAACTGGCGGGCACGGGCCACCTTGGCATCTGAATAGGTCTCTGCCAGTTCATGGCTCACCTGGCTCACCTGGCTCATCTGCGCGGCCACTTCCAGCACATCCGGCTCCAGCCCTTGCAGGTCAGGGTGATCGCGCATGAACGCCAGCCGCTCCTTCACCGCATCAAACTCGGAGGCCAGGGTGAACACGCCTGCGCGGTCGCCGGCATGGGCCAGCTGATAGGCCTGCAGCACGTCCTCCATATTCATCGAAAACCGCCGGTGGGAACTCTCAAGCGCCATGATGCGCCCGTTGGCGGGCAGAAAAAACGCCAGCATCACTGCCAGCGCGGTCAGGGCGATCTGCGTGGCCATGCCGGCCTGCGGCATCACCTCGCCGCCCAGGCCCGCCTGCAGCGACAGCCAGGGCCATATTCCCAGCGCCGCCAGCGTGGTTGCTGACAGCATCGCCGCGGCGGCCAGGCAGATCAGTGCAAAGGCAAGCCGCATGAACACGGTCTGCGCGGTGAACAGGATGGATTGAATGCCGGCCATTGGCCCCCTCCAGCAGATGCACATGTCCCCACGGGGCCGGCGGGGCAGGGGGAATGCCCGATCCGGGCGCAGCTTGCCGGTCCCATGTCGATGCGTTTTCACTTGTCCGGCACTATGAAATGGAGCGGTTTTCCGCCGGATCAAGGGCTTAACGCATCTCCTGCGCTGCTTTGGCCGCGCGCTCCGTCAGCATCCCCAGCACAATCGACGCCAGAATGCAGGCAGTGAACAAGTACAATCCCCAGGCAGTCTCGATGGTCGCCAGGCCAATGCCCTTTGCCAGCGTGATGTAGAGCGCGATCAGGAAAATGTCGGCCATCGCCAGCTTGCCCAGCACATGCAGCACCTTTTGTACCCTTGCGTCCATCAGGTTCCACTGCACCAGCGCGGTGCCGATGGTCTTGAGGTAGGGGGCAAAGATCGCAAAGAAGGTGACGATCAGCGCCAGCACCGCGTCGCTGCCCCAAAGGCTTTGCAAGCCCGTGATCACCGAGATCTCGCTGAGGCCGAAAATGGGCAGCAGCCCCGCCCGCATCAGGGGCGCAAACCAGGCGACGGGGTAGAGGATCAGCAGGGAGAGGGTGAGGAGGCGGAGGGTCATGGCGGTCATCGACGTAAAGGAATATTCGATTTCCTTACTTTTTGTGCTGCGTCAGACACACCAGCTTTGACCAGCTCATGGACCAACGCTTGGTAGATGGGATCAGGGTATTCCGTTGGGCCAATAATAATTTCCTCGAGAAGATCCGGGAGTGTAGCTCCTACAAAGCCCTCAGTCGGGTGATCTTGCAGCTTGACCGTATAGACCTTTTGAGGAACGCCGTTGATGCTGTGGACTTGAAAATCGATGTTTTGAGACGGCCAAAGCGACGGGCAATGTACGACTCGCCATTCACGCTCCTCTGCAAATCCCGGGTGCTTTGTCGATACAACCGCGAAGTGGAGGGCAAAAAACAAATGTTGAACCACGTCTTCCGTTCGCAGCGCGGCTAATTGGTCGAAGTTGTTCTCCAAGTTTTCAACAAGCCTTGCGAATTCAATCACAAAATCGGCTTCTGTCGCATACAAAACAGGAGTTGAGTAAGCGGAGAGCGCATTGCTGTTGGAGAAGAAAGGTCGATTATTAAATACGAATGCAACATTGGTGTTGCCACCATATGCACGCCACATTGAGAGCCGTCCCAATTTGCTTTCATGGGTGCCTTCTTTACCATGTTCGCAAATTGACAACAGATATGTGTCTTTGAAACGGCCCGGTTGGTGGCCGTCGAACAAATTTACGATTTCGTCGACAAGTCCAACCTGCAGCCTGTCAAGTACCGCCCTGAGTCTCCCGCCGTATGGAGTTTGCTTCCATGCATTGGCAATACAGCTCTGACCGTGTTGAATTTCCGAGTAGTCATTCATCACGGCAACGCCGCGCATCCAAAGCTCGGAATTTCTAATAATACTTAATGCTGCATCAGCACTTGTGTAATGGGCAAACTTGAGATCTTCGTTTTTCGCCCTTTCGATTGCTTCATAGGCATAAGGATGAAAGAGCTTTGCAAGCTGCAGTTCTGTTTCTTCGCTCAAGGATTTTCCCCTTCCCTCACCGCACCGCCTCGATTGGCCCCTCCGCGCGGCCGTGGATGAACTGCTCCATATAGGGATCGCCGGACTGGTCCATCTCAGATACCGGGCCGGTCCACTGGATCACCCCGCCGTGCAGCATCGCCACGTTGTCGGCAATCGCCCGGACAGAGGTCATGTCGTGGGTGATGGTCATCGCGGTGGCGCCCATTTCCACCACGATCTCGCGGATCAGGTCGTTGATCACGCCGGACATGATCGGGTCGAGGCCGGTGGTGGGTTCATCGAAAAAGATAATCTCCGGCTCCGCCGCAATCGCGCGGGCCAGGCCCACGCGCTTCTGCATGCCGCCCGACAGTTCCGATGGGAAGAGGTCGGCCACTGCGGCGCGCAGACCCACCCGGCGCAGCTTCTCGATGGCGATCTCGCGGGCTTCCTCCTGCGGGCGCTTCAGCGCGCCGCGCAGCAGGCGGAAGGCGACGTTCTGCCAGACCGGCAAGCTGTCAAACAGCGCGCCGCCCTGGAACAGCATGCCGAAGCGCGCCAGGAACTTGTCGCGGTCGCCCGATCCGGCGGGTTTGCCATCGACATAGATCTGGCCGGAGTCCGGCTGGATCAGCCCCAGGATGCTCTTCAGCGCCACCGACTTGCCGGTGCCGGAACCGCCGATGATCACCATTGAGGTGCCCTTGGCAATCTCCAGGTTCATGCCGTTCAGCACGCGGTTGTCGCCAAAGGCCTTGTGGACGTTTTCCATGCGGATCATAGCGAGAAGAACACCCCTGTGAGGACAAAGTTGGCGGCCAGGATCAGGACGGCTGCGGATTCGACCGAGCCCTTGGTGGCACGGCCCACGCCCTGCGCGCCGCGGCCCGACTGCATGCCGTAGTAACAGCCCATCATCGCCGCGATGGTGCCAAAGGCCGCGCCCTTGACCAGCGAGGAGATGATGTCGAGCGCTTCCAGGAAGTCGACCGTGTTCTTGAGGTAGGCCGCCGGGTTGAAGCCGAGGTTCTGCACCGCCACCGTGTAGCCGCCCATGATGCCGATAATGTCGCCGACACCGACCAGCACCGGCACCGTGATCAGCGCCGCCAGCACGCGGGGCGCGACCAGGTATTTCATCGGATGGGTGGAGAGTGTGACCAATGCGTCAATCTGCTCGGTCACCTTCATGGTGGCGATCTCAGCGGCGATGGAGGAGGTGACCCGCGCCGCGATCATCAGGCCGACCAGCACCGGGCCAAGTTCCCGCACCATGCCGATGGCGACGATCTGCGGCACCACGGCCTCAGCGTTGAAGCGTGCGCCGCCCGCGTAAATCTGCAGCGCCAGCGCGCCGCCGGTGAAGATCGCGGTCAGGCCCACCACCGGCAGCGACAGCCAGCCGACGTTCAGCAGCGCCTGAAAGAACTCGCGCGGGTAATAGGGCGGGCGGATCATGTGGCTGAAGGCAGACAGCGCAAACAGCGCCGCGCGGCCGACAGCCGCCAAGCCCGCCAGGGCGGAGCGGCCCAGCCGGGCCAGGAGAGCGATTGGATTCATCCCAAATATGTCCGCGCCGAACGGTGGCCTGAGGAGGTCAGGATCTCATAGCCGATGGTGCCTGCCGCATCGGCCAGCGTGTCCACCGTCTGCTGCTCGTTGAGGATCGCCAGCATATCCGGCACCTCGGCCAGGTCGGTGACATCGACGGTGATCAGGTCCATCGACACGCGGCCGACCACGGGGCAGGGGGTGTCGCCCGCGTAGACCTGGATGCCGCCCTGGCCCATCGCCCGGTGCAGCCCGTCGGCATAGCCGGCGGCAACGGTGGCGATGCGGCTGGGGCGCTGGGCGACCCAGGCATTGCCGTACCCGGCGCTTTCACCCGGTTCCATATCGCGCACCTGAATGACAGGCAGGTCCAGCTGAACCACCGGAACCGCATCGGTGAACGGCAGCCCGCCGTAAAGTCCGACACCGGGGCGGCAGAGGTCAAAGTGATAATCCTTGCCCAGGAGCATACCGCCGGTGGCGGCCAGCGAGCGCGGCACCTCCAGCCCGTCCGTCATCCCGCGGAAGGCCTTGAGCTGCTGCGCATTCATCTCGTGCGAAGGCTCATCGGCGCAGGCCAGATGCGACATCAGGAGCACCGGGTTCTGGCCCAGGGCGATCTCTGCCACCGCGGCCCATTCGCCATGCTCCATCCCCAGCCGGTTCATGCCGCTGTCCAGCTGCACCCCGAACGGGTGCCCCGGCAGGGTTTCGAAATGGCGCAGCATCTGATCCAGCGAGTTCAGCATCGGCGTCAGCTGAAAATCCTTCAGCAGCTTGGCGTCGCCCTCCATATGGCCGGAAAACACAGAGATGCCGGGACCAGGCCCCAGCGCACGGCGCAGCGCGCCGCCTTCCTCGGCCGCCGCTACAAAGAAGTTGCGGGCGCCCGCCTTGGCCAGCGCCTTGCCCACCCGGCCTGCATCCAGGCCGTACCCGTTCGCCTTCACCACCGCTGCGGTCTCGCAGTTGGTCAGCGCATCCAGATTCCGCCAGTTGGTGACCAGCGCATCCAGGTTGATTGTCAGTTTTGCCGTGCTCATGCGGTGTTCATGACATGGGAGGTGCGCAGGTCAAGTGGGAAAACCCGCCAAACAGGCCAATAATTGCCTGCTTTCAGGGCGCTGACCAGCCTGCGGCAGCCCGCTTAGGCCGGCATCTGCTGAGTGGCGCAATGGATGCCGCCGCCCAGCTCTGCCAGCAGATCGGTGTCCAGCATCACCAGCTCACGCCCGGGGTAGTGGCGGCGCAGCGCCTCCGCGGCCAGCGCATCGGTGCGTTTGTCGCCGCTTTGCGGCGCGATCACCCCGCCGTTGCAGACGTAATAGTTCACGTAACTGCACTGGCTGTTCACGTCCCTGATCCGCCCGGCCTCGGGCCAGGGCAGGGTGTCGACCTGAAGGCCCTCTGCCTGCAGGCGCTGATGCAACTGCCGGGCCGAAGCATCAAAGGGATCACCCGGAACAGGCGCCTCCGCCAGCATCATCAGCACACGGCCCCCGCCGGAAAAGCGGGCCAGCCCGTCGATGTGGTCGTCGGTCACGTCCTGGCCCTTGACGCCCTCGCCCCAGATCATCCGGTCCGCGCCATAGGCGGCCAGCAGCGCCCGTCCGATCTGATCGCGGTTCAGGCCTGGATTGCGGTTCTGGTTTACCCAGCTGCTTTCGTTCGCCATCAACAGGCCATGGCCGTCCGCCTCCGCCCCGCCGGCCTCGCCCCTGATGCCGCTGTCAAACAGCGGCAGCCCCAGCCGCTCCGCCACCCGTGCAGCGATGCGTTCGTCATTGGGCAGATGGTAGCGGCCCCAGCCGTTGAAATTCAGCTGCCGCACCGACAATTGTCCGCGCACGTTGCGCCCGAACAGGGGGCCGGAGTCGCGGCACCACAGATCATCGGCCGGAATGTCCCACAGCTCCACCTTGCCGGACAGCTTGCGCCGGGCGCGGGCGTGCTCTTCTGTTGCTGCCAGCATCACCACCGGCTCGAACGCGGCCACCGTATTGGCAATCTGCGCGATCTGGTTCTGCACCTGCTTGCGGTAGCGCCCGGTGCCATAGACCTCAGGCGTCACCGGCCATTGCATGAATGTCAGCTGATGCGGCGTCTCCTCGGGCGGCACCCGGAACCCGTCCTGTGCCATACCCGGACCTCCCGCAATGGACAGTGCGCCGGCGCCCGCGGCACCGGCCATTGAACCGGCCAGAAACCGGCGGCGGTCAATAGCCGCCGTCCTCATGCCCCTGCTGCCAGGCCTTGGCGAGGTTGCCGAAGCGGGTGAACTGCGCCTCAAACGACAGCTCCACCGTGCCGATGGGACCGTGGCGCTGCTTGCCGACGATCACCTCGGCCTTGGCGTGCAGCCGTTCCATCGCTTGCTTCCACTCTTCCATCTTTTCCAGCTCGTGGTCGCCGGGCTTTTCCCGTTCCTTGTAGTATTCCTCGCGGAACACGAACATCACCACGTCGGCGTCCTGTTCGATCGAGCCGGATTCCCGCAGGTCCGACAGCTGCGGGCGCTTATCTTCGCGGTTTTCCACCTGACGCGACAGCTGCGACAGCGCGATCACCGGAATGTTCAATTCCTTGGCAATCGCCTTCATCCCCATCGAGATTTCGGCGATTTCGTTGACCCGGTTGTCCGACATGCCGCGGCAGAGCTGCAGGTAGTCGATCACCAGAAGATCCAGCCCGTGGGTCCGCTTCAGGCGGCGGGCGCGCGCGGCCAGCTGCGAAATCGGAATCGCCGGGGTGTCGTCAATGAACAGCGGGCAGCTTTCCAGATCCTTCGCCGCCTGCACGAAGCGGCGGAATTCGCTTTCGGTCATGTCGCCCTGGCGGATCTTGTGCGAGGAAATCTCAGACGCTTCCGCCAGAATACGCCCGGCCAGCTGCTCGGCGCTCATCTCGAGGCTGAAGAACCCCACCACGCCGCCGTCCAGCGCGCCTTCCGATCCGTCGGGTTTCACCCCGCGTTTGTATGCCTTGGCAACGTTGAAGGCGATGTTGGTCGCCAGCGACGTCTTCCCCATAGAGGGGCGGCCTGCGAGGATGAGAAGGTCCGAGGGATGCAGGCCGCCGAGTTGCTTATCGAGGTCCATCAGGCCCGTCGAGATGCCGGCCATTCCGCCACCCCGCTGATACGCCTCGTTGGTCACATTGACCGCTTCTGTGACGGCCTTCAGGAATGACTTGAAACCGCTTTCCGTCTGGCCCTGCTCTGCCAGCTGGTAAAGCGACTGCTCTGCCTCAACGATCTGCTCTTTAGGTTCTGATGCCACGTCAACGCGGCGTGCCTTTTCTGCAATCGACTGACCCAGGGCAATCAGCTCGCGCCGGATTGCCAGGTCGTAAATCATCTGCGCGTAGTCCCGCACCGCAAAGGCGGAGATCGACGCGCCCGCGAGCTTGGCCAGATAGGCCGGCCCGCCCAGTTCCTTCAGCCCTTCGTGGTCCTCCAGAAACGCCTTCAGCGTCACCGGCGAGGCCAGCGCGTTCTTGGAGATCCGCGCCGCCGCCACCTCGTAGATGCGGGCGTGGACCGGGTCGTAGAAATGCGACGAGTCGATGATCAGAGCGATCTTGTCGTAGACCTCGTTGTTGGTCAGGATCGCACCCAGAAGCTGCTGCTCCGCCTCCACCGAATGCGGCAGCTCGTTGTCCGGCATGGCCTGATCCGTTTGCGCGGGGGCCGGCAGATGGTCCGGCATCGGGGCGGGGGGCGGCATATCGCCGTCGAAAGGGGTAATCTCGTTCATCACTGCTCTCGTCACTCGGCCCGCTTATACGGTGCCGCGCGGATTTCTCCTATCTGGGAATCTTTGTGGATTCCCTGTGGATAAAGCCGCAGGGTATGTGGGCCGTTTACCGCAAAAGGCCAGCAAGCCTGTCCTATTCAGGCTACATGATGCGGTGCTATCTGGGAAGGCCCCAAGATCTGCGCGTCAACCTGCACGGAAAACGATTCGGGGCGGGCTTGTCCACAGCCCGCCTTGTAACGCTTTACTTTGCGTAAGGCGAATGTCCGCCTGTCCGGCTTCCAACCCTGGGACGGCGGGCAGTCTGCCCGCCGTCCCAAGCCTTTGATCCGCCTCAGGCCTTATGTGCTTCCTGCCAGGCGCGCGGGTCCTTGAGGAACTTCTCGACCTCGGCCAGCGTCTCGTCGCTGAAGCTTTTCTGCGCCTTGGCCTCGGCCAGCACATCCCACCAGGTGCACAGGTAATGCAGCTCAACGCCGTGGTCGCCCAGGCGTTTGGTGGTTTCGGGGAAGATGTCGTAATAGAAGATCACCGCGGTGTGGCCGCAGGAGGCGCCGGTCTCGCGGATAGCATCCACAAAGGACAGTTTCGACCCGCCGTCGGTGGTCATGTCCTCCACCAGCAGCACCCGCTGATCCTCGGTCATCACCCCTTCGATTCGGGCATTGCGGCCATAGCCCTTGGGCTTCTTGCGCACATAGGTCATCGGCAGCGCCATGCGCTCGGCCACCAGCGCGCCAAAGGGGATGCCGGCGGTTTCGCCGCCCGCAATATTGTCAAACGCCTCGAAACCGGCATTGCGCATCACGGTCACGGTGAGGAAATCCATCAGAGTGGTGCGGATGCGCGGAAAGGAGATCAGCTTGCGGCAGTCGATATAGCTGGGTGAGGGCAGGCCGGAGGCCAGCGTGTAGGGCTCATCCGTGTTGAAGTTCACCGCGCCGATTTCCAGCAGCATCCGGGCCGACAGGCGGGCGATTTCTTCTTTGGACGGGTAAGAGGTGGGGATCATGCGGACATCCTTAGGCAGCGGTTATGCTGTCCATAAACCGGAATGCTGCGGGATTAAAGTCCCAGGAAATGGCTGGGGCAACGACAGCGAAGCCCCAGCCTGCCTGATCTCAGAAGATAAAGTCGCCGGCACCCAGATCGGACAGCAGAACACCCTCGAGAGTGATAGTGTTGCCATTCAGGTCATCAATGATGACGTCGTTACCTGATTGGGTTATGTGGCTGGCGATCAGATCGCTCAGGTCGGTTATGCTGCTTACAGCGCTGAGATTGATTTTCTCGTTGTTGTCCAGCGCGTTGAAGTCACTAATCGTGTCATTGCCAAACCCGTTGGAGAAGATGAACGTATCGGAGCCGTTGTTGCCAGTCAGAACGTCATTTCCCGCGCCGCCAAACAGTTTGTCAGAACCCGCCCCGCCGAGCAGGGTGTCATTCCCCCCGCCGCCGTTCAGCGTGTCATTGCCGCCGCCACCCACAAGCCTGTCTCTTCCACCTACACCAAGCAAGCGGTCTGCACCGTCACCGCCGATCAGGGTGTCGTCACCGCCGCCGGCATTCAGTGTGTCTGCACCACCGCCGCCAAGCAGCCTGTCCTTGCCGGCGCCGCTGTCCAGCAGGTCGGTGCCTGCACCGCCGTTGAGAGTATCGTGGCCGTTGCCGCCATTCAGCGTGTCATTACCGCCGTCGCCTAGCAGCAGATCGTTTCCATTCCTGCCGAACAAGCGGTCATTGCCACCGTCACCGTCCAGCCGGTTGCTGGCAGCATTCCCAAGCAGCCGGTCTCCGCTGGCGGTGCCGCGGACATCTTCAATGTTGAACACCCTGTCCCTGTCGCCAAAGCCATCGGTTGCAACCTCGTTGGCCAGATCAACATCCACTCCGTCAGTGCCGCCGTAACGCGCATCGCGGTCATACCGGATTTCGTCGCGGCCCAGGCCGCCTTTGATCGTGTCGTTGCCTTCCAGGCCGCGGAAAACGTTTCTTTGACCATTGCCCAGGAAGCTGTCGCTATGGGCTGATCCGCGAACCGCTTCGATACTATTCAGGGTGTCCGTGTTTCCCCAGCCATCGATTGCCTGCCCGGTCATCAGGTTCACGGTCACGCCAGCAGGATCATGGGTAAAGGCAACCTGGTCAAAGCTGCCGTTGCCGCCGTTGTATGTGTCGGCGCCGTCCGAACTGACGAAAAAATCGTCGCCTGCATTTCCGTTATAGGTATCGTTGCCCGGTGTGCCCCAGAACTCATCATCTTCGGTGACTTCCGCATCTGGGATGGTCGACCATGGAATGTCCACGCCTGGCGCAAAACTTCCAGTCGGATCACCGAAGTTGGTGATTGAGTCGGTAAAGCTCTGCCATTCCGCAACGCTGTTCGGCTGCGGAGGCACGGGGCCGTCGAGCACAAAGTAGAACTCAGTATCGGTATTTGCCCCGGTTTCGAGGCTGAGGATCAGAACCACGCTGGTGCCGCCCGACCAGGTTATCTGAGTAATCAGGGTCTCCTCGGAGAGGATGCTGATGCTGGGGTTGTCCAGATTGATGTCGTCAATGATCGGCTGAATGATATCGTCCGACATGTCGATAATGGCGATACCATCGCTGTCGCGGCCTGAAATCGTGTAGGAAAAGGTAGAGTTCGCGGAAGGAACCGTGATTTCAGCGTCTGCCGGCCCAACAGAATCGTCATTGCCGTTTACAAAATCAACGCGCACGCCGGTGAATGTGAAAGTTGTCATTTACTTGCCCCTAACTGATATGCCGCCAGCTGCAGCTGCTGGCGGAAAACAATGGCCCAGAGGTTGAAATAGGCCACTGATTCTCAGCAAGGGGCAGAAATGATTTTCTTAATGAATAGTTAACGTGTGTTGCTATTCGGCAGTCCAGTGCACCGGGAAGCCCGGATCAAATACCGTGACAGGCCCGTCGCCGCTCTCGATCTTCTCCGGGAAAGCCACCGGCGCATCGCCCTTGCTCAGGGTCAGCGTCTCGCTGCTCACCGGCAGGCCATAGAATGCCGGGCCGTTTTCCGAGGCAAAGCCCGCCAGCTTGTCCAGCGCGCCCTCTTCCTCGAACACATGCGCCAGCAGGGACATGGTGTTGGTGGCGGTGAAGCAGCCCGCACAGCCGCAGGCGCTTTCCTTGTTTGGGTCGGTGTGCGGGGCGGAGTCGGTGCCGAGGAAATAACAGGGCAGGCCGGAAGTGGCGGCGATACGCAGGGCTTGACGATGGTTTTCGCGCTTGGCGACCGGCAGACAATAATAGTGCGGCTTGATGCCGCCGACCAGGATGTGGTTGCGGTTGATGATCAGATGGTGCGTGGTGATCGTCGCCGCAAGGTCAGAGCCGCCAGATTGCGCGTAAACTGCACCTTGGGCTGTGGTGATATGCTCCATAACTACGCGCAGGCCGGGGGTGGCCTGACGAAGCGGGTCGAGAACGCGGTCGATAAACACTTCTTCACGGTCAAAGATGTCGATGTCGTGGTCGGTGACTTCGCCATGCACGCACAGCGGCAGGCCAATCTCGGCCATTTTCTCCAGCACCGGGCGCACCTTGTCGAAATCGCGCACACCCGAGGCTGAATTGGTTGTCGCGCCAGCCGGATACAGCTTCACCGCCTTGACCAGCCCGCTGGCGTGGGCCGCAGCCACATCCGCCGGGTCGGTGTCCTCAGTCAGGTACAGCGTCATCAGCGGCTCAAACGCCATCCCCTCCGGCAGCGCTGCCAGGATGCGGTCGCGGTAGGCCGCGGCCTGCGATCCGGTCACCACCGGCGGCACCAGATTCGGCATGATGATCGCGCGGCCGAAATGGCGGGCGGTTTCGGGCAGCACGGCCTGCAGCATGGCGCCGTCGCGCAGGTGCAGATGCCAGTCATCGGGGCGGGGAATGGTGAGCGTGTCGGTCATGCGCGTGCGTTAGCACATGGCGGCGGGGAAACAAAGCGGCAGAATGCGCGCGGGCCCGGCCGGATCAGCGCTTGCCGGGAATGGTGAATTCGCCGCTTTCCGCCCGCTTTTGCATCTCCTCCAGGCGGCGGCGGAACCGCGGCGCCCGCATCCGCTCCGTAACGTTGCGGCACAGAAGCGCAATCAGCACTCCGCGGTCCTCCCGCTCCAGCCGGCCCAAGAGGTTGCGCAGGAAGAAGGAGTTGTTGCGCCGTGCCCGGAACAGCTTGCAAAAGGCCGCCTCCGACAGCTTGCCGCTGCCTGCCAGCGACAGGATGTGATAGAGCATTTCCATCTCGATCAGCCGGGTCTGCACCGCTTCGCCCATATGGCTGGCGCGCAGCCGGGTGACATTCCTGCGGGCAAACAGCGCCGCATGCATCGCATCCAGCCGCTCCTGCGGGTCATAAATGATAAAGGCCTGCCCCGCGGCATCCAGCATGTCCGGCGCATAGCCGTAGCGGTCGGTGAACGACAGCCGCCGGTTTTCGGCAAAGCGGTCGTCCCATTCGGTCATCCGCGGGTCCAGCGTCGCCTGCGGCTGCACCGCCACAACGGTGGCACCGGGCGAGGCCACGGAGTACGCCGCCGCCGCATAGCCGCAGGGGCCTGCGCCGTAGAACAGCACATTGTCAAATTCGTCAAAGAAGCCGTCGTCGATCAGCTGATCGAAGAAGCCATAGATGCGCTCGTCGCGGAACCAGGTGTCGCCGTCGGAAACCACGCACATATGCGACCAGCCCAGGTTCTTGACCAGATCGAACCCCAGCGGCTGCGCCTGGTCCGACAGGTTGTGGATGCCCTGCATGGTTTCAAACGTCACCAGCAGGGTATTGCCCTGGTCGATGAAGGTGGTGAAATGCTTGTCGCCCAGCGGCTGGTACATGCCATGCGCTTCGGCCAGCGCCGCCAGCCGCGCCTTCCATTGCGCCGGTTTCAGCCCCGAAAGGTCTTCATCCAGATTTTCGAGTCCGTCCTGCATGACTTCCACCTTAAGTCCCCCTGCGCCGAGCGGCGGTTTTGCTGATTTACGCCTAGGTGACAAATAAGGCTAAATTTGGAAAAACTAAGGCCTCTTTACTGTCTGGTCCGGGGCGATCAGCGGGCGGTTGCCTGCCTTCCGCGCGCTGATGCCCTCTTAGCCCTGCCGCGTGCCGCCCTCTGCCGCCAGTCCCAGCATCGCAAAGCGCCGCATCTGTGCGCCTTCCTCCGCCGTCAGCACCCGCGCGGGCGGCGTCATCCTCAGCCGGGTGAACAGCGCCCGGTTCTCCTCGGCCAGCATCAGCTCCAGGAACCGTGCCTTGCGCCAGGCCACCGCCGCTGTGTGCAGCCGGGCCAGTTCCGCATCCGACATCAGCTCCGCCTGCAGCGCGGCGCGCGCGGGCGCATAGCGGGCGATTGCATGGTCTTCGCAGGCGGCATAGTTGCGCTCCACCCAGTAATCCATGCCCAGCGGCGCCTGCCGGTTGACCCGGCCCCTGGCCGCCTTCAGCACATAGCTCTCCATTGCGCCGAGGGGGTAATGGTTCAGCTGCGCCAGCCGCGTGTTGGACTGGCCGTAGTCGGAAAACAGCCGCTTGGTCTTGAAGTCCCCGCCCAGCTCGCGCCCCCCGCAGTCAAACCAGCGGTAGCGCTCCAGCCGCGCCTTGTCGCGGATGCTGCGGGGGCGGTGCACGCCGCATTTCCCATAGGTGCCGTCATTGCGGTACAGCGTCTTGAACATCACGGCCCGCCAGGGCCAGTGGATCACCTCAGGCGCGCATTTCTTGAATTGTTCCGTGACCGGGCGGTCCTCATAGGCCGCCACTCCGCCATTGCCGAACAGCCGCCACGTCAGGGGGATGGCATCCGCATCCGGCAGCGCCGCCAGCAGGTCCGCCACCGTTCCGCCGCCGGTCTTGATGCAGGGAAACTCGTCGGCATCCGCCACCAGCACCCAGTCGGCTGTTTTCATCAGCGGGTGCTTGTCCGCCATCTTCAGCGCGGTGAACTGGATGCCCTCGCCGCCATAGGGCCCTTCGTTGCGCACATGCGCCAGCTGCCCCAACTCCTGCAGCCGGTCCAGCATCAAATCGGTACCGTCCTGGCAATCGTTTGAAAACACCAGGAAATCGGTGAAGCCGGCCGCGCGGTAATGGGCCAGCCATTCCAGCAGGAACGCACCCTCGTTGCGCACGCAAAGAATCGCCAGCACCCGCATCTTCAGACGCTCCCGCAGCGCCGGTGCGCCGGTTCGTACCGCATCTGGGGTGTCTTGCTCATGCCTCGGCCTTCTTTCTTGTTGCTGCCAGTCTTACCCCAAGGCGGCGGCGATACAAACCCTCCCGCTTCGCCGCAGCGTCGCAGGCACCCGCCGCTTGACCGATGCGCCTGCCCATGGCCTGTTGGGCGGGGCAAGGGGAGGTCGGACATGCAGGCACAATCCATCGAACAGGTTCAGGACCTGCTGTCGCAGCAGGGCTATGTCTGCGGCCGGGCGCTCGCCACCGTGGTGTTTCTGTCACTGAAACTGGGCCGCCCGCTGTTTCTGGAGGGCGAGGCCGGCACCGGCAAGACCGAGATCGCCAAGGCACTGGCCGCCAGCCTCGGCCGCCGCCTGATCCGCCTGCAGTGCTACGAAGGCCTGGATGCCGCGAGTGCCGTCTACGAATGGAACTTTGCCGCCCAGATGGTCGCCATCCGCACGTCGGAAGCTGCGGGCGAGGCCGCGGGCAGCGCCGGCCGCGCGGCGCTGCAGAGTGAACTGTTTTCTGCCGATTACCTGATCGAACGCCCGCTGCTGCAAGCCATGCGCCCGGATGAGCACGGCGCCCCGGTGCTGCTGATTGACGAACTCGACCGTACTGACGAACCCTTTGAGGCCTTCCTCCTGGAGGCGCTCAGCGATTTTCAGGTCACCATCCCCGAGCTTGGCACCATCCAGGCGCCGGAGCCGCCGATTGTCATCCTCACCTCCAACCGCACGCGGGAGGTGCATGACGCCCTCAAACGCCGCTGCCTCTACCATTGGGTGGATTACCCCGATTTCCAGCGTGAACTCGACATCCTGCACGCCCGCGCTCCCCAGGCCAGTGAACAGCTCAGCCGCGAGATCGTCGCCTTCGTGCAGTCCTTGCGCACCGAGGATCTGTTCAAGAAACCGGGCGTTGCGGAAACCATCGACTGGGCCAACTGCCTCTTGGCGCTCGACGTCATCGCCCTCAGCCCCGAGGTGATTGCCGACACCTTGGGTGCCATCCTGAAATACCAGGACGACATAGCCCGCCTGCACGGTTCCGAGGCCAAGCGCATCCTTGATCAGGCCAAGGCCAGCTTGGACGCTGCCTGATGCTTCTTCCTTGCGGAAATACTCCGGGGGTATGGGGGCAGCGCCCCCATGAGCGGTAATGCCTGACTACCCGCCGCTCACCCTGCCGGACGACCCCAAGCTGCTCCGCAATATCACCCATTTCGCTCGCGCCCTGCGCAAGGCTGGGCTGCCGGCGGGGCCGGGGCGGGTGCTGGATGCAGTGCGCGCAGTGGCCGCCGCGGGCTTCACCAGCCGACAGGATTTCTATTGGGCCCTGCACGCCTGTTTCGTCACCAAGCCGGAACAGCGGGTGGTGTTTGCCCAGGTCTTCCGCCTGTTCTGGCGTGATCCGCGGTATCTGGAGCAGATGATGGCCGCGATGCTGCCCGCGATCCGCGGCGTGCAGGAGGAGCGCCCCGCTAAACCTGCCGAGAAACGCGCCGCAGAAGCATTGCTGGATGGCATGCTGGAGCAGCCGGACCTCCCGGAAGCGGAGCAGGAAGGCACCGAGATCGAGATCGACGCCTCCCGCACCATGTCGGCAGAGGAGCGCCTCAGGACGCTGGATTTCGAACAGATGAGCACGGCGGAGATCGCCGCTGCCAAGCGCATCCTGGCGCAGCTGAAACTGCCGGTGACGCCGATCCAGTCCCGCCGCCTGATGGCCGCAAAACGCGGGCACCGGGCTGACTGGCGCAAAACCTTACGCAATGCCGCGCGGCAAGGCGGTGACCTGCAGCAGATCGCTCGCGCCAAGCGCCGCATCCGCTGGCCCAATCTGGTGGTGCTCTGCGATATCTCCGGCTCGATGAGCCAGTACAGCCGCATCATCCTGCATTTCCTGCACGCCGCCGCCAACGCCAAGGGGCAGGGCTGGGCACGGGTGCATGGCTTCACCTTCGGCACCCGCCTGACCAACATCACCCGGCATCTGCAGCAGCGCGATGTGGACGCGGCCCTGGCCGCCGCAGGGGCAGAGGCGCAGGACTGGGAGGGCGGCACCCGCATCGGCGACTGCCTGCATGCCTTCAACCGCGACTGGTCGCGGCGCGTCATGGGGCAGGGCGCGGTGGTGCTGCTGATCACCGACGGGCTGGACCGCGGCGACCCCGAAGGCCTGGCGCGCGAGATGCAGCGCCTGCAGCTGTCGTCGCGCCGCCTGATCTGGCTGAACCCTTTGCTGCGCTGGGACGGTTTCGCCCCCAAGGCACAAGGCATCCGCGCCATGCTGCCCTATGCCGACAGTTTCCGCGCCGGTCACTCCATCGCTTCGCTGCAGGATCTGGCGCAGGTGATCTCCAGCCCTTCTGATGCGGGCGAAAAGGCGCGGCTGATGGCAATGCTCTAGCCGCTGCCGCTTGCAATCCGCCGCCCAAGTGCCGATTTTGACAGCAACTCCCGCCGCAACCTTTTAGGCCCGCCGATGCAGACCATGACCCCGTTTGAACACGCCCCGGAAGCCGCGCTGGACTGGCACCGTTCCGGCACCGGCGCTGCGCTGGCCACCGTGGTGCAGACCTGGGGCTCCGCCCCGCGCCGCACCGGGTCGCAGCTGGTTGTGTCCGGGGAGGGGCAGATCGAAGGTTCGGTCTCCGGCGGCTGCGTCGAGGGCGCGGTGGTGTCCGAAGCGCTGGAGGCGCTGCAGGACGGCCAGCACCGGCTCTTGGAATTCGGCGTCAGCGACGAAGACGCCTTTGCCGTCGGCCTCGCCTGCGGCGGCACCATCAAGGTGCTGGTGGAACCGGTCGGCTCCGCCCTGCCGGAGGCGCTGCTGCATGAACTGGTGGAAGCCCGAGCCGGCCGTGCCCCCGTGGCATATGAGGTAAATCTCGCCACTGGCGCCCGCCGCCTCACCCGCACAGAATATCCGGACCGGATGCGCATGGACCGCTCCGGGCTGGAGGAGGACGGCGAGACTTTTGTGGCCGTCCACAATCCGCCCCTGCGGCTGGTCTGCGTCGGTGCGGTGCATATCACTCAGGCGCTGGTGCCGATGGCGCGGATTGCGGGCTATGATCCGGTGATCATCGACCCCCGCACGGCCTTTGCCTCTCCTGAGCGTTTCCCCGATGAAACCCTGATGGACGACTGGCCGGATGAGGCGGTGGAAAAGCTGGGGCTCGACACCCGCACCGCGCTGGTGCTGCTGACCCATGACCCGAAACTGGACGACCCAGCGCTGCAGGCCGCGTTGGCGGCGGATGTGTTCTACATCGGCGCGCTGGGCAGCAAGAAGACCCACGCCGCCCGTGTTGGCAGGATGCAGCATGCAGGATTCACCGAAGACCAGATTGCCCGCATCCACGGCCCCATCGGCCTGGACATCGGCGCCGCCAGCCCGGCGGAAATCGCCGTCTCGATCCTGTCTGAGATGACCGCCGTCCTGCGCGGTAAACAGCCATGAGGTTCGGCCCGGTCCCCTTGGAAGACGCCGAGGGCGCCATCCTTGCGCATTCGCTTCAGGGCGCCAGCGGCAAGATCGCCAAGGGCACGGTGCTGAGCGGCGAAGATCTCGCAGACCTCTCAGCCGCGGGCCATGACACCCTGACCGTGGCCCGGCTCGACCCTGCTGACCTGCACGAGGATGCGGCGGCGGAGGCACTGGCAAACGCTCTGGTGCCGGACCCGTCCGCGCAAGGCATCCGAATTTCCGGCGCAGGCACCGGGCGGGTGAACCTCTATGCCACCGGCGCCGGGCTGGTGCGGCTGGACCGGGACAGGCTGGAGGCGGTGAACACGGTGGATCCGATGATCACCGTCGCCACCGTTCCGGACTATCACCGCGCCGATGCGGACGGCATGCTGGCGACCATCAAGATCATCTCTTATGGCGTGCCGGCCGATGCCATCCGCCGTGCCAGCGAGGGGGCAGGGGACGCCATCCGCGTGCTGCCGCCGGTCCTGTCCTCCGCCACGCTGATCGAAACAGCGGTTACAGAGGACACCCCTTCAGACAAGGGCCGCGCCGCGATGGCGGGCCGCCTGCACCGGATGGGCATAACCCTCACGCCCCGCGTGGTTGTTGCGCACCGCGAAGCTGAACTGGCCGAAGCCATTGCAAACGCGCCGGGGCAGCTAGTGCTGATCCTTACCGGCTCCGCCACCTCCGACCCTCATGACGTTGCGCCGCAGGGGCTGCGGCAGGCTGGCGGCACGGTGACCCGTTTCGGCATGCCTGTGGACCCCGGCAACCTGCTGTTTCTGGGCAAGCACCAGGACAGGGCGGTGATCGGCCTGCCGGGCTGCGCCCGCTCTCCGGCGCTGAATGGTGCCGATTGGGTGCTGGAGCGGGTGATCTGCGGCCTGCCTGTCAGCTCCGCCGATATCGCCGCCATGGGCGTCGGCGGGCTGCTGAAGGAAATCCCCACGCGCCCGATGCCGCGCCGCGATGCAGAAGGCTGAATGCGGCGCTGCAGCGCGGGATTTGTGACGCGAGGTCACAACCGTGGGTAAGCCCGGCTGACGCGAATTTGCGCAGTTCCCCCGCCGGAAAACACTTCGCGGATCGGGGTTGCCCGTGCTTAACTCCCCCCAGCCAGACAAAAACAAGCTAAAGGGAGGGTACTATGGCCAAGGTCTCCATGACCGTGAACGGCAAGGCTGCCAGCGGCGACGTTGAAGGGCGCACGCTGCTGTCATCATTCCTGCGCGAGCAGCTGGGGCTGACCGGCACCCATGTGGGTTGCGACACCAGCCAGTGCGGCGCCTGCGTGGTGCATGTGGATGGCAAGGCGGTGAAGGCCTGCACCATGCTGGCGCTGGAGGCCGAGGGCGCCGAGGTCGCCACCATCGAGGGCCAGGCCAATGCCGACGGCTCGCTCAACACGATCCAGCAGGCGTTCCAGGACCACCACGGGCTGCAATGCGGTTTCTGCACGCCGGGCATGGTGATGTCGGCGGCGGCACTGCTGAAGGACAACCCCAAGCCCACAGAGGCGGAGGTCCGCGACTACCTGGAAGGCAACCTGTGCCGCTGCACCGGCTACCACAATATCGTCAAGGCGATCATGGCGGCCTCGGGACAGGACGTCTCAAGCATCGCGGCGGAATAACCGGACGACCCCAGGCCGGCACCCGGCCTGTGCTGAACAAGGAGTGACTGACAAAGCGGTGCGCCCTCAAGGCAGCACCCTCCAGGGAGGAAGACTAGACATGCCCAAGGATAACGGCATCGGCGCCAGCCCCAAGCGGCGCGAGGACGTGCGGTTCCTGACAGGAGCCGGGAACTATACCGACGACATCAACGTGAACGGCCAGGCCCATGTGCATTTCCTGCGCGCCGATGTGGCCCATGCAGCCATCAATTCCATCGACACATCCGCGGCTGAGACAATGCCCGGCGTGGTGAAGATCTTCACCGGCGCCGATTTCGCCGAGGTGGGCGGCATTCCTTGCGGCTGGGGCGTGACCGACCGCCACGGCAACCCGCAGCAGGAGCCGCGCCACCCGATCATCGCGCATGATACGATCCGCCACGTGGGCGAGATCGTTGCTGCCGTGGTTGCGGACACGCTGGAACAGGCCCGCGATGCAGCCGAAGCGATTGAGCTTAGCCTCAGTGACAAGCCCGCGGTGGTCAGCATGGGTGCCGCACTTGCGGAAGATGCCACCAAGGTGCATGAGGATCTGACCTCAAACCTCTGTTATGACTGGGTGTTCGGCAATCCGGATGACGATGCGGTGCAAGCGGCCTTTGACAGCGCCGCGCATGTGACCACGCTGGAGCTTGTGAACAACCGCCTGGTTGCCAACCCGATGGAGCCGCGCGTGGCTATCGGCGATTACAGCCGCGCCACGGATGAGCACACGCTCTACACCACCAGCCAGAACCCGCATGTGATCCGCCTGCTGATGTGCGCGTTTGTGCTGGGCCTGCCGGAACACAAGGTGCGGGTGATCGCGCCGGATGTGGGCGGCGGCTTCGGCTCCAAGATTTTCCACTACGCCGAGGAAGCCTTCTGCACCTTTGCCGCCAAGGCCTGCGGGCGGGCGGTGAAATGGACCTCGACACGGGCAGAGGCGTTCATCTCTGACGCCCATGGCCGCGATCATGTCACGAAGATCGAGCTGGCGCTGGACGCGGACAACAACTTCACCGCACTGCGCACCAACACGATGGCCAACATGGGCGCGTATCTGTCGACCTTTTCGACCTCGGTGCCCAGCTACCTGCACGGCACCCTGATGGCGGGGAACTACAAGACGCCCATTGTGCAGGTGAACGTGAAAACGGTTTTCACCAACACGGTGCCGGTGGATGCCTACCGCGGCGCGGGCCGGCCGGAGGCGACCTTCCAGCTGGAGCGCGTCATCGACAAGGCCGCGCGCGAACTGGGCGCCGACCCGATTGCCCTGCGCCGCCAGAACTTCATCACCGAGTTCCCCTATGAAACCCCGGTGGCGCTGACCTATGACACCGGCGATTACGTGGCGACCATGGACAAGCTGGAGCAGGTCGCCGATGTGGCGGGCTTTGCCGCCCGCCGCGCCGAGAGCGAGAAAAACGGCAAGCTGCGCGGCTTTGGCATCAACTGCTATATCGAGGCCTGCGGCATCGCGCCCTCCAACATCGTCGGCATGCTGGGCGCCCGCGCGGGGCTTTATGATGCGGCTACGGTGCGGGTGAACGCCACCGGCTCTATCAGCGTGATGGTCGGTGCGCATTCCCACGGGCAGGGGCATGAAACCTCCTTCCCGCAGGTCGTGGCCGACATGATCGGCATTGATGAGAGCATGGTCGACATCGTGCATGGCGACACCGGTCGGGTGCCCTTCGGCATGGGCACCTACGGCTCGCGTTCCATCGCGGTCTGCGGCTCGGCCATGGTGCGCGCGACCGAGAAGATCATCAATAAGGCCAAGAAGATCGCCGCCCATCTGATGGAGGCCTCGGACGCCGATATCGAGCTGAAGGACGGCCAGTTCACAGTTGCCGGCACCGACAAATCGGTGGCTTGGGGCGATGTCTGCCTGACGGCCTATGTCCCCCACAACTACCCGCTGGAGGAGCTGGAGCCAGGACTGGAGGAGACCGCGTTCTACGACCCGGCCAACTTCACCTATCCGGCTGGCGCCTATGCCTGCGAGGTGGAGGTGGATCCCGACACCGGCAAGGTAAGCATCGAACGGTTCTCGGCTGCCGATGACTTTGGCAATATCATCAACCCGATGATCGTTGACGGCCAGGTCCACGGCGGGCTGGGGCAGGGCATTGGCCAGGCGCTGCTGGAGAACGCCGCCTATGACGAAGACGGCCAGCTGCTGTCAGCCTCCTTCATGGACTACGCCATGCCGCGGGCTGATGATGTGCCGTTCTACCAGGTGGACCATTCCTGCCAGACACCCTGCACACATAACCCGTTGGGCGTGAAGGGCTGCGGCGAAGCCGGAGCCATCGGCTCGCCGCCAGCGGTGGTCAATGCGGTGATCGACGCGCTGCAGTCGGGCGGCAAGGATGTCACCCATATCGACATGCCGCTGTCGCCTGCGCGGGTCTGGGCGGCGATGAACGGGTAAGGGCTCATGGGGGCGCTGCCCCCATACCCCCGGAGTATTTTCGGAAAGATGAAAGCCGGCGGGCCGGTTTTCAGAAAGGATACGAAATGTATGAATTCGAGTTCGAGAAGCCCTCAACCGTCGCCGAAGCGGTGGCCGCGCTGGCGGATGAGGATGCGCAGGCGCTGGGCGGCGGGCAGACGCTGATCCCGACGCTGAAACAGCGGCTGGCGATGCCGTCGAAACTGGTGAGCCTCAGCAGCATCCCGCAGCTGAAGGAGCTAAGCGACAATGGCGGCATGCTGACCATTGGCGGCGCAGTCACCCATGCAGAGGTGGCCGCTGCCGCGGCGGACAGCTATCCGGCGCTGGCGGATCTGGCCAGCCACATCGGCGACCCGGCAGTCAGGAACCGCGGCACCATCGGCGGCTCGCTGGCCAACAACGACCCGGCGGCCTGTTATCCGGCGGCGGCGCTGGGCAGCGGCGCCACCATTGTCACCAGCACCCGCGAGATCACTGCCGATGACTACTTCCGCGGTTTGTTCGAGACCGCGCTGAACGAAGGCGAGATCATCACCGCGGTGCGCTTCCCGGTGCCAGAAAAGGCCAACTACCAGAAGTTCCTGCAGCCCGCCTCGCGCTTTGCCCTGGTGGGCGTCTTCGTGGCGAAATACGCGGCGGGCGTGCGGGTGGCCGTCACCGGCGCGTCAGAGGAGGGCGTGTTCCGCTGGCATGAGGCCGAGGCGGCACTGGATACCAGTTTCGCACCGGACGCGCTGGACGGGCTCAGCGTGGATGCCGGCGGTATGATCGGCGATATGCACGGAACGAAAGAATACCGCGCCCATCTGGTCGGGGTGATGACGAAGCGCGCGGTGGCCGCAGCGGGCTGATCGGCCGCAGGGGAAAGACAGGCGCAGGCACCGGTTTCCGGTGCCTGTTTCCGTGTCAGTGCTTCAGATAGCCGGACATTTCTTCCAGCAGGTTCTGGGTCTTGCCGGACAGCTCCCGGATTTCGGTGGCAATGACGGCAAAGCCCTTGCCCATTTCGCCGATCCGCGCTGCCTCGATCGAGGCGTTGAAGGAAATGAACTTGATGTTCTTGCCGACGCCTTCGGCTGTGGCGATGGTGGCCCGCATCTGCGCGTCGCGTTCTTCCTCGCGCTGCTGCTGCGCCTCGCGCAGGGTTTGCACCATGTCCTTGAGGAACGCCGACACCGCGGGTTCCAGCCGGTAGAGGCAGAGGGCGGCCAGATCCGGCACCGCGCGCACCTGCGCCAGCGCGGCGCCCTCTTCGGCAGTGACGGCATGATGCAGCGGCGCCAGCATCTCAAGACAGGACTGACGCTTGGCCTCCAGCTCAGCGGGCAGGGCATAGCTGCACTCTGCCAGCAGGGCGTCCAGCCCGTTGCCGAGCATATCATACGCCGCGCAAATCCGCTGCACCGACAGCGCCAGAACATCCTCTGCGCCGGTGCCGTCCGCACCCTCCGGCGCCTGTGCCAGCGCCAGCAGCGACAGCGCCGCGATACGGCTGGGGCCGATGGCCATGAAGGCGGTGTTCTGAACGTCGGTCAAGCTGGTCATGCGTCTGCCTTCACTGGGGATGGCTCTGGTATAGCGGGCAGGCGTTAAGGCACCGCTAACCGAAGCAAAAGAAAACCCCGCAGGCGGCGGCCTGCGGGGCTGTGTCCGGCACCAGCGGCGCGCGGGCTTATTTCTTGGCGAGCGGCCCGATCATCATGATCATCTGGCGGCCTTCCATCTTGGGCATGTTCTCGACCTTGCCGATTTCCTTGACGTCCTCGGCAACCCGCTCCAGCAGCTCGCGGCCGAGGTTCTGGTGCGCCATCTCGCGGCCGCGGAAGCGCAGGGTGACCTTCACCTTGTCGCCATGCTCCAGGAACTTCACCACGTTGCGCATCTTCACATCGTAGTCATGGGTGTCCGTGTTGGGGCGGAACTTGACCTCTTTGACCTCGATGATCTTTTGCTTCTTGCGGGCTTCGCTCTCGCGCTTCTGCTGTTCATACTTGAACTTGCCAAAGTCCATGATCTTGCACACGGGCGGGTTGGCGTTGGGCGAGATTTCTACCAGATCAAGTCCGGCCTCTGCCGCCATGTCCATGGCTTTGGCCGGGTGCACAACCCCGACGTTTTCGCCATCGGCGCCGATCAGGCGGATTTCGGGGGCACGGATTTTTTCGTTGACGCGCGGGCCGGTGTCGCGTTGCGGCGGCGCGTTATGAGGTCTGCGGGCTATGACTGCGATCCTTCTGTCATTGCAAAAAGTGCGGGAACGCTACTGCCCCCGCGCGTGTGATTCAAGCGTTATGGGCGGTATGGCGGCAGGAAAGGCGCTTTTCAAGGCCGCATGTTGCAAAAGGCTTGGAAAACAGGCGTGAAACCGGGGGCCGCGCCAAGTGAGCGGTGCGGCGCAACAGCCTGAAAAGGCGCGATTGCGGCGGCCTTCCGCCAGTTTTGCGCAGGCAGGGCGGCGCTCAGCCGCCCGTGACGCGCCTGGCGCAAACTTCCCCCTTGAGCTGCGGCCCTTGCATCGCCATCTGGCAGGCAGATGCCGCACCAGCTGCGGCCCCGGCCCGGGCGGGCCGGCAGGAGTGAGGAGAGAGACCATGAAACAGTTGTTGATCGTGCTGGCGCTGGGCGCCGCGGCCGTTGGGGCCTATCTGGTGGTCAGCCGCCAGGACGCGCAGGAGCCGGTCCCGGCTGAGGCGCCGGCGGTGCAGGAAGAGCAGAGCAGCACCGGGCCGGTAACGTCGGAAGAGCCGGCTGCAGCGGCGGAAGAGGCGGCCCAGGAGGCTGCTGAGGCCTTGGATGATGCGGTTGAGGCGGGCGCCGAAGCCGCAGGCGCAGCTGTCGAGGCCGCACAGGATGCGGTGAACGAGGCCGCAACTGCGGTCACCGAGACCGTGGGCGACGCGCTTGACAGCGCTGCCGACGCGGCCGGGGACACCACCGGCACTGCGGCAGATGCAGCGGCTACTGCGGCTGACAGCGCGGTCGACACCGCCACAGAGGCGGCAGACAGCGCTGCGGATGCAGCGGCTGGCGCGGCTGATGCCACCCAGGACGCCGCCACCGACGCGCTGGACAGCGCAACCTCCACCGCTGAGGAATTGCTGAACCAGTCCGGCACCGCCGCAACCGGCACCGCTGAAGAGGCTGCAACCGCCAGCGAGTGATTCACCGCGCTGCAGATGCAAAAAAAAGGAGAGGCGGCAGGGACATCCCGGCCGCCTTTTCCATTCCAGCACAGTTCTGCGCTGGAATTGCGGGTCAGTTCGGCCGCACGTGCACCTGCGCTTGGGCCTGCTGGGCGAGGCGCGCCATGTGCTCCAGCGGCGCCTGGGCTGCGGGTTGCTCAGAGGGCGATTGCGGCACCAGGAACGCCAGGAAGCTCTCCCAGCCGCCGCTGGCGCCGCCCTGTTTGCGGGCGCGCTGGATTTGCAGCTGCGCCACCGCGATCAGGTCCAGGGCCTTGCCGCCGTCATACTCCTTGCCGGTGAGGCCGGCCAGATGGCTGCGGAAGCGTTCGCCCATCGAATTCAGCAGCAGCATCGGTGCGGTCATCGGCTGGCCTTCCTGCACCAGCGCGTCGAACATCTGGTCGATGTCCTGCGGTGTCATGGCGCGCAGGTCGAAGCGGGCCTTGATGGCGGCAATCCTGTCCTGCAGCGGCGGCTGCACCGGGTCGGGGCGGTTCTGGAAGCCGGACAGCGCGGCGCGGACGCGGGCCTTGCCTGCTTCGGTTCTGACGGACTGAAAGACGGGCGCCTGCCCGGGGGCCGTTTCGTTGTGCATCTGCTGTTGCTCCATTCTGGATCTCAGCAGCAGAATTACCGATTCATCACCAACAAAAGATAAACGGGAGGCGGCAGCCTCCCGTCAATACAGTGTCAAAAATGAGGCCGCCATCAGGGGCGGCCTGGCCCGGGATCAGTCCAGGAACGCCTTTTCCACCACGAAATGCGCAGGTTTCGAGTTGGCGCCTTCTTCCAGCCCATAGGTGTTCTCGAACAGGTCCTTGAGCTCCAGGTTGAAGGCCAGGTTGCCGCAGATCATCGCCCGGTCGCTTTCCGGGTTCAGCGGTGGCACGCCGAGATCGGCAAACGCCTCGCCGGAACGCATCAGGTCGGTGATGCGGCCCATCTTGGGGCTCTCTTCGCGGGTGGTGGTCGGGTAATACTTGATCTTCTTCCAGAAGCCCTCGCCGATCACCTCGTTCAGCAACTCGTCGTCTTTCAGGCTTTCGATCAGCTCGCGGCCATAGGTCAGCTCGCCTGCTTCGCGGCAGGTGTGGGTGATGATCACCTCGTCGAATTTCTCATAGGTTTCCGGCTCGCGCAGCAGTGAGGCGAAGGGGGCAAAGCCGGTGCCGGTCGCAAAGAACCAGATCCGCTTGCCCGGAACCAGCGCGTCATGCACCAGGGTGCCGACGGGCTTGGGGCGCAGGATGATCTCGTCGCCTTCCTTGATGTGCTGCAGCTTGGAGGTCAGCGGGCCGTCCTGCACCTTGATCGAGTAGAACTCCATTTCCTCGTCCCAGCTGGGGGAGGCGATGGAATAGGCGCGTAGCAGCGGCTTTTGCTTGCCGGTCTTCGGGTCCGGGTCATTCATCAGGCCGATCATCACGAACTCGCCGGAGCGGAACCGCAGCGATGCCGGACGGGTGCAGCGGAAGGAGAACAGCCGGTCGGTCCAGTGTTTCACCTGGGTCACGGTCTGCGCATCGGGCAGGGCCGGCACGGCTTTGGCCGGTTTCGGGTCGGTTGCAGTGTCGGTCACGGGTGTCATCTCATTCATCGGTTCCACTGCCGGAGGAGTAACCGGCACCTCTGATTAGTCTTTGATACATGTCAGGAAAACCCCCTGTTTTGCGAAACCGGCCCCGCGTCTGACGCAACGGAGCCGGTTTCAGGGAGTGTCCCGGGTTAAGGGGCTGGCTTAGCGGGCAGCGGTGCTGCCGCGCAGGCGGGCCTGATAGCTGTGGTCTTTCCAGTTGGCGCGGGCCAGCCACTGGTCCTCGGGCTGGCGGGCGGCCAGCTCATCGCTCAGCTCCACCTCGTCAAAGCCGGAGCGGCGGGCCATGGCGTACTGGTCGGCAATCACATGGCCGAAGGCGCGCAGGCGGCCCTGGTAGCCCTTCAGCCGCAGCTGCCGGGCCAGGGTGAAGCCGCGGCCGTCGGCAAAGCTGGGAAAGTTCACCCGCACCAGCTCCACGCCGTCCAGCGCCACGCCGTTCAGATTGGCGTCCGAGGCCAGCTCCAGCACGTTGCTGCCCTCAAAGCCGGCGGTCCAGTCGTCGGCGGCAAAGCCGGTGTCAGTCACGATAAAAGTCATCTCACTCACGCTCCTGTGCGTACCATTTGGCCGTCCACAACGTGGATGCCGCATTCTTCTTTGTTCTCGCCGCGCCACCGGCCGGCGCGCGGGTCTTCGCCTTCCTTGACCGGGCTGGTGCAGGGCGCGCAGCCGATCGAGGGATAGCCCTTGGCCACCAGCGGATGGCGGGGCAGGCGGTTTTCATCCATATAGGCGCGCACGTCCTCGGGCGCCCAGTGGGCCAGCGGGTTGATCTTGAGCCGCCCGGTGCCCTCTTCGACCTCGAAGAACTCCAGCGCCGCACGGGTGCCGGACTGGAACCGCTTGCGGCCGGTGATCCAGCCGTCGTAGTCCGCCAGCGCCTTTTGCAGCGGCACGGTCTTGCGCAGCGTGCAGCAGGCGTCCTTGTCGCTGAACTTGAGGGCCCCGTAGGGGTCCTTCTCGGCGATGTCGTCGGCGCGGATGATGCGCACATTGCGCAGGCCCAGCCGCTCGCTCACTTCCTGCTGATAGATCAGCGTTTCGGTGAACAGCAGTTCGGTGTCCACAAACACAACCGGCGTCATCGGGTCGATGATCGCGGCCATATGCAAGAGCACCACGGATTCCGCGCCGAAAGAGGAGACCAGGGCGATGTGCCCTGCGTCCCGCAACGCGCCCTCCATCACCGAGGTGGCCGAATGGTGGCGGTAGCGCGCATTCAACGCTTCCGCCTTGGCGGCCAGCTCCCGGTCCCGGAGAAGCTCTGCTTCTCCGGCGGGCCTATTTCCGGCTGGTTGGAACATCAGATCAGGCGACCTTTTTCTGAGCCTCGGGATACAGTGCTGCCTTGAACGGCTCCATGCCGATCCGGCGGTAGGTTTCGAGGAAGGTTTCCTCCGCGCTTTCACGCTGGGCCATGTAGACCTCGACGATGCGCTCCACGGCGGGAACAATCTCGTCATAGGCAAAGCCGGGGCCGGTGCGGGTGCCGATGGCAGCCGTCTCGGTGGCGTCGCCGCCCAGGGTGATCTGGTAGTTCTCGACGCCCGCGCGGTCCAGGCCCAGGATGCCGATATGGGCAACATGGTGGTGGCCGCAGGCGTTGATGCAGCCCGAGATCTTGATCTGCAGATGGCCGATGTCGTGCTCCATCTTCAGTTCGTCAAAGCGGGTTGCAATCTCTTGCGCCACCGGGATCGAGCGGGCGGTTGCCAGCGCGCAGTAATCCATGCCCGGGCAGGCGATGATGTCCGAGATCAAGCCGATGTTGGCGGTGGCCAGGCCGTGCGCCTTCAGCGTGGCGTGGATGGCCGGCAGGTCGTTCTTGTGGACATGCGGCAGGATCACGTTCTGCTGGTGGCTGATGCGCAGTTCGCCATAGCCGTACTGCTCGGCCAGGTCGGCCATCACCCGCATCTGCTCCGCCGTCGCGTCGCCCGGGGTTGCCCCATGCGCCTTGATCGAGATGGTGGCGATGGCGTGGCCCTCGGCACGGTGCGCGTGCAGGTTGGTGTCGGCCCAGGCGCGGAACACCGGGTCGTTTGCATAGGCTGCATCGAACGCATCGGTCGGGGCGGAGCGGAACTCCGGCGCCTGGAAATGCGTCTTGATCTCTTCCAGCAGCTGCTGGTCGGTTCCGTCGTACTGGCCGCGGATCGCCATGAAGGCTTCCTCGGTCATTGCGCGGTAGGTGTCGATGCCGTTCTCGGAGACGGTGATCTTGATGCGCGCCTTGTACTTGTTGTCGCGGCGGCCCAGCACGTTGTAGACGGTCAGAACCGACTCCAGATAGGGCAGCAGGTCCGCCTGCGGCAGGAACTCGCGCAGCACCTGGCCGATCATCGGGGTGCGGCCCAGGCCGCCGCCGACGACGACCTTGAAGCCGGTCTTGCCGTCCTGCTCCACCACCTGCAGGCCCACGTCATGCGCCTTGATCACAGCGCGGTCGGCGCTGCTGCCGGTGATGGCGATCTTGAACTTGCGGCCCAGGAACTGGAATTCCGGGTGGTCGGTGGACCACTGGCGGATCAGCTCGGCATAGGGGCGGGGGTCGGTCAGTTCATCCGCGGCGGCACCGGCGAAATGGTCGGCGGTGGTGTTGCGGATGGTGTTGCCCGAGGTCTGGATGGCGTGCAGGCCGGCTTCACCCAGCGCGTCCAGCATGTCCGGCAGGTCGCGCAGTTTCGGCCAGTTGTACTGGATGTTCTGGCGGGTGGTGAAATGGCCGTAACCCTTGTCCCACTTCTCACCCAGCAGCGCCAGGGTGCGCATCTGGTTCGGGTTCAGGGTGCCATAGGGGATCGCAACCCGCAGCATATAGGCGTGCAGCTGCAGGTAGACGCCGTTCATCAGGCGCAGCGGCTTGAACTCATCCTCGGTGAGGGAGCCGTCGATGCGGCGCTCGACTTGGGCGCGGAACTGGGCGTTGCGTTCCGCCAGGAAGGCTTCGTCGAATTCATTGTACTTATACATTGGCTTCGGCCTCCTGTTTGCCGTGGAAGTAGTTCGAGGGTCCGGTGCGGCGGAATTCCTCGCGGAAGTGGGTCGGCTCGGGGCCGTTCGGGCCTGCCTTGGCATCGGCCAGATAGGCGCCGACGATGCGGATGTTCTGCTTTTCCGCTTCCAGCAGGCGCAGCTGGGCGTCTGCCTCGTCGGTGATCAGCTCAGCTTCCGACAGCTCGCGGGTCCAGGTGTCTTCGGCGGTGAAATAGATCACGTCGCCTTCGAGCAGGTCGTTGGCGGTGATGACTTTGGGCGTAAAGGCGCGGGCCATTATGCAAGCTCCGTTTTGAGATCGTTCAGGGCTGCCGCCGCCTGGCGCGGGGCAAGTCCCAGGAATGTGAGGGCAGGGCCGCCGAAACCAGCCGCGCCAAGGTCGGCAGGCAGGCGGTCCAGTGTGGTTTCCAGCACCCGCTGACCGGGGCGCGAGGCGTTTTCGATGATGGTCACCGGCGTTGCGCGGTCGGCGCCATGCATGATCAGTCGGCCCTGCACGAAGCGGGCGGATTTCTTGCCCATGTAAACCGCGGCAACCTCGCCCGGGCGCGCCAGCGCGGCCCAGTCGTGATCGGCAAAGCCGGTCATCGCATGGCCGGTCAGGAACCGGACCGAAGTATTGCGGCCGCGCTGCGTCAGGCTCTGGCCGATGGCGGCCACGGCAGCGGAGGCGGCGGTGATGCCGGGAATGATGCTGTAGGCGATGCCCGCTTCCTCGCAGGCGGTCAGCTCTTCATCCAGACGGGCAAAGATCGCCGGGTCGCCGCCCTTGAGGCGCAGCACCTTCTTGCCCTGCTTGGCCAGCTCGACCAGACGGGCGTTGATGTCGGCCTGGGAGACCTGAGCGCCGAAACCTTCCTTGCCGGCGTCTTCCAGCACAGCCTGCGGGCCGGCCAGCGCGAGGATTTCATCGCTGACCAGGCGGTCGTGCAGGATAACATCAGCGGCTTGCAGCGCGCGCAGCGCTTTCAGGGTCAGAAGCTCTGCATCGCCGGGGCCGGAGCCCGCAAAGCACACCTGGCCTGCAACCATACAGTCCATGCTGCCACGGGCGGGAGCGGCGGCATTGGCAGCATGTGTCGATGGTGCGGACATTCCTGTACCCTCTGAGTGTGTTTGACTTGAGGGTAGATATAGGAAATATTCCCGGTATTGCGCTATATGGGCGGATAAATAAGAACATTGGTTTTGCCGCGGCGGGACATCGGGCCGATTGGTCCTCACAAAAGGAGAAAACAGGAATGACGGTGCGGATCGACGGCACGGACCGGAAAATTCTGGCTGAACTGCAGCGCGACGCCAGCCAGTCGCTGGATGAAATAGCCCGCCGGGTGGGGTCTTCCAAGACCCCGGTGTGGAATCGCATCCGCAAGCTGAAGGAGGCCGGGGTGATCGGCCAGCAGACAGTGCTGCTGGATGCGGATTCCCTGGGGTTTGAGGCCTGTTTCTTTGTCCTCATCCGCACCTCGGAGCATGAGGCGGAATGGCAGGCCAAGTTCCTGAAGGCGCTGCAGGAGCGCCCCGAGGTGCAGGAGGCCCACCGGCTGGCGGGCGACATCGACTATATATTGAAGGTGCGGGTGCAGAACGCCCGTGCCTACGACGTGTTCTATCAGGCGCTGATCTCAGAGGTGAAAGTGCACAATGTGACCGCGCTTCTGTCGATGGAAGAGATCAAGTCCACCACCATGCTGCCGCTGGGCAGCTGAGGGCGCGCGCGGCGGCGGGTGGCAGGCCGCAGCTGATAGTCACAGAGGCGGGCGGAGCAGCAGGTGGCGCCCGTCCTGCAGCCGCCAGGGCGACGTGTCTTCGGCGGATGCCTGCGGCACTACGCCAATATCGGCCAGCAGATGCGGAGATGTTTCCGTCAGCCGCTCCAACTCGTGCAGCGGCACCTGCACCGACTCCGGGAATGCCGCTGCGCAAGGCTCAGCTTTCGTCAGCCGCTTCAGGCCTGCAATCCAGCCAAGCAGGCTGCGGGTCAAAAAACCGTGCTGCCGGGCGTCTGCTTGTTCACAATATGAAGTCATGGCTATTCCTCCGTTCTGGCCTCTGAGGAATAGGGGCGGAGGGGGCTTGCGCGCAAACCAGTTAATCTCCACCATGGATCAGGAAAACTGACCCATGGTGACATGATGCGCCTGCCGCCCCTCAATTCGTTACGCGCCTTTGAGGCCGCCGCCCGCCACGAAGGCTTCATTGCTGCGGCGGAGGAACTGTTCGTGACCCGCGGTGCCATCAGCCGCCAGGTGAAGATCCTGGAGGACCACATCGGCGTGCAGCTGTTTCACCGCAATGCCCGCGGGGTGGCGCTGACGGAGGCAGGGCGGCGGCTTTATCCGGTGCTGACAGAGGCCTTTGCGAAGATGCTGCACGAGGTGGAGCGGATCGCGGCGGATGCCTCCGAGCTGCGGGTGATCTGCCCGCCGACCCTGTCGCTGCGCTGGCTGCTGCCGCAGCTGGAGCAGTTCCGCCTGGCGCATCCGGAGATCACCCTGCGGCTGGCCACCGACTTCTATGGCAGCAAGGGGTTTGAACGGTCGGAGTACGATCTTGGCATTTCGCTGGAAAACATTCCGGGACGGCCTGCGGATATCGAGGTCATGCCGCTGTTCGGCATGATCCTCTCGCCGGCCTGCGCGCCGTCGCTGCTGCCTGCGCTTGCGGACGGTCCTGCGGCGCTGGCGGGTCTGAGGCTGCTGCACGAAACCCC
The DNA here is from genome assembly GCF_001679925.1 of Leisingera sp. JC1. Classification (GTDB taxonomy): domain Bacteria; phylum Pseudomonadota; class Alphaproteobacteria; order Rhodobacterales; family Rhodobacteraceae; genus Leisingera. The sequence continues at coordinate 126,622 of NZ_LYUZ01000125.1, read as the reverse complement.
GCGCCGCGAGGACTGGCACACCTGGCTGGAACACTTCGGGGTGGAGGGGGTGGACCCGGACAGCGGCGAAGTCTTCCCGAACCTCGACATGGCCACCCGCGCAGCAGTGATCGGGACCGGCGTGGTGATGGCTGACCTGGTCCTGTGCCGCGATGAACTGGAAAGGGGGGATCTGGTGCTGCCCTTCCCGGAAATGGCCTGCGCCACCCCGCAAGGATCTTATGCGCTGATCGGCGAACGGCAGAAATGGAACGACCCCAAGGTGGCCGCCTTCCGGGAGTGGCTGATGAACAGTCCCGGCATGGCGGCCCTGCCAGCCTTGCCGGAGTGACATCCGGGCCGGGCGCGGCAGGAGGGCAGGAGGGCGGGAGGGGGCGCTGCCCCCGCGGCGCCGGGGCGCCTCACCCCCGGAGTATTTTGCCAAAGGTGAAAGAGGGGCGCCGCGCCGCGTCAGCGGCGCTTGGCCCAACCGCGCAAGGGGATCTGTGATCCCCGATGCGCGGGCGGGAGTGTCCCGGTGTTCAACTGCGGGTGACCATCAGCCGTGTGAGGCCGTGGAAGTGGTAGGTGTTTGAATATTCCGGTTCCGCCGCCAGCTTCAGGTCCGGGCAGTGCTCGAACAGGGCCGGCAGGGCGATCTGCATCTCCAGCCGGGCCAGCGGCGCGCCGACGCAGAAATGCAGGCCCCCGCCAAAGCTCTTGTTCACCTTCGGCGGGCGGGTCGGGTCAAAGCTGCCTGCATCGTCCAGCGCCGCAGGATCGCGGTTGGCGGCGCCCAGCAGCAGGGCCACCTGGTCGCCGCGCTGGAAGGTGTGGCCGAAGACTTCTGCCTCCTCGTAGGCGTAGCGGGTAAACATGTGCAGCGGCGGATCAAAGCGCAGGATTTCCTCCACCAGCCCTTCGATCCCATCCGGTGCCAGCCATTCGGGCTGCCAGCCTTGCTGCAGCATGGTCTTCACGCCGTTGCCCAATGAGTGCACGGTGGCCTCATGGCCCGCGTTCAAGAGCAGGATGCAGGTGCCGATCAGCTCGTCCGTTGACAGCTTATCGCCTTCCTCCTCCGCCGCGATCAGCCGGGTGATGAGGTCGTCGCGGGGATCGTTGCGGCGCTCGGCGATGTAGCCGCGCAGGAACTCCGTGAACTCCTGCGAGGCCTGTGCCGCGGCGTGTTCGGTTTCTTCGGTGCGCGACGCCTGGTACATCGCCACCATCTTGTGCGACCAGTCCAGCAGTTGCGGCGCCATTTCCTCCGGCACGCCCAGCAGGCGGCAGATGGTGATCACCGGCACCTGGGTGCAATAGGTGTCCAGGAGGTCAAAGGGCTGGTCCGGGAAACTGCCGGCCAGCTGGTGGCACAGTTCCCTGATCCCCGGTTCCAGCGCCGCAATCCCGCGCGAGGTGAAAGCGTGCAGCACCAGGCGGCGCAGGCGGGTGTGGCGGGGCGGTTCGGCATCCAGAATTGAATGCGCTTCCACCGCCAGGAAAGGGGCGAGATGGGCAGGGCCGGGCTTGCGCAGCTCTTCCGGCACCTCGCGGCCGAAGCGGCGGTCGCGCAGCAGCATGTGCACGGCGGAATGGCCGAAGGCGGCAACCATGCCGTAGTCCTGCCAGTGGTGCAGCTGCCCCTCCGCCCGGGCGGCGGCGTAGAACGGATAGGGGTCCTGCACAAAGGCGGGATCGGTGGGGGATTGGATTAAAGTCTTCATATACCGGTTGTTGCTGTTGCGTCTGGTCAATGCAAGGGGCGCTTTGATAACGTGCCGCAATGAAAACACAGCACTATCTTCGCTGGAGCCTGCCCGCCGGGTTCCTTGTGGCCGTGGCGGCCTTGGCGCTTGCGGTCTGGTCCTATGGCTACCGTCAGGCATTGACCAGCCTGGCAGAGCGCAGCGCGGCGGATCTGGCGCTGGCCTCGGACCGGGTCAGCACCCAGCTGCAGGTCTATCAGGAACTGGCAGTTCTGACGGCGGAGCATCCGGGACTGGCAGACCTCTCGACGCCTGCAGCGCAAGACGAGGCGGCGAAGCTGCTGCGCGCGGTCGCTGACAAGACCGCGGCGCTGGATGTGTTCTTTGCTGCCGCGGACGGGCGGGTGCTGGCGGCGGCGGAGGGGATTTCCGGGCCGGACGTGGCGGATCAGGCCTATTTCATCCGCGCCATGCAGGGGGCCATGGGCACCGGCCATGCGGTTCTGCAGAAGGACGGGCGGCGGGCGTATTTCTATGCCGCGCCGGTGTTCCGGCCTGGCGGTGTGCGCGGGGCGCTGGTTGTGGCGGCGGATGTGAATGACGTGGAGCAGACCTGGCGCGGCTCGCTGCCTGCGGTGTATTTCAGCAGCCAAAACGGTGAGGTGTTCATTTCCAACCGGGCGGAGCTGCTGTTCTGGCGCCGCGGCGCGGAGGGGCAGACCCCAAGTGTGACGGGCCGGGATTTCCACTCCGAGCATGAGATCTGGACCGTGCGGGGCAGCCCCTATCTGCCGGCCCGGGCGCTGCATCTGTCGGTGGACCTGCCGCTCATTGGCATGACCGGCGAGATCCTGGTGGATGTGGCGCCGGCCCGGCGGATTGCGATGCTGCAGGCGGCGGCGGTGGCGGCGGTGTGCCTGGCGTTTGGGGCGATGCTGTTCATCGTGATGGAACGGCGGCGCACCCTGGCGGAGGCCAATGCGGTGCTGGAGAGCCGGGTTGAGCAGCGCACCCGCGACCTGTCGGCTGCCAACACCCAGCTGCGCCGCGAGGTGCGCGAGCGCGAGGAGGCCGAGGCGGCCCTGAAGCGGGCGCAGCAGGAGCTGGTGCAGGCGGGCAAGCTGTCGGCCCTCGGTCAGATGTCAGCAGGCATCAGCCATGAGCTGAACCAGCCCCTGATGGCCATTCAGCAGTATGCCGAGAACGGCGCCGCCTTCCTGGAGCGCGGCAAGGCGGAGCGGACCGGCGAAAACCTGGGCCGGATTGCCGACATGGCGGCGCGGATGGCGCGGATCATCAAGAACCTGCGCGCCTTTGCCCGCAATGAGAGCGAGCCGATGGGGCAGGTCGACCTGGTGCAGGTGATCGGCACCGCGGTGGAGCTGACTGCGCCGCGGCTGAAGGCCGACCAGATTGACCTGCGCTGGAACGCGGCAGCCTGCGGCGGACCGGTCCATGCCTGGGGCGGCGAGGTGCGGCTGACGCAGGTGTTTGTGAACCTGATCAACAATGCCTCGGATGCAATGCAGGGGCAGGTGGAGAAGGTGATCTCGATCTCTGTCGACACCGGGCCGCGGCTGCAGGTGCGGGTGCAGGACAGCGGCCCCGGCATCAAGGAGCCGGAGAAAATGTTCGATCCGTTCTATTCCACCAAGGCGGTGGGCAGCTCTGAGGGCATGGGGCTGGGGCTGTCGATCTCCTATGGGCTGGTGCAGAGCTTTGGCGGCAATATCCGCGGTGCCAATACCGGCGGCGGCGCGGTTTTCACGGTGGAGCTGGAGCCGTGGCGCGAAGCGGAAGAGAAGGGGGATGCCGCATGACCTGCAAGGTGCTGCTGGTGGATGACGACGCGGCGGTGCGCGAGGCGCTGGCGCAGACGCTGGAACTGAACGATCTGGATGTAGTTGTCTGCGGGTCGTTTGTGGCGGCCAAGGATCACATCACCCCCGCGTTTGAAGGCATTATCGTGTCGGATATCCGGATGCCGGGGCGGGACGGGTTTCACCTGCTGGACTATGCCCGCGGCATGGACGAGGAGCTGCCGGTGGTGCTGCTGACCGGCGAGGGCGACATTCCGATGGCGGTGAAGGCGATGTCACAGGGGGCGTTTGATTTCCTTGAGAAACCCTGCGCGCCCGCCGACTTCCTGCCGGTCTTGGAGCGCGCCCTGAAGACCCGGGCGCTGGTGCTGGAGAACCGGCGGCTGAAGCACCAGCTGGAGACCGGCGACCCGGCAGCGCGGCTGCTGTTCGGGACCTCGCCGCAGGCCAAGGAAATGCGCCAGCGGGTGCGGGCGGTGGCGCCGACCGGGGCAGAGGTGCTGGTGACAGGCGCGCCGGGCAGCGGCATTTCCAAGGTGGCGGAGGTTATCCACTTGATGTCGCCTGCCGCGCAAGGCCCGTTTGTGAAACGCCCTGCCGCCGGGCTGGCGGCAGAGACAGTTGCGGAACTGTGCCAGGAGGCGGCGGGCGGTTCGCTGTTTCTGGATGAGGTGCAGGCGCTGCCGGAGGCGGCGCAGTATGCGCTGCTGGCGCAATTGGAGCAGGGCGGCGGGGTGCGGATCATCGCGGGTTCCAGCGCTGATCTGGCGGGCAAGGCAGAAGCGGGCGGGTTCAGTGCCGATCTGTTTTACCGGCTGGATGTGATGCGGGTGCGGATCCCGTCGCTGGCGGAGCGTCCGGGCGATATTCCGGTGCTGTTCCGCCATTACGTGGCGCAGGCGGCAGAGCAGGCGGGGATCGAGCCGCCGGAGATCAGCCAGGAGCATCTGGCGGCGCTGATGGCGCAGGACTGGCCGGGCAATGCGCGGTCGCTGATGTCGGCGGCGATGCGCTTTGTGCTGGGGATGCCGGAGGAGGCCGCCGCCGCGGCCGGGCTGGGGCTGGCAGAGCAGATGGCGCAGGTGGAGCGGTCGCTGCTGATTGCGGCGCTGGGCCGGGCCAACGGGCGCGCGGCTGCGGCCGCCGAAGCTCTGAAGCTGCCGCGCAAGACGTTTTATGACAAGCTGGCCCGCTATGGCATCCGGCCCGAGGATTTCCGCCGCTGAGGGGGCGGGCCTGGGAGCCTTGGGGGTCGTTCTGTCCGGCGCTGAGGCCGGGGTGGTTAAGGAGGCGGCGCCGCCGGGAAGCCCCATTGGGGCCATGGGCGGAGGGAGGACGGGGGTCGCAAGCCCCCGTGTCCGCTGAAGCCTTCGGTGCGGGACGCCCCTGCACCCAATGAAGAGGTGGTCTCGGGGGCCCTGTGATCTCCTGGTGGTGCGGGGTGTCAGTCCGCACCGGTGTCGCGACGGGAAAGAGTATCGCAAGCCCGGGTTAAGGAGCGGCAAGCGGTGCGTACGGTAGGTACGCAACACCCCGGGCCGGGGCGCATTGAGAGAGGCCGGGAGCCTCTCCTCGCGGAGCCATAGCCGCCTGACCGGCAATGGGACGGGAGTATTTTTGCAAAGAAGAAGAAGGCTATGATTCCCGGATCATTTGTCTGGCGCTAACATTTGTGCGGTTTTCCGCACAAAGCCCGGAAAGCCCTGTGCGGGATTTCGCACAGCTTTCTCCAGGCGCACCGCGGGTTCATTAGGTCCGGCTCGTAAGGCTATGCAAAATTGCGGAAAATCCCGTGCCGCCGTGATTCCCGAATCAACTGTTGAGCGGTTTTCCGCAACTTGGGATGCTTTTGCCAGGCCTCAGCCATGCGCTGAGTGCACCATCGGATTTACAGACGATTTTTCTGGGAGGAAAAACCATGAAATTCCTTACAACTGCCGCCACCGCATTGGCACTGGCCGTTTCCGCAGGCGCCGCAAGCGCCGCCTGTGACGACGGCGAGATCGTGGTGAAGTTCAGCCACGTCACCAACACCGACAAGCACCCCAAGGGGATTGCTGCGGCGCTGCTGGAAAAGCGCGTGAACGAGGAAATGAACGGCACCATGTGCATGGAGGTCTATCCGAACTCCACCCTGTACAATGACAACAAGGTGCTGGAAGCGATGCTGCAAGGCGACGTGCAGCTGGCCGCGCCCTCGCTGTCGAAGTTCGAGAAGTTCACCAAGCAGTTCCGCCTGTTCGACCTGCCGTTCATGTTCAAGAACATCGAGGCAGTCGATGCCTTCCAGGCGTCCGAGACCGGCCAGGAGATGCTGAACTCGATGCAGCGCCGCGGCCTGCAGGGGCTGGGCTACTGGCACAACGGCATGAAGCAGATGTCCGCCAACAAGCCGCTGGTGGCGCCGGAAGACGCCAACGGGCTGAAGTTCCGCGTGCAGTCCTCTGACGTGCTGGTGGCGCAGATGGAAGCGATCGGCGGCTCGCCGCAGAAAATGGCGTTCTCCGAAGTGTACGGCGCGCTGCAGCAGGGAGTTGTCGACGGTCAGGAAAACACCTGGTCCAACATCTACGGCAAGAAGTTCTTTGAGGTGCAGGACGGCATCACCGAGACCAACCACGGCGCGCTGGATTATCTGGTGGTGACCTCCGTGGACTGGCTGGACAGCCTGGATCCGGCAGTGCGCGACCAGTTCCTGACCATCCTGAACGAGGTGACCGCGGTGCGGAACGCCGAGTCGACCAAGGTGAACGGCGAAGCACGCCAGGCGATCATCGACGCCGGCGGCGTGGTGCGCGAACTGACCCCTGAGCAGCGCGCGGCCTGGGTCGAGGCGATGAAGCCTGTGTGGGAGAAATTCGCAGGCGACGTCGGCCAGGAGAAGATCGACGCGGCGCAAGCCATCAACACCGGCCTCTAAGGGCCACCTCCGGGGTGCCCTGCGCGGGCGCCCCGTGACCGCAGGCGGCGCGGGGATCCGCCGCCTGCACCCCTACTTTCCGCAAAACTTGGGAGGCAGCCATGGCGGGGTCCAGAACCGGCCCGAGCGGGCTTATCAATTCACTCGAAGAAACTCTTATCGCGCTTCTGCTGGGGCTGATGACGGCGATTACCTTTGCCAATGTGATCGCGCGCTTCGTGTTCAATTCCAACATTCTATGGGCGCTGGAGCTGACCGTGTTCCTGTTTGCCTGGCTGGTGCTGCTGGGTGCGTCTTACGCGGTCAAGACCCACGCGCATCTGGGCGTCGATGCCATCGTCAACATGCTGTCGCCCGGCGCGCGCAAGGCGGTTGGCCTGTTTGCCGCAGGCTGCTGCATCGTGTTTTCGCTGCTCTTGCTGAAGGGCGCCTATGACTATTGGGCGGTGTTTGCGGACCTGCCGCCCACCTCGGGCCGCTGGTTCCCGACCGGGCTGGACATGAAGGCGCGCAGCCAGAGCTTCTATGAGGTGCAGGACGTGCCGATGGTGGGGCTGTTCAAGTTTCTGGAAGATGCGATCAACTACGGCGATTCCTACGAAAAACTGCCGAAGGTTGTGCCTTACGTCGTGCTGCCGGTGTCGATGCTGCTCTTGGTGTTCCGCTTCATCCAGGCGGCGTTCCAGATTGCCCGCGGCGAGGCTGACCGGCTGGTCGCCAGCCATGAAGTTGAAGATGAAATTGCAGAAGTGCAGGCGCAGCGCGGGGAGCATGACTGATGGAAGTGGTAATCCTCTTTGCGATGGTGATCGGCCTCTTGCTGATCGGGGTGCCGATTGCGGTGTCGCTGGGCCTCAGCTCGACCATCTTTCTGCTGATCTACTCCGACAGTTCGCTGGCCTCTGTCGCGGGTACGCTGTTTGAAGCTTTTGAGGGGCATTTCACCCTGCTGGCGATCCCGTTCTTCATCCTGGCGTCGTCATTCATGACCACTGGCGGCGTGGCGCGGCGGATCATCCGTTTCTCCATCGCTTGCGTCGGCCATTTGCCGGGCGGTCTGGCGATTGCGGGCGTCTTTGCCTGTATGCTGTTTGCCGCGCTGTCCGGCTCCTCTCCGGCGACCGTGGTGGCCATCGGCTCCATCGTGATCGCGGGCATGCGGCAGGTGGGCTACACCAAGGAGTTTGCGGCGGGCGTGATCTGTAACGCAGGCACCCTGGGCATCCTGATCCCGCCGTCGATCGTGATGGTGGTCTATGCGGCCGCGGTTGAGGTCTCAGTCGGGCGGATGTTCCTGGCGGGCGTCATCCCGGGCCTGCTGGCCGGTCTGTTCCTGATGGTCACCATCTATGTGATGGCCAAGGTCAAGAACCTGCCGAAGGGCGAGTGGCTGGGCTGGGGCGAGATCATCACCTCTGGCCGCGAGGCCGGCTGGGGCCTGTTCCTGATCGTGATCATCCTGGGCGGCATCTATGGCGGCATCTTCACTCCGACCGAGGCGGCGGCGGTGGCGGCGGTCTATGCCTTCCTGATTGCCTCCTTTGTCTACAAGGACATGGGGCCGCTGTCGAACGGCGAGGGCGAGGCCAAGACTCCGCTCATGAAGAAGCCCTATGCGCTGGTGACGGCGTTCTTCCACAGCGACACCAAGCACACGCTGTTTGAGGCAGGGAAACTGACCGTGACGCTCTTGTTCGTGATCGCCAATGCGCTGATCCTGAAGCATGTGCTGACGGATGAGCAGGTGCCGCAGCATATCGCCAATGCGATGCTGTCTGCCGGTTTCGGCCCGGTGATGTTCCTGGTGGTGGTCAACGTGATCCTGCTGATCGGCGGCCAGTTCATGGAGCCCTCGGGCCTGCTGGTGATCGTGGCGCCGCTGGTGTTCCCGATTGCCATCGAGCTGGGCATCGACCCGATCCACCTGGGCATCATCATGGTGGTGAACATGGAGATCGGCATGATCACACCGCCGGTCGGCCTGAACCTGTTCGTGACCTCGGGCGTGGCGGGGATGCCGATGATGGGCGTCGTGCGGGCCGCACTGCCGTTCCTGGCGGTCTTGTTCGTGTTCCTGATCATGATCACCTACGTGCCGTGGCTGTCGACAGTGCTGCCAAACGCGGTGATGGGGCCGGAGATCATAACGAACTAGGCAGGTTCGCAAAAGAAAACGCCCCGGAGTTCCGGGGCGTTTTTCGTTTCAGGGCAGGGGCGCTGCCCCTCTTGTCCCTCCGGGCCAATTCACCCCGGAGTATTTGGCAAAGGTGAAAACTGCCAGAGTTTCATCTTTCTGGAAATACTCAATCCCGAGGTCAGCGCCGCAGCGGAATGTCAGCTGTTTTCCAAAGCGCTGATGATCGGCGAGAAATCCGCGGCCTTGAGGCTTGCACCGCCCACCAGCGCGCCGTCGACGTTGGAGACAGCAAAGATTTCGCCCGCGTTCGAAGGCTTGACCGAGCCGCCGTAGAGCAGGCGGATGCTGCCTGCGGTTTCCGCCCCGAAACGGGCGGTGAGCTCAGCGCGCAGGTAATCATGCACTTCGGCAATCTGTTCCAGGGTCGGCACCTTGCCGGTGCCGATGGCCCAGACCGGTTCATAGGCGATCACGGTATTTTTGCCGGTGGCATTGGCCGGGACAGAGCCTGCCATCTGAGTGCCGGCCACTTTCAGCGTGTCGCCTGCCTCACGTTCCGCCAGGGTTTCGCCGATGCAGATCACCGCGGTGAGGCCCTCGGCCAAGGCGGCCTCAGCCTTGGCGCAGACCTGGGCGTCCGTTTCACCGTGGTCGGCGCGGCGTTCGGAGTGGCCGAGGATCACGGCGGAGGCGCCGGCGTCCTTAAGCATTGCCGCCGACAGATCGCCGGTGTGGGCGCCGGAGGCGTTTGCGTGGCAATCCTGGCCGCCGATGGCGACGGCGCTGCCCCGGGCGGTGTCCGCGGCGCGCGACAGAAGTGTGGCGGGCGGGCAGATCAGAATGTCGGCGGCGGGGGCGCCATGGCTTTCGGCCAGCGCCGCCAGTTCAGCGAGGTTGCCGCCGGTGCCGTTCATCTTCCAATTGCCTGCTGCCAGTTTCCGCCGCATGGGGGTGCCTCCGATCCTTGTCATTTGGGCGTGACTGGTAGCACCGGTGGCGGGGCGGCGCAATTCGCTTGAAGTTTCAGGAAGGCAGCAGGGGCCAGAACAGCAAAAAGGGCGGGGAATGCCCCGCCCTGTGGTTTCTGTCCGCTTGTGCCGGATCAGGTGCCGGGGGCTTCCTTGAAGGAGATCGACTCGCCGCAGCCGCAGGCCTCAGCGACGTTGGGGTTGTTGAACTTGAAGCCGCTTTCCAGGAGCGTCACCTCATAGTCGATCTCGGTTCCGAACRGGAACATCTGCGCCATCGGGGCGATCAGGATGCGGGCGCCGTCCTGTTCCACCACCTCGTCATTGGGGTCGGCCTGATCGACATATTCCATGGTGTATTCCATGCCCGCGCAGCCGCCCTTCTTGACGCCGATACGCAGGCCGGCATGTCCGTCCTTGGCCATCAATTTGGCGATCTGGGCCGCAGCCTTGGGCGTCATCGTCACCGCCTGTTTGCCGGGAATGCCGAACATGTATGTCTCCTTGCGCTTACCCTGTTATCTAGGATGGCTGCCGGGGCGGCTCAACCCCGGATGCGACAGGGAAGCAATAACATATGCCTGTCATGCAGAATTAAAAGAGGCCGCCTCCTGGGCAGGGAGGCGGCCGGTGATGGGGTCCGTCATAGGGGGGGACGGTGGTCAGAGCCCCATGCAGTTCGCGTAGAAGGTGGTGGTGGCGGGCCAGTCGGAGAACACGCCCTCAACCCCCACGTCCCGGGCCAGCACGTCCAGCAGCTGGTAATACATGCTGTCATCGGTGGTCAGATCGGAGACGGACTGGAAGTACCAGCCGCCGCCTGAGGCCAGCGGGCCGGAGCGTTCCAGCGTCCAGGTGATCAGCTTGAGACCGGCGGCCTTGGCTTCTTTGGCATAAGCCGAGGGGACGATCTTGCCATTCTTAGCAGTGACCAGCATCCACATCGGCGGGGCGATGTAGTTGACGCCCTTGGCGTGCAGCGCGGCAAAGTCATGCGGGAAGGTTGCCGGGTTATTGTGGTCGAAGCCTTCGAGGTCGTAGCTGGCGTCGAGGAACACCGCCTGCTTGCCGAACTCCGGTTCGTTTTCGATCCAGTAGAGAACGTCATCCAGGTTGAAGCTTTGCGCCCAGACGTCGGAGGCGGGGATGCCGGCGGATTTGTACTCGTCGATCAGCTTTTGCGCGTAGTCTGCCTGGGAGAAGCCGTTGAAAGGCATCTCCACCGCCGGGCTCTTCAGCTCCGGGGTGAACTTGGCGCCAAGCGATTTGAACAGGGCGATCGATTCCGCGTGGGTCATGCTGGTGGCGCCGCTGGCAAACAGCGTGGAGCGCCAGCTGGCGGTGCCGCCCTGGTAGGCCTCGGCAGTGAGGGCTGTCTTGTCGGCGCTGTCCATCTTGGGCTGCAGGGTGCGGAACTCTGCCAGGGTGATGTCGGAGGTGCGGCACTCGGCGCTAGCAGGCGTTTCGCCGTCCGCCGGAGTGAACGGGGTGATGCAGGTCTCCGCCAGATCCGAGGTCAGGATGTCGGTGGTGGTGTGCAGGTCGTTCTGGGCGTGGCGGCAGACCAGCTCCAGATCCTTGGTGAAGGTGACGTCGCATTCCAGGATGCCGGCGCCCATCTGCGCGGCGGCGATGTTGGATTCGGCGGTGTGTTCGGGGAACATCAGCGGCGCGCCGCGGTGGCCGATGGAGAAACCCGTGCGCTGCGGCGCCTGGCCCAGGCAGGACTGCAGCTTCTCTTTCAGTGCGCCCTCGGGCAGCTTGGAGACCAGATAGGCGGGGCGGGGGCCGTAGCTGAGGCCCGTATCCGCCGCTACCGGGGGATTGCCGGCAAAGACGGCGGTAGACACAAGCAGGGCGGTTGCCGAAGTCAGGGCAAAGCGCATTGAAAATTCTCCGGTTGGTCAAAATTTGCGCCGAGAGTGGCGCCTGTATGTAACAACCGGATTGCGCCCGCATGACGGGCGCATCAAATTCCCATGACAACCAGCGCGGCGCGCAGGCCTGGACCCTTACATGAAGCCCAGTTCGAGGCGGGCCTCGTCGGACATCATCTCCATGCCCCAGGGCGGCTCCCAGGTCAGTTCGACATCGACGCTTTTGACGCCGTCGACCGGCGAGACAGCATCGATCAGCCAGCCTGGCATCTCGCCTGCCACCGGGCAGCCCGGTGCGGTCAGCGTCATGATGATCTTCACGTCGTTCTCGTCATTGATGTCGATGGTGTAGATCAGGCCCAGCTCGTAGATATTCACCGGGATTTCCGGGTCATAGACGGTGCGGCAGGCGTCGACGATGGCCTCGTACAGCGGGTGGCTGACGGAGGAGGGGGCGATCAGCGGGGCGCCTTCGAGCGGTTCGGCAGGGTTGGTCATGAGGATCCCGGTTCTATTTTCCGACGGTTTATATAGGGAATATGCGCCCCGGCGTCCAGAGGCGGCGGTCATGGCAGGGCTAGGGAAATGTGCCTCACGCTGATGTGAAAATTTGATTTGGGGCTGCACCCGCTCTAAATTGTGAGTCCCCCGCGATGTTTTTGTAAAGGCTGCCAGATTGCAGCGGACCGGATGCTGTTTGCCGTCCGGGCCGGGTGGACTGGTGCGCCGGGAGGAGCGATGCGTGATCCGATTGCACCCCTACGCGCTGCCGCGCAGGTCTGTCTGGCGGCCGCCGCGGGTCTGGCTGGGGCGGTTGCCGCCGCGGCAGGGGAAAGCTGGCAGTGGCAGCTGACGCCGTTCATGGTTGCCCCTTCCATCGACAGCACGACCGAGCTGGGCTGGACCGGCGGCGATGTTTCCATTGACGCCGGCGATGTGTTCGACCAGCTGCAGGCGGGCGGGATGCTGCAGTTCGAGGGCACCCACTACAGCAATTTCGGCTTCCGGCTGCGCTATGCGGTGCTGGATGCCGATTCCAATGCGCTGTCGTCAGTGGGGCCGGGCGGGGTGCGCTATGACCAGAACCTGGCCGAGGCGCTGGTGACCTACCGGTTCGGGAGCGGGCCGGATCAGTTTGAGGTTTTCGGCGGCCTGCGCCACTGGGATGTGGATGTGACCGCCTCCTTGCCTGGGGCGGCCCTGCGGCGCGGGGCGGACTGGACTGATCCCGTCGTTGGCATACGCTGGGAACGGCGGCTGTCGGACAGCTTCAGCGTTACCCTGGAAGGGGACATCGGCGGATTTGGCGCCGGGTCGGAGGAAAGCTGGTCTCTGATGGGCGGCCTGGTGCATCACCGCTGGAAGAACGCGTCCATCTATGTGCTCTACCGCGGGCTGGGGGTGGAGTATGAAGAAGGCACCCGCGGCACCGGCAACTTCTTCCGCCATGACGCGGTGACGCACAGCCTGCTGGCCGGGGTCGGGTTCCGGTTTTGAGGGCCGATTAGAGAGCTTGGCGCCACCTCTACCCACCCTGGATGCTGCAAGCGCGCTGGACCGCTCGCAGCCCGAACCGGACATGCGAATGGGGCACGCGGTGCTGGATGCTGCAAGTGCGAGCCTTGCCAGCCAATCCATCAATTGCTGACGTTCATCCTGGCATGGGCAAGGGCATTACCTTCGAAGCTTCGCTCTCGGCCTGAGACTTCCCCAACTCATCGCCCGGTTGATCTAACCGCAACTAGCCGCGCTGCTGGATCAGCATGATAGGATTATGCACCAACGTCGGATTGGTGTCGTGGCAGGGTGTGGTGGATCGGAGGGCCTATCATGCCTATTGCCAATTTACCCGCCATTCGCGCGTGCCGCCCAGCCTGGAACAAGGGGCGCGTTGTCGGTCATAAGCGGCCGCTCCTGCCAAAACACGTCTGGGCCATTCGCGTCCGTTTGGAGATTGCCCTGAACCACAGGGATCTCGCCCTGTTCAACCTGGCCATCGACAGCAAACTGCGTAGCTGTGACCTAGTGAAACTGAGGGTCGCGGATGTCGACGCCTCGGGCCAGGTCAAGGAACGCGCCTCGATTGTCCGGAGCAAGACACAGCAACCAGTACGCTTCGAGATAACGGAGGGCACGCGCAAGTCGCTCTCGCGATGGATGGAGGAACCGATGATGGTCGGCTCAGAATACCTCTGGCCGGGCCGATTTCACGATCGTCTGCACATCTCAACGCGGCAGTACGCCCTTCTCGTGCGGGACTGGGTGAAGTCCATAGTGGCTCAGTATGATAAATTGCAGCCCGTTTGCGTTCTGCGGATGCTGCAGTTTGGTCCTGATCCGTTCCATAAGATAGAACTGGTGCCCGGCATCAAAACTTGAGGTCACATCATCAAGCACAACAAAGCGCGGCGCGCCGGAATGCTTCATCACCGCCGCTAGGAAGACGGATATCGCCAGAGCGTTTCGGTAACTCTCGGAGAGCAGTGCGCGAGCGGATACCTTGCGCTGACAATGGAAATCGCTGAGTTCGACATTCAGGTCTTCTTTGTCATCGGCGCGCTGCAGATCGGGCACAACGCCACCAACCTTCATAATGTCCTTGTACATGGACTTGTACTCGGCATCGATGTCATTGATCTTGGCTTTGGAAAGCGCGGCCTCTGCAGCAGAAAACCTGGAAGAAGCTTTTGAGATAAAGGTTTTCCAGCGCTCGCGAATATCCAAGCGAGCTTGCTGTTCAGCCTCCTCCATTTGGCATTGCTGATAGCTGGCCAAGGCGTCTTTGAATTGGTGGCCATACTCGACTTGCTCGGTAAGCTGCACGAGCGATGCTGGAAGCTCGGCTTCAAGGTCTGTCTACTTCTGCGCCTTCTCCAGCAATCCTGGAACAAGAGCCACAAGCTCGCTTGTGCGTGTAACGGCGGCTTCGGCTTCGGCTGCGGTGACTTCGCCGGATTTCATCCGGCTATCGACGCGCGCGAGGATGCGATCCGTCACATTCACACCGAGCACCTTTGCCAATTCGTGGTCAGACAGGCAGTCCCGCCATGCCGAACCTTCCCATAGGTCGCCAAGTTCCTTCGCCTTGGCTGCTGTTTCGGCGTATGCTCGCATAACCTGAATTACCCAAGAGCCCGAGTCAACGCATGCTGCGTTGCAGCGCTACCGGAAGAACTGGAGGTCCGGCTTGTGCCGAAAGGTCTCCTGAGATTGCAAGTCCTCAGAAACTGGCTTTTCCGGTGCAGCAGGTTTGCCTTCTATGCTGGTTTATTCATCTCCGAATCACCCTCTCCGGCTGACGGCGACCTTCCTGCACAGGAAGGTTCACAGGGCCGCTAAGCGGGTTGCGTTCAGACCAGAAAACTTAGGAAAAACGTCTCTGAAATAAGCAAATTTGTGCCCGGAACGCATGATTGCCGACTTGACGCGCGGTGGTCCTGTCATGAGAAATAACCTCATGGCTTGTGTGGCACATATCTTCCGGCTGATCAGGGTGACTGCTGCATTGGCTGTGATCCTTGCGCTGGGGTTTTCGCTGCCTTCCGCCGCGCATACCATCTCCGGCCATCACGGCAACGTTGCAGTCTTGCAAACTGGTCAGAGTCACGCCGGTGACGCCTTGCATGGCACGGGGCATGAAATAGCCCAGACCGGCGCGCACCATGGCCAGGAAAATCCTCAGACCGGTGACATCGGGAGCTGCTGTTCAGGTTCTTGCATGGCGGATGCAGTGCTGACCTTCTTGCCGGAGAAAACCTCCCTGGCGGTGCCTGTACATTGGAAGCAGGAGAATTCACAGCTGCCGTCCCGCGGGCAGCCCGCACTCCTGCGCCCTCCGCAAGCCTGAGACATCTTAACCGTTTGAACGGGCACTAACACCCTCCTGCATGCAGATGCAGGAACCGTGCAGATATTTTCAGGAACACCACATGAAATCTCTCTTTCTGGCCGGGGCGGGCGCCCTGCTGCTGGGAGCGTGCGCCAGGACACCGGCAGCGCTGCCCGATACCTCAGCCTTGCAAAATGCCGCCGCGCAATCCGGACCTTACCGCTCCCTGAACTACCAATCTCCCCTCTCAGGTTTTGAAACTTACGAGCCAAGCGGCCCTGGGTCCTGGCGAGGTGTCAACGAGCAGCAGCAGGAGAACCATTGATGTCAGCGAAAACTTGGCGCGTCCTACTCGCGTCGCCCCTGGTGCTGGCCGCCTGTTCAGCAGCGGTGCCGGACAAATTCACCAGTCCGCAGGCCGGGTTTCAGGAGATCGCGAGCCAGACCTCGGCCGCGATCGGCAAACGCACGGCCTTTGCCCAGACACAGGCTCAGAACGAAGCGCTGGCCAAGGAAGTCCGGCAGCTGGTTCATGGCAAGACAATCTCTGCCGATACCGCGGTGCAGGCGGCGCTTTTGAACAACAAGGGTTTGCAAGCGTCTTATGCCGCGGTTGGCCTTTCTGCAGCTGATGTTTGGCAGCAGATGACGCCGGAGAACCCTGTGGTCTCCATCGGCCTGATGGGGATCGGCGCGCCGGAACTGGGCCTGTACCGGGCGCTGGAATCGACCATTGCCGTGAATTTGCTGGACGTGAAGACCCGCAAACAGCGCATTGCGGTGGCTGAGGCGCAGTTTCAGCAGGCGCAGCTGAATGCTGTCAACGACACGCTGGCGCTGGCTGGGCAGACCCGGGCGGCTTGGATCAATGCCGTGGCCGCGTTTGAGCGGCTGAGCTATCTGCGCCAAGCCAGCGGGACAGCGGCAGCGGGGGCCGAGCTGGCCAGCCAGCTGGGCAAGACCGGTGCGCTGAACAAGGCGGGGCAGGCGCGGGAGTTTGCCTTTAATGCAGAGCTTGCAGGCCAAGTCGCCCGTGCCAGGCTGGAGGCGCAGCTGGCCAAGGAGGAGCTCACACGGCTGATGGGCCTGTGGGGCAGCGATGCCAGCTATTTTGTGCCAGACGCTCTGCCGGTCCTGCCGAAATCCCTGCCGCGAGTGGCGTCGATCGAAAAGGCAGCGCTGGCAAACCGCGTTGATCTGAAGGTTTCCAAACTTGGGCTGGAGGCGCAGGCCCGCGCCTTTGGCCTGACGGACCGGACCCGGCTGGTCACCGATCTGGAGCTGATTGCCGGGGCCGAGGCGGAGCGCGAGCGGGAGGATGGGGAAACCCATACCGAAACCCTGCCGCAGCTGGAACTGGAATTCGCCATTCCGCTCTTCGACACCGGCAAGGCCCGGATGCGCAAGGCGGAGCTGGCTTATTTGCAGGCGGCCAACGCATTGGCTGAACGGGCGGTCAATGTCCGCTCCGAAGCCCGCAGCGCAGAGCTGGCCTATCACTCTTCCTTTGAGATCGCGCGCCACTACCGCGACGTGCTGGTGCCCTTGCGCCGGACAATCGAGGAGGAAGGGCTGCTCAGTTACAACGGCATGATCTCCAGCACCTTCGAACTGCTGACCGACGTGCGCGAAAAACTGGCGGGCTCGCTGGAGGCGGCCAATGCCAAACGCGATTTCTGGCTGGCCCAGGCAAATGTCAGCGCCGCGATCTACGGCGGCGGCGCAGGATCAGCCCCGCAGGGCGGCAGTACTGAAATCGCCGCCGGCGGCGGTGCAGGCCATTGAAAGGATCACATGAGATGATGAACAGACGTCAACTGCTTGGGGCCGGCGCCGCAGGTGCGGCTCTGGTGTCCAGTCAGGCCTGGGGCAAGACCGCCAACATGGGTCTGCCCGAAGCCGCCACAATGGACAGCGCAGCAACTCAGCCGCCGCTGTCCCCCACGACCGGGCCGGACTACAACCCCGTGGTCACCCTGAACGGCTGGACGCTGCCGTTCCGGATGAACAACGGAGTGAAGGAGTTCCACCTGGTCGCCGAACCTGTCGAACGCGAGCTGGCCGAAGGCATGATCGCGCATCTGTGGGGCTATAACGGCCAATCCACCGGCCCCACCATAGAAGCGGTGGAGGGCGACCGGGTGCGGATCTTTGTCACCAACAAGCTGCCGGAGCATACCTCGGTGCATTGGCACGGGATGATCCTGCCTTCAGGCATGGACGGGGTCGGCGGCCTCAGCCACCCGGGCATCCCGCCGGGCAAGACCTTTGTCTATGAGTTCGACCTGATCAAATCCGGCACCTTCATGTACCACCCGCACGCGGATGAGATGGTGCAGATGGCGATGGGGATGATGGGCATGTTCATCGTGCATCCCAAGGACCCGGATTTCATGCGGGTGGACCGGGACTTCCTGATCATGCTCAACGCCTTTGATATCGACCCCGGCTCCTATGTGCCGCGGGTGATGGAGATGACGGACTTCAACCTGTGGTGCTGGAACAGCCGGATCTTCCCGGACATCGACCCGCTGGTGGTCAATCAGGGCGACCGGGTGCGGGTCAGGACCGGCAACCTGACCATGACCAACCACCCGATCCACATGCATGGTTATGACTTTGAGGTCACCTGCACAGATGGCGGCTGGGTGCCCGAAAGCGCCCGCTGGCCGGAGGTGTCGATCGACATCCCCGTCGGCGCCATGCGCGCCTATGAGTTCGACGCGGTGCATCCGGGCGACTGGGCAATCCACTGCCACAAGTCGCACCACACGATGAACGCGATGGGCCACGACGTGCCGACCTTCATCGGCACCGACAAGCGCAAGCTGACGGGCCAGATCCGCAATCTGCAGCCCGAATACATGCCGATGGGCACCGCAGGCATGGCGGATATGGGCGAGATGTCGATGCCGTTGCCCGACAACACCGTGCCTATGATGGCTGGCTGGGGCCCCCACGGGCCGCTGGAAATGGGCGGCATGTTCTCGGTCGTGAAGGTGCGCGAGGGCATTGATGCAAACGACTACAGCGACCCCGGCTGGTACGAGAACCCGCCCGGAACCCAGACCTATGAGTGGACTGGCGAGCTGCCGGACTTTGCCCGCGTGGAAGACGCGCAAACCCGCATTACCCCGAAACCAACTGCCAAGGGCTGAGCCCTGGCACCTTACCAAACCTGAAGAGGAAACAGATATGAACAAGATCCTTTCCGCAGCCCTCGCCGCCGCTCTTTCCGCCGCTCCGGCCCTGGCCGGCGGCACCCATGGCGGCGGGCATGACGGCGGTATGGAAGTCGGCAAACCCGGCGAGGCCTCACATGCAGACCGTGAAGTCGCTGTCACCATGAGGGAAACCGATGACGGCGAGATGCTGTTTGAGCCGTCGAGCTTCACCTTTGCCAAAGGTGAGACGGTGAAATTCGTGATCACCAACGCTGGTGAGCTGGAGCATGAATTCGTGCTGGATACGGCTGAGCGCAATGTCCACCATAAGGCGATGATGGCCAAGATGGAGATGGAGCATGACGACCCTAACTCAGTGCGTCTGGATCCGGGCGCCAGCGGGAAAGTGGTCTGGACCTTCTCCAACGAAGGCACCTTCGAGTTCGCTTGCCTGATCCCGGGCCACTATGAATCCGGCATGCATGGGCCGGTCGCTGTGCTGGCGGACGGCGGCGGCACCTTTACCGCGGGCACGGTTAAAAAGGTCGACGCCAAGTCCGGCAAGGTCACCATCATACACGAAGAACTGGTGGACCTGGAGATGCCGGCAATGACCATGGTGTTCCGGGTCGCCGATGACGCGATGCTGGACCAGCTGAAGGCCGGCGACGCCATCGAATTCACTGCCGAACGGATCAAGGGCAAGCTGACCGTGACAGCGTTGAAGTAATCCCGGACGGGAGGCGGGCGCCCCCCGCTTCCCGGAACTCAGACCTGAGAAAATGATGCCTGAATTCCACACTCTTGCGCATGACGCGGCGGCGGCGCTGGGTTTCAGCTATGACAGCAGTGCGCCTGCCTGGCTGCACCCGATGATGCATCTGGTGCTGGTCCTGGCTCCCGCGATGCTGGCGGCAACCCTGGCCGTCCAGGCGGCCATGCTGCTGCGCAGGCGCTTTCAGGCCGTCCCGGCACCTGACCGCGCGGCACTGGGGCAGGCAAGCAGCATTCGGGCCAGCCTGCCGGGCCATATCCTGCACGCCACCGGACGGCAGCAGGTTGCCCTGGTTCTGCTCAGTCTGGCTGCCATGCCGATCCTCTACCTGACCCTCGAACTGCCCAAGCAGATCGTGAACCGTGTTTTTGAAAGCCAGGTCGGGACGGTTGCGGTTCTGGGATACGACTTCCCGCAAGTCTCGCTGCTGTTTCTGCTCTGTGGTGCCTATCTGGCCGTGATTGCGCTCAACGGCCTCACCAAATTCCGGCTGAACATTTTAAAGGGGCGGGTCGCCGAGAACTTTGTACGGCGGCTCCGCCTTGCGGTTTACCGCCGGTGGCGGCGAGACCAGCCTGCGCAGCGCCAGCCTGCCATCATGCCGGTGCTCGGCCCCGAGGTTGAACCCGTTGGCGGCTTTGCCTCTGAACTGCTGGCCGTTCCTCTGCTGCAGGGCGGAACCCTGGCAACAATCCTCTTGTTCATGTTTGCGCAAGATCCGATCCTTGCGGCTGCTGCGCTCACAGTGCTGCCTTTGCAACTGATTATTGTGCCGCGGTTGCAGCGGCGGGTGAATGCCGTGTCCCGTAAACGCATTCGCGTGATGCGGCAGCTTGGCGGCCATCTGGACATGCAGATGCGGGCGGGCGGCCAGGGCGCGCTGCCGGTTGCGCGCAACTTCCGGCAGCTGCAGGATCTGCGCCTGCAGATCCACCGGCTGAAATTCCTGGCCAAGGCCATCAACAACTTCCTTACCGCCCTGACCCCGTTCCTGTTCTATTCCCTGGGCGGCTACTTCGTGCTGCAGGAGCGGGTCTCGCTGGGCGCGCTGGTGGCGATGCTGACGGCGCACAAGGAGTTCTCCTCCCCGCTGAAGGATCTGTTCCGCTTCTACCAGCAAAGCGAGGACGTGCGGATCCGCTACCAGGAAATACGCGCTTTCGCGTTCCGCTCCGGCGGGGCGTCCGGGCCGGCGACCGCAGCAAGGCAGCAGAGTCATTGCACAGTTCCGGCCGTAAGCGGCATTTCATTCCCCGGATAGGAGAAAAAGAACACCATGAGGAAAACCATTGCCATCGCAGTTGCCGCAGCCGTGTTAACGGCGTCAGCCTTCTTTGTGTACAACAGCACCGGTAGAAATGATGCGGCCGCGCAACGCTCTGTTCTGGAGCCCGGTGCGCCGCTCAGCGCGGTTAAGTTGCCGGCGGATTTGAGCGAAACCGCACTGATCGGCAAGCGCGCCTTTGACGCGGTCTGCGCCGATTGCCACGGAGAGAATGCTGCGGGGCGCAACGGCATGGGGCCGCCGCTGGTTCATAAGATCTATGAACCCTCGCACCATGGCGACGCTGCCTTCCTGCTGGCTGTCCGAAATGGCGTGCGGGCGCACCACTGGGAATTCGGCAGCATGCCTCCGCAGCAGGGGCTGACGGATGGCGACGTTAAGGGCATCACCCGGTATGTGCGGGAACTGCAGAAGGCAAATGGTATTCACTAGTCTGTGGGCTGGAAGCAGGACCTTGCCGTCTGTTCGCGTCTCCGCGGCCCTTGCCGCGAACGGGGTACGGCCGCACCCGGGGCAATTCTTGCAGGAAACTATGTCATGCTATTGTTCCAGTGGTTCCCCACAGGCAAATAGAGCAATTCCTAAATTTATGCAGCTTGAAGGATAAGCTCACGTTGTCCCGCGAAGTGTGAGTTTGAATAGCTTTCTATGATGCGCTCGCAGCGAATGGCCGGATTGCGGGCTGCAACCGCAGCATCAGGATACCGTTGCCAGGGTCGGGATTGGGCCGGTCAGGTTCCGAAGGGCGAAGACGGTTCGCAACTTTGCAGTGGCAGCTTCCTGCGCAAAGCGGACTTAAGAGAAAACTAGACTGCGCTTGCAATGGATGGCGGCTGGCAACGCATCCGCCAGTTATCGGGCTTGAATGAAATAGTGTCCAAATTCTGCTCCCGCAACCAAAAAACTACATTATAAACGAGATGTTATGCTCCGTACCAGCGGGGCCGTTTGCGTTTGTGCCTGCGGCATTGGAGGCATTGAGATGGCTGATCCAAGCCCACTGATCAGCCCCACTTGAGTGGTCCAATTTGATTGTTAGTGCATGACCGGGCTTTGGTCCATCTGGACGATCGTTTTCGGGGCCGGAGGGCGGTACGTCCCGGTTGTAGCGGTCGAAAGCGGCCAAGTATAAGCCGTGTTTGGAGCCGAAGACCGAATAGAGACCGTAGTTTTTGACACCGGTGCCGGCGATCAGATCCTGCAGAGAGGCATCATGGTAGCCTTTGCGCCAGAACACCTTGAGCGCAGCTTCCACGGCATCGTCCGGGTCGAATTCCTTGTGCCTTCCCATGGTGCTCTTCCTGTTGCTTGAGGCCGCGGCGGGCATAGAGCACCTGCCGCGGCTGCGGGGTCACCACTTTTCCGTAAAGGGGCGGATTGTGGTCTCAAAGGACCAGGTGGTCCGGTGCTGGTGGGTGAAGTGATAGATCTCTGCGGCGATGCCGTCGGGATGGGCGAAGAAATCCTCCCGCGCATGCGGCCAGTCTGCGGGCGGCACCAGCCAGCTGGGGCGCTCTGCGTCGCTGGCGCCTAGCCAGGTCACGTCGATGGCGGCATCCACCGACAGGTAGCAAACGTGGATACCTTCCGGGCCCAGGTCCCGCGCCAGCGCCTCGCACAGGTTGCGCTGTGCGGCCTTTGTCGGGGCAAACAGCGCGTAGTTCGGCACTCCGCGGTGCGATGCAGTATTGCCGGTGGCCAGGATTGCCCCGCCGCCGCTGGCGGCCATCTTGTCCGCAAAGAAGCGGGCAAAGACCAGCAAGGCGGTAGTGTTGACCCGGAAGTTCCGTTCGATCTCCAGCGGATCCAGCTCGCGGAACCGGCCAAAACTATGCGACACCGCATTATGCACCAGTACCCGAGGCACACCCATTTCCGCCTCGATCCTGGTCAGGCAGGTTTCAAAGGCCTGCAGATCGGAAAGGTCGCAGGCATAGGCCTTTGTGCCGGGGTGCTGGTCTGCCAGCGCCTGCAGGCGGTCCGCGTTGCGGGCGATCATGGCTACCCGGTAGCCTTGCGAGATGAACTTGCGCACCGTGGCGCTGCCGGTGGCGTCGCCGACGCCGGTGATGATGCAGAGAGGCCCGGCCATGGTCAGGCCCACTGTTTCTTGCGGATTTCGGTATAGGGCGCGCCGTATTTTCCGTTCTCCTCACCGGCGGTGATGACGGTCATGATCGCGGGGTCGTATTCGTAGGTCCGGATCCACTGGCGGTCGCACTTTTCCATCAGCATGTGAGAATGGGTCGAGCGCGCACGGCGTGTGTATTCCACCTCCACCATTCTGCATGACTGGCCGCCAAAGCCATAAGAATATTCATCGGCGCCGGGCTGCACAAAGCGGGCATGATACAGTTTCCAGTACTGACCGTCGTGTTTGTAGATGGCGAAGGTCATTTCGTGGGTGTCGTACTGCCAGTGCCAGGTGTTGTCCTGGTAGATTTTTTCCCAATCTGCCAGCAGGCTGCCGTCCCGGAACGAATGGCCTTCGATTTTCCAGCCCAGAGTGTCGGTCATTTTCGTGTCTCCTGTTTTCACATCGATCATTATGAAAAGGCGGAAGCAGGTCCCGCTCGCCGCAGCGGGTTCCTTAAGGCTGCCGCCGTTATCCGGTCTTTTAAGCGGGTGCGGAGTTCGCCCGGGGTGTTTCCCAGTTGAACAGGGTTGAAACCGCAGCAAGGTCCTGCACGCCCAGCCCGGTCAGGCTGCAAGCGATGACTTGGCGTCCGTTGTTGCGCAGCCGGTCATTGTTGGCCCAGGCAGCGCCCAATTCCTGCATCCCAAGTTCTGCCTCCGTCAGGCCAAAAGACAGGGCGCGGGCTGCGTTGCCATAGGCGCGGGCCTGTTCAAGGCTGTCGGTAAAGACCTTGTCGGCCCGGGCGAGCAGAGCGGCGGGTATCTCGCATTTGGTTTCGTCATCAGAGCCAATGCTGATAACTGTCTGTCCGGTCTTCACATCTGCGGCCTGAAACAAGGGTTCTGTGGCGGCGGTGGCGCAGACAACCAACCTGGCTCCACGCATCGCTTCGGCAGTGCTGCCGGCGGTGGAGATCCGGCTTGCCGGAAACTCGGCCTGCAAGGAAGCTGATAGCGATCTGGCTGCCTCTGGCCGACGGGCCCAGATGCGGAGGCTGCGGATTTCCCGCAATTGCGCCAGCGCCTGGATCTGATGGCGCGCCTGGGTGCCGGCACCCAGCAGCGCCGCATCCACCGGGCCGGCGGACAGGCAGCTGTGCGCGGCCAAAGCGCCGGCAGCGCCGGTCCGGTAGTCGGAAATCAGGTGGCCATCGTGCAGCAGCGCAAGCGGCCGACAGGTCTTGGAGCAGCAGGCGAGGATCAGCCCGCTATGGCCGCTGCCGGTGCCTGCTTTCAGGCTTTCCGACCAGCCCGCGAGCTTGACGGTGAAAATGGGGGCGCCAGGCAGAACTGCGCTTTTGACATGCACATCGGCACCCGGCGCCGGGAACAGCACCTGAGCCGCCGCGGTGGCTTTGCCTGTGCTGTAGGCAATCATCGCCTGGCGCACCGGTGACAGCAGGGCTGCGTGGGACAGCCGGGCGGCGATTTCTTCGCGGGTGATATGGCGCAGGGCAGGCGTCATGGCAGCACCTCGAACCGGCCGGTGCCCAGGATCGAAACCTGACCGCCAACTCGGACAGTGCAGATCCCATCGGGTCCACTTTCGACCTGTACAGAAAGACGGCTGGGGCGGCCTGCATACTGCCCCTGCTTAAGTTCCAACGTGGTGGCCGCGTTCAGCAGCCCGTGTTTATGGGCATAAGCGCCGATGACGCCTGCGGCGCTGCCGGTTGCAATGTCCTCGATCCGCCCATCGTTGGTCCAATGGCGCCCTTCGTTTTGGCGGACGTCGTACAGGTAAGCAAACTGCGCGCCTACCTCCGCCAGCCGCTGCTCGAGATCCGGGACACGGATGGCCGCCCTGTCCAAGCCCTGCCGGACCGGCACCACCAGATAGCGCAGCCCGGTCGAGACGACTTCCAACGGCAGGTCTGGGGCCAGATCCTCCGGCGCCAGTGAGAAACAGCTGACAAGCTCCCGCGCGGCGGGGCCGTTCAGCTCTGCCAGGTACAGAGGCTTTCCTTGATCCATCCAAACGTCAAACCCGGCCGCACAGCGGGCGGAGCGCAGAGTCACTTGGCGGTCTCCCAAAGCAAAGGCGGTCTCAGCCGTTTCAGCGGGCTGCTCCAGGTGATGCAGCACGGCCGCGGTGCCCAGCAAAGGGTGGCCGGCAAACGGCAGCTCCTCTTCCAGATCGAAAACCCGCAGAGGGCGGCTGCCGTTTACGAGGACGGGCCCGGTCAGAAAGACGGACTCAAAGTGCTTGAGCTCCCGGGTCAGTTGCAGCATCTGCCGGCCGTCCAGTGCCCGGGCCTCTGGGAAAACCGCCAGGCTGTTGCCGGAGAACGGGCCGTCCGAGAAAACATCGCATAAGACATAGTGCATGCCGCATCCCCGCTGAACTGAGCATCTGCCTCCTGGCTAGCTCAGAAACAGGGCGCGGGGCGAACCATATGTACATGAGCCCGCTTCATGAATATGGGAATCAGCCCGTACTGAACAGCTTTGATTGCTGCGCGTGGATTACTGAAATCTCTTCATGAACCCACTGGCGCAACGCGTGATACCCATCGGTGGCAGCATTGGCGGGGGKGGTGACCAGCCAGTAGCGGGCGCGGGATTTCACCGGCTTGCCAACAACTTCCAGGAATCCAGCCTCAAGATCATTTTCCACCAGCAGGCTGCGCCCGAGCGCAATGCCCATGCCACCAATGGCAGCCTGGATGGCAAGATCGGCACGGGCAAAGGCGTTGATGGAGCGTTCGAACTCAATATCCCAGCCGCGGCCGGCAAAATATTCCTGCCAGCTGAAACCGGTGCCGTCACTTTCGCCGAAGCGATCCACCAGAAGCCGGGCGCCGGGCTGGCGGCAATAGTCCTGCAGCGGTACCGGCCCAAGATAGCCGGGCCGGCTGACGGGCAGCAGAACCGCCTGCAGCAGAGGCTCGGAATGCAGCCCGGGATAGGGGCCCAGCCCATAGCGGATTGCCGCCTTGGCCTCGCCTGCGTGCAGGTCGACCAGCCGATCATCCACGTCGACCAGCAGATCCAGTCCGCTGTCCTGCGCGCGCTGCAGGGCGGGCACAACCCATTTCATCGCCACTGAGGAAGAAACCGACAGGCGCAGACTGCGGCTGGTCTTCAGGTCATGCAGCCGGGTGAGAGCAGCGCGCCAGGCGCTGCCGCTGTGCTGCGCGGCGTCACACAGGATTCGGCCGGCTTCGGTCGGCATGATCCGGCGGGTGGTGCGGTCAAACAGCGGCACCCCAAGCGCTTCTTCCAGCGCCTTGACCCTGTGGCTGACTGCCGATTGCTCAATGCCGAGACGCTCCGCGGCGCGGGTGAAGTTCTGCTCTTCGGCTATTGCCTCCAGCAAGGGTGAGCTCTGGATCAGCTTCGGCAGCAGGCTGTCGGTCTGTTTCATGAATCAGGATCATAGTTATATCAATGTATTCCTGGCAAGGGATGGATCATGCTGACGGCAATTCATGAAAAGGAGCCGAAAGCATGACCCGCATTGAAGCCACAGTCACCGCCCGTATCGTCAATGGTTTTGTCACGCTCAAGGATTGTGGCGATCCTGAACTGCTGGAGGCCGGGCGCGACGGATTAAGCGAAATGGACCTTAAGAGCCTTGGTGATGGCGCCGGCGCCCGGTCGCAGGCAACCGGTGGCAACCCTGCTGGCGTTGTGCTGGATGCGGACGGCCTCAGCGACGCGCAAATGCTTGAAATTGCGAAGAAGGTCGGCCTGTCCGAAACCGCCTTTGTGTCCCGATCCAAAACTGAAGGGTTCAAGCTGGATTTCTTCACTCCAACACGCCGCATTGCCCATTGCGGCCATGCTACCATCGCCACCTTCAGCTATCTCGCTGAGCTCGGACGGGTGAGTGAGGGGGCGACCTCGAAAGAGACCGTGGACGGCCCGCGCAAGATCATCATCCGGGATGGCGCCGCCTATATGGAGCAGCTGGCACCGCGGTACGAAGACCCGTCGGACTGGGCGGACCGGGGCGTTCAGGAACAGGATGTGCTGAACGCACTGGGGCTGACGCCGGAGGATCTGGATCCGCGCTTCTCTCCCAAACTGGCCAATACCGGCAACAGTTTTGTGCTGGTTGCAGTCAAAGACGGTGCCGCGCTCAAGGCGGTGAAACCCGGCCTGGCGCAGCTCGAGGCCATCAGCGACGCCTTGGATCTGATCGGCATTTACGTGTTCACGACGGATCCCGGTGCTACCTCTGCTGACGCAACCGCTCGCATGTTTGCACCGCGTTACGGGATCAGCGAAGAATCGGCCACCGGCATGGCAGCCGGACCGCTGGCCTGCGCGCTCTATGACCACCTCGGCGTGCGCAGGCCAAAGCTGCTGATCGAGCAGGGCCACTTCATGGAGCCCGCTTCGCCAAGCGAGATCACGGTTGAACTGAACCACGACGCAGGCCGGGTCACCGGGCTGATGGCCGGCGGCTACGGCGCGGTGATGAAGGAGCTGCAGATCAAGCTGGATCACAGCCCGGCACCGGCAGCGGGAGGGGGAAATGATTGATCTTTACGGATGGACCACCGGCAACACTTACAGGGTGCTGATCGCTCTGGAGGAAACCGGGCTGCCTTACCGGGCCGTGCCTGTGAACCTGCGCGAGCGGGATCAGGACAGGCCCGGGTTCCTTGCCCTCAACCCGATGGGCCAGGTGCCACTGATCATCGACAGCGAAGGCCCTTGCGGCGCCCAGATCACCCTGAGCCAATCCATGGCGATCCTACTGTATCTGGCCGAAAAGTCGGGCCAGTTGCTGCCAGTCTCCCGGGCGGACCGCGCCCGCGCACTTGAAGCCCTGAGCCTGGTGATGACCGACCTGGTGGCACCCGTCAATTTCGGGCTCAGCCTGGAGCGCGAAGAGGGCAGCAGCGCCGGCCTAGCCTTTGGCGAGGCGCGGGCAACACGCGCGCTTGCGGCCATCGAGCAGCGGCTCTGCATCTGCAGTTTCCTCGGAGGCACCCGTTTCGGAGCGGCGGACTGTGCCGCTTTTCCCATGATTCACTTGCTGGGCACCGGCCGCCTTAAGGAATTGCCGGCCACCCGGCGCTGGTACCGTGAGGCGCAGGAGCGCCCCCCGGTGCAGCGCGCGCTTGCAGCGGTTTTCTAACCTGAAGAAAGGAGACTAACATGTGTGGCAATCATCAGAGCTTCGATGCTTATGCCTTTTCCAAGCAACCCGGCTTTGACGAAGCGGCGGTGCGCAAGGAATTCGCCAAGGCGGTGCCGCTGAAAACCGTGGTCGTCTATTGCTATGACCCGCGCATCGCCCAAGTGCCGCGGCTGGTCGCTGAAGAGTTCGGTCAGACCCACCCCGGAGAGATCGTCACCGACGGCAATGGCAGCAAAATCGCTTCGACAACAAATGTCTTCGAGGTTTGCGTGGCAGGAGGCCGGGCTTATGACGCCTTGCGGTCCGTCACAGTGGCGCAGCACCTGTTCGGGATCGAGAACATCGTCATCGTTCACCACACCCATTGCGGCGCCACTTCGTTCACCAAAGAGGGGATCATTGACGCCTACAATCAGGAACATGGTGCCGATATTGAACAGCTTTACCCGGCAGAAAGCATTTGCATCAGCGACTACACTGCCTCCCTTGAGCATGATGTCCTTTTGATGCGGGACTCCGCCGGAACCCCCAAACACGCCAATATTTACGGTTACATGTACGACATCGACGAGGAAAAGCTGATCAAGGTCGCGCAGTCTCTGGCCGTGTGACTTTTCGGGCCGGCGGCAGAGCTGTCGGCCTGCTGCAGCGCGTAAAGGATATTGCGTTAGCCACTTGCCAAAATTGGAAGCGGGCATGAGAGAACAGGATGTTGAAGACTGGCTGAAGGCCTATGGCAGAGCCTGGATCGAAGGCGACCCGGACGAGGCGGCCGCCCTGTTCACGGTTGCTGCAGAATACCATGAGACCCCGTTCAGCGAACCGCTGACGGGCCGGGAACAAATCAGGCAGTATTGGCAAGAAGGTGCGGCAGATGCGCAGGAAGACATCAGGTTTTCAGCGCAGATCTGGTGTATTGCAGGGAACACAGCAATTGCAGGATGGCAGGCCGTATTCAGGCGCAAAGCCTCTGGGAGGCTTGTAAAACTGGACGGGGTATTCCGGTTAGTCTTTTCCAGTTCCCGGGACGGCATGATCTGCAACCGCCTGGAGGAATGGTGGCACCGAAAGGAGAGCCAGAGCTGATTGGCAACGCTGTGGGTTTTCAGGCCGCGCTACCTGCCAATGTCCGATATCGCGTGCTGCGCTGAGGAGCCGCCCACCACCACTCAATGTCCGCAAAGGGCCGGTCATCGTTTTAATAAGCGCCCTTGGTCGTGCCGATGCTGCGCGGCATCCGAGGTCTGCAAAGAGCCTATTCCGTTGAAAAACTCAGGTTGGCTTGCGGTCTGAACGCTGATTCAATCTTCACATTGGTATCCGGGATTGATGGCGATGATGGGACCGAGGCAGGAAGCTCAAGGTGCACTGTTCTATGAGTTCTCCATTGAGGATCATGTGCCGAGTGACCACATGCTGCGAGTGATTGACCAGTTTGTGGACCTGTCCGTTTTCCGCCAGCACCAAGCTCCCTATTACAGCACGACCGGCAGGCCGTCCTTGGATCCGGAACTGATCATCCGAATGCTTTTGGTGGGGTACGCTATGGGCATCTGATCCGAGCGGCGGCTTTGCGAAGAAGTTCACTTGAACCTTGCGTACCGCTGGTTCTGCCGCCTCGATCTCACCGATCCGGTGCCGGATCACTCGATCTTCTCGAAAAACCGGCGTGGGCGTTTCCGCGACCGCGATCTCCTGCGGCATGTCTTCGAAACCGTGGTCGCGCGCTGCATTGAGGAAGGGCTGGCCAGCGGCCAGCGTTTTGCCGCGGATGCCAGCCTGATCCAGGCGGATGCCAATCGGCAGAACTCCTCGCCGCAGGACGATTGGGAACCGGCGACGCTTGACCCGGCGGATGCGCCGCGCGCTGTCAGGGAGTATCTGGACACACTTGATGACGCCGCCTTTGGCGCGGCCAGCCCGGTGAAGCCGAAGTTCACATCGCATTCTGACCCTGCCTCGCAATGGACCGGGCGCGCGGGGCGGACCTGCCTATTTTGCATATTCCGCGAACTACCTGATCGGCACCGGCAATGCTGTGAGCCTGGATATCGAGGCCACCCGTTCGATCAGGCAGGCCGAGGTTGGCGCCGTACGGACGATGGTGGACCGGGTCACTGATACTTTTGGTCTTAAGCCCGAGCGGCTGATAGCCGATACGGCCTATGGAACCGGCCCCATGCTGAACTGGCTGGCAGAAGAGCGGGGGATTGTACCGCATATCCCGGTGGTAGATAAATCCGGCCGTAAGGACGGCACAATCGAGCGGGCCGACTTCATTTATGACGCCGCGAACGACGCTTACGTCTGCCCAGGCGGCAAGGAGCTCAGGCAATATCGCCGGGCGTTCTCGAAACCAAGGGAAGCCAAGCCGGATCAGGATGGCATGCTGCGCTACCGGGCCCGTAAGTCCGACTGTGATGCCTGTGGCTTGAAACCAAGCTGCTGTCCAAAAGCCCCTCAGCGTAAGGTGACCCGGTCGATCTATGAACCCTCCAGCGATGTGGCTCGTGCAATCGCCCAGACGAAGCAATATGCGATTTCCTGCAAACTCCGGAAGAAGGTGGAAATGCTGTTTGCGCACCAGAAGCGGATCCTTGGGATTGACCGGCTCCGATTACGCGGCCCATGCGGTGCGCGGGACGAGTTCCACCTCGCAGCCACCGCCCGGAACCTCAGAAAGCTCGCAAAGCTGCTGCCCCTACGGGCTCAGTACGTTCTTCCGGCACTCAGAGATTACTGCCCGGGGTATCAAGGTCCGGCGGGTTGGCGGCGACACCGCGATCATTCACACCCGCTGAAAACTGGCAGGGCAGATTGGCAAGGCAGGTGATACCCTCGGGGACCGTTTTGCAATAATGGTGTTCTTTGCACGGCGCCTGGCCAATGGCTGGGCCGTTCTGGCTGCGCATAACACTGACGTCCTACCGGGCATAGAGTCCATTGCCGCCAAGGACGGGTCGGCATTTGCTGTAAACTACCGGGATGGCGAATAGCGGCTACCCTACTTGTTCGTTCTAGCCCTGGAACCAAGGTTTATTTGCCGCAACTGAGGCTCAGGCGGGAAGAAATTGTAGAATGAACCCGGATTGGGAAGGCCTCTCCTGTTGCGGTCAGGAGAGGCACTCAGGACCAGCGGGCCGGTCTACGAACTTGTCCCAACTGGCGCGCGGTTGATCCGGCTGAGTTCTTCCATCACGTCGAACACGTGGTCGCTGACGACCTCGATGCCGATCGCGTTCAGGCGGGGGATGTGCATGGCCTTGTAGGCCTCCAGATGCTCCAGATCCTTGAACAGATAGGTGGAGCCAAAGTGATTGGTGCCGGCCTCATGGGTCCAGATTTTCCAGACAACGCCCGGTTCCTGGGCAATGCTCTCGGCAAGCTGTTTGGCGCCTTGGAGGAATTCTTCGGTGACGGGGCCATCATAGGTGAGGTGGATGTCCCAGATTTTCTGAGTGCTCATGCGTGGGTCCTTTTGAGGAGTTGAGGGAAAACGTGTTGCGGTGTTTGCGTTGTAGCGGGTCAGCCCTTGCGGAGCTGCAGGAAGCAAAGAAGCGAGAGCAGGGCGAAGAAAGCCGGATCCGACCAGCCGAAGCCCGTGAAAATGCCTGTGGCACCGGCGTAGAAGGTGACAACGAGGCCCAGCAGGTTGGTCCACATCAGGCCGGTCAGGATTTTGCGGCCCTCGCCGCTGCCGGAGGGCGCATCGCGGAACAGGAAGCTGATGACCGCGATGCCGCCCAGAAAGATGCTGTTGTGCTGCGACAGGAACCAGGCGTAGCGGTCGTTCAGCTCGACGCCGTAGTTCGGCCACAACAGGCCGGGCGCAAAGAACAGCGCCAGCGCAAAGAAAGCGTAGATCACGCTGTGCGCTGTCAGGAAGGTGCGATTACTCATCAGTATGATCCTTTCGGGTGTGGTGCATGCTGCGGCGGAGCCGGTTCAGCATCCGGATGGTCTGGCGCTTGCCGTCGGCGGGCAGGCCTTCAAAGATCTCCGCTAGCGCGGCGTTGTGGGTGGGCAGGAAGGTTTCGACCTTTGCCCTGCCTTCGGTTGTCAGGGACAGGACGCGGCTGCGCCGGTCCGTATCGCTGACCGATTTTTCGACAAGCCCGGAGCGGATCAGGTTCTTGATCACCACATCCAGGTTGCCGGAGGTTCCCAGCGCCCGTTCCAGCAGCGCATTTACGGTCATCGGGCCCTTGTTGCTGAGGGTTTCCAGCACGTCCCATTGCGACGCTGTCAGTCCAGCGGCCCGGAATACCGGGCCGATCGTCCGGTGGAACTGCTGGGCATTGCGCAGGAGGGCCAGAACCAAGGCCATGTTTTCGCGGTCATGTGTGTTTCGTTTCATGCTTTGGTATTTATCCCTATGTAGGGGTATTTCAAGATACGCCTTTAAGAAAATGGGAGGGGGTCGCCACGCTGTTGTTTTTTCTAAGCAATAAGCTGGTTCTGCGCCGGGAAACCCTGCTGCGCTATTCGCGCAGCAGGGCCTTGAAGATATCAGAATGATCCAGCCTGCCAATGATGTCGCGGCCATTGGACACGAAGTACTCTCCGCCATCGATCAGCTGCGCCCGCATCAGGTCCTTTACCGTCGTGCCGACATCGCGCACCCGCGCGCCGGAGGGGATGGTACCGTTGACCGGCTTCATGATTTCGGCTGCATGAAGCACATTCATCGGATTCATGTGGGACACGAAGTTCCGCACATAGTCCGTGGCCGGCTTCAGCACGATTTCCTGCGGCGTGCCCAACTGCACGATGCGGCCGCCTTCCATGATCGCAATCCGGTTGCCAAGTTTGATCGCCTCGTCCAGATCGTGGCTGACGAAAAGGATCGTCTTTTTCAGGTCCGCTTGAAGCTCCAGCAGTTCGTCTTGCAGCTCGTTGCGGATCAGCGGGTCCAGCGCCGAGAACGGCTCATCCATCAGCAGGAGCGGCGCGTCGGTGGCAAAGGCGCGGGCCAAGCCCACCCGCTGCTGCATACCGCCCGACAACTCTGAGACATTGGTATTGGCCCATTGCCCAAGATGCACCTTCTCCAGTTGCCGCATGGCCCGCTGAAGCCGCTCCTCCCGTGGCACACCGGCAGCCTCCAGCCCGAAGGCCGCGTTTTCCAGCACGCTGCGCCAGGGCAGCAGGCCAAACTGCTGAAACACCATCGACACGTCATGGCGGCGGAGGCTCCGCAATTCTGCGGCAGAGGCGGCGGCCAGGTCCACAAGCCCGCCTTTGCTGCGCAGATGCACGGTGCCGGCAGCCAGCGGATTGAGCCTGTTGGAGGCGCGCAGCAGGGTCGACTTGCCGGAGCCGGACAGGCCCATCAGCACCACGATCTCACCTTCCTGCACCTCGAGCGAACAGTTGTGGACCCCCAGGATCTGCCCGCTTTCGGCCCGGACCTCTTCCCGGCTCAGGCCCGCGTCCATCAGCGGCAGTGCGGATTTCGGATTGTCGCCGAACACGATGCTGGCGTTTTCGAACTTGATGACCGGCTGTTCCATATCAGCTCCTCCCGGCTTTCAGCAGGCGGTCCAGAAGGATCGCAACGATAACAATTACAATGCCAACTTCGAAGCCCTTGCCGACATTGACCTGGTTGAGCGCGCGCAGGGTGGGAACGCCCAGCCCGCTGGCGCCGACAAGCGCAGCCACAACGACCATCGACAGCGACAGCATAATGGTCTGGGTCAATCCGGCCAGGATCTGAGGCATGGCCCAGGGTAGTTTCACCTTCCACAGCACCATCGCCGGGGTGGCGCCAAAGGCATCCGCAGTTTCCACCAGCGCATGCGGCGTTGAGGAGATGCCAAGGTAAGTCAGCCGGATCGGGGCGGGGACGGCAAACACAACTGTTGCAATCAAGGCCGGAACCGCACCGAGACCAAACAGCACCAGCGCCGGGATCAGGTAGACGAAGGTGGGGATCGTCTGCATCAGATCCAGAAGCGGCTGCAGAAGCTGGTAGAGCCAAGGCCGCCCGGCAGCCAGAACCCCGACAGGCACGCCGATCAGCATCGACATAGTGGTTGCCGCGAGCACCAGAGACAGTGTTTCTGTGGTCTCGATCCAGTACCCCTGGTTGATGACCAGAAGCAGGCCGAGTGCCGCAAAGGCAGTCAAGGTCAGCGAGCGGTGCAAATACCAGGCCAGCCCTGAAACCAGGCCGACCAGCACCAGCGGATGCGGCATCTGCAGCAGCCAAAGAGTGCCTGCGACGATGGCTCCGATCACCTCTGACAGCCCGTCAAAGAACCAGGCCATGTTGCCGGTCAGCCAGTCGACCATCAGCTTTGCCCAATGGCCGACCGGGATCTTATGTGTTTCAAGCCAATCCATGGCTTTCTCCAATTCTTGTACTTGTGCCTGCAGTCGGCTCCAGCCAGTTGAGGGCGGCATCGCACATCATAGGATCCAGAACATGCCCGACGCCCGGCAGCAGTTCGAAGCGCGCATCAGGGATCAGCGCGGCCGCTGCCGCGCCCCGTTGCGGGGAAATGCAGCTGTCGTGGTCGCCGTGCAGAACCAATGTCCGGCTTTGGATTAACTTGAGCAGCGGCCGCCGGTCCGGTGTGGTCAGAACCGCAAGTGCGTGGCGGGCTGCACCGCCGCAAGAATACCCAGCGGAGAAAGCAGCGTTGACTTCGCTCCGAAGCTCCGGCGTGTCGGTGAGGCGGCCCGCGCCATAGGCCAAAGCGTCTTCCAGCAGGTATGTCCGGATCAGTTCCGGATCCGAAGGCCGGGTGAACAAACGCGCCATCCGGCACCTGGAATCCGCGTCGCCATCGACTTCGGCGGTTCCGTCGTTGCTGGCCAGCTGCACAAAGCGTCCGGCCTGCGGGCCTGCGGCGGCAGCAACCAGCTGGCTGATCATGCCGCCCATGGAGAACCCGATGATGTCGAAGGTGCCGACCTGCAGGCGGTCCAGCAGCGCCAGGACATCATCCCGCATGTCAAAAAGGGAATACGGGGCCAGATCCTGGGCGGCCGCGGTATCGCCCTGCATCCAGATCCCGGCAGCAAGCGGCTCGCTGTCTTCACCGCAGCGCGGCGACTTTCCAGCATCGCGGTTGTCAATGCAGATGACCCGGCGGGTTTCCGACAGCTGCCGGATAAAATCCGCGGGCCACTCGATCGCCTGCATGCCTAGCCCGACCAAGAGGACAACGGGATGGGCAGCCGGATCACCGGCCTCCCAGTAGCCGAGCTGCACCGGCTGGCCATTTGCCTTGGCGGTGTGAGGAATGAGCCACTCCATGATGGTCATTCCAGCCCGGTATAGGCGCGGACTGCGGGCAGTCCCGGGCCGCCTGCAAGGGTGGACACTCCGTCCAGCCAACCGTCCAGCATGCCCGGGTGCTGTTTGATCAGCCGCATCGCAGCCTCTTCGGGATCTTCACCATCGTTGATGATGTACCCCATGCCCTCGCTTTCCATCGGCACGGTAAAGTCCAGCTGGGCGATCAGGCGCCCGATGTTCGGGCATTCCTCGGTATAGCCCGCGCGGGTCTGGGTATGTACTGTCGCGGCCCCGAAGTCCGGACCGAAATAGTCGTCGCCGCCGCTCAGGTACTCGATGTCGAATTCCACGTTCATCGGATGCGGGGCCCACCCGAGGAACACGACCCAATCCTCCCGCGATACGGCCCTGCGCACCTGCGCCAGCATGCCCTGCTCCGAGCTTTCAACGACGTTCCAGCCGCCCAGCCCGAAGGCATTCGTGTCGATGATATCCATCATCTGCGTGTTTGAGCCGGGTTCGATGCCGTAGAAGCGGCTGCCGAACTTTTCTGAGTGGGCGGCCAGGTCGGCAAAGCTGGTGACGCCCGCCTCATACACGTACTTCGGCACGGCAAAGGTGTACTTCGCCCCCTCCAGGTTCTGGTTCACCGTCTCGATGGCATCGCCCTCGATATAGGGCGCAAAATAGGTTGCCATGGCAGGGTCCCAGTATCCCAGGAACAGATCCAGGTCGCCGTTGACCATCGCCTCATAGGTAACCGTGGTGCCGAGCACCTTTGTTTCCGCCTCATACCCCAGCCCCTTCAGCAGCACGGATGCCACACCTGAAGTGAGCGCCAGGTCCGTCCAGCCCGGCTCCGCCATCCGAACTTTTTCGCAGGATGCTTCAGCCAAACCCGCCCCCAGAAGCGAAATGCCAAGGGCAGCTGAAATCGAGAATGCCTTCATTTTTTTCTCCCTGATTGTATAGACTCACTGGTCTATAAAAAGTCTGATAGGTACACATTGACACTCGAGTCAACGAAATATTTACTCGGGCCAGCTCTGGGAGAGACGGATGAAGCGGAACAAACTGTGGCGGCTAAGGACCGAGGAATATTCCAAGGCTGCCTTCGAAACCCTTAGTGAAGAAGGGCTTTCCGGAACCACCGTGGAGAAGGTCGCCAAACGCGCAGGCGTCTCCAAGACCAACGTCCTGCACTATTTCGGAAACAAGGCCCGGCTGCTGGAAATGGCCCTGCGCTACGGCAATGCGGACCTGGCCCGCGAAGTCAGCGCGCTCTTGATTCGCTCAAACACGCCCTGGGAGAGGGTCTATTCAGTGATCGAAGCCAACTTCTCGCGCCAGTTTTTTACTCCCAAGATTGCGCATGCCTGGCTGTCGCTGCTCGCGGAGATCCCGTACAATCCAAGCTACCAGAGGATACAGACCGCCATTCACCAGCGGATGCGCTCAAACCTGATGCATGCGCTGGAACAGCTGGCAGAGCGGGAAAGGGCGGAGGAGGTCGCCTTGGCGATTTCGGTCATGATCGACGGGCTGTGGTTGCGGTGCGGGCTGCATGAAGGCGGCATCGGCCGGGACACCGCGCTCCAGCAAATGGAACTGCTTATGGAGTCCCTGTTCCCCAACAGCCCCGAAAGATTGGCTGCCAAGGCCCGTATAGATGAGATTCAGTCGATCCTGAACCCGGGCTGAACCCGCTTACTGGCAATATTCCCCCGTTTGGGATCTTTGGAGCGGGAGCCGCCACCTTGTCAGTTTGCACAGAGAAGTTAGGCACCGGGTCCCTTTGGTCCGGAGGATCGGGACGCAGTGCAGAAGATTTGGCAGGCCTGCGCGTGCGCCGAGATGAATCTTCTGCTGGCGTCCGAGAAACCTGCAGCAAACCCGGCACTAAGGGCTGCATCAGCTGCACTTGCAGCGAAAGTCAGCTCCGTCCCGCACTGTGTAAGTTAACCGGTTCCATAACCTCGCGGCCGCAGCGAACGACCGGAACGGCGGGCTGCACTGCAGCACAAAACCTCGGCTGGCTACGTCAAACGACCGAGTTTGCAACGCCCGCTTTCTGCGCACAGGAGACACTCGGTCCTGCCCAGGCTGAGCGCGCAGCGAAAGTCCGCTCTGTCCCGCAGCGCGTTCTGCCTTCCGGCACTTGTGAAAGGCTGCAAGCAAGAGCTGGATGCTTTCCGGACACCCAGTGTGCCTTGTCAGGTCATGGGAGCGGCCGGGCTTGGAGATGTTGAAGAGAAACGCGCTGGCATCCGGTTCGGGCAGACGGGGCAGCAAGACGCTGTCTGAGAAACGAATGCGCCGGATGAAGGCAGGAATGCAAAACCATGACAGGACTGGAGCCCGGGAGGGCTCCGGCCAAAGGATCAGTCGTTGATATCGTGGTTGAAGGTCTTCACTTGGCCCTTGGGCAGGGCGAAGAGCTTGCGCATCACCAGCCAGGCCGCCAGCGACAGGGCGGCGAAGATCAGGAGCAGCGGCGGCAGGGTGATGCCGGCGCCGGCCAGCAGCAGCAGTGCCACCGCGGCGGCGCCGATGGCAAATCCCAGGAAGACAAAGCCCGGTGCCAGCACCTCGAGGATGGCCAGCACCAGCGCGCCGGCGCCCCAAACCCACCACAAGGCCCAAAAGGGGGCGTCCATCACTTGCCTCCTTTCAGCAAGCTGAAGGCATTGCCAAAGGCCTCTAGCGCATGGGCGGGAACCACGATGGTCTGCTTGCCTTCGCCTTTGCCAAGCGCAGTCAGGGACTCCACCTGCTTCAGGGCGACCTGGTACTGCGCAGCCTCCAGCCCGTTTTCAGCAATCGCCTTGGCCACCACTTCAGTCGCATAGGCCTCGGCCTCAGCCTGGATGCGGCGGGCCTTGGCGGTTTGTTCAGCCGCGTACAGCTCTGCGTCGGCCTGCAGCTCAACGGCGCGTTTCTGGCCCTCGGCCTTGGTCACCTCGGCGCGGCGGGCGCGTTCGGCGTTCAGCTGCTGCAGCATCGCATCGCGGGTGGCCTGATCCAGGTTCACGTCCAGGATCTCGGCGCGGGTCACTTCGATGCCCCAGTCGTCCACCGCGCTTTCGACGCTTTCCTGGATGCGGGAGATCAGCTGGGCCCGGTTCGACTGCACCTCATCCAGGTCCATCTTGCCGATCTCGGCGCGCACGATGCCGGCCACGGTGGTGGCGATGGCGCCGTCGACGTCGCGGATCCGGTAGACTGTCTTTTCCGGCTCAAGAATGCGGTAGAACACCGAGGTGTCGATCTGCACCAGCACGTTGTCCTTGGTGATTGCGTCCTGGGTGGCGTTCGGGAGCTGGCGTTCTAGGATCGAGATCTTGTGGCGGGCGACGTCTAGGAAGGGCACGATGAAGTTGATGCCCGGGCCAAGCACCGAGTGCAGGCGGCCGAAGCGTTCGACCACGTATTTTTCCGACTGCGGCACGATCTTGATGCCTTTCAGGACAATGATGACCAGCAGCACGGCGCCCAGCAGATACAGCAGGTTGCCGGACAGGAGTTCGAGGATTAGGTCTTCGTTCATGTAAAATTCCTTTGATGGATCAGCAGGGGCCGCAGAGGCTGCAAACGCAGCCGGTTCCGGCGGCGCGCCGGGCAGGGGCTCTGCGCCGGGGGTCTTGGCCTTGTTCAATGACAGGCCCCTTTGTGTGCAATGGTATACAAATGGGTGTTTGCCGCGGCGGTTTCAAGGGTTTCCGGCGTATATGACGCGTCGCGGCGCAGGCTGGCAAGCCCGGACAGGCCTGCCAGCACAGGTCAGTTGCTGGTGGGCTTCAGCCGCCGCAGCGGCGCCGGGCGGACCCGGTTCTCGATCTCGGCGTAGATCAGGCCCGCGATGTTCTTGGCGGAGGTCTTCTCGATCCCTTCCAGCCCGGGGGAAGAGTTCACTTCCAGCACCTTGGGGCCGGTCTCAGAACGCAACAGGTCGACGCCCGCCACGTTAAGACCAAAGGCGCGGGCCGCGCGCACGGCGGTGGTGCGCTCCTCCTTGCTGATGCGGACCGCCTCGGCGCTGCCGCCCAGGTGCAGGTTGGAGCGGAAGTCGCCCTCAGCCCCGGAGCGTTTCATCGAGGCCACCACCTTGGAGCCGACCACCAGACATCGGATGTCCACGCCGGCAGCTTCCTTTACGAACTGCTGCACCAGGAAGTTGGCCTTGAGCCCGCGGAATGCGGTGATGACGCTTTCGGCGGCTTTCTTGGTTTCGGCCAGCACCACGCCCTTGCCCTGGGTGCTTTCCAGCAGCTTCACGATCAGGGGCGCGCCGCCGACGATCTGGATCAGGCTTCCGGTGTCCTTTGGCGAAGCGGCGAATGCGGTTGCGGGCATGCCGATCTTGTGGCGGGCCAGGATCTGGTGCGCGTGCAGCTTGTCGCGGCTGGCGGTGATGCCCTCGGACCCGTTGACGCAGTAGGTGCCCAGCGTTTCGAACTGGCGCAGCAGTGCGGTGCCGTATTGGGTGACGGAGGCGCCAATGCGCGGGATCACCGCGTCATAGCGGGGCAGGCGCTTGCCGTCGTAGTGGATTTCCGGCGCCAGCGCGTTCAGAGCCATGTAGCAGCGGGTGGTGTTGATCACCTCCACCGTGTGGCCGCGGCTTTCGCCCTCCTCGACCAGGCGGCGGGTGGAGTAATTGTCCTCGCGGCTGAGAACGGCGATGCGCAGGGCGCGTTTGGGGGCGGATTTGCGGATATTGGCGGAGGTGTAGACGGAATAGTCCAGTGCGGGCTGGCACATGCGCTCGCCCGGAACCACGGTCACGTTCTCGGTCAGCGCCTGGCGGCCCAGCAGCATGTGCTTGGCCATGCCGCGCCGGTCGGTCAGCGTCAGTTCCACCGGCCAGGACTGTCCTGCGATCTCCATCGGCGTCTCGATCACAAAGCGCATTTCGCTTTCGCCGTTGGAGGAGGTGACCTCGCGCCGGTCCTTGATCAGGGCGGAACAGGGGATTTCCAGATCATACTGGCCGGGAATGGGATGCACCATGAAGCGCACCTTGGGGGCGTTTGCGGGCCCGAATGTTTCGATCCCGGTGGCGTGCAGCGATGAGGTGCGGGCGCCGGTGTCGACCTTGACGCGCAGGGCGGGCAGGCCGAGGTCCGGCAGGCTGACCCATTCCTCCCAGCCGAGTTTCAATTGCGGTGCAGGGTCGGCTGTGGACATGGGCTTGGCTCCTTGGCATTAGGGGTGAATCACCGGGATGCCGGTTTGAGTGTAACGGCAGGAATACGAGATGGCAGAGCTTTTCAACTTCGAACTGAAGGCAACCGACGGCAAAGCGCGCACAGGTATCATTAATACCCCGCGCGGCGAGATCCGCACGCCTGCCTTCATGCCGGTTGGCACTGCCGCAACCGTCAAGGCGATGATGCCGGAAAGCGTTCGCGCGACCGGGGCCGATATTCTGCTGGGCAATACCTACCACCTGATGCTGCGCCCGACGGCGGAGCGGATCGACCGGCTGGGGGGCTTGCACAAGTTCATGAACTGGGAGCGCCCGATTCTGACCGACAGCGGCGGTTTCCAGGTTATGTCGCTGGCGGGGCTCAGGAAGCTCACCGAGAAGGGCGTGACCTTCAAGAGCCATGTGGACGGCTCCAAGCATGAGCTGACGCCGGAACGGTCGATGGAGATCCAGCGGCTGCTGGGGGCCGACATCGTGATGTGCTTCGACGAATGCCCGGCGCTGCCTGCGGAGCGGGACCGGATCGCCGAGTCGATGCGGCTGTCGATGCGCTGGGCGGAGCGGAGCCGCGAGGCGTTCGGCGACCGGCCCGGCCATGCGCTGTTCGGGATCATGCAGGGCGGGCTGGAACCGGACCTGCGCGAGGAAAGCGCCGAGGCGCTGAAGAAGATCGGATTCGAAGGTTACGCGGTGGGCGGCCTGGCGGTGGGCGAGGGGCAGGAGGCGATGTTCGATTGCCTGGATTATGCCCCCGGTTTCCTGCCCGAAGACAAGCCGCGCTATCTGATGGGCGTAGGCAAGCCCGACGACATCGTCGGCGCTGTCGCCCGCGGTATCGACATGATGGACTGCGTGCTGCCGTCGCGGTCGGGCCGCACCGGGCAGGCCTTCACCCGCTACGGCGTGGTGAACATCAAGAACGCGCGCCACCAGGACGACCCGCGGCCGCTGGATGAGCACTGTTCCTGCCCGGCCTGTGCGAACTACTCCCGCGCCTATCTGCACCATGTGTTCCGCTCCAACGAGATGATTTCGGGGATGCTGCTGACCTGGCACAACCTGCATTATTTCCAGGAGATCATGGGGGGTATGCGGGAGGCGATTGCCACTGGCACGTTTGAGGTCTGGCAGAAGGATTTCCACGACATCCGCGCACAGGGCGATATTGAGCGGCTGTAAAGCCGCGCAATTGAACAGTCTGCTGTGCGCAGGTGAGCAGCAGTTCTGGTTGGCCCCTGCTTGAACGCGCGGGGCGGAATGCTCAGGTCTTTCCGGCAACATTCCTGTTGCTGGAAACTTTGACCGGAGGGAAATCCCCGTGAGCCAAGAATTGTTTTCCGCCAGCACTGCTGGTGCAATCGAGCTGAAAAACCGCATCGTTATGGCGCCGCTGACCCGCAACCGGGCTGACGACCGAACCGGAGAAGTGCTGGACCGGCATGCGGAATATTATGCCCAGCGGGCGGGCGCCGGCCTGGTCATCACCGAGGGCAGCCAGATCAGCCCCGAAGCGAAGGGGTATATCCAGACCCCGGGCATTCACACGGCGGCCCAGGCCGCAGCCTGGCGCAAGGTCACCGATGCGGTCCATGCGAAGGGCGGCAAGATCGTCATTCAGCTGTGGCATGTCGGGCGGATCACGCATGACTCGCTGCTGCCCGAAGGCACCAAAGCCGTGTCCTCCACCGATGCCGCGGCTGAGGCTCAGACCTTCACCCATGAAGGCTTCGTGCCGACGGCTCAGCCGGAGGCGCTGAGCGCAGATGGCATCCAGAGGGTCATCGCCGACTATGTGCAGGCAGCGAAATACGCCAAGGACGCGGGGTTCGACGGGGTCGAGCTGC
Organism: Leisingera sp. JC1; assembly: GCF_001679925.1. Taxonomy (GTDB): domain Bacteria; phylum Pseudomonadota; class Alphaproteobacteria; order Rhodobacterales; family Rhodobacteraceae; genus Leisingera. The sequence continues at coordinate 84,626 of NZ_LYUZ01000125.1, read as the reverse complement.
ATGCGGCCAACGGCTACCTGCTGGAGCAGTTCCTGAAGGACGGGGTGAACACCCGCACCGATGCCTATGGCGGATCGCCGGAAAACCGCGCCCGGATTGTGTTCGAGGTTCTGGACGGGCTGCTGACAGTTTGGCAGGCCGATCGCGTCGGATTGCGTCTGTCGCCTTTCGCCACCTTCAACGATGTGTCCGACAGCGATCCCGTCGGCCTTTATACGCCGCTGATCCAGCGCCTGAACAGCTATGGCCTGGCCTATTTGCATATGGTTGAAGGGGAAACCGGCGGTGCCCGTACAGGCGATTTCGAGACCCTGCGCAAGCTCTACACCGGCACCTATATGGCCAACAATGGCTATGACCGCGAAACTGCACTGGCGCGGACGGCATCCGGCGAAGTCGGCCTCGTGGCCTTCGGACGCCCCTTCATTTCAAACCCGGATCTGGTGGACCGGCTGGCAGCAGACGCGCCGCTGAACGAAGGCAATCCGGAAACCTTCTACGGCGGCGGGGACGAAGGCTTTACCGACTACCCGGTGCTGGAGCAGGTGGCGGCCGAGTAGCCCTCTAACGTTTAGATTAAGGGCTTGCGGCCGGGCAGAACACGCCCGGCCGCCGATAGCGGGCCATGCGCCCGCGTTCACCTGTTATGAAGACCTTCTCCGCTATCCTGCCGCCAAAATGCGGAGGATGGCGATGACATTGTTGCGTGCGCTGGTTATGGCCGCCCTGCTGGGCGGTGCTCCGGTGGCCGAGGCGCAAACTGCACAGAGCAACACAGCGCCCGGATCCCTGGCGGAGGCCTCAAGCTTCTTCAAGGCGCCGCCGCTGGATGGCTGCCGTATCTCCATTGACGATTTGATCAAGGGCGGCTCGCAGGCATTGCGCGGGCAATGGATCGTGCAGAAGGGGCCGGGTGAAATCTCGCTGAACACTGGCGGGCGCATCGAAATGGTGCCGCTGCCGCAACGCACCGGTGACGTGTTGCGGCTGGGATTCCGCAACGGGCGGCTGGTGGCGGATTCCGCCGCCTTGGGGTTTCTGCCCATCGGGGTCGAGGATCGGGCGTACTTGAAGCCTGGAACCGGCCTCAGGGCCGAAAGCGTCGGCCGTGGCGATCTGGCTGACGGCGCTGAAGTTTTCCTGGATGAATTGGCGCTGGGCGCGCTGCCCTGCGGCGCGGATCAGCTGCTGCGGCTGAACCTGCTGGCAGAGCGTGACAGCGGCACCGGAGAGGCGCTGCGGCAGGACATCCGGTTGTTTTTGGTCGATCAGGGCCGGATGAGCGGAACCTACCGCGAAACCGGCCCGGGCGGGCGGCTGGAGCGCGGTTTGATCACGCTGTTGCGGCGCTGACAGGCCCTTGCGGAGTTATCCACAGGGGAGCCCCGCAAGGCCTTCATCATTTGCTCACCCTTCCTGCATTTGCGCCCTTGTGGTCCCGGCGCGCAGCGGGCAAGGTGAGCCCCAGCCTTGAGGATGCGCGGTTGAAAACACAGAGCCGCCCCACCAAGTAAAGACATCCAATGAGGAGACGGGCCAAAGCTGCCAATACCGGGGCCGGGCCGTCTTGCCTAACCAAAGGACCGAGTATGCAAGAGCCACTCAATTCCTCCTACCCAGTCCTGCCGCTGCGCGACATCGTGGTGTTCCCCCACATGATTGTGCCGCTGTTCGTGGGCCGGGAAAAATCGGTGCGCGCCCTGGAAGAGGTGATGGCCGACGACAAGCAGATCCTGCTGTCGAGCCAGATCGACCCTTCCGAGGACGATCCCGAAACCGATAGCATCTACACCGTCGGCGTGCTGGCCAATGTGCTGCAGCTGCTGAAACTGCCTGATGGCACCGTCAAAGTGCTGGTCGAGGGGCAGAGCCGGGTGAAGATCACCGAATTCCTGGAAAACGACAACTTCTTCGAGGCCAAGGCCGAGGAACTGAGCGAGATCCCGGGTGACGTCACCACCACCGAGGCGCTGGTGCGCACCGTGGGCGACGAGTTCGAGCGGTACGCCAAAGTCCGCAAGAACATCCCCGAAGAGGCGCTGTCTGCCGTTGGTGAAACCGCGGAGCCGGCCAAGCTGGCCGACCTGGTGGCGGGTCACCTGGGCATCGAGGTTGACCGCAAGCAGGAACTCTTGGAGACGCTCTCTGTCAGCGAGCGGCTGGAGAAGGTCTATGGCCTGATGCAGGGCGAAATGTCGGTCCTGCAGGTCGAGAAGAAGATCAAGACCCGCGTCAAATCCCAGATGGAGAAGACCCAGCGCGAGTACTATCTGAATGAGCAGATGAAGGCCATTCAGAAGGAACTGGGCGACGGCGAGGAAGGTGCAGGCGAAATCGCCGAGCTGGAAGAGAAAATCGCCGCCACCAAACTGTCGAAAGAGGCGCGCGAGAAGGCCGATGCTGAGCTGAAGAAGCTCAAGAACATGTCGCCGATGTCGGCGGAAGCCACCGTGGTGCGCAACTACCTCGACTGGATGCTGTCGATCCCGTGGGGCAACAAGTCCCGCGTCAAGAAAGACCTGAACCGCGCGCAGGAGATCCTCGATGCGGATCACTATGGCTTGGAGAAGGTCAAGGAGCGGATCGTCGAATACCTGGCAGTGCAGCAGCGCTCGGCCAAGCTGAAGGGACCGATCCTGTGTCTCGTCGGCCCTCCGGGCGTGGGCAAAACCTCGCTGGGTAAATCCGTGGCCAAGGCGACCGGCCGCGAGTTCATCCGCATTTCGCTGGGCGGCGTGCGCGACGAGTCTGAGATCCGCGGCCACCGCCGCACCTACATCGGCTCTATGCCCGGCAAGATCATCCAGGCGCTGAAGAAGGCCAAGACCACCAACCCGCTGATCCTGCTCGATGAAATCGACAAGATGGGCCAGGATTTCCGCGGCGACCCGGCGAGCGCTATGCTGGAGGTGCTGGATCCGGAACAGAACAACACTTTCATGGATCACTACCTGGAGGTGGAATATGACCTCTCGAACGTGATGTTCCTGACCACCTCGAACAGCTACAACATGCCCGGGCCGCTGCTGGACCGGATGGAGATCATTCCGCTCTCGGGCTACACCGAGGACGAAAAGCGCGAGATCGCCAAGCAGCACCTGATTTCCAAGCAGGTGAAGAACCATGGCCTGAAGGCCAAGGAGTTCGAGCTGACCGATGATGCGGTGACCGAGATGATCCGCACCTACACCCGCGAGGCGGGCGTGCGGAACCTGGAGCGCGAAATCGCCAAGGTGGCGCGCAAGTCGCTGACCAAGATCGTCAAGAAAGAGGCCGAAAGCGTGACTGTGACGGCGGAAAATCTGGATGATTTCCTGGGCGTCAAAAAGTACCGCTATGGCCTGGCAGAGCTGGAGGACCAGGTGGGTGTTGTCACCGGTCTCGCCTATACCTCTGTTGGGGGTGAACTGCTGTCGATCGAGGCGCTGCGGCTGCCGGGCAAGGGCCGGATGAAGACCACCGGCAAGCTGGGCGATGTGATGAAGGAATCGATCGAGGCGGCGTCGAGCTATGTGCGCTCGGTCAGCCCGCAGATCGGCGTCAAGCCGCCCCAGTTCGACCGGCTGGATATCCACGTGCACGTGCCGGACGGCGCAACGCCGAAGGACGGCCCGAGCGCCGGCCTGGCTATGGTGACCGCGATTGTGTCGGTGCTGACCGGCATTCCGGTGCGCAAGGATATTGCGATGACCGGCGAGGTCACGCTGCGCGGCAATGCCAGCGCCATTGGCGGTCTCAAGGAGAAGCTGCTGGCGGCGCTGCGCGGCGGTATCAAGACGGTGCTGATCCCGCAGGAGAACGAAAAGGACCTGCCGGAGATCCCGGACAATGTGAAGGAAGGGCTGGAGATCATCCCGGTGTCCCATGTGTCCGAGGTTCTGGAGCACGCGCTGGTCTCCAAGCCCGAGCCCATCGAGTGGGATGAGGAGGCGGAGGAAGCCGCAGCTGCCAAGGCGGCGCTGAAAGGCTCCGGCGAGGGGGCAGGCGCAACAGCGCACTGATCCGCTGATCCGGCAATAAGATTAAAGGAAAGGGCGGTCCGAGGGGGCCGCCCTTTTCAGTTTTCTCTTCCGTTCTGGCCCTTCTTGCCGGGGCATATTGTTCTGGGCGGTTGCGAACGAGAGGCAGGTGCTCCCGCCCGCTTCTGGCAGCGCTTTCAGCGCCGCCACAGCCGTTGGGCGTGGCGCCGCACCCCGGGTGCGGCGCGCGGCCTGCCCGATCAGGGCAGGCCGCCGGGCCCAAAATCCGGATGGCGGCTGGCCATAGGCCGGGCGCCTTGTGGAGGCGGGAGTGCACCCGCAGCGCTGCTGTCAGAAAAGCTCAGGCGGCTTTGCTGGCCTGTTCCATTTTGGTTTGCACCGTGGCAATTGCCATTTCTGCTGGGCTGACGTCCGCCGCCTTGGCCTGGGTCAGGATCGCCGCCATGGTTTCATCCAGCGCCTGCAGCTTCTCGGTAACAAAGCCCTCGCGGTCCTTGATCTTCTGGATCTCGGTCGCGACGTTGATGATGCCGCCGCCATTGGCCACGAAATCGGGCGCATAGAGGATGCCGCGGGCGTGCAGCGCCGCGCCGTCCTCTGCCGTGGCCAGCTGGTTGTTGGCGCCGCCTGCCACGGTGTCCGCCTTAAGCTGCGGGATGGTTTCAGCGTTCAGGATGCCGCCGATGGCGCAGGGGGCAAAAACGTCTGCCTCGGCGCTATAGATCTCTGCCAGCGGCACCGCCTTAGCACCGAATTCGGCAATTGCCTGCTCGACACGGGACTCGTCGATGTCGGTGACCACCAGCTTGGCGCCTGCCTCGTGCAGGAACTGGCAGAGGTACCAGCCGACGTGGCCCAGGCCCTGCACCGACACGGTGACGCCGTCCAGATCGCGGCTGCCGTGCTTGTGGGCACGGGTGGTTCGGATTGCGTTGAAGATGCCGCGCGCGGTGATCGGCGAGGGGTCGCCGCTGGCGAACTCGCCGTCGGCCAGACCGGCCACGAAGCGGGTTTCCTCCGCCAGGACCGCCATGTCGGCGGGGCTCATGCCCATGTCCTCGGCAGTGATGTAGCGGCCGTCGAGGCCCTCGATGGCTCGGGCAAAGGCGCTCAGCAGCTCTGGCGATTTGTCCTTGGCCGGATCGCCGATGATCACCGCCTTGCCGCCGCCCAGGGTCAGCCCTGCCGCAGCATTCTTGTAGGTCATGCCCTCGCTGAGGCGCTTGACGTCGGTCAGGGCTTCGTCTTCGCAGGCATAGGGACGCATGCGCAGCCCGCCGGCCGCCGGGCCCAGCTGGGTGGAATGCACAGCGATAAAGCCCAGGAGGCCAACAGAGGGCTCCTCTACGCGGTAAATCTCTTCGTGGGTGCTGGACGCAACGGCGGTCACTGTCATCTGGATGGCTCCTCCAAAACTTTTTCCGATAATACCAGCGCGCAAACGCCGGTTTTCACCAAAAAGAGCTCTTGGGGCTGTAACTTTTGGCGATAGCCGCCATAATTGGTGGTCAGGTTAGAGGAAAGCTCCATGGATTCGATTGACCGCAAGATTGTCGCCGCGCTTCAGCGCAACGGGCGGCTGAAGATTTCCGAACTGTCGGAGATGATCGGCCTGTCCCCGACGCCCTGCGCCCGAAGGGTTGCAAACCTGGAAGCCAGCGGTGTGATCGCGGGCTATTCGGCGCGGGTGGATCAGGCTAAGCTGGGGCTGCCGGTCACGATTTTCGTGGCGGTGGAACTGGAGCGGCAGTCCACCGATGCGCTGCAGGCTTTTGAGACGGCAGTGCGCAAGTTCGACCAGGTGATGGAGTGCTACCTGATGACCGGCACGCGGGACATCCTCTTGCGGGTGGTGGCGGAGGACCTGCCGGATTTCGACCGTTTCCTTGAGAACCGGCTGATGCGGGTGCCCGGTATCCGCAACACCCGGTCCAGCTTCACATTGCGGACTATGATACAACGCGACGCGCTGCCGTCCTGCTGACCGGTTCATGGCGACAGGAGGGGCGCGGGGCTGAACCTCAGTCCCTTTGGCCGGCTGCACCCTCCATTTGACCTCGGGAAAGCCGAAGACAGCGCCGCTGAAGAAAATGCGCGGGAAGCGCAAAAATCTGCCAATGACCCTCTTGCGGAGCCTGCACCGGACAGTTAAAAGCCTGCCTCACGGGTGATTAGCTCAGTGGTAGAGCGCTTCGTTCACATCGAAGATGTCAGGAGTTCAAATCTCTTATCACCCACCATCATTTTCCAAAGGCGCTCCCTGAAAAGGTTGAGCGCCTTTTGCTTTTCCGGGGTTTCGCTGGTGCTTATGCGGCGTTACCACTTTGCCTGAAACAAAACCGGGCAGGGGGCATATCATGCAGTTTCCGAAAATCTGGCTGCTGCGGCACGGGCAGACCGCGTGGAATGCAGAGCGCCGCATCCAGGGGCAACTGGAATCACCGCTGACAGCCCTGGGGGTGGAGCACGCCCGCCGCCAAGCCGTGCTGATGGCGCCGGTGATGGCAGAGAACCCGGCCTGTTATGCCTCGCCTCKGGGGCGGGCGCAGCAAACCGCCGATATCGCCCTTGGCGGAGCGCCCTTTGTGACCGATGGGCGGCTGGCAGAGGCCTATGCCGGGGCCTTTCAGGGGATGACGCTGGGGGAGGTCGCTGCGGAATATCCGGATATCCACGGCGCCAATCCGCGAAACCTTGACCTGTTCTGCGAGGCGCCGGGCGGGGAGGGGTACGGCAGTTTCCATGCCCGCATCCTGGATTTCATGCAGTCGCTGACCGGCCCGTCGGTGGTGGTGGCACATGGGCTCTTGGGGCAGGTGATGCGGGGCATTGTCTGCGGGCTGAGCCGCGACCGGATGGCGGCGCTGCCGAACGGGCAGGGCTGTGTCTATGTGCTGGAAAACGGGATGGAAACAGTTATGGAATAAGCGGGCCGGGCTGGCAAAAAAATCTGCGATGCCCCCTTGCGCTGTCCGGCGGCATTGTCTAAATCCCCGCTCAACGGGTCGTTAGCTCAGTTGGTAGAGCGCTTCGTTTACACCGAAGATGTCGGGAGTTCGAGCCTCTCACGACCCACCATCCTCCCCCTGTCCAGGTTTCGTGACGCACCCGCGCAAATGTCTGTTGCGGCTGTGTTTTTTATTCAGATTCAGTGCGTTGGCCAGGGCGTTGCATTTTTTTCCGGGAAAGTTCTGAAAAAGGCAAAACACCGCTTGACGGGTCACGGGGCGGAGAATATTACAGCCCAACATTCGGCAGCGATGCCTGAATGTGCAGCGGGCGGTTGTAGCTCAGTTGGTTAGAGTACCGGCCTGTCACGCCGGGGGTCGCGGGTTCGAGCCCCGTCAACCGCGCCACTGCTGCGCCCCGTCCCGGGGCTGAACAGGGACCGCCCCGGAGGGGATCTGGATCGGAAACGGTCCGCCGCAAGGCGAAAATGCGGTTGTAGCTCAGTTGGTTAGAGTACCGGCCTGTCACGCCGGGGGTCGCGGGTTCGAGCCCCGTCAACCGCGCCACTTTCGCCCGCCGCCCTGGCGTCTCAGGGTCCGCCCCGGATGGGGATCATAGCCGAAAGGCCCATGCGCGGTTGTAGCTCAGTTGGTTAGAGTACCGGCCTGTCACGCCGGGGGTCGCGGGTTCGAGCCCCGTCAACCGCGCCACTTTCTTCCTCAGTTGAAAAAATTGGATGCGCACCTGGCGTTTGTCATCCGTGTTCCGGTGGTTTTTCCGGGTCCGCTGTGACTTCGGGAGTGTCCTGGCTGAAGCTGTTGCGCCAGCCTTCTGCGCGTTTCTCCCACAGAGACGAAATCAGCATCGATTTCCATGCCGTGGTGCCAGCGGGCAGATAGGCCGCGCGGTAGCTGAGCAGCACGGAATCCGGGCTGATAATACGCAGTTGTGCGTCGCTGAGGCGGTAGCCCGCCATCACCGGTCCGTTTTTCAGTTGGTCGCAATGGCCTGTCTTACCGGAAAAGCCGCTGGGATAGACGCCTAGGAAGTCCTCTGTCAGCATTCGGCCGTCGGCCTCCGGGTCACCCGCAACCAATGCCTCCCAGACCTGGGTTTCCAAGGCGAGGAAATCGGCCAGTCGCGGGCCGTCGGTCAGAATCGATTGTGTCATGGCACCAGCCTGACCGCGGGAGTCGGGTCAGGCAAGCGGTCTGCGGCTGAAGCAGAGCGGTTAGATAGCCGGCGGGTTCGGGGCTGCCTCGGTATCGTGACGCCAGCCGGTCAGCTCCGCATCCACCCATTTCTTGAGCCGGTCCAGGTCGGGCTTGGGGTTGGATTCCAGGTAGCGCAGCAGCACCCTTGTGCCGTGCTGGTAACCGGCGCGGTAGCTTTCCTCCGGGTCGGTCTGGTTGCCTTCGAACCCTGGCGGGCGGTTGAACCTGCTTTGTGTCATTTCTGCCTCCGTTTGCTGGCCGCATGCTTGCTTCCGCAAGGCTAGGGCAAGAGCGATAAGCAAGTCTTAACCGGGTGCGTAAAACGAACATCAAAGCCGCGGAGCGGAGCCGGGCGAAGTTTCAGGGCGGCGGCAGCGGGGTCAGGAAGTCAAGCATTGCCGCAGCGGTTTCGGCCGGGGCGCTGTCGATGAAGAAATGCCCGCCAGGCACGCTGCGCGCAGACATGTCCTGCAGGTGCGGCTCCCAGGCGGCGGCAACGTTATAAGCCCGGGCCATGGCGCCATCTGCACCGTAAAGCACCAGCGAGGGGCAGTGGATCTGACGGCCCAGATCGCGGGCGTCGTCGTGGAAGTCCACCTCAATCGCGGCACGGTAATCGTTGCACATGGCATGGACGCAGGCCGGGTCCGCCCAGGCCCGGCGGTAGGCGGCCAGTGCGACAGGCGGGAAATCTGAGAGCGAGGCACCGCCCCAGCCCAGCAGGCAGCTTTCGAAATAGGCTTGCGGATCGGCGCCGATCATCCGTTCCGGCAGCGGCGCGGGCTGGGCCAGGAAGAACCAGTGGTAATAGGCGCGGGCGACCTGCTGTGTAAGCTGATCCAGCAGCAGATGCGTCGGGATGATGTCCATCACGGTGAGGCTGGCGACGGCTTCGGGCGCATCCAGCGCCAGCCGGTGGGCGGTGCGGCCGCCGCGGTCGTGGCCAGCGAGGTGAAAGCGCGGATATCCCAGTGCCTGCATCAGCGCCAGCTGGTCGGCTGCCATGTTGCGGAAGCTCATGGCTTCCACGCCGTCGGGTTTGGAGCTGGCGCCATAGCCGCGCAGATCGGCTGTCACTACGGTGAAGTGTCGGGCGAGGAGCGGGGCGGAGTCTTCCCACATCTCTTTAGTTTGGGGGAAACCGTGCAGCAGCAAAAGCGGCGGGCCGCTGCCTTGGAGGGAATAGGCGATTTCCTGGCCGTTCACCTGAAGGGTGCCGGTGTTTTCAGAGGATGGCATGGGTCTCTCCCTTGGCGGCGGCGTCAAGCATATTGGAGCCAGAGCCGCGCGCCGGATCAAGCCTGCCGCTGCGTTCGGGAGAAAGCGGAGGTCTCCCGCGCCTTGGCGCGGCATCAAAGATGCCGCACAGCAAGCCTTGGGCCCGGCGCCGTGCGGAGGCACGGCGCGCGCCGCCGGCGGCGGCGCCAGGCCCAACGGGAAGAGGGGCTCATCAGAGCGCCGATGACGGGCGGGAGGGCGTCCGTGTGCGTTTCCGGGATGTTGCGAGGGGGGGCGGGGTGGCTGGAAACGTGTCAGAGTGAAGCAGCTTACGGTTGTGTTTTGAGGCTGGCAGAGGTAGCCGGGAAAACAGTTCTCGTCTCAGGCCTGTATGCGATGGAGGCCGCTGTGCCGCACCAAAAAATCTGGGAATCCCAGCTCCTCAGCTCTCCCGGGAATATCAAATCTTTAGACTTCTTCTTTCCCGGTGCCGATCTGAAGTGGCGCGTTGCCTTCCAACGTCGCTATGCCTATGGGATTGAACCAGAAATCAACACTGACGAATATCCAGCCTATATTTTCTTTGCGCTGCGGGACCTCTCCAGCAAGAAAAAGGACAACCTCCCGGATTTGTTCATGGGGCACCAGGGGCTGGTCATTGTTTCTGGAACAATGCACGACCTCTTGCGGACCTTCAACATGGGCCGCACACGGTTCCACGAGGTGCCGCTTTACGAGTACGACCAGAAAACCCTGCGCCCGAGACGCTGGTACTTCATGCATATTCGGGAGGACCGCCGGACGCTGGTGGCAGAAGAGTCAACCGGGTTAGAGCCCGCCCGAACTGGAAAAGTTTGGTTTCCCTCCATGGCCGGAGACCATGAAATTGCATTGGATCCCGAGACGGCCGGGGAACTCGATCTTTGGCTGGACCGCAGCGTCAGCAGCCGCGTGTTTTTCTCGGACCGTTTAAAGAAGGCTATCAAGTCCTCGGGCCTCAGCACCCGCTGGCTGGGGTTCCGCCCCTGCAAGATCGTGACCGTTTGAGCGGGTGGAGGCTCCGCAGAACCTCCGCCCGTCTGTCTTTACTTCTGCGTCAGCGCGTCCAGTATGCGGGCCCAGGAGCGGATGCCCTTGTGGAAGCTTTTCAGGTCGTATTTCTCGTTTGGCGAGTGAATGGCGTCGTCATCGTTGGCAAAGCCTGCCAGCATCGATTCCATGCCCAGGATCGACTTGAAGAAACCCGCGATCGGGATCGAGCCGCCCATGCCGCAGAACACCGCTTCGCGCTGCCACTCGTCCGACAGCGCGGCGCGGGCGGCGGTGAATTCGGGGCGGGTGATGTCCATGACCGAAGCCTTGGAGCCTTCGAGATCATTGTCCCAGACCACCTTGCAGTCGGGTTTCAGCTGCGCCTCCACATGGTTGCGGATCTTCACCCGCAGCGCGTCCGGGTCCATGTCGCCCACCAGGCGGCAGGTGATCTTGCAATGCGCCTCTGACGGGATCACGGTCTTGGAGCCGGCGCCGTTGTAGCCGCCCCAGAGGCCGTTCACCTCCAGCGTCGGGCGCGCCCATTGCTGTTCCAGCACCGAGCGGTTCTTTTCGCCATGCGCCTGTGTGTAGCCGGCGTTGTCGAGATAGTCCTTCTCGTCAAAGCCGCAGCCTTCCCACTGGCGCAGCTGGTCCTCGGGCACCTCATGCACGCCTTCATAGAAGCCGTCGACGGCGACCTTGCCGGTTTCCTCGTCATAGAAGGAGGCGACGATGCGGCTGAGCTCACGCAGGGGGTTCAGGCCGGGGCCGCCGTAATGGCCGGAGTGCAGGTCGATGCGGGGGCCGATGAGGGTGAACTCATCCTTCAGCATGCCGCGCAGCTGCGAGGAGATCGACGGCACCCCGCGCGACACCATGGAGGTGTCGCAGATCAGCGCGATATCGGCTTTCAGCTCCTCGGCGTTGGCCTCCATGAAGGGGATCAGCGAGGGGGAGCCGCTTTCCTCTTCACCCTCGAAGAAGAAGGTGATGCGGCAGGGCAGGGAGCCGTTGACAGCCTTCCAGGCACGGCAGGCCTCGACAAAGGTCATCAGCTGGCCCTTGTCGTCCGAAGACCCGCGGCCGCGGATCACGGTGCCGTTCGGGGTATCCTCCAGCTGCGGCTCAAACGGCGGTGTGTTCCAGAGGTTCAGCGGGTCGACCGGCTGCACATCGTAATGGCCATAAAACAGCACATGCGGCGCATCGGTGTTTTCCTCGCCCACGTGGCCGACCACCATCGGGTGGCCCGGGGTCACGCGCTTTTCCGCCTTGATGCCGATGGAGTTCAGATCTGCCACCAGCCAGTCGGCGGCCTTGTCGCACTCTGCCTTGTAGGCCGGATCGGTGGAAATGGACTGGATCCGCAACAGCTCCATCAGCCGTTCGGTGGCTGCGTCCAGCTCTGCGTCGATCCGGTCCAGAACGTCATTCAGTGCCATCTCTTGCTCTCCTGTTTGTCCGGGGAGGCCCGGGAAACGGGCCGATTTGCCGCGGACCCTAGCAGCGTGATTGAGGAGGGGCCAGAGGCCTCAGGGCCGGAAATCCCTGGCATTTTCCGCTGCTGAGGTTTCCGATCCTGCGCATTATTAGGAATTTCCGGAAACAGATACGACGCAAACGGCCAAAGGTTGGCCGCAGCTGTCCTTGCCCGGCCTTTGTTTAAGTTTTATTTGACCTGCATCAATGTTGCGCACCCTTGGCGGCGCGTATGCAGTTGATCGAAGGGACTGCCTCAGGTAACCAATCGTGAACGTGATTGTGGCCTAATCGTCAGAAGACCCGTGCCCTTTACACAGCCCGCGTGCTCCGCAGGAGCACATTTAGCTATGGAGATGCCGGTGGACTATACCGCGAAACTGGACGCAGCGATTGCCAGCCTTCACGAAGAGGGCCGTTACCGGACCTTCATCGACATCGAGCGCAAGAAGGGCCATTTCCCGCATGCGGTGTGGAACCGGCCTGATGGCAGCAAGCAGGACATCACCGTCTGGTGCGGCAACGATTATCTGGGCATGGGCCAGAACCCGTTGGTTCTGGATGCGATGCATGACGCCATCGATGCAACCGGCGCAGGCTCCGGCGGCACCCGCAACATCTCCGGCACCACGGTTTATCACAAGCAGCTGGAGGCCGAACTGGCCGACTTGCACGGCAAGGAAGCTTCGCTGCTGTTCACCTCGGCCTATATCGCCAATGACGCGACGCTGAGCACTCTGCCCAAGCTGTTCCCGGGGCTGATCATCTATTCCGACGCGCTGAACCACGCCTCCATGATCGAAGGCGTGCGCCGCAATGGCGGCGCCAAGCGCATCTTCCGCCACAACGATGTGGCCCACCTGCGCGAACTGCTGGAAGCCGACGACCCAAAGGCGCCCAAGCTGATCGCCTTCGAATCGGTCTATTCGATGGACGGCGACTTCGGGCCGATTGCCGAGATTTGCGATCTGGCGGATGAATTCGGCGCGCTGACCTACATCGACGAGGTGCACGCGGTTGGCATGTACGGCCCCCGCGGTGGCGGCGTCACGGAGCGCGACCGCTTGGCCTACCGCATCGACATCATTAATGGCACCCTGGCCAAGGCCTATGGCGTGATGGGCGGCTATATCGCGGCTTCGGCCAAGATGTGCGACGCCATCCGTTCCTATGCGCCAGGCTTTATCTTCACCACCTCGCTGGCACCTGCCGTGGCAGCCGGGGCAGCGGCCTCAGTCGCCTATCTGAAGGGTGCGCAGGACCTGCGCGACAAGCATCAGGACCAGGCCAAGGTGCTGAAACTGAGACTGAAAGGGCTGGGTCTGCCGATCATCGATCACGGCAGCCACATCGTGCCGGTGATCGTCGGCAATCCGGTCCATACCAAGGTGCTGTCCGACCACCTGCTGGAGGACTACGGCATCTACGTGCAGCCGATCAACTTCCCCACCGTGCCGCGCGGTACCGAGCGCCTGCGTTTCACCCCCTCGCCGGTGCACGGACCCAAGGAGATCGACGCGCTGGTCCATGCAATGGACGCATTGTGGTCGCATTGTGCGCTGAATCGTGCCGAACTTGCCGGGTAACTTACTGATCAGTGTAAATTAACACTGAGTGTGTTACGCTGTTGCTAATCAATCAACGGATCTGAGTCGCGGATGTGATTCTTTCACCGTTCAGAAACGATGGCGGCAGGCATAGTATGGGACGGCAGGCATGATCGGGCGCTTCACCCAGCGCAAGCAAGATGAGCATGGCGGAACGGCAGAGCCGAAGGGTTTTGACGATTTCGAGCTGAAGCTCGGCGACGTGATGCGCGGCGAGCGGGCGACGATGGGCAAATCGCTGCTCGACGTCCAGCGCGAACTGCGGATCAAGGCCTCCTATATCGCTGCCATCGAAAACTCCGATCCTTCCGCTTTTGACACGCCGGGCTTCATCGCCGGCTATGTGCGCTCCTACGCGCGCTATCTGAACATGGATGCCGAACAGGCGTTTCAGGATTTCTGCAAGGAAAGCGGCTTCTCCGTGGCGCACGGCATGTCGGCCGAGGCCTCCAGCCGCAGCAAATCCGGCAAAGCGCCGGTTGTTGCGTCTAAAGGGCTGGGCGGCGATGCCTTTGCCTCACCGAATACCCCGTTCATTCCCGCGCCCAGCAGTATCCTCAGCCAGATTGAGCTGCGCGCCGTCGGTTCGCTGATGGTGCTGGCCGGCCTGATTGGCGGCATTACCTATGGCGGCTGGGCCGTCCTGAAAGAGGTGCAGCAGGTGCAGTTTGCACCGGTGGATCAGACCCCGGCAGTGCTGGCGGATCTCGACCCGCTGAGCAGCGCGGTGCTGGAGGTTGCCGACGGCGCTCAGGATCCCGCGGCTGAGGCATTGGACCGGCTTTACCGCCCGCAGGCGCTGGATGTGCCGGTGCTGGTGGCGCGCGATGCGCCGATCTCCACCATTGACCCTTCGACGCTGGGCAACTTTGCAGCGCCGGATGTGCCCACGGTCAGCCTTGCGGAGGCCAGCCTGCCGTTTGACGGCGCCGGGCCGCTTCAGCAGGGTGAGCAGGGACCGCAGGTGCCGCAGGTTCTGGCCGCGGTTACGCCGGGTGTCGAAATGGTTGCAGTGCGTCCTTCCTGGGTGCAGGTCACCGCGGCGGACGGCAGCGTGATCCTGGAAACCATCATGGACGCGGGCCAGCGGTTCCAGGTGCCGGCGACCGAGGATGCGCCGAAACTGCGCACCGGTGAAAGCAGCGCAATTTACTTTGCCGTGAACGGCCAGCATTTCGGCCCGGTCGGCGAACGCGGTCAGGTCACCAAGAATGTCGAGCTGTCGATGGATGCGATCACCGGCCGGTTTGAACTGGCGGATCTGCAGGACGGCAGCAACGAGGCGCTGGCGACGCTGGTGGCGCAACTTCAGGCAGAGATCCAGCAACCCTCCGAGTAATCCTGCCAATGGAATTCTTGCCGAACGCCCGGTGCTGCCATTGCAGCGCCGGGCGTCTGCACGTATCTAATCCCCAACAGGATCCAGCCGGGACACCAGCCGTAATGTCGATCAATCACATCCGCCCGTGGCGCCATATCGAACGCCGCAAAAGCCGTCAGATCCATGTAGGCAACGTGCCCGTCGGCGGCGACGCCCCGATTGCGGTGCAGACCATGACCAACACGCTGACCACTGATGTGGCAGCCACGGTCGCGCAGGTCCAGGCCGCGGCAGAGGCAGGCGCCGATCTGGTGCGGATCTCGGTGCCGGATGAGGCCTCCTCCAAGGCGTTGAAGGAAATTGTGCGCGAAAGCCCGGTGCCGATCGTTGCCGACATTCATTTCCACTACAAACGCGGCATTGAGGCCGCCGAGGCCGGCGCAGCCTGCCTGCGCATCAACCCGGGCAACATCGGCGACGAGAAGCGCGTGGCCGAGGTGATCAAGGCAGCGCGCGACCACAATTGCTCAATCCGCATCGGGGTGAATGCCGGCAGTCTGGAAAAGCATCTGCTGGACAAGTACGGCGAGCCCTGTCCGGAGGCAATGGTGGAGAGCGGTCTCGACCATATCCGCATCCTGCAGGATCATGATTTCCACGAATTCAAGATTTCGGTGAAAGCCTCCGACGTCTTCATGACCGCCGCCGCCTATCAGCAGCTGGCTGAAGCTACCGACGCGCCCATTCATCTTGGCGTGACCGAGGCTGGCGGTTTTGTCTCCGGCACCATCAAATCCGCCATCGGCCTGGGCCAGCTGCTGTGGATGGGCATCGGCGACACGCTGCGGGTCAGCCTCTCTGCCGACCCGGTGGAGGAGGTGAAGGTGGGCTTCGAGATCCTCAAGTCCCTCGGCCTGCGCCACCGCGGCGTCAACATCATCTCCTGCCCGTCCTGCGCGCGGCAGGGGTTCGACGTGATCAGGACGGTGGAAACGCTGGAGGAGCGGCTGGCCCATATCCATACCCCGATGAGCCTCAGCATCATCGGCTGCGTGGTGAACGGCCCGGGCGAGGCGCTTATGACGGATGTGGGCTTTACCGGCGGCGGCGCGGGCTCCGGCATGGTCTATCTGGCGGGCAAGGCCAGCCACAAGATGTCCAACGAGCAGATGGTCGACCACATCGTTGAGGAGGTCGAGAAAAAGGCCGCCCAGATCGAGGCGGCTCAAGAGGCGGCGGAGTAAGCTTCCGCTCCTTCATCTTTACCTAATTACTCCGGGGTCCGGGGCAGCGCCCCGGTTCAACCGGTTCAGATTGTATCTCAGCTCTGCTGCTCGCGGATCTCAGCCACCATCAGCTCCATCTGATCGGCGGGCAGGTAGCCGCGCAGGAGTTCGGTGCCCAGAACAAACGTCGGGGTGCCGGAGATCGCCATCTTTTGCGCCAGCGCCCGGGTCTGGCGCAGCTCGGCAGTCACCTCCTCGCTGTCCATCTTTGCGAAAATCGCCTCGGCATCCAGCGACAAGCCTTCGGCCAGGCGGCGCAACGCCACCTCGTTCGGCTCGCCGCCAAACTCGATCAGCGCGTCATGCACATTCTTGTAGGCGTCGCCGCCCGCCACCTGCTTGGTGGCGACGGCAAAGCGCGCCGACAGCACAGAGGCGTCGCCCAGGATCGGGAATTCCTTGATCACCAGGCGGATGTTGCCATCGCTTTCCAGCAGCTTGGCCACTTCAGGCGCGGCGCGCCGGCAGTAGCCGCAGCGGTAGTCCATGAATTCGACCAGGGTGATGTCGCCTTCGGGATTGCCGCCAACCCAGGAATAGCCGTCGTTGACCAGTTCCTCCAGATTATCGGCGACCAGCGCGTCATCGCGCACAGCTTCGGCCTGCTGCTGGCGCTGCTCCAGAAGGTCAACCGCCTCCAGGATCAGTTCCGGATTTGCCAGAATGTAGCTGCGAACTTCCTTGCCAAAGGCCTCGCGCTCAGCCTCCGACATCGCGTTGATGTCAAAAGCCTGCGCCGGGGCACCCAAAAGGGCGATGGCAGTGGCCGCGGCGGTGGCGGTGCGGGTGAAAAGGGTCATTTCCGTCTCTTTCTCTTCTGAGCTTGTTCATAGGCCACCAGCACATCGGTTGCCCGCCGCGCGGCGGGGGATCCTGCTGGCAGCTGGGCCACGGCCCGTTTGGCGTGAATGCCTGCATCATTCAGACGCCCTTGCAGGGCATAGCGTTCGGCGGTGACCAGGGCGGCCATGCCGTTCTGCCCGGTCTTGGCATAGGCCAGTGACATGTCGCGCAGCAGCACCGTATTGCGGAAGTCGATGGCGCGGGCACGTTCCATGGATTTGAGCGCCGCCTTGGGCTGTCCCGCCGCCAGTTGCGCGCGGCCGTAGCCTGTCAGGATCAGCGGGTCCTTGGGGGCGAGGCTGACCGCCTTGCCATAGGCGGCAAGTGCGGCTGACCACTGGCGGTTTTCGATCAGGATCTGCCCCTTCAGTTCATGATAGAAAGGATCGGAGGGGCGCGCAGCCAGCGCGCCATTGATCGCATTCAATGCTTTCTTGAGGCTGTTCTGCCGGTGATAGGCCGCGGCCTCGCGCATCAGGCGGACGTCCTTGTACTGTTCCTCGCGCACCCGGCGCAGGGTCCATTTCGGGGCCCGGGTGAAAGCCGACAGTTTGCCGCGGACACGGGCAAACCAGTATTGCGCCTCCGCATCGGTCTGTCCCTTGTCGCCATAGGCCGCAAGGTAGGCTTGCGCGGCACGCATGCGGTCGCGGCTGAGGGGATGGGACCGGGTGTATGGGTCTTGGCTGCCGGCGCTCAGCACTTCCTGGCCGGCAAAGGCCCGGTGCAGATCGACCAGCCCCTGCGGACTGATGCCCGCACGGTTGAGGTATTCGGCGGCAGAGCGGTCGGCACTGCTTTCTTCGGCCCGTGTGTGGGCCAGGAAGCTGCGGAAGGCCGAGCTTTGGGTGCCGATGGCAATACCAGCTGCGGCATCCCCGCCGCCTGCCGCCGCAGCCAGCGCAGCCAGTGCCAGACCAAGTCCCGCGGCGCTGTTGGCCGAGCGCAGGTTCTGCATCCGCCGCGACAGATGGCCATTGGTGATATGGGCGGCCTCATGGGCCAGCACGGCCTGCAGCATCTCTGGCGAGGTAACCTTGAGGATCAGCCCGTAATTCACGAAAATCGTCCGGGAATCCAGGACGAAAGCGTTGAAGGAACTGTCATTGACCAGCAGGATGCGCACCCGGTTTGCGTTCAGCCCCGCGGCGCGCAGAACCGGGGCGGCCAGCCTGTTCAGCCCATGTTCAATGTCCGGATCGCGCAGGAGCGAGATCGACGCCGCCTGCGCCGCGGCCGCAAATTGGACAAGCGCGCAAACCAGAAGAGCCGGGATTGACGCCAGCCGGAAGAAACGGTCAAAACTCATGCGCGCACATTGGGAGATTAGCATGCGAAACTCAACCCGGTCCGAGGTCGATCCCTTCATTGTGATGGATGTGATGGAGGCTGCCCGCAAGGCTGAGGAGGCAGGCCGCCATATCATCCACATGGAGGTGGGCCAGCCTTCGACCGGGGCGCCCTCGGGTGCGCTTAAGGCGCTGGGGAATGCGCTGGAAAACAATGCCTTGGGCTACACTGTTGCCTTGGGCTTGCCAGCCCTGCGCAAGCGGATCGCGCAGCTGTACGGCGAGTGGTACAACGTCGATCTGAACCCGGAACGGGTGATCGTGACGCCGGGTTCCTCCGGCGCTTTTCTGCTCAGCTTCACTGCGCTTTTTGACAGCGGCGACCGCGTGGGTATCGGCGCGCCGGGCTATCCCTCCTACCGGCAGATCCTGAAGGCGCTGGGGCTGGTGCCGGTGGACATCCAGACGGCACCGGAAAACCGGCTGCAGCCGGTCGCGGCGGACATTGCAGGGCAGAAACTGTCGGGTCTCATGGTGGCTTCACCCGCCAACCCGACCGGCACCATGCTGGACCGCGCGGCGATGGGCGCGCTGATTGATGCAGCAAAGGGCGAGGGCGCCAGCTTCATATCCGACGAGATTTATCACGGGCTGGAATATGAGGCGAAGGCGGTCACGGCGCTGGAGTTGACCGACGAGTGTTATGTCATCAACTCCTTCTCCAAGTTTTTTTCGATGACCGGCTGGCGGGTTGGCTGGATGGTGGTGCCGGAGGATCATGTGCGGGTGGTCGAACGCATTGCCCAGAACATGTTCATCTGCGCGCCGCACGCCAGCCAGGTAGCAGCCCTGGCGGCACTCGATTGCGAAGATGAAATGCGGGATAACCTCGCCGTTTACGCAAGGAACCGCCAGCTGATGCTGGACGGGCTGCCCAAGGCCGGTTTCACTAAGATCGCACCGCCGGACGGGGCGTTTTATGTCTATGCCGATGTTTCGGACCTGACCGATGACAGCCGCAGCTTTGCTGCGGAAATCCTTGAAAAGGCGGGCGTTGCTGTGACACCGGGGCTGGATTTCGATCCCGTCCGCGGCGCCACCACGCTGCGGTTCTCCTACGCGCGTTCGACCGCGGATATCGAGGAAGGCCTGGCGCGGCTGGCACTGTTCATGGCGTCTCGGGACTGAGCCGCGGATAGACGCAGAAGGCGGATTTCCAATCACGCGCAAATTGCCTAGTCTGCCGGCCAAAAGGCCGGAGGGCCAGGCATGAGGCAGATATGGGCAGACTGATCACACTCACCGCATTGATCTGGGCCTTGGCGGCAAGCGCCTGGGCGCAGTCCGGCAGCAGCTTCAGCGGCCTGGCGCGCATTGACGCCGGCGCCAGCCATGTGCGGGACGCCGGGCAGGGGGCTGAGATCACCCTGGGCCTCAGCCAGGGGGTGCCGTACCGGCTGTTCACCCTGACGGAGCCGCCGCGTTTGGTTTTGGATTTCCAGGAGGTCGACTGGACCGGGCTGACGGCAGAGAAGCTGCTGAAGGGGGAAAAGGTCACCGCGGCGCAATTCGGCACTTATGTTCCCGGCTGGTCGCGGCTGGTGCTGCAGCTGGCGGAACCGATGAATGTGGCCTCTGCCGCTTTGTCGGTTGATCAGGTGACAGCGGCCGCAACACTGACAGTTGCGCTGGAACAGGCCGCAGCGGAGGAGTTTGCCGCCAGCGCCGGGGCGCCGCAGGACCCGCGCTGGGACCTGCCCGCACCGGAGACCATGGAGGCCAACGCGGAGCGGGATGAGAACGCGCCGCTGCTGGTGATGCTGGATCCGGGCCACGGCGGCATTGATCCGGGTGCCGAGACGGAGGTGGTCGTCGAAAAGCACCTGATGCTGCAATTCGCCCGCGAACTGGGAGAGGCGCTGGTGCGGTCCGGCCAGTTCACCGTGCAGATGACCCGCGATGACGATTACTTTGTCTCGCTGGAGCGGCGCATCGCAATGGCGCATCAGGCCGGGGCGGATGTGTTCATCTCGCTGCATGCGGACACAATCTCCGAAGGCCGCGCGCATGGGTCTACGGTTTATACCCTGTCCAAGGAAGCCTCTGATGCAGCCTCGGCCAAGCTGGCGGAACGGCATCTGCGCGGTGACCTGCTCTCTGGCACCGACCTCAGTCAGGCTGACGACGGCGTGACGGCTGTGATGCTGGACCTGGCCCGTCAGGAAACCCAGCCGCGCAGTGACGCGCTGGCGGCGGCGCTGATAGACGGGCTGCGGGCGCAGGGGCGGCCGATCAACAACAGGCCGCTGCGCTCTGCCGGGTTTTCGGTGCTGAAATCCGCTGATATCCCATCTGTTCTGGTGGAGCTTGGGTTTCTGTCCAGCAAGCGCGATATCAAGAATCTGGTGGACGCAGAGTGGCGGGCCAAAGCGGCACGCGGCATTCTCAACGGGCTGATCGCCTGGCGCGCGCAGGATGATGCCCGCCGGGCGCTGGTGCGGCAGTAGGCGTATTTGCGCCTGAATCGGCGGGTCACCTGCAAATCGGGGCTGGATGGGGTGAAATCTGCTAGGATTTTCCCACCTTCCCCGGCGCATCTCCTCCGTTTCCCGTTTTGACGCGGGCGCTTGCCGTCCCTATATAGGCGGCACCCCGCGTGAAAGGCCAACATCCGTGCTCAGGTTCATATTCTCTTTCTTCGGTTCCATCTTCAGCACCATCACCCTTGGCGTGGCGATGGTGGCGCTGACCATCGGGGCGGTGTTCTGGATCTACGGGCGCGACTTGCCGAGCCATGAATCGCTGGCCCAGTACCAGCCGCCGACGATCAGCCGGATTTATTCGGGCGAGGGGCACCTGATTGATGAATTCGCCAAGGAACGGCGCCTGTTCACCCCGTCGCATGAGATCCCGGACCTGGTGAAACAGGCCTTTATCTCGGCGGAAGACAAGAACTTCTACAGCCATTCCGGCTATGACGCCCGCGGCATCGCCGCGGCGGCGATCGAAGCGGTGCGCTCGCGCGGGCAGAACGTGCGCGGCGCGTCCACCATCACTCAGCAGGTGATGAAGAACTTCCTGTTGTCCGGCGACCGCCGGGCCGAGCGCAAGATCAAGGAGATCATCCTCGCCACCCGGCTGGAGGAAACGCTCGACAAGGAACGCATTCTGGAGCTGTACCTGAACGAGATTTTTCTCGGCCAGAACTCCTATGGCGTGACGGCAGCGGCGCAGACCTATTTCAACAAGACCCTAGGTGAGCTGGAACCGCATGAGGCGGCGACGCTGGCCTCGATGCCCAAGGCGCCGTCCGATTACCATCCGGTGCGCCAGAAGGAGCGCCTGCTGGCGCGGCGCAACTACGTGCTGCGGGAGATGCGCGAGAACGGTTATATCTCCAAGGACTTGTATGAGGTCGAGGTGGCACAGCCGCTTCGGTCTGTCCAAAACGGCGATTTCGAGGGTTTCCGCACCACGCTGCCGCCGCGCGATTACTTCACCGATGAAATCCGCCGCCAACTGACCGAGGACTTCGGCGAGGGCGAGTTCTTCACCGGCGGCTTTACGGTGCGCGCGACCATCGACCATGACATGCAGGCCGAGGCAGCGCTGGCGATGCGCGGCGGCCTGGAGAAATACGACCGCTCCCGCGGGATCTGGCGCGGCACCGGCATCAAGCTGGAAGAGGAACAGCTGAAGGACGAGGCCACCTGGCGTGCGGCGCTGGCAAACACCGAGGTGTCCCGCGATGTCGTGCTCGGCGGGCGCTGGTATCCGGCGGTGGTGCTGGAAGTTGGCGGCGAGCGCCTGACCGTCGGTGTTGAGCACAGTGAAGGCACCGGGTCGGTGCCGCGTTCCGACATCAAGTGGATGAAGGGCAGTTTTGCCGACAACTTTGCCCGCGGCGACGTGGTGCTGGTGCGGGCCGAGAAGAAGGATGACGCCTTCAGCCACTGGTCGCTGCGGCAGGTGCCTGAGGTCCAGGGCGGCTTTGTTGCGATGGACGTGAACTCCGGCCGGGTTCTGGCGATGCAGGGCGGCTTCTCCTACCAGCATTCGGTGTTCAACCGCGCGACCCAGGCGATGCGGCAGCCCGGCTCCAGCTTCAAACCGTTTGTCTATGCGGCAGCGCTGGACAGCGGGTACAGCCCCGCGACCATCGTCGTCGACGCCCCGATCGAAATCAACACGCCGCAGGGCCTGTGGCGGCCCAAGAACTCCACCAACAAGTTCTACGGGCCGACGCCGCTGCGCACCGGCATCGAGATGAGCCGGAACCTGATGACTATCCGTCTGGCACAGGAGGTCGGGATGCCGGTTGTGGCGGGCTACGCCGAACGGTTCGGCGTCTATGATAATATGGGCCCATTCCTGGCCAACTCGCTGGGCGCAGAGGAAACCACGCTCTACAAGATGGTGGCCGCCTACGCGATGTTCGCCAACGGCGGCGAGCGGGTGCAGCCGACGCTGGTAGACCGGGTGCAGGACCGGTTCGGCAAGACCATCTACCGCCATGATGACCGCAACTGTGTGGACTGCTCCGATCCCACGCTGGCGCCCGGTCAGGCGCCGCGTATTGTCACCGACCGCGAGCAGGTGATGGATCCGATCACCGCCTACCAGCTGACCTCGATGCTGAAGGGCGTGGTTGACCGCGGCACTGCGTCGAGCGTGATCAACCTGCCGGTGCCCACCGCGGGGAAGACCGGCACCACCAACGATTCCCGCGATGTCTGGTTTGTCGGCTTCACCTCCAACATCGTGGCCGGCTGCTACATGGGCTTTGACCAGCCCCGCCCGATGGGCCGCGGCGCCTATGGCGGCACCATGTGCGGTCCGGTGTTCCAGCAGTTCATGAAGAAGGCGACCGAGAAATTCGGCGGCGGCCCATTCGAGGTGCCGGAAGGCGGCCATTTCATCAAGATCGACCGCTACACCGGCGCACGCCTGCCTGATGGCGCTTCTGGCGCCTATGTGGTGGCGGAATACTTCCGCGACGGGGCGGAGCCGATCTTCGGCCTGACCTATGATGGCGGTTTTGCGATGGGGTCGAACCTGCCGCTGATCGAGGAAGTTCAGCAGTCCGGCCGTCAGGTCACCACCTCCAGCGGCGGCACGGCCGTTCTGGGGCCCAAGGCGACCTTCGGCACAGTCAGTTCCGGCGGGCTTTACTGATCCTGCGGCGCGCGCGGCAGCAGCAGCGCGGCCTCATGGCGCGAGGCGCAGAGGCGGGCGGTTCGTCCGCCTTCGCCGCTGTGCCAGCGCAGATCCGGCATGATGCGGAACAGTTCCTCGCGCACCGGTTCCTCCAGCGCTGAGACAGCCTGAATGCCCGGGTGGAAGCTCTCGGAGGCGGCGCCTTCGGCATAGATGATCTCATGCTGGCCGAACAGCACATGCACATAGGTCACCGTGCCGCCCGGCTCCCGCCGGATAGAGCGGTCGTTCAGCATATGCACGGCAGAGACCAGAACCTCGCTTGCACCGAACAGCAGGCTGGCCTGTGAACCGGAGAACAGCATCCGGTGCTGCGGCGAGACCAAGAGGTCGCGCTCCGCCCCGAACTGGCCGGCCTTTATGCGGACCGGCGCGAGGTTGCCCTGGGCCGGGACCGTTGACTGGCTGATCCAGCGCACCGGCTGCATGCCGTTGTCGCGGGTCATCACCAGATCGCCCAGGCGCAGTGTTTCGATGCGGCGCAGGCCCGCAGGCGTGGCGACACGTGTGCCTGCAGTAAAGCAGATGATGTTTTCGATGCCGGAGAAATAGACCGTGCTTCCGTCCAGCAATTTGGCGCTGCCGGTCTTGCTGCCGCCGGTGTCATCGGTGATGACCAGCGTGCCCTTGTCCAGCTGGCCGTTGAAATCCAGCGTGTCGCCCGAGGTTTCACCGTCATCCCCGCCGGTGATGGTGACATCGTTGCTGCCGCTGTCGCCCGTGTCTTCGATTGTAAAGTAATCGTCGCCAGCGCCACCGCTGGCGGAGTCTCCTTCTCCTGCAACAATACTGTCGTCGCCCGCACCGCCGTCCAGCGTATCAGCCCCGCTGCCCCCCACCAGGGTATCGTCGCCGCCTTGGCCATAAATCACGTCATCGCCGTCGCCGCCGTCGATACTGTCATCCCCATCCGCAGGGTCTTCCGGCGGAACGGTGAAGGTGACATCTGTGACCATATAGTCAGAGCCGTCGGTGCCATCGGTCTGCAGGTTGGCGGACAGCACCAGCTGGTCGAAATCACCGTAGCCGTTGATGTCGATGGTGCCGGTGCCTGAGCCTGGCGTGGTCTCCGTGAAGTCGCCCTCAGCGACAAGGGCGCCGTCCTTGTAAATCGCCCAATGGCCCTCTTCGCCGTAGGTGTCAGTATAAAGGTGTTTGAAGGAAAAGCTGACGTCGTCTGTATCCTGATCGAAGTCGACGATAATTTCTTCGGATATTCCCGAAGCCTTGTCGTAGCCGATTTGCGCGTCCACCGAGCTGTCTGAATCGGAGATCGCACCGGCGACACCAAAGCCGCCGTCGTAATAGTCGATGTTGGCGGCGTTTGCGGTGCCGGACAGGTCCCTGGCGGTGACGGTGAAGCCGCTGCTGGTGTCGGTGACGTTTGAATTGCCGATGCTTTGGTCGGATTCTGTCAGACCTGCTTCGCTGCTGCTGTCGCCATAGATCGTGTCGCCGCCGCTGCCGCCTGCCAGGCTGTCGCCGCCGGAGCCGCCGAACACCATGTCGTTGTCAGCGCCTGCATCCACGGTATCGTCGCCCGCACCGGCCTCCACCGTGTCCTGGTTGCCGGAGGCACCGCCGCCGTTGCCATTGTCGATCTGGTCGCCGTCCGCATCGGAATAGCTGCTATCGATGGTGTCGGAGCCGCTGGTGCCCTCAACCTCGCCATCGGTGTCGGAATAGGCAGGCGGGCTGTCTGCGCTGGCGGAACTGACCGAGTCGACCGGACCGTAGTCCGGAACGAAATAGACGTTGCCGTTGGTCGCCAGATAGTAGACGCCTGGTTCCACCTCGTTGGAATAGGGCGTGCCGCCGTGCGTCCCGCTCCAGCTCCAATTGCCGGCCCCCAGGTTCTGGTCGGTGGTAAAGGAGGAATAGGTGGACGTGATGGTATCGCCGTGATCGAGCGACCCGTCTCCAAGCTGGACAAGATATCCGCTGGGCATAATCCTAGTTCCCCAAGTACTCGGCAGCGCAGGCTGACCGCGCGTTTCAGCTTTCAGGGTTTGGCAGGCCGCGTTAATTCCACGTATTTTCCGGATCGGATAACGCGCGGCATTTAAGATGCATTTTCTGTGTCTCCTGGCGCCCGCCGGGACATGCTGGCCGCTTGCCCGCGGCGCAAGGGTGGTTTATCACGCAGGCCTGATCTCAGATTGCAAGGACCTCCCATGCGCGCGGAAACCCAGAATATCGTCGCAGACATCGAGAAATCGCTGGAGCTGCTGGCCCAGCGGTTGAACTGGGAAACTGCCGAGTACCGGCTGGAGGAGTTCAACGCGCGGGTCGAAGACCCGAACCTGTGGGACGATCCGGAGGCGGCACAGAAGCTGATGCGCGAGCGTCAGGCGCTGGTGGACTCCATTGATACCTACAAGGGCATCAAACAGGATCTGTCGGACAACATCGAGCTGATCGAACTGGGCGAGATGGAAGACGATGCCGAGGTGATCAAGGATGCCGAGGCGGCGCTGGCGGCTCTCAAGGACAAGGCGGCCGAAAAGGAGCTGGAAGCGCTCCTGGACGGCGAGGCGGATGCCAACGACACCTTCCTGGAAATCAACGCAGGCGCCGGCGGCACCGAGAGCTGCGACTGGGCGTCTATGCTGGCGCGGATGTATGTGCGCTGGGCAGAGAAAAAGGGCTACAAGGTCGAACTGCAGTCCGAAAGCGCAGGTGACGAGGCGGGTATTAAATCCGCCGCCTACAAGATTTCCGGCCACAACGCTTATGGCTGGCTGAAATCGGAAAGCGGCGTGCACCGGCTGGTGCGGATTTCGCCCTACGACTCGGCGGCCAAGCGGCACACGTCGTTCAGCTCCGTCTGGGTCTATCCGGTGGTGGACGACAATATCGAGATCGAGGTGAACCCTTCTGATATCCGCGTTGACACCTACCGCTCCTCGGGCGCGGGCGGCCAGCACGTGAACACCACTGACTCGGCGGTGCGGATCACCCACATCCCGACCGGCATTGTGGTGACTTCGTCCGAGAAGTCCCAGCACCAGAACCGCGACATCGCCATGAAGGCGCTGAAATCGCGCCTCTACCAGCAGGAACTGGACCGCCGCAACGCAGCCATCAACGAGGCGCATGAGGCCAAGGGCGATGCCGGCTGGGGCAACCAGATCCGCTCCTATGTTCTGCAGCCCTATCAGATGGTGAAGGATCTGCGCACCCAGCATGAGACGTCTGATACCAAAGGCGTGCTGGATGGGGACCTGGACGGCTTCATGGCCGCCACCCTGGCGCTGAACGTGTCCGGCAAGAGCCGCGCCGACGCGCAGGCCGAGGATTGATCCATTTGATGCCCGCTTTGGGCATCTTGCGGACCTAGGAGGGGCGGCCTGAGCGGGCTGCCCCTTTTGTTTCGGGCTGGCACTGCCAAGGGCGGGACGGCAGCTAAATCATGCATCTGCAAAGCATTTTATTCCGAAGGTTTCCCGGCTAGGCTCAAATGCAGCATTTTTGATGCTTCATTTTGAAAAGGACGCAGGCCATCCGTTACAGGACAGAAAACCGGGCCTGCCTGAGGGGAGGAGTAGCGTCATGACACCTGAAAAGCCCTTTGGTGTGCCGCCGCTGCAGCCGGTTACGACGCAGATGCTGTTCGAGGCACTGCGCCGGGGCTGGGCGGATTATCGCAGGAAGCCGCTATACGGGCTGTTCTTTGCTGCCGTCTATGTGCTGGCAGGATGGGTGATGGCCTGGATCACCGTGCGCACAGGCACCACCTACTGGCTGGTGCTGGCGGCCATCGGCTTCCCGCTGATCGGCCCCTTTGCTGCCGTGGGCCTTTATGAGGTGTCGCACCGGCTGGAACAGGGCAGGGGGATCGCAGTCGGCCGAATCCTGGGCGTGGTGCTGCAGCAAAGCCGCCGCCAACTGCCGTCGATCTGCGCCATCATCGTGGTGGTGTTCCTGTTCTGGTTCTTTCTCGGCCACATGATCTTTGCCCTGTTCCTGGGGAATGCGACGATGACCAATATCTCCACCTCGGCAGAGGTGTTCCTGACGGCCAACGGGCTGACCATGCTGGCAGTCGGCACCGTGGTGGGGGCACTGTTTGCCCTGCTTCTTTACATGATCACCGTCATTGCGCTGCCACTGCTCCTGGACCGCGAGGTGGATTTCGTCACCGCCATGATCACCAGTTTCCAGTATGTGCAGCAGAACTTCGCAGTGATGATGGTCTGGGCAGGATTGATTGCGGTTCTGACCTTTGCAGCGCTGCTGCCATGGTTCCTGGGACTGTTCCTGGTGCTGCCGCTGTTGGGCCACGCCACCTGGCACATCTACAGGCTGGCTGACGCTGGTTAGCGTCAGCGGAAGGGCTGGGTGGTGTTCAGCAGGCGGCGGTGGAAGGGCAGCAGAGCATCCTCGTCAGCAAATCCCGCGCTGCGCGCGGCGGCCAGAACCTGGGACGTGTCGCGGCCCAGGTGTTCATAGACCATTCGCGTCACCCTCTCCCCGGTACCGCTCTCCCGGACAGTGCGGGCAACATATCCGGACCAGAAGTTGTTCTGCAGGGATGCCACCCGCGCCAGGTAGTTGAACGAGTATGTCATTGCCTTGCGCCGGGCAATGACAAAGGCGACGCCGTCCTCGTGGCCGCTGACGTAGCCGCGGAACTCACGCACCCCGGTGCTGGCCGGCAAACCCTGGCTCAGCATCGCCTCCTTTGCCTCGAACCCCTTGATATAGGTGACGCCCCCTGTGCGGAACACGTAGACGAGGCCGATCACGAATTTCTCTTCATTGATGAAACTGCGGCGCGTGAAACGGTAAAACCCCGAAGGGAAAAACTCCTCGGTCAGCTGCTGAACGCCATGGCCAAGGAAATCCGCCAGAAACGCGCCGTTTACGACCTGACCCGCCTTTGAAAGCGTATCCACCGGATCCAGCAGGATACGGGCGTCCACGTCGAAGAAACGGCAAATGCGGTCGAGAATATCCGGGCGCGGAAAACTCTCGCCAGACAGGTACCGGTTGAATTGCGTGCGGTTGATTCCGAGCTGGCGCGACAGCTCTGAAATCGACCGGTATTGCCGCGCCAATTGACGCAAGTTCGCGCCAAACATGTTCCTCAGGTCAGCTGGAGAGCGGTTCTGGCTGTTCATTCGGGGTCCTGATGGTTCGGCATTTACGTAGAATTTTCCCTTTTTACCGGTGGGTTATGCCAGTTTCAGGCATCAGCACATCAGTCTGTGCACCCAAATCGCGTCAGGGGTGTCTCTAGTTCACGTCAGGAGGCTAGCCGAACTGACACAAAATGCAACAGCGGGACTCGTTTTTTGTCATGTTGGCGTCAGCTCAATTGCTTCAGAATTGGAGGGCGGCAATACGAGGACTGGTATGATTGGAGTCATTTTATGGAGTGACGCCCCCCTGACCAAAGCCGTGATCTGGTGCGATGACCAGGGGGACCTTGCTTTTTATACAAACAAGGCTGGAACAGAGTGCGCTGAACTCAATCCGGGGGACTGGATTGAATTTGATGTAACCCTGAGTGGCAATATCAGAGTTGCTGAAAATCTCGCTATTGTGCTGGAGCAGGGCAGCCCTGATCTGGCAGACCGGTTGAGTGCAACGGCAGAGTGCAAGGCGGCTGACGCCGGCAGCCAGGAGCAGAAAGTCGTTCCCTTCCCGCTGCAGGCAGCAGCAAAGCGGCGCGTTTCCGCACCGCTTCGCAACATTCAAGGATAACGCCGGCCCTTCAAGGGCCGGTGCCAGGATCAGTTCCCGCGCAGCAGGGCGGCAACGCCGGTGCGGGCAATTTCGCTCAGCCCCAGCGGGCGCATCAGATCGGCAAAGGCATCGATCTTTTCCGGTGCGCCGGTGATTTCAAACACAAAACTGTTCAGGGTGCTGTCGACCACATTGGCACGGAAGATATCCGCCAGCCGCAGCGCTTCGACGCGCTTGTCGCCTTCGCCGGCCACTTTGAGGATGGCCAGCTCACGCTCCACCGCTGCGCCTTCGACCGTCAGGTCATGCACGTCACGGACCGAGACGATCCGGCCCAGCTGCGCTTTGATCTGCTCGATCACCTGCGGCGTGCCGGTGGTGACGATGGTGATACGCGACAGGTGGCCTGTATGGTCCACCTCGGCCACGGTGAGGCTTTCGATATTGTAGCCGCGGCCCGAAAACAGGCCGATCACCCGGGCTAGAACGCCGGGTTCGTTTTCCACCAGCACCGCAATGGTGTGGCGCTCCTGCACGTCCGAGAACGTCGGGCGCAGGTTGTAGGCGGAATGGCGGTTGGAGCCTTTTTTGATATGCAGGGCAGACATTCGTGGTCTTCCTCTCGTATGTCGCTGCCAGGAAAATTCGAATTTTCCTGGCAAATTTCTTCGAAGAAATTTGCGGCGCCGCCGCGGTTACACCAGCACTGCGCCGCCGGCCTGGATGACGCCCTGCGTCTCGGCCTCGCCCAAGAGCATCTCGTTATGCGCCTTGCCCGACGGGATCATCGGGAAGCAGTTCTCGTGCTTCTCGACCAGGCAGTCGAAAATCACCGGCCCGTCGTAGTCGATCATTTCCATGATCGCATCATCCAGATCGGCAGGATCGCTGACGCAGATGCCCTTGCAGCCGAAGGCCTCGGCGAGCTTCACGAAATCAGGCAGCGCCTCGGACCAGCTGTGGCTGTAACGCTCGCCATGCAGCAGCTCCTGCCACTGGCGCACCATGCCCAGGCGCTCGTTGTTGAGGATGAACTGCTTCACCGGCAGGCGGAACTGCACCGCGGTACCCATTTCCTGCATGTTCATCAGCCAGGATGCCTCGCCCGCGACGTTGATCACCAGCGCGTCCGGATGCGCCATTTGCGCGCCGATCGAAGCCGGGAAACCATAGCCCATGGTGCCAAGCCCGCCGGATGTCATCCAGCGGTTCGGATCCTCAAATCCCAGGTACTGCGCCGCCCACATTTGGTGCTGCCCGACCTCGGTGGTGACGTAACGGTCACGGCCCTTGGTCAGCTCCTCCAGGCGCTGCAGCGCGTACTGCGGCTTGATGGTCTTTTCCGAGTTCTTGAAGGACAGGCAGTTCACCGCGCGCCATTCGTTGATCTGCTTGTGCCATTTATCCAGCGCCTCACGGTTCACCTTGCGGCCGCGCGATTTCCAGACCTTCAGCAGGTCCTCCAGAACATGGGCCACATCGCCGACGATCGGAATGTCGACCCGGATCACTTTGTTGATCGAGGAGGGGTCGATGTCGATATGGGCCTTTTTCGATTTCGGGCTGAAGGCGTCGATGCGGCCGGTGATCCGGTCATCGAAGCGGGCGCCGATGTTGATCATCAGGTCGCAGCCGTGCATCGCCATGTTGGCCTCATAAAGCCCGTGCATGCCCAGCATCCCCAGCCAGTTCTTGCCGGAGGCCGGATAGGCGCCAAGCCCCATCAGGGTCGAGGTGACCGGAATGCCGGTGGCATCAACCAGTTCGCGCAGCAGCTGGCTGGCCGCGGTGCCGGAGTTGATGACGCCGCCGCCGGTATAGAACACCGGGCGCTTGGCCTTCTCGATGGCCTCGACCAGCTCGGTGATCTCTTCCATGTCGCCTTTGACCTGCGGCTGGTAATGCGAAGCCGAGGGCTTCGGCCCCTGGTACTTGCCATTGGCAAACTGCACGTCCTTGGGGATGTCCACCAGAACCGGGCCAGGACGGCCGGATTTGGCGACATGGAAGGCCTCATGCAGGGTGCTTGCCAGCGCATCGGTGTCTTTGACCAGCCAGTTGTGCTTGGTGCAGGGGCGGGTGATGCCGACGGTATCGGCCTCCTGGAAAGCGTCGGAGCCGATCATGAAGGTCGGCACCTGGCCGGTCAGAACCACAATCGGGATCGAATCCAAGAGCGCATCAGTCAGGCCGGTGACCGCATTGGTGGCACCGGGGCCGGAGGTCACCAGGACAACACCGGGCTTGCCGGTGGAGCGGGCATAGCCTTCGGCGGCGTGGACCGCGCCTTGCTCATGGCGGACCAGCACGTGACGAATGTCATTCTGCAGAAAGATCTCGTCATAGATCGGCAGCACGGCGCCGCCTGGGTATCCGAAGACTACGTCCACACCCTGGTCCTTCAGGGCTTGGACAACCATCTTTGCGCCGGTCATTTCACGTGTCATCTGCTTTTTGCTCCAATTGGCGGCATCGTCCGTTACGCATAAAAAAAGCCCCCGATTTCAGGTCGGAGGCGCATGGGTTCGATTATGGTCTACCGTTACCGGCCCATGCGCTTGGTTCCTACGATTACGACTAGGGTGGTCACTGCCACAGGCTCCTTCTTGCGTTGCGGGCGACATTATGTCTGCCGGACAGGGGCGTCAACCGCGAAAGCTGTCAAAAAACACCGGTTCAGGGACATTTTCTTGCTTGCGGACCGGGGTGCGGCGAAATTTCCGCGAAAGTGACGGCGCGTGCCGGTGTGGATTCGTTCAAAACCGGCGTTCCCATGTCCCGATTGTGCCAGATCGCTCCGGAACCAGCGGGCAAGCTGATCTTAAATGAGGCGACAGGGAAGGACATGAACATGGCTGAACTTGCAGAACTGGTGGATCTGGGCCGGTATCCCATCGACAGGCCCGGCTCGCCCGCCTACGCGCGGATGATGGCGGACGTGCAAAGCGAGCTGGAGGCTGACGGCTGCGCGGTCTTGCCAGGATTTGTGCACCCGGACGGCATCGTTAGGCTGGCAGCCGAAGCTGATACCGTGGCAGTTCAGGGGCACAAATCGTTCAGCCGCACCAATGCCTATTTCTCCAAAGACGACCCGGCGCTGCCGGAAACCCACCCGGTGCGCCAGTTCTACGACCGCTCCAATGCCTTTATTCCTGCGGACAATTTCGGCGCCGCCAGCCCGCTGCGGTCAATCTATGAATTTCCAGGCTTCATGCCGTTCATCCGCGAAGCGCTGGGGGAGCCGGAGGACCGTTTCTTCCGCTATGACGATCCGCTGGCGGATGTGATCATCAACATGGTGGAGGAGGGGGACGGCTTCCCCTGGCATTTTGACACCAACAACTACACGGTGACGCTGGCGATCCAGAATGGCGAGGCGGGTGGAGATTTCGAATACGCGCCAATGCTGCGCACACCCACGGATGAAAACTACGACGGCGTGGCGCGGGTGCTGGCGGGCGGCTCGCCCCTGGTGCGCAGGCTGGTGCTGCAGCCGGGCGATCTGCAGATCTTCCGCGGCCGCTACTCTTTGCACAGGGTGGCTCCGGTGGAAGGCCCGCGCAGGCGGTATGTTGGCATCTTCTCCTTTGTCGAGACCGAGGGCATGTGCGGCGGGGTGGAACGCACCCGGCAGCTTTATGGCCGCGTCCTGCCGCGCCACTACGAGCGCGAGGGCCTGCGCGCAGACGCGCTGCGGGACTGACAAAACGGGCGCCCCGGGGGGAGGGCGCCCGGACGGGCACAACAATGTTGCGGCAATGCCGAGGATTACTCCGTCAGCGCGTTATGCCCGAAATACAGAAACTCCATATTCATCCCCTGCACATCCGCCGCCGCCAGCGAAAGAGAGGCTCCGTCCAGCATCTTGAAGCTTTTCTGGTCCTTTACCCAGGTGTCGGCGGGCTGCAGCGTCGACAGGGTGTAGGTGGTGGTTTCCGACAGGTAATGGGTGGGGATCACCACCTTGGGCTGGATCCGTTCCACCAGCGCGTTGGCCTGCTCATAGGACAGGATGTGCTCGGAACCGTCGACCGGCAGGGTCAGCACGTCGATGCGCCCGATGGCGTCCCAGAACCCGTCGGCCGGGTCGGGCCGGTTATCACCCCAGATCAGGGTGCGGATGCCGCCGGTCTCCACCACATAGGTCACCATGTCCATGTGGCCCGGGTTGTTGGGCGGGCAGGCCTCAACCCCGAATTCCGCCAGGGCGTTGGTCCAGGGGTACCAGCCCGGCGCCACGCAGGCGTGCTTGTCGGCGTAGCCGGTGATCTTGAGGTCCGCGAATTCGAAACTGCCCACCATCCGGTCCAGCACCATCGTCGATTGCGGGCGGTCGATGGCGTCGTGGTCGAAATGGGTATGGGTGGACATGGTGATATCCACCAGCGTTTCCGGGAATTTCTGCTTGAACCAAAGCCCCCAGGCACCGGAGGGATCGTCCCGCCACGGATCGAACAGGATGGAGGCGCCGCCGGGCGAGGTGATCTTGAGAGCGCAATGGCCGTAGAAATCGATCTTCACCTCGCCATCCGCAAAGGCAGACATGTTCTGCAGATCAATTACATGGTTGTTGTTGCCGGGCTGCAGCCAGTCGGTTGATTGCGCATGTGCGCTGGTGCTGCCCAGCAGGCTGGCGGCTGTTCCGACGCCTGCCGCGCCCGCTGCCGCAAAGAAACTGCGCCGGGACAGGCCGGGGGCAAGATCATCCTTGCTGCCATCAAGCCTGGCCGGTTTCAGGTTTTTCTTTTGCTCATCCATTGGTTCCGTCTCCCTGTTGTTGTCTGGCTGCCGCCTTGGCGCAGCGATGCAAACAGGCTAGGCATCAACGGCTCCAAGGGGTGCCCCGGAAGATTGTGGGGGGAATATGGGGGTAGTCCCCATAATGGGTGCGCGTGTACCAGCGGCGGGTCCTTGCTGTGGAGGAAAACCGGGCCTTGGCGCATCTGCTGGTTTCTGGCAGCCTGTTTTCAAAGGATCCGGACGGAACCGGGCAGCTAATCACCTATTGGAGCGGGCAGAGAGCATGAACATCACACGGCGTCATTTCGGATTTGGCCTTGCAGCCTTGGGGCTGAGCGCCTGCAGCAGCACGGTGCCGGCAGGCAGCGGGCCCAGCGGCACCTCCGGCCTGCCTGCGGACCTGCGGCCCGTGCCTAATGCGGGCTATGACGCCTGGGTTGCCGCCTTCCGCACTCGGGCAGAGGCCCGCGGCATTTCCAGCGCCACCCTGCGTGCCGCCTTCCGCGGTGCGGGCTATCTGCCGGGCGTCGTCAAGCGCGACCGGAATCAGACCGAATTCAAGCGCTCGCTGGAGGATTACCTCTCCATCGCCGTCTCGGACGAACGCCTTGCCAAGGGCCGTGCCGCCTTTGCCCGCCACCAGTCCACCCTGCGCACGCTGGAACGCAGCTATGGCGTCGATGCGGAAATCATCTGCGCGATCTGGGGGCTGGAGAGTTTCTTCGGTGAACGCCGCGGCAACGTGCCGGTGATCTCAGCCACCTCGACGCTGGCATACGACGGGCGGCGCGGTGCGTTTTTTGAAAAACAGCTGATTGCGGCGCTGAAGATCCTGCAGAACGGTGACATTGCACCTGCGCGGATGACCGGCAGCTGGGCGGGCGCCATGGGGCATACCCAGTTCATCCCGACTTCCTATCAGGCCTTTGCGGTGGATTTCACCGGCGACGGGCGCCGCGACATCTGGTCGGAGGACCCGACCGACGCGCTTGCCTCCACTGCCGCGTATCTGCAACGGAACGGCTGGACCCGCGGCCTGAAATGGGGCGGCGAGGCCGGTGCGCCGGGCATCCCTTCGGGCCGCAGCCTGCAGCCGCAACCGGGCGGGCCGGTGTTCACCGTCACCAGCAACTTCAACGTGATCAAGCGCTACAACAATTCGGATGCCTATGCGATCGGTGTGGGCCATCTGGCCGACCGCATTGCCGGCGGCGCCCCGCTGCGCGCCAGCTTTCCGCCGGACAAATACGGGCTAACCAAGGACGACCGCATCCTGCTGCAGAAACGCCTGACTGCGCGCGGTTTCGACACCGGTGGCGCAGATGGGGTACTGGGGCCGAAAAGCCGCGCGGCAATCAGCGCTTACCAGTCCAGCCGCGGCCTGCCGGCAACCGGTGACCCGTCGCAGGCACTGCTCAGCAGTCTGAACTAGCGGCTACTCCGCCGAACTCAGCGCAATCAGATGCTGGCGCAGGTTCTCGCGCCGGCTGAGACCCAGTTTCTGGCGGATGTTGTTGCGGTGAAAGTCGATGGTGCTGGTTTCGCGTCCCAGGGTGGCGGCGATTTCCTTGGTGGTGCGGCCCATCATGATCAGCTGCATGATCTCTGTCTCCGCTGGCGTCAGCTGCTCTAGCGTCTGTGCCAGCTTGGACGAGAGCGCTGAGGTGATGTTCTTCAGATTGTCCTCGATCATCATCAGATAGGCGCTCTGCAGCTCGCGGCCCGAATCCAGATGCCTGAGCTTGGCCACATAGGGCAGCACCATTCCCTTGATTTGCTGCACGATCTGCTGCTCGCTCTCGTGGCGCGACGCCTCCACGTTGTCGATCAGCACCCGCAGTGCGGTGTTGGCCTCCTCCAGCGCCTTGGTGCGGCGCTTGATGGTGTCTTCCCGCGCCCGCACCGTCTCGCGCAGCTCTGCCTGCGCCTGCTTGCGCTGGGCCACCTCCAGCAACAGCGCCAGATCGCCCTCGACCACCCGGCAGAACTCCTGCAGCCCTTTGCGGAACATCAGCGCGCGTTTGTTGCGCCGGGTGTCGAGCACGCAGATGGTGCCGTAAACCTCTCCATCCGGCCATTTGATCGGATAGCCGATGTAAAAGGACATGGCGTGCTCCATATCCTCGTTGTCCTGCCAGCGCGGTTCGCACTGGGCGTCCTCGACCACCAGCTCGCCGTCGTTTTCAAAAACACCGAAGCAATAGAGCTTTTCGTTCAGATGGTATTTTCGGCCCGGATAATAGGGGTTGTTCTCTGAAGTGTTGGAAACCTTGACCCGGTGATCCAGATCGACCGTTGCCATGATCAGCGCGGCGGGCACATCGGTCAGCTCTGCCACCAGATCCACCACCCTCTGCCATTTGGCCTGGGTCTGCGGGGGGATCGCGGGCTTGTCTGTTGTCATGGCGCAGCTCCTTGACGCGCAAGGCTAGGGCAGGGGCTGCGGATCACAAAGGAAAATCTGGATGGCGGTCAGAACCCGGCGCCGGTGCCCTGCAGCACGCCATGCTCCAGCGCATAGCGGGTGAGGCCGGCGGTAGAGGAAATCCCCAGCTTGCGCTTGATGTTCTTGCGGTGGGTCTCGACGGTCCTGACGGAGATATCAAGCGTTTGCGCGACTTCCTTGTTGGACTTGCCCTGCGCCAGTTCCAGCAGGATGGTCTGTTCACGCCCCGTCAGCGCCTCGCGGATATCGCCATCCTTGGGTTTCAGCGAGCCTGCGGCGCCGGTGCACAGATAGGTCTTGCCTTGCATCACCGCGTCAATGGCCTGTTTGATCTCGTCGGTCGGCACATCCTTCAGCACATAGCCCATGGCCCCGTGGCTGAGCGCGGTGGAGATATATTCGGCGCTGTCATGCATCGACAGGATCAGGATGCGGGTGCCGGGGTGCTGCTCCAGGATGATCTCAGTGGCGCTGAGGCCGCCGAGCTTGGGCATGTTGAGGTCCATCAGCACCACGTCAGGTGCCAGCCCGCCCATCCGGTCCACCGCATCCTGCCCGTCAGTCAGGGAGCCGACAACTTCGATATCGTCATAGCTTTCCAGGATCGACTGGATGCCCTCTGCCACCATCGGGTGGTCATCCACGATCAGAACTTTCACCGGATCCGCCATCATCCCCCCAACGGCAGTTGTTGAACTTTGCAAAGGCCGCGCAGGGTGCCGTATCCTCCCCAGGATTTACGGCAATTGCGCTGGTGTGCCTTCCTCGCCCGGCGGCAGCAGGTGGCTCAGGGGCAGGCTTGCCTCGATCACGGTGCCGCTCTGGGTGCCCCGTGATGACAGAATGCGCAAGGTGCCGTCAAGCTGCTCAATCCGCTCCTGCATGTTGCGAAGGCCGATCCCCGGCCCGGTGCGGGCGTCGCGCGGCGGCAGCCCGCGGCCGTTATCGGAGATCCGCATGGTGGCGCCGCGGGTATGGCCGCGCAGGTCGATGCTGACCTTGGACGCTTCCGCATGGCGCTCGATATTGGTCAGCGCTTCCTGTGCGATACGGTAAAGGGCAATCTTGGAATCCTGGTCCAGACGGTTGCGGAAAACGACGGTGGAGAACTCGGTCTCGATGCCGGTGCGCACGGCGAAGTCATCGGTCAACGCCTTCAGCGCCGGCCCAAGGCCAAGATCGTCCAGCACGCCGGGGCGCAGGTCGCGGCTGATCCGGCGCACCTCGGTAATGGCAGTCAGCAGGTTCTCTGTGCCTTTTTCCAGTGGGGCTGCCGCACCTTCGCCATCGCCGCGCGACAGGCGCCGGCGGGTGTTGTCCAGCGCGTAGCGCACCCCGACCAAGAGCTGGCTGATCCCGTCATGCAGCTCCCGCGCTACCCGGCCGCGTTCTTCTTCCTGGGCGTCGAACACCCGCTGGGTCAGCTCCTTCAGCTTGGCGTCCGCCAGCCGCCGCTCGCGGATGTTCAGGAACATGCCGGAAGCAAAGACCAGCGCCAGTGACACCAAGGTGATGCCGCCGATATACAAGAACGTGCGCCGCACCCGGGCCTCCACCTCCGCTCGAGAGGCGGCCACCGAGGCCAGCACATCGTCGATGAAGACGCCGGTGCCGATCACCCACTGCCAGTCCTGCAGCCCCAGCACATAGGCGATCATTTGCGCCTCTTCCCCGGTGGAGGGTTTGTCCCAAGTGAAGCTGTGCCAGCCAGCCCCGTCGCGGGCCAGGCGGATAAACTCGTCTACCACCGGCACGCCAGCGCTGTCGGTGAGACCCGCCCAATTGCGGTTGATGTATTCGGTTTGCCGCGGGCTCACCAGGTTGGTGCCGTCATAGTCGTAGACGAAAAAGAACCCGTCCTTACCGTAGATCATCGCGCTCAGGATCTGGGTCACCTGCTCCTTGGCCTCTGCGTCATCCGGCGCCGCCAGGCCATAGATGTGGGCAAAGCCGTTGCGCGCCTGGGTCACGTAATTGCGCAGCTCCGCTTTCTTGGCCTCCAGCAGCTGCAGCTCCAGCGCCTGGATCTCGCGTTCGGCCAGGGCGCGGGACTGATAGCCCACCACCAGCGCAATCGCAGTGCCCGCCACAATCAGCGGCAGGGTCATCAGCAGCGACAGTTTCTGCGCATAGTCAGGGCGCAGCAAGGAACGGAACAGGCGCATGGGCACTCCGCTGGAATGGGTCAGAATCGTGTACCGAATCATTGCGCAGCCGCCCAGAGGAATCAAAGGGGCAGGGGTGGTTTGCACGTCTTGCGGGAGCCGGGTGCCTTTCGCTTCGTGCATGAAATGCATGCGATTTGCTGCAATTACCGGCAAAAACGTTCCGTTCTACGCAGTACTAGGTATTCACATAAAATTCACCGCCGCTAGGCTGACCGCACTCGAACCGATCCGCCTTGGGGGGACCTGGGGCAATCCGAATTGATAATGGGAGGAATAATTAATGGATCGCCGTTCTTTCTTGAAAACATCCGCGCTGGGCGGGTCCGCAGCAGCAGCCAGCACCCTGGCGGCACCGGCCTATGCCCAGGGCAACCGCACCCTGACCATGGTCACCACCTGGGGCCGCGGTCTGGCAGGTGTGCATGACTCGGCGCAGTTTGTGGCCGACACCATCACTGCCATGTCCGACGGCACCCTGACCGTTGACGTGAAAGCCGCAGGCGAGCTGGTTGGCGCGTTCGAAGTGTTCGACGCCGTGACCGCGGGCCAGGCCGACATGTACCACGCCGCTGACTATTACTTCGTCAGCCAGCACCCGGGCTATGCGTATTTCACCGCCGTGCCGTTCGGTATGACCCCGCAGGAGTTGACCAACTGGTACTACCACGGCGACGGCCAAGCGCTGCATGACGAACTGGGTCAGATCTTCGGCCTCAAGTCCTTCATCGGCGGCAACACAGGCCCGCAGTCCGGCGGCTGGTTCAACAAGGAAATCAACGGCCCCGAGGACTTCAACGGCCTCAAATTCCGGATGCCGGGCCTGGGCGGCAAGGCTCTGGGCAAGCTGGGCGCGTCCGTGCAGAACATCCCGGGCTCCGAAGTGTATCAGGCGCTGTCCTCCGGCGCCATCGACGGCACCGAGTGGATCGGCCCCTGGGCGGACGAAAAGGCTGGTTTCCAGGAAATCACCAAGACCTACTACACCGCTGGCTTCCACGAGCCGGGCGCGGCGCTGTCGGTTGCCACCAACCGCGAAGTCTTCGAAGGCCTGTCGCCTGCCCATCAGAAGATCATCGAGATGGCATCGGCCGCCGGCCACCAGTGGAGCCTGGCGCAGTTCATGAACAACAACGGTGCAGCGCTGCAGCGCCTGCA
Organism: Leisingera sp. JC1; assembly: GCF_001679925.1. Lineage (GTDB taxonomy): Bacteria > Pseudomonadota > Alphaproteobacteria > Rhodobacterales > Rhodobacteraceae > Leisingera. The sequence continues at coordinate 44,988 of NZ_LYUZ01000125.1, read as the reverse complement.
GTCCGGCGGCGTGAAGACCCTGGAATTCCCCGACAGCGTCTGGGATGCCTTCGGCGCAGCCACCAAGGAAACCCTGGACGAGTTCATGGGCGATGAGCTGTTTGCAAAAATCCGCGGCAGCGTCGAAGCGTCGATGAAAGCCTCCTCCGGCTGGATCACCAAATCCGAAGGCGCCTACCGCGTTCAGCGCGACCGCGTCCTCGGCTGATCTGCCTGACCGGCATCAACCGGATCCTCCGCGCGCGCCGCGGGGGATCCTTTTCCAGTTGCGTGACGCGGGATACAGGCCGGCCGACGGGCCGCGCGCCTGACCCGCCGCAGCAAAGACCCCCGGGGGAAACATGCAGGAAGAGAGTGGCCTCACCTTCTTCGGCGCCATAGCGGGCGGATTGCTCTGGCTGGTCCAGAACATCGCCGGCGCCTTTTACAATTTCGGCTATGCCATAACCCATCCGCAGCTCTGGCTCGACTGGTCCGACAAGGCCTCGATCATGCGCTTCGTCTATTACGGCGGCTCGGTCGAGTTCTTCTTTGTGATCTTCACCGCCTTCCTGGTGCTGACCGCTGTCGGCATCTACTTCCGCGGCTTCATGTGGGGCATGGTCCGCGGGCTGGAGGGACTGGCCAATACCGTCGGCCGCTTCTTTGCCTGGGCGGGCCTTTTGATGGTCTTGCAGCAGATCATCATCGTGTTCATGCAGCGGGTGTTCGCGCGGCCCGACATCAGTTTCGGCTTTGGCATTCCGTTCAGCCAGGACATCAGCTGGTTTGCAGAAGAACTGAAGTTTTACAACGCCTTGGTGGTCTGTCTTTGCGTGACCTACACCTTCGTGCAGGGCGGCCATGTGCGGGTGGACCTGATCTATTCCGGCATCAGCTTCCGCGCCAAGCGGGTGGTCGACATGCTCGGTTCGCTCTTATTCATGATGCCCGCCGCGGTTCTGACGTGGATGTACGGCTGGTTCTTCCTGTGGCGGCATCTGATCGTGCCGAAACCATCGGCTTCGGACTCGCTTGACCGGCTGGTGATGAAATCCCGCGCCCTGCGCTGGAACGTGGAGACCATCGGCTTCAGCCCCAACGGATTCAACGCCTACTTCCTGTTCAAAATCCTGCTGATCGCCTTTGCAGGCCTGGTGTTCCTGCACGCTATCGCCTTCTTCTACCGCTCCTTCCTGGAGTTCGTCGAAGGCCAGGGCAGCGAAAACAAATACCTCGACAAGGACAGCCTTGGAGAGGGTGAAGAAGCCTACGAAGGCACGCATTAAGGGACGTCGGAAACATGCTATTTGGACTTGATGGCGTCGAGATCGGCCTGCTCATCGTATTCTTCTGCCTCTTCGGGGGCATCCTCTCCGGCTTCCCGGTGGCCTTTGCCATCGGCGGTGCCGGGATCATCTCCTTCGGGATCATCGCGGCGCTGGACAGCGCCGGCATCCTGATCCACCAGGCCATCGACACCTCGTCGCAGGCCTACCGTGATCTGGTGGGATCGGGCATCAGGCCCGACAAGATATCCATATTCAGGTACCCGGACCTGCCGCGCATGGCGGAACCGGTTTTTGTTCAGGGCTGGGAAGTGGCGCTGGACCGCAACGTCTCCTTCATCGTCAACCGGATGAACGAGCGGGTGCTGGCGGGCGCATCGATTGAAACCCTGCTGGCGGTTCTGATGTTCGTCCTGATGGGCATCACCCTGGAACGTTCCAAGATCGCCAATGACCTGCTGACCACCATGGCGCGCGTCTTCGGGCCGCTGCCCGGCGGTCTGGCGGTGTCGATTGTTGTCGTGGGCGCCTTCCTGGCGGCCTCCACCGGCATCGTCGGTGCCACCGTGGTGACCATGGGCCTGCTGGCCCTTCCGACCATGCTGCGCAACAACTACTCGCCAGAACTGGCGACCGGCGTGATCGCCGCCTCCGGCACCCTCGGGCAGATCATCCCGCCGTCTATCGTGATTGTTCTTCTGGGCACGCTGGCGGGCGACCTCTATTCCACCGCGCAGGAAACCCGCGCGATGGAAGCAGGCTGCTCTGACGCGCTCACCTATCTGGGCGAACCGGCGGTTGTTTCGGTCGGCACATTGTTCCAGGCGGCGCTGCTGCCGGGGATCATGCTGGCGATCCTCTATGCCACCTATGCATTCGGCTATGCGCTGCTGAACCCGCACAAGGCGCCGGCCGTGAATATCGAAGGCGGCACCGGCGAGGTGATCACCCGCAACGAAGGCCTGATCTGGTTCCTCGGTGTGCCTGCGGCGCTGATCGGCGGTGCCATCCTGCTGAACAGCTTCAACGTGATCGGCAGCCAGAACATTGTCGTGTCCACTTTCTCGGACGCTGGTGAAACCGCTTCCCTGCGCACCAGTGTCGGTGCGGAATGCAAGGCGTCCATGATCGAACTGCACGGGCAGGAAGCCTGGGATACCGCGGTGGAAGAGCAGAAGGCCATCAACGAGGCAGGCGGCGTGGCCCTGGCCAAGCGGCTGAGCGAAGAGGAAATCGCTGCCGCCCGCGAAGCCAAGATCGCTTCTGCTGCGCCCATCGGCACCGGTATCACCGTGATCATGGTTCTGCTGGGTCTGGTGTTGGCCTTCGGTCGCGGTGTGGCGCCGTCGCGCGATGCCAAACCGCTGATCCTCGGCTCTATCGGTATCCTGCTGATTGCGCTGGTGGATCTTGTGGCGATTGCGCCCACCACCTCTGCCGGGGTGACGGTGCTGTGGATCGCACTGCCGTTGCTGCTGGCGCTTTATGGCTGCCGTGAGGCTGCGGCCCGCTGCGCCAAAAACGATCTGATCCGGGTGGTATTCCCGCCGCTGGTGCTGATCGTTGCGGTGCTGGGCTCGATCCTGGGCGGCATCACCAACCCGACGCCGGCCGCGGCGCTGGGGGCAGGCGGTGCCATCATGCTGGCGGCCTACCGCAAGCTGCAGGACGAGGGCAAATCGGGCAAGATCATCATCTGGTCCACATTTGCTGTCATGCTGTGCATCCTGATCGGCATGAACTTCGACCTGCGCGTAAACCAGGGCGGCGTGAGCGTCGAAAGCTGGATCGCCTTTTTTGCGGCCTACGCGATGTACCTCTATGCGCTGTTCGGCCTGCTCTATGGCTGCTGGGTTCTGTTCCGCTCCGGCGTGTTGACCCCGGTGGTGCGGGAAACCGCCAAGGTGACCTCGATGGTCTTCACCATCCTGATCGGCTCCCAGCTGCTCAATCTGGTGGTTATCTCCTTTGGCGGCGAGCACTACATCCAGCAGTTCCTGAAGAGCTTCGATAACGAGATGACGGTCTTCCTGATCGTGATGCTGGTCTTGTTCTTCCTCGGCTTCGTGCTGGACTTCCTGGAGATCATTTACATCGTGATCCCGATCGTCGGCCCGGTGATCTATGGCGGGTCGTTTGATCCGAAATGGGTGACCATCATGGTGGCGGTGAACCTGCAGACGTCGTTCCTGACGCCGCCTTTCGGCTTTGCGCTGTTCTACCTGCGCGGGGTTGCGCCGAAGGAGGTGACAACGGCCCATATCTACCGCGGGATCGTGCCGTTTGTGCTGATCCAAGTGGTGGGCATCGGCATCCTGTGGCTGTTCCCGTCGATCGTCACCATCGTGCCCGCGCTGATCCCGAACTGATCCGGGTTGTGCAAATGAAACGAAAAGGGGGCCCCATGCGGGCCCCTTTGCATATCTGGAACCGGCAAGGGCGCTGCCCCTCTGCGCCGTTGGCGCATTCACCCCGGAGTATTTGCGGAAAGATGAAAGGGGGCGGCGGGGGCCTCAGGTGAACTGGATCAGGTCCCAGCGGTTGCCGAAGGGATCGCGCCAGACGGCGACGGTGCCATAGGGCTCGTGCCGCGGCTCCTCCTCAAACTGCACGCCTTGGGCCTGCATTGCCGCGTGGTCGCGGGCAAAATCATCCGTGGCCAGAAACAGTCCGACGCGGCCGCCGAACTGGTTGCCGATGGCAGCCTCTTGCTCAGGCCCTTCGGCACGGGCCAGGATCAGGCTGCCCTGCTGCGCTCCGGGCGGAAGGATCCGCACCCAGCGCTTGCGGCCTTGGTCGATATCCTCCGCCAGCTGCCAGCCCAGCTGGCCGCAGTAAAAGGCGATGGCGGCGTCGTAATCCGGCACCACCAGCGAAACGGCATGGAGGAATTGCATCAGCGTTCGCGGTGAATCGGCTGTTCAGGCAGCTGGATATTGGCGACCTGTTCGGCAATCGGATCGGTCGACAGCGGATGGCTGGCGGTCTCGAACTGCGACGGGTCACTCATCTTCTTCCATTCGCTCTGGTGATAGATCTCCAGTCCGGAGAACTTGGCCTTGTAGCCCATCTTCTGGCTGCCTGGCACCCAGTAGCCGAGGTAGACATACGGCAGCCCCGCCTCCTGCGCGATCTTGATGTGATCCAGGATCATGAAGGTGCCGAGCGAGTCCTGCGGCCGGTCCGGGGCGTAGAAGGAATAGACCATGCTCAGCCCGTCCTCCAGCACATCGGTCAGCGACACCGCGGTCAGGGTGCTGCTGCCGGGTGCCGCATATTCCACCACCCGGCTGCGCACCGGGGTTTCCTCGATCATTGCGGCGTATTCGAACACGTCCATATCGGCCATGCCGCCATCCGCGTGGCGGCTGTCCAGGTAGTTGCGGAACAGCGCGAACTGGTCCTCTGTCGCCCAGGGCGAGGTCGCCCGCCGTTCCAGATGCGCATTGCGTTTCAGCGTGCGTTTCTGGCTGCGGCTGGGACTGAAGGCCGCAACGTCAATCCGCGCCGACAGGCAGGCGGAGCATTCCGAGCAGGACGGGCGGTACAGCACATTCTGCGAGCGGCGGAACCCTTGCTGGCTGAGGCTGTTGTTCAGCTGGTCCACCCCGTCGCCCTGCAGCGCAGTGAACAGCTTCCGCTCCATCCGGCCCTCCAGATAGGGGCAGGGCTGCGGTGCCGTCACATAGAATTGCGGCGCAATGGGTAGTGTATGGCGCATCGGAACCCGTCGGCAGTTTCGCGGAACAGGCGGAACAGATCGCCTGTGGTCACAAAGATGATAGCAACGCGGTTCCGGTGCGCCAAGCGGTCTTGTGGAAAATGGTTTAACGCTGTCTTGCCGGTTTCATTCAAACCCGCCGGTTCAGCATCACGGTGCCGAGGAAATGATCCGTCAGACCCTGGCCTCGCGCGGAGGTCAGCATCAGGATTACGGAGACCACTTGCAGCACCGGCAGCGCCAGTGACAGAGAATAGCCCGCGGTGTGCAGCGCAGCCATGCCGCTGTCCATCCGGCGGCCTTCGCCGTCGCGCAGTTCAATCCCGGCAAAACGCATGCCCCAAGTGGCGGACCCGTTGGCGATGGTCACGGTCCGGTAGGCAAAGCCAACCGCCAGATACAGGAGCGGCCAGATAAACAGGCCGGTAAAGGCCGTCAGCACCACGGCACCGGCGCTGAGCGTAAAGATCAGGATGCTGTCGATGACCCAGGCGATCAAACGCTTGGCGGGCACAGACGCATAGAATTCTGCCTGGTAGTCGGGATCGGGCAGGGCGGTCATCAAGGGGTCCTTTGCTGAATGGGCACGGGGAAGCCCCGCCCGGACGGATGGGCGGGGCAGCCGGAGGCGGATGAGGTCAGTGGCGCTTGGGCTCGCCCTGGTCTTGATCCTCGTCCTCCAGGTCCTCGCTGGAGGCGGTGCGGGCGCGTTCGTCCATGAACTCGTCGAACTCCACCTTGTCCTTGGCTTCGCGCAGGCGCTGCAGGAAGGCCTCAAAATCATGCTGCTCCTGTTCCAGGCGGCGCAGCGTGTCGGCCTTGTAGGTGTCAAAGGCGCTGTTGCCCGAGGGTTTCATCGCCGAGTAGCCGTGGCGGGCCCAGGACTTGCGGTGGCGGCAGGAGGATTTGCTGAACATGCGTTTGCTCCAGATCATGTAGAAGAGAAGGGCCAGGCCAACCGGCCAGAAAAACACGAAACCCAGGACCATGGCGGCGATCCAGGCGCCCTTGCCCTTGCTGTCCAGCCAGGCTTCGCTGCGGGAAAACCAGCCCTGTACCGGGGCGGCAGGGGCGGTCGGGGTGAAACTCGTCATCGGGGTCCTCCAGGTTGCGGGTGAATGTAAATCCCTTTCACATGATTGCATATCGGAAGCCGCCCGCGGGCTTTCAAGTCCCCATGTAAATCTTTTTCACATTTTCACGCTGGAAGACGCAGCAACGGCAGCCTGGCGCGAAATCCGCGTATGCGGTCGGGGCATACAGGAAGCTGCGGAGAATGCTGGGAAGAGGAAGGCGCGGTTATGCTCCGGTTACATGGCCGGATGCGGGGGCGACACTGCAATGCAGTTGCGAGAACCAGTAAGAATTCACGGACCGATCCAAGCGCCCCTTGAAAACAAAACACTCTTTACTTCGAAATGGCTCCGTAACGGGAGCATAACCGTAACGTTAACATTACCTTAAAACTCAATCTTAACCTATTCGGGTATTCCTGACCCTTGGTAAACCTGTGCGGCAGCGCGGCAATTCACCCATTGACGCCATCCTGCCTGCGGCACAGTCTCGCTCCATGACGACTGGCCTGACGATCTCCCGCATTCCCCGCCCTTATGACCCGGAGCTTGGCGCAGAGGCGCGTGCACTGGTCCCGGAATTGTCCGGCGAACTGGCAGAGCTGGTTGCCGGCGCCTGCGGCTCCAGCCCGTACCTCAAGGAACTGACGGATCGCGAAGCAGGCTGGCTGCCGGAAGCGCTGCACGATCCGCAGGCCGCGTTGCAGCAGGTCTTTGCGGACTGCCGCGCGCTGGAGACGGCGCAGCTGAAACCGGGCCTGCGCCAGGCCAAGCGGCGGCTGGCTCTGCTGACAGCGCTCTGCGATCTCTCGGGCGGCTGGACCCTGGAGCGGGTGACCGGCGCACTCACCGATTTCGGCGCGCTGTGCGCAGATGTGGCGATCAAGGCGGAGATCGCCAATCTGATCCGCCGCAAGAAACTGCCCGGCCTCACGGAGGACGACGTGGAGACCGCGGGGGGGCTCACTATCCTGGCGATGGGCAAGATGGGTGCGCATGAGCTGAACTACAGCTCCGACATCGACCTCATCTGCCTGTTCGACGAAACCCGCTTTGACCCGGATGATTTCTACGAGGCGCGCCAGGGCATGGTGCGCGCGACCAAGAACATGTGCGCCGCGCTCAGCGACCGCACCGGCGACGGCTATGTGTTCCGCACCGACCTGCGGCTGCGTCCGGACCCGGCGGTCACGCCCGTCTGCCTGGCGATGGAAGCGGCGGAGCGGTATTACGAAAGCCTGGGCCGCACCTGGGAGCGAGCCGCCTATATCAAGGCGCGCCCCTGCGCAGGCGACATCGCGGCGGGGGAGCGGTTCCTGAACACCCTGCGTCCCTTCGTGTGGCGGCGGCACCTGGACTTTGCCGCGATCCAGGACGCCCATGACATCCGCCTGCGCATCCGCGAGAACAAGGGCACTGGCGGTGCCCTGCACGTGCCGGGCCACGACATGAAACTGGGCCGCGGCGGCATCCGCGAGATCGAGTTTTTCACCCAGACCCGCCAGCTGATCGCGGGGGGGCGCGACGAGGATCTGCGCCTGCGCGGCACGGTGGAGGGGCTGGCGGCACTGGCAGGCAAGGGCTGGGTACCGCCGGAAGCGGCAGAGATCCTGACTGCCCATTACCGCGCCCACCGGGAGGTCGAGCACCGCATCCAGATGGTGCATGATGCCCAGACCCACAAGATGCCCAAGTCGGAGGACGGCATTTCCCGCATCGCCTGCCTGATGGACCGCGACCCGGCAGAGCTGCAATCCGAAATACGGAGCCGCCTGGAAGAGGTGCATGAGCTGACCGAGGGGTTCTTCTCCCCTGGCGCCGCACCGGCGCCTGCGCCTTTGGCAGAGGAGACGGCGGAACTTGATGGCGCCATCATTGCCCGATGGCCCACCTATCCAGCGCTGCGCTCATCACGCGGCGCGCGGATCTTCGAAGGATTGAAGCCGGAGCTGCTGGCCCGCGTGGCCAAGACGGCCAAGCCAGCCGAGACCCTGCTGGCCCTGGATGGCTTCCTGGCCGGGCTGCCGGCTGGGGTGCAGCTGTTTTCATTGTTCGGCGCGAACCCGCAACTCATCGACCTGCTGATTGATATCGCGGGTACCTCAGGCGATCTGGCCAGCTTCCTTTCGCGCAATTCTGCCGTCTTTGATGCGGTGATCGGCGGCTCCTTCTTCGACCCATGGCCTGGGGCGGAAAAACTGAAGGCGGAACTGAAAGCGCGGCTGGAGCAGGAAGACGACTACGAAACCCGCCTCGACGCCACCCGGCGCTGGTGCAAGGAGTGGCACTTCCGGATCGGTGTGCACCATCTGCGCGGGCTGATCGACGGCCACCAGGCAGGCGCCCAGTATGCTGAGCTGGCAGAGGTGGTGATTGCCGGGATCGCGCCGGAGGTTGTGGCGCAGTTCTCGAAGAAGCACGGGCCCCCGCCCGGCCGCGGCGCCGCAGTGCTGGCAATGGGCTCGATGGGGGCCGGGCAGATCAACGCGCAGTCCGACCTCGACCTGATCGTGATTTACGACCCCGCAGGTGTGGAAATGTCCGATGGCAAGCGCCCGCTGGCCACGCGCCCCTATTACGCGCGCCTGACCCAGGCCTTTGTGACCGCGCTGTCGGCCCCGATGGCGCAGGGCCGCCTCTATGAGGTCGACATGCGCCTGCGCCCGTCGGGCACACAAGGTCCCGTCGCTGTCAGCTTTGCAGGCTTCACCCTGTACCAGCAGAACGAGGCCTGGGTCTGGGAGCATCTGGCCCTCACCCGCGCCCGCACCATTGCTGGCGACCGCAGCCTGACCACCGAAATCGAGGAATTCCGAACGGGCTTCCTGTTAGAGCCGCGCGACAGCGGCAAGGTGTTGCGCGAGGTGGCGCAGATGCGGGAACGCCTCGCCGCCGCCAAGACACCCGCAGGCGTCTGGGACGCCAAGAACGGATCAGGGCGGATGATGGATATCGAGCTGCTGTCGCAGGCGGGCACGCTCACCTCTGCTTCCGCCGCCCGCGATGTGGCTTCAGGTCTTCGGGGCGCTGTCGCTGCCGGGTGGCTGAATGACGCGGATGCGGAATACCTGACTGCCGGATACCGGCTATTCTGGTCCGTGCAATGCGCAGCCCGGCTGCTTTCTGCCAAGGCGCTGGACGCCGCAACACTGGGAGAGGGCGGGGCGCAGTTCCTCTGCCGCACCACCGGCTTCGACCGGCTGGATGCGCTGGAGCAGGAACTGCAGGACCGTTACAGCCGCTGCGCAGCGCTGATTGGCGAAACCTTGGAAAGGGAAGCGGCGGATGAAGACGGGCAGCACTGAACAGGACCCGCGCGGGCTGATCTACGAATCCTACCGGATCGAGGGCATCACTGATGCCCAGTGCCGCAGCATTTTCTTTGACTGGGCGCTGGGTATGGACGCTGCGCGCGACAGCCGCGCCGACATCCAGGCACTGCTGGAGCTCTATGGCGATGCCCATCCAGAGCATCCGATGACCGCGGTACTGCGCGACGGGCTGCAAGGCGCCGAAAAACCGCGCCGCCGCGGCGGCTGGCGCTCGCGCGAGCGCTAGGCTCCGGGCTGGCTGGCCGCTACGTGCGGCTAAGTGTTTCAACAGACAGGATCGTCGGCAGGTGCCGGGCGATTTCCGACCAGCTTTCACCTGCATCGAAACTGGCAAAGACTGAGCCGGAGTTGGTGCCGAAATAGACCCCTGCCTGCGCATCGGTGGCCATGGCCTGGCGCAGCACGGTGAAGAAACACGCGCCTTGCGGCAGCCCTTCGCGTTTGGCCTGCCACGTCTCTCCGCCATCGGTGGACTTCCAAACTGCCGCCGAGGCCTCCGGCGGAAACCGACCGGCGGCATCGCCGTTCAGCGGCAGCACCCATATCGTGTCCGGATCCTGCGGATGCACCGCAATGGGAAAGCCGAAGGTGGAGGGCAACCCATCCGTGATGTCACTCCAGGTGCGCCCGCCATCGCTGCTGCGGTAGGTGCCGTGATGGTTCTGCTGATAGAGCAGATCGCCGGGGCCGCGCTGCATGTTGTGCACGCAGTGGCCGGTCTCGCCGTTGCGCGGTGCTGCGGGGTGATGATGCTCCGTGCAGACCGTGTCATTGGACAACCGGTTGCGCCGCTCCCAGCTATTGCCGCCATCCTCAGTCGCAAAAACGCCCGCCGCGGAAATCCCCAGCCACAGCTTGCCCGCGTTTTCCGGATCGCTCAGCAGGGTGTGCAGAACCAGCCCGGCCGCACCTGGGTTCCAGCTCTCGCGCGACGGGTGGCCATCAAGGGCGCTGTTCCTCTCCCACGTCCTGCCGCCATCCCTGCTGGACAGCAGTGCAGCCGGCTTGGTCCCCGCAAAAAGAACCCCATGCGCGCTGTGCAGCGACCACACGGACTTGAGATCGTCAAAAGGCACCTCAACCGGTTCCCAGTTGAAGAAGGCCGCCGTTTCAGGGTCCGCGGCCGCCCATTCATCTATCTGGCCATTGGACAGTTTGCACAGCTCCCATGCCTCGCCATCCGCGGAGCGCCAGACCCCGGCGCCCGGCCAGTCGCCGCCGCCGCCGGCCCACAGAATGCCGTTTTCCGGATCACCGATCACGTGGTTAATGCACCAGCCATCGCAGTGGGGGCCGCTGACAGACCAGTCCTTGCCGTCCGGTGTCAGGACAAAGGCGCCCTTGGTGGTGCCAAGAAGAACTCTTGCGGTTGTGCTCATGGCGGCTCCTCCTGCCGCAAGGTTACCACAGGTTCTTGCCAATGTCGCACCGGCAGGGGGCGGTCAGCAGGGGGCTGCGTGGCAACACCGTCATGCGGGCGGGGCCACGCGGCCTCTTTTCCTGTCCCGGGCTTACCGCTAAGAGGACCCCATGACAGCCTCCTCCGATGCGCTCCAGCGCCCCCGCGTTAAAATGAAACCCAAATCGAACGCCCGCGCCATCTGGCACGGGTTCCCTTGGGTTTATGCCAATGAACTGGTGACCGACCGCCGCACCCGCAAGCTGGCGCCCGGCACCCTGGCGGTGCTGGAGGATGAGGCGCAGCGCCCGCTGGGGCTGGTCTCGGTCAATCCCGAAAGCAAGATCATCGCCCGGATGCTGGACCGCGACCCGGAAGCGGTGATTGATCAGGCGTGGTTTGCCGCCCGCCTGTCGCGTGCGCTGGAGATGCGCGAACGCCTGTATGACGCGCCGTTCTACCGGCTGGTGCACGCCGAATCCGATGGTCTGCCCGGCGTGGTGATCGACCGCTTCGGCGCCGCTTGCGTGGTGCAGCCCAACGCCGCCTGGGCCGAGGCGCATCTGGACATGCTCGCCGCCGCTTTGGCCGAGGTGACCGGCGCAGAGGTGATCCTGAAAAACGCCTCAGGCCGAACCCGCGGGCTGGAAGGGCTGGATGATGTGAACCAGACCCTGCTGGGCGCGGCCCCCGCTGCGCCGGTGCCGGTACAGATGAACGGCGCCACCTATATGGCCGACCTCACCGGCGGCCAGAAAACCGGGCTGTTCTTCGACCAGCGCGAAAACCATGCCTTTGCCGCCCGCCTGACCGCGCCGGGCGCCAAGGTGCTGGACGTGTTTTCCCACGTCGGCGGCTTTGGTCTTGCGATGCTGGCAGGCGGTGCCGGGGCAGCCACCTGCGTCGACGGTTCCGCCGCGGCGCTGGAACTGGCCGCCCAGGGTGCTGAAGCTGCCGGGTTCAAGGACAAGTTCACGGCCCGCCAGGGCGATGCCTTCGACGTGCTGACGGCGCTGGGGGAAGAGGGCGAGACCTTTGACGTCGTCATCTGCGACCCGCCCGCCTTTGCGCCCTCGAAACAGGCGCTGGAAGCCGGGCTGCGCGCTTATGAGCGCGTCGCCAAACTGGCCGCTCCGCTGATCAAACCCGGCGGCTACCTGGGCCTCTGCTCTTGCTCGCACGCCGCCGACCTTACCCGTTTCCGCAACGCCTCGGCTCGCGGCATCGGCAAGGGCGGCCGCCGGGCGGCGCTCATCCACACCGGATATGCAGGCCCCGACCACCCGCAACTGCCCCAGCTGGCCGAAAGCGGCTATCTGAAAGCCGTGTTCTTCCGGCTGGACTGACGCGGGTGAAGCTGCTCCTCGATACCTGCGTCCTCTACCCGACAGTGATGCGGGAGATGCTGCTGGGCGCGGCGCGCCTCGGCCATTTCACCCCTCTCTGGTCCGCCCGGATCCTGGGCGAGTGGGAACGCGCGGCGCTGAAACTCGGCCCCGCGGGCGCGGCGCAGGCCAAGGCGGAGATCGCCCTAGTCCGCGCCGGGTGGCCCAAGGCTGAAGTCCCCGCCGCACCGGGCGTCGAGGCGCGTCTCTGGCTGCCTGACAGCGCCGACACTCATGTGCTGGCCGCCGCCATCGCTGGCCACGCCGACGCTATCGTTACCGTCAACAACAAGGACTTCCCCCGCCACACATTGGCAGAGGAAGGCCTGCAGCGCCTCGGCCCGGACGAGCTGCTTTATGGCTTCTGGCTGCAGGACAGCTCAGGCATGGAGGCGCTGGGGGCAGAGGTTCTGGCCGAAGCCAACCGCCTGTCCGGCGGCAGCTGGGAGATCCGTCCGCTGCTCAAGAAAGCCCGCCTGCCGCGGCTCGCCAAGGCGCTCTCTTCTTCTTTGTGAAAATGCTCCGGGGAGTTTGAGGGGCGAGCCCCTCAATCCCGGCCTGCCAGCAGGCTCAGCCCTTGGCCCATTTGTCTTCCAGCCGCTCCAGCGCGGCGATGCGCTCGTCCGTCTTGGGATGGCTCATCAGCCAGGCTGGTGCCATGCCGGCGCGTTGCTGGGTCAGCTCCTCTAGCTTGGCAAACAGGCTTTTCTGCGGCGCCAGGCCGATGCCCGCCTTGGTCAGCAGCGCGGCGGCGTATTCATCCGCCTCATACTCATCGCCGCGCGACAGCCGTGCCGCCAGCAGCGATGTCAGCACCCCGGCAATCCACGGCCCGATAAAGGGGATGTAGCGGCCCAGGATCATCATCAGCGCGGTGCGCAGCGCGTTCTGGCCGGAGAAGTCGATCATCCGCTTCTTCGCGTGCCCCAGCGCCACATGGCCCAGTTCATGCGCAATGACGCTCGCCATTTCCTCGGCGCTGACCTCGCCATTCTGGTATTTGCGGTAAAACCCGCGGGTGATGAAGATCCGCCCGTCAGGTGCGGCCAGCCCGTTGACCGGGTCGACCTCGTAGATATGGACCGGGATGCGGGCCACGTTCAGCGCTGCCGCCAGCCGGTCGGTCAGCTGCTTCAGCCTGGGGTCTGCCAGCTCAGTTGAGCGCTGGTCCAGCTCCCGGTGGGTGCGCCAGATCGAGATCCGGTACATGACAAGGCCATAGGCAACGGCCAGCAGAATGGGAAGTAGGCGCAGCATGGCACAGATATGGGCGGAAAGCCCGGCAGCAGCAAGGGTCAGCCTTGCATTCCGTGCAAGCCGCCATGCAAATTCCGCACTCGCTGCCGGGCAATCCATCCTATAAGGGGAGCGTTCCCAAAGGCTCCAGATAACAACGGCTTCCGGCACATGGCTCCGCTCTCTCAGCTCCGCAATATCGCCGACACCGGCGAAACCCTGCACCGCAGCGGCTGTGCGCCTTACAAGATCGAAAAATACCTGCAGTTTTATGCCCGCAAACAGGGCATCAACGTGATCGTGCAGGCCACGCCCACCTCGATCTCCTGCCAGTTCCCGGACGAGGACAACCAGTTCATCATCCGCCGGCTGGAGCCCGCGCAGATCAATCTCAGCCTGCTGGCCCGCACCATCATCCGCATCAACGCGGTGGAGGACCCGGGGATTGAGGAGCCGGGCCGTTATCCCGGCTGGCTGATCATGCTTGCCAATATCGCGATCCCGCCTGCCTTCCTGACCCTGATCGGCAGCGCGCTGACCACCATTGCGCTGTCAGCGGTGCTGGGCTTTCTGGTCTGGCTGTGCCAGCTGTTCTGCCGCGGCGACCGGGTGATCCTGGTCGAATTCCTGTCGGCGCTGGTTGCGGGCCTTACCGTATCGCTGGTCAGCAGCATGGGGGTGGAGGTGCCGGTCTGGGGCACCTGCATCGCTGCCATCGTGCTGTTCGTGCCAGGACTGTCGATTGCCAACTCGCTGGAATGCCTCGCCTTCAACGACGTGATCTCCGGCTCCAGCCTGTTTGCCCAGTCGATTTTTGTGCTGATGAAACTGTTCATCGGCATCTACATCGGCGTCAGTATCGGCGCCGCGCTGTGGGGGGCAACACCGCATGTGGAGAACGTGAACGGCGTCCTGTGGTGGATGCCCTATCTGGCGCTGCCTGCGCTGTCGTTTTCGATCGGGGTGATCTTCAACGCACGGCTGGCAGATATCCTGCGGGCGCTGCCGGTCACCGTGCTGGGCATGTGGGGGCCGCTCTACCTGGGTTTTGGCGGCGGCTGGATCGTCGGCACCTGGGTCACCGCCATGTGTATCACCCTCTATGGCACCTGGCTCGCCAAGACGCTGAACCTGACCGGCGCCATCTACATCGTGCAGGGCATTCTGATCCTGGTCCCCGGCAGCCGGGTGCTGATGAGCGCTACCCAGTCGCTGTTCAACGAAACCCTGATGGCGGATGCCAGCATCGGCCTGTCGGCGCTGCTGATGTTCTCGGCCATCGTGGCGGGGCAGGKGACGGCACTGGCACTCTATTCGCAGAAAAACCGCAACCTCGCCAGCTAGGGCCGGGACCCTATGCGCTGCGTTCGGCTTCGGACAGCTCCCATTCACCGCCGGCCAGAGGCGCGTCCGTGGCTGCGGGCCAGCCGCTGGCCGTCACCGCGTCCTGCAGCGCGGCATAACACTCCGGATCAATGCCGGGACCGGCCAGGTCATCCATGATGGCATAGGTCTTCTCAAGCGGCAGCGCCGCGCGGTAGGGGCGTTCGGCGGTCAGCGCGTCAAAGATATCGGCCACCGCCATCACCCGCATCTCCTGGGTCAGCTGGCTGGCATCCATCCCGTAGGGGTAGCCCTTTCCGTCCAGTCGCTCGTGATGCGCCGCGCTCACATCCGCCAGATCGCGGAAGGCATGGATCCGGCTCAGCACCTCATGGCCCAGTACCGGGTGCTGCTTCATCAGGGCAAACTCCTCATCTGTCAGCTTGCCGGGCTTGTCCAGGATGGTGTTAGAGATCCCCAGCTTGCCGATGTCATGCAACAGCGCACCGCGCACCATCCAGCGGCGGCGGCCGGGGGCATATCCCAGCTGGTCGCATATCAGCCCGGTATAGCGCGCCACCCGCTGCGAATGGCCGTGGGTGAAGGGGCTCTTGGCGTCGATCACCAGCGAGAACGCCCGGGCGATCTCATCCAGGTATTCCTCGTCCACGGCATGAATGTGCCGGGCCTGAGGGGTGGCAAAAACCTCTGCCTCCAGCCCGGGGTCCTGCAGATCCGCCAGAAACCGCGGCCGCCGGATCACTGCGGTGAAGACCGGCACCAGGTCCGGATCGAACCAGGTGCCCGCGCGCCGCTCCAGTTCCTCTGCTGCGGCCTCAGCCCCGAGATCCGTGGCAAAAACATCCGTCACCTGCGCCATTAGCGCGATGCGCGCAAACAGCGGGATCGCATCGCCCGTCAGTCCCAGCGGCTGGCCGCCGCCGTCCCAATGCTCATCCAGGCAGGCGATGCCTTCCGCCACGTCTTCGGAGAACCGCATCTGCCGGGCAATCGCCGCGCCGCGGTTGCAGCGGGTCTCGATCAGCTCCCCGGCAATTTCGCTGTTCCTGGCCAGCACGTGCTTCAGCGTCTTCAGCCGGGTCCAGGGCGCGGCCGCGGCGGCGGTGTTGCGCCACAGGAATCCAAGGCCCTGGCGCAGGCCGCTGACGGTCTTGAAGCTGCGCTTAAAGGACAGGTCATCGGTCATATACAGCTGGCAGATCCGCGCCGCGTTGGAGCTGCAGCCCAGATCTTTCATCAGCAGCGTGAAATAGAGATCAGAGCGCGCCTGCTGCCCCAGTCCCAGTTCAGCCGCCACCTGCATGCCGATCCAGCAGCAGCGGACACAATGGCCTTCGGGCTGGCCTTCGGTCAGGTCCAGCGCATGGCTGAGCGCACCCAGCAGTTCGCCAAGGCGCAAGGTCTCCTGCGGCGCGGCATCTCCGGCCTGTCCGGGACTGAGTGGGGAAACGTAATGTGTCATGGGCCTTCGGCAGGGAAAATGCGGAAGGCCCATGACAGCACGGACAGGATTAACCTGCCCTTACCCGGCGCAGGATAGGGGTGGGGACTCTGCGCCGGATTTTCCTAAAATGTCCGGGGCCGCCGGATGGCAGCCCCTTGGTCAGCGTGCAGGGGCGGCCGGCTGGCAGCCCGGCGGGCCCCGGCCCTAGTTCACGCCCAGTTTGCCCGGGAACTCTATGTTGATCTCCAGGCTCGACAGTTCGTCGCCGCGTTCCATGCGGATGTCGATCGCCTCGTCGCCGATCTGCATGTGGCGGCGGATCACGTCCAGGATCTCGCGCTGCAATTGCGGCAGGCAGTCGGGGCGGGCGGCGGCACCGCTTCGTTCATGCGCCAGCAGGATCTGCAGCCGTTCCTTGGCCGTGTTGGCAGAGGCCGCTTTGCGGGGGCGGAGGGAAAATCCGAACATGCCTTACACCGCCCGCCGGAACAGCCGCTGCAGCAAGCCGCGGCGCGGGTCTGCCGCAATCCGCATCTCGATCTGCTCGCCGATCAGCCGGCCCACCGCGTCCTCATAGGCGGCGGCCGCCGCCGAGGGGTCATCCAGCACCACCGGCACGCCGAGGTTGGAGGCGCGCAGCACTGCCTTGCTTTCGGGGATGATCCCCAAAAGCGGCACCGCCAGGACCTCCAGCACGTCCTCCACCGTCATCATTTCGCCGCTGTCGACGCGGGCCTTGTCGTGACGGGTGATCAGCACCTGCGCCTTGACCGGCTCGGCGCCGGTCTTGCCGGCCCGCTCGGTGATGCTGTTCAGCAGTCCCAGCACCCGGTCGCTGTCGCGGACAGAGGACACTTCGGGGTTGGTGACGACAATCGCCTCATCGGCAAAATGCATCGCCATCTGGGCGCCGCGCTCGATTCCCGCGGGGCTGTCGCAGATGATGTAGTCGAACTCCTTGCGCAGTTCTTCCAGCACCTTTTCGACGCCTTCCTTGGTCAGCGCGTCCTTGTCTCGGGTCTGAGAGGTCGGCAGCACCGCCAGGTTTTCCAGCCGCCGGTCGCGGATCAGCGCCTGCTTCAGCTTGGCGTCGCCCTGAATGACGTTGATGAAGTCAAACACCACCCGGCGCTCGCAGCCCATGATCATGTCCAGGTTGCGCAAACCCACATCGAAATCGATCACCACCGTCTTGTGCCCGCGCCGTGCCAGCTCGGCGCCCACCGCCGCCGAGGTTGTGGTCTTGCCCACGCCGCCCTTGCCTGAGGTGACAACGATCACCCGGCCCATCGGTTCTTCCAAAGTCAGGTCCTTGCTCATTACAGTGCCTCCACACACAGCCGGCCATCGCGCAGGAATACCTGTGCTGCGCGGTTCAATAGCTCCGGCTCCAAATTCTCGTTCGTCCGGTAAAGGCCCGCGACGGCCAGCAGCTCCGCATCCAGCCGCTGGCAGAAGATGCGGGCGCTCTCGTCGCCCTCGGCACCGGCCATGGCACGGCCCCTGAGCAGGCCGTAGACATGGATATTGCCGCGCGCGATCAGCTCCGCGCCGGAGCTGACAGGTCCGACCACCACCAGGTCGCCGCCCTCCGCCACCACCGTCTGGCCGGAGCGCACCGGCCGGGTGATCACCACATTCTGGGGCGGGCGCAATTTCTTGGGGATTTCCCGGCGTGTACCCGGTCCGGTGTTCAGCGGCGCGTCCTTGCCGCTGGCCAGGGTGATCAGCCCGGCGTCCTCTGCCGCTGCGGCCTGCGCGGGGGTGGCGTTCTGCACCCCGAAGACCGCCAGATCACGGCTGCGCAGGCTGTCCGCCAGCGCCCGCAATTCGGCAGGGCGGCTCAGCCCCGGGGCCTGCGCCAGATCCAGGATCAGCGGCGCGCCGTCAAAGAAATGCGGGCTCCAGCGCAGCTGCGCGTCCAGTGCTGCGTAAAACGCCTGGTCCAGCGGCCCGTCTTCGGGGCGCAAGGCAACAGCGGTGAAATACCGCCCGCGGATCTGGAACGGCTTCACGCTTGCGGCAGGCGCACTGCCACGCGGTTTGATGTCTTGATGCGGCACGCTCACGCGATGCTCCTGCTCGGAAATGGCGGGCTTGTTTCCCCGCGGCTTTTCCCCTTGGGTAGCGTCAGGCGGGCAGGCCGTTCAACCGCAGCCGGGCAGGGTCGGCGGACATGCGCCTGCCGCCGCACCCGGCGGCGGATTTCCGCAGATGATCTGCCTGGGGTTGCGCAGAAAACGGTTGCCGCCCTGGCCGCGGCGCCCGGGCTAAAGCGTCAGCGGCGCAGACCGGCCGGAGGTTTCCAGCTCCCAGGCGGCAGACCAGGTTTCACCGTTGCGTTCCAGAACCAGATAGTTCCGCTCGGCGGCATAGCGCCCGGTCTGGCCGGGGATCTTGCGGATGCGGATGGGGTGGCCGGGCAAGGGCGCGTCGCCCAGCCGCGACAGCATCCCCAGCACCCTAGCCCAGGCCCGCGGCGGTGCCCGGTGGGAAATGCCGGAGGCCACCAGCTGGTGCAGCAGCTTGCCGCCGCCAAGTGCCATTTCTCCGCGCGCGGCCAGATGGATCTCGCCGGAAAGGGCTGTCACCTGCTGGCCGTCCTGCGCCGCCATGTCCCGCACCAGCCGCAGCATCCGCCGCCAGGAAGCCCGGTGCGCCCGGCTCTGCCACTGATCGCGCAGGTCGTCCTCGTATTTCTGCATCCGGGGTGTCAGCACCATCAGCAGCTCCAGCAGCGACAGCCGCGGCCCCAGCAGCGGCACGCTCGACAGGATCAGGCTGCGCCCGTCAAAGCGCTGCTTGGCCGCGGTCTTCATCATCCGCCAGCCGCCCCGCGCCATCACCCGGCGCCGGCTGCGTTCCGACCGCAGGTCGGGGGCCAGCAGCCGCAGCCCCGGTGCTTCGACGCGCCAGCCCAGGTGGCTGCCTTCGGGATCGGCAAAGCGGGCAGGCAGGTCTCCGTCCGCACAGCCGTGCTGAAACAGCAGCGCCGCCTCCCGTGCAGCGGCAAACAGGGTCTGGCCGACCGGGGAACAGGTGCGTGAGCGGCGCAGGGATCCCCAGCCGTCGCAGATGTCGTGGTCGTCCCATTGCATCAGCGATGGCACCCGGGCGGCGATCCAGGCGAACTCCGGCGCGCTGTAGACCGCCAGGTACCGCTCCAGGAACCGTTCGCGCAGGTGGCGGCGCAGATCGTCCAGCTCTGCGCGTGCGGGATCGCGGGGCAGGCGGTCCGGCCAGTCGTCGCTCAGCGGATGGCCATGTGTCACCTCATCCGCATAGACCTGATCACCGCCATGCAGCAGCAGCGAGAACGGCTGTTCCGCATGTTCCGCGCCCATCCGCGCCCACATCGCGTTGCGTTCAGCGCCGTCGCGGTCCAGGTCGCCATGCTCCTCACCGTTGCAGGAGGCATAGGCGATCCGCAGATCGCCGCCAAAACCGCCTGCCAGCGCAAAACGCGTGCCGTTCCACTGGTAGGCAGAGGGACGGTCCGCAGGCAGGCTGAACCGCGCCCCGAGCACCGTGCAGGCGCTGTATTCCGCCAGCGGCTCGGGCTGCGTTGCGCCATCATCCAGCAGCAGCGGCGGCAGGGTGGCACCTTTGGGGGCAATGAACAGGGCAGCCAGAAACATCCGGCCATCACGCAGATCATCAAGGATCAGGATGGGGCCGGTGATTGCTTCCATGGCGGGTCCGCCGACAGGGCCTGGTGTCCGGGTGCTGCTGCTCATACCGTCCCAGCACCTAGGTGCGCCTTGCACAGCATTCAACCGCTGGCGGCATTGTGCCGGGTCATGGCCCGGGACTGCGGCAGAATTGACAGTGGCGCTGCCGCGGCCGCCGTGGTCTGAGTGGCCGCGCGTGTTTCCCTGCCGCCTCCGGCCCGGCCGATGCGGCTGATTTTTTTAGGAGATTTGAGATGCAATGGAGCTTTCTTGCCGCTGCGGCGCTGGCCGCCCTGTGGATGCTGGTTCACGCTTTTGCGGGCGGCCGTGAATGCGCCCGGCCGCTGGCGCAGGACCGGCAGCTGCCGGACGCGGCGCGCGAAACCATGCTTTTGTGCTGGCACATGGTCACCGGGTTTCTTGGCCTGATGGCCCTTTTCCTGTTCCTCGGCGCCCGCGGAACAGCAGGGATGGCGCTGGCGGGGACGGCAATGGCAGCGGCGGCGGCGCTGGTGGGCCTGCTGCTGCCGCCGCTGCGCCGGGCAGGCTACCGCCTGCTGCCCCAGGGCTGGCTGTTCGTGCCGGTAGCCGGCTTGGGCGCCTGGGGGCTGTGGGGCGGCTGACGAACTGCTGGCTGATCACTCCCGCCCGTCCGGCCTGCATTGAAAATGCCGGCCTGCCGGTAGGGCCCGGCGCCGGAACCGGGGCTCCGGCGCGCATCCTGCCCGCCGGGCAGGATGCCATGCCCAAGGCTGCCAAGGGGGAGCGGCGGCAGCCGCTGCACCTGCAGGCGCGGGAGGGCTGCGGTGCCGCCCGCTAACCATCCCTTGGCCGCGGTTAGCCGCTGTGCGGCCGGGCCGCCGGGAATGTGAGTGTTCCGGCCTCCACCGCGTGGCCGGATACCCGGACCGACAGGCTGCTTCCGGTCTGATCCAGTGTCACAAAGACGGTGCCCGGCCGCCCCATGGCGCGGCCCTGATGCCCGGCGTAGGTCTGCAGCGGCACATCCGGCAGCAGCCCCTGTGCCAGCAGATAGGCACCGGCCGGGCCGTTGGCGTTGCCGGTCACCGGATCCTCGGCGATGCCGATGGCCGGGGCGAACATGCGGCCGTGGGTTTCCAGGCTGCCGTCTGCCCGTTCGGCGGCAAACGGAAAATAGCCGTTGCAGCTGATCCGCTTGCTCAGTGCCGCCAGCCGGGGCAGGTCAGGTTCCAGCCTGTCCACGGTCGCGCGGTGCCGCAGCGGCACCATCACCTTGGAATGGCCGGTCGAGACCACCTGAACCGGCAGCCCCTGAACCAGTTCCGCCTCACCGATCCCCAGCGCCGCCAGCAGCTCCTTGCGGTCAGCAGCTTCCAGAACAGGTCCGTGAACCACCGCGCCCTGAGTCATCTCCACCTGCATATCCGCACCGCCCTCCGCAGCGCGGACCGGCAGCACCCCTGCACCTGTCAGCGCCCGCACGCGGTAGTCCGGCAGCCCCAGCATCCGTGCCCGCAGGAAATGTGCCGCGACGGTGGCATGGCCGCAGATGGGCACCTCGGCGCTGGGAGTGAAATAGCGGACCTGCAGGTCGTGATCCTTGCCTTGGGCAGGCAGCACAAAGGCGGTCTCGGAAAACCCGGCAAAACCCGCAATCGCCTGCATCTCGCTGCTGCTGAGCCCCTCGGCCTCCAGCACAACCCCGGCCCGGTTGCCCTGGCCGGGCGTCCGGGTGAAGGCGTCGATCACATGGATCACTGTCATTGAACGTCCCCGTGGTGACTGCCTCTTACCGGCTCAGCTCCCGCATGCCGCATTCCAGCCCGTCCAGCGTCATCGGCACCATCCGGTTCTCGAAAATCTCCCGGATCATGCTGATCGAATGGGTGTAGTCCCAGTATTTTTCCGGCACCGGGTTGATCCACAGGTTCGACGCCCAGGCCTCCCGCGCGCGCTGCAGCCAGACCTGGCCTGCTTCCTCGTTCCAATGCTCATTGGCGCCGCCGGGATAGGCGATCTCGTAAGGCGACATTGAGGCATCGCCGACGAAGATGCATTTGTAATCCGGACCGTAGGTGCGCAGCACCTCATGGGTCGGTGTCTTCTCGTTCCAGCGCCGCCGGTTGTCGCGCCACACGCCTTCATAGAGGCAATTGTGGAAGTAGTAGTATTCCAGGTGCTTGAACTCGGCACGTGCGGCGGAGAACAGCTCCTCCACCACCTGGATATGCGGATCCATCGAGCCGCCCACGTCGAGAAACAGCAAGACTTTCACAGCGTTGTGCCGCTCCGGCCGTGTCTTCACGTCCAGATAGCCGTGCTCGGCGGTGGAGCGGATGGTGCCGTCCAGGTCCAGCTCTTCCTGCGCACCCTCACGCACCCAGCGGCGCAGCCGCTTCAGGGCGACCTTGATGTTGCGGGTGCCCAGTTCCACATCGCCGTCGAGGTTCTTGAACTCGCGCTTGTCCCAGACCTTGACCGCGCGCTGGTGGCGGCTTTCCTTCTGGCCGATGCGCACGCCTTCGGGGTTATAGCCGTAGGCCCCAAAGGGCGAGGTTCCGGCGGTGCCGATCCACTTGTTGCCGCCCTGGTGGCGGCCCTGCTGTTCCTTGAGACGCTCTTTCAGCGTTTCCATCAGCTTGTCGAAGCCGCCGAGCGCCTCGATTTCGGCCTTCTCCTCCGCGCTCAGATGCTTCTCCGCCATCTTGCGCAGCCATTCCTCGGGAATGTCCACGGCCTCCATCACCGCCTCTGCAGGAATTGCCTCCAAGCCTTCAAATGTAGCGGCAAAGGCGCGGTCGAACTTGTCGATGTTGCGCTCATCCTTCACCATCGCCGCGCGGGCGAGGAAATAAAACGCCTCGATGTCATAAGTGGCCAGCCCCGCCTTCATCCCTTCCAGAAAGGTCAGATATTCGCGCAAGGACACAGGAATGGACGCCTTGCGCAGATTTTCGAAGAAGGGCTGGAACATCGCGGATCGGTCTCCGGCAGGGGTGAACTGGCGCGGTCGGGCGAGGGCGGGCGCTAGGCCAGCACCCGGTGGGTCAGGATGGTGGCCAGCAGGCCGAGCACGCCAAAGATGATGGCATAAACAGCACCGTATTGCAGCATGTCCAAGGTGTTGCCGCCCCGTTTCTTTGCCTTCAGGGCGCCGATCAGGCCGCCCAGCAGAACGCCGAGGATTACGATCATGGTTCTTTCCGTCCGTTGTCTTTCAGAATCTGTGTATTCAAGGCTGTATCAGGAGCCGGCGGACCGCAGCGCCGCAACCTCCTCAAGCCGGGCCTCCACCACCCAGTCGGGGCCAAAGCCGTAGCGCGCCCACCCCAGGCTGTCCAGTCTGACCCGGCGTGCCTCAACCGTCTTGCCCTGCAGGTCCAGGGCCTCTGCCTGCAGCATCAGCAGCGTGGACAGAAGCGCGGCATTTTCATGCGCCGCTGCCGTTGCCGCGGCGGGCTTCAGCCGGGCCAGGGCTGCAGCGCCATTTCCGGTGGCCACATCATGGGCGGCCAGCTGCACCGCCAGCTTGGCCTGATGGATAGCTGTGCCGCGCTGCGCCTGCAGATAGGTCTGGGCGGTCAGGAAATGCTGCAATGCCAGCTCCGGCTCGCGGATGTGCAGCATCCGTCCCAGCGTATAGTGGCTCATGGCGCGGCGGTGGTCGCTCCAGCCCAGGTCGCGGGCGATTTCCGCGGCCCTGTTGGCGGCGCGCAGCCGCTCCCGCAGGGCGGCCTGCGGCCCCAGCGCCTGCTCATAAGCGGCAGACCAGGCCCGCGGAGTCGCCGGCAGCGGCCATGCCGCAACGCTATTCCCGCGCGGGTTCAGCCGGGACAGGATCGCGGGCAGCCGGGCGGCCACCTGGGCGCGGGTCATGCCGGTTTGCAGCTCAGGCGCATAGGTTGCGCGCAGGATCAGCATGTCGAACCCGGTCAGCACCGCGTGCATGTTGTCGTCGTTGAAGATCGAATCCGGCAGCCGGTAAAGGTCGTTCAGCGGGCCGATGGCCTGTGCCAGTTCCTCGTGCAGGCAGTCGCGCACTTCCTGCGGGCTGGTGTCATTGGGAATGAACACTGCCAGCCGGCTGCGCTCGCGCAGCAGCGCCCAATTGGTGCGCGGGCTGCGCCGGTTGCGGCGGTACTCCGCCAGAGACGAGACATTGGGCACCACGAAACAGGCCGCCTTGGGCAGGGCGCGGCGGATCTCGGCACGGGTGACGGCCTGGATGGTGATGCTGGCTTCACCCTCTGCGACCCTGCGGATGGAGATGCCGGCCTCGTTGCGCAAACGGTTGAGCAGCGCCGACAGGTCGCGGTTAAACCCCGGTGGCGGTGCGCCGGTGACGCGCAGGGTGACCGGTGTTTCGAAGCGGGTGAAATGGGGCAGGGTGCTGCCGCCTTCCAGCTGGAAGTGCAGATCCAGGAAATCACGGGCAATTTCAGAATTGGCGCGCTGCGGGGCTTGCGGGCGCGGCGCGGAAAAGACCTTGACTGGCGGCAGCGCCAGTGGCTCGGCGGCCGCGCGGGKTGGCGCCTCGACCCGGGCTGTCGGGGCGGTGCAGGCGGCCAGCGCCAGTGCCGCCAGAACTCCGGCGGCGGCCTGCATCAGGCGGCGCCCGCCGCGGCGGGGTGTCTTGACCGGTTCAATTGCTGCGTCCGCGGGCACTCAGGTGTCTCCCTAGCGGCCTGGCTGCCGCAGCCTGGCCCTTCACTTCTGATAGGGGAAAGCGGCGGCGATTTGAAGCGAAACAGGCAGGCCGCTGCAAGAGCGCCTGCCAGTGTGGCTTCATCCCGCCCTCAGCGCCGCCCGCGCGCCAGGAAGGCGAGCCGTTCAAACAGATGCACGTCCTGCTCGTTCTTCAGCAGCGCCCCGTGCAGCTTGGGCAGCGCATCGGCACCGTCGCGGGCAATGTCCTCGGGGCTCAGATCCTCGGCCAGCAGCAGCTTCAGCCAGTCGATCACCTCGGAGGTGGAGGGCTTCTTCTTCAAGCCTTGCGTCTCGCGGATCTCGTAGAACTGGGTCAGCGCGGCGGTCAGCAGGCTTTCCTTGATGCCGGGGTGATGCACCTCGACGATCTTCTTCATCGTCTCCGCGTCGGGGAAGCGGATGTAGTGGAAGAAGCAGCGGCGCAGGAAGGCGTCCGGCAGTTCCTTTTCGTTGTTGGAGGTGATGATCATCACCGGGCGGTGCTTTGCCTTGATGGTCTCGCCGGTCTCGTAGACATGGAACTCCATCTTGTCGAGCTCCTGCAGCAGGTCGTTGGGGAACTCGATGTCGGCCTTGTCGATTTCGTCGATCAGCAGCACGACCTTCTCGTCAGCTTCAAATGCCTCCCACAGCTTGCCCTTGCGGATGTAGTTCTTCACATCATGCACGCGCTCCTCGCCCAGCTGGCTGTCGCGCAGGCGGCTGACCGCATCGTATTCATAGAGGCCCTGCTGGGCGCGGGTGGTGGATTTCACGTTCCACTCGATCATCCTGAGCCCCAGCGCGCTGGCAACTTGCTTGGCCAGCTCGGTTTTGCCGGTTCCGGGCTCGCCCTTGACCAGCAGCGGCCGCTCCAGCGTCACCGCCGCATTAACCGCAACCTTCAGGTCGTCCGTTGCAACATATTCCTTAGTGCCCTGAAATCGCATATCTTTCCCGTCTCAGCCGTGATTGCCGTCTTGTTATCACGGTTTTAACCAAACGGCGCCACTATTGTGTAGTGACATTCCTGTCCGATAGGGATAAACGCTGCGGCAGAGGGGGATCCAAAGTGTTGAGGTATTGTTTATGACCAGCATGATGGGCCAGACCGAAGGAGCCGAAATGAAGCAAGAAGTGTTTCTGCCGGACGACTACCGCCCGGCCGAAGATGAGCCGTTCATGAATGAGCGGCAGACCGAATACTTTCGACGCAAGCTATTGGAATGGAAGCAGGATCTGCTGGCGGATACCCGCGACACGATTGAGGGGCTGCAGGACAGCACCCGCAATATTCCCGATGTCGCCGACCGTGCCAGCGAAGAGACCGACCGCGCGCTGGAGCTGCGCACCCGCGACCGCCAGCGCAAGCTGGTCGCCAAGATCGACTCGGCGCTGCGCCGCATCGACGAGGGCGAATACGGCTATTGCGAAGTGACCGGCGACCCGATCTCGCTGAAACGCCTGGATGCGCGTCCGATCGCAACCATGAGCCTGGAAGCGCAGGAGCGCCACGAGCGCCGCGAAAAGGTCCACCGCGACGATTAACCGCTGATTTTGGCGGCAAAATCGCAGGAAACATTGACGCCGGGGCCTTTTGCTCCGGCGTTTTTTGTTCCATTGGGGGCGGGCGGAGAATCTGCGGGAGCCCCATGGACCTCAAAGGCCTGAAAACAACCGTCATCGGCGCCGGGATCGGCGGCTTGGCTGCAGCGCTGGCGCTGCGCCGCTTTGGTGCATCCGTCACCGTGCTGGAGCAGGCCGAGAAGATCTCCGAGGTGGGCGCGGGCCTGCAGATCACCCCAAATGGCGTGCAGGTGCTCAAGGCGCTGGGGCTGGCCGATGATCTGGCCTGGTGCTCGCAGCGGGCGCGTGCGGTGGTGCTGCGCGGCCACCGGCGCGGCAATCAGGTGCTGCGGCTGGATCTGGATGAATACGCCGCCGGGCTGCCTTACTACTTTGTGCACCGTTCCGACCTCATTGGCATCCTGGCCGGTGCGGCCCGCCGCGAAGGCGTTCAGGTGCGGCTGCTGCAGAAGGCCGACCGGGTTGTGCCTGGCCCGCAACCGCTGGTGCATCTCAGCAATGGCGCACAGTGCGGCGGTGATCTGCTGGTTGGCGCCGACGGATTGCATTCGAAAACCCGGGTGGCCCTGAACGGAGAGCGCAAACCTTTTTTCACTGGCCAGGTCGCCTGGCGCGCCACGGTGCCCAATTACCTGAACCTGCCGCCGGAGGCGCAGGTGTTCATGGGGCCGGGACGGCACTTGGTGGCCTATCCTTTGCGCGATGGCAGCCTGATGAACCTGGTCGCAGTGCAGGAGCGCCGCGCCTGGGCTGAGGAAGGCTGGAATTTCAAGGATGATCCCGCCAACCTGCGCGCCGCCTTCGCTGGCTTCGGCGGCAACGCTGCAGCGCTCCTTGAGGCGGTGGAGGAGGTGTTGCTCTGGGGGTTGTACCGCCATCCGGTGGCAGACCGCTGGCACGGCGAAAACACTGTCATCCTGGGGGACGCCGCGCATCCGACTCTGCCCTTCATGGCGCAGGGCGCCAACCTGGCGCTGGAGGATGCCTGGGTGCTGGCGCGTTCCCTGCAGGAGGCCGCGGGCATGGCCTCCGGCCTGGCAATGTTCCAGGAACGCCGCCGCGCGCGGGCCGAAAAAGTGGTGCAGGCTGCCAGCATCAACGCGTGGAAATACCATTTGCGCGCGCCGCTCAGCTGGCCTGCGCATCAGGTGCTGAAGCTGGGCGGCCGCTTCGCCCCGGACCGTATGGTCAGCCAGTTCGACTGGATCTACCGCCACGACGTCACTGCCTGAGGCGGTCCCATGGCGGGCAGGGTCGGCTCCCGCCCGTCGCAGTTTCATTGAAAATGAACCGCTCCCGTTGGGCACAGCGCCGCGCTGACACGCGGCGCGGGCCGCGTTCAGATGTCGAGGTCCACCCAGACCGGCACGTGGTCGGAGGGTTTCTCCCGGCCGCGCACATCCTTGTCGATCTGGCAGTCCCGCAGCAGGTCGGCGGCCTGCGGTGTCAGCAGGAAGTGGTCGATGCGGATGCCGTCGTCGCGGTTCCAGGCGCCGGCCTGGTAGTCCCAGAAGGAGTAATGCCCCGGCCCCTGGTGGCGTGCCCGGAACGCCTCGGTAAAGCCCAGGTTGACGATCCGCTGATACGCTGCACGGCTTTCCGGCCGGTGCAGTGCGTCCTCGGTCCAGGCCTCCGGGCGCTTGGCATCTTCGGCCTGCGGGATGATGTTGTAATCCCCGGCCATCAGCGCGGGCATCTCTGCGGCCATCAGCGCCTCTGCGCGGGCCTTAAGCCGTTCCATCCAAGCGAGTTTGTAAGCATATTTGCCGCCCGCTACCGGGCTGCCGTCCGCCTCCAGCTCCACCGGGTTGCCATTGGGCAGGTACAGGCCGCAGATCCGGATCGCCTGTTTGCCCACCACTGTGGCCTCGATCCAGCGTGCCTGTTCGTCGCTGTCGTCGCCGGGCAGCCCGCGGGTCACGTCCTCCAGCGGCAGCTTGGACAGGATCGCCACCCCGTTGAAGCTTTTCTGGCCGTGGGTTTCGACGTTATAGCCGCGCTCCTCGAAAATCTCGCGCGGGAAGGCCTCATCCACCGACTTGATTTCCTGCAGCAGCACCACGTCCGGCTGCGCCTCATCCAGCCAGTCCGGCAGCGCCTGCGCCCGGGCCTTGATGCCATTGATGTTAAAAGTGGCGATTTTCATGGCTTGCCTCCGGCGCAGAATTCTTTATTCGGGGCCGATCTATCGCTGAATCAGCGTCCCGGGGCAAGCCCGATGCGCGATTCGCGAATCACCTGTGGCGCTGCGACTCACCGGCGTTTTGCATGGGTGAAAAATACCCCTAGGGTTGAGTTTCTTTACTTTGCAATAATATGCGTGTGAATAACGCGGTGAATATCCTGTGGACGAATTGAAATAATTGAAATTGCGCAAAAAATAGCGGCTTGAAGTTAAAGTAATTGAAACTACAAAATACAATGTGAAATTGCATTTTTTGTTTGCGCTGCGCGGCGCCCGTGCCAGCGTCAAGGAGCCTTTTGTCCTTAACGAATGGGGTTCCAAACATGACTGCTCAGCGTAAAATCCAGACCATCCGCGCCACACGCCCGGCCGCAGGCGCCAGCCTGTTTGAAGGTGATGCAACAGAGTTGTTCTCCTCCGGCTCCGCACCTGTATGCACTGCGGATCTGTCAGCAGGCGAAGGCGTTTCGCTGTTCTCTTCGGGCTCCATGCCGCAGACGGCGGAGAGCTGGGCGGGCGGGGAAACCGGGCTGTTCTCCAGCGGTTCGGCGCCGTCGGCATGCAGCGAAACCGCCGCTGGCGACCTGGTGGAAATGTTCTCCTCCGGCTCTGCGCCTGCGACCCGTGCCGACACGTCTGCGGGCGACCTGGTGCAGATGTTTTCATCCGGCTCTGCGCCCAGTGATCAATCAGAGGTTGCCAGCGGTGATCTGACGGAGATGTTTTCGTCCGGCTCCGCGCCGGCAGCGGAAAGCGAAACGGCCTCCGGTGATCTGACCGAAATGTTCTCGTCAGGCTCTGCCCCCGCAGCACGTGCCGGTACCGAAGCGGGAGAGGGCGTGGAGATGTTCTCCTCGGGCTCGGCTCCGGCCGCCACGGCTGAGCGCGGCGCAGGCGAGGGAACGCATCTGTTCTCCTCCGGCTCCGCACCGGCGGCAGAGGCCCGCACCAGCGATGGCGATGCAACCCGGCTGTTCTCCTCCGGCAGCTGATCAGGACGGGGCCGGTCTCCCTCCCGGCCCCTGACCATTGGCGGTCCCTAATAGGGGGCCGCCCTTGCCGCGCCGCACACACCCGCAGGAGGTTTCCATGGCCCAGATCATCCCGTTCTTCTCACCTGCCGCCCGCCAGTCCCGGGCGGCTGCGCAGGCCGCGCTGATCGGCAGCTTTGCCACGCAGCGGCGCACCCAGGAAGACGTGTTCTGGCTCAAGGAAAACGCCGAGCTTTTGAACATTCTGGAATGCACCGGGGCCGATGTTGCCGCTGAGGCCCTGGCGCCCTTGCAGGGGTTTTACGACGGTGCGGCGCGGCACATCAGTTTCTTCCGCCAGTATTACCGCTTCATCCTGTCGATCTGCCTGGATCTGGAGGATCTGGGCCTGCCCGGCGGGACCGGCGCGCAGCTGGCCGCCTGGATTCAGGCAGAGGGGCTGGCGCAGGCAGAGCTGTCCGACCTGCAGCGCGCCGAGGCCCGCCGCCTGCTGGCGCGCCGCGGAGAGGTCCTGGCGGACGACGGGCTGGACGACCGGCTGCGCGCGTTCATCTCGCGGCCTGAAACCTTCGCCATACCGAACAAGAAAGCCGCTTACGAGCTGACCCACATTGTCTTTTACCTGTCGGAATACGGCCGCCGCGACCCGCAATTGCCCCAGGCAGCACTGACCAGCCTGGAGTTTGCCGGTCTGGTGGCCTTCCTCGACCAGAACGCCGATCTGCTGGCCGAGATCTGCATCGCGTTGCGCTACGCCGGGCAGCAGCCGCCTGCTGCCTGGGAGAGCTGGGTTGACAGGCAGGTTTCCGCTTTTACTCTATCAGAACGAGAATTTTCTGGACTTCATGATTCTTATCACGAGTATTTTGTTGCTAACTGGCTCATGATCCTGTCCGGGCGCCCGGCGTTCCGGCAGGCCGTACCCTCAGGGGGCGTGCATGTGTCAGCGGTGCGGGGAGGAAGTATCTTGAGAAGCCTTTCAGAAGCCGTTTTTGAAGCTGGAACCGGCCGGCCGGGCTGGGGCGCGGTCAAGGCGCGGATCGAGGCCATGCTGAATGAGGAAGAGCATGGGCTGCTGAGCGCCGCGGAGCGCAGCTGCGCCGGGTTCGCGAGTTTCTTCGAAGGATTTGCCCGGGCGGGCAGCGCAGGGGCCGCGTGATGGCGTGTTCCCGCAACCAGGCCCTGGGCGGGGCCATGCTGGTAGTGGCCTACACCGGGCTGATCGCTTCTGCTGACGGGATCACGAAGCTTTTGGCGGGCCAGTATGCGGCGGCGCAGCTTTATGCGCTGTCCGGTGCCATGGTCGCGGGCTTCTGCCTGCTGGCTGACAGGATGCCAAGGCAGCGCGGTGGCTTCCGCACCCGCTGCCCGCGGGCGATGGCGCTGCGCTCGGTGGCGACGCTGATTGCCGCGGTCTGTTTCTTCTATGCCTTCCGGCTGCTGCCCTTTGCAGAGGTCTTTGTCTTCATCGGCCTGATGCCGCTTCTGGCGGGGGCGATGTCCGGGCTGGTGCTGAAAGAGCCGGTGCGCCCGGCGGCCTGGATTGCGCTGCTGGCGGGCTTTGCCGGGGTGCTGTTCCTGCTGCCCCACAACGATGGCGGGGCGCATTCCGGCTGGGGGCATCTGATTGCCTTCGGCGCAGTGGTGTCCGGCACGTTTTCCATGACCATGGCACGGTTTATCGGCCGTTATGAAAGCAATGCGCTGGCACAGGTGCTGTACCCGAACCTCACACTGTGCGGTGCGATGCTGGTGGTGTTGCCCTTTGTCTGGGTGCCGATGCCGCTGGCGGATGTTGCTTGGGCGGCGGCCTATGCGTTCCTGCTGTTCGGGGCGCGCTGGCTCCTGGTGGTGGCGCTGCGTCTGCTGGCCTCCTACGCGGTGACGCCGCTGATGAACCTGCAGTTCATCTGGATGGCAGTGATCGGCGCGGTGTTTTTTGGGGAGTTCCCACCTGCCTCCACTTACTTGGGCGGTGCGATCGTGATCCTGTCCGGCCTCTATCTGGTCTGGGACCAATTCGGCCCGCCAATGCCGCGGCTGCGTACATCGGGACAGCTGCAGACTGATCCGTAACATCTGACGGCAAAGCCGCCGTGCCCCGCAAGGGGCGCCGAATTTATGCGATAATTCCGGCCCGGAGAGCACATGTTTTCCGAGTCGTTTCCCGCGCCGGGAAACGTGCCTGAAAGGTAAGGATTACATCGAAAACGAGGTTCCGCAGCCGCAGCTGGAGGTAGCGTTTGGGTTCTCGATGGTGAACCGCGCACCGATCAGTTCCTCGGTGAAATCAATCACCGCGTTTTCCAGGAAGGGCAGGGAGACGCTGTCGACCACGACTTTTTCGCCTTGGCCTTCAAGCACCAGATCGTCCTCCTTGGCCTCATCCAGCGCGATCTCGTACTGGAAGCCGGAGCAGCCGCCGCCTTCCACCGCGACCCGCAGTGCCTGGCCCTGGTCCGCGGCGCCGATCTCGGCCAGCCGGGCAAAGGCGCGGTCGGTGACTTTGGGGGGCAGGTTCATCAGCTTTCTCCACGGGCGTAGGTTGCAGCGCAAAGCTTTATATAGAAAGGTGCAATTCAGGCGGCAAGATTTGTAAGGGAAAAGATTTCATATGCATGCGCCTTATGCCACGATGCCGGACCGCAGCCGCGGGCGGCAGGTGCCGGAGGAGGAAAGCTCCTTCCGCTCGCCCTACCAGCGTGACCGCGACCGGATCATCCACGCCAGCGCCTTCCGGCGGCTCAAGCACAAGACGCAAGTTTTTGTGGAGCATGAGGGCGACAACTACCGCACCCGGCTGACGCATTCGATCGAGGTCGGGCAGGTGGGCCGCACCATCGCCGGAGCATTGGGGCTGAATCAGGAACTGACCGAGGCAGTGGCGCTGGCGCATGACCTGGGCCACACGCCGTTCGGCCACACCGGCGAGGATGCGCTGCATGCGCTGATGGCGCCCTATGGCGGCTTTGACCACAATGCCCAGGCGATCCGTATCGTGACCTGCCTGGAGCGCCACTATGCCGAGTTTGACGGGCTGAACCTGACCTGGGAAACCCTTGAAGCCATTGCAAAACACAATGGCCCGGTAGTGGGCGAACTGCCCTGGGCGCTGGCGGAATGCAATGCCGCCATCGACCTGGAACTGCACACCCACGCCAGCGCCGAAGCGCAGGTGGCGGCGTTGTCGGATGACATCGCCTATAACAACCACGATCTGCATGATGCGCTGCGGGCCGGGCTGTTCAGCGACGATGATCTGGCGCGGCTGCCGCTGTTGGATCAGGCCTATGGCGAGGTGGACCGGCTGTATCCCGGGCTGGACCCGAACCGCCGCCGGCACGAGGCGCTGCGGCGGTTCTTCGGGGTGATGGTGGGCGATGTGATTTCCACAGCTCGTGGCCTGCTGGCGGAGACCGGCGTGCAAAGCGTTGAGGAGGTGCGGGCACTGGATCACCCTGTGGTGCAGTTCTCGCCGCAGATCTGGGAGGGGCTGAAGGAGATCCGCGCCTTCCTGTTCACCCGTATGTACCGGGCGCCCTCGGTGATGGAGAAGCGTGCTAAGGTGGCCAAGGTGGTGGAGGCGCTGTTTCCCTATTTCCTGGACAACCCGCAGGACATGCCGGAACGCTGGCACGCCGAGATCGCGGCGGCACAGGACCGCACCGCGCTGGCGCGGATCGTGTCGGATTATATTGCCGGCATGACCGACCGCTTTGCCCTGCAGCTGCATGAGCGGCTGATCGGGGTGAAGGTCGAGGTGTAAGGGCTTCCGGCTGCTGCCGTTTTGCTGTTCTTCTGTCTGCGTCTGTCCTGTCTGCATGCCTTTCAATGGGGCGGTGTTAAGATGGCGGCGCCGCCAACGGGGGCGGAGGGTAGGGCCGGAACGCCAGCGCGCCCCGGGTCCGGTCAAAAGCTTCAACCATTTAACGCCCCTGCACCTTTTGTGGAGGTGGTCTTGGGGGTCCTGGTCTCCTGTTCGCACGGGGTGCCAGACCCGCGCCATGTGCTGCAGCGGAAGTGATAATCGCAGATCCAGGTTAAGGGCGGGCAAGCGGGGCGTGCGCTGCGGCGGGCCTTTGCGCAACGCCTTTCGGCGGCTTGTTCGGCAATAGATGTTCTTGTAATGTTCTTGATAAATTCAAGTGAACAGAAGGATTGCCGGAATGATTGAGGGAAGCTGCTGCTGCGGCGCGGTGAAGTTTGAACTGCTGGCGCAGCCCGCGCTGATGGGCACCTGCCATTGCTCCCGCTGCCGCAAGGCCGGGGCCAGCACCATTGTCTTTGTCAAAAAGGACGATCTGCGCTGGATTGCAGGCAAGGAGGAGGTGGCGCTGTATCAGCCTGCGCCGCCCTACAAATACGGCCGCTGCTTCTGCCGGATCTGCGGCAGTTCGCTCGGGGAAATCCTGTCGGAGGAGGAGAGCTTCCCGATCGCCGCAAATGCGCTGGACGGTGCGCTGGAGGTGGCAAACAGCTTTCATGAGTTCGTGGGCGAGAAGCCTGGCTGGTATGAAATCTGCGACGGGGCAAAGCAATCGCAGGGGCATCCGGCCTAGGCATTGCAGCGCAGGGCGGGGCGGACTGCCCGCCTTGCGTGCGATGCGGTTTCCCGAATTGGCCGTAAGCCGTGTTATGATCTGGCCCTATGATGCCGCGGGGCATCGGCGGTATCCGCGAGGGGAGGCATAACGAGGGAAAAGCCATGGCACGCTGGACCGTCACATTCACGGACAAGCCCGAAATGGACCGGGTGCGCAGCGACAAGAAGCGGCGCGAGGCGCATATCGCTTTTGTGCGTGCGCGGCCAGAGCTGCAGATCGGCGGCGCGCTGGCGATGCGGCCGATGCAGGATTTCCCCGGCGCGATCTGGAATGTCGAGGCCGAAACCCGCCAGGATGTGGAGCGGCTGATCCTGCAGGACCCGTACTACGTGGCCTCTCTGCGCACTTATAAGATAACCGAATGGGGCACCGCCTCCGCCATCCAGGGGATGTTTTCATGACCGCCGCCCGTGAAGCCCGTAAATCCGCGCCCGCACTGACCCGCTGGGCGGTGCTGTTCCGCGATGCGCCTGCGATGATGGATATCCGCGCGGACAAGGCCCGGCGCGACGCCCATGTGGCCTATGTCGAGGATCACCCGGAGCTGCGCATCGGCGGCGGGCTGAAGCCGGACACGGATGGCGATTTCTGCGGCGCCCTGTGGATTGTCGAGGCCGAGGACCGGATCGAGGTGGAGCACCTGATCCATGGCGATCCGTTTTACGTGCCCGCCTTCCGCTCCTACGAGATCTTCACCTGGGGTAAGATCCTGGAAGACCGTACCGCGGTTCTTTGAACAGCGCGAACGGGTGAAGAGTCCACAGAAGTGTTGACCCTCTGGCTAGGCATGATAAGCCGCAAAGCCGAACCATTGGGACGCCAGACATGAACCTCTTTACCGATATCCGCACGCTTGTGATTGACAGCCTGACCGCCATGACCGGCGAAGGCGCGCTGCCCGAGGGGCTCGACTTTGCCAATGTGGCGGTGGAGCCGCCGCGCGATGCCGCTCATGGCGACATGGCGACCAATGCGGCGATGGTGCTGGCCAAGCCCGCGAAAATGAAGCCGCGCGATATTGCCGAGGCGCTGGCGGCCAAACTGGCCGCGGATGAGCGGATCACTTCGGCTGAGGTTGCAGGCCCCGGCTTCCTCAACCTGCGGCTGGCGCCGGGCGTCTGGCAGGGTGTTCTGAAATCGGTCCTGGACGCGGGCACGGATTTCGGCCGCTCGGACATGGGCGCGGACAAGCGCGTGAATGTGGAATATGTCTCCGCCAACCCGACCGGCCCGCTGCATGTGGGCCATACCCGCGGTGCGGTGTTCGGCGATGCGCTGGCGGCGCTGCTGGCCTATGCCGGATACGACGTCACCCGCGAGTATTACATCAACGACGGCGGCGGCCAGGTCGATGTGCTGGCACGCTCTGTCTACCTGCGCTACCTGGAGGCGCACGGGCAGGAAGTGGCTTTTGCCGACGGCACCTATCCGGGCGACTACCTGGTCCCCGTCGGCCAGGCGCTGAAGGACAAGGTGGGCGATGCCTATGTCGGCAAGGGCGAGGACGTCTGGCTGGCCGAGGTGCGCGAGTTCTCCACCGATGCGATGATGGAGCTGATCCGCGAGGATCTGGCCCAGCTCGGCATCAAAATGGACAAGTTCTATTCCGAAAAATCGCTCTATGGCACCGGCAAGATCGAGGCGGCACTGGCCAGCCTGGAATCCAAGGGACTGATCTATCAGGGCGTGCTGGAGCCGCCGAAGGGCAAGAAGCCCGACGACTGGGAGCCGCGCGAGCAGACCCTGTTCAAATCCACCGACCACGGCGACGATGTTGACCGGGCGGTGAAGAAATCCGATGGCTCCTGGACCTATTTCGCGCCGGACATCGCCTATCACTTCGACAAGGTGGAGCGCGGCTTTGACGAGCTGATCGACATTTTCGGCGCCGACCATGGCGGTTACGTCAAGCGGATGAAGGCCGCGGTTTCGGCGCTGTCCGACGGCAAGGTGCCGCTGGATATCAAGCTGTGCCAGCTGGTCAAGCTGTTCAAGGACGGCCAGGAATTCAAGATGTCCAAGCGGGCAGGGACCTTTGTCACCCTGCGCGATGTGGTCGATGCGGTGGGCGCGGACGTCACCCGCTTCATGCTGCTGACGCGCAAGAACGATCAGGGCTTCGACTTCGACCTCGACAAGGCGCTGGAGCAGTCCAAGGACAACCCGGTGTTTTACGTGCAATACGCCAACGCGCGGATCTGCTCGACCCTGCGCAAGGCAGAGGAGCAGGGCATTGCTGCGGATGACGCCACCCTGAACGCCGCTGACCTGACCCTGATCGCTGATCCGGCGCAGCTGGCAGTGGCCAAGAAGCTGGCCGAATGGCCGCGTCAGGTGGAAATCGCTGCCCGCACCCATGAGCCGCACCGGGTGGCCTTCTACCTTTATGACCTCGCGTCCGAGCTGCACGGGTTGTACCATCTGGGCAAGTCGAACGAAGGTTTACGCTTTGTTAACGAAAGCAGCCAATTGGCAACACATGCAAATTTGGCGCTGGCCCGGGCCGTTTCCGTTGTTATTTCCGCTGGTCTTGGTATTCTTGGCGTGAAACCGGCAGAAGAGATGCGATAACCAAAGGGGCGCACGCCCCTGCGGACATAAATTGCGCATTCCGCCGGAACGAGGCAGTTCAAGAGATCTGGGAGCGCGGTGCCAAAAGGCGCCGCCATTCCGGGCAGTGAGGCGGACAATGGCGTATTTTGCGCAGGCGGGCCACGGCCACGCCTATTCTCAGGGCAGTGACCAGCAGCAGGACACTGCAACTGGCGGTTCTTACGGGCAGCAGTACTCCGATCAGCATTATGCGGGCCAGCCTTATGGCGGCCAGCAGTATACAGGGCCCGGCGCTGAGCCGGCCTATGGCTATGAGGATCCGGCCTATGGTTATCAGCCGGAGGGGCAGGGCTATGGCGCTGATGACTACGCAGCCTACGCCGCGGCGCCAGCTGGCTTGCGGGCGCGGTTCTCCAAATCCTTGAGCATCCTGGGTGCGGTGGCCTCCATCGCGCTGGTCGCGGGCGTTGGGTTCTGGGGGTACAAGCTGGTGATGCGCGACGTCAGCGGCGTGCCGGTAGTGCGTGCGGCTGAAGGTCCGATGCGCGAACAGCCTGCAAATCCGGGCGGCAGCCAGGCGGACCATCAGGGTCTTGCGGTGAACGCCGTGGCGGCCAGCGGCAGCGCCGAGGCGCCCGCAGACCGGCTGACCCTGGCCCCCGCTGCCATTCAGCTGACAGAAGATGACAAGCCGCTGCCGGAACTGGCAGCCGAAGCTGCGCCGGCCGCGGAATTGCCCGCGGTCCCGGCAGAGCCTGAGCTGCCTTCTGCCCCTGGTGCCTCAGCCAGTGTCAGCGATGAGGCGGTGGCCTCCTTCCAGAACGGCGACATTGATGCGCTTGTGGCGGAGCTTGCACGCGAAGCCGAGGATGTTTCCGCTGCGGTTCCCGCCTCGGCAGCAGCCCCGGCGATTGTGCAGCCGGAACCCTTGCAGCCAACGCTGGCCGCTGCCACCGTGTCTCCGGCGCTGCTGAATGCGCCCGGCGTCAAGGTCTCGCTGCGGCCCTCGGCCCGTCCGGCACGGTTCAGCCCCGCTCCGGCCGCAGCCGCACCGGCAGCGCGAGCCGGAACCGTGGATGTGGATCCGGCAACCCTGACCGCCGGCACCCGTCTGGCGCAGCTGGGCGCCTATGAAAGCCCGGAAGTCGCGCGCGCGGAATGGGACCGTATCAGCGCCCGTTTCCCGGAGTATCTGGACAGCAAACAGCGGGTGATTCAGCGCGCCGAAAGCGGCGGCCGCACCTTCTACCGGCTGCGGGCGATGGGGTTCGACGGTCTGTCGGACGCGCGCCGGTTCTGTTCGGCGCTGGTGGCCGGCAATGCGGATTGCATTCCGGTAACCACCCGGTAACAGTACAGAGGCAGACTTATGTTCCGCCCGGCTGCGAGGCCGGGCAGCGCCCGTCCCGCCCCCCACGGGGCGGGCGCTTTGCACCCTCCCCGCCGGGCCGGGCGCAGCCCTTTTTGTCACTGACTGGGGGAGCGCGAACACCAGGGGGCACTCATGACCTACGGAGCCACGATCCTTGATGCCGAAGGCCTGCGGCTGACAGCGGATGAAAAGGCGTTCTTCCGTGATGCCGATCCGTTTGGCTTCATCCTGTTTGCCCGCAACCTGGAAGATGTCGAACAGATCCAGGCCCTTTGCGGGGATTTCCGCGAGGCGGTTGGCCGCAACTGCCCGATCACCATCGACCAGGAAGGCGGCCGGGTGCAGCGGCTGCGCAAGCCGCTGGCGCGCAACTGGCGCCCGCCGCTGGAGCATGTGCAACTGGCCGGCGAGGATGCCGTCCGTGCCATGTACCTGCGCTACCGGCTGATCGCGCATGAGCTGCACGGGCTGGGCATCGACAGCAACTGCGCCCCGATCGCGGATATCGCTTTTGCCGAAACCCATGAATTCCTGCGCAACCGCTGCTATGGCACCAGTGCCGCAACGGTGGCGCGGATCGCCCGCGCGGTGGCCACCGCGCATCTGGACGGCGGCGTGCTGCCGGTGCTGAAACACATCCCCGGCCACGGCCGCGCCACCGCAGACAGCCATCTGGACCTGCCGCATGTGGCCAGCCACCCGGAGACGCTGGAGGACAGCGATTTTGCCGCCTTTGCGGCGCTTAATGATCTGCCGCTGGGGATGACCGCGCATCTGGTCTACGGCGCTTATGACGATCGCCCGGCCACAACGTCGCCGGTGATGATGCGGCTGATCCGGGAACGCATCGGCTTTGACGGGCTGATCATGACCGACGATATCTCGATGAAGGCGCTGCAGGGATCGCTTGCGGACAACGCCCGCGCCTCGATTGAGGCGGGCTGCGATGTGGTCCTGCTGTGCAATGCCTCGCTGGAGGAACGGATGGCGGTGGCTGAGGCTGCCGGCACCATGAGCGAAGCGGCGCAGTCCCGCGCAGAGCGCGCGCTGGAGGCCCGCCGCGCGCCTGTTGCCCTTGACATTATGAGCGCTGAAAGAGAACTTGCCGCCCTCATGGGCGGGCAGGTGTATGGCTGAGCAGACACTTTTTTCAGAAGCGGACACGAGCGTAGAGGAACGGCTGGCGGCCGAGGCCCTGATCGTGGATGTGGACGGGTTCGAAGGGCCGCTCGACCTGCTGCTGACGCTGTCGCGCACGCAGAAGGTGGACCTGCGCCGGATCTCCGTGCTGGAGCTGGCGAAACAGTACCTGGCCTTTGTCGAGAAGGCCAAGGAGCTGCGCATTGAGCTGGCCGCCGATTACCTGGTGATGGCGGCCTGGCTGGCGTTCCTGAAATCCCGCCTGCTGCTGCCCCCCGATCCTGAGGAAGAGGGGCCGTCGGGTGAAGAGCTGGCCGCCCACCTGGCATTCCAGCTGGAGCGCTTGCAGGCGATGCGCGATGCCGCTGCGCGGCTGATGGGCCGCGACCGGCTGGGCCGCGACTTCTTTGCCCGTGGCGAGGAAGAGAGCGTCGCACGGATCAAGACCGTCACCTATACCGCCAACCTCCTGGATCTGATGCAGGCCTATGCCCGCATCCGCACCAAGGAGGATTTCCGCCCCTTCGTGATGGACCGGGATTCGGTCTTCACCATGGAGGAGGCGCTGGACCGGATGCGCCACCTGCTGGGCTTTACCGGCGACTGGACCGACCTGATCAGCTATCTGCCGGATGGCTGGCACAGCGATCCCGTGAAGCGGCGCTCGGCCACCGCAGCGACCTTTGCCGCCTCGCTGCAGCTGGTCAAGGAAGGCAAGGCAGAGCTGCGCCAGAGCGAAACATTTGCGCCGATTCAGCTGCGCAGCCTCGACGAGGATACCTGATGGAAGATCAGATCATGGATGCGGCCGGCAGCTCTGGCCGGACCGAGAACGACACCCTGTTTGACGCACCGCCCATGGCCGAGCAGGAGCGGATGGTGGAGGCGGTGCTGTTTGCCAGCGCCGAGCCCGTTACCCTGCGCGATCTCGAAGGCCGCATGCCGCCTGGCTGCAACCCGCGCGAGGCGCTGGAGCATTTGCGCAAGCGCTATGAGGGGCGCGGCGTGCGGGTGGTGCGGCTGGGCGATGCCTGGGCGATCCGCACCGCGCCGGACCTTGGCTTCCTGATGCAGAAGGAAACCACCGAGCTGCGCAAGCTGAGCCGTGCCGCGATCGAAACCCTGGCAATTGTCGCCTACCACCAGCCGGTGACCCGGGCGGAGATCGAGGAAATCCGCGGCGTGTCGGTGTCGCGCGGCACCATCGACCAGCTGATGGAAATGGATTGGATCCGCCTCGGCCGCCGCCGGATGACACCGGGCCGGCCGGTGACCTTTGTGGTGACGCCGGACTTTTTGGACCACTTCGGGCTGGAAAGCGCCCGCGACCTGCCGGGGCTCAAGGAACTGCGCGCCGCGGGCCTGCTGGAGAACCGCCCGCCGCCGGGCAGCCTGCCGCTGGGCCAGGGCGGCGACGAGGACGACGAGACAGAAGAACAGGCGGAACTGTTCGAGGAGTGACACCCCCGCGGCTCAGAGCGCCCGGAAATTGCCGCATTACTATTCTATGATGGCTGGCAGGCAGACTGGGGATTTATGCCATGAGTGCGAACTGGATCATCCGCATGGTGCTGCGCCGCCTGATCGGGCGCGCGGTTAATGCCGGGCTGCGCCGCGCCGCGCAACACGGCGCGAAGCGACTGGGCAAGAGCAAGGGGCCGACACCGGGATTCGGGCCCGGCCCCAGCCCGCAGCGCAAATTGCGCAATGCAAGGTCGCGCATCCCCAAGGTCAGGTAGCGGAACCGGCAGGCAGCGCGCCGGGCTTGCGCCGGAGGCCAAGCGCCTCAGCCGCGCCGCTGAGCGCCAGCAGAGCGGACAGCATCAGGCAGCCGGCCAAACCCCAGCCTGCGAACAGCAGCCCACCCGCAAAGGGCGCTGCAAAGACACAGAGATAAGTGACGGTGCTGTAAAGCCCCATGATCGCACCGCGCTGCGCAGGCTCCAGCGCGGTAAGCCGCGCCACCAGCAAATTGAGCGCAAGATGCTGGAACACGCCCCAGATCAGAGCGGCACCCAGCAGCAGCATATACTCCTGCGAAACTGCCATCATCAGAAGGTAGCTGGCTGTGACCGCCAGCAGCACAGGTGCGGTGGCACGGGCAAGCCCCAGCCGGTCCAACAGTGGATCCAGCAGCACCGCAAGGCCGAAGCCGATGCCGTAAAACAGCGGCAGCAGGCCCGCCTGGGTGGTGCTCAGGCCCAATCCTTGCGTGATATGGGCGCCAGTGAAGAAATAGCTGCTGTAGAACCCCATCATCAGCAGCGCGGTTGCCAGGAGGCCGCGCGCGATTCCCGGCACCCGCAGTGCCGTCAGCGGCGAGGTCGCCTGGCCGCTGGGGCTGCCCGCGGCCCGCAGCGAAGCGGAGGCGGCCCACAGCAGCAGCGCCACCCCTGCTAGAGTGCCATAGACCGCGCGCCAGCCTGCCAGATCAGTGGCCCAGGCGCTGACGCTGACACCCAGCACCATCGACACCGTCCATCCCGCCAGCACGTAGCCCAGCACTTGCGCCTCGCGCCCCTTGGGGGCAATCACCATCGCCAGCGTGTAGATCGAGGGCAGGGCGGCCCCGGCCGCCAGCCCGCACACCGCCTGTGCCACCATCAGTGTCCAGACATCCGGTGCTGCGGCGCTGGCGCCCAGCCCGGCCCCAAGCAGCAGGAGGGCAGCACGCATCAGCCGCCCGGCACCGATCCGGTCCCCGAGCGGCGCCAGCAGCAAGGCTGCGGCGGCGACCCCAAGCCCATAGGCGCTGGCGGCCCGCATCACCTCTGCCGTGGTGGCATTCAGGGTCTGGCTGACCGCCGTCACCACCGGCGACAGCAGCAGGGAGTTGGCGCCAATCACGCCAATGGCGCTCATCAGGATCAGAATCGGGGTTCGCATGGGTTTACCTTGAAGAATGTTCGGGTATCTTTGCTATGTTCTGAATGAGGTTCTGTGAAGGGCGCGCAGAAATGGTGAGAGAAAAAACAGATGAGGTTCGGAGAAGCGGCGGAACACCCCGTGCGCTGGACGCATTAGACCGAAAAATATTAGGCGCGCTGAGCGTTGATGCGACGCTCTCCTACGCCGCCATCGGGCAGGAAGTGGGCCTCTCGGCGCCCGCGGTGCATGAGCGGGTGAAACGGCTCAGGGCGTCCGGCGCGATCCGGGCGACGGTGGCGCAGCTGGACGGGCCCGCGGTGGGCAAGCCGATGCTGGCCTTCATCCATGTGGACACGGTGGGCTGGGGCAAGACGGCGGAGCTTTTGTCGCTGGAGGCCTGGCCGGAGGTGGAGGAGATTCACACTGCCACCGGCGACACCTGCCTGATCCTCAAAGTGAGGGTGGCGTCTCCGCATGCGCTGGAGGGGCTGCTGGCCCGCATCTATGACGTTGAAGGCGTGCGCGGCACCCGCACCTATATGACGCTCTCCACCCATCTGGAGCGCACGGTGCAGGCCGGCGTCAGCGCGGAATTGGAGGAGGAGCTGTATATCAAACGTTGAGATCGCGGACGGACGCGGCCCGGCGGTGCCGCCGGGCGAAAGGGTCAAGCAGGCGTTTTGAAGTGTTTCGACAGCTTCAGCCCCTGGCCCTGGTAGTTGGAGGCAATGCCCGCACCATAAAGCTGCTCCGGCACCTCGGCCATCTTCTCATAGACCAGGCGCCCGACGACCTGGCCGTGCTCCAGCACAAAAGGCGCCTCGTGGCAGCGCACCTCCAGCACTCCGCGCGAGCCGGTGCCGCCAGCGGCGTCGTGGCCGAAGCCGGGATCGAAGAAACCCGCGTAATGCACCCGGAACTCGCCCACCATCGCCAGATAGGGCGCCATCTCAGCGGCATAGGCAGGTGGGATATGCACCGCCTCGCGGCTGACCAGAATGTAGAACGCGCCGGGGTCCAGGATGATGCGGCCGTCCTTGGTGCGCACCTCTTCCCAGTATTCCTGCGGATCGTATTCGCCGATCCGGTCCAGGTCGATCACGCCAGTATGCGGCTTGGCCCGGTAGCCGACCAGATCGGTGCCGGGCAATTTCAGATCGACGGAAAAGCCCAGCCCGTCCTCGATCACCGCTTCGCCGTCCACCAGTGGAGAGCCGGCGTGCAGCATTTTCAGTTCGGCGTCCGACAGAACCGCCTGGCCGGTGCGGAAACGGATCTGGTTGAGGCGCATGCCGGGACGCACCAGAACCGAGAAGGAGCGGGGGCAGATCTCCGCATAAAGCGGCCCGGTGTAGCCGGGCTTGATGCGGTCGAACTCCTCACCGCCGTCGGTGATGGTGCGGGTCAGAAGGTCCAGCCGCCCGGTGGAGCTTTTGGCGTTGGCGACGGCAGAGACATCCTGCGGCAGCGCCAGCCCCTCCATCAGCGGCACCACATAGACGCAGCCTTTTTCCAGAACCGCGCCATGGCTCAGGTCGATCCGGTGCATCTCGAATTCGGTCAGCCGGTCGGACACGCTCCGGCCTTGGCCCGCCAGGAACGAGGCCCGCACCCGGTAGGCCACGCTGCCGAGGCGCAAATCAAGGCTCGCGGGCTGCACCTGGCCCTCCACCAGCGGCGTGCTGACGGTGATATCCCCGCGCTCCAGCATCATTTCAATGGTTTGGCTGGGCAATACGCCTGTCATGTCCTGTCCCCCTCCGCGCCGGCTTTGCGGCGATGCTGGCTCAATTGGCCCCGTTGCGCAATCGCCAAAGCCTTGCGCCGGATACGAAAACGCCCGGGTGCGCAAACACCCGGGCGTTTTTCATTTGGTCGGGCTAGCAGGACTCGAACCTGCGACCTTCCGTCCCCCAGACGGACGCGCTACCAGGCTGCGCCATAGCCCGTTGCAAAGCCTTCTAACCGTTTTCGCAGCAGGGGCAAGAGGGGGCGGCAAGATTTTTTGCAGCCCCGCAAAGAAATTCAGCAGGCAGAGGCAGTTGCCGGGGCAGGCCCGGGCTGCAGCCGTTTCCCCGGGGCGGAATTCACGCAGAACTCCGGCTTGCCGGTTTCAGGACCTGTTCTGAACAAGCGTGCGCAGCTCTTCGGTGCAGGCGGCTATCGCCGCCAGCGACTGCGGCGGCAGGCTGCGGGTTTCTGCCAGCAGCGCCAGA
Source organism: Leisingera sp. JC1 (assembly GCF_001679925.1). Classification (GTDB taxonomy): domain Bacteria; phylum Pseudomonadota; class Alphaproteobacteria; order Rhodobacterales; family Rhodobacteraceae; genus Leisingera. The sequence continues at coordinate 930 of NZ_LYUZ01000125.1, read as the reverse complement.
ATGCCGGGCTGAATTGGCACCGGGGTGGCCGGCGCCTCTTCGCCGAGCGCTTCTGCCGGCTCTTCGGCGGCATCCTCCAGTGCAGGTTCCGGTGCCGGTTCTGCTGGCTCTTGCGGCACTTCCCCGGGCACAATGTCCGGCTGGGCGGACGGCTCCTCCAGGTCAGCCGTTTGCACGTCCGGTTCTTCCTCAAGTTCCGGGTCCGGCTGGGCTGCCTCCCCGGCGCTGTCACCACCGCCGCCGTTGAAACCGGCAGCAAACTCCAGTGCGTCCACCTGGCGGGCGGCTTCGTCCAAGTCGTGCGGCGGGAAGGCTGCAGCTGGGTCGGAGAGGGGGGATTCTTCCGGTTCGGGCACCGGCTCTTCCGCAGCAAAGGTGAAATCCAGCGGCTCTTCCGGCTGCATCCCTGCGGCGGCGACCAGCGTGTCTTCCGCCGGGGCCGGTTCTGCCGGCGCCTCCGCCTCAGCAGGCCCTTCTGCAAGCGGCGTCTGCTCCTCTGCCTCAGGACCTGCGGCAGAGGTAAGGTTCTCTTCCTCAAAATCCATGGCTTCGGCAGCGGGTTCCGGCGCAGGTTCGGGTTGCGGAGTATAGTCCTGAATACCCTCTTCCGGGGGCCGCCCGGCGGCCAGAGGCGTTTCCGCAGCGGTGCGATCCGGTTCCGGCTCCTCAGGATCTTTCAGCTCTGTGGCGCGACCGTCGTCCGGCTCTGACAGGTCTTCCTGACCGGTCAGCGGTGCGATTTCTTCCAGCGGCGCGGACGGTGCCTCAGGGGCTGGCTCTGAAGCCGCTTCCGGGGCGGTTTCCTGAATGTCTTCCTGCAACAGATGCCCGGCCACAAGCGGCAGCTCGGCGGCGGCCGGGGCTGGCTCCTCTGCAGGGGCATCTTCGGAGACCGGCTCCGGTTCCGGCAAGTGCGCCTGGCCTGTCAGC
>NZ_LYUZ01000124.1 GCF_001679925.1 Leisingera sp. JC1 | reverse complement strand
TTCGCAATGGGCGCGGTGAAATTTCCGCCGGCGCAAAGGCAAACGAAAACAAGGTGGTTGACCTTCCCCGGCGCTTCACCTAAATCAGCAAATGTCCTGAGCGGGTATGGTGAAATGGTATCATAAGAGCCTTCCAAGCTTAAGGTGCGGGTTCGATTCCCGCTACCCGCTCCAGACCTTCCCTTTCTGCCGGATTGATACGCTGTGACGCAGTGCCCTGCTGTTTTCAAGCGCGTTTTGAAACTGCTCAGCGCTTGACGCGCCGGACCTGCGGGGCCATGAACCTTTGGCAATTACGCGGGATCTGAAACCCGCGGTACCAAAGTGCAGAAGGATCCGGAATGGCGCGGAATAATGCGGCCCCGAATGCGGAGCAAGAGCGGGAGAAGTCCCGCAAGATCGGCGTGCTGTCGGCCCTGTGGCCGTTCATGCGCCCCTACCGCCTGCTGATGCTGGCTGCCACCTGCGCGCTGGTGCTGACGGCGGCGCTGTCGCTGACCCTGCCGCTGGCAGTGCGCCGCGTCGTGGACAACTTCCGGGTCTCGGATTCTGAGCTTCTGAACCTCTATTTCAGCGCAGCGCTGGTGATCGCCGCGCTGCTGGCTGTGGGCACCGGCGTGCGCTACGCCTTGGTGACGCGGCTGGGCGAGCGGGTAGTGGCCGACATCCGCAAGGCGGTGTTCGACCGGGTGATCGGCATGAGCCCGGAATTTTATGAGCGCATCATGACCGGTGAAGTGCTGAGCCGGATCACCACCGACACCACACTGATCCAGTCGGTGCTGGGCTCGTCGGTGTCGATTGCGCTGCGCAACCTGCTGATTTTCCTGGGCGGCATGGTGCTGATGCTGCTGACCTCGGCGAAGCTCACCATGATGGTTCTGCTGATTGTGCCGGCGGTGATCGTGCCGATCCTGGTGCTGGGCCGCCGCCTGCGCGCCATCAGCAAGGAAAATCAGGACTGGATCGCGGCATCCTCCGGCAATGCGGGCGAGGCGCTTGGGGCGGTGCAAACGGTACAGGCCTTTACGCATGAGTCTGCCAGCCGCGAGAAGTTTTCCGAGCTCACCGAAACCTCCTATGATGTGTCCCGCCGCCGCATCCAGACCCGCGCAATGCTGACGGTGATTGTGATCTTTCTGGTATTTTCCGGCATCGTCGGCGTTCTATGGATGGGTGCCAATGACGTGCGCGCCGGCTTGATGTCGGAGGGTACGCTGATCCAGTTTGTAATTTACGCTGTGCTGGTGGCAGGTTCGGTCGCGGCTCTGTCGGAGATCTGGAGCGAGCTGCAGCGCGCGGCGGGGGCAACAGAACGGCTGGTGGAGCTGTTGAATGCCGAGGATACCGTGCTGGACCCGGTTGCGGCGCAGGTGCTGCCTGCGCCGGTCAAGGGCGAGATCGCGTTCGATAACGTGTCATTCCGCTACCCCTCGCGTCCCGATGTTTCGGCGCTGGACGAGGTGTCGCTGACGGTGAAGCCGGGCGAAACGGTCGCCTTTGTCGGGCCGTCCGGCGCGGGCAAGACCACCATCATCCAGATGCTGCAGCGCTTCTATGATCCCAACCAGGGCGCGGTGAAGCTGGACGGCGTGGCGCTGACCCAGCTGCAGCGCGATGAGTTCCGCCGCCATATCGCGCTGGTGCCGCAGGATCCGGTGATCTTTGCCGCCTCCGCGCGCGAGAACATCCGGTTCGGCCGGCCTGAAGCCACCGATGCTGAGGTCGAGGCTGCTGCTGCAGCGGCTGCGGCGCATGACTTCATCTCGAAACTGCCGGATGGCTATGACAGCTTTGTCGGCGAGCGCGGCGTGATGCTCTCCGGCGGCCAGAAACAGCGGATCGCCATTGCCCGCGCCATTCTGCGCGACGCACCGGTGCTGCTGCTGGACGAGGCAACCTCAGCACTGGATGCAGAAAGCGAACGCCTGGTTCAGGCCGCGGTGGATGAGCTGAGCCAGGGCCGCACCACGCTGATCGTGGCGCACCGGCTGGCAACGGTGAAGAAGGCCGACCGTATCGTGGTGATGGATCAGGGCCGGATTGTTGCAACCGGCACCCATGATGAGCTGGTGGGGCAGGGCGGGCTGTATGCGCGGCTGGCCAAGCTGCAGTTCACCGAAGGGCTGGCAGCGGAATAAGCGGCGAGCAGCTGAGCACGGCAAGCGCCCTGGAGCCGATCCGGGGCGTTTTTCGTTGAAAACTGCCCGATGCCGGAAAATGGCGCGACGTCACCGCCCAAGCTGCCTTGGCGTGACCCTGCCGCGGCGCTTGCGCAATCGGGCGTTTGCAATAATCTGGGCAAAAAACAGAGACACCCTCCGTGCACCATCCGTACACCGGCTGTGCACCGGGTGGAACGGGGAGGAGAATTATGGGTTTTTCCGGAATCGCGGACCGCGATGCGCTGCAGAATGAGATGCCGTACGAGGCGCGGGACCTGCCGGCCACTTTGTACGGGCTGCTGTCGCGCACCGCGGACAAGTACCCGAACAGCAAGGCGGTCAGCTATCAGATTTTTTCCGGGGCACAGGACAAGGCGGAGACGCTGACCTGGAGCACGCTGAAGGATCAGGTGTGCCAGGCTGCCAACATGTTCCGCGCGCTGGGGATCGGCGAGAAGGACGTGGTGGCCTATGTGCTGCCCAACTGCAACGAGACGCTGGTCACCATGCTGGGCGGCGCCGTGGCGGGGATCGTCAACCCGATCAACCCGCTGTTGGAGCCGGAGCAGATCGCCTCCATCCTGCGGGAGACCAAGGCCAAGGTGGTTGTCACCCTGCGGCCGTTCCCGAAGACGGATGTTGCGCAGAAGGTGGCGGAGGCGGTGCGCCATGCGCCGGGTGTGAACACGGTGCTGGAAGTGGATCTGAACCGCTATCTGACGCCGCCGAAGGCCTGGATCGTGCCGCTGATCCGTCCCAAGATGGACGGACGGCCCAGTCATGCGGACTACCTGAACTTCTCCAAGGAGATGGCGAAACAGCCCAAGACGCTGAATTTTGCCGACAGCACGGGCGACCGGGTGGCGTGCTATTTCCACACTGGCGGCACCACCGGCATGCCCAAGGTGGCTCAGCACAAGTATTCCGGGCTGGTTTACAACGGCTGGCTGGGCAGCACTCTGTTGTTCACCGAGGAAGACAACATCATGTGCCCGCTGCCGCTGTTCCATGTCTTTGCGGTGCATGTGATCATGATGGCGGCCATCGCCTCTGGCGCGCATGTGGTGTTCCCGACGCCGCAGGGCTACCGGGGCGAGGGCGTTTTTGACAACTTCTGGAAGCTGATCGAGCGCTGGAAGATCACCTTTATCATCACCGTGCCCACCGCCGTGTCGGCGCTGATGCAGCGGCCGGTGGATGCGGATATCTCTTCCGTGAAAACCGCCTTTTCCGGTTCCGCGCCGATGCCGATGGAGCTGTTCAAGCGGTTTGAGAGCGCCTGCGGCGTGGCAATTGTCGAGGGTTACGGCCTGACGGAGGCCACCTGCCTGGTCTCCTGCAACCCGCCGGGCGGCGAGAAGAAGGTGGGGTCGGTGGGCATCCCGTTCCCCTATACGGACGTGCGCATTGTCAAGCAGACCAACGACGGGGCGCTGGAATGCGGGCGCGACGAGGTGGGGGAGATCTGCGTGTCGAACCCGGGTGTTTATGCCGGGAATACCTATACCGAGGCCGACAAGAACGTGAACCTCTACTACCAAGAGAAATACTTGCGCACCGGCGATCTGGGCCGGATCGACGAGGATGGCTACCTGTGGATTACGGGCCGCGCCAAGGATCTGATCATCCGCGGCGGCCACAACATCGACCCGGCGGAGATCGAAGAGGCGCTGCTGGGCCATGATGCGGTGGCCTTTGCCGGGGCGATCGGCCAGCCGGACGCCCATTCGGGCGAGCTTCCCTGCGCCTTTGTGGAACTGGTCGATGGCGCCAGCGTCAGCGAGGCGGAGCTGCTGGAGTACTGCAAGGTGCATGTGCATGAGCGGGCGGCGATCCCCAAGCATCTGACGGTTCTGGACGAGCTGCCGAAAACTGCGGTGGGCAAGGTGTTCAAGCCGGATCTGCGCAAGATGGCAATCACCCGCGTCTACAACGGCGCTCTGGAGCAGGCCGGCGTGACGGCGCGTGTTGTCAGCGTGACCGACGACAAGAAGCGCGGTCTCGTGGCCCAGGTTGCTGCCAACGGCAGTTCCGAGGCGGACATTGATGGCGTGCTCAACAATTTCACCCGTCCGTGGGAGACTGCCGCGGCTGCGTGACCTCGCCGGACAGTGTGGGATAAGGAGCGCCCTTCGGGGCGCTTTTTCTTTCAGGCATTCCATTTGCGGAAAACTGTGCCTAGGCTCTCTGGAGCAGCGGCGTGCAGGGAGGCTCGCAGATGGATTACGAACGGCTGATCGACGAGGAGACCTGGGACTTCATCCAGAAGACCGGGGAGCTTTATCCCGATGACGCCGTTGACATGAGCATCGAGGAGCAGCGCCGCATCTACAATTCCATGGCGCTGGAATTCCGGGTGCCGCGGCCGGATGTTGTGTCGGTCGAGGAATTGTCAGCCAACGGCGTGCCGGTGCGGGTCTATACCGCGGGCGACCCGACACGGACGGTACTGTTCTGCCATGGCGGCGGTTTTGTCGTCGGCGGTCTGGACAGCCACGACGATGTCTGCGCCGAGATTTGTGCCCAGACCGGCTACCGGGTGGTGGCTGTGGATTACCGGCTGGCACCGGAGCACAAGCATCCCGCCGCCTTTGAGGACGCCTGGGTGGTGCTGGGCTGGGTCGAGGCCGGGTATGGCAAAGGCATTGTCCTGATGGGTGACAGTGCCGGTGCCAACATTTGTGCCGCGGTGGCGCACCATGCGCGCGGCCGTTGCGAGTCGATTCTGGGCCAGGTGCTGATCTACGGCGCGTTCGGCGGTGACGTGAACCAGGGCTCTTACCTGGAGCACGCGCAGGCGCCGATGCTGACGCGCGAGGACGTGCTGTATTACATGGAAATCCGCACCGATGGCGAGGCACCGAAGGATGATCCGCTGTTTGCGCCGCTGGCTGACAGCGATTTCTCGGACTTGCCTCCGACGGTGCTGGTGACGGCGGATTGTGATCCGGTGCGCGATGACTCGCGCGATTACCGCGACCGCATTGTGGAGGCCGGCGGCAAGGCGCATTGGATCAACGAACCGGGACTGATCCACGGCTATCTGCGCGCACGCCACAGCGTGGGCCGGGCGCGCGATAGTTTTGAGCGGATATCAGTCGCGGTTGAGGCGCTGGGGCAGGGGATCTGGCCCTATGACGAATAGCGCCGGTTATCCGGCATAATCCTGGCATTGCTCCTGAAACAGCGATGTGTCCAGCCAGCCGCCGCTGGTGACCTGCCAGTCCGGGCCGGAAGTGGTCACATAGGTCCAGCTGCCCACCGGGATATGCGAGTAATTGACGTAATCGCCGGGGTCTATCTGCCCGACCAGCGGCGCATCCGGCCTGTGGCCTGCCCGCAGCCCCATGACCGGCCCCAGCCAGCCCAGGCAGGCGCTTTCGAACTCATCCCGTACCGGCAGGTCCCACAGCTGGTAGCGCAGGAACAGGTCATCCAAGTCCAGATGGGTTTGCTTGTTGTTGACCCGGCAGCCGAAGCGGGCCTCCATCTGTTTCACTTCAGCAACCAGGCGTTCTGACTGCGGCGGCAGGGAGACAGACTTGCCGGTGCAATCCCCGTTGTTGAACACGGCCTGCCCCAAAGGGGAGCCGAAGCAGTAACCGGCCCGGTCGATCACCGCGTTGCGGGTGAACCACAGGTCGTGGCAGGCATCGCTGGCCAGCGCCGGGGCGGCCAGCAGGGAAAACACGGCAACAAGGGATTTCATGGTGAATTCCTGATATCTGAATGCGGCGGCTGAGCGGCATCTTAGCACACAGCCGCCGCATTCAGGTCATTTCAGGAACGGCTCGGCTTTCATAGTGTCCGCAATCGGCGCGCCCAGACGCTTGAGGATGGTGGGGGCCAGCTGGCGCTGGTCGATCACCTCGCCGTGGTCGGGGCCGTCGGCTTCGCCGACGTAATACAGCGCGGTTTCCTGCTGCAGTGCGCCACGGCCGCCGTGGTGGCCGCGCTCATCCTGGCCGTGGTCGGCGGTGACGATCACCTCGTATCCCAGATCGCGCCAGCGGGTGATGAAGGGGGCCAGCATCTCGTCCATCACGAAACAGGCGTGGTCCATTTCCTGGCAGTCGTGGAAATAGCGGTGGCCCATGCTGTCCAGCGTGCAGGCGTGCAGCATGCCGTAGTCGAGGCCGAAGCGCAGGCAGAGGTTGGTCAGGGTGGCAAACAGATCGACATCAGACGGAGTCATCTGGTTGTCCTTGCCGTAGCCGGTCATGGTGTGGAAGCGGCCGTGGTTGATGGTCCTGCTTTCCGGCTCGTCGTATTCGATATCGCGCACGTAATCGAAGGGGTGGCGGTTGAAGAAAGACGACCAGTAGCTGTGCGCCACTGCACCGGTGACGCCGCCGGCTTCGCGGACCTGGCTGAACACGTCCTTTTCCTTCAGCCGGAAGACGTTGGCATTGCCGGTGCAGCCATGAATGGCAGGGGCCACACCAGTGTGGATCGAGGCATAGCAGCTGGCCGAAATCGACGGCAGCACTGCGCGCAGTTTCCAGACGCGGGCATCGCCGCTGTCGACCCAGCCTTCGAGGTTGCCGAACAGGCGGCGGAAGTTGCGCCACGGCACGCCGTCCAGAATGATGAGCAGGAGTTTGTTGTCCATTCGCCGAATCCCTTTGCCTTGCGATGGCTTCGGTGCCTGATCTTCGTGTCAGTTTCTTGAATTGCCATTCAAAAAACGGCGGATCGGCCGCAAACTGGCATTTTCGCCGGGGCGTTGCAGAATTGCCGGTCAGCGCCGGCAGGTTCAGGGCGCGGTAACGAGGACATAGCTGCCTGCCACAAGCAGCAGCACCCCGGCACCTGCAGTGAAGAATCTTGGGTAGGGGAAGGTCTTTTCGGCCAGCACAAACAGCGCCAGCCCGGCAATCCAGTAAAGGTTCATGATACCGCCGGCAAACAGCAGCAGCATCAGCGCCCAGCAGCAGCCGAGGCAGTAGGTACCGTGGTGGGCGCCCATCAGTACAGCACCAGCCAAGCCTGTGCGGTTGTGCGCGGTCAGAAATTGAACCGGCAAACGGCAATGGGAGAGGCAGGCGTGCTTGTAGGGGGTAAACTGATAGGCGCCCGCCGCCAGCAGCAATGCACCGCCAAGGGTGCGGCTGCTGAGCGACATCATAGGGCCGTCGGAGAGGCCCAGTGTTTCCAGCCACCACTGCAAAGCGGTGGCAACAGCAGAAAAGAAGGCCCAGGCCAGCAGGTAGCCGCTGAGGAACAGCAGGCTGAGCAGCGGGGCGCTGCCGGCATGGGAACCGGATTTCTTGATAGCGGTAAACAGCAGCAGCACCGGGGCCGCGCTGGGTGTCATCATGGCGATCATCATCACCCACCACATCAGAAAGATCAGCACAGCATAGCCGGCGGTCCAGACCGGCCCGCCGCCCATCGCCATCGGCTCACCGATGGGGCGGGCCATCCGGGTCATCTCAACCGCCGTCATATTCATGCCCACGCCGAACACGGTATATAGCCCGCTGAGCAGCACAACGAAGGCCACGGCCCCCAGCACCACCAACTGGTCGTTGCGGGCCAGGCGCTCGGCTGCTCCGGGTATCTGCTGCAAGCGGGCCATTGCGGATCAGGCCGCGCGCTCAATACCCTTGCCGGTCAGGTGCAGCTCGGCGACATGGGCGTGGGTTCCGCTGTTCTTGTCCAGACTGATGGCGGATCCAGGTGTCCGGGTTGTGCCCTGGCAGACGGATGCCTCGGAATACTCAAAGCCATTGGGCAGCTTGATCTGAACCGAATGCGGCGCCCCTGACACGATGTGTGCAATCGGTTCGACCTTGGTCTCCCCGATGCTGCCAGCCTTGCCATGGCCAATGCCGGTTTCCGCGTCGAAACTCAGCGACACCGGGGCGCTGAGGGTTTCGTGCCTGGTTGTGCACATGGCGTTGAAGACAAAGAACATGGTTGCAAATTCTTCGGTGTCCTGGCCGGTCATGATCGCCTCAAGCGCGGATTTTTGCTCTGCCGTGGCGCTTTCGTCGATGATGATCTGCATCTCACCGTTGCCTTCGTGAATAGGGCCTGGCCATTTGTAGATGGCCGCGGCGCGCAACCCGTCCAGTTTGGTATCCCCGTAGTGCCCGGTATCAATGCGGAAGGTCAGCATGGCTTCGCAGGTGCCGTCATTGGGCAGCTGCGAAAACTGGCAGGGACACCCGGGGACGCAGTTGCAATTGGCGATTTCGAATCCGTGAATTGCCCAGTCTTTCATGAAGGTTCCTCCCCATTTCCTGCAGTCACAACAATACTGCCCGGTTATTCGGGTTGGCTTGCCTCACCTTAGCCACGCTCAGAGTTTTTTATATTATTTGCAGCGCGTTTCGCTGCGGTCTCCCTGTTTCATTAAACTATCACAAAAGCGTGATGTTTGAAAAAGAAAAAGCCCCCGCTGGCAATCAGCAGGGGCTTTGCATCCATTCGTGGATTTAGTTGCCGGCGCTTTCCATCTTGCGGTGTGCGATCACTTCTTCCAGCCAGCCCAGTTTCATCTCGGGGACTGAACTGAGCAGCAGATCGGTGTAATCGTCAAACGGCGGGCTCAGCACCTTGGACTTGCCGCCGTAGCGCTGCACCTTGCCTTGATACATCACCGCGATGTTGTCGGAGATGGCGCGCACGGTTGCCAGATCGTGGGTGATGAACAGATAGGCCACATCCTCGATCTTCTGCAGATCCAGCAGCAGCTTCAGGATGCCGTCCGCCACCAGCGGGTCGAGGGCCGAGGTGACCTCGTCGCAGATGATCATCTTGGGCTTGGCCGCCAGCGAGCGGGCGATGCAGACGCGCTGCTTCTGGCCGCCGGACAGTTCCGCCGGGTAGCGGTCGATGAACTTCTCGCCCAGCTCGATCTCGTCCAGCAGTTCGATGATCCGCTTCTTCTTCTCGGCGCCGCGCATGCCGAAGTAGAACTCCAGCGGGCGGCCGATGATGGTGCCGACAGTCTGGCGCGGGTTCATCGCCACGTCTGCCATCTGGTAGATCATCTGCAGCTCGCGCAGGTCCTCACGGGTGCGGCCCTTGAGGTCCGGGGAGAGCTTGCGGCCGGCAAATTCGATCTCGCCCTCGCGCGGCGGCAACAGGCCAGTGATCACGCGGGCGAGGGTGGACTTGCCGGAGCCGGATTCGCCCACCACCGCCAGCGTCTGGCCGGGATACAGATCGACGTTCACATTGTGCAGCACGTCGAACTGTGTGCCCTTGTAGCGCGCGGTGATGTTGCGCACGCTCAGCACCGGCTCCTCGGTCGGCGGCTTCTCCTCATGCTCGATGGAGCGGACCGAGACCAGCGCCTTGGTATACTCTTCCTGCGGGTTGTTGATGATCTGGTCAACGTTGCCGTACTCGACGGTGTTGCCCATCCGCAGAACCATGATGTCGTCGCTCACCTGCGCCACGACTGCCAGGTCGTGGGTGATGTAGAGCGCGGCAACGCCAGTGTCACGGATCGCTTCCTTGATCGCCATCAGAACGTCGATCTGGGTGGTCACGTCGAGCGCGGTGGTCGGCTCGTCGAACACCACCAGATCCGGCTCCGGGCACAATGCCAGCGCGGTCATGCAGCGCTGCAGCTGGCCGCCCGACACCTGGTGCGGGTAGCGTTCGCCGATGTTGTCCGGATCCGGCAGGCCCAGCTTTGCAAAAAGAACCCGGGCACGGGCCTCGGCTTCCTTACGGGAGAACTTCTTCTGCTCCACCGCGGCCTCGACCACCTGGTCCATGATCTTCTTGGCCGGGTTGAAGGAGGCTGCCGCCGATTGCGACACATAGGTCACCTCGGCTCCGCGCAGTTTGCGGATGTCCTTGTGGCTGCCCTTCAGGATGTCGCGGCCGTTGACCCAGACCTCGCCGCCGGTGATCTTCACGCCGCCTCGGCCATAGGCCATCGACGCAAGACCGATGGTGGATTTACCGGCACCGGATTCACCGATCAGGCCCAGGACCTTGCCGGGCGCGAGGTCAAAGCTGACCCCGTGCACGATCTCGATGTCGCGGGGGCGTTCGCCCGGCGGGTAGATGGTCGCGCCGATTTTCAGGTCGCGGACTTTCAACAGGGTATCGCTCATCCGCGGCCTCCTTTCAGCGATGTGGTCCGGTTCAGCACCCAGTCAGCCACAAGGTTGACCGAGATCGCCAGGGTGGCGATGGCAAAGGCCGGGATCAGGGCCGCAGGAATGCCGTAGACAATGCCTTCCTTGTTCTCCTTCACGATGCCGCCCCAGTCAGCCTCCGGCGGCTGCACGCCCAGGCCCAGGAAGGACAGGGTGGAGACAAACAGGACCGCAAAGATGAAGCGCAGGCCCATCTCGGCGATCAGCGGGGACAGTGCGTTGGGCAGGATCTCGCGGAAGATGATCCAGGCGGTTTTCTCGCCGCGCAGGCGGGCCGCTTCGACATAGTCCATCACCTCGATATCGACCGCAACGGCACGGGCCAGGCGATAGACGCGGGTGGCGTCCAAGAGGCCCATCACCAGGATCAGCATTGGAATGGTGACCGGTGCAACCGACAGCACCACCAGGGCGAAGATCAGGGTTGGGATCGACATCACCAGGTCGACGAAGCGCGACAGGGCCTGGTCGATCCAGCCGCCCATCACCGCGGCAAAGAAGCCGAGGACGGAGCCCAGGGTGAAGGACAGGACGGTCGCGGCGGTTGCGATGAAGATGGTGGTGCGGCCGCCATAGATCATCCGGCTGAGAAGGTCGCGGCCGATGTTGTCGGTGCCCAGCAGGTAGTCTGCGCTGGAGGGCTCCCACACATCGCCGACCACTTCACCGACGCCATAGGGGGCCAGCAGCGGCGCAAAGATGGCACCAAGGAAGTAGAGGGCAGTAAAGAACAGCCCGATGAGTGCGGAAATGGGGATATTCTTCATTTCGGATGCCTCAGGCGCGGGTTGCTCAGGATGGCGACGATATCGGCGATCATGTTGAGGCCGATATAGACGGCGGCAAAGATCAGGCCGCAGGCCTGCACAACAGGCACGTCACGCTTGGACACGTGGTCGACCAGATACTGGCCCATGCCGGGGTAGACAAAGACCACTTCGATCACCACGACGCCGACCACCAGATAGGCGAGGTTCAGCATCACCACGTTGACGATCGGCGCAATGGCGTTGGGGAACGCATGGCGGTAGATCACCTGAAAGGCGTTGAGGCCCTTGAGCTCGGCGGTTTCGATATAGGCCGACTGCATCACGTTCAGGATCGCAGCGCGGGTCATCCGCATCATGTGCGCCAGAACAACCAGTGTCAGCACGGCAATCGGCAGCGCGATGGCGTTCAGCTTTTCAAACAGGCCCATGTTGTCGTTGACCATGGCCACCGACGGGAACCAGCGCAGCTTGACCGCGATGAAATACATCAGCACGTAGCCGATCAGGAATTCCGGGATCGAGATCGAGGCCAGGGTGACAGCGGAGATCAGCTTGTCGGGCCAGCGGTCCTTGAAGCGGACGGCAAGCAGGCCCAGGAAGATTGCCAGCGGAACCGCAACCACGGCAGCCCAGAAGGCGAGGAACAGGGTGTTCCAGAAACGGCTGCTGAGAGCCTGGGCAATGTCCTGGCCGCTGGTCAGCGCGGTGCCAAGATCGCCCTGCATGGCGCCGAAGAGCCAGGCAAAATAGCGTTGTACAGGAGGATCGTTCACACCCAGCTCAGCCCGCAGGTTGGCCAGTGCCTCCGGTGTTGCCGACTGACCCAGGATCGATTGCGCAACGTCGCCCGGCAGAACGATAGTGCCGGCGAAGATCACCACTGAGATGAGCAACAAAAGAAGGAGGCTCAGCGCAATGCGCTGAGCCAGGAGTTTTACGATCGGAGACATATTAGGCTTTGACCCACAGCTTGCTGGCTGCATAGCCGTTCATCAGAACCTGGCCCGGGATGCCTTCGACAAAGCCGTCGACCTTGTCGGTGGTCGCTTCGACGAAGTCGTTGAACATCGGGCAGATCAGGCCGCCTTCGTCCCGCAGGATGGTCGACATGTCGGCATACATCTGCGTCCGCTTGGCCACGTCCAGTTCGCCGCGCGCTGCCACCAGCATCTGGTCGAACTGCTCGTTGTTGAAGCGGGTGTCGTTCCAGTCCGCGGTGGACAGGTAGGCGGTGGTGAACATCTGGTCCTGGGTCGGACGGCCGCCCCAGTAGCTGGTGCAGAACGGCTTGGCGTTCCAGACTTCCGACCAGTAGCCGTCGTTCGGCTCGCGCTTGACGTCCAGCTGGATGCCGGCGCTGGACAGCGACTGCTGGAACAGCGCGGAGGCATCCGGCGCGCCCGGGAAGGAGTTGTCCGAGGTGCGCAGCAGGATGGAACCGTCGTGGCCGGACTTCTTCAGGTGGTGCATCGCCTTGTCCGGGTCGAACTGGCGCTGCTCCAGCTCGGTGTACATCGGGTAGGAAGCGTTGATCGGGGTATCGTTGCCGACGGTGCCGTAGCCGTTCAGGATCTTGTCGACCATTTCCTGGCGGTTGATGCCGTATTTCAGCGCCATGCGCACATCGTTGTTGTCAAACGGCGCGGTGTTGCAATGCATGATGAACACGTAGTGGCCGGCCGCGGAGGTCGAGTGCACGGTGATGTTCGGCGCGCGGTCGACCAGTTTCGCGGTGCGCGGGGGCACCCGGTCGATCACGTCCACCTGTCCGGACTGCAGGGCTGCGACGCGGGCGGTGTCGTCGTTGATGACGATGATTTCAACGGTGTCCGCGTTGCCCAGATCGCCCCAGTAGTTCGGGTTCTTCTCGGCCACGAAGCGCACGCCCATGTCGGCGGACTTCATGATGTAGGGGCCGGTGCCGATGGCGGCTGCCGGATCGTCATTGCCGCCGTTCGGCTGGATGATCAGGTGGTAGTCGGCCAGCAGATAGGGCAGGTCGGCGTTCGGGCTGTCGAGTTCGAAGACAACGCTGTCGCCGTCCGCGCGCACGTCCTTGATGCCGCGCATGATGCCCAGGGCGCCGGACTTGGTGTCTTCGCCGCTGTGGCGCTCCATGGTCTTGACCACGTCGTCGGCAGTGACGTTCTGGCCGTTCGAGTAAGTCACGCCGGAGCGCAGTTTGAAGGTCCAGGTCTTGGCGTCGGCAGAGGCTTCATAGCTTTCCGCCAGCTTGCCTTCGATGCCGCCGTCGTCGGCCAGTTCAACAAGGGTCTCGCCCCACAGGCGGGTGACCATCAGGCCAACGGTGTTGGTGACCAGTGCCGGATCCAGGCTGTCGGTGGTGGAGCCGCCCTGCAGGCCGAGACGGATGGTGCCGCCCTTCTGCGGGCCGGCCGCCTTGGCAGCGGTGGACAGCAGCAGGTTTGCGGACACGGCGGTGAAGCCCAGTGCGGCGGCCTTGCCCAGGAAGTCACGGCGCGACAGTTTGCCTGCCGCGGCCTGGCTGGCCAGATACTGCATATGACGGTTCATTGAGATCTCCCGATTGGTTGCGGTGCTGATGGCACCTGTTTTTTGATTGGCGATTTAAGATTTGCGTATTTACCGCTAACTCGCAAGCGTTATTAGCGCTGCGCGGGGGCAGGCCCTTGTGCGGGGCAATGCCGGCAGAACTGCGAGTGTCGCCTTTCTTGGACAAGGTGCCGTTTTTTCGATTTGGGCGCCATGTAAAACAAAAAAACTGCGGGAATGCGACAGGAAATATTCCTGCGGGGATTTTGCGGATTTTTTGTGAATCTGACTGGCAAGCCCGCCCCGCCGGCCTGCCGAGGGACAGAATCGATGCTTTCCGGTCAAAAAACGCCCCTTTTGCCGCCAGGCAGGCCCGCGTTGCACCAAAGGCGGCAGCGCGTGCGCGGGCCGTTTGAGAAGTATCTGCATTCTGAAGGGGCGACCCGTGTCAGGCCTGTTCAGTGTCCATCCAGATGGTCACCGGGCCGTCATTCAGCAGCCGGACCTTCATGTCGGCGCCAAACCGTCCTTTTGCAGTTTTCAAACCCAGCGCCGCCAGCCGGGCAGCAAAATACTCATACAGCCGCTCGCCATCGGCAGGGGCAGCGGCGGCGGAGAAACCGGGCCGGTTGCCGCGGCGGGTGTCGGCGGCCAATGTGAACTGGCTGACCACCAGAACGCTGCCGCCGGTATCCAGCACGGAACGGTTCATCTTGCCAGCCTCGTCCTTGAAGATCCGCATCTTGGATATCTTTGCGGCCAGCTGGTCCGCCTGCGCCTCGCTGTCGCCCGCCATGGCGCAGACCAGCACGAGCAGCCCGGGGCCGATCTTGCCGATGACTCCGCCATCAACCGTGACCGAGGCCTCGCTGACCCGTTGAATGAGTGCCCGCATGTCTGCTCCCGTCCTTAAATTGTTCTGCCCGGTAGGCGGCTGCCGGATTGTCCGCAACAGCTCTATCTCCTTTACCGGGCACTGGCGAGGCCGCGGCCTGAAAACTTCCGGCTCAGGCATTGCCTTTGCGCCGGATCAAGGCCGGGCGGCCGTGCAGGAGGTACAATGGGACGCAGCAAAAAAGGAGGCTGAACAATGGTGGAAAAAACCGAACATGGCGGCTTCTGGCCGTCGCTTTACGATCCTTTTCGCAGCTTTGGTGCGCGGCTTGCCGACTGGCTCACCCCGGCAACCGAGGCGTCTTCGGGCAAGGAGGCCTATGACATCGCCATGGAGCTTCCGGGTGTTTCGCTGGAGGACGTGGAGCTGACCGTGGACAACGGCGTTTTGACGATCCGCGGCGAAAAGAAGACACAGTCCGAGAAGAAGGGCGACACCTGGTATTTCAGCGAGCGCCAGTATGGCGCGTTCCGGCGGTCCTTCCGTTTGCCGGAGGACGCGGACGGGCAAGCGGCCTCGGCCCGGATGGAGGACGGCGTGCTTCATATAGCGGTGCCGAAGAAGGCGCTGGAACAGCCGGAGACCGCCCGCAGGATTGAGATCAGCAAAGGCTGACAGGGAGGCCGGCCAAGGGTTCCGGCTCAGAATCCGGGGAAAGGAACCGGCCGGTTCAGGAAGGGGGCGGCTGCGCCCCCTTCCGCATTTCACGGGCGCTACTGCTGGCTCGCGACCAGGGCGATGCCGGCACCGATCAGCAGTGCAAGCAGCACGGCAAAGGCAATTTTCCAGACCGAATAGGGCCGCTCGCCCTGCACCCGGCCGGACTGGCCATTGACCACGAACCGGTAAGTCTTGCCGCGGTATTTGTAGGCGGCGAGCCAGACCGGCAGCAGGATGTGCTTGAAGGTCACGTCAGACACCTTGGTGTCGATATGGGCAATCCGCTGGCGGTCGCCGCCGATGTCGAAGCGCACGTCGCGCTCGATCACCCGGTCCATTTTCTGCCCGGCTTCGGTGAAACCTTCTTGAAGATCCACGGTGTAGGCTTCGGCCCGGAAGCCCGCCAGATACTGCGGCTGATAGGGTTCCAGCTGCGCCAGATCCCAGGGCTCCAGCGCCTCGGTGTATGTCTTGGGCAGGCTGCGGGAGGCCAGCACCAGAACATCGTCAAAGAACCGCTGCACCCGGCCTGAGGCGGGCGTCCAGCGCACCTTGGCAACCTGCCGGGTGCGGGTCTTTCCGTCCTGCTGGAAGGTTTCTGTCACATAATAAACGGTGCCGCGCTGGCCGGTGTAGCTGCTGCGGGTCTGCGCGTCATAGGTCCAGTAGGGCACATAGATACCCTGCATCCGCCGCCCCTTGCGGGCGTATTCCCTGAGGCCGTTCGGGGCAAACCACAGGCCGCCGAGCCAATCTGTCATTGCCGTGTGCGCTGCGCGTTCCTCTATCGCGAAAGGCAGCACGCCCTTGGGTTTGATGTGCCGGTTCTCACCGGTGCCGGTCACCACGGGGGTGGCGCAGAACGGGCATTCGCTTGCATGGGTGTCCGGGTCGAATTCCACCTGCGCGGCGCAATTGGGGCAGGTGGAGACCCTCGTCACCTCGATTTCCGCTTCGGGCAGTTGCTCGGCCACGGCGGCGCGGAAATCCAGCTCCTGCAGGGCGGAGCCCTTCCAGGGACCGCTGCGGATACTTTCGGTGTGGCCGCAATGGCCGCAGGTCAGAGTGCCTTTTGCCGGGTCGTAGGTGTAGTCCGCACCGCAGTTCTCGCAGGGAAAGCGATGGGTTTCCTCAGTGGGGGCGGGCACGGTTTCCGCGGGCGCCACTGAGGAAACCCATCGCTTTCCCTGCGAGAACTGCGGTGCGGACTACACCTACGACCCGGCAAAAGGCACTCTGACCTGCGGCCATTGCGGCCACACC
>NZ_LYUZ01000123.1 GCF_001679925.1 Leisingera sp. JC1 | reverse complement strand
ACGCAAGTATCCGCACTCCGCATTCTACGGTCTGGATATCTCCACTGAAATGTTGACCTCGGCCCGGAACAAAGTCGGAGCCTATGTGCAGCTTGCCCAGGCTGACGCCTGCAGATTTGATGGAGCCCGGCTTTTCCGGCGCAGCAAGTTCGACCGGATCTTCATTTCTTACGGCCTCTCGATGATCCCTGACTGGCAGGCCGCCTTGCGCATGTCCTGCGCGCATCTGGCTCCCGGCGGGCAGCTTCATGTTTTGGATTTTTCGGATCAGGCCGGCTGGCCGCATTGGTTCGGTAACGGGCTGAACCACTGGCTGGCCAATTTTCATGTCACCCCCCGGTTAGACCTCAGCAGGGCTCTCGAAACGGTTGCTGCGGAAACCGGGGGACATGCGCAATGCAGTCAACTGTACCGGGGCTATTCGCAATACGGCATTGTGCATTTGCCCGGCTAAGTCGGCAAAGCCGTGCGCACCAAGTCAAACGATGACAGATCATCCTAGGAATGTCTGTTTAATGAAGTCGTCAGAAGGTAATTCGTTTTGCTGCAAATGACCGGTCAGAGCCCTCAGCGGTCATTGATGCTCGCCTGTATCCGCGCATTTTCGTCATCACAGAGCACCGTTCGCACCGGTAGTCTGTGCTGATTGGAAGATCTTGGCATTCGCTGCGAGTACAACATAGAGAGCACTAATTCGCACACTTCGCGGGACAAGGCGATGCCCCGCGGGCATCGTCGCCATCCATTCAATATTGTCTAATAATCCCTTGGCCCAATCGGCCTACGACTCCTTGCCTGGAGCCATCAGCTGCTCCCTCAGACTCATCGGCGCGGCGGGCGGTTCGTCGAAATTCAACCCTGCTTCCAGGTGGCGCAGGTGCTCGTCGGCCAGCCGGACCAGTTCATCCGTGCTGCCAGCCTCCAGCGCATCGACGATCCGGTCGTGCTCATCTTCTGCGCAGGATGAACTGCCGGTGGGTGAGTAAAGCCCCAGGATCAGGGTGCTGCGCATGGTCAGCTCCGACAGGAACCGCTCCAGCACCAGATTGCCGGCAATCTTCGCAATCCGCATGTGGAACTGGCGTGATGCGCGCAGCTCCGCCGGTTTGTCGCTCGCTTGGCGCGCCGCGGCCTCCTCCAGGATGTTGTCCCGCAGAAAGGTGATGTCCCCTGCCGAGGCCTGCCCCGAGGCGTGGCGCGCAATGGTGCGCTCAATCGCGCGGCGGGCCTGAAAGATGTCGCGCGCCTCCTTGGGCGAGGGCGTCATCACAAAAGCGCCGCGGTTCGGGCGCAGTTCCACCACCTGCTGCGCTGCCAGCGAGGCCAGCGCCCGGCGCACATTGGCGCGGTTGCAGGAAAACAGATCGCTCAGCGCCTGCTCGCCCAGCTTGGTGCCCGCCGGCAGCCGCTGTTCGGCAATCGCATCGAGAATCGCATTCACGATCAGATCTTCGGGAGAATCCTTCATGGAGCCTCAAAAAAGTTTTCCTGCACCGCCGCAACTTAAGGGCCGTCAGAGCGCTTGGCAATGGCGCCGCGGCTCGTCCGGCTTGACGTGTTATCAAATATTGTTAACAATAAATGACAACAAAGGAGGAGCGCATGAAAATCCTGGTCGTCAATCCCAACTCAACCGAGTCGATGACGCAGAAGATCGTTGCAGCCGCTGAAGCGGCCGCCAGCCCTGGCGTCACCATCATGGGGGCAACGGCGGCGGGCGCACCTGCCAGCATCGAGGGCCATTTCGATGAGGCGATGTCGCTGCCCGGCCTGCTGGCGCAGGTGGCGGCGGGCGAGGAGCAGGGCGTGGACGGCATTGTCGTCGCCTGTTTCGACGATCCCGGCATCGGCGCCTGCCGCGAACTGGCCACCGGCCCGGTGCTGGGCATCTGCGAGGCTGCGGTGAAGGCGGCCAGCATGCTGGCAACCTCCTTCACCGTGGTCACCACCCTGCCCCGCGCAGTGCCGGTGATCGAGCATCTGGTCCACGGCTACGGCCTCAGCCACCAGTGCCGCCGGGTACGCTCAGCCGCGATCCCGGTGCTGGCGCTGGAGGAAGAAGGATCAGACGCGCGCCAGAAGATCCGCGCCGAGATCCTGCGCGCCATCGAGGAGGACCATTGCGAAGCAGTGGTCCTGGGCTGCGCCGGCATGGCCGACCTCACCCAATGGCTCAGCCAGGAAACAGGCATTCCCGTCATCGACGGGGTCAGCGCGGCAACGCGGATGATCGAGGCGCTGGCGGGCTGCGGCCTGCAGACCAGCAAGATCAACGCCTATGCGCGCCCCAACCGGAAATAATGGTATCGTCAGGGAGGACATCATGACCATGAACGCAGAACTGGAAGCCGCCAGCCCCGGCGGCGTAACCGAGGACCACAGCAGCAAGGGCATCGGGGAGGAGAGCCTTGCACCGCAGGAAACCCGGATCATGGATCCGTGGTCCTACCTGTTTGCCTGGCTGGGCGGCTGCGTGTCGATCGGCACCTTCACCATCGGCTCCGGCCTGGTGGGCACGCTGAACCTGCTGCAGACCTTTGTCGCCATCGCCATCGGCTGCACCGTGATCGGCCTTGCGCTGATGATCAACGGCCAGGCCGGGCACAAATACGGCATCCCTTTCATGGTGCAGGCGCGCTCTGCCTTCGGCTTTGCCGGCGCCCGCCTGCCCGCGCTGGTGCGTTCCGTTCCCGCCATCGTCTGGTTCGGCTTCCAGAGCTGGATCGGCGCAGGCGCCCTGAACCTCGTCTCCGACACGCTGTTCGGCTACGACAACATCGTGGTGTTCTTCATCGGATTCCAGCTGTTGCAGATCGGCCTGTCGGTGCTGGGCTTCCACGGCATCAAATGGCTGGAGAACATCGGCTCTGTCTTCATCATCGGCTCGCTGGTCTACATGTTCTTCAGCGTGATCAGCAAATACGGCGAAGAGATCTCGGCCAATCTGGTCAATGTCGAAGGCACCTGGGGCGCGCCGTTCTGGGGAGCCACCATGCTGTTCCTGGGCATCTACAGCACCATGATGCTGAACGTGTCGGACTACTCGCGCGAGCTGCRCCATAACGTCGGCCCGTTCCGCCAGGTGGCGATCTATGCCAACTCGATCCTGCCTGCGACGCTGTTCATGGGGCTGATCGGCCTGATGGTCTCCGGCGCCACCGGCGAAGTGGACCCGATCAAGGTGTTCTCCAGCGCTGTCGACAACAAGCCGCTGCTGGTCATCACCCTGCTGTTCATCGCCTTTGCCCAGGTCACCACCAACATCCTGAACAACGTGGTGCCGCCGGCCTATGCGCTGATGGATATCTTCAAGATCAAGTTCAAGACCTCTGCGGTGATCGTCGGCCTGCTGGCCTTCGCCACCTTCCCCTGGGAGCTGGTCAAGGATGAATCCGCCGCCGGCCTCAGCCTGTTCATCCAGACCTATTCCGCCTTCCTGGGCCCGATCTTTGCGATCCTGGTGGTGGACTACTTTGTCCTGCGCAAGCAGAAGCTGGATCTGGACAAGCTTTATGACGAGACCGGCCCCTATCAGGGTGTGAACTGGGCCGCGGTGATCGCCATGGGCATCGGAGTTGCAGCAGCGCTGATCTTCTCCGGCATCTCCTGGTACGCCAGCCTGCTGCCCGCCGGTATCTCATACTACCTGCTGATGCAGCATCTGCCGGCTGCCAAGCGGTTCCTGGACTGACTTGGTTTCAATGAACTATGGAAGGGTCCCGCCAAACGCGGGCCCCTTCGCCATTCAAGGCGATAGGCCGACGCGGACAAAGCCGGTCATGATGTCAAACATCACAACAGCGTCCCGGTGTGCGGTGACCCACATGTCCAGCGCCGAAAGGCCTATGCCCAAAACTAAGGACCCGGGTCACAAGGTGCAGTGCTGCGCATCAAGTATCCGATTTGCGCCGGTCGCGATGGGCTCCAGCCTCGCCCGAATCTGCGAATCGAGGAAAATCACTTGGGACATGTTGACCTCCTATTAAGCTGAATGAGCCTGGGGGGAGATCAGGGGTAGGTTCCAGAAGGCTGGCCAAGAACCCTGTCGTCAGGCGAAGCGGCAGGCCAAGGAGGACCTTGAGGGTCAGGCAAGCCCGGATGGCCGCGTCACTATAGTAATTGGAGGCCGCGACGCCCAGATAGAATGGCCTCCCATTGCATCGAGGAATCGAACCAGACAGTCCGCGATCCGCCTTGCCTCAGCGTCTGATTGTAACACTTCCAGTTGGTCTTCTTGTACGCTGTCTTCGGAGATCTGTTCATGCTGCCCGGCTCGCATGCCGGATACACGCGATGAATCCCCTTGGATTTGTGCAACAACGCCAGTTCAAAAACGGATCAATGTCCGGCTTTCCAAGCTTTTGCGGACCGCGCTGACGCTCGGGTTCTCGACCAGATCAATGGCGCTATGAGCCACCGAAGGACGATCACGGTTGTCGTAGATGTTGAAATAGACGATCTCCTCTGGGGTCATCCGCGACTGGTAGACCCAGTCGTGCGCCGGATTGGCCGCCAGACCCATGATCGACCCGACCCGACCGGGGTAGATCAGATCCAGCAAGATCCAGTCCTCGGCTGCGACGCTGGACGGGCGCACAAACCCGAGCGGCGCGCTGTTGATCGGGGCTGCGACCGGACGCCAGACATTGATGAAGGCATAATGTCCCTCGGCCCATGCGCTGGCCCGGTCTTTGCCCAGCAGGCTGACCAGACGTGCCTCTGCCCCCTGACGACTATAGTCGCTATGGACGTTGCGAGCCGGGCAACGGCTGGCCTCGGGGTCATCCACACGGAGCGTATGGTCAAAAACGATCACCTCGCGTGCATCAAGCTCTTGTCGCAGGAGGGCGACCAACTCCGCATCGTAAACCTCGCGCCAGCTGTCGTCGTTTTCAAACCGATCCACCGCAGTCGGCTGCACCTTGAACGCCACACCATCGGTGGCAAAAGACACCTGAGCCCTTCCGCTGCGCAGATCGCTGAGCGCAACCTCAGTGGCGGCCATCTCAGGCGAGACGATATTACCAGTGATGCCACCAGCGTCGATCTCGAAGGACTGGCGCTGAGGTTTATGGATCAGGTAGTTGACTGTGCCGGTCAAAGCCATCGCATATCTCCTTACTTGGACTGTTGTATCGAGGCCGAAAGGGCTGGCGGTTGCCAGCTGGCCAGAGGGGCTGTGCGTGATGTCATTGCCCCCACGAAGTCTCGCGGCAGAGGTCACGCTTCGTACTTGCAAATATCATCGCCGACATGGAATAAAATCGGGGTCATCTGGAGTTCAGTTTTCGGATTTTGTGGATAAAGAGCGATGGATACCGATGCCTTGCGCTTGTTCGTGCTGGCGGCAGAGCAACTCAATATTTCCGCGGCTGGTCGCCGTCTCGGTCTGGCGCCTGCGGTGGCCAGCGCCCGACTGGCCAAGCTGGAGACCGAGCTTGGGGTGGAACTGCTGAAGCGGACGACGCGCAAAGTCTCGCTCTCGCTCGAAGGATCGGATTTCCTGCCCTATGCGCGTGAGATCCTCGCGCAGAGCGACGCTGCGCTGGCGGCTCTTGGTGGTGTAAAGGGAGGCGCGACGGGCACCTTGCGGTTTGCAGCACCAAGTAGCTTTGCCCAGTTGCACATTATGCCGATCCTGCCGGAATTCTGCGCCAGCTATCCCGGTCTGTCGCTCGATCTGCGGTTGTCTGACACGCGCTTTGACACCATCGAAGGCAGCTTCGACCTTGCGTTGCGCAGCGGGCCGCTGACCGACAGCAGCATGAAGGGGCGTAAACTTTCGGATGACCCGCGTTTTCTGGTGGCCTCGCCGTCCTACCTGGAGCAGCGCGGCACGCCAAGGGTGCCCGCAGAGCTGGCCGGACACGACTATATTTCGTGGAGCAGCCTTGCACAGCGTCATTTCATACATCGGGATGGCACAACGGCAACGATCACCCCGCAGGACATGCGCTGTCAGCTGATCCTCGACGATGGGGATGCGCAGCGCGAAGCGACGCTCGCCGGGCTTGGGATTTCGACCAACTCGCTCTGGAGTGTTGCGCATGAAATAAAGCGCGGGCGATTGGTGCGCGTGCTGCCCGAGTGGCGGTCCAACGATCACTCCGTGTTGTGGCTGCTCTATCCGCGGTCCAATGTGCTGACACCGAAGACCCGTATCTTCATTGACTTTCTGATTGAGAAACTTGGCAACCGACCGGAGTGGTTCAACGATTAGGCAGGCGCTAAGGGTTTCACAGGCGCTCCTCGATCGGGTGACGGTTAAAATCCTCATATAGGAACTCGACGAAAGCCCGCACAGAGGGATTAACCAGGTGCCGGGTCGGATATAGAATATGCACCGGCATTGGCGCGGCCTCAAAAGGGTCCAGCAGGGCGACCAACCGACCTGCGGCGAGATCATCGTTCAGGTAGATGCCGGGCAACCTCAGCACCCCTTGACCAGCCAAGGCCAGCGCTTTGAGACAGATCGGGTCGTTAGCAACAAGCGTTTCAGTTACCTTGATAATCGCTTCCTTGCCGTCGATTTGATAACGCCAGCGGGCAGGCTCATCGGCGGTCGCATTGATAAGACAGTGGTGAGCTGCCAAATCCGCCGGGGCGCGCGGCACCCCTTGGTGCGACAGGTAGTCCGGGCTTGCTACAGTTTYCATCGCCAGTGTCCCGATTGGCCGCRCGATCATCGTGCTTGGTGCCAAATACCCTGCTCGCACCCCGAGGTCGAAGCCCTCGGCCACCAGATCCGCCTTTCGGTTCATCAAGGTCAGATGGATCGTCACCTGCGGGTGCCGCTCACGAAACCGCGCCAGCGCAGCAGGCAGCACATATTGTCCGATCATCATCGGCGTTGTCAGCCGGATCGTCCCGGTCAGCCGTGGTGGCTGGCTGCGCTCGGCCTTTAGCCCCTCGACCTGATCTCGGAGGTGTTGCAACCGCTCCAGATACAGCTTGCCGTCTTCTGTCAGACTCAGGGCGCGGGTGGTGCGATGTAACAGCCGCAAGCCAAACCAGGTCTCCAACTCGCTCACTTGCCGGCTGACAGCCGAAGGCACCAGATTCAGGCGTTCCGCCGCACGGCTGAAGCTGCCTTGCTCCACCACCGCCATAAATACTTCGATCGAACGCAGTAAATCCATCGGTCGGGTCTTCTTACCTGCTCAGTTCAAAAGCTCAGTTTTCAGAATAACTGAAAACTATATTCCAAACCCAGTTATTTTTCTCGATTTGAGAAAGCCATAGATGGTTGACCAAGCATTTAACTCTTATGAGGTCCCCTAATGAAAATTCTTCTTCTTGGCGCCACTGGCACAATCGGCGCCGCTGTTGCAGCACATCTGAGCGATCACGACGTGGTGGCGGTGGGTAAGACCCGCGGCGCCTATCAGGCTGATCTCGACAATTACGACAGCCTAGAGGCGTTGTTTCAGAAAGTTGGGAAAGTCGACGCTGTGATCTCGACTGCGGGCGACATTGTCTTTGGTCCGCTCGACACGCTGACCGAAGCCGATTTCGCTCATGTCGTCACCAATAAGCTGTTAGGCAACATGAACCTGTACCGCATTGCGAGACCCTATATCCATGAAGGCGGCAGTTTTACCGTCACCACCGGTGTCGTCTCGCGTGAGCCGATGCCGGGTGCGGCCTTGGTCGCGGCCGTGAATGGGGGACTTGAGTCCTTTGCCATGACGGCTGCGACAGAAACCGGTCGGGCCCTGCGCGTGAACGCGGTCAGTCCGCGTTTCGTCAATGAGACCATGGAGGCGATGGGCATGGACAGCACCAGCGGCATATCCGCAGCCGATACAGCGAAAGCGTATCGCCATGCGGTGCTGTCAGATGTCAGCGGTCAGATCCTTGACGTTCGGGATTTCCTCTGACGGGTTCCCATGGGCCTGACAAAATGAAACCCCGCCGATGTCCCGGCGGGGTTTTTCTTTGTCTTTTCTCCGCATCGACGGCGCTGCAAGGCCCGGTAGGGATCATAGAAGTCTTGTCGCCGCCGAGGCGCACGCGTCCCCCGGGTGGTCGATCAGCATCCTCACACTTCGCCGCCATTATATTGAAAACACGAATTCAGATACGAAATGGGCTGCGTTTATTTAGATCGAGAGATGCATCATCTTCTCCTCATGCCTCGGGACACAAGGGTCCTGGACACCAAATGAAGGAGAAAGCCCATGTCCGAACCGCATATCGGTTGGATCGTCGAAGCTAAGATTGCCGCAGGCAAGCGCGCCGAATTTGAGGCCGTCGCCCAGGAGATCGTCAGCGAGACCCGCAAGGAAGGTGGCACGCTGAACTACCAGTATTTCGTGTCCGACGACGGCGACGTGCTGATCTGGGAACGCTTTGCCAATGCAGAAAGCGCCCATATCCACATCACCAACTGGGACCGCTATGCCGAGCGCTGGCTGGCGGCAGCCCCCGCGACCCGGATGGTGCACCTCGGTGAAGTGCCGACCGATGTGCGCGAGCGGCACGCTGCTTTGGCGCCGAAGCTGCTGAAGCAGATCAACGGCTTTGCCCGCTGATCCCCACAACACCCTCGCCAGAACACCTAAACCTCAGGAGACCTGAAATTGGCCTATTATTCCGTACTCGACGTGACCCCGACCAGCGAAGACTGGATCCCCGGCTACCTGCCCACCGCCAACGCCCGCGTCGCAGCCTATGGCGGTAAATACCTAGCCCGCACCGCGAGCCACGAGCAGGTCGAAGGTGGCACTCAGCCGGCTGCGCTGCGCATCATCATCGAATGGCCTTCGCGTGAAAGTGCGCTCGCCTTTATGGCGGATGACGCCTACGCGCCCCACCTTGAAGCACGCACCGCCGGCTCCGTCAGCCACCATTACCTGATCGACGGAAAGGACGATCTCGCCTGAGGCTCACCGCGCCGACATAACCCAGAACCGGAGGCTTTACCCCAAGCCTCCGGCCGCAGACGACAGGAGTGGCCAGATGTTGGACTGGAACAAGAAGAGCAGCTTTCAACGCCTGAACAGGGCCTATAACGAGGTCTTTCGCCCCGGTCGGTTGACGCTTGGGCTGGTGGTTCCACTGGATGCGCATGGCGACAGCCCGCAGCCGGACATGACCGGCCACCTTGCGCGCGCTCAGTTGGCGGACGCCTTGGGTTTTGCCGCGCTTTGGTTGCGCGACGTGCCTTTCAACGTGCCGTCCTTTGGCGACGTGGGGCAGATGTTTGACCCCTTCGTTTATCTTGGGACGCTGGGACAAATCACCCGCGACATTGCGCTGGGTGTTGCGAGTGTCGTGCTGCCACTGCGCCATCCCGCACATGTTGCCAAAGCGGCTGCCACGGCGGATGTGCTGTCAGGCGGGCGCTTACTGCTTGGTGCCGCGTCGGGCGACCGCCCGGAGGAATACCCGGCCCTGAACCAGAGCTTTGCCGACCGTGGGGCGCGGTTCCGCGACAGCATTGGGTATATCCGGGCCATGGCAGAGGCCTATCCGCAGGCGCAGTTTGCCCAAGGCCATCTGTCAGGCGCAATCGACATATTGCCAAAGCCACAGGGGCAGCGTCTGCCGCTATTGATCACGGGGGGCAGCCGGCAATCGCCGCAGTGGATCGCGCAAAACGGGGATGGTTGGATGACCTATCCCCGCCCGATCCGCCAGCGGCAAGATGTGGTTGCCTCTTATCGCACGCAGGTCCGCGCCGCTGGGCTGCCGGACAAACCGGTGATGCAGTCGCTATATATCGATCTGGCAGACGATCCCGCTGAACCGGCGCGACCTATTCATCTTGGCTTCCGCTCCGGAATGTCCGCACTCCTCGATTACCTCAAACAACTCGAAGCCATCGGCGTCAACCACGTGGCCTTGAACCTGCGTTTCACCTCTGGCGCGGTTGAGACCACCATGGAGCGATTGGCCGCCGAACTGTTGCCCGAGTTTTCACACAAGGATCACGACTGATGACCAAGACCATACTTATCACAGGCTCCACCGACGGGATCGGGCTTCAAACAGCCCGCAGTCTTGTCGGCGAAGGCCAACGCGTTCTGTTGCATGGGCGCAGTGCCGACAAATTGGCGACGGCAAAGGCTGAAACAGGTGCAGAAACAGGGTTTATCGCCGATCTGTCGTCGATCGCGGGCGCTAATGCACTGGCCGAGGCCGTGCGTCGTGAAATCGGGCAATTGGATGTGCTCATCAACAACGCAGGCGTTTTCAAGACGCCGCAGGCGGTGACCGAGGAAGGGTATGACATCCGCTTTATGGTCAACACCATCGCACCCTATGCTCTGACGAAAGCACTGGTGCCCGCGATGCCTGCTACAGGTCGGGTGGTCAATCTGTCGTCCGCAGCACAGGCGCCATTCTCCCTTGAGGCGCTGCGAGGCGAGCAGCGGTTGGCGGCGCAAGAGGCATATTCGCAGAGCAAGCTGGCGCTGACTGGCTGGACCCGCGCCCTCGCCGCGGCAGCGCCCAACGGGCCTGTGTTTCTGGCGATTAACCCGGGTTCCTTGTTGGCGACCAAAATGGTTCAGGAAGGCTACG
Source organism: Leisingera sp. JC1 (assembly GCF_001679925.1). GTDB lineage: Bacteria > Pseudomonadota > Alphaproteobacteria > Rhodobacterales > Rhodobacteraceae > Leisingera. The sequence continues at coordinate 6,653 of NZ_LYUZ01000123.1, read as the reverse complement.
GCATTGCTGGCAACGATATCGCTATTGGGGCCGCGATCCTGCGCGACGCGGCGCTGGATCCGGCCTTTGCCGATAAGTCCGGGGCCTATTTTGACAATGACAGCGGTTGTTTCGCTGATCCGCATCCCTTTGTGATGCAGTCGGCGACAAACCGGGCTCTGGTTGAGGCGCTTGATACGCTGGCGGCACAGGGCTGAAAAAACGTCTGTCGGTCCCTTCGCCCCGGACCGACCGGTCCATGACCTCCTCGTGTCTTCGGATGATCGGCTAACTGACAGCCATTGCCTGCTAGAATTGTGCGGAACAGGAAGGGATCCGGTGGGGCGTTTCCCGGACGAATTCATTGAACAGAAACTCAAAAAAAACCATCCGGGCTTTAGGTCGGCCTTATCCAAATGCTGGGTGACGGGAAGGCATTGGACGTAGAAGAATCCGACAGGAGGCAGCTTGAACTGTGTTCACGTAGCTTTAGGCGTTTGTATGACCAAGAAACCCTGCCCGAAACGCCCCCGCAAGTGCGCCAAGACGCGCCGTGTGCTGAAGGTGGACGACCTGGGCACGACGGGGTCAGCTATGCGTCCGATGGCCACACGTATGTCTCCGCCGCCCAAGTGTCTGAAGCGGTCGAATTCAACGGCGGTGAAGAACGCAAGGCAGCCCTTACTACATTTTTTGCCTTCCGCCGCTCGCGCCTGGGCGGTTGGGCCACTGAACAACCCCTGAAAGGACAATACCCATGAAAGCAATCGGCTACACAACGTCTGGTTCCGTTGATCGCGACGATGCGCTGATCGATCTGGACATCGCAAAACCAACGGCCACCGGCCATGATATTCTGGTCAAGGTTTCTGCCGTCTCGGTCAACCCGGTCGACACAAAGGTCCGCTCCAACCGCCCAGCCGAAGGCGGCACGCCTGTCATTCTCGGATGGGATGCCGCAGGTGAGGTCGTTGAGACTGGCGATCAGGTCACGCGGTTCAAAACCGGTGACAAGGTCTGGTACGCGGGGGCGATCAACCGCCCCGGCACCAATTCGGAATACCACTTGGTCGACGCGCGCATCGTAGGCCACGCACCCAAGTCCATTTCCACGGCCGCCGCGGCCGCCCTGCCGCTGACGACTCTGACCGCACAAGAGATGATCTTTGACCGGCTCAAGGTGACCGATCCGGTGCCCGGTGCGGCCAATGCCATCGTCATCATCGGAGGTGCTGGCGGCGTGGGCTCCATCGCCATCCAGCTCCTGCGCGAACAGACCGATCTGAAGATCATCGCGACCGCCTCGCGTCCTGAAACGCAGGACTGGGTGAAAGAACTCGGCGCGCACTACGTTGTCGACCATTCCAAACCACTGCCTGAACAGATCGCAGCGCTCGGGATTGGCGCGCCCGCCTTCGTGTTCTCGACCAACTACTCCGAGACCTATGTGCCGCAAATCGCCGAGTTCATCGCACCGCAGGGCCGGTTCGGCCTCATCGACGACCCCAAAGGCTTTGATATCATGCCGTTCAAAGGCAAGGCCGTTTCGATCCACTGGGAACTGATGTTCACCCGGTCTCTTTTCACCACCGAAGACATCGCCCGCCAGGCTGACATCCTTGATACCGTGGCTGGCTTGATCGACGCGGGTAAGATCCGGTCCACCGCCACTGAGAGCTTCGGTACGATCAATGCCGCAAACCTCATGCGTGCACATGCTTTGATCGAAAGAGGCAAGGCCAAGGGCAAGATTACTCTGGAAGGGTTCTAAGACACAGGTGCGCAGGCTCGATCAACTCAACATTCAAACCACGCAACTGGAGAAGATGGTGGCGTGGTACGAAGAGATGCTGGGCCTACGCACCGCCTCGCGTCCGGCATTGCCATTCCCGGGCGCACGGCTCTACGCAGACGGGAACACTGTCATTCAGTTGGTTGGGGTGGCTCCGCTCAATTGCAGATTCTGACACCTGCAGTATGGCGTTTTGCGGCTGCGGCGAAGGCTCCGCTAGCACGCAGTAGTTTGGGCTCACTCGTTGAATACGCTGCGCTTTGTCTGTTTACCGCGTCTGGAAACCTTCAACGAACCCTGCCCTTGCGGGTCCGGGAAGAAGTTCAAGCAGTGCTGTGGACGACGCTCCATGCTGCACTGAACCAAGCGCATTTAACGTGATCCGAAGCGGATTATTGCAAGCCCTTCGCAGACAATCTGATCTCGTTCGCAAATAATGTGAGTTTGAACACCCAAGTAGTCGCAGTTAATTCGAGCAAAAATCTGCGATGTTTGCAATCCAAACTCAGGATACATGCAAGCCGCTACACATAGTGATGAACCGCCTTTTCCTCGCCGCCATGCACCGTCAGGTCCGCCTGCGCACCGCCTGTAAACCCGGTCAGCGTGGCGGCCTGGCGGCCGGGCACCTCGTCCTTTCGAATGGCCGAGGGTGCGTTCCCCTCTCAGCGGGTCCGGAAAGTGCCAAAGATAATGCCGCCGATTTCTGCCGACAGGTCAGGATGTGTCATTCAGACCTCTTTGTGCTCGATGCAAATCTTGTGTTTTTCCCCAGCCGCCAAAGCAAGCCCCAGCAAGGTGCAGAAGCCGTGTTCTGAGCTGGCATCATGGTAGGCGCAGGTCCGGCAACGGCCGAAAGAGTGGCCTCCGTTGGCTGCCAATGCCATTTTCAGGCTTTGCGTCAGTCCATCTTCGAGACCGCGCTGAACATCCGGCGGCAGGCTGCCGATGGCCTTGGCGATCGGGTTCGCCTGCTCCACTGCTGCAAGACCTGCCCCGGTGAGCGCATAGGATATTGACCGCTGATCGGAGTCCTGCCGCCGTTCAGTGGCATACCCCTTGCGCACCAGCGCCTTCAGCGTCTGGGACATCGTGCCGCGCGTTGTTCCGAGATACTCGGCCACATGCGACGGGGACCGGGAAAACTGATTGGCTTCAGACAGATACTCGAGCGCGGCCTTTTGAGTCGGGTTCAGGTCCCCGATCCAGCCACCCGCGGAATCTATCCTGGCAAGACGGTTGATGAGGATGCGGATGCCGTGATCGTTTTTCATAGGCAATCAATAGCGAGTCGAAATTAAAGTTGCAATCCGTCCCTCCATTTGATAGCGAGTCGCTATTAAATAACAGGAGACGATCATGAAACTGTCTTTTGCAGTGTTTGCCGCTGCTGCCTTCACAGCCTCCGCCGCTATCGCGGGCGGCGACCACGCCCTGCATCAGGAGGGGGCCGTCATGTCCTCTGCCGATTCTGGCAAGGCGGCGGATTTTGACATTCTGGCGGCGCATGCGCATCGCGATGGCAATACCGTGACCTTCCACATGACCACTGCCGGCACCGCAGGCGCCTCGGTCCCGGCCGCGGGCGGGACGGTTGGCGGTGCAGATGTCTGGTCTTATGTGTGGCCGACCTCTCTGGACCCTTCTGCAGTGGGGTTCGAGGGCGGCGCCGGAATTCTTGCGCTGGCCGCAACCAGCCACCCGGATTTCGACGACACGCCGCTTTATGATGAGAACGGCGACGGCGACCCGGCCAATGACGGTGTCGAATGGCACAGCCATTGGGTGGTGCTGACCCCGACAGAAGCCTGCGGCCCGGGCGCGCTGTCCGTTCGCGACATTGCCGAAGGAACCGCGCCCAAACTGCCCGCGACATGGCCGGGGTTCCCGGTCTTCCTGGACAGCCCGGGCTTCACACCGCTGTTTGACGGGCCGGAAATCAAGGTGAACGCCGGATTTGCCAGCGATGTTCAGCTGGATGGCGTTGCCTATGACGGCGTCACATCCGCCTTGCGGGTGAATGCAAACATTCATGCCCCGCTGCTCTGTGTCACCAATGTCTTCGATGTTGCCTCAGGCGACCTGAGCCTGCCCGGCACGCTTCAATAATCCGCACCGGGCAGCCGCCGCAAGCAAAGCGGCTGCCTTTAATTGAGGAGAAAGCAAATGCAAGCGCCAGAATTGCAGGTATCCGAATGGTTCAACACTAATAAAGACCTCAGGCTTTCAGATTTGAAAGGGAAGGCCGTGCTGATCGAGGCCTTCCAGATGCTGTGCCCCGGGTGTGTCTTGCATGGCATTCCACTGGCGCAGAAAGTACAGCGGCACTTTCCGAGCGATAAAGTTGCGGTGATCGGTCTGCACACTGTTTTCGAGCACCATGACGCCATGACACCTGTATCGCTGAAGGCCTTTTTGCATGAGTACCGCATCACGTTCCCTGTGGCGGTCGACACGCAGGGGGCTGGCCCGCTGCCGGAAACCATGTCCGCCTACGGGATGCGCGGGACACCCAGCCTTATCCTTCTGGATCAGGCCGGCCGGATTGCGGCGCATCATTTCGGCCAGGTTTCAGAACTGCAGCTAGGGGCGGAGATTGGCTATCTGCTTGCAACCAGGGCTGCCTCAACTACCACCTCGCCCAGGACCGAAGTTTCCGGCAAGTGCGATGACGGTGGCTGCCCGGTGTGACTGGCATGCCGGAAATTCTGTTTGGAGGGAACACCGGTTTACCGGGACCTGCTGCTGGCACCTGAAAAGCTCACGGCCCATCTGAAGCCCTGTGTGCCGGGCTGACAGCAGGGCAGCATCATGCCCTGCCCGCAGCGATCGGGTGTGCGGATGCGCAACTCGGAAGCGGTTGATCAGGTAGGAAAAATGTCTTCATCTTTCTCGATCCTGCGCACGATCCCAACGCCTGCTTCGCTCAGGGCTTCTGAATGAGTTTCATCCCCGACCAAGACTTTCGGTCTGCACTGCATCTCGAATGGTTACGTCTATACGGAGAACGCCGGTATTCTGGAGCGCTTAAAGAAAACCGCCGCCTCCATGTATCTGACGCACAGCAACGCCTTTACCCTGGCAGCAACCATTGCGGCCTATGAAGAAGGCGATGCCTGGGTGGGCGAACTGATCGCCTATCTGGAAGGCACCGTGAATAGGATCGATGGTTTCTTGAAAGAGGAACTTCCTGCAATCAATATGTCACCGGTTGAAGGCACGTATCAGGTTTGGCTCGACTGTTCGGCAACAGGCCTTGAGGGCGACGCCTTGAAGGCAAAGCTCAGCGAGTCCGGATTTGGTGCCACACCTGGCACCTGGTTTGATCAGAAGGCAACCCGTTTCATCCAGGTGAACATCGCAGCCCCCCGGGCCGATATCGAAACCGCATTCAAGCAGTTCAAAACGGTGATCGACAGCTCTGGCGCATCTGATTGAGCCCCGGCTGCCTGCACTCCCAAATCAGATAGCTGCTGCTGAGACCGACCCCGTACTGTCATCGCCAGCAGCCAACTTGGGCTGGAAGATCCGGCAAACGCGTTTGCAATCTCCCGGCCCCTTCGACCCCAAGGCCTTCCGATCCGTCCGTGCGGGACGCAGCGACCATCCCGCGCAGGCACCTCAGCCTTAAGCGTCCAATAACTGCCTGAGTGAGTGGCGCGGTCCTGCAGGCGCAGCTGTTATGGTTGCTGCAAAGGCTGGCCGCGGACTGGCGTGCGGACAGACAGAGTGCCGCCAATGATCGCGGAACCCGCCGGCAGGACTGTGCCTGAAACACGGCATCAAGATCAGAGTTTGCAATCAAACGAGCTTGGTGACTGGCTTATGTCAGCCTAAATGGCCTTGAGATGGTTGCGGCTGCCTCAAGGTAGCGGCTCTTCCATTCCTGATGGGTGGGCTAGGTGTTGCCCCGTTCGTCCGTTGCCCGGCTTTGCAAACGCGCGGGATCGCCGTTACAGCACCACGGCAGGGTGAAGCGGGTCAGCGCTTTGCTGAGCACCGGGCCTTCGAGTTCCGCAGGCACCCAGGTCCTGCCGCCGTTGTCGGAAACCTTAACCTTGCTGATCCGGCCTTAGCCGGACCAGGCGAGACCGGCCACTTGATAATAACCCGTGTCGTGCAGAGCCTGCCCCACTGCCGGAAAGGTGATGACCGACTTGGTCCGCATGTAAATGCTGAACCCTTCGATGGAACCATCCGCCAGAGTTTCGCTGTAGTGGCGGCTTTCCTCGCGGGTGAAGGCGGGGAGGTTGGTGACTTCCAGCCGGTGCAGCCACTTGACGCTGGTGTTGCCTTCCCAGCCGGGCAGGAACAGGCGCATCGGGTAGCCCTGCGCCGGGTGCAGCCGCTTGCTGTTCTGATAGAGCGCGATGATCGCATCATCCATCAGTTTCGCCAGCCGGATGCTGCGTGACAGCCCGCCCGCATCCGCGCCAACGGCAATGACCCATTTGGCCTTTGGGTCAACGCCGGACTCTTGCTACGATGGGCTGCCATAAACCTCACTTCGGCGCCCGGATGAAGCATGTTGTCCGGGAATTCCCTGGCCTTTGCAGCGTCTGCCGCCGGAGCAGCCGCGGCGCCGGCAGTCAGAAGTGTAGCTGTAGCGGATTGCACTTATCCAGAGTTCGGCTTGCAATCATCGTGAATTTTCGCTCGAATTGTTTGCGTCTATCCGGGGGCTCAAACTCACATTAATTGCGAATGAGATCAGATTATTTGCAACGCGATTGCAATCATCCGCCTCGGATCACATTAGGTGCGAACGGGTCAGTGCAGCATGGAACGCCGCCCGCAACACTGCTTGAACTTCTTACCCCCGCCCGCAACACTGCTTGAACTTCTTACCCGACCCGCAAGGACAGGGTTCGTTTCGGCCTAT
>NZ_LYUZ01000122.1 GCF_001679925.1 Leisingera sp. JC1 | reverse complement strand
GCTGATGCCAAGGCCCTGCCGCTTCAATTCAAAGATCATCACGATCTCCCTCAATCCCACCACCTGCGAGCCTTTCCATTGGCCTCTACAGGGGAAGTATGCGCGACCGATGATCAGGGGGGCATGCCCCCCTGATCATCGGCATCGGCGCCAAACTGGGGAATTTTCATCCAGCCGTTTTGGGGAGATTACGTCCAGCACTCACAGTCTTCCGCAACCCAGATGCGCCGTTGCACCTCCCGTTCAGAGGTTTCGCCGGTTTTTGGATCCTTGACCTGGATGGTTACGGTTTGGGTGCCGTCGGAGCGGAGCGTTGCCGTGTCGCCGGCCTGCAGGCGGTTCTCCTTAATGATGTCCGGTAGCGAAACACCCCAAACCTTGTGCCTCTGACCTGATGCCAGTTCGAGTTCCACAAATGGGGCGGCTTTAGCGCCTTCACGGTCACGATAGGGGGCCGAGCCGGTTTCGGTGATCGAGCCGCGCACGCCCTTTTCATAGTTTGGCATATCGATCACGTTGGTGGTCTTGCCACTGTCATGCCGGTCACCCGCAGATGCTGCCGGGGCGGGCGAAGAGTGCCTGGCGTGGCCGGATTTGCCGTCATCCAGGCGCTCAATCACCCGATCACCAATCAGCTGGGCACGGCGATCAGATTCCTCGCGTTCCTGTTCGGACGGCCGGTAGCCTTGGACTTTCATGCCGTGTGCAGTTCCCTCGATCCACATTTCACGGCGGAAGTCCTCCGGTCCGCGGGCCTTGATGCCCTGCCAGCCGCGGTGGGCGGCGAGCTCGATCATGTCCATGGCAGTGGAACGATCGGCATTCCTGGTGGACAGCTTGTCGCCCTTGTCCACGATGGCCGGGCGCTCATCGTCATAGGCGCGGAACAGCTCCCGCTTGTTCGCGTGTTTCGTGATCAGGAAGCGTTCTTCAAAGTTGCGCGGCATGCCGAAGCGGGATTTGTCCTGAGCGTGCTGCGGGGCAGGGAGGTCCGGCTCGATTTCACCGTCCTGCTGCGGCTGCCGAACCATCGCATCAGAAGCAGGTTCCTGGACATTGACCTTACCAGCGGTTATTTCCAGCAAACTAGTGCCCGCGGTGTCTTCTTGCGGAACTGCCTGTTCGGGAGCCTGTTGCGGCTCAGGCTGAACAACTTGTTGCCCATGATCTTCCATATCAGGCCCTTTCTTGTTTCTGCGGTTTGTCCGGCACGCCAAGCGCTGCCAGAATGTCGTGCGTACCCTGCGGTGTTGTCAGTTTTCGGGTGGTGCTCAGCTTGGCGATCTTCTCGGTAAGCCCGGCACTGTCGAGCGCCAATTTCTCGAAGGAGATGCCGCTGGGATCAGCCACCTCCTCGTCGGTCATCGGAACCTCGGCGGGTTTGCCGCTGGCCATGTTTGCTTCCTGGAAACCCTTGAGGAGTGTGAGTCTGGCCACGGTTTCTTCCAGCGCCGTCAGGCGCTGACGCATTGCCCCGTTCTCGGCTTTCAGGGCGGATAAGTCTTCGCCGGGCTCCCGTTTCGGCACAACAGGGACCTCCGGCGGCTTGATGCGCGAGCGGGCCAGAAACACCTCCTCTGCGTAAAAGCGGATCTTGCGCGCCCGAACCGGGCGCTCGCCGCCGATCAGAACCAGCGCTTCGGTGTCGGGCAGCTCCAGCAGCTCCTGCGGCATCATCAGATCACGCTTCTGCTCGCTCTCGCTGATAGTTGTCGTTTTGCGTTCAGCCAGGTATTTCGACTTGCTTTCGCTCCTCGCGGCCATGCCATGGGTGCCGAGGCGTTCGGATATCCTTTTGGCTTCTTCGATATTCTTGGGTGTGAACACCACCCTCACGCCGGCGTTGTCCATATAGGACTTCGCGCCCTCCTGGCCGTAGATATCCGCCAGCTGCGCCGGTGTCTGAAGGATTGTCAGCACCTTCAACCCGTAGCCCGCGAAATACCCGATGCCGCGTTTGAAGCTGGGCAGCTCACCCACGGCCGCAAATTCATCCATGCACAACAGGACACGGTGTTTCAGCTCCGGATTGTGCTCAGGCAACTCTTGCATGTTGGCGTCGACGCAGCTCTGGAAGAACAGGTTGAGCAGGGGTGCCAGGCGGCCGAGGTTGTTGGGGGTGATGCCGACATAGATGCTCATCGGTTTCTTGCGCAGATCGGCGAAGTTGAAATCGGATACCGACGTTGCGCGATCGAGCATCGGGTTTGCAAACAGACCCAGGTTTGCGGTGATGGTGGACTTCACGCTTTCGAAAGTTGCCTCGCTCTTGGACAGGAAGTCGTTGAGCGTGGAGACCGTTTGCTGCGACAGGGGCGTTCTCGATGCGGCCCGATCCTCGATCCGCTTTTTGAATGTCTTGACGAACTGATCCGTGAGGGTGAGCTGACGGTAGATTTCGCCGAGGGTGAACGGCAGCTCCGGGGTTTCTGCCAGATAGCCGCCGACGCCGACAAACGCGGTCTGGGCGGCGCGGTCGAAGAACGGGTCTTTGGATTGCACAGGAATGAACAGGTCAGCCAGACGCTGGAGATCATCGATCTGGTAATCGGTGCCCCGGCGCACGGCGGACAGCGGGTTCCAGCGGTGCGTGCGGCCGTTCGGCTCCAAGGGGTCGAACATGAACACCTCCTGGCCGCCTGCTTTCCGGAAGCCTGCAGTGAGGGTCCAGTTCTCTTTCTTGATATCGAGGATGACGGCCGATTCCGGCCAGTTCAGCAGGTTGGGGATCACAACACCCACGCCCTTGCCCGAACGGGTCGGCGCATAGAGCATCATGTGCTCCGGCCCGCCATAGCGCAGAAGGTTGCTGGCTGTCAGATGGCCGGTCCTGGCCACATTCACCTTGCCGTTGTCTTCATCGACCCGCCCGAAACGGTCAACGGGCTTGCCGTAGTTCGGCGAGGGCAGGGGGCCTGTGAACCCTGCAATCAGCCCCTGTTTCGCCCGCAGGCCTGCACGCTTGATATCTGACGCCCTGGCAAAAGCGGCGCTGCCGTGCAGATCAGGCTTCGGGTGAGACCTGAGAATCCCGGCGATGATCAGAGCCGCAGGCGCCAGCGCGGCATAACCCGCCAGTTTCACCCATTTCGCGGTCTGGGCGGGCTGGCCTCCCGCCAGCGCATACTCGGGATAGATCAGAAGATCCTGAGGTAAAGAAACCGGGATCTTAAGTCCCCACTGCAGCACCATGGCGGAAGCGGCAAGGCCGCCTAAGGCGGCAATACCCGTCCCCGCAGCCACCGCGGTAATGCGGGCGCCGGTGCTCATGCGGGGCCACTTCTGGACGATCATTCCGTCCCTCCCTTGGCCTGCTTCAAGGAGGGGTCAAAAAAGATCTCGGCAATGCGCCGTCCCTGCGGGGTTTTCCTGATCTGCACCACCACATCCACCATCTGGAAAAGCATATCCTTGATCTCGCCGCGCTTGAGATCGCGACCGGCCTCGCTTTCCTTCACCAGCAGGGCCAGCTGCTCGAAGGCGAGCTGCGCGGAATCCGCATGGATGGTGGTGATTGACCCTGAGTGTCCGGTGTTCACATTGCGCAGGTAGTAGAAGGCCGCGGCGTCGCGCAGCTCCTGCAGGAAGATCCGGTCGGGCCGCATCCGCAGGGCGCTTTCCAGAAGGTCGCGGGCGGACACATTGGCTTCGCCCTGGCCGCCTTTCGAATAGATCAGCCGCACCGCATTGGGCTGCGGCAGTTCAAGCTCCACTGTGTCCTCGATCGTGATCAGCCGTTCATGCTCGGGGATCAGCGGGATCAGTGCCTTGGAGAAGGTTGTTTTGCCCGAGCCGGTGGCGCCGGAAATCAGGATGTTTTTCTTGGCGCTGACGGCCTTCTTCAGAAAGGGGAGCCAGGCCCGGTCCTTATGCAGCTGCAGTAGCTCTCTGCTGTCCCCATCGGGCGTATCTGCATCGGCTGTGACGTCATCGAACATTCCCAGCCCGGCCAGCTCTTCCAGTGTAAAGCTGCGCCGAGCCGGTTTCCGGATCGTGATGCTGACAGTGCCTGCGGGCACCGCAGGCGGCACCACAATCTGTATCCGCTCGCCACCCGGCAGCGAGCCGGACAGAAGCGGGTTGGTTTCGTTGATTTCCTGGCGGGCGTAGGAGCCGATGGCACGCACCATGCTCATGAGGAAGTCGAATGTCAGCTGAAGGAGGCTGTGGGTCTCCCAGCCGGAATAGGCCTCGACGAAGACCTGGCCGGGGCTGTTGACGCAGATCTCGATGATATCCGGCCGGTCGAGGAAGCTGTTGAACGGCTCTAGATAGGCCGCAAGTGCCACCGGCACCCGCTTTGCCATTGCGATGGGACGGGGATCTGTCATGGCGCTCACCGCAGCTTGTAGACAGAGGAAAAGTCCAGGTCGCGGGCAACCATCACGGCAACCTCCTCGCCCTGGTTCTTCCGCAGGATCACTGGCACGTTAATGGTGTTTTCCAGCTCTATTTCAGCCAGCCTGCTGGCACCGTCGCTTGTGCTCTCATATTCGCCGTCGTCATCATGGCGGTTTGCCGCAATCGCCAGGGCGTCATCAATGATTGACAGCATCATGGTGCCGCCGAAGCGGGTCCAGAACCGGGTATCCACATCACCGTCAAATCCGCTGCGGCCGAGGGCATCGGTGGCGGGAGACGCCAGGCTGACGGTGACACCATTGGGGGTTTCCGCCCGGGTCCACACCACGAACAGGCGCTTGTTGCCCCGCTTCAAGCCGCCCTGATATTCGCCGATGATCCGGGTTCCCCGTTCCAGCAGAACAACCGCGCCGGTGGTGGAGAATATGTCGTCGGTCACGGTGCAGCGGACCATGCCGGGGTTGCTGGAATCCATTGCTGTATCAAGCGCGCAGGGGATCATTGTGCCTTGGGTGATGGTCAAATGCGGATTATCGAGCAGTGTGGCTTTGGCGGGCGAGGGCGCCCCGGTGAGCAGCGAAGACGCAAAGCCGCTCAAGTCTCCACCTGCACCGTCGGCGGCACTGCCGAACAGGCCGCCGGGGCTGCCCGCTGCCGCGCCCGCGTTGGCTGCTGCGGTGCCGCGGGGACCTGAGTAGGCCAGGAGCGGGGCCCGCTTCGAGCTTTCATAGATCAAGTCTGCCTCGCTGGGCGTGGCAGGGCGAAGCTCTTCCTCGGCTCTGGCCTGTTCGATGGGGCCGAGCGGTTCTTCCGGCTCAGACGGAACCGGTGCCGGCAGGACAGCAGGTGCCGGATCCGGAAGATCGGCGGGCTGGAAGCCGCCGCTGGAGCGGATCCGCGCGAATGCCTGCTGCGTTTCCGGCTCCTCCGGCACCTCGCCGCTGGGCCATTGCGCGTAGGCGGMAATACCAAGGAAGGTGATACCCGCCAGCACCAAAAGCTTTTTCCGGGTTTCGCCATCCAGCCCGCCGGTCTTCTCGGTAGTGACGGAGGAGATGCCGCGCTCTTCGGGGATCGCGCTTTCGGTCCCGGCATCAAGTGGGTTCTTGTCGTCAGCCATGATTATTCCCCGATTATTTCGCGCCGCACGGAGCGGGAAATTGTGCCGGTGCCTGTGCCGCTGCGGCCTTCATCAGGCCCCATGTTGTAAATCGCCGTGACCTGGTTTCCGAGGCGCAGGCGCAGTTCCGGCGCTATGTCGTGGACGATGATCTGGTTTTTCCGGACGGTTGTGTTTGCGCTGCGCTCTCGCCCGTTTTCCACGATGAAGACAGAAGGCAGCCGGGTGCGGCGCTTGAACGACAGCACGGTCATTTCGCCATTGTCATAGGCGCTTGCGGGTTGCAGGTCGCGGGAGCCTGCCGCCAGGTAGCGCCAGTTTTTCGTGCCGGTGGTTGCCACCGCATCGGCAAGCCGGGCTGCTGCAGCCTGTTCCTGCGCACGGGCTTTGTGTTCGGCAGCTTCCGCACGCCTGCGTTTCGCCTCGTCGCCGGGGTAGGAGTAGCGGATCTGGAAATAGACATCCCGCGTGTTGTGCATGATTTCGCCGTCGCGGGTGATCAGCTCCATGGAATAGGTGCGCGTTGTGCCATCTTCCCGCATGGTGGCGATCTGGAGATTGGTTGGAGGATTGGCCTCACGCGCCTTGAGGTAGAGGATGTTCCCCCGCGGCTGGACTTCCCAGGCAACCGTGTCGCCGCCCGCCACATCAATGATCTCCTCGCTCTGGGCAAAAACGATCTGAACCGTGGTACGGATGGTGCCGATCACACGCACAACATCCCATTCGTTATAGCGCACCGAGCGCACGCGGCTGTCCGACCGTGAAGGATCGGGGATATCCAGTGCCGCCGCCGGACCCGTGGCGGCCAGCAGGGCACTGGCCAGAAGGGCTGCTTTCAGTCTCATTCCACCACCTCCGGGTCAGCACGGTAGTTTTTGGCGATGAAGCCCAGCGGGTTGATCAGCCGGTCTTCGGAGCTGATTTCAGCACGCGGGTCGAACTCGAAGCTGATGGTGGCCACCCAATGGCTGCGGGTTCGGAGGTCTTCCCGCTCGTTGATTTCAGTGCGGTAGAAGCGCACCTGGGCCAGCCCGTCCCCGAGGAAGGCAATCGAGCGGATCTTGATCTCGGCCTTGGTGTCTTTGCCGTAGGTGTACTGAGGACTTTGCGGGTTGCTGGCGTTATAATAGGCCGAGAACTCTCGCTGAGCTTCGGGCGAGGACAGCAGCGAGACCTCGTGAAAAATTGCCTCCCGTTCTGCGTAGGTGTAGCCCTCCCGGGTCCGCACGTAGCGGGCAAGGAAATAGCGCGAAACGGCCTCGTCGTAGGTCTGCCCGCTGTCTTTCAGCGCAGTCATGACCTCCGGCACGCCGCTGGCCTCGTCCACGCGGATCACGAAGGGTGTGACCTCTTTCAGCGGCGCCAGCGCGGCTACTGCTGTGACGGCCGCCAGGGCCAGCACGCTCGCACCGCCAGCGATGATCCAGGCCACCCGCTTTGACCGTTCTGCGGCAATGCGCAAGTCATAATCAAAGGACCGCGCCTCGCTCAGGTATTTCTGGAATTCTTTGTCGTGTGCATCCTTCATGTTTAGCTCCCGCCGCTATCCTGATCGGCGGGATTTGCGAGCCCGATTTCCTTCTGCTTCTGAAGCACAGCCTCCTGGTAGTTCCATTTCGTGGGGTTCAGCGGGCGCACCATGCTTCCCCTGACATCGGGCAGCGGAGTCACCGGGGCGCAAGCGGTGACGCCAAGCGCCGCCGCCAGAACAATAAGCTTTTTCATGTAGTACCTGGTATTTAAGGGTGATGGGATCGGATTTGCGCGGCCTCAGGTTCTGGTTGCAGAGCCGCTATGCGTGCTGCTTCCACCGCCGCTGGAGCCGCCCAGGAGTTTCCGCTCAACAATCCGTTGCAGTGCGCCGGTGGAGGCACCGGTGCCAGCGGTCAGCGCCGAGGCTATGGAGGGCAGGAGGAAGAAGAAGATTGTTGAGCACATGAGGCCGACGCAGAAGGTGAACAGCGCGATGGTGCCGTCTTTTAGGTCGATATTTGTATAGACCTCTCCAACGAAGGACGTGATGACAACAGATAGAACGACCACCAACAGCTTCAGGATAGCAAAATTTACAGTTTGCCCCAGCCAGCCAAAGAACCAGCCGCGTGTGTGATCGAACAACGCGAATGCGATGAAAAGGGGGCCAATAGCTGCCATGATGGCCAGTTCGAAGTGCACCAGAATAGAAACTACAAAAGTGATGGATGCGAAAATGGCTGCAAAGAACATTACAACCAAGGACATCAGGTAGCCGTAAAAACTCCCCGGAATACTGCCGCCGTAAGCTTCTCTGACGTCCGCGCTGATAAGAGAGGCTTGGGTCATTACGGAATCCGCGGGCAAGTTCCCCTTTCCCCCAGTCAACGTTTCCACAAATTGCGGAATATCGGCCCGGATCAGGTCTCCAACCCATGCTGAATAATCCCCAGCTTGGGTTGCCAAAGTCCAAATGATGGCGAGCTTTATTCCTCTCGCGAGGAAATCCATCACCGGTTCCTGGATCATTCCGCGCATGATCGCAAAACCATACAACAGGATATACAGCGTCATAGCAGCGGTGAGCGGGGCACTCACCGCTGAGGCCATATTGCTGCTGATTGTATTTGTGTGTTCGGTCAGGCCGTCGCCCAAACCATCGTAAAGCGTCTGAATAATTCCAGCCATTCCGATCCACCTACGTTCAAAGCGGTTTCACTCCGAAGGAGAGCCGCCAAATAGCCTTTTCGCCGCCTGCCGCTCACGATCGATTTGAACCTTTTCTTGGGCTTGCCAGGCATTGGTGCAATTGGCGTTGAGATCGGCACCGTCGGACAACTCGCATTCCTTAAGCACGGCGGCGCGCTCTGCGTCGTTTTGCACGAAGTAATCCACGGAGTGATTTTCTTCTTTGCAGGCGGCAACAGCGACCGCGAGCGCAACGGCGATGGAAAAATGAAATGATTTCATGTGGATATCATCAATTCTCAGAAGTGTAGTTTTGGAACATGCGTCGCGCAGCAGCGCGTTCACGTTCAATCATTTGCAGCTCGACCTGCTGCTGCCGATGAGCTTCCGCCTTGGCCTGCGCCTCCTGCAGCATGGCGAGTCCCTGAATGCGGTTGGTGTCGTTCTGCAGCATGGCCTGCTCGACCGAGAGGCGGGKGTTCAGGGCGTTGATCTCCTTCTGAGTTTCCGCCCGGCCGATTTCCATGCGCAGCTTTTCCAGCCCGGATAACCGGTCGTCGGCCACCCGCAGAATGCGGTCTCCCATGGCGGCATTCCGGGCGCTCTGGCCTTTAATGCGCTCCAGTTCTTTCCGGTAGAAATCCTCGGCAGAGATGTCCGCGCCAATCAGCGAGGCATGATCGTAGACATCCTGCGCAGTTTCGGCCAGATCACCCAGGTCGTCAAGATCGACATCAAAGGCGCTGGCAATCCGCATGGCATCGGCGCCCAGCAACTCCCGCACTTTGGGATCATTGAGCGCCTCGGCAATGTCATCCATGCTGGTCAGGCCGTTCACGGAGTCATAGAGGCGCCTGGCTTCTTCAAGCTCCTGTGCCATCTGCGCCAGTTCCTTGGCGAATTGCGCCTTGGCGTTGGCGATGGCTGCTGCATCGACAACTGGGACACCTGCGGCATGCCCGCCTGTGCATGACAGGGCCAGAGCGAGTGCGGATGTGAGCAGGAGTTTTTTCATTCCATCTCCTTTCTTCTTTGGAACAGCAGGGGAAGCCAATGTGCTGGATCCGGGTTTTCAGCCCGAAGCTCACGCATGATTGCATTGGTGGCGGTGCGGCCCGATAGGACGGTCAGGACGTCATCGAGCCCGGTCAGATCCAGATCGCAGACCACCGAGTTCCCGCCCTGTTTCACCAGGAAGTGTCCCCGCGGCAGCTCGTTCCGGATGATTTCAAATTCCCGTTCGGACAGCCTGAAGCCGTCAATAAGGTCGGCCCGGCTGGCCTTGTCCGAGCCGAAGAAGATCAGGTTGGCACATTGCTCAATCACGGTCCGGGCGATCGGGCTGGCAAGCACGTCTGAGGGGGACTGGGTGCCGGCCACGATAATGCCGTTCTGCTTCCGGATCACCTTCAGTTTGTCCCGCACAAAGGAGACGAAATAGGGGTCCGACAGCGCTTTCCAGAATTCATCGATAAAGATTGCGATGCGCTGGCCGTTGATCAGCTGCTCGACCCTGTACATGAGGTACATCATGATCGGATTGCGGATTTGAGGGTCATCCAGGAAAGCGGTGATATCAAATCCAGCTAGGCTGGCTCCGAAACCGATTGTGTCCGCCTGGTTGTCGAAGACCCAGCCGAGTTGGCCTGCCTCGCACCAGCGGTCGAGCCGGTTGCCGATATCCCCGGCGCCCCGGCCGAAGCCCAGCAGTTCTTTCAGCGTCGAGACAGAGCGCTGTCTGCGGGGCAGTGTGGCCAGCGAGGCAACTGCAGTTTCGATACGCTTCTGGTCTTCGGCGGAGAAACGGCAGCTGTCGCCGCCGCCGCTCAGCATGCTTTTCACCAGCGAGACAAGAAACGGAACTGTTTCCGGCGTCACGTCGATCGCCATGAAGGGCGCGCAGCCCGTCGGACGCCCGGGCTGGAAACCAAGGTAGCTTCCGCCCAGGGCGCGCACGAAAATTTCGCAGCCGTAATCCTTATCAAAGAGGACACCCTTGGTGCCAAACTTTTCCAGCTGGGACAGCATGAAGGTCTGAAACACAGTCTTGCCCGAGCCGGACGGGCCGCAAATGAGCGCATGCCCCAGGTCTTCAACATGGAAGTTGTAATAGAAAGGGGTGCCCGCGGTGGAGCGCAGTTTGGCGACGGCGCCGCCCCATTCATTGCCGCTCCGGTGCCCGGTCGGGAAATTGTGCAAGGGGGCCATTGCCGTGAAATTCCGGCTGGTGACCAGGGCAGGGCGGATGCGGAACGGGTGATTGCCGGGAAGCTGGGACCAGAAGGCGCTTTCAAGACCCAGGTCTTCCCGGCCCGCGACCGCCCCGGATTCCGCTAGCAGGTTTTTGGCGTCTGCCACGTGGTTTTTCAGGGCCTTCGCGTCGCTGGCAAAGACCGCCAAGCTTAGGTTGTGTTCGCCCATGACATAATGGCCGGACATGAGCTCATCGCGGGCATTGACCAGCTGGTCCGCTTGCGACAGCGCCGGATCCTTGGAGTTGCGCATCCGGCCTTCCTTGAGCGACATGGCGCGGAGGGCTTCATTCTTGGCCACGCAGCGGAAGGACTGCGTCAGCACGAATTGAAACGGGGCCGTCAGCAGGGTGTCGAACATATTGGGGCGGGTGACCGCGTGGTATTCCTTCACCCCGAACATGGCGCCGTAGGTGGATGCGGCCGGGTGCCGGATCTCAAACGCTTCCCGGCCGAAAATCACCCGGTCGGTGTAGATCGCATTGCCGATGGTGCCCATGACAACAGGGACGGGCTCATTGTGGCCGGTGATGAGCTGTCGCAGCACACTGGCAGGCTGGGAGATCAGCAGGCCTCTGCTGTTGCGCTCGACAGCCAGCCGCCGGGGCTTGAACCGGCTCAGGTTGCTGAGGAGCTGCAGGGTTTTGTCATCCAGTTCGCCAAGCAGATCCTTGTCTACCTCGATCGGGCTGTTCCGGGCGCGGCGGACACCTTTCGCCAGCTTGGCGCCGGGCAGCTCACGCGGCTGCATGTAGACCGTCAGGTAAATGTCGTTCCGGAAGAGTGTCTTGCGCTCAAGCGTTTCGCGGTAGGAGGCATCGATCCATTTGCTCGTCTCAGACGAGAAGCCGCCGTCGGGGTAGTCGTCATCTGCCGTTCGGATCACGTGCACGTAGAGCATCACATTGTCATCGGCGATGTTGCGCAGCGCATGATTGAGGCTGTTGTGCAGGGTGTTGATCCGCTGCCGGTCAGCGGTTTCAAAGGAGACGCCGTCCAGTTTGAGCATCTGGAATGCGCCGCGGCCGCGCGTGATAATGGTGTGCTCATCGGAGTGCCGGATGTACGGCAGGTAGCGGTCTGCGGTCAGCTCCGCTTTGATTTTCTTGGTAAAGCCCATCAATCAATTTCCTCGATCCTGTAGTCCCGCTTGAGGCGCAGAGCCGAGGACGAAGAACCGCCCCAGAACCGGTGGTTGAGGCAGCGTGCGCCGGTGTCGAACCAGCGGAACAGAATGCGGAAAGCGTTCTGGTCTCGCTGCACGATAAACCGTGACATGGCGAGAAAAGGGAGAGTCAGGAGCAGATAGAAAATCGAGTCCGCAGCAATCATTGCCAGGCCTGCGCTACCGCAGGAGATTGCAAAGGCTTCCATCGGAATGCCCCAGATCATCGCCGGACGTGTCAGCGCCAGGAACAGCGGGTCCTCGTTGATCTTTTCCATGTCCATATGGCCTCCCTTTTCCGTTCCGGCTGCTTAGGCGGTGATCATCGACAGCACATCGGTCGAGGCGTAGATCAGGACGATGCCGCCCACGACCCAGCCTGCCCGCCGCAGGTCGACGAAGTTGAAGAGCCAGCCGACGCCCACCAGCATGAGCCCGATGAGGGCCAGCGGCTGTTTGGCGTTGTTGAACTCATCCACGATGTTGTTGAAGAAATCCGTGAAGCCCGCAGCCGCGGCCGGCTGTGCGGCCAGGGTCAGGATGGCGGCCATGACTATGGGCGCCGCAAAGTTGCGGCGTTTCGCGAAATCGGTTCGCATGAAGGTCTCCTTTATTGAAATACAAGTGCTGTGGATGTGCCGGAGCTTCCGAACACATCCCAGCGTGTTGCCGCATCCGCGGCAGCTGCTGTTACGGGGGGGCGATCTGCAGAATGTTGACGGCCTGTCCCGTTCCCGCCCAGCACGCGCGCCACATAGCCGTTTGTGAAACCGCGTGTGAACGAGCCGGTGTTGTAGGCCGAGAGGGCTTTCCCCAGCGCATCCTCTCTGGATGCGCCTGCCTCCCGCGCGCGCTCATACCCGTCGCGCAGAACCTTGGCAGAGGCTTCAAGGTTCTTGCAGGGATCAAAGACGGTTTCCGGGGTGAGCCCCAGCCAGGCGAGGTTGGCGCTGTTAATCTGGCCGAGGCCCATGTCGATGGACTCGCCCTTAGAGATCATCTCGCGCGACACTGCGGCCGCCTCGGCAGTGCTGGCCGGGGCATAGCTCCGGCGGTCCGGGCCATTCACACCGATGGCGAACGGGTTGAATCCGCTCTCTGAACGGACAATCTTCTCCAGGATATGGAGCGCGACGCCCGGAGCGCAGTTTTCGGCAATGGCTTCAAATGCCTGCCGGCTGAGCTTTCCGGCTGAGGCGGGAGCGGCTGACGCCATTCCTAGTATAGCAGCGAACAAGAATGCCGACGGGCGGCTGCTAGCTRCCGTTGCTGCTTTCCTGACCGCTGTCGACGGGGATCGGGATGAACAGGCCGTTGGCGCCGGGGTTGTTCCGGATGTGGAAGGCCAGCAAGGCATCCGCTGTTTTGAAAACCCGCGGGCCGCCGGTCTTCGAGGAGGTGACAATCTCCTCATGGCCGTCCGGAGAGATGGCCCACAGTTCCCACTGCCAGCCTTTTGGTGTGTTAATGGGGCGGTATTCAACCCGGCCGCCCTTCTTGAAAAATGAAGGAAGTGCATCGCTGGTAACTACTGGTCGGTTAATTCGCATCTATCCTCACCTGCCGAAATACGATGACAGGTGCAGTTAGCTTTGAATCACATTCCACTCCAAGAGGAAAGCGCTAAATACAAAAAAGCGCAAAATGACAAAAGGAGAAAGTGACGTAAGCGCGAATTCGCTAAACGTGCCGATTTTGGAAAATCAGGTAGACGCAGGCATCGTCCGTCGGGTAACGCTCGGCCAGCCAACGTGTATTAGAGCGTTTGGACATTCTTGAGTTGAGTAACATGATTTTGGATCGCGCATATGATTTGCAGGACACGTAAAACGGTAGCGGCTGGGCTGCTAGCAGCTTCAGCGGTAATAGGCGGAATTTCGCGCACGGAAGCGGCGCCCATCGACTGCGCGATTTTGCTCTGCCTTTCAGGCAATTGGCCATCCTCGGCAGAGTGCAGCGCGGCGCGCGCGGAGTTCATCCGCAGGATCACGCCATTTCCGATTGAGCCGCCGCTGCAGATCTGGCGTTGCCCGATGGGAGCGTCCTATAGTCCCAAGCAACCGGCCAGCCCTGTAGAACGCCTCTATGACGCTGCAATCAGCGATAGTGAGGCACCTGCGGAGCTACGGCTGCAGCCGGGAACGGCGGAACTGCCATCACTCACGAACGGCGAGCCTCGCACCGTGCGGTTTCCGGCAACCCTTCGCCAGCTCAAGCAGGACGGAGCACCTCCATCCGGAATGCTTGAGCTGGCTGGGGACTATTCCACGGAAAACGGGCGTGCCGACATCGACATCAGCGATCGCGCCTTCGATTTTGTCCGCTCCATCCGCGTCTACCATGTGAAGTTCGAAGCGCGGAAGGAGAAGGATTATTGCGGGGAGATCGATAGCACCCAGGTTGGTACTTACGGCGTTCAGGGCGGCTTTTCCTGGCGTGGCTACAGCGCCCGGGGTGTGCCAAGCTACGTGATGCCGCCCGTCAAGGGATGCCCGGAAGGCAGCCGCATCCGGGCGGTTGGTGTCGAGTGGAAGGATTACGAGGGCAATACCGGGTCCGAGCTTATCTATTATTAAGACCTGTGCCGTTGAGAGGTCGAGCCTCAATGATTTCGGCACATTCCAGACCGTGGGTCTCCGAGGTTCGCCGGACATCAGCCGGGCTTAATTGGCCTTTAAGCACGGAAGCGAGGGGAGGGAAGAATGAGCATTCGGTTCCTGATGTCGGCCGTCCTTGCAGCGGTGCCGGGAAACCTGGCTGCGCAAGCCTGTGTCGAACCGGTGCGGCCGGAACTGGCCTATCTGGAAGACGCCGGGTTCACCGGTGCCGAATTGCGGGAGCACTACCGCCTCTACTTCGCGGACGTGGAGGTCTACCTGAATTGCCTGAATGCCAGCTCCGGCCGGATCCGGGAGGAGGCCAGGGCGGCGGCATATGATTACCAGCAGGTATTGAACCGGCACCCGCACGCGACAGACGCGGAAACCGATGGCGAGCACAACGCTCCAGAGGTCAGCATGCGCGAAAGCGGTGAGCTCTACCTGTCTTACAAGCCCGGATCTGGGGAGGGAGACCGGGAATGATCCGCTAGCGGGCCACGGCCAGTTGGTGTCTGGTTTCGTGCTGTTCTGCTGAGGTTGTCCTTTTTGTGCTGCCGGTTCTGGAGTGGGTTGTTTCGCGCAGGCAGCCGCTTATGGCGTATTAGCCCTCAAGGGCAGTCGCCGATTGCAATCCGCTCAGGCGCCCGTAGACGGCCTCGCTGATGGCTTCAATTACATCGGTTGGGAAACCCGCCGGCATGGACTCTGCGGCTGTTTCGAGCGCCTTGGGCGCACGCTCTGCAATGTCTTCAATGAGGCTGCGCGCACGTTTTTTCGAGAGCCCCGCCCGCATGGCCGTTTGCACGAAATGCCGCCCGTGAATCTGGTCGAAGCGATAATGGCGGCTGTTGCCCACCGACATCGCCATTTTCATCTGCTTGCGCTCGATCTGGCGGGCGTTCAGCGCGGGCTGGGCCGTCAGGATGTCATAGAGCGGGGTCATGCGGTAGCTGCCGCCCGGACTAAGAAACACGCTGAAGTTCTTGGCATGGCCGTCTGTTGCGCCGATCAGCCAGAAGACCAATTGAGCCTTCAGGAAGGTTTCCTGATCTTCGAGGGGCGTGTCGCTGCCTTTGAGCAGGCCGAGTACGTCGGCCATGCCCGGTCCGCCCTCATTCTGGTATTTCAGGGTTGGCGGTACGGACAGAGCTTGGCAGCAGTCTTCCTGCGGCAGGCGCAGGAGGCGTCCGTCCTTTGTCCAACGGCGGTCGAAACGCTCTATAACAAGGGCTTTGGTATCCCCGAAGGTTTCAATGGCGGCGTTGTTCACCGGCAGGCCGAAAGCTGATGTGAGTCTGAGGCAATAGTATTCGTTCTCGACGCTGTCCGAGAGATCGATGCCGCCGGGCAGCTCGCCGATCTGCGTCTTGATGAGATGTGTGGTTGGGGTCGCGCCGTGCGGCTTGATCCATTGCCCGTCATGCCGAAGCAGGGCGGTTTTTTCTTGTGCGCCCGCCACGGAAATCCGGAACGCGTCATCTCCTGTAAGGCCGAGAGGTGCCTGGCTCAGGCCTTTCAGGATGTTCTCGATGGCTCCGGCATCAACGGTTTCGCCTTCCAGCTTGCCGGTGGCGTCGGGCGCATAATCATCCCCCGCGATGAATTGCAGCGCGCCTACACAGTCATGGCCGATCTTGGTCAGCATATTGTAGGCGTCAATGCCTCGGGCGCCGACTTTTTCGGCAACAAGGCGGCGAAGCTTGTCCGAGTCAGGCAGCAGGTTCTCGAAAACCGCCGCAACAGGCTCTCCCCGATACGGCGTTTCGCGCAATGGCAGCGAAAGTGAGACAGGCAGGGCATGCTCCCAGGCCAGCCAATCGTTGTGATAGGCAAAGCCGATGGCACCGCTTCTTTCACGGGTGAGTGTTCCGACGCGACGGTTGTTCAGGTAAATCCGCAATGGCATATATGCGGGGCGCCGTCCCATTAGAAAAGCTCCTCGATATCCTGCCCGTGCCCTTTGGTGCGCTCGTCGATCCTGAATTCCAGGTCAAGAGCTGCAAGAACGGCCAGGATGGTGTCGAGCTTCGCAAGCTTCTCGCCGCTTTCGACTTGGGAGATCGTGGCCTGGCGTAACCCAGCGCGTTCAGCAAGTTGCGATTGTGACCAGCAGCGCTTTTTGCGCGCGCGCTGGATGATGGAGCCGATCTGCTTTGGTGTGCGAGCGAGTTCTTTCATACGAAGATGATACGCTATGGCGAATAAATTAGCAATATACGC
This sequence comes from Leisingera sp. JC1, assembly GCF_001679925.1. Classification (GTDB taxonomy): domain Bacteria; phylum Pseudomonadota; class Alphaproteobacteria; order Rhodobacterales; family Rhodobacteraceae; genus Leisingera. The sequence goes on along the minus strand of NZ_LYUZ01000122.1, from coordinate 1,192 downwards.
TCTGGTGGATAATTTTAAACTATACGCTTAAGCGAATAAGTGAGTTGTATATGCTGTGGCGTATGCTCGTCCGGCGCGTCAGCGTCCGGAACCATCCACCCCCCCGAAATCAGCGCCCGCAGCGACGCAGTGGCCGCCCGCCTCACTTCCGGTGCCTTCAGTGAGCCAGCAAGATCTTCGATCAGTTCCCGGTATCGGACTTGTTGATCCGCCCTGACAGCGCCTTGTGCGCCAGGCGTGCATCAATGCAGATGACCGGAAGACCGCGTTTCTCCAGCTCGCGGGTGAGTCAGATGGCCAGGGTGCCGCTCTCATGAACGATCCACTCCGGCTCTGCGGCGTGCTCCGAAAGGAATGATGCGATTGCGTCCGGATCCGAACTGGTCTCGCCGTGCGCAAGTACCTCACCCTCTCCGTCAACAATACAGATCGACACGGATTTGACGGACACGTCCAGACCAACATAATGCGACATGGTCGTTCTCCTCCACGGCTGGTTTTGCTGAGGCCGGTTTTATCGGACCTCGTTCGCCCTGGAAGAGCGGCCGCCGCAATCACACCATGTCATTCACAGCAAAAGGATTTACCGTCTTACTCCTTCAAAACAACCGGACATTCTTAGGATGATCTGTCACCGTTTGACTTGATGCGAATTACTCTGCCAACTTAGCCAGGCAAATGCACAATGCCGTATTGCGAATAGCCCCGGTACAGTTGACTGCATTGCGCATGTCCTCCGGTTTCCGCAGCGACTGTTTCGAGAGCCCTGCAGAGGTCTAGCCGGGGGGTGACATGAAAATTGGCCAGCCAGTGGTTCAGCCCGTTACCGAACCAGTGCGGCCAGCCGGCCTGGTCTGAAAAATCCAAAACATGAAGCTGGCCGCCGGGAGCCAGATGCGCGTAGGACATGCGCAAGGCGGCCTGCCAGTCAGGGATCATCGAGAGGCCGTAAGAAATGAAGATCCGGTCGAACTTGCTGCGCCGGAAAAGCCGGGCTCCATCAAATCTGCAGGCGTCAGCCTGGGCAAGCTGCACATAGGCTCCGACTTTGTTCCGGGCCGAGGTCAGCATTTCAGTGGAGATATCCAGACCGTAGAATGCGGAGTGCGGATACTTGCGTGATGCCCTTTTCAGATTGCGGCGGAGTGCGGATACTTGCGTGATGCCCTTTTCAGATTGCGGCCAGTGCCGC
>NZ_LYUZ01000121.1 GCF_001679925.1 Leisingera sp. JC1 | reverse complement strand
CTGCTGCGTGGTCTGCGGGTGGGGCGCCCGAACCAGGTCTGGGCGGCAGACATCACCTATCTGCCAATGCGCAAGGGGTTCCTGTATCTGGTGGCGATCATTGACTGGCACACCCGCAAGGTGCTGGCCTGGCGCATCTCGAACACGCTGGAAGCGGACTTCTGTGTCGAGGCGCTGAACGAGGCCATCCACAAGTTCGGCCCGCCCGGGATCATGAATACAGATCAGGGCAGCCAGTTCACGTCCTTCGCCTGGACGGACAGGCTGCGGCGATCCGGTGTGCGCATCTCGATGGATGGCAAAGGCCGGTTCCTCGATAACATCTTCGTGGAGCGGCTCTGGCGGAGTCTGAAATACGAGTGCGTCTACCTGCACGCTTGGGAGACTGGATCAGAGGCGAAGGCGGGCGTCGGCAGATGGATCGAGTTCTATAATCGAAAACGCCCACATTCCGCCCTTGGCGGCAAGCCTCCTGCCATGGTCTATTGGCTGAGAAAAGACGAAACCCAACCTGGTCAGCAGCGGCAGAGAGTAGCTTAAATTACGCCAGATCCTGTCCAACGNGAGCGGCTCTGGCGGAGTCTGAAATACGAGTGCGTCTACCTGCACGCTTGGGAGACTGGATCAGAGGCGAAGGCGGGCGTCGGCAGATGGATCGAGTTCTATAATCGAAAACGCCCACATTCCGCCCTTGGCGGCAAGCCTCCTGCCATGGTCTATTGGCTGAGAAAAGACGAAACCCAACCTGGTCAGCAGCGGCAGAGAGTAGCTTAAATTACGCCAGATCCTGTCCAACGATCGGGGAGTAGCTCATTTGTGCTTCAAACTCAGAATGCTCTTTGGTGTCACGCAATGCTTGGAAAATTGCTGCGATGAGCAACAGCAAGACCAGTGCGAAGAGCAGCATGAGGATGATTTCAGGCCGTCGTTTCAATCGTTTGCTCCCCTTAAATTGTGCGAGGACATCGCCTTCTAGCGGCATGCGCTTGAAATAGGTCAAGCGTGCTAGATTATTTCGTCTTCATCAAAGAGCGGATCATCTTCCAATTGGTTGGACAATGTGCCCAAGGTTTCGTCGGCATCACCTTCACCGTTGACACGCGCAATATGAAAGACTGCGTCGCCTTCGTTGACGGTTGGCATGACAGCTCGACCCACGATCACTCCAGGGATTGGCGCTGCGATCTCATGCACGACTTCCCCAAACGGGTCAGAAATAATTGCCAGGAGGTCACCTTCTTCAACTACATCCCCTTCGGATTTGTAGGCACGAAGCAGGCCGCCGTGAGAGGCGCGCACCCATCTGCGCGTACCGGGGTAGCGCGGACAAGGATTCCAATCTGACGCGGACATGCATTCCGATGTAGCGCGGACAAGATTCCGGGGCTCGCGGACAAGCCTTTTTGGCCCTGTGCCGGGGGTGTTGAGCAATCACGTGGCAGGTAACCTTTCGCTCTTTTGAGGAGCGGGAGGGACCCAATGGCGAGATTGCCGATGAGGAAGATCAGAGAAGCCTTGAGGCTGCGGGCAAGCGGTCTGACGACCCGGGAGGTTGGCCGCAGCATTGGTGTCGGCCGCACGTCGGTCAGCGAGTATGTCAGCCGCGCCACTCGGGCGGGGTTGTCCTGGCCATTGCCGGACGACCTGACGGACGCTGCTCTTGAAGCGCTGTTGTTCCCGGCCCCGCCCCCGGATGCGGCGACCAGCTATCCCAAACCGGACTGGGCGCTGGTCCATCGCGAGTTGCGCCGACCAGGGGTGACCTTGTCGCTCCTATGGGAGGAATACCGTGAAGCCCACCCCAAGGGCTATGGCTACAGCCGGTTTTGCGAGCTGTACCGCCGCTGGGAGGGCAAGCTGGCGCCGGTGATGCGCCAGCAGCACGTCGCGGGCGAAGCCCTTTACGTGGACTATGCGGGCGCAACCTTCGAGATCATGGACCCCGAGACCGGCGAGCTACGCCAGGCCCAGTTTTTTGTCGCAGCCCTTGGGGCCTCGAACCTGACCTATGCCGAGGCGACCTGGACACAAGGCCTGTCGGACTGGATCGGCTCTCATGTCCGGGCCTTTGCCTTCTTCGGCGGCGTGCCTGCCACGGTGGTCTCGGACAACCTCAAATCCGGGGTCACCAAGGCCTGTTTTCACGACCCCCAGATCAATCGCAGCTACGCGGACATGGCCGCGCATTACGACACCGCCATCATCCCGGCGCGCCCGCGCAAACCGCAAGACAAAGCGAAGGTCGAGGTGGCCGTCCAGCTTGCTCAGCGGTGGATACATGCGCGGCTGCGGGACTGGCGCCTCACTTCCCTGACCGAGTTGAACGCGGCGATCCGGGAGCTGCTGGAGACATTCAACAACCGGCGCACGCGCCATCTCGGGGCGAGCCGCCGGGAGCTGTTCGAACAGCTTGAACGCCATGCGCTGCAACCGCTTCCTCTGGAGCCTTATGTCTTCGCCGAATGGCGCTGCCGGAAGGTCGGGCTCGACTACCACGTCGAGATCGACCGGCACTATTACTCGGTGCCCCACACCCTGCTGAAGGCGCAGGTCTGGGTACGTATCACCAGCCGCACCATCGAGATATTCCATGCAGATCAGCGCGTTGCCTCACATGCCCTGACATCAGGTAACCGCAAGCATTCCACGGTGCTGGACCACATGCCGCCCAACCACAGGGCTTACGCCGACTGGACACCCGAGCGCCTGCACCGGTGGGCCGCCAAGGTCGGCCCCAACACTGCCGCACTGGTCGAAGTGATCCTGCGTTCACGCAAGCATCCCGCCCAGGGATTCCGGGCCTGCCTTGGCATACTGCGTTTGTCCAAGGGGTATGCGGCCCCTGAGTTTGAAGCGGCGGCAGACTACGCGCTGGCCATCGGGGCCCACTCCTACAGCTCCCTCCAATCCATCCTGAAGAACAAGAGATATCGCCGGGCACCAGATCGGCCCGCAGAGGAACCGGCGATCACCCACCCTAACATACGCGGCGCCGATTATTTTCACTGAGAAAGGATACACATGCTTGACCATCCCACACACGACCTGCTGCGCCAGCTCAAGCTGGACGGCATGGCGGACGCCTTCACCGATCTGCAATCTCAAGACAGCGCAGCCGACATGGGGCATGCCGAATGGCTTGGCCTTCTGATCGACCGTGAGATGGCAAACCGCACGACCAAGCGGTTCCAATCCCGGCTGCGCGCCGCCAAACTGCGCCATAGCGGGGCCAGCATCGAGGACGTGGACTTCCGCTCACCGCGCCGCCTGGACAAGGCCCTGTTCCAGGAATTGGCCACAGGGCGCTGGATCAAGGAGAAACGGAACTTGCTGATCACTGGCCCCTGTGGTGTCGGCAAGAGCTGGCTGGCTTGCGCCCTGGGCCAGAAAGCCTGCCGTGACAATGCCACCGTCATCTACAAGCGCCTGCCACGCCTGTTCTCTGAATTGCAGCTCGCCCATGATGACGGACGCTTTCCGCGTATCTTCCGGCAACTCGTCAAAGCCGATCTGTTGATCCTCGATGACTGGGGGCCGGAGCGCATGACTGCCCCGCAGCGCCGGGACCTGATGGAAATCGTCGAAGATCGCTACGGCGCGGGCGCGACCCTGGTCACCAGCCAACTGCCCTTGGACGCCTGGCACGACATCGTCGACGAACCCACCTTCGCCGATGCCATACTCGATCGGCTGATCCACAATGCACATCGTCTGAGCCTCGATGGTCCCTCCATGCGCAAAACCCGGGACGCCCCCGCAGCCAAAACAATTGACGAAAAAGCCAACAACTGAGATGTCAAATCAAACGCTCAGCATCCCGCACGGATTTTGTCCGCGCACCCCGGAATGCATGTCCGCGTGTCGTTGGAACGGTTGTCCGCAAAGCTTGGAATGCGCACCCATCGGCTGGAACGGCAAAAGAGAGGCATGGATTTGGCCTTAGACACCCCTTTGGCCGATATCATTTCCATCTCGTGGAGCACGCGCAAAATCCCCAGCACACCCGCGCGCACCGGCATTTCGTCGAAACGCAGCGCTTCCCCTGCCTCATAAAGCAGCACCTTCGCACCGCTTCCCTCGGCTGCCCCCCGCAACGAGCCATCCCGCAGATTAGAGCACAGCACGACAGGCGCACCAAACAGGTCGGCAAGGCGCCGGGTTGCCGGATCACCATTCGAAATCCGAATCTGCGGCAGATTGGTCCGGTGTACAGCCGCCGAATGAAGATCAATTCCCAAGTCGCAGCGCTGAACGATCTCCGTCATAAAAATATATGCGATCCTTGAACCCAGAGACCCTGTTTCGGAACCGGGAAAGCACCGGTTGAGATCTCGCCTATCTGGCAAATACCTGGAGCGGTTCAGGAACCCGAATGCATTCACGATCGGAACGGTAATGAGCGTACCGCTCAGGCTATTCAGGTTCTTCATTGCCAATAACCGGCGAACGATCTCCACACCGATAATTTCGTCGCCATGAATGCCAGCACATATGAAGACCGTCGGCCCCTCCCGCCGGCCATGTATAACATGGACCGACATAGTGACTGGAGTGTGATCCGATAGCACGCTGACCGGCAGATCGACTGTTGCCCGGTTTCCAGGTGCAACCCTTTGACCGCCGAACTCAAAGGCATTGCGCCCGGCCATCAACCCTTTCCTTTGGTTTGAGTTTTCCCTGGCTGAGCATGCTTTTCCATGAAATCGATAATCCTGCCTGCCACATCAATTCCAGTTGCCATCTCGATGCCCTCCAAACCCGGCGAAGAGTTGACTTCCATCACCACTGGACCGTGGTTCGAACGCAGCATGTCAACGCCACATACATTCAGGCCGAGGGACTTTGCAGAACGGATCGCAGTGGCCCGCTCCTCGGGAGAGAGCTTAACGACTTGTGCGGAGCCGCCGCGATGCAGATTTGACCGGAAGTCGCCTTCGGCTCCAGTCCTCTGCATTGCAGCGATGACTTTACCGCCAATGACAAAGGCGCGAATGTCTGTTCCGCCAGCTTCCTTGATGAACTCCTGCACCAGGATATTGATGTTTGCGCCTCGGAAGGCCTCAATTACCGAAATGGCAGACCGTTCGGTATCAGCCAAAACAACCCCGATCCCTTGTGTGCCTTCAAGAAGTTTCACCACCACCGGGGCCCCGCCGGCAACCTCCATCACCTCTGCAGTCTGTTTGGGGTCATGAGCAAAAGTGGTAACCGGCAAGCCGATCCCGTCCCGGGCAAGAAGTTGCATGGATCTCAGCTTGTCCCGCGAACGCCCGATCGCCACGCTTTCGTTCAGCGGATAAATGCCCTGCATCTCGAATTGCCGCAGCACAGCGGTGCCGTAGAAGGTAACTGAAGCGCCAATCCGCGGAATCACTGCATCGTACCAGCTCAGCTTCTGGCCATTGTAATAGATTTCCGGGCGCCGGGACGCGATATTCATATAGCAGCGCGTGGTGTTAATGATCTCTAATTCGTGCCCGCGCTGCTGCGCGGCCTCTTTCAATCGCTTGTGAGAATAGAGGTTCGGATTCCGGGCCAGCATAGCAATTTTCATCAAAGTTCCTCTTGCGGTTAGCGGTTTTGGTCTGACGGTACCTGTAAGGACTGAGTAGGATCGGCCGCCAGTTTCAGTATTCGCAGTACGATGCGACCAACGAAGTTTGGGAATTTCTTCTCCGAATGGGCTGCTGGTGCCGCCCGGGCTAAATGCGCCTGCGCACCTACCAGAAGCAGGGTGGCGGTGATATTTGTGGTTTGAAGATGCCCCCGGTGTTGGTGGCCTTTCCTGTGTGAAGGTGAGGCGCTAATCAGATACCCATTTTTCCAATACCCATGTGGTTGGGGTGAAACCCGACCCATAGGGGCCATTCTGATTGAGCCTTTTGACAATCCGGGTATGCAGCCCAGTTGTGCGGGTTTCCGTGTCAATTTTTGCTTGAACACCCAACCAATTGAAACCGGTTAAATATATCAGGTCGCACCATCCGGTCCGGTTTTCTCCGATATGCACGGTTTGCCTCCGGCCATGTCAGCGGCCCTCTTTCCCGCTGGTTTCAGCACAGCTTGCAGACGTGCGGCTCAATGCACAACTAATCGCGGGGAAGCTCCCGAAACGGTGCCGGATATTCGTGGTTTGAAGTGCGGTGCGGGGTATTTCCTAGCATCTTTTTGCATACCAGAGGGATAACACCCGCCAACGAGGCAAGAAAAACGAATAATATCTATGCTTGAAATGAGGAAATGTTAAGTTAGGTCATATCCAGACCTACGCTTGAGGGCCTATGGACATCATCCTTCTGCGCACTTTCGTTGAAGTTGCCTCAACCGGTTCATTTGCGGCGGCGGCCAAGCGCCTGTTTGTAACGCAGTCTGCCGTCAGCTTGCGAATTCAGCGGTTGGAAGAAGAGTTGGGCCAGCCAATGTTCACCCGATCCAAGGCCGGAGCTGAACTGACGCCTGCTGGAACCGAGTTCGAACGGTTTGCCTTTGGGCACATAAAGCTGTGGGAGGAAAGCAAGCAGCAGGTTGCGATCCCCGAGGGCTTCACCAAAAGTCTGATTGTCGGCGCAGAACATTCACTGTGGCCGCGCATGGGATTCCGCTGGCTGGACGCCATTCGTGAGGAACTGCCTTTTCTCAGCATCCGCGCCGAGGTCGGTACACCGGAACGGCTGACCCGGTATATGATCGAAGGCGTTGTGCAAACCATTTTGGTTTATACGCCACAACTGAGGCCGGGCTTTCAAATGGAGAAGGTCATGGAGGATGAATTGGTCATGGTTGCCTCTTGGCCGGAACCTCAGCTTGAAGATGCCAAAGGCCGATATCTCTTTGTCGACTGGGGCCCTGAGTTTGTGCATGCCCATGGGGTGCATCTTCCACAACTCTCCAATCCGGGGCTGACTTTCGCTCTCGGAGCTCTTTCCCTGGACTTCCTGCTAAATCGCAAAATGGCAGCCTATGTTCCAGCACGAGCCGCTGACCAGTGGATTGAAGCCGAAAGGTTGCATCTTGTACCTGACGCACCGCGCTTTCCATATCCGATCTACCATGTTTGGCGCGACGACCTAGACGGGGAAAGCATCGCTGTAGCCCGCAACACCCTGAACAGAATCGCGCAAGGGCTTGAAGTCCGGCAGGCGTTGGTGATTGATCACCTGGCCGACATCAGCGAAGAAGATGAGGTCGGGATTCTGAGCGGGTCTGCCCTGCCAGCTGATGACACGAGTTATCCGAAGTAGAAGGAACCTGACTGTTCTAATCTAGGAGTAATCATGAGATTGATCTTCACGCGTTAACCGCACGCTTTGACGGAGGCCGATGCAGTAACCGCCTAGATTCCAAAACGAATTGCGTAAACCGCTGTGGTATTCCGGCAAAATTACCGAGTGATCGCGGCCATGCTTGTCCTTCATCTCTGACGGCGTAAATCGCTGCTCTGCATTCTGATCACAGGCTGAACTCATGGGCCGCCGAGTGAAATGACATGCGGTCTTACAATACAGCCACAGATAACATCGAAACGCCCCAGCAGTACGGCCGGGGCGTTTACTTTCTAAGTAGTTGGATGCCTCAGCGTGCTTCGGTCAGAAGCCCGCGGAAGATGGCCCAGCACATCAGCAACAGTACCACGGTGAATGGCAGGCCGGTGGAGATCACCATCGCCTGAAGCGCTGCTAACCCGCCACCGAGCAGCAGCACGATGGCGACGGCGCCCTCGAAGATGCACCAGAACACCCGCTGCGGCACCGGCGCATCGACCTTGCCGCCTGCGGTGATGGTGTCGATCACCAGCGACCCGGAGTCCGACGAGGTCACGAAGAACACCACCACCAGCACGATACCCACAAAGGAAGTGATCCCAGCTAGCGGCAGCTCGCCCAGCATCTTGAACAGTTTGAGCTCAAGCGCCGCGTCCTGTGCCCCGGTGAAGCCGTCAGACAGCACCTGGTGGATGGCGGTGCCGCCAAAGACGCTCATCCACAAAACGCAGACCAGGCTGGGGATCAACAGCACGCAGATCACGAATTCCCGCACGGTTCGGCCGCGGCTCACACGGGCGATGAACATGCCGACAAAAGGCGACCAGCTGATCCACCAGGCCCAGTAGAAGGCGGTCCAGCCCTGGCTGAAGTTCACGTCCTCGCGCCCGATCGGGTTCGACAGTGCAGGCAGATACTCGACATACGCCATCAGGCTGGAGGCGAAACCTGTCAGGATCGCCATGGTTGGCCCCACCAGCAGCACGAATATCAGCAGAAGGAACGCGAGCCCCATGTTGATCTCGGACAGCACCTTCACGCCGCCGTCCAGGCCGCGCAGAACCGATATCAGTGCAATGGCGGTAATGGCGGTGATCAGGATCACTTCGGTGGTGGAACCCACCGGCACCCCGAACAGCTCATTCAGGCCGGCATTGGCCTGGGTTGCGCCAAATCCGAGCGAGGTCGCAAGGCCGAACAACGTGGCAAAGACTGCCAGAATGTCGATGACGTGGCCGGTCCAGCCCCAGATGCGCTCGCCAAAGATCGGATAAAAAGCCGACCGGATGGTGAGCGGCAGCCCCTTGTTGTAGGTGAACAAAGCCAGCGCCAGCGCAACAATCGCATAGATCGCCCAAGGGTGAAGCCCCCAATGGAAAATCGTTGCCGCCATGCCCAGGCGCACCGCCTCGGCCTCATTCCCGGCGGCGGCACCCAGGGGTGCCCAGTCGGTGCGTACGCCGCCGCCCTCAGGAGCCGCGGTGCCGCCGAATGCGGTGGAGAAATGGCTCATCGGCTCGCTCACGCCGTAGAACATCAGCCCGATCCCCATGCCAGCGGCAAACAACATCGCAAACCAGCCTATGTAGCTGTAATCCGGCGTCGCCTCTTTGCCGCCCAGACGCACTTTGCCCCAGGGGGATACGATCAGAAACAGGCAGAACAGGACGAACAGGTCTGCCGCGCCGAAGAAAAACCAGTCGAAACTGCTGGTCACCGCGGGCCGCAGCCAGTTGAAAAAGGCGCCGGCCTGTTCCGGCAGAGCCAGCGCGTAGAACACAAAGGCCACGATGACCAGGCCGGAAACCAGGAACACCGGGTTGTGGATGTCGACACCGAAGGGGCCGATCTGGGTTTCGATATTGTCCTGACCGATCTCGTATTCGGTATCAATGATATCCGCTTCGCCTTCCGGGGCGGGGATACCCTGATTAGTGGTTTCGTCAGCCATTACGGCCTCCTTCCCTGTTAACTTTGGCCGTGCAAGCCGGGGCTTGCGCACTCTAAGGTTTCCGGTGGTTCAGTTGCCGCGGACGATCAGCACCGAAACCGGGGCCTTCTCTGCGACCCGCCCGCCATGGGCGTGGAACAGATAATCGCTGACACCGGGGACATGGCTGGCCATCACAATCAAGCCGGCGCCGATATTATTGCAGGCTTTGAGAAGCGTTGCCTCCAGATCAACTGCTGGATCGTGGCTGACCACTGCGTGACCCGAGGCAGTGATGTTACGCTTACCCGCTTGATCCGCAGCAAAGTCATCGAGTTTTTTCGAAAACTCCTGGGGACTATGCGCAACTGGACTGGGCTGCGATGGGGTCACCCCCACGAAAATCACTTCTGCTTTGTAAAGGTGCGCGAGATCCGATGCCATCTGCAGTGCCTTGTCCAGGCGCGCAGCGTGGGCCAGATCGACAGGCACCATGATTTTGGAATACACGGTCTCTCTCCCTCCCCTGTAGCTTTAACAGGCCTCCGGCCTGAGGGCGGGAGCCCGTATTCTGGAGCACAGGTGTTATCCGCCCAATCGTGGCTGTGCTCACCAATCACGGTAGCGGCCGCGGCGCCGCTGCCGCGAACAACATGCGACTAGAAATGTACGATTTCCGACGGTCGCCCGTCGGAAATCGTGATCTAGGCGTTGACATCCACCATCACCCGTCCCGTGACTAGACCCTTGAGAATATCAGCGCCCGGCTGCGGCAAGTTGCCCTGGACAGCAGGCTGGATCATCGCTTCCAGTTTGCCCATCGGCAGATCACTGGCGATCAGCTGCCAGGCGCAAAGCCGATTTTAATAGGGCTTCATAGGGTCTATACTTGGCAGGTTACAACCCGCACATAACGCATTTGGCGCTCGGAAACCTGGCGCCGAGCGGATTTGCAGAGAGAACCATTAGGGCCAGCCTGGCCGCATATACTCATCAATCCAATGCTCTGCGTTTTCGGCCCGGACCAGATTTGGCGGAAGCCTATCGGGCAGCCGGCGCCGAAGTTCTGTGTTTGCCTTCGCCGCTGGCAAATCGGGTTCCGGTGATGCGACCCCCGGGCGGCGCCAGGAGCTGGTCTGGCTTGCGGCAGACCATGATCTTTTCATCTTAGAAAATGACCTGCTTGACCGGAACTTCGTACAAGAGCACGTCACTTTCCGCCTTCACAACCTCCATCCGCTGGTCAGTAGCTCGACAACATCCAACTCGCGCAAGGCCAGTTTCAGCAACGGCCGCCCATCCCCGTGCGAAAATTCTACAGCTGTTCACGGCGGTCCTTGTTCCGCGGCTCGTATCCGCCGGTACCTTGGGGTCGATTTCGGGAGAGTGTGAAATCCTACGCTAAGCTGGGAGCGGCCGTTCGAGCAGCACGCGGCGAAGGCGGGCGAAGAGCCACACCGGAAGTTCTGAAATCTTGCTGCGTGCGCACGCAGCGGGCCGGTGCGCTGCTCCACCGAATTTCTCCCGCTGTAAAGCAGAAGGAAATGCGGCCATTCCGGCAGCCTGAACTTCGTTCCTGTTCCCGGACACCGGGGTAAAGTACCCCTGTCCAGGAAAGGAGCATGGAATGGGACAATCGAGACGAACGTTCACAGATGAATTCAAAGCCGCAGCTGTTGGTCGGCTTTATAAGCCTGGTGCCACACAAACCGGCGTGGCCAGGGAACTGGGTGTGACGAGTTCCCAGCTGAAGACCTGGCGCCTGGAGATTGAAGCGGCAGGATCGTTGGAAGCGATGCGCAGGCTAAGGACTGATGCTGCGGAACTGGATCGTCTGCGTAAGGAAAACAAACGTTTGAAGCTGGAAAATGAAATCCTTGAGAAAGCTTCCGCTTTTTTCGCCTCAAGGGCAGCGAAGACATGAACACGAAACGTGCTTTCGTCGCTGCCCACAAGACTGTTTACCCGATCGCTCAGCTCTGTCGCCTTGTTGGCATTGCGCGCAGCTGGCTTTACGGCTTTGTTCAGTCGCAACCAGCCCGAGATCAGCGGCAAAAGCTGCGTGCCGACCGGGACGCCGAGTTACTGCCAAAGATCAAAGTGGCGTTTTCTCAAAGCAAAAAGCGGTATGGGTCAAAGCGGGTCTACCAGGATCTGAAAGCCGATGGCGAGGACGTCTCGGAGCGGCGTGTGGCCAGAATAATGCGGGAAAACAATGTCTCACCATGCCTGCACAAGCGCCGGAAGCCGCGTACTACGGACAGCAATCACTCTCTGAAACCGTCGCCAAATTTGTTGGAGCAAAAGTTCGGTTGTACCGTTCCAAACCGAGTTTGGCTCGCTGACATTACTTACGTCGATACGGACGAAGGATGGCTCTACGTCGCCGCCCTCAAGGACATGGCCACGCGCGAGATTGTCGGTTGGGCAATGGACGATCATCTGCGATCCGAACTGTGCTGTGATGCCCTGAACATGGCCCTGGGGCGCCGTGGACCGGTTCCAGGGCTCATTCATCATTCGGACCGCGGCGTGCAATACGCAGGCGGAGAATACCGCAAATCGCTCGGGGCGGCACGCATCACGCAATCCATGAGCCGAACCGGCGAATGCCTGGACAACGCTCCAATGGAAAGTTTCTTCGCATCACTGAAAAAGGAACTGGTTCATCGGGAGCGCTTCAAAACGCGCGTCCAGGCAAAGGCGGCGATCTTCGAATACATTGAGGTCTTCTACAATCGCCAGCGACGTCATTCCGCCATCGGCTACCAAACCCCCGCGCAAGCATACGAAACCATGACTTGGAAAAGCGCAGCATAGGGTCAATAATCAAACTGTCCGGAAATCGGGACGAACTCCAGCCTGCGTCAAATCTGAAACCACGAATTCACAGCCCCGGAACGAAGATCCCGTCAGTGGACAAGCAAGTTGAAACCGCGCCGAAACTTCAATACTTCCGGCGCCGGTACTTGCCGCGGGATATGCCTGTGGCCGCGCTCTCAAATCGTTCAACGAAGGCGGTTTGCGACCGCTTGAACGGCACACCCAGAAAATGCCTCGGATGGCGCACACCGGCTGAAGCCTTCAGTGGCGAACTCATTAAGATGAGATAGCAGGAAACGTCGCAACGACCCTTGAGCTTCCATTCATGTGGTAGGCGATAGACCGCACCTCGCGCTCGGCCAGCAGGCGAAGAGATCGGCCGGAAGCTGGCTGCCCACGAGATTGCCGAGATGCTTGATCCCGTTGATATAGGCGGCTGCAGAAGTGACGAGGTGCCGGGCCATGATCTCTCCACGTTGTCCATCGTGGCGATACCTCGCTTAGGGCACGGGCCGGGCGGCCCTCATGACCTCCAGATCACTAAGTAAACCTGTGGTGGGTGGATGCAAGGCGAGACAGCTCGCATGACAACACTGGCTGATTGGCCAATGGCTGAGCCCCGGTAGCGTGGGTGGGCTCACTGCAGGACTTGCATAATGACCACAAAGTCACTAATTACACTAATGACTCCCTAGTCACTAAAAGATGCAGGTCAGCTGGCATGGACGAGAACACCAAGAAGACACAGAAAAAGCGTGAGCGCCGTAAGGAGGCTCGCCCCGCAGAGATCATCGCTGCGGCAATCGACCTATGGAAGGTACGGGGCTTTGCCGCAACGCGGCTGGAGGATGTCGCAGCCGGAGCCGGTGTCGCGAAGGGTACTATCTACCGGTACTTTTCATCAAAGGAATCCCTGTTCGAGGCAGCCGTCGAGGCAAGGATCGTCCGGAACATAGATCAAGCCGATCAGTCGGCAGAACTGTTCGGCGGCACGACCGAAGAGGCGCTTCTGACCTTCTTCGAAAAGGTACGTCGGGAGATGGTCGAGGGCGGGTCATTCATCTTCCTGAAGGTGCTGATCTCGGAGGGGCACCGGTTTCCGGAACTGGTAGAACGATACGAGGCCACCGTGCTGCGTCGAGGCTTCGAGGTCGTGAGACGGATCCTCCTGCGGGGCGTCGAACGCGGGGAGCTGAAGCCCGAGGCCGCCGAATTCGATCCGCGCCTCGTGGTGGCCCCTGCGATGATGCTGTCACTGTGGGGGACAGTCTTCCCCGGTGTCGGTACGCCGGATGCCCACCAGCTGCTCCGGCAGAATGTCGCGCTGCTGATTGGCAGCCTCGGAGTGGAGTGAACCATGCAGGAAGACAACGTCATGCCACGGAAGATCATCGTGTTGACAGGGGCGACCAGCGGCTTCGGCAGGCACACGCTTGCGCTGCTGGTGCAGGAGCAAGGAACCACCGTTTTTGTCGGGGCCCGGGGCACTGACCGCGACGTGCCGCCCGGGGTTGAGGTCTTGCCACTGGACCTTGCCTCGCTCGACAGCGTCCGCACCTTTGCCGCACTGCTGGAAGAGCGCCTCGAGGGCGCCGGGATCGATGTCCTCATCCTCAACGCCGGGGTCCACGGGGCGACTGCCGACCAGCTGAGTGCCGAGGGTTTCGGCCTGACCTTCGCGGTGAACCACCTCGCGCATTACCTGTTGTCGCGGCTTCTGCTGCCGAAACTTTCGAAAGGAGGCCGTCTGGTTATCACGTCGAGCAACATGCACGAGCCGCCGCTGAAGAGGCTTGCGCCGAAGGGGCTTGAGATCGAGGCTTGGGCGCATCCTTTCCCCGGCGGCAGCGGAACAGGTACCCGGTCCTACTGTGCCTCGAAGCTCTGCAATCTGATGACGGCGCAGTCTCTGGCCCGGACGGAGCTTGTCAGAGAGCGCGGGATCGAGGTCATCGCCTTCAATCCCGGGCTGACCGGCGGCGCGTCGGGAGGGGATGCCTCGGCTCTGCAGAAGGCAGTTGTATCGGTCTTGATACGCACCGTGTTCCCGCTGATCGCATTGATCAACCCGACGTTCAAGATGAACGCTCCCGAGCATTCAGGACGCATGCTGGCAGACGTTGCCACGGGCACCATCCCCATGCCGGAGGGGCGGGTCTATGTCTCCCTGGTCGGCGGCAAACCCACATTTCCGGCACCCTCCGCCCTCGCCCAGGATGTCGAGGCCCAGGACAGGTTGTGGCGTGAAAGCGCCCGCATGACCAGCCTAGACAGATGACCTCCCACACGGACCTCCAACTTCGACAGGACGAATACCCCATGAAAGTAGCAGTTATCGGCGCCACCCGCGGCATTGGTCTCGAACTTGTGCGGGCAGCGCTCGCCGACGGTCACGACGTGACGGCGCTTGTGCGTGATCCCGCCTCCATGCCTCAGAAGACCCCCCGCCTTCGCCTCGTGAAGGGATCCGCTGAGGACGCAGCGGCCATCGCCGAGGTTGTCAGCGGCCAGGAGGTTGTCTGCGACACGCTCGGGACGCGGAATGTAACGGGAGAGGTACGTCTGTTTTCGCGTACGGCCGAGAAGCTCGCTGCAGCGCTGCAACCGGATCAGCTTCTTATCGCGGTCACGGGTATCGGCGCGGGCGACAGCAAAGGGCATGGCGGGTTCCTGTACGACAAGATTTTCATGCCGCTGGTTCTGCGCCGGATGTACGCCGACAAGGACCGCCAGGAAGAGATCATCCGAAACAAGGTCTCGCGCTGGATAATCGTTCGGCCCGGCTTCCTGACCAACCGCCCGCGCACGGGCAATATCCGTGCCGTGACCGACCTGCGAGGCGTGAAGTCCAACAAGATTTCTCGCGCAGACATTGCCGAATTTATCCTGGCGCAGGCAAAGGCTCCTGAATTTGTCGGGCAGTCGCCGCTTCTCATCAGCTCAGGTCCCCGAAAATGAACGCCTTCAAAGGCCACTTACCCAAACGTCTCGCGAGCATATTGCTTGCGACACAGATGGCCGCCGGGTGCGAACAGGACGCCAACGGGCTTCACAACTGCAATAGTGGAGCAGACACGGTATTCGGGATTTCCGATCACTTCGACGGGAAACGGTTCGTCAACCCGACCCTCGATCAACAGGTCAGACCCGGTCTGCGGGAGGTATTCGGTATGATTTCCGAGGGTCGACCGTCGTGGCCGGACGAGGTCGCCAACACAGCCTCTCCACGCCTCGATCACGATCTGGGCGAGAACGGCATGGCCGTGACCTTCGTCAACCACGCTACATTCCTTATCCAGCTGCCCGGCCTCACCATCCTGACCGACCCGGTCTGGTCCGATCGGGTCAGTCCGGTGTCCTGGTTTGGGCCCAAACGGGTGCGCGAGCCGGGTATTGACTTCGATGCGTTGCCTGAAATCGATGTCGTGCTGATCAGTCACAACCACTACGATCACCTCGACCTGCCGACCCTCAAGCAATTGAACGCGCGTTTTTCACCGCAATTCATCGTACCTCTGGGGAACAGAACCTTGCTTCATGTCGCGGGCATCATGGCCGTGACGGAGCTGGATTGGTGGCAGGGTGTCATTGTCGCATCGGGCACACGTGTCGTCTTGACCCCGGCGCAACATTCATCAGGGCGTGGCCTTCGCGACAGGGATCGCAGTCTCTGGGGCAGCTACTACGTCACGCGTGGATCTCGCAGCCTCTTTTTTGGAGGAGACTCCGGCTACTCCTCGCAATTCACGGAAATCCGGGAGAGGCTGGGAGCACCGGAAGTCGCGCTTCTGGGCATGGGCGCTTACAAGCCACGCTGGTTTATGAAGCCGCTGCATATGAACCCTGCCGAGGCCCTCATGGCCCACCGAGACCTGAGAGCGGGTTACAGCATCGGCATGCACTTCGGCACGTTCCAACTGGCGTCCGAACAGTTTCAAGAGCCCATCGAGGACCTGGCCAATGCACTCGCTGCCGACCCGGTTCATGCCGAGCGGTTTGTCACCATGGCGGAGGGCGACGTTCGGCTCTTCCCTCGTCGCTTCTCGGACGTCGTGGATTGATCCGCATGTCGTGCGCTTCCGCACCGCGTCCGGCCAAGCACATCTTTTCCGCGGTCCAGTGCAATGCACGGCGTATCATATTCAAATTTGGAAGATTTGCAAAATGCTGGATGAACCGAAACTTGCGCTCACGGGGGACGGCAAGGCAGCTCCCAAGAAGGAGCCCCCTGGCAAAACGACGCGACAGGGCATCTATCGAAGGTTCAAGCTTTGGCGGGTTCAGCTAAAGGTCTTGTTCCTGTTCAGCGGGGCGGTTGCAGGGGTGACCGCGCGGCAAAAACGTCCTTGCCTGCCTGCAGGTCCACGGCAGGGGCAATCCCGCCCGACAAGCAACTGCAGTCGAGCACATGCTGGGCCTCGCCGGCTTGGCAGATCGGATTGACTATCTTCCTGGCAACTTGTCGGGCAGGCAAAAGCAGCGGGTTGCGATCGCGCGCGCCTTCGTCTCGAATCCCGAACTCATCTTCGCCGATGAGCCGGCTGCCTCCCTCGACAAAAAGACGGCGATCCCAATCGTTAGCATGCTAAAGGGACTTGGACAGAGCCGAGGAAGCACGACCGTCATGGTAACACACGACAACCGGGTCCTGGAGCTAGCAGACCGGATCGTGACCATGGAGGAAGGCCGGATCGTGAAGGATCAGCGTCCTGCATTAAGACGATACCCGTGGCCAAACCCAAGGACGCACCTAGTGCCGCTAGGACAGGCAGTATCAGCATGACATCCGTTGCCCCTGCCGCACAGCGTCCCGTAAGGGCTTTGTTGCGCAAATCCGTTGATGGGCAGGCTTCCCCTTTCCCCGGACGGACTTATCCTACGGGCTCTGTGACTGGTATGCCCAGAGCGGTGTAGCGATTGAGCGCGGCGACGCGGATTTGGATTTCCGCGACTTGTCTGTCAAAGTCGCGTGCCATGATTGACTGGCCAAGAAGTTTCACACAGTTCATCTTGCTCTCGACACGGCTTCTGCGGTGGTATCCGCTCCATCGCCACCACAGGGCGCGGCCCAGGTATCGCGACGCGTTGACCGCTTCGTTCCGGGCAGTGGCCCCGGCACAAAGGTGGTTCTCCATTCCTGAAAACCACCAGCGTAGCGGGCCGGCGGCGATCACAGACCCCAAAAACGGGCGAAGCGGCGGGCGKGTGCCTCCGGTCGGGCTACGCCCTCCCTCCGACACACGCCCGCCGCAACGTCTCATCCTGATTGACGCGGAATCTCATCCTGTTTGTCGCGCAGCACGGAACTGAGGTCGAGCTCCCGATAGGATCACAATAGATCTGTGAACATGGGAGATTTCGAATGGAGTATTTCGCGGGCTTGGACGTTTCGCTGCGGTCCTGCGCGGTCTATGTTGTCGATGGCAAAGGCACGGTTCTGCACGAGCGAGAACTGCCTTGTGATTTTGAGGAAATCGCAGGCTATCTGACTGCGCTACGCTTTCCAATTGAGCGTGTTGGCTTTGAAGCCGGTGCGGTGTGTCAGCATCTGTACTACGGCTTGAAGTCTGAAGGGTTTGAAGTTGTCTGTATGGAAGCGCGTCAGGTCAGCGCCGCACTATCGGCGATGCGCAACAAGACGGATCGGAACGATGCTCGGGGAATTGCTCAAGTCCAGCGCACGGGGTGGTTCAACCCCGTTTATACGAAGAGCCGGGCGGCGCACGGCATTCGGGCGCTTCTGAGCACACGGAAAGCTCTGCTGAGCAAGACCATTGATCTGGCCAACGAAGTCCGCGGTCTTTTGAAGATCTTCGGTATCCGCCTGCCCAAAACAGTGCAGCATGGCAGCTTTGACGATATGGTCCGGCCAATTGTCGAGATGGATGAGGTGTTGGCCCATGCCTTGCTGCCGCTGCTTGATGCCCGGTTGGCGCTGCACCAACACTTCCTGGAACTGGACCGGAGGGTCAAACGCGCGGCCCGCCAGGATGAGGTCTGCCTGCGCCTGATGACGGCCCCCGGCGTGGGCCCGGTTACAGCATTGACCTTCAAGGCTGCGGTTGATGACCCCGCGCGTTTCAAACGATCTCGCACCGTGGCCGCTCACTTTGGTTTGACGCCCCGAAGATACCAGTCCGGTGAACAAGATAATCCCGGTCGAATATCCAAGGCCGGGGATCGAGACGTGAGGGCGACACTTTACGCTGCCGCCAACTCCTTGCTGGTACGAACCAAGGCGGGCTCTCAGATCAAATCATGGGGGATGCGGTTGATGCGCACCAAGGGGCGTCGCCGGGGACTATCCTGAATTTTGTGCCCCGGCGTGGTAGCTCACTTTTGAGGAGACCCACGTATGAGCATAGACAAAGACCTGTTGGACCGGCTGATGGAAGGGCGTTCGCCCGGCGACCTTTTCGGCAAGGAGGGCATTCTTTCCGAACTGACCAAGGCGCTTGCGGAACGTGCGCTGAGCACCGAGTTGGACGAACATCTCAGCGAAGAGCGCGCGCAGGAGCCGCCTGAAGGCCAGAACCAGCCCGCCA
>NZ_LYUZ01000120.1 GCF_001679925.1 Leisingera sp. JC1 | reverse complement strand
GGGCGTTCTGGAAACGATGGACGGGATACCACACCCGCAGCCGCGCAGAAGCCAGGATGCGCTGCCTCAAGGCCTTCGGCGAGCGCATCGCCGCGAGAGACCCAGATAGCCAAACCGCTGAAATCCACATCTGCGTCGCACTCATCAACCGCTTCAATGCCCTCGGCACCGCCGAGATCGTCCGCGTGGCCTGAACCTGAAGGGGAAAGGGGAAGTCACGCCTCAAGACGCCTTTCTGCAACAATGCCCAAGCCAGGCACCGGCAAAAGTTATCTGGCCAGGGCAATGGGAGGGAGCGCCGAAGTTAATTGCATCGAGACCAGCTGCGCTGAATGGCAGGCCGACGGTCACTTGGGTAACCTCCTGCTTGCGATGCGCAAAAGCTTCGATGAAGCGAAGAAGAATGTTCCCTGTATCCTTTTTTTGGATGAGATTGACGCGATCGGTTCCCGCGACAGCGTCGGCGACAACAGTGCCAGCTACAGGCGCCAGGTGGTCGCCGGGTTCCTTGAGCAGATGGACCGCGTCAGCCTGGAGGAAGGGATCATGGTCGTCGGTGCCTGCAACCACCCGGAGCACCTAGACCCCGCGGTGCTGAGAGCCGGGCGGTTTGACATCAAGATCGAGATGCCGCTGCCAAGCAAGGCGATGCTGCAGCACCTCCTTGCTGAGCGGCTGCAGGACGCATTCCCTGAGGGGGATCTGCGGCAGCTGGCACGGGAATGTATCGGAAAGACCGCCGCCGACGTGGACGCCGCGGTGCGCTCTGCTCGCAGTGAAGCCCGGCACAGCGGCTGCCCGCTCGATCTGCAGCTTCTGCGCCGCCATCTCGGTGTCAGGGAGCTGGAGGAGAACCACGGCCTGCTTTATCGCATTTGCGTCCATGAATGCGGCCACGCCATCGCCGCCTGGATCTTCGGAGAGGCGATCACGCAGGTCCGGGTGGCTGCCGCAGGCGGAACAATCGAACGGGATGTTCCCCCGAATCCGGGTCTGGCGTCAGATTTCGACCGTCAGCTCTACGTCCACCTCGCGGGGCGGGCGGCGGAGCGGCTCATCTTTGGGACTGTGTCCGCGGGCGCTGGCGGCAGCGCCACGTCCGACCTCGGAAAAGCAGCTNCACGCAGGTCCGGGTGGCTGCCGCAGGCGGAACAATCGAACGGGATGTTCCCCCGAATCCGGGTCTGGCGTCAGATTTCGACCGTCAGCTCTACGTCCACCTCGCGGGGCGGGCGGCGGAGCGGCTCATCTTTGGGACTGTGTCCGCGGGCGCTGGCGGCAGCGCCACGTCCGACCTCGGAAAAGCAGCTCGGATGGTCCTGGCGATGGATTTTGAACTGGGTTTAGGGACCTTCGGCAACGGCTGGTTCGGACCGCAGGATCCGGCGCAGCTGGCAGAACCCGACCGCAAACGCCTCCGTGAGAAGCTCGACTACGCAGAGGACCACGCGCGTGCATTGCTGTACCCACATCAGCGGCTGTTGCAGGACATGGCTGCGGCTTTGGTGCGTGAGCGTGAGTTCGATGCCAAGGCGGTCCGGTCCTGGCTGCGTGACGTGCCGCGCAAAAATGGCCCAGAGCAGGTCCTGGACCAGTAGATGCGTTCGCCAAACAAGCCGCGCCGCCGCGAGGTTTGCACAAAGCTAATGTGCAAACTTCCGCGGCGCAGGCTCCGGTTGGCCAAAAATCCGGATAATTCCCTTCCGGAAAGGTGTTGCCCGCACGGCGGACGCCGCCGGTCCAGCCGCAAGGACGGGCACCTCAGCGCCCCGTCCCCGAGCAAACCGGCCCAAACGGCAGGTTGTCCACATAAACCCGGCCCCGGGTCGGCATCTCCCCCCTTTCACGGGGTCCGCCGCCCTCCCTCTCCCGATATGATGAAGCCAACAGCCGCCGGGGCAGTTCCCGGCCAGATCAGCAGCATCAAAAAAACGCCCCGGG
The DNA here is from genome assembly GCF_001679925.1 of Leisingera sp. JC1. Classification (GTDB taxonomy): domain Bacteria; phylum Pseudomonadota; class Alphaproteobacteria; order Rhodobacterales; family Rhodobacteraceae; genus Leisingera. The sequence continues at coordinate 17,365 of NZ_LYUZ01000120.1, read as the reverse complement.
CACCGGCCTGGGAGCGGCGGGAGACCTCGGCCTATGGCACGGGACCAGAAGAGCTATGTCAATTCCAGAGGGACAGCCTGTCACTCCGGCACTTCTCAGACAAACGGCCGGGCCAACTGCCCGGTCCCGCTTCTGCACATCATCCAGCTCCTTGCCCGCCAGGCTGCTCATGAAGACATCGCGGCACAAAGGAGCAAACCGCCTTCGAAGGAATAAACCATGAATGCAACACCCGGTCTCCGCGCTGCCATCTACGCCCGGTACTCCACAGACAAACAGAAAGACACATCGGTCGAGGACCAGATCCGGCTGTGCCGCCGTCTGTGTGAACAGAAGGGGTGGCAGGTAACGGAAGTTTTCACGGATCATGCGCTCAGCGGCAAGAATGCCCTCCGTCCGGGATACCAGCGCCTGATCCAGGCCGCAGAACGCGGCGGTATCGACGTCATTGCCGCCGAAAGCCAGAACCGCCTCTCGCGGGACATGGCGGATTCCGCAAGCCTGCTGAAGCGCATGAACTTCTTCGGAGTCAAGATCCACACGGCTTCGGAGAATGAGCTGGATGACATGAAGGTCGGCGTCGGCGGGCTGGTGTCCACCATGTTCCTCAAGGACCTGGCCCAGAAGACACGGCGCGGGCTGGAGGGGCGCGTCGCGAAGGGCAAAAGCGCAGGAGGCATTTCCTACGGCTACCGGGTGAAGCGTGAGATCCTGCCCGACGGCATGCTCAGCACCGGAGACCGGGAGATCGAACCGGAGGAGGCCGCCGTCATCAATCGGATCTTCCGGGATTACGCAGACGGGCTTTCCGCCCGCACGATTGCAGCTGCCCTGAACGCCGAAGGGGTAACTGCCCCGCAGAGCGGCAAAGGAACCGGCACCTGGAACCCTTCGACGATCTCCGGGAACATCAAACGCGGCTCCGGCATCCTGAACAATGAGCTCTATATCGGGCGCCTGGTCTGGAACCGGCTGACCTACGACACCAACCCCGACAGCGGGAAACGGCTGTCCCGCCTCAATCCGCCGGAAGACTGGATCACGGAGGATGTCCCCGGCCTGCGTATTCTGGATGATCAGCTCTGGCAGGCGGTGAAGACGCGCCAGGGGGAGGTGCGGCAAGCGATGAACCCGGCGGGTGTTCTGAGGGAACGGCCGAAGCTGGAACGCGCGCGCCGCCCCACCTATCTGCTGTCAGGCCTCTTGCGCTGTGCCTGCTGCGGCGCCAGCTACACGCTGATCAACAAGACGCGCTACGGCTGCGCAGGCGCCCGCAACAAGGGTGCTGCGGTCTGCACTAACCGCGCCACCATCGGCCGGGCAGAAGTGGAAGAGCGGGTGCTTTCCGGGCTGAAGCAGCGCCTGCTGGCACCGGACCTGCTGGCGCAGTTCGCGGAGGAATACCGCAAGGCGTTCAACGACGCCGCCGCGGGGGCCTGCCAGGACCGGCAGAAGGCCGAACGCTCCCTCAAGAAGGTGGAGAGCCGGATCTCAAACATCCTGACCGCTATTGAGGACGGCATGTACACCGCCTCGATGAAGGACAAGATGTCTGAACTGGAGAGAGAGAAGGCCCGCCTGGAGGCGGTCATCACGGACAACCCGGAGCCCCCTGCCCTGCGGCTGCATCCGAGCCTGTCGGCGCGGTACCGGGAGCTGATCGAGGATCTTGCTGGCGCCCTGAACGCGCCAGAGGTGCGGCGGGAGGCAACGGCGTCGCTGCGGGCGCTGATTTCAGAGGKGCGGATGGTTCCGGACGCAGACGCACCCGGGGGCCATCAGCTTGAACTTGTTGGGGAATTGGCGGGTCTGATGTTTTTGGGGAGCGCCGAATCGAAAAAGCCCCCGCTTTTTGCGGAGGCTTGGTCGGAAACGCTGGTTGCGGGAGCAGGATTTGGCCTTTACCGAACAAACACCACTCTAGGTAAGTAACTACCATTCAACCGGGCGCGCTGGCGACAGCAAATGCCGACTATTTTCCCTGGTCCAAAGTTGTGACAATGCTTACCTCAGCAGAGCTTCTCACCCGGCTGCCGTCATCCGGCGCAACTAAAGCCTTTTCCTTGTCGAGCCAAATCAGTAGCCCTCCCTTACCCTGAACGAGTTGCTGCAAGCCGATCCGTTTGCCTTGCGATTGCGGGCAAGTGGAAACTTGGTCACACTACCCGCCAGACCCTCTTGATTAGCGAAGAGAATCACTCTCGGCGAAAGCTGCGCAACGACGTCAGAGCACGGTGAACAGCTATCTGCGGCGTCTTGCCGGGTTTTCCGGACCCGCCACGGCGCTCTTCCCGGTGATACGCAAAAACGGCAGGGCTGATCCGGATCTGGCAATCAGCGTGAAAGACGCGCGTAGCATCCTGGCGGAGGCCAGCCTGCTGGCAGGGGGCAGGAAAGAGCTGACATCCTACACCATCAGGCACTATGCGGTTGCGCGGATGCTGAAGGCCGGGCACAGCCTGGATGCGATCCGGTATGAAAGCAGCTACTCCGATCTGAAACCAATCCGAAGCGTTGCGCGACAGTACGGTTTGGCCGCCAGCCGGGATCCGGGCTTAACGCCGCCCGCCCTGCAGGGCGTCTGTGTCGCCGGGACTGTTGTTTATGAGGCGCTTGAGAAGTTCTATCCGCGTCGTCTTTATGATCCCGTTGGGGATAGGGGGTAAGCGGCGGGCAGCCGAAGACTAGGGAAGATGGACCTTTCCGGGTCGGCGCGCTCTGGAGGCCCTCGGCGGAAGGCGGTTGCTTGTGCTGCACTTCTGGCGGCAGGCCCGGATGTGGCTGTTTCTAATAGACACACCGCAACTATAACGTTAATGCTTGTCAGCATAACGCCCGAGACGGCCCTTCACGCGTTGGTCAGTGCAACCTTTGACCGCTTTCTTGACAGTTGGGCGAGCCGGATTGAGATGTCACAGATGACACACGTCGTGTTCTGTTTGCGGCGCAATTAGAGGACTCCACTATAGACACGCCTCAACTACAAACCTAGAGAAGCAGTCGACCAGTGCTTTTCGGGACCACCGCTGCTGGAGCGCAGCACACCAACGTTCAATTGGAAAAGAATCGACTGATTGACTGCTCTATTCCTGTGTGGAGTTGAATTAGAGCGAGCGGCTACAGAGAGAGGCGGCTGTGATTATACCGTTTAAAATAATAATTCGCATCCTATCACTGCCGCTGATTTTATTTTTTACCGCCGCTGTGGTTTTATCTCTATCCAAAATTTATACATCCGCACCCTCTGCCGTGCCAACTTCTTGTGCTTGCGAATTTCTATCGACCAGAATGTTTATAATTGCCGCCAGTTCAGTACTATTTGCTCTGGTATCTGATTTCTTTAGCATATCACCTTATAAAATGATCGCGCTGTTGTTAATTTTGGTGACTCTAACTTTTTTAGTGACTCCAGGGGATGTGGAGTATGGAGACCTTAAAGCAACGACTGGGTTACAGAGCAATGAATGTGTTCAGTGGGGGATGAGGTTCGTGTTTTGCATGTGGGGAGCAGGGTTGGTGATGTTGAAAGCAGTTCAAACCTTATCGAAATACAAGGGCAATTAAAATGATTGATGGCGAATTGGAAGTGCCGAGCACTACAAACACTCAAAAGTTTCTTGCTGTTGCTGGGGCAGTCTTAAGCTATGGAGGCGATGGTGCTCAGGCTGCGGGATCTATTGTCGAGAATGCCACAGAGAGTGCCGCTTCCTTTATTAATCAAAATTATGTGACCGACCCTAGTGCTTCAGCTTTGTTAAGAAGTGGAGCTGAGACCGTTGAAAACACCGTGCTGGCAGCAGGAAAGTTTGGCAAGGCCTTTTCATCCTTAGCTTCATCAGCAGCGTCTTGGGGTTCGTCGCTTTTCTACTATTCGGCCGGCACATTGAGAAATATTCAGCTGGAAGAAGCTGGTATTCAACCTGTTTATGATACCGATATTTTGTCTGAAATTGACATTGGAGTGTTTTCATGGAACTATTCCGAACCGTCAATAGAGCATGAAACTAGTCTATCTGCCAGCCGACGACAAGTTTTGAATGGCCTAGATGATGCTGTTACCAGCCTAAGAGAGGTGATTTCAGATTCAAGTCTGAATATTTCAAATCCTGACAAACTGGATGCGGCGCTTGCAGCCCTTCTTCAAGCTAGACAACTCGCTGATACGTCAAGTGATTTAGCTGTGGCCGTGCGGTACATAGGCGAAAGCATGGAGGCAGTCCAATCAGCCACGAATGAGCTGTCGGAAGCTTTTCAGGCCGAAATTACAAAAGCTTCCCAGCAATTTGACGAATTGAATCCGTATATCGGAGATGGAGCGGAAGAATTTGTTGAGCTACTAGAGCGCATGAGCAATTCAGGTGCCGAATTCGTGGATATGGGATCAGACGCTTACGCAGCGCTTGCTTCTTTTGTCTCAGCGGGGGGAGCTCTTACGGAAGTGGCTCTGGAAGAATTCATAGAAGCAAATCTGCCGCGTGAAGTTTTGTTGAGCCTGCCGTTGAGGCATGAACAGAGAGAACTGCTTATAGATGTTATCTACGAAGACAAAAAATGCTTTGCGGCGGGCACACTGATCAGCATGGCAGATGGTTCGCAAAAGCCAATTGAGGAAGTCGCAGCTGATGATTGGGTGCTTTCGTTTGATCAGAATTCTGGCCAGACTGTGCCTGGTCGCGTCACGCGCACGTTCCAGAACGATGCCAAAATCCTGTTGGACTTCCACGGCACCCGGGTAACCCCCGGCCACGTCTACTACCGCCCCGACAGCAAGAAGCCGTACAAGTTCGAAACGCTGATCGATGTGCTGCGCGATGATGGGGTGATCCAGCATCAGGACGGCAGTCTGATCCGCGCCGCCACCAACGTGCCCGTTGGCGACCCGCGCGACTGTTTTGTCAAAGCGGTCACCGGCCCCCGCAGCGCGGATGGCAGTGTTGAAGCCAAGGACCAGGGCCGCATCCGCCTCGGTACCCGCTTCCTCGCGGGCGAGGGTAAGAGCCGCAAATCATGGTCCGTGGCCGATCTCATCGAAGCCGGGGGCGGAATTGTCGGTGATGACGAGCTGATCCGCGTCGGCGAGGGCGAGCCGATGCCGTTCCATTGGGAATTCGGCGATACGCTGCCCAAGCCCGAAGACTTCGTTCTAGCCTGTTCCGGCACCACGCTGGAGGACATCTACAAGGCGGCGGAATGGGAAAGCCAGGGCCCGCGCCTGCCCGCACCGGCGGTCCTGGACGGCGGCCCGGTGCGACCCCTGTCCGATGCCGCCCTTGCGGCCATGCCGCGCAACGAACCGCTTGAGGTGGCCCATGCGCCGACGGCGGCTGAGGCGCCGCGCCGGGGGCTGAACCGCAAGCAGCGCAAGGCGATGGAAGCCCGGCAGCGCAAAGCGGCCAAAACCCGCAAGCCTGTGCTGAACTGAGGGGGCGGGCATGACGGAAGAAAAGGGCAAGTTCCCCACCGTTGACGCGCCGACCTTTGCATCGGTGATGGGACAGGCTGTCTGGCTCATGTCGATGTCCAAGGATCACCGCGAACTGCCGATCAAGACTGTCGAGGACCTGCTGTCCCCGGCGATCCTGCTGAAGCAGTTCCGGCTCTACTCGCAGGGCATGCAGCCGCTGGCCTTTGTGATCTGGGCCAGCGTGTCCGATGAGGTCAAGGCGCGGCTGGAGAGCGGCAACAAGAAGCTGGAACTGGCCGACTGGCGCTCGGGCACGAATATCGTCGTGGTCGACTGCATCTCGCCGCTGCATCCGGCAGGCACATTCATTGAGAAATTCATGGCCTCCGCTCAGGACGCTCGGGCAAACGCATAAGCGCGAAAAGAGATTTGAATGACTGATTTTGTGATCCCGCTAGGGACCCGTATTGCTGCATTTAACGCGTCCGCCGCTATGCAGGCCATTGGAGCTGACTCCGGACTTGAAGCTGCTCGGGAATTTGCAGAATACTCCGGGCTGAGCACCTCAGCCCACAAGGTCTATAACTTCGAGGTGGCCGGCACCCACACCTACATCGCCGATGGAATAAGGGTGCATAACACCTCGGTTCTGTCCGCATTGACGCCTGGCGAAACCTTTCAAGACTTCGTGCGCAACAGTGACGGATCAGTAAAATACAACGCCGACGGAACACCTTATGGCTATGTCGCATCGGTCGACGGTGGTTTTGGCACCGTTACGGTTGTCAGAAGCGAAGCGGACGCAAACAGCGACACGACCGAGGTCAGGAAATCCTACGAATACACCCGCGATGGCAAGCGCATACAACTCGAACAGGTTGATACTGTCGCCATCAATCCAGCGACGGGTGAAGAGAAAGTCGTTGGCAGCAAGGTTGTTAGCGCTGACCTGGATGGCATGCGTCTCGGTGAACAGGCAGCTCAAGCTCTGACGCCGTTCCTGGCCAAGGCTCTAGTCGGCGATGACGCTGGGTTTCTAGAAAGCGTTGCCGTGGATACCATTCTTGACACTGTTCTCGGCAACCTTGGCGAGGCCTTCGGCGGTGTCATTCATCACAGTTTCCTGGAGGCCGACACGAACGGGACGGTCATTGACCGTCTCACCGAGATAAGCTTCGAAGACTTCGGTGGTGAACTGATTGTTAACGGCATCGACAGCACGATTTCGGTGATTAACCAGCTGATAATGGCTGAAGTTTTTGAGTCGATTGAACTTGATGGTATTCCCGGTGCCATTGCCGGCACCGTATTGCAGAATGGCTTGACGACCCTGTTGGGTGAAGGGGCGGAACTTCTGATCGGAACAGAGTTCGTTCAAAACCTGATCGACAGCCTGCCGCTTTCCGATGCGTCGGCGGCACTGGTTAAAAACTTCTCTGCAGCGGAATTCCAAATCAACCCGGTTTCATTGGTCGTTAATGCGGTAATCAATGAGATTCTTCCGGATCTTGAAACAGCCGAAGGTGCGGCAGCCTCCGCCCTTACATCCACTCTGACAACTGCTTACCTGGTTATTGTCAAAGAGGTCGCAGCGGCGTTTGCTGGCCCCATTGGAGCTATCGCAGGCTTCTTCGTTGGAAAAGTCTTTGATTTTCTCTTTGACAAAGATCCGCAGGCCTGGACGAATATAGGTTTCGACGCGGAGACCGGCCGTTTCAAGGTTCTGGACACTTGGCAGGATGATGGCGGCAATGTGGAACTATCGCGCAGCCTGGCCGAAACCTATGTTGAGGGCATGAACGGCTTCATCGACGCAGTGAAGGCCGAGAGCCACAATTATGATGAACTGGGGCAGTGGTCCTTTGGGCACTACGAAAGCGCGCTGAAGAACGCTGGCGCTGGTGGCCAAACCTTTGCCGATTTCCAGGCCACCTACGTTAATGCCTATGTGAACGACTTGGCTGATGTTCAGCTGCAGGACGGCCAAAGAACCGCAGTGCGGGCGCTGGAAGCGATCGAGGTAGAACGCCTGTTGCATGAGTTTCAGAACTTCGGCAAGTACAAGGGGATTCTGGACGCGGTCGCGGCAATGGAAGAGCCTGGTGCCGGGTCTTTCACTCTGACCCGCGGGCCGGGCATGCCTGACCATCCCGCTTATGGTTTGACGTTCGGCTGGACGGCCGATCAGGACTTTTCACAGCGGTTCGCGGCCTTCTTGGATGCGGCGGTGAGACAAGCATACGGGACTTTGAAGGCACAGTTCACCACCAAAGAGCGGGACACTCCACCGGTAACGGATTGGAATGGTTTGGTTGCAGCAATGCAAGAAGCTTTGCCGTTTTTTGAGCTCGCGCAAAGGCCCACTAAGATTCACTATGGTGACAAGGTTGAACGCGTTGTCACGGTCTCGTGGGAAGAGTTCCTGGAACCGCAGGTCAAAGTGGAAAGGGATTTTTGGGTAACAACTTACGAGCCTCAAAAAATGATCGGCTCGGTATCTCCGATCACTGGTCAGCAAGACATCCTGGATCAGTTCGGCATCGAAGAGGCCATGTTCTTCACTGAAGAGCAGATCTATCAGCTGATCAACTCCAACTTGCAGATTGCCACGGATTACCACACCTATCTGGAGAATACTGAGGAGATTAACACCCTTATTTCGACAGCGCCGAATTCGACCTTGGCCGCAGGCTGGATCGCGACGCTGACCGCAGCAGAGGAAATGGGCCTTGCCGATCCCTACGACCTGACTGGCGACGCAATCGACAATGTTTTCTATACCGCCGACGGCAACGACACGGTTCGCGGCGCAGCTGGCAATGATCTGATCAAAACATACGGCGGCGATGATGAAATCCAAGGTGGGTCCGGTGCAGATACCTTGTATGGCGGTTCTGGCAACGATATTTTGATCGGCGGCATTAGTTCTGCCCCTACCCCAAAAGTCTTTGTAGCACCAGCGATGTCCTCTGCCGCTTCCGACCTCGTTGCCTACAGCTACTTGGCATCTTATCCGGATCTGGTTGCAACCGATGCGGCAAGCGCTCGCTGGCATTGGGCGAACTATGGCCAGGCCGAAGGCCGCGTCATCACTTTTGATGCCTATTCCTATCTCGCGGCAAACGACGACGTCATTGCCTATCACGGTAACAACCCGACTGCGGCTGCGTATCATTATCTGGTTTTTGGCCAGCACGATGGCCATGCGACCGAATTTGACGCTTTGCAGTACTTGCTGAATTACGCTGACCTCAGAGCGGCTTATGGCTACGATCTTGTTGAAGTGACAAAGCACTATGTCAGGTCTGGGTTTTCGGAAGGTCGCATTTGGCGAGAGGCGACGCCGGATGCTCTTACAGAAGCTGACCTTGAGCAGTATTTTTTGAACCTGGATGGTGCTGACAGCATGATGGGGGAGGCCGGCAATGACACTATTGATGGGGGTGTCGGCAATGACACTCTACATGGAGGCGACGGTGAGGATTCAATTATCGGCGGGGCCGAAAATGATGAGATACATGGTGGCCGTCACTATGACACCATCGATGCGGGCGATGGCCACGACACTGTCTGGGGCGACAATGGCCGGGATTTCATAGACCTCGGTGCCGGCGGAGATGTGTTTTGGGACAACGACCAGCAGGATGAGCACAGCAGCGATACCGTCTACGGCGGGGCTGGGAATGACGTTATCAATGGAGGCGGCGGCCACGATGTATTCTACGGCGATGACGGAGAAGATTCCATCTTCGGCGGGATTGGCAATGACGAAATCCACGGCGGCAGCCAATACGACACCATCGACGCGGGTGCCGGGAACGACACAGTTTGGGGCGACAATGGCCAGGATTACGTCCTGCTAGGTGACGGCGACGACGTCTTCTGGGACAACAGCCAAAACGTCATCCACGGCAACGACACAGTTTTTGGCGGCAAAGGCAACGACACCATTCATGGCGATGGCGGGGAAGACCTGCTGCACGGTGATGACGGAGACGACTTCCTCTATGGCGGCCTAGCCAATGACAAGCTGCTGGGCGGGGCGGGAAGCGACACGCTTGACGGCGGTGCCGGACGGGATGAGGCCGCCTACTGGCATGCATCATCAGGGATCTACGTAGATTTAGCCAACACTGCTGCCAATACTGGTGAGGCGGCAGGCGATGTTTTCGTTTCCATCGAGAACCTTGCTGGCTCGGCACATATGGACACTCTGCGCGGTGATGATGCCACCAATGGTCTTTGGGGCGGGGACCTCCGCGATGACCTGTTCGGGCGCGGCGGAAACGATACCCTTTGGGGCGCCGAAGGGGATGACCGGCTGATTGGAGGTGCCGGCGCTGATGTCCTTGACGGTGGGAGCGGTACCGACGAGGCCGCCTATTGGGACGCTGCCGCCGGGGTGACAGCGAACCTGCTGGATGCATCGAACAACACCGGCGATGCGGCAGGGGATACCTACATCTCAATTGAGAACCTGGCTGGTTCAACCCATGGCGACCTGCTGGTGGGGAACAACGGAGACAACCGGATGTGGGGGATAAAAGGCAATGACTCCATGCACGGTGAAGCTGGAAACGATACCTTGTTTGGCGGGGACGGAGACGACCGCCTGAACGGGAACTGGGGAAACGACAGTCTGAACGGCGGTGAAGGTCAGGACACTCTGAGTGGCGGAAGAAATGATGATGTTCTAACTGGCGGCTATGGCGCTGATACCTTTGTCTTCATGAGAGAGTTTCATCAGGACACGGTGCAGGACTTCGAGACCGGATTGGACACGCTGCAGCTAAGCGGAATGGGCTACTCCTCTGTTACCGAAGCTCTGGGTTTTGCAACCGAAACCGGGGGCAACGTGGTCTTCGACTTCGGCAACGGCGACAAACTGACAGTTTTGAACACCGGTATAGCTGCGCTTCAGGACGATATCATTCTCACCTGATGACCTCCTCCGCCCGGCGGCATGCTCCGCCGGGCGGAGGGGCAATCAGAGAACCCTCTCCTGTATTGCCCAGGGATCGCTATTATCTTCGGACAGATGTTGGTGTGCCGAGCAATCCACACTAGAGGCGAACCGGAACCATCCGCTTATCCATCAGCTTCAAATAGATCCAGCAACCCAGTTTTCTTTAGACGCCGGACATCCTTCACGCGGAACAAAGCAGAGGCAACTTCCTGGGAAAACCCGATTGCCTAGACATCCGTGATCAGCCGCAGCTGCGCATTTGTTCTAGCTGCTAAATTCATGGTCAGGCATCTTCTCATAGTACGGACCTGGGCTGTCGCAGGCTTGGTGCGTCTGATGAAACAATAGTTCGAAAGGCCGCTTCATGCCGCATCCAATTGATGTTCATATCGGCGGAAAGATCCGTCATCGCCGAAGGTTTGTCGGAAAAGGTCAACCGCAACTGGCGTCTGAAGCAGGTGTCAAGTTTCCGCAAATCCAAAAGTACGAGACGGGTGAGAACAAAATCTACGTCTCTCGTCTTTGGGAGATCGCGGTCGCCCTTGGAGTGGATGTAGCATTTTTTTTTGAAGGCTTGAGTGAACCCACCAGAGCCTCCGGCAAGAAGCACCTCGCTCCAGAAATTTCTAAATCAAAAGAAACTGCAGATCTCATGAGAATCTATTACAGCCTTTCCGAAGTGCAACGCGCCCAGATTTCAGATTTGGTGAAAGCGCTGAAATCCAAATGTCAGGATTGAAATTCCGGGCTTGATCTGACAAGCACGATGCTGAGCACCACAGACAAGGTCATCAAACAAAAAACCGGGCCGCTTAACCTGGCAGAAGAACTTAGCGACGTCTCCAAGGCTTCCCACCTCATAGACTGCAGCCGGGATTCGTTCCACAGTTACAGTAAAGCAGTTGCGGACAGTAGCGTGACTACTCCTTTCGAACACGTCTGGTGCAAACGCAAACTGGCAAGACCGCTCCCAACCACTCGGTTTGACACGTTGCAGAGTAACCACTGAAACTTTCGCGACAATACCCGGCCCCCGCTCCTTCCCCCCGGCTTGCAGGGGAAGGCCCTTCGCTTCCTGGCTCGTATCCACGCAATGCCATTTGTCGGTGGCCAGCCGCTTCCCCGCAGGCTTCTCACCTGCCCCGCCTTGGTCACGTATGAACTTGGCGGTCCCCGATCCAGCAAGCCGCCTGAGGGCAGCTTTACCGGCCGGTGGGTTTTGTTGTCACGTTTCTGCGCCGGGCCAGAAGGAGCCGCGTCGGCGCGGGATGGGGTGGTCCCCGAACCATAGCTCATCTTTCGAGGCCGGCAGGCGAGCGCGCCGTGGTCACCGCTTTTCAAGGTCGTTCGCGAGGAAAAGCAGCGAGTGTAAACCAGGCGCAACGGAGACGGGTTGAACCCGGTCCCGGCCTGAAACCTCCGCATTCGCGGTTCTGCTGTATAAGTGTATTGATTTGCATCTTTGTTCCCTGCCACCCGATCCTGCCAGAAGCAGAACGAGAGCTGGCCCGAAGCGCCGTAGCCCTCACATAGCGCAGGCGGTTCGGGCCAGCGTGGCTTCCAATATCTTCACCACTCAAGCCGTTCCCCTTTCGTTGTTACTTATATGTGTAACGGTTTTGGGGGTTGAGTCGCCTTGCATCTCATCATTTCTAGCAAGATCCTGAAGTTATCATTTTGGATGGGTTTCATGGGAAGTGAGCATCCAACGCGCTTTGGCCAACGTGAGGGGAACCATGCCGAACGAAACCGCAGCCTCGAGACAAGCCGATGAAGAAAAGGCGTACGAGGCGGAGAACTACTCAATCTACCTGCATATGGACGGCGTTAAATGCTCTACAGCTTGGCGGCTTGGCAGCTACGGTGTGAGCGGAGTGCTGAGTTCAGACATGAAGACCCACTTGGGTGACAGGTTTTCGCTACCAAAAAAATTGGTGGAGCGGCTCTCGATTGAACTTGGGCATTGCCTCAACAACGACGACGACGTCGCGATCAATCTACTCGAGATCAACAGAACCCAGGCTATTGAGAAGGGCAGAAAGCTTCTCAGGAAGCTGATCCGCCAGTCCAAGAACGAAGCCTGCAAGCCGCAAGAACTGCTGGCCGATCTTGAGAAGCTGTCGCCATTTTTTGCGGCTAGCCCTGAGGACGCAACCTTGCTGCCGCAAGCCCTATCCGCCTTGGAAAACTCAGAGGCTATCACGCCGGACATCCATGCAGCACTTGAGCGCCTTCGCAGAACGCCCGGCGCAGCGGCAGATATGTCTCCGCGCGATAAACGCCGGGCACACGATAAGCGGCGCCAGTACATCGTAGAGACTTGTTGCTACGCTTGGAAAGACGCCGGGCATTCGCTGACCTACACGACATTCTCAGATGGCCGAAGAGGTGGCCAGCGGCAGGGCATCCTGATCGAGTTCATCCAAACTGTAGTCGGGATGATCACCGTCCCGAGCCATGGGCTAAGCGGCGAAACGATCCGCAGGGACATTGACCGTTTTCGTGATGCGCTCGCCCACGAAGAGGAAGAATTCTGGGCTCCTCCAGAGTTCGGCAATCAATACACTTAGCGTGGTCCTAGCTGCACGGTCATGGTCAGCCCATGACACGTGCGCCCTCCAAACGGCAGCAAGGTGCATCTGACCTGCACAAGATCACCAATGCTGCTCTCTCCCTCGCTCGCCTGCTGGGCGATGCGGCTGCGAAGGACGTGCATGCTACCGGTAGCTGCCAAGAAGAGGCCGATCCCAATGCCCGCGAAAGCAAAAATTGCGAATGATCCAGGCGTCCGCCTGAAGACGGTCAAAGAAGTCGCGTTGGAAGATAACGTGTCCGAAAAGACCGTGCGCCGTGCCATCTCCGCGGGCCTTCTGGAGGTGATCCGGATTGGCCCCGGCGGCCGCCTGATCCGCATTCATCCGGAGGCCCACACTGCCTACCGCCGCCGCTGCTCCTGGCAGGCATAGCGACCTCATATGTCATTTTAAGTCAACAAGTTAGCCACCTATCGGGAAGACACCCTGCCCGTAAATTTCGAACTATCTGTGCTAGAGTTCTCCCGAATCGGGCGGCCTGTCCACAGCTGTCCACCCGAGACCAACTTTGACCGGTGTGAGGCCATCCCGATGATACAGCAGAAGGCGATTTCTCTCGATCACGCGTTTGTTCCTTCAGGTACACTCAGCTTCCAGGATCTGATCGACAGCATCTCCGCACAGGGCTCGCTTTTCCCCACCCGCCAACGCGACATGATCTCGGGCCTCAAACGCGTCGCACATGCGCTCGGGCTGCCGCCCAGTGACATTCCTTGCGACGGCCGGTGGCTTCAACCCCGGCTTTCCAAGGTCAGCCCTGCGCTGATCGGCATCAAGCCAAAAACCTGGCAAAACGCGGTGAGCAATGCCCGGGCGGCGATGGCCGAACACGGCATCCTTGAGCGGCGCCATCGCCGCATTGGCGATCTGAGCGAACCCTGGCGCCTTCTGTGGGATCAGGTCTGTGGAATGGACGACAAGACCCTGCAGACCGCACTTGTCCGCTTCGTGCATTTCCTGAACCGCATTGCGGTTGACCCTGGCGCGGTGAGAGAACAGCACGCTCTAGCCTATCGCGGTGCCCTCGAACACAACGAGATCAGCAAGGATCCTGAAAAGAGCTACAGAGCGGCGGTCAATGGGTGGAACCTCGCCATCCGCCGGGTTCCGGGCTGGCCTGCAAATCCCATTGCACTGCCCAACCGCCAAAAGAAAATCCGCATCTCGGAAGAGGCGTTCCCGGCTGCGTTCAAAGATGATGCCAATTTACTAATTGCCAGCCTGGGCAATGCAGATCCGCTGTCAGAAAGCGGCCGGAGCCGCGCTCTGCGCCCCGCAACCCTGAAGCAGTACCGCCGCCAGATCATGCACTTTGCCTCCGAGCTGGTGCACTCGGGTCTGGACGCCTCGGAGATCACCGGTGTTGCCTTGCTGCTCGATCCCGCGATTGCCGAACGCGGCCTGCGGCAGATGCTTGCCAGAAACGGGAACAAGACATCCCGCAGCATCAGTGAGGTGGCAGCGCTTCTGCGCAACCTTGCCAAGGTCCTCGACGCTTCTCAGGAAACGCGCGAACAATTGACGATTCTTGCCTCCAAGGTGACTGCCCGCTCGCAGAATGGCATGACGCCAAAGAACCGGGAACGCCTCCGTCTGCTGCAAGTGCCAAAGCACAGGCTACGCCTTCTGCAACTGCCCGAGCAGGTCTTTGAGCGGCCCGCGGGCAAGAGACAGCCGTATCTTACTGCCCTTGCCCGTGAGGACGCGCTGGCCATCGCCATACTGCTGGTGTGCCCCATCCGGGTGAAGAACCTCGCCGGTCTGGAATTTGATCGCCATATTCAGCGCCCCGGTGACGGCCGTGTCTTTCTTAGCCTCTCTGAGGATGACACAAAAACCGGCCGCCCGATCGAATTCGAGCTCCCGCCAGACCTTGTGCGCCTTCTCGATGCCCACCTTGCATCCAGAGTTCCTTACATGTGCCCAGCTGGCACTCCCTACCTTTTTCCGCAGCGGTCGGGCGAAGACCCTGTTGAACCTTCAGTGCTGGCTGGGCGCATTGCACGGCGGGTCCGCAAGGAAACCGGGCTCACAGTCAATGCCCACCTGTTTCGCCACTTCGCCGTGATGAACTGGCTCGACGCCAACCCCGGCGGATACGAAGTCGCCCGCCGCCTGCTTGGTCACTCGGAGCTCAGTCACACCATCAACATGTACTCTGGGTTAGAAGCCAAATCTGCAACCCGTGCGTTTGCCGACCTGGTTGCTGGACTGAAGCGAGGTGCTGAATGAGTCTCATCCTGCCGCTCCCGCAGTGGCCTGCCGCAGACCAGACCATGTGGGCTGCTCTTTTTGCCGACTGCGGTCCCCTCGACGGCCAAGGCCCTCTCATCCATCTGCGCAAGACATCGCGCCACACGCTTTCGCTTCGATACGGGCAGTGGTTGAAGTGGCTTGCCTCAACCGAGCCGTCTACCCTTGCCTGCGCCCCGGTCGAACGGGTGACCCGCACACGGTTGGTTCAGTGGCTGAGCTCGTTGGACCGTCTGGCAGACATGACGCGCCTGATGCTTGTGGACGGTGTGCTCCGGGTGGCCATGGCCGCGGCCCCGGGTCGCGATTGGTCCCAGGAAACCAAGCTGCGCAAGCGCCTCAAGTACCACGCAGGGCGCGGTTTGCAGTCCCGCAAGCACGGCCGCATCCTCTCCAGCGCGGTTCTGCTGGAAGCTGGGCTCAAGCTGGTCGAATCTTCGGCATCACGCCTTGATCATTCGCTCTACGCGGCAACGGACATGCGAGACGGCGCGATGATTTCACTACTTGCCTTGATGCCCATACGCCTGCGCGCGCTCGCAGGCCTGGAACTCGGTAACTCGTTCATTGTCGGTCAGGATCTCATCCTGGTTTCCATTCCGGAAGATTTGAGCAAGACCGGTCAGCCCTGGGAGGCAGAGGTTCCTCCTCAGGCTGCGGCAGCTTTGCGTGCCTATATAGACAAAGCCCGCCCCCTTTTGGCGCAGCGCGGCCAAGGCAACATCTCTAGCCTTTGGCTTAACCGCAAAGGGAACGGCTTGCGTTATACAGGTATTGGGCGGTGCATCGCCCGGCAAACCCTGCGCATGACCGGCGTTCGGGTTCCACCCCACTTCTTTCGCGATGCCGCAGCCACGACCCTGGCAAGAAGCTCGCCCGAAAGTGCGCGCCTCATTCGCGGCGTCCTCGGACACAAAGGATTCAGAACAGCCGAACGGCACTACATCCATGCACAGACTATCGAGGCAGGACGCGACTACGCCTCCCTGATTGCCCGGCTGAAGGAGAATCGCCAATGACCCGAGCCGCCATTTACACCCGCTTTTCCAGCCAGATGCAGCGCGAGGCGTCGATTGAGGACCAGCTGCGGCTCTGCCGGGAACGCGCCGCGTCCGAAGGCTGGCGTGTCGCCGACAACTTCTCCGACCGCGCCATCTCCGGCGCTTCCATGCTGCGGCCCGGCCTGCAAGCGCTGTTCCAAGCCGCACAGGACGGACAGTTCGATGTGGTTCTGTCGGAAGCCCTGGACCGGCTCAGCCGTGATCAGGCCGACATTGCGGCGATCTACAAACGCCTCTCCTTCACCGGAGTGCGTATCGTCACCTTGGCCGAGGGAGAGATCGGTGAACTGCACGTGGGCCTCAAGGGCACCATGAACCAGCTCTTCCTGAAAGACTTGGCTGACAAGACACGCCGCGGTTTGCGCGGGCGCGTCGAAGCCGGGCGCTCGGGCGGTGGTAACAGCTATGGCTACGACGTGATCCGCTGCCTTGGCGCCGACGGGCTGCCGGTGACCGGTGAGCGGCGCATCAATGAACCCGAGGCCGCCATCATCCGGCGCGTCTTCGCGGAGTTCGCTACCGGGCACTCTCCCAAGGCCATTGCCCGGCGCCTAAACAACGAAGCCATTCCCGGCCCCCGCGGCAAACTCTGGCGGGATACGGCAATACGCGGACACCGCGCGCGCGGCACCGGGCTCCTGAACAATGAACTCTATATCGGCCGCCTCGTCTGGAACCGGCTTCGCTACGTGAAAGATCCGCAAACCGGCAAGCGTGTCTCGCGCCTCAATGATCCGTCTGACTGGATTACCACAGAAGTGCCGGAGCTGCGCATCGTCGATGACAGCCTCTGGGAGGCCGTGAAAGCGCGCCAGGGGAAAATTGAGGCCGAGCCCCGGGTGTGAGTGCTGGACGTAATCTCCCCAAAACGGCTGGATGAAAATTCCCCAGTTTGGCGCCGATGCCGATGATCAGGGGGGCATGCCCCCCTGATCATCGGTCGCGCATACTTCCCCTGTAGAGGCCAATGGAAAGGCTCGCAGGTGGTGGGATTGAGGGAGATCGTGATGATCTTTGAATTGAAGCGGCAGGGCCTTGGCATCAGCGCAATCGCGCGGCAGACCGGGCTCGACCGCAAGACGGTAAG
>NZ_LYUZ01000119.1 GCF_001679925.1 Leisingera sp. JC1 | reverse complement strand
CACCTGAACGCATGGCGGTTATTGCCGGTCTGCTGGGGATGCTGGCGGCTACCGGCGGACTGCAGCTGGCGTTTGTGCTGGACACGCCCGCAGGCCCCAGCATCGTCTGCCTCGCTGCCGGGCTGTTCGCCGCCTCCAGCCTGGCCGGGCTGCTGCTGCAGCGCCGCCGCAGCTAGGCCCTGCCCCCGAACGGCCCGGCATCCGCGCTGACGCAGGCTTACTGCAAACCTTCCGCCTGCCAGCCGCAGCGCGGTTCAGCTGCCGGTGCGCTGCAAGTCCGGGGCGCCGGTCCATTTGCCGATTGCGTCAGTCAGGGCTTTCTTGTTGATGGGCTTGCTCAGGAAATCGTCCATGCCGGCCTGCAGGCATTTTTCGCGGTGCGCCTGCAGCGCATTTGCGGTCAGCGCCACGATCGGGCATTTCCTGCCCCCGCCCGCGGCCTCGATCCGGCGCATCTGGGTGGTGGCCTCCAGCCCGTCCATCTCCGGCATCATCATGTCCATCAGCACGATATCTGGCCGTTCGGAACGGAACTGCGCCACCGCCTCAAGACCGTTCTTGGCAATTGTGATATCCAGCGGAGCATCTTTCAGCATCTTGGTCACCACCAGCTGATTGGTGCGGTTGTCCTCGGCAAGCAGCAGCTTCAGGCGGCGTTCCGGCTGCCGCGGCCCGGCATTACGGCCGGACCCGGGGTCCGCACTGGGGGCGGCGGGCAGGCTCAGCACCCGCTCAAGCACCTGCCGCAGCTGCACCGACCGCACTGGTTTCAGCGCAAACTCGCAGGCCCCGATTGCTTCGCAGTCGGCACGGCTCAGCGCGTGCTCCACTGACGACAGGATGATCAGCGGCACTCCCTCAAAGCCCGGCATCGACCGGATCCGCGCCGCAAGGGCGCGCCCGTCCATGGCCGGCATCTGGTAGTCGAGAATGACAAAGTCGAACCGGCGCCCGTCCAGCTGCGCATCGGCCAGGATTTCCAGCCCCTCATGCGCAGATGCCGCCAGAGTGCAGGACACTCCCCAGGCACTCAGCCGTTCCGACAGGATCACCCGGTTCAGCTCCAGATCGTCCACCAGCAGGCCCTGCAGCCCGGCAAGGTTCTGCGGGCTTCCCGCCGGTGCGGCTTCCGCCCGGCCGCCGGCCCGCAGCGGCACGCGGATTGTGAACACGGAGCCTTTGCCAGGCTCAGAATCCACCTCCACCGACCCGCCCATCAGCGCAAGCAGCTGTGAGGAGATCGCCAGCCCCAGACCAGTGCCCTCAAAGTTCCGGGTGGCGGCGTTGTCAGCCTGCTCGAAGGCCCGGAAAATCTTGCCGACACGGGCCGGCTCGATGCCAATGCCGGTGTCGCGCACCTGCACTTGCAGCATGTGGCTGCCCGAGTCCTGCAATTGCCCGGTCACCTCGATGTAGACATACCCCTCGCGGGTGAACTTGACGGCATTGCCCGCCACATTGGTAATCACCTGCCGTATCCGGCCGGCATCGCCCTCAAAGACTTCGGGCAAGGCCGGATCATAGCGCATGGTGATCTCGACCCCCTTCTCCGCCGCCTTCGGCGACAGCAGGGTAACCACGTCTTCGACAGCAGTCTGCAGGTTGAAAGACTCGATGCTGAACTCGACCTTGCCGGCCTCGATCTTGGAGAAGTTCAGGATATCGTTGATGATTGTCAGGAGCGCGGAGCCGGACTTGGCAATGGTCTCCGCATACATCTGCTGGTCTTCGTTCAGCTCGGTTTCCTGCAGAAGTTCCGCCATGCCAATGACTCCGTTCATCGGCGTGCGGATCTCATGGCTCATATTGGCGAGGAATTCCGACTTCGCGCGGTTGGCAATATCCGCGGACTCGCGGGCCTGCTCCAGCGCGAACTCTCTTTCGTCGCGCTCGGCAAAGGTTTCCTCCAGCACCCCGACCGAGAAATCCAGTGCCCGGAACTCGCGCGACGCGTACCACGGCAGTTTGTCAGCCGGGCTGCGCAGGCCGGAAATCGCATCCGACATCCGCTTGTGGATCATCTGCAGCGGCCGCAGGGCTAGGCCATGCACCAGCAGCAGCACCAGGAAGGACAGAACCAGCACCGGCACCACTGTCCAGATGATGATCTGGCGCACCGAAGCGGCGACCAGCGCCTCGCCTTCCTGGGTCGACCACTCGACAACCATGGTACCGAAGACCGCGCCTTCCAGCTCGATCGGACGCTCATACATGACCCGGCCGCCGTCCGGCGGCGCGCCGGCGGCTTCAGCCGAGGCCAGCAGCTTGCCTGCCGGGCTGCGGATCTGAATGGAAACGATCTGCGGTTTGCGGGTGACGGCTTCGATCAGGCCGGTTTCCAGCACCGGCACATCCTCGACGATGATCGATTCCAGCATCAGCCCGCTCAGCAGCGAGACGGTGAGGTCCGCCTGCTCCGCCAGCTGCTTTTCCAGCCTTTGCGTCTCCTGGCGCTGCGCCAGATCGCCGACCACAAAGCCGACAGCCGAAGCCGCCAGCAGCAGCGACAGCACGATCTGGAAAAGGATGCTTGTCCGTTTCATTCAATCAACGCAGTGCTCTAAAAGGCCAGGCTGCGCTCCATCGCCCGGCGGATGATGTCATAATCCTGGTCGTCCCCCAGCAGGAAGCCGTTCTTCGAAATCCGGCGCACGATCTCCTCGTTTTCCGAGGAGAGCATCACGTTGCGCATCGCTTCCAGCACGTCTTCCGGCATCTCCGGCGACGCCAGCCAGGGCTTGGTCACATTGTCAAAGGAGGCCAGAACCCGGATCGGAACCCCCTTGGCAACCAGCTTCTTGTAAGTGCTTTCCTTTAAGGCACCCGCTGTGTACTTGCCCGCGCCCACGGCCTCTCCCACGAGGTCATGGCGGCCGAGATAGGCAAATTCCAGCAAATCGCCGCTGCTGATGCCGGCGTCCAGCAGATATTCCTGAGCCAGATAGCGGCCGATGGTCGACAGCTCGTCGCCAAAAGCGAAACTGAGGCCGGCCAGCTCTTCGACCGACTGCACCGTGCTGTCGCTGTGGACCACGATGACACCCTTGAACCGCTTCTGGCCGTTCTGCGATTCCATTGCGATGATCCGGACGTCCGGGTTTTCCTTCATCACATGCACATAGGAAGCCGGGCCGAACCTTGAGAAGTCTACCTCGCCGCTGGCCAGCTGGCGGATGCCTTCCTCGTATTCCTTGGCGATCTTCAGCCGGATCGTGACCGGCTCCCCCAGCTCCTCGCTCATCCGCTTGGCCAGGAAAGACAGGAAAGGCTGGTATTTTTTGACCGTTGCGGTTGGTTTATCCGCCGCATAGGTGCCGAAAATCAAATCCGTCCCGGCCATGGAAACACCGGGCAGAAATGCCGCAAGCCATGCCGTCAGAATCGCGCCGGGGACGGCACGCCTCAGCCCCGTCCCGAAAATTGCAATGATACCAAAGGTCCACTCTAACAGTTTCACGAGTCTAGCCTCCTGACTGACATCGGCTGGCACGGCAGGCAGGCCGCGCACCTTGGTTACATGGCACAAAGATAAGAATACAATGTTAACGCACCTGCAATTCTCGGAAAAATTTTGCGGTTCTTTTATTCTTCGGCCTCTATATTAACCCTTCAGTAAGGTTTTCGTAATCTTTTAGGCAAATTCGCCATAATTTCAGAAGAACAGACTCAGCTGGCCCGACAGGAACCACCGTGAAGCAGACCCCTATTCCCTCCAGGACCATACGGTCCGTCCGCCGCTCAGCACAAACCGTTGTGCTGGCATCGCTTTTATCCGCGCTTCCGGTTGCGGCCTTTGCCATTCCCTCGCCGGAACTGGTGATCGGCTCGGTCTCTTCGCTGTCTCAGGTTCTGGCCGTGGGAATTGCCATGATTTCCGGTTTGGGCGCAGTCATTGCGGCGAAACTGGGTTTTACTCCCAAGCCGGGCAACTCACCGCGCCGCTACCCGGTCAAGCTGATTTCCGTCCTCGCGCTTGCAGCTATGGCACTGGCTGCAGGCAACTACTGGCAATATTCCTCGCATGCGCAAGCCGAGCTGGCAAGACTGCAGGCCACTTTGACGCGGCCGGCGCAGTTTGACGGCACCACCATCAAGGACGCCTCCCTCAAGGAGACCAGCTTCTCCAAGCAGGAGGATCACCCGCTGGCGATGAGCACCGCGGACGCGGCAGCAGCGCTGGAGGACGGCTCCACCCTGTTCTACGACATCCGCGAAACCGGCGAGAACGCCATGGGCACCCTGCCCGGCGCCACCCATATCCGCTTCCCGGACTTCGTTGAGAGCCAGCCGGTGCAGCCCGGCCAGAAGGTCGTGCTGTTCTGCCACAACGGCAACCGCTCCTCCGAAACCTGCGCCAAGCTGGCGGCAATGGGCATCGACTGCAGCTTCATCGCCGGCGGCATCGAGAAATGGATCGTCGAGGGGCGCGAATTCTCCGACAAGAACGTGCAATCCCTCTCCGACCTGCGCGCGATCCCGGAATACCCGGGCAAGGACGTGCTGCTCAGCACTGCCGATTTCGAGCAGCTGCTGGCCACCGAGGACCTGCAGATCGTCGACACCCGCTACCCCGGCGACTTTGAAACCGGCCACTTGCCCGGTGCGATCAACATCCCGATCCGCAAGATGACCACCGCGGACCTGATGGACCGCATCGCTGAGCTGGACCCGAACAAACCCACCATCGCCGCCTGTTATGACCGCCGCAGCTGCTTCATGAGCCAGGTGCTGGGGCTGGAGCTGTCGCAGCAGGGCATCGACTTCCGCGGCCGCTATACCCTGCCGTGGGAGTATTTCGTCGCGCCCAAGCCGAAACCGCATGTGCAGGCGTGGCTGGCCGATCAGCAAACAGGCCTCTGGGACAAGGCAATCTCGGCGCTGGCAACTGCCCTGCTGTGGGTGCATGAGCGCAGCCATATCCTGCTAGGCCTGCTGGCACTGTCCATCGCAACCCGTATCCTGGTGCTGCCGGTGGCGCTGAAATCCGAACGCGATCAGATCATCACCAATGAAACCGGGGAGGAGATGAAGGCGCTGAAGGCGAAACTGGCCCACGACCCGGTGCGCAAGGCGCGCGCGGTGCAGGCGTTCTACAAGGACAAGGGCCTGACCCCGATGAAGAACCTCACCGCGCTTCTGTTCCTGCCGGTGATGATGCTGGGCGTTTCCGCCGCGCAGGAGGCCAGCGCCTCGCTGCAGACCCCGTTCCTGTGGATGGCTGACCTCGGCCTGCCCGACCCGCTGTTCATCATGCCGGTGCTGTTCTGCGCGCTCGCCGCTGTCTACCTGCTCTGGGCCGTGGCCAAGACCCCGCGCCAGAAAACCCTCTGGATGGTGCTGGGCATGCCTGCGCTATTTGCCATGGTGTTCACCCTGACAGCTGCCGCAAATGCCTATCTCTGCTTCAGCCTGACGCTGTTGCTGGTGCAGCGTGCCTATGTCACCGGCATGCACCGCCAGCTGGGCGAAGCCATCGCCTTGCGCGCCCACAAGCGCCGCCTCGCCAAGCTGCCGCGCGGCGTGATCCCGATGGGCTACACCGAGGAGCTGGAGCACGCCGGCAACAAGGCCCTGCGCCTGTCGATCCTGCGCAACGCTGGCCTGCCGGTGCCTGGCGGCGTGATCGTGCGCTCCGATGCGATCCACGACTACCGCGAAATGTCCGACGCCAAGAAAGACGCCTTTGCCGCCAAGGTCTTTGCCCTTGCAGGCGGCAAGCCGGTTGCCGTGCGCTCCTCCGCCAGCAATGAGGACGGCGCTGACCAGAGCTTTGCCGGCGTCTTTGAATCCGTGCTCGACGTGACCGCAGACACCATGCGCACTGCCTTGGACGAAGTGGTTGAAAGCTTCTCCTCGGACCGCGCCGCCAGCTACTCAGGCGAGGGCGACAGCACCGACCAGGGCAACATCGTGGTGCAGGAGATGGTGCAGGCGGAATACGCCGGCGTCCTCTTCACCCAGGACCCGATGGCCCCCGGCATGTGCATGATCGAATGGGTCGAGGGCTGCGGCGAGGATCTGGTGTCCGGCCGCGTCACCCCGACCTCCTTGCGCTTTGGCCGCTACACCACCCTGCCCGCATCCGAGGACCAGGACCAAACCCTGGACATGGCGCCGCTGCTGGCGCTTGGGCGTCAGATCGAGGAGACCTTCGGCTGCCCGCAGGATGTCGAATGGGCCTATGCAAACGGCCAGTTCCAGATCGTGCAAAGCCGCGACATCACCACGCTCTCCTTGGGCACCGAGCAGGAACAGGTCCGTCTGGGTGAATGGCGCGACTTGCTGGACCGCTACGCCGATGCGGATCCGGACCAGACCATCCTGGAACAGGACGAAATGTCCGAGGTCCTGCCCCGCCCCACCCCGCTTTCTTTCTCGCTGATGAGCGAACTGTGGGCACCGGGCGGCAGCGTTGACCTGGCCTGCCGCGAGCTGGGTGTGCCCTATGGCCTGCCCGAGGGGCGCGACGGCCATCTGGTGAACCTGTTCGGCAAGACCTATGTCGACGTGGCGCTGAAACAGGGCATGACCCTGAAACTCACCGCCGCCAAGGCCAAGCAGCTGCGCAAGCAGGCGCGTCCGATGATCACCCGCTTCCGCAGCGAGGTCATGCCAGCCTTGCGCGACAAGCTGGCGATCTGGCAGGCCGTGGACTACACCGCCCTGCCGCAGGACAAGCTGCTGGAGGCGGTCTCCACCCTCAAGGACATGTTCATCCAAGAGGTCTATCTGGAAGCCGAGAAGATCAACATCCTGGCGGGCTTCACCATGGGCGAGGCAGGCACAGCGGCGGCCGGCGACCCGGCCCTGCGCGCGCATCTGATGCACGCGGAGCTGCCCAATGCGCCTTCCAGCCTGCTCGCCTCCTGCACCGGCAAGGACGCCCAGACGCGCGCCATGCGGCTGATGGGCCACCGCTCGATCTTCGACTACGAGCTGTCCTCGCCCCGCTACGCCGAAGCCCCGGCGCTGCTGAACTCCCTGCTCGACAGCACGGTGGAGCCGATCGGCGCGGTGCCGGTCCCGGCCAACCTGCCGGATGAGCTGGACGATACCATCGGCATCGCCATCGCCTATCAGGACCTCAAGGAACAGGCCAAGCACGAGGCCCTGCGCGCCGTCGCCGAACTGCGCCGTGCCCTCTTGGCACTGGGCCGGACCAGCGGGCTGGAGGATCTGGTGTTCAGCCTGACCTTCGCGGAGGTTCTGGACAGCAACTGGTCCAACCCGGCCCCCCTGCGCGATCTGGCAGAGGCACGGGCAGAGAAGGAAGCCCTGCGCAAGAAATCCGCGCCGACGGACGTTACCCTCACCCTGCGCGACTGCGAGCTGTTGTCGCTTGGTGCCCAGGCCCAGTCGGGTGACGGCACCATGGGCGGCACCTGCGTCGCAGGCAGCGGCAGCTCCACAGCACGGGTGTTCTGGATGGAGGACGACAGCTGCATCGACCCGGCGGCATTCGCGGACTTCCGGGACGGCGACATTCTGGTCTGCCGGATGGTCAACCCGGCCTGGCTGCCGTGGGTGCAGCGCTCCGGTGCGGTGCTGTCCGAGGTCGGCGGCTGGCTCAGCCACATGGCCATCGTCGCGCGTGAAAAAGACGTGCTGATGCTGGTCGCCTGCAAGGGCCTCGACAGCCTTGAGCATGGCGACAAAGTGACCGTCAGCGAAGACGGCAGCATCCAGCCGCTGGAGGAAAAGGGCCTGAAAGCAGTTTCAGCCTGATCCAACCACGCAGGAACAACAAAAAGCCCGCAGCAATTGGCTGCGGGCTTTTTGCGTAAGGGTTAATTTGCCTGCTATTCCACCTCCCCTTGCTATCTTGGCAAAGATTGCCATATTCTGTTCCAGCGAAAGGAGCCTGCCAATGGCCACCATGAACGTCTCCCTGCCGGACCAGATGAAAACTTGGGTCGAGGAACAGGCCCGCGCCGGCACCTATGCCAATTCCAGCGACTATGTCCGCGACCTGATCCGCCGCGATCAGGCCCGCACCGCCGCCATTGCCGAGCTGCAATCCGCCATCGACGCAGGCCTTGCCAGCGGCCCGGCTAAGGCGCTGACCGCCGAAGATTTCAAGGCCGCCATGCGCCGCAATGGCTGAGGAACGCTGGCGGATCCGCCCCGCTGCCCGCGCCGACCTTGCTGCGATCTGGCGCTATGGCCTGGACACCTGGGGCGAGGCGCAGGCGGATGCCTATGCCGACAACCTGTTTGCCCTCTTCGACCTGCTGGCGGATTTCCCGGAAATGGCCCGCGAACGGGGTGAATTCACGCCCCCGGTCCGCATCCACCCCACCGGTGCGCATCTGGTGATCTACCGGCTGGAGCAGGGCCTTCCCGAAATCATCCGCATCCTGCATGCCCGCCAGGACCTGGTGGCGTTCCTCTCAGAATAACACCCGTTCCGCTCTTGCCATTTTCCGCACATCTGCTCTGATACGGCGCATGGACCCGCATCTCGACCCCCGGAAAACCGCCCGGCTGATCCAGCATCTGAAAGACCAGATGGACGCCCTGCCGCCCAAGCTCAAGGCGGCGGCGAAATACGTGATCGACAATCCCGGCGACTTCGGCCTCGACACCGTGCGCACCTCAGCCGAGCGGACCGGCATCAGCGCCAACGGCTTTGTCCGCCTGGCCCAGCACCTGGGCTATGACACGTTCGAGGCCTTCCGCGCCCCCTTCCGCGCCGCGCTCACCACCACGCAGGAGGTCGGCCTCGGCCAGGACTGGCTGGAGCAGATGCAGGACCAAGGCCCGGCAGGCAAGCTGCAGGCCGCCGCCGCGCGCAACCAGCTCAACATCACCTCCCGCTCCCTGCGGCTGATGACGGCTGAACGCACCCAGGCCATCGTGGACACGCTGCTGTCTGCCCGCCGAAGCTATGTCACCGCCACCCGCTCGTCCTATGCGCTGGCCTATTACTTCCACTACGTGGGCCGCATGGCCTTGCCCTCGCTGGACCTCGTGCCCCGCCACATGGGCGCCGCGCTGGACGATCTCCTCGACATAGGCCCAAAGGACTGCCTGATCGCCCTCACCTTCGCCCCCTACTCCGCGGGCACCATCCAGGCGCTGCGGCTGGCGGGAGAGCGCGGGGCAAAGGTGATCCTGATTTCCGACAGCGAGGTGATCGCCCCCGGCATCCGCACTGACCATGTGCTGGCCGTCGCCGCCAATTCGCTGCACCCGTTCGGCGCCATCGGCGGCGCTATGGCAGTGCTGGAATGCCTGCTCACCCATCTGATTGATGCCGGCAGCGAGGACGCCCGGCGCCGGATCGCCGCCTATGACGCCCTGCGCCAGGACAGCGGCGCCTATTGGAGCGGCCCGAAACTGCCCCGCGTCGGGGGCTGATACCGGCTCTCAGACATCGCCGCCGATAAACGGGTTCTGCGCCTCCCATTCATCCCGGGTGGCCCGCTTGTGATCCCCTTCCAGCCGCACCGAGGCCATCGCCCGGTCGGCATAGATCTCCGACCTGAGCGGCCACGCCAGCGCTTCGTCAAACAGCCCCGGCATCAGGTCATAGGCCTCCCCCTCTTTGTCCACGTCCCGCATCCACAGTTGCGAACCGCAGGTGCTGCAAAACGCCCGTTCGGCAAAGGCAGAGGACTGGTAGCGCGAAACCGGTCCCTCCACGGTCACCGCCTCCGCATCGGCCTCAAAGCACAGGAACAGCCCGCCGCTCCAGCGCTGGCACATGCGGCAGTGACAGGCCCCGGGACGCGGATCATGCGCCCCCTCAACACGGATTTTCACCGCGCCGCACAGGCAGCGGCCTTCCAGAACATCACTCATAGCCGGCCTCCTTGCTGACACCGTCAGAATACAGCAAATCAAGCGTCGGCGGGAGTTTCACTGGTTAGAGCCGCAAATCCGCCTCGTCCGGCCCCAGAACATACTTCAGGTCATAGATCAGTGCGCCCTCGGACCCCAAGGCCCGGATCGCCTGCGCCCCCATTTCGCGGAACTCGGAATGCGCCACCGCCAGCACAACCCCGGCATAGGCCCACTGCCCCGGCTCAGATACCAGAGGGATGCCGTACTCGGCCCGCGCCTCATCCGGGTCGGCGTGGGGATCATACACATCCACCTCCGCGCCGTACTCCTCCAGGCTGCGGACCACATCAATCACCCGCGTGTTGCGCAGGTCCGGGCAGTTCTCCTTGAACGTCAGCCCCATCACCAGCACCCGCGCGCCAGCGACCGGCAGGCCGCGCTTCAGCATCGCCTTAACCATCTCGCCCGCAACATAGGCGCCCATGCCGTCATTCAGCCGCCGGCCCGCCAGCAGGATCTCCGGGTGGTAGCCCAGCTGCTCCGCCTTATGCGTCAGGTAATAGGGGTCCACCCCGATGCAGTGCCCGCCCACCAAACCCGGGCGGAACGGCAGGAAATTCCATTTGGTTCCAGCGGCTTCCAGCACCGCCTGAGTGTCGATCCCCATTTTGTTGAAGATCTTGGCGAGCTCATTCACCAGCGCGATATTGATGTCCCGTTGACTGTTCTCGATCACCTTGGCGGCCTCTGCCACCCGGATGCTGGCGGCCTTGTGGGTGCCCGCGGTGACCACCTCGCGGTAAAGCGCATCCACCCGCTCCGCCACTTCGGGCGTCGAGCCGGAGGTTACCTTCACCACATCCTTAAGCCGCCGCTGCTTGTCGCCCGGGTTGATCCGCTCGGGCGAGTAGCCCGCAAAGAAATCAACGTTGAATTTCAGCCCTGAGCGCGCCTCCAGCACCGGCACGCAGTCTTCCTCGGTGGCACCGGGATAGACGGTGGATTCATAGATCACCAGATCACCGGGCTTCAGCACTCCGCCAACAACGGCCGAGGCCGCCAGGAGCGGGCTCAGGTCCGGGCGGTGGCTGGCATCCACCGGTGTCGGCACGGTGACGATGTAGATGGAGCAGTCCGCAATCTCTGCCGGGTCGGAGGTGAAACGCAGAAATTCCGCCGCGGCCAGCTCTTCGGCCTCCAGCTCCCGCGTGCGGTCTTCGCCCTTGCGCAGTTCGGCAATGCGCGAGGGATCAATATCGAACCCCATAACCTTCCGGTGCTGCCCGAAGGCCGCCGCCAGCGGCAGCCCCACATAGCCGAGGCCAATGACACAGATCTTGTCTTGCGCGCCGCTCATGTCCGGCTGCTCCTTGTTCCGCGGGGCCTGTCACGCCAGGCCCCCTGCCCGCCCACATAATGCCTTGGCCCCAAGGGGTTCAACCGCAGGCATGCCGTTTCCGCCTCATGCCTCCACAACAATGGCGGAGACTTCGCTGTCCACATCCCGGCAGGCGGCCAGCAGCCGCGGCATCAGATGCGACATCACGTAATTGGCATGGAACCGGCTCGGCGCCTTCAGCACCAGCCTGCCCCCTGCCCTGCCCGCGCGCTCCAGCCCCTGCACCCAGGAGGCATAGTTGGCCGGGTCCTCCGCATGCAGCACCGCCTTGGCGAGGCTCCACTCGCTGCCGTCCGAAACATCCGGCGCCTGCGGAACCGCCCCGGGCCGCAAGGGCACCACATTCGGTGCAGGCTCGTCTTTGCTTTGCATCCGGTGCTCAAAGTCCGGCCCGACCGCGCCCCAGCGCTCCTGCGTGTCCGCCAGCAGCCGTTCCAGATCAATCCCGTATTCCGTGACCCGCCCGCGCGCGCCCTGGCGTTTCACCACCAGCCAGCCCATGCCGCGCAGCTTCGCCATCTCGCGCTTCACCGTGCGCTCGTCGACATCCCACAGCCGGGCAATCTCCCGCTGCCCCACTGCCAGCTCATCGCGCTGCCAGTTGTAGCGGGCGGTCATCAATGTCATGAAACGCAGAACCAGCTTCTGCGCGCCCTTGCCCTGGCCAAGCGCAAAAGCCCCCATCGCCGTGAGGATGTCATACTTCAATGCAGAGGCGTTGCGCCCCGCAGGCCGTTTGGCAAGCATTGCTGCCCCCGTTTCTCCCTTCCTGCCCTCCTGGGCGGGATATGCTGCCTCAAGTGTTCCCGGGGTGTTTACCGGGAAATGCGTCGGCCGGTTTTGCCCTGAACTCAACGCTATTCGTTTATTGTATCTGATTTGCGTCCGGAATTCCGATTCTGTCAAGCGCCGGCGGGAATTCAATTCAAACCCAATCCCTTTTTCGAAAGAAAAATTGGTATCTATGGTATTGGGTGACACCTTAGATGTCCCCTATTCGCGCCAGAATGTCCCCCAATCTGCTGTGTCTTGCTTCGGGGTGTCCCCCGAAATCTGGCGTCTGAACCCCAGAAAAACCCAATGAAACGAATCGTTTGGCATCAGCCTTCCGAATCGCCCCTGCCCTTATTTCACGGGGCCTTTTGCAGATGTGTCCCCGCGGGGACAGGACGCTCTTCCAGACCATATTAGCTTTTGCGTTTTTTGCAAATTCGGCGTAAATGGATATTGAGGCTGAATTAGCGTCCTGCAGAAATGGACGCTTTCAAAAAACAACACCGTGTGAGGCTAAGGAGCAGCGATGTTTACGCACGAAGACCTGTCCAGGATGCAGGCCCAATCCCTCAAGATGCAAAGCTGGATCCGCCAGCAGACCTTCTCCCCCGAAATGGAAAAGACCCTGCGCCGGTTCTCCTCATGGGAAGTGGCGGAGCTGATCTTCCGCGTCAACCAGTCGACGCTGCGCGGGCGGCTCGCCACCGACCCCTCCCTGCCCCAGGGCCATGTGGAGGAAGACGGCCGCCAGCGCTGGTATTCGCTGGAGGAGATCAACGAGCTGCGCCGCCGCATCAAGATCAACCGAAAATCGCTGCTGCCCAAGCGCCCCGCAGGGAAACGCGCCCTGCGGGTGGCAATCTCCAACTTCAAGGGCGGGGCCGGCAAATCCACCGTCGCCCTGCACTTCGCCCATGCCGCAGCGCTGGACGGCTACCGGGTGCTCTGTGTGGACTTCGACCCGCAGGCGACCCTGTCGCACTCCATGGGTCTCAGCGATGTGACCGAGGATTACACCGTCTGGGGCATCATGGCCCGCGACCTGGTGCGCGAGACGGAACGGATGAACGCTGCCTCGCAGGGTGCCGAGTCCGGCACCGCCCTGCCCCAGCGCCAGCTGCCCGAGGCAATCACCGGCATGGGGCTGCAGGATCTGCGGGTCAGCGATTTCGTTAAACCCACCAGCTGGCCGACCATCGACATCATCCCGTCCTGCGCCAATGCGGCCTTTGTGGAGTTCGCTTCCGCCCAGTACCGCCATCTGAACCCGGAATGGTCGTTTTTTGCGGCCGTGTCCCGTTACCTCGACCAGCTGCCGGCCGAGGATTACGACCTGATGATCTTCGACTGCCCGCCGGCCATCGGCTACCAGTCGATGAACGCGGTGTTTGCCGCCGACATGCTCTATATCCCCTCCGGCCCCGGCTATTGGGAATATGATTCCACCACTTCCTTCATCGGCCAGCTGTCCGAGGCGCTGGAGGATCTCTCCGCCTTTAACGGCGTTGTCCCCGCGGGGACATTTGCTTTGCCCAAGGTTTTCCAGGACGTCCGCTTCCTGCTGACCCGTTACGAAAGCGGTAACGATTTGCACCGTGCGATGCGTTCGGCATTTATGAAGGTTTTTGAGGGTAGAATGACGGAGCACCCGATCGAGATGACCCGCGCAGTCGAACAATCGGGCCGCTTCCTGAGTTCCATCTACGAAATCGATTACCGGGACATGACACGCGAAACCTGGCGCCGTGCGCGGGCGTCGTTTGATCAGGCCTATGACGAATTCAAGGCCTACGCGCTGGAAGCCTGGGAAAAACTGGAGGATGAGGCATGAGCAAACGCAGAGTCTTCGACATCGACTTCCCGACTGAACCTAACGAGCCCTCTGAACCAAAGCCGCGCCCCGCGGAGACTGCTGTCAGAAAGCCTGAGCAGCGGATGCGTAAACCGTCTGAACCGCGCCGCGGACCGATGGCCACAGCGATCTCCGAGAACGCCGACGCGTTGCGCAGCCGGGCGGAGGCAGAGCAGAAAATCCGCGAAGAAAACGACCGGCTGGCGCATGAATTCGTGCGGCTGAAGAAACTGGGCCTGATGGTCGACCGGATCCCGATCGGCCGGATCGGCGCGGCGAAACTGATCCGCGACCGCCGCGAGGGGCGCGACCCGGACCTCGACGAACTGAAGGCCTCGATCAAATCCATCGGACTGTCGAACCCGATCCGGGTCGAGGAAAACGATGACGGCACCTATGAGCTGATCCAGGGCTACCGCCGGCTGCGGGCCTATGTGGAGCTGCTGCGGGAGACGGAGGATGAGGCTTATGAGCATATCCCCGCGGGTTTGGTGGCCAAGGGCGACACGCTGCAAAACCTCTACCGCCGGATGGTGGACGAGAACCTGGTGCGCCGGGATATCTCCTTTGCGGAAATGGCACAGCTGGCGCTGAACTACTCACAGGACGAAGGCACCAGGGCGAAATCCCTCGAAGATGCGGTCAGCGACCTTTACGCCTCTGCGGGCCGGCAGAAGAAGATCTATATCCGCCATTTCGCCCAGCTGCTGGGCGCGGTGGGTGATCTGCTGAAGTTCCCGGAGGCAATCCCGCGCGCGCTGGGTCTGGAGCTGAGGAAACGGCTGGAGGCGGATGCCGCCTGCACCCCGGAGCTGCGAGAGGCACTGACGGGTGCGAAAGCCGCAACCGAAGAAGCAGAGCTGGAGGTGCTGCGCGGTTTTCTTGAGGGCAAGCGCAAGGCGGCGCCCCGTGCAGCCGCTGCGCCGCGGCCGGGTGTCGCCAAGACCACCCTGCGCTGCACTGTCCCCGCGGGAACAGTCCGCTGCCAGGCGCGTGACGGCAAGATCGAAATGGCGATGGAGCGGGACTTCTCGGAGATCGACCGGCACAAGCTGGAAGGGGCAATTGCAGCCTTCTTTGCTGCTTTGGAAAACGACAGCTAAGGCATCTGTCCCCGCGGGGACAAGATTTGAAATCTGGAAAGGCTCGGCTGCGCTGCCGGGCCTTTTCCGTCTCTAACTTGCGTGTTTGGGCCTGCTTTTTAGGTTGTCCCCGCGGGGACAGAGCGGGGGATGGGTGCTGTCTGTGCTGCGAAACCAAAAGAAAAGGACCCGGAATTGCACCCGGGTCCCTGATCATTTTTCCTGCTGTCCCCGCGGGGACAGCCATGTGCGAGCGCGTCTGCGCTGATCAGTTCAAGACCTTGAACTCGATGCGCCGGTTCTTGGCCCGGTTCTGCGCCGTGTCGTTAGACACCAGCGGCGTGGTCTCGCCGTAGCCGACCGCGACCAGACGTTCTGCAGGGATGCCTTTCTGCTGCAGGTACTGGTTCACTGCTGCCGCACGTTTCTCGCTCAGCGTCATGTTCCAGGCGGCCTTGCCCTGGCTGTCGGTATGGCCGCCGACCTCAACCACCATGCCGGGACAGCGGCGGATGATGTCCGACAGGCTGTTGAGGAAATCGCGGGAGTTGGCATCAAGCCGGGCTGTGGAGGGTGCAAAGTTCACGCTGCGGCCCTGCGACAGGATTTCGAACCTTCCGGTGCAGGCCTCGCGGCTGAAATCGCCGCTGGCCTCCAGCGCTGTGGAGGCTCCGGCGGTGACTGTCCCCGCGGGGACAGATGCGCCGCCCGCGCCGCCGCGCTCAAACATCAGGTCCATGCTGACCAGGCCAACGGGGGTGATGGTGACGCCGGCGGCTTCCTCCAGCTTTTCGCGGCCGGGGTTCAGGTTGAAATCCTCCAGCTTGAGGATGACCGGCTGCACGGTGGCCACGGCGACCCGGGTGTCGTCCAGCAGTGTTACCGCGACAGGGACCGTCAGGTCTGCGGTGACCCCATGCAAGGAAAGGGTGACAGGCAGGTCGATCTGCTTGCGCTGCACTGCTGCCAGATCGGCAATCTGATCCTGGCTGATTTGCGCCGTGATCACCGCCTCGGGGTAGGTGAAGGTTTCAAAGAACAGGAACCGCATCCGCACGTTGCGCAGGTCGATGGAGGTGTCGACAGAGTCGAGCGCGATGTGGATTTTGGCCTCGCCGGTCCCGGAGATGCCGCCGGAGAAGGCGGCAAAGCGGCTGGATTCCGCAATGCTGCCTTTTTTGATCGATATGAATCGGATTGCAGAGGATTCGGGTGTCAGCTGCCAGCCGCCTTCAAACGGGCCCGCGGCCAGGGCAGGGCGGATGAGAAGGAGAAAAAGTGTTATTATTGAGATGGTTATGCGAAGCATGCGGAATCCGTCCGGGTTGCTGAAAAGGAACATCCCGGCCGTTGGGCCGGGCAGTAAGCGATGCCCCCAGACTAACAGCAGTCTTGCTGCCGGGTGCAAGGGAAGCGATAGTTTGGTAACCAAATACCCTTAAGAATTGGGAAGCATCCCCGGGCGGACAGGCACCGGGGCGGGAAGTGGAGCAGACAGGTGCAAGTATTGATGATCGGGGTCCGGCTGATGCTGCTGGCTGTTGCGGCGTCCTGCTGGGGCGTGCTGGCCCAGGCAGAGGAGCGGCTGGCGCTGGTGATCGGCAACTCCAGCTACGGTGCGGTTTCGGCGCTGGACAATCCGGTGCGCGATGCCCGGCTGATCGCCGGGGCGCTGGAGGGCCTGGGCTTTGATGTGACCCTGGCGGCGGACGCCAAGCAGATCGAGATGAAACGTGCGATTGCCCAGTTCGGCCGCAAGCTGCGCAACGCCGGAGAGGATGCGACGGGGCTGTTCTATTATGCCGGCCACGGGGTGCAGAGCTTTGGCAGCAACTACCTGTTGCCGGTGGATGTGGCGCTGTCGGATGCTGCGGATCTGGACCTGATGGCGATTGAGGCGCAGTCGGTCCTGCGGCAGATGGCCTCTGCCCGCAACCGCACCAACATCGTGATCCTGGACGCCTGCCGCAACAATCCGTTCGAAACAGTGGCCGATCTGAACGAAAGCGGCCTGGCGGAGATGAAGGCGCCGACCGGCACCTTCCTGGCCTATGCCACCGCGCCGGGTGATGTGGCGCTGGACGGGGAGGGGGAGAACAGCCCCTTCACCGAAGCGCTGGCGCGCGAGATCACGGTGCCGGGAGCGCCGGTCGAACAGGTTTTCAAGCAGGTGCGCCGGGCGGTGCTGGAGCAGAGCGGCGGCAAGCAGACGCCCTGGGACACGTCCTCGCTGGTAAGCGATTTCACCTTTGCGGCTGCGGCCCCGGAGGCAGCGATGACCGCCGCGGAGCTTGAAGAAGCGCAGATCTGGGCATCTATCAAGGCATCGCGCGACGCGATGCAGATCATGCTGTACCTGCGCGGCTATGGCGACGGCAAACACGCCGATGAGGCGCGGGCGCTGCTGGCGGAGCTGGTGCAGGAGGAGCTGCAGGCCAGCCAGCCGGTGGCAGAGGCACCGCCGGCTCCAGCCCCTGTTCAGGACGCAGAGACATCGATGTTCCAGGCGGCGCAGGGGGATGGCAGCAAGGCGGCTTATGAGGCCTATCTGATGGCCTACCCTGAAGGGCAGTTCGCGGAAATGGCTGCGGCAGAGGTTGCAGCGCTGGCTGCAGGCGCTGGACAGGATCCGGCGGCTGGCGGCGAAGCGCCAGCCACGGCGCCTGAGCTGGCCGCGGAACAGGCGCCGGAGCCGGTCAGCGAAGCAGGGCCCGTGACCTATGCCAGCCCCTTGCATGTCGGTGTTCCGGAGATTTCCGGGCTGACGCTGGCTGAGGCGGTGACCCGCTCGCCGGCATTTCCGCCCATCGAAGGGCTGCCGGACAGCTACTGGAAAGACCAGTCCTGCAGCAATTGCCACCAGTGGACCCGTGAGCGGCTGTGCACGCAGGGCAACACCTACCTGAGCCTCAACATGCAGCGGTCGCTTGGCAAACAGCACCCCTTTGGAGGGGCCCTGAAACAAGTGCTGAAGAGCTGGGCCGCGGGCGGCTGCCAGTAATTTCCGGGTTCTGAACCGGCAGGGCAGGGGAGGGCTCCCGCCTGTTCCGGCGCATTCTGGCCAATGCACCTTCGCAGTTGGGCGCGGCGCTGTGCGGGGTGGAAGCCGGGTTTCCATTTGCTGAGAGGCGCTTAAGGGCAGGTTTGCCCTTAAGCGCCCTATCAATGGTGTTCCGCCCTTTTCCGCCTCAAGGGTGAACCGCGCGTGCCGCGCGGCTGCTGGCGCAGCCCTTGACCCGGACAACGGCGGGGGAGACGCTGCGCGTCAGCGCAGCGCCGGGCCCAAGGCCGCCAAGGCCTGGCGGCGTCAGCCGCGGGCCTGCGGGCGCGGGAGTGCTGCCTTTGCGTTTGACGTCAGGGGGCGTGGGTGGTGATCAGGAAATAGACCCATTCGCCTTTGAAATCCGCATGTTCGGTGCGGGCGGCAGCCACTTGGGCGCGCAGGAACTCCAGGTAGGGTTCCGCGGGTTCGCTGAGGGGACGGGTGCCGTCGTAGAGCGGATGCGAGGCGGCGAAGGCGACGGCGATTTCCTGGCCGTAGGGCGGCGCGACGGTGATCTGCAGGCCGGGGTCTCCGGCCTCTTTGGCACCGACGCGCAGGGCGGTTTTCGGTGCCGCTTCGGCCAGCGGCACCAGTTCGTTTGGCGACAGATGCAGCACCGCGCCGCCGGCGTCGAAATAATCCACGTAGACGTAAGAAGGGTAGTCCGGCGCTGTGAGGTCGAAAAACAGCCGCTCACCGCCGGAATAGTCCAGCACACGGGCGTGGGCATCGCTGCCCACTAGCAGCGGATTGGTGATCTGGTCGGTGCTTTGCGGCAGGCCGACGTTGGAGATGCCTGCCAGCGCGCCGCATTGCGGGCGGGGCAGCAGGCGCATTTCGTCCGAGACGGTGATATCTGCGCCCATCTGCGCCTGAAGGGCGGTCAGGACCGGGGAACGGAGGCCATCCTCGGGCAGGTGGCCGCGGACCTCCAGCGTGGCGGTTTCAGGGACAAAGGCGACCTGCAGGCGGGAACAGGGCACGGCGGCGAGGATGCCCGAGACGCCATCACGCAGGGGGTCGCCGTCAGCCACTGCATCGCCGGGCTGCATGAAGCTTTGGAAGGCAGCGAGGGAGACCGGGTCGATATCGCCGGAGCCGCCCTGAAAGACGAGCGCGGCCTTGATGCGGGGGGCGTCAGGCACGGCAGCGGGTGTTTGCTGCGGGCTCGGTGCGGTGCCGGGCAAGGCGGCGGCTTCGGGCTGAGCCTCCGGGCTGGACTGGCTGGCGGGCGCGGCCTGCGGCAGGGCGGCTGTATCCGGTTGTGCGGCAGGAACGGTGGCCAGCGGAGCTGCGGTACCGGTG
>NZ_LYUZ01000118.1 GCF_001679925.1 Leisingera sp. JC1 | reverse complement strand
TCATCGACGAACCGACTTTCGCAGACGCCATCCTCGATCGGCTGATCCACAACGCGCACAGATTGCCTCTCGAAGGTCCGTCGATGCGCAAGACCCGCGATGCCCCCGCGGCCAAAACCATTGACGAACAAACCGACACCTGAGATGTCAGATCAAACGCTCAGCATCCCGCGCGAACTTTGTCCGCGCACCCCGGAATGACTGTCCGCGTGCCGTTGGAATGGCTGTCCGCGAAGCCCGGAATGCGCAGCCTGGGCTTACACTTAGAGTTACACCAACCGGAAAGAAGACGTTTTCCGTCAGGGTACGTTCCCTGGACGGTATTGAGCAGCGCATCACTATCGGGTCCTACCCCGACATATCGCTGAAGAGCGCCCGCGAGATGGCCGCCGAAAAGCGCGTTGAGGTCCAGAAAACCAAGGGAAACTTCAACCACATCCTAAGGAAAAACCAGGACGCGCTAAAGGCATCTCCGACACTGCGTGAACTGGTCGATGAGTTCAAAGCCGAGCGTACGGGAATTCGAGTGACATGGACACCCCGACGTCAAGGTGGGAAATCTGAGGCGGAGCGCCGCATTCATTCGGTCTTCAATCCACTTCTCGATTTACGGGCAATTGAAATCTCGCCTGACGACCTTGCGGCTGCGATGAGAAACTATAACCCGCCTTCAGGAAAACCAACTGCGAACGGACAGTGCAGCCGGGCGCGCGCCTACCTCATGTCCGTACTCGATTGGGCTGCGGGTCGCGAAAAATTCCGTTTTTCCGGGCTCAAACGCCTGCCGGTGCTGAACGTGCCGGATATGCGCGACACCGCTGATCCGGCAAGCAACGACCCCAGCATCACGGGAAAAAGGAAACGGGCATTGAGGCGAGAGGAAATGGAGAAAGTGCTTCCGCTTCTCGTCCATCCGGCGCCCGCCTGCCTGGCAATGCGAATGAACCCGATTATCGACATGCGCCCGATCGCCTTGCGATTTATCCTGCTCACTGCTGCACGTCTCGATGAGGTCGTGACCATGCGCTGGCGAGACGTTGATTTCCAGCGCCGGGAATGGCTTAAGCCATCAGTAAAGATGACCAAGGGCCCGCCAAGCCCGCAGCTCCTGCCAATCCCCGACGCTGTGATCGATCTTCTTCAGAGTCTCCCTGGCTATGAGAGGCGCCGCCAAGAGCCTGACGCACTTGTATTCCCATCTTCCTGCAATACGGAGCTGCAAAACTGGGATCGGATCACCAAGGCAATCCAGCGTGAAAGCAAAACCACCAACTGGCATCGCCATGATTTGCGTCGGACATCCGCAAGCTTGATGAGATTGATCGGTGTAGACCTCGGTACGATCGACCGCATCTTGGGACACAACATCGATCATGACCGTGAAGGAACAAGCCGCGCACTCGACAACTATCTTGCTGATCTGGACATGGGCGATGTCGAAGACCCTCAACGCACAGCCTTGAGTAAGTTAGCAACCGTTTATGCGAAACTCACGGACAGCCTGAGTTGACGAACACCCAGCGCCGCACACTAATAGACGTGGCACCTGTGCCAGTTGCCTTGAGCGCTGCTCAGGGCGAACGGCACTTCCAAAGCCAGCCCGAAGCGGTCATCCGTGCGTGGTGCGGCTAAGGTCGGCAACGAGCCCGGAGCGGGCATTGTGATTTTTTGCTGCGCGCGCTCGCAGCGGAAGAAATGCTGCATGCGCTCGAAATCTGGCGCTGTAACGCAGCGATGAAACCGGCCATTGATGCAGCGCAGCGAGGCTGGAACGGGCAACTCACAAGGAGCGAAACGAAACAGACTTTCGTTGCGTTAGCTTTCAAAGACTGCTTACGAATTTCATGCGGCCGATGTCCGCAGGAAAGGATGCCTACCGAATACTGTGGTGGTGAGACTTGTTAGAATTGAAATCCCGCCTCCCCGCGCCGTAACTTAAACTTTCAGGCCCGGCTGGATTAGGTTTGATTGATGGGATTTTAACTAAACTGAGGTTGGCGGCCTCCGCCTGGCAATCAACAATTAACGCGGCAATGCGATAGTCCATTGTATTTATTTTCAGGCGCCGGGTCCCACCATGAAACTGAAGCGAGCGGCGCGGATTGCGGCAGGCCTTGCCTGCCTTGGTGCCGCGTTCATGATATTTGCACCACACGCAACGAATTATATTTCACGGGCTGCAGTGGTCAACGCACCCATCATTTCCGTCAAAAGCCCCTTTGACGGCGCACTGATGTCCGGCGCGCTCACGCCCGCAACGCCAGTGCTGCCGGCCACTGCAATTGTAGAACTTCAGGCGTCGCGCTCCAGCCGGACCGAGCTTGCGCGGCTGGAAGCCAGGATTGGAATCATGGCCCGGGAGGAGGTTTCGATCATCACTGAAATTACCGCCCTTACGCAGCTGGACCAGCAACTTCTGGTAAGGATGGAACAGGTCCAAACGCTTGCCCGTCAAGTGCTGGAGGCGCAGCTGAGCGGTTTGCGCGGGGAGCTGGCGGCAGCGCGCGAACGCCAGGACCGGCTGGCGCGGGATGCTCAAAGGCTTGAGCGGCTGTCTGCCAATGGGTCTGTGCCGCAGACGCAGGCTGAGACAGCGGCGTCGCTCGCAGCCGAGGCAAACGGCGAGGTCATCCGGCTGGCCGCCGCGGTCAAGGAGACGGTGCGGAGCATGGCCGGGGTCAAGGATGGTATCCTCCCTGGGCTGGGAACAGAGGATGGCAGCTATGCCCGGCAACGCCGGGATGAGGTCGCAATCCGGCTGGCTGACCTCAAGGGCCGGAAGGCCCGCGTTAGCGCACAGCGCACCGGTCTGCTTCAGGAGGCCGAGGCGTTGCGCGAGGAGGTGGACCGGCTTGACCGGTTTGCCCCGCAATTGCCCACCGGCGCCGTGGTCTGGTCTGCAACCCCTGCCAAGGGCGCGGTGATCGCGGCGGGAGACGAAGTCCTGCAACTTCTTGATTGCTCCCGCAGGTTCGTCGAGGTGTTTGTACATGAAACGGCGTTTGAGGCGATCCGCCCCGGGGATATGGCGCGGGTGCGGCTGCGCGGCTCGGATGAGACCTTCCCCGCCACTGTCGAGGCGCTGCGCGGCGCTGGCAGCCAGCGCGCCACCGGGTTGCTCGCTGCTGAGCCGGAAAATCTCACAGAGGGCAGCCTGTCTGTCATGCTGCGCCTTGCCCCGGCAAATGTGGCAACGGCCGGAGTCGCGCAGAATTTCTGCGATGTCGGTCGCACTGCCGAAGTGCGCTTCGACCGCGGATTGGGCAACATGCTGACGGTCGCGGGTCATTGGTTTGAGGAACTGCTGCGCGGTATCGCACCTTCGCTGGCTGCGTCGCCCGCTCCTGACGGGGATGGCCCGCCGGATGCAGGCTGAATCCCTCGTTCCCCTGCTGCTGATCACCGCCGCGATACTGCTGTTCGGCAACCGGTGGCAGAACAACGCTTGGGCAGACCGGCTGGTGGTGGCGGGCTTGACAGTAGTGATCCTGCGCTACCTCAGCTGGCGGCTGTTCGAAACGGTGTTGCCGGCCGGTATTTTCAGCGTGACCGGCCTGTTTATCTGGACCGTTTTCATCATCGAGATCCTGGCCTGGCTCGATACCGCGGTGCTTTATGCCTACATGCTTCGCCGCACCAACCGCACTCCGGAAGCGGACGAGCACGAGACGCGGCTGCGCGGCATGGCCCCCATTGACTTGCCCGAGGTCGACATCTTCATTGCCACCTACAACGAGCCCGCCGAAGTGCTGGAGAAGACAATCGTCGGCGCAGTGGAGCTGGACTGGCCGCAGGCAAAGCTCAATGTCTGGGTGCTAGATGACGGTCGGCGCGGTTGGTTGCAGCGCATGAGCGAGCGCCTGGGCGCCGGCTATCTGACCCGCGCCGACAATGCCCACGCCAAAGCCGGCAATATCAATGCTGCGGTTGCGCGCACCTCTGCTCCCTTCTTCCTTGTTCTTGACGCGGATTTCATTCCGCAGCGCAATTTCCTCTACCGGACCATGGGGTTTTTCGAGGACCCGAAAATCGGGATCGTGCAGATCCCTCACAACTTCTTCAACCCCGATCCGATGCAGGCGTCGCTGAACATGAGCAAGGTCATGCCCGACGACCAGCGTTTCTTCTTTGAGGCGATCATGCCCGGACGCGACGGGTATGACTGCGCCTTTTGCTGCGGATCTAACGGCATTGTGCGGCGCAGCGCGCTGGAGGAGATCGGCAACAAGCTGCCCTCTGGCTCGATCACTGAAGACATGCTCCTGACGCTTGCCCTCAAACGTAAAGGTTACATTACGCGCTATCTGGATGAGCGTCTGGCATTTGGCCTGGCCCCGGAGAACATCAACGCCTTCTTCATTCAGCGGGCACGGTGGGCGCGCGGCGCCATCCAGATCATGTTCCTTCGCGAAGGCCCGTTTGGCGGTCCTGGCCTGAGATGGTATGAACGCCTTTTTTTCCTGCCGTTCCACTGGATCACCCAGTCATTCGGCCAAACCATTGCTATGGTGACGCCGGCCATATACCTGCTCACGGGAGTGCCGCCGCTGGTCAATGCGTCTGCGGACACGGTGATGTCTTACCAGCTGCCTGCAATTGTCGCAGCCATTGCGGCCGTCCGGCATTTTGCACCGGGGAAATACCACCCGCTGGCAACGATGGCGCACGGCGTTCTGCAAGCCTTCCGGCTGCTGCCCGTGGTGGTCGCCACGCTGCTGAAACCGCACGGCCATGCGTTCAAGGTCACCCCCAAAGGCGGCGAATGGACGGAAATACAAGACACAGCAACAGTTGCCATCTGCCTTCTGCTTTGCGGCCTGATGACTGCCGGGCTGGCCATAAACTCCAGCTACAACCTTCAGATCATCGCTTCCAGCCACCTGATGCCAGTCGTTGCCTTCTGGTCGGTGGTTAACATGGTCGTACTGCTGCTGGTGGCAAAAATCGCCATCACGCCGCAGCTCCTGCGCAGCGAAGTTCGGTTCGAACTGAATGAGCCTGTGGTCTTGCGTACGGAAGGCGGCGGGCAGGCCGCGGGCAAATGCCATGACATGTCGCTGAACGGTATACAGGTAGAGGTGCATGCGGGCCGCTCTTGTCTGCCTGAGGCTGGCGGCTGGATTGGTGTGGATGTCGCACAGGTCGGCGTAGTGCCGGCACAGCTTCGCCGTGTCTTCAAGGGAGAAGATGGCAGCCTTCGCGCCGGGCTGTCCTTTGCCTTGCCCGCGGCGGAGGAACTGGCAGAGCCTTGGGAAGAAAGGTACCCGGACCGCACTGCGGCGGCGGAGGGCGCGGCACAGCTGCGGCGGCGCTTGATCCGCAAGCTGTTTACCAAGGACCGGGTGCGCAAGTTCGATGGCCAAGACGACTGGAGGATAGGGGTCAGCATGCTGAAAAGCATTGTGGCCTCGGAACAGACCGTCTCGGAGGTCAAAAATGCCTGTCAGGATGCCGCCCGCCCAGTCGTGCCCGATTGGCTGCGGGCGCTTCAACTGCAGACTGAGCCTGCGTTGGATGACGAGTGGCGTGCGGTGCTGCGAGCGCACGAAGAAAGCACGAATGACAGCTCCGCTGCTTAAGTGAGTTCTCTAACACGCTTGCTCGCATGGCCTTGGGTGAACGCTGTAAAAGGTTAACAATAGAACAGGCATTCGCTACTGCACTGCAATTCGGCAAGCTTGGGCTCAGAGCAGCCCAATGCACCCGTAACGTTTCCCGAAGAACAAGCAATCGGACAACGGTCATTCAAACCAACAGTAAAATTCAGGTGTCAGCGCGGTGCTGATGTCTGGGCTTGGCGGGAGGATTGGAGGACCCAATATGCCAAGAGTCCAACTTCCCGCAGTCACCCCGAAACGAAATGCCTGGAACAAGGGCCGGGCCGTCGGCCAGAAAAGGCCGCTGTTGCCGAAACAAGTGTGGGCAATCCGCGCGCGGCTCGAACTGGCCAGGAATCTGCGTGATCTCACGCTGTTCAACGTGGCGATTGATAGCAAGCTTCGCGGATGCGATTTGGTGAAACTGTCCGTCAGCGATTTGGTCAGAGATGACCGCGTTCGCGAGAGGGTGTCTGTGATCCAGAGCAAAACCCGGCGACCCGTTCAGTTCGAACTCTCTGAAAACACGCGGGATACCATTACCGCATGGATCAAGTCGCCGGAAATGATCGGCTGCCGTTTCATGTTTCCTAGCCGGTTTCATGACCGCCTACATATCTCAACCCGCCAATATGGCCGACTTGTGCGGGATTGGGTGGCTGCGATTGGGTTGGAA
This sequence comes from Leisingera sp. JC1, assembly GCF_001679925.1. Classification (GTDB taxonomy): domain Bacteria; phylum Pseudomonadota; class Alphaproteobacteria; order Rhodobacterales; family Rhodobacteraceae; genus Leisingera. The sequence goes on along the minus strand of NZ_LYUZ01000118.1, from coordinate 13,346 downwards.
CCCAGCGGCTACGGCACCCATTCGCTGCGCCGGACCAAGGCGGCGGAGATCTACCGCAAAACCGGAAATCTCAGAGCAGTTCAACTGTTGCTCGGACACACAAAGGTTGACAGCACTGTCAGATATCTTGGTGTCGAACTTGAAGATGCGTTGAGCATCGCCGAGCAAATCGACATTTGAACCACCTTGGCGGGCGGCACTTGCCGTTCGCCAATCCAGACCAGACCTACGGTCGCACCGCTGCAGTGGTGCGGTTCGAGCCCAACCTATACCTTGGATCTTTTCGCTGCGCGCGCTCGCAGCAGAAAATCGCCGCGACTGCATCATTTTCGGCGCCCCTGCGCGGCGTGAAACCAGCCGTTCAAGCATGCTGCAGCGAGATCTGTCACCCGAATTCACATCTGTGGATGCCCCAGTAAATGCAAGTTATTTTTGAACGTTTTGGGATTGTGAACGGATGCGGTCATCTGTCAGGCCTGTTGATGCGGCGTTTCAGATGCCGCTGGCCGGTATGGAGATACGCGGTTCAGTTCCAAATCAGGTTGGCGGGTTGATTATTCCGCTGTGAATTTCTGGTTTTACTGAACCGATCTTTCCGATCATTAGCCCTTACACTCAAAGACCTCCTCACATTCCCGACGTACCGCCCACCGCAACGCTTACGCGGCGGCGATGGCCGGATCTCTGTAATCCTCGTGTTTCACCAACATGGCCCATAACCTGCGCGCCATCTTATTTGCGAGCGCAATAGCGACGACCATACGTGGTTTCCGTGCGAGCATCTTTTGCAGCCAAGATCCTTCAGAGGCACCCTTGTGAACCGCCACTTTCACGACGGACATGGCACCGATGACCAAAAGCCTACGGATATCTCTTTGCCCCATCTTCGACGTTCGGCCTAGCTTTTGCTTTCCGCCTGTCGAGTGTTGCTTCGGTACCAGCCCTACCCACGCAGCAAAATCCCGGCCCCGACGAAAGATTTCCATAGGCGGGGCAAAGGCCGAGACAGCCGTTGCAGTTATCGGACCGATGCCCGGCATGGTCTGAAGACGGCGTGCGGTATCGTCTCTTGTCGCTTCGATGCGCACCTGCTTTTCAAGCCCGCCTATCTGTTCTGTTAGCGTAGCGATCTGGCCAAGGTAGATTGATCCAACATCTGTCACCACTTGTGGCAGACCATTCTCAGGATCTTCCAAGATTTCCCTAAGGCGTTTGATATTTGTCGTCGTCTTTGGTGCCACCCGGCCAAACTCGGCAAGATGAGCCCGCAAGGCGTTGATAAGCTGCGTGCGTTGTCGCAAGAGCAGGTCACGTGTTCGGAACAAAACCGCCCGGCTTTGCTGCTCAGGTGTTTTCACGGCGACTGTTCGCATCGTTGGACGTGACGCAGCCTCGGCAATCGCTTCTGCGTCAGCAGCATCGTTTTTATGCCGTTTGACGAAAGGTTTCACATAGATGGGTGGTATCAATTTCACTTCATGGCCGAGTGCTCCGATCTGACGCCCCCAGTCATGCGCGGTCGCGCAGGCCTCCATAGCAACGGTGCAGTTTGGTAGTTGTGCAAAAAATGGCACAACTTGCACCCGGGACAGTTTCTTGCGGAACAAGACATCCCCACCAGCTGTTGCCCCATGCACCTGAAAACTGCGCTTTGCCAAATCCATTCCGATGATTGCAACCATTTCCATTGCCGCCTCCTCTGTTTCTGGTCTGTTAAAACAGCACCAGCATGGCACATCACGATGCCGTCGGGAGGGGCATCCACTCCATCAGGTCGCCGGACTTTCCAGTCAATCGCTACGACTGCAAAATCAGATCAAAGCCACACGGCAGCTACGCGCAAGGAATCATCTTTGGATAGTCATTCAAATCGCGCTTCACCCGTACTGAGTGGTAACGGTATATTTTGCGACGGGACCCGCAAGCAGGAGACATTCGCCGCAGTAACACTGTCTGGATCGTGATGAGCTTGGTCGAGCGGGGGCAAATGATCTTTCGCCGCTTTCTCAGTGGTATAAGAATGGCTCTTGACCGGGTGATTGACGTCGTGCGCAATAATCAGGACGGGCGAAATTGCCCGCCCTTCAGCGTCAGTTCTCTCAATTAATTTGCGACAACAAATCGGGATTGACGACCAGATTCCGCACACCGTGGGCGTGATCTTCGCCGAATGGATTGTCTTTGAGCCACGCATCCACTGAGCCGATATTCAGTTTCACGACCTCCGGATGCACGCTCCAAGTGACCTGGAAGGGCGAGCCTTTCTCGTTGTACCCCGGGCCGGTGGTCGATCCATCATAGACGACCGGTGTACCAAGATCGGACGGAAGGTTCGGGACTTGGTTGAGGCCATTGATTTCTTCAATGCGGGCCATCTCTCTGAAGTCCGCACCGCCCTCGGCTACCAGCACTGCAACAACGGCCTCAACCCGCAGCTGCGGGTTGCTGATTGCATCGCTGAGGCAGGTATCAAGACTGTTTCCAAGCGTCCCTCTCGCGGTTGAGTGAACGAAATGAATTTCGATTGTATCGCCCGGGACAAGATCTCCATGAGGGCTTTCTCCAACCTTCATTTCGACGGGCGCAAGCTCGGCTTCAGTCAGCTCGCCGTCATATTTGTAGCCGGTGCCATATCCGTGGCCGTTGCCATTGCCTGCATAGGTCGTGAACATACCGCCTTTGTGCTCGGCATTTTCGTGGAAATGAATGTCGCACAGCATCATTTCAGTCACCGTCGGCGCAGCGCCGAATGCACGATGGTTCTGACCGTCAGGCGCATCGATGTCGCGCGGCGACTGCGGGCCGAACCCCATACCTTCGGTTGCGGCAGCAAGGGCGGCGCGCTGCTCGGCAATGACTTCGTCAGAGACCGCATTGCCGTCGGATCCGGCAACAGCAGCTGAAGCCGCCAGCGCAGCTGTCAAACTTGTCAAAAGGAATGTCTTGGGCATTTTTTCCTCCTGGAAATCAGCCAAACAAAATGCTGGCCTTGGGATAAGACCCCGCAGCGGGAGGCGCTGCAGGTATCTGAAAATTCGGCAGCAGGGTCTGATTTTGGCATCACACCCGCCTCATCGTAACTCTGGCGGCCAGCCGGGAGGCACATATACCGGGCTTCAGCGGTGGTGTGGCTTCTCTGAGCCGGCGCTTGAAAACAGCAGTTCCGTGACCTGTTCACGGCCAATGACCCTGATCATGCTTGTCAGCACGCAGTACAGCAGCAGAAGCAGAATCAACCACATTTCCAGGGCAAGAAAATACGGCCGGGAAAACGTCGCTGTAAACTCCTCGAAACCCGCGCGGAACCCGCCATGCTTGACTGCAGCATGCAGCAGTTCTTCGACCATTCGGAAAAGAGTGGCTATGATCAAAAACAGAAAGGCCTTCCAAAGAATATTGCTGATCCGCCACCAGGAAAACGCCTGTGCGAAAGCGGTGTTGTCAGCAATCAGGATCGCCTTTGCCACGGTTAAAGCTCCAACCGTTGCAACTGATGCGGAAAACCAGGAAACACTGAAATCCGCGACCGCCACTGCTTTCGTGAAAGTGATCATGTGGAACGCAACGAAGAAGAACAGAAAGGCCGGGAAACCTCTGCGCAACTCATGCAGCAGCCAATGCAGGGCTTTTTTCATACTTTAGCCTCTCTCGCCTGCCAACGCCTGTGCCATGGTACGGCCATCAGAAGGACTCCTGTTTCCCTTTGCTGCGGTCAGAACGTCACGCGAAGTCGAAGACCGGCAGTGAGGACTTCATCGAAGGCCGCGGTTGCGGCGGGGTTCTTGACCCACTGCACCGAGGGCGTAATGACAACATTCTGAACTAGGGTAAAGCGGTAGAAAACTTCGCTGGTGATCTGTTCCCGCAGCAGCGGGTTCGAAGGTTCGCCCCAGCTTACCGCAACCCCAAACACATCCCGCGCGGCCCGGTGCTGCGTGTCGATAGCAATGCCGAGGCCCGCGGTGACATCCTTTTTCATCAGCGAGGCATTGCCGTCGGAATACCCCGCTATCAGGAAAGGAAACCACTTGTCATCGTAAAGCCTGCTGGCAAGAAACGTCACCCCTTGCCCGGAGGGCGTGCCCTTGGCCTCCAACTCATCCTGATGCCAGAACTGTAGCCGCACCACATCCCAGCGCCGCCGGTCCCGCGTTGTCGGCCAGTAGCGGAATTCGATGGATTTGTAGAATTCGCCCTCGCCGATCGTGTCGAACGGGTTGTCTGCGGTCTTGGCGTTAGCGTCATGAATGCCCGCGACCATTCCGAACTGCGGCGAAAATTCATAGGCGAAGCCACCGCCGATGCCACGTCCCGGCGAGGGCTTGGTCAGGCTGCTCTGCATGGCGAGATTCTGAAATCCGCGCAACGACGAGGACAGCGCATGCCCATTGTACCAGGATAAAGCGCTGATTTTGCCGAAAACGAAGCGGAACCGTCCGTCCAGCAATGACTGCCGCCAAGCAAGCTCGGTCAGGGCAAAGCCGAAGTCGCTGAATCCGCCCGACGGCACGATGCCGCCATATTGAAAGGCCAGGCTGGTCGGCGGCAGCGTGGTGCCAAGCGTGGTGCGGTTTTCAAGGCGGAAGGTCAGCGTGCCGGTGTTCTTGGAGCCGCGCCCCAAGAGTGTCCACGAGCCCTGCAGCTGCAACCGCGCCGCTGCCGCATTGGTTTCTCCAAGGCTTTGGTCCAACCATTGATGCGAGGATTGGTAGCTGAATTGCAGCTTCAGCCCGTGCTTGTCGTTGAGCCGCTTCTTCCAGGCAAACCAGGGCGCAAAGAACTCCTCGGCTTTCGGGAAGCTAAGGACGCCGTCGATTCTCTGGTCGTCCAGTGCAAGATCTTCGGTGACGCTGTCGCCGGTTTCCAGATTGTCCGAAGTCCCGTACCCGGACAGGGTCTGCCCCCCGGATGGCGCAGTGCTTTGGGCAACGGAAGGCGAACCGCTCAATCCAAGCAACGCCATGCCGAGCAAGGCCGTACGCAGCGCCGCCACACGGCGGGAAAGAGCCTGCGCCCTCATTGCGCGGCGGCTCCGTAGCGCGTGTAGTACTGATGCATGTCGTCACCGGCCATGTCGACCGGGGCCTCGGTGCTGCCTTCAATGGTCAGGTCTTCGCCCGGAGTGGTTACCCGGAAGCTCCATCCCTCGGCCGGCGACAGCTGGTCTGCCAGGTTTGCGGGATCACCACCGCGCACATCCGGCCCCCAAGCATTCAGGGCATAGACGTTGCCGTCGGGATCCACCAGTTCATAGACCGGGCTGCCCGCCTTGAAGGTCATGGTTTGCGTTTTTGCACTGATATACGGGCTGTAGGGGGCCGCGCCTTCACCGGCACCGAGCGCTGCAAGCGGCAGGGTCGCACCATAGCGCGCCTCGATTCCCGCAAAAGTCTTGGCCTCCCCGAAATTGATGGTCTGCTCATCCATGGCCCAGAACTTCGGACCGTTCAGCTGCGCCTTTACCGCCCCGTGCGCTTCCGCGATCTGAGCGGTATCCATGGCCTTCCACAGGTCTTCCGGACAGCCGGCTGAGGCGGAAGTATTATAGATATCCACATGGTCTTCGTAGATCAGCAAGAATTCGCAGAACCGCATGCCGCGGATGTCGGTCAGCGTTACGCTCTCTAACTGGCTCTCCGCGAATGAGGGCAAAGCTGCCCCGGATGCGAGAGCACCGGCGAATGCCAATCGGAAAACCTTCAGTGGGAGGTGTTGAAAAATCCTGAACCGTGTCATCGTTAAAGCTCCCTGTTCGATCAGTATCTGCGCTCGAAAGAGCCAGAAACTTTATTGCGGGAATACAATCACAGTATCTCCCGCCAGAGATTTCAGTCCAGTCTTTTTCTGGTTGCAGGCGCTGGTGATGGCGTCGCGAAGTAGTTCCAGGGACAAGTGTGCCAGTGAAAAAGGGGGGTCAAATTGGCCTTCTGGCGTGGTTTAATCAGGTTTCTGCGACGGTGGCCAGCTTTACCGCGATCTTATGCTGAACGAGGAATGGGCTTTCCTTGACAGGTGATTTTGTCTGGCGCGTCGCGAACGGGACACAACTCCACCTACCATTTCCGCATTTTGCATGGTGTAGGGCACGCGAAGTAGTTTGAAGGCATTTTGCTAGGGAAGCAGAGGCACTAGCGATTCCGGCAAGTTGCCACTTCAGAGAGAAGGCTGGTCTAACTTCAGGGCGCTCAAGCAAGCGCTGTCAGCAAATAACCTTACTATGAAAGGGGTTATTCGACAGTCACAACAACATATTGCCCGCCGACTGACTGGTAATATGTGCCGCCACAAAGGTACAAGGCGTCCCCGTTGACCGATACCTGGGAGCAATTCGGCGGGAGACTCGCAACATAGATTGTCGTACGGCGCACCACACGGCGTGTTGTCCGGCGGGCGACTCCAGCATAACTGCGTGGTGTCCCCGGTCGTCCGACCCGCGCCTCAGCTTGCTTCACAATACCTTCCCCCGATAGCCACTGTTCTGTGTCCGGTTCAACAATCAGCCCGAGAACCAGTGCTGCACAACCCAGCAGTTTGTTCGTTTGCATGAACCATCGCATAAGCCTACTCCACAACAAAAAGTCTTGAGATATCAGGATTGGTCACATCTATCCTTCGGGATCCTTCCGGCGCTTCAAAATCGAACGTATCGGGAGCAATAGAAATGCTGCTATCAAATCCGGAGAATTGCACCATAAATTGAGGCGCGCCCGTCAGCCACTTGCTGGTGATAACATATTTGACTGGCACGGGATCTTCACCCGCCGCTATCCAAAGCTGCCAATCCACCTCGGCGGCCCGAAATGAAAGATGATGTGCCCGCTCCCCTCCGACAATTGTTTCGCCTAGATATTCTCCGGATTCCACTTCCAGCATCAAACCTGGATAGGGGTCGGAATAGAGGAGGTCCGCACCGCCTATGACTTCGGCGCTGAGGACAGTTCGAAGCTCGTCAATCGCTTCATCAATTCCCCCTTCAACGGGAAATTCCGCCCAAGAATTCAACGCTTCATTAAACAGGGACAAGACCGTCCCGTTATAGGTCAGGACCGATTTGCCCACAGCGCTTTGGCGCTCAAATCGCAGACCTCCATCCCGGTCGACCAAGGCAGTTCCATAGCCAGTCAGCTGGATTTTTCGCCCATCTTGAAAGATGACATCCGTCGATGCGTCTGCGTCAACCTTGAAGGTTTCCATACCTGCCATGTAGTTCGACATATCCCGCAAAATCCGGTCTGCTTCGGCATCCACTTCCGCAGACAATTTGATTGGCATGGCAGCCATGAACAGGACCGACAGAACTAGGGGCTGTCTCCAATACTTACTTGTGGGGAGTTCCGGGAAACTTGCTTTGGGTCTCATGGCACAGTTCCTATAACGATTCTCAGAATCAACTTCACGTCCTGCCGCCTCAACTAGATAATAGCATACAGCGCGAAAAACCTTTCGCCGATTTCCTCGGGTCCGAACGACTGCAAACGGGAAGTTCGCCGCGCCACAGAAAATCTCGCGCTGCGAGAGCGAGGGATTTCTGCATCAGCAATAGCGGCGTGAGCAAAAGGCGGGTTTGTCCGCTCTTCGATGGTCGGAGCGGCCCGCAGCGAATGAGCTGTTCGGTATCAGCCTGATTTGGCGCGAGTGAATGACCGGCCCGGGGAAATCTGCCGCGTCGCCGAAAACCTCGCGCGGCGAGAGCGAGGGTTTTCTGCGTCAGCTTTAGCTACGACCGCAAAAGCCGGGAATGTCCCGCGTGGCAGCCGCTCGTGTCCGGCGGTTTCTGGACTCCTGGCCGCTACGTCAGCGCAGGGCAGCTTCGAGCCCTCAGCGGATGGAGTGGGTGGCTCCTGCTCCACCGGCGTCGCAATGCGCCATACTGCAGTTATCAACGACTGCTCGGAAAGGAGCCACCCAATGACAGTTAAAACAGTTGGACTGGATCTGGCCAAGGACGTGTTCCAGGTTCACGGGATTTCCGCCGCCGGCCGCAAGATTTTCAACAAAAAGATCAAACGCGCGAAACTGCTCGAATTTTTCGAAGCTCTTCCGCGCTGTGTCGTCGGCATGGAAGCCTGCGGCTCCGCCCATTACTGGGGCCGGGAGCTCAGCAGGCTGGGCCATGATGTCCGCCTGATGCCTGCGGCCTATGTCAAACCATACGTAAAGCGCGGCAAGACCGATGCCGCTGATGCCGAGGCGATCTGCGAAGCTGTCCGTCGGCCAACAATGCGCTTCGTCGAAGTGAAATCCGAAGACCAGCAGGCAATCCTGGCACTGCACCGCACCCGGGATCTCGCGGTCCGGCAGCGCACGCAGCTGGCGAATATGATCCGCAGCCTTCTGCGCGAGTTTGGCCATGTGCTGCGGAGCGGGATTGAGGCTGTGATCGCCTTTGCCAAGCGCCACCTTGAAGGGGAACGGCCCGGCATGCCCGATCTGGCAAGCGGCATTCTGGGCACGGTCTGCTATCAGTTCCTTGGAGTTCACGAGCGCGTTGAAGGCTTTTCAAAGATGATCGAAAAGCATGCGCTGCTGGATGCCGGTGCCCGGCGCCTGATGCGTATGCCTGGCATCGGCCCGATCACCGCCTCCGCCATCGTGGCGACCATCGGTGACGCGAAGCAATTCCGGACCGGTCGCGATCTTGCAGCCTGGCTAGGCCTGACCCCGCTCAACAAGTCCAGCGGCGGCAAAGAGAAGCTCGGCAAGATCACCAAGAAGGGCGACAGATACATCCGCAAGCTTCTGATCACCGGCATGACGTCCCGCGCGCTGATGGGCAGGAAGCACCCGGAGCGCATCGATATATGGAGCGCCAGGATTCTTGCCGGGAAACCGTTCCGGTTGGCGACAGTCGCGATGGCCAACAAGAGCGCCCGGATCATCTGGGCGATACTGACGAAACAACAGGAATACCGGCAGCCGGCCGTCTGACCAGACCGGCCTGCCCAGAGATGCAAGACGCGTGATGTGATGATGCGGACCTAAGTCAACCAAAAGCCAGGACACTCCGGCAATGGCAATGGCCCTCCGAGGTCGTTTAGCCGATAGGAACCTTGCTTGCGGAATTCATCAAGGCCAGCAGCCCGCAACGCAGGCTGCGCGAACAGGCCGGACACACGACGGTACTGACGGACCGCCGCGATCACTGCAGAAAGCGCTTGCAATGCAGGCGCCACCCACACACGTCATTGCCCTGGGGGCGGCCCTTCGCTGGCGCAGCACGTCAGTCACAACCCTATCGCGACATTCGTACCAGGCGCAGCGCGCACTCCGCTGCAGGCGCGAAATTCCGGGGCCTCATTCCAGAAAGCAGCCATACAGAAGTCGGTGGCGGGCCCGGCTGGCGCTGCGGTCCACACCTGCGGCAGTGATGCGCAGATAGCGCCATTTGCAAACTCGGCCATTTGAAGCAACCAGATGAGGTTTTACGCTGCGGCGCGGCCCGCCGTTTCGGTCGTTCGCTGCGGCTGCGAGGCTTTGCAGCCGGTGAGCTCACACAGTGCGGGACGGAACTGCCTTTCGCCGCACTTGCAGCCCGGTCAGCCTGAGATGTCCGCTATGCGCAGAAAGCAGTCTTTGAAAAGTTTTGACGGTTACCGCATAGCAATGGCATTGTTGCAGAACCCAGCAACTGAGCGAGTTTTCCCTTTCCCATTGAGTTCAGGCCACGCGTTCGATCTCGGCCATGCCGAGTTCGTTTAAGCGGTTCATGAGAGCGATACGGATGTGGATTTCGGCGGTCTGGCGGTCGGGGTCTCGTGAGGCGATGCTTTCGCCGAAGGATTTCAGGCATCGCATCTTTGCCTCGATCCGACTTCGGGCATGATAGCCGGTCCATCGCTTCCAGATGGCTCGCCCGAGGTGCCGGGTGGCGCGCAGGATCTCGTTGCGAGCCGTTGCGGCCGGACAGTCTTCCTTCCAAAGGCGCCCGTTCTTGCGGATGGGGATGACGGCGGCGGCGCCTCGATCCAGGATGGCCGTATGGCAGCGGCGCGTGTCGTAGGCGCCATCACCGGTCACGGTACAGATCTGATCCTCTGGCGGCACCTGGCTCAGCAGTTTGGGCAAGACCGGACTGTCGCCTTTGTCGCTGGAGGTGAACTCCACCGCCCGGATGTCGCCGGTGCCGGTGTCCATCGCCAGATGAACTTTTCGGTATTGGCGCCTTCGATGGGTTCCATGCTTGCGGGCCAGCCACTCGCCATCGCCGAAGAACTTGATCCCGGTACTGTCCACCAACAGGTTCAGCGGGCCTGCCGCGCGACGGCCCGATATCTGGACGGTGATGGATTTCTGGCGTCGGCTCAGGGTGGAAAAGTCGGGCACCGGCCAGTCCAGCCCGCCATCGTCAGGATGCTGCCCACCATCCCGGTCGTTTGCCTCAACGGCAGGCCGAACAGCACTTTCACCATCAAACAAAACTGAATCGCCGTATCCGAGAACATAGCAGGGCGACCGTTGCGACCGGCCCTGGGTGCCAGCCACACCATGTCCTTGTCCAGCCAGATCAGCAGCGAGCCGCGCTGCTTCAGCGCGTCGTTGTAGGACTTCCAGTTCGTCGTGCGGTAGCGGGCGGGTTCAGGCTTGCTCATGCGAACCTCTTAACCCACAGGATTCTCAAGGTGAATCCGGATTGGTCAAGTTCTGCAACAACGCCTATTCAGGGTTTCCCCATGCACAATCCACCGCATGATTTCCACATCAGACACCTTCTGCATAGACACCAACGCTAGCAACAAGCTGTTTTCATCAGAGAAATCGGTTTCTTTCTCAATGCTTTGAACAGAACCCAATGCCGTCTCTCCTTACTTGGACTCTTCGACTGAAAAGAACAGCCAAAGAATTACAATCGATGCGAACGGCGACCAGGCGATTGAAAGCAGCCACCACGGCCAAGGGTTATGCCCGCGCGCTCGCGCCATGTCGCCGACCAGCGAGAAAACCAACCAAACAACCCAGACGAAGAAAACCAGGACAACAATGGGGAGGCCAATTTCAGTTATCAGCAAACTGTTGCTCCTTTTTCCGACACCGGGGTTGTGAGTTATCATTTCGATAATTCCCCGCAAAACGCGAATTTTCTGCCCTACCATCACCTTGCCCCTAGCCGACAGGGGCAGCGGCCCGCGCGTAACTAGTGCTTGTTTAACCAGCTTCGCGGGCCGCACTCCTTTGTTGGATCGATGGCACTCAAGCTGGGCTTTGGAAAGGGCAATATCGACAGCCATTTGTGCCAAGGTTAAGCGTCAGCGTGGTAGCAGGGGGTCGCATTGCGGCAGGCAAAAATCAGACCAGCCAGATTTTCAGTTTTTTCTACTATAGAAGGTGTCCACAAAACTTCTCCACCAATGGATCTAAGGCATGTGTGATGTAGCGAAAATAAAACTCCGCGGACACTACTTTTACCCCATCAAGTTCTGAAGTTGGGAGTAGGGACACCAGTTCTTCAACGTGACGAATGTCAACACTTTGCCCATCACACGAGCAGTCACGGTTTTCCAGTACATTGAGGAGCCTGTTAAAATGATAGGTCAAAATACGAGCCCTGGTGTTGTATTTCACCGGGTTAACCCGTTGCCACTTTTTCCATTGTTTGTATTTCTTTGGCCTTTCACATTCCGTGTGATCCTCAGCGTTTGATGGTTTCATTGGAGGCACATCTCCGGCCAGGAAAGGTGCGATGATCCGCTCCACGCGGGCCCGCTCTTTCTCGTTTACGTAATTCCCTCCCCCTAAGAGGGTGGTTCCGCTGAGTAGTAGAGAAAAAGTGAGAACAGCAAACAAAGGTCTTCGCAAACAACGGTCCTCCAAAATGGTTGAGGCAGTGGGGTAGGTTCGAGCGATCGCTCCTTTGTTGGATCTTTCACCAGTCTGCGTTGCGCACCCTTTGGTCGTGCAGAATGGCCCATAGGTAAGCTGGCCCACGAACCAATTGATTTACTTCACCAGGCCCCGACAGAGGCACTAGAGCAAGTGCTTTTTCAACGTCAGCACGCCCCAGCCGGTAGTCCGTTCGGCTGGTAATGAACCCATCGCCATCCATGCTGTAGGTGAAAGTTTTTCCGCTGATGGTTTGGAATTCACGCCCGGCGAGCGCCCCTATTCGATTCCAAACTTCTTCGATTGTCGACTTGGGCATGCACCTGCTCCTTAGTTGGACTTTGGTGGAAACTTCCACGCCAAGCACACCCCCAGAGCAACCACAAATCCATGAGGTAGTGCAACGCTGGGAAAATGAAGAACACTGAAGAAGTCGAAGCTTGAATAGACTTGTGGCCAATCAGCTTGGATACTCGGCCCCTTGTTCAAAACACCACTGCAATCCCAAGACGCTTCGGATATCTCCAACAACTTTTTGTAGGCAAGCTGGTAGCTCTTCCAAAAGGCATCAACGAGCCAAAATACTGTTGCCGAAAAAGCTGCGGCCAGAACCACTACACGCCCACGCGAGCCGACAGCATCAGAATATGCTGTCACAATTGCCGCCAACCCTATGGTGACCGACCAGCCTTTTAAGATGAGGGATTGGTCATTAAAACCTTCGTAGGTCGTGTGGAGCAGTTGATACTGCGACCAAAGCACCTCGCAAGACAAGACAGCGCCTCCCTATTCGGACTTAACCCATTTTTCCAGTTCTTTATCGTACCAATAGGTCACTGCAAAACCACCTAAACCGATCGGATAAAAAACGTCGATGCTAGCATCATCGATGCGAGAGTAGTACTGAGCCCACTTGGACTTTGCCGCTTCAATTCCCTTGCAGTGAATTCTTCGCCCGTCACCAAGATCGAGTACCACGACATAGCGCAACTGGGTCTTCCTCCTATTCTGGATTCTCTTCTGCAGCCAGCATGGCCGCCCAGGCCTCATCACCCAAGACGGCACGTAACACTGCATCCACCTCTGGTAGATAGGAAGCCCACATAGGGGCGCCGTCCATCTTTGAGTTCGGTGGGTGCCCCTCCAGCTCACAAAGTGCGCGCGCTGCGCGTTCGCGCGCGGGCCTTACCTTCGCCATACCTTTGCTCCCTTTCTGGACAACTATCCGATCTTACGAACCAGCTCTTTTTCGGATTTGGACATCGCTTTCTTACTCAGAATGGCATTGTTGCAGAACTCTCTCGTTGGAGGATTCACAACACGAATCCATGGGGTTAGACGGATGTCATGAGCAAGCCCAAGCCCGCCCGCTACCGCACGACGAACTGGTCCGCCTACAACGCTGCGCTCCGCAAGCGCGGGTCTTTGCTGATCTGGCTGGACAAGGAGATGGCCTGGTACGCGCCGCATGAGGGCCGCCCTGGGCGCCCGCCGGTGTTCTCGAATGCGGCGATCCAGTTCTGCTTATC
>NZ_LYUZ01000117.1 GCF_001679925.1 Leisingera sp. JC1 | reverse complement strand
GGCACACACGGCGGCGCGAGAAGATCATGGGCCGTTTCAAATCGCCGCGCCAGGCACAGCGATTTCTATCCGTCCACGATCAGATCGCCAACTTGTTCCGACCCAAACGCCACCGCCTATCCGCCAGATCCTATCGCCATGCGAGGTCCGATGCGCTCGGCCTCTGGGCAGGCTATGCCGCAGAACTGACCGCCTGATTACAGGAAGCCACCCATAGGTATGGTCGCGCGTCAACAACCTGACAAAGCCTTCTCGACATAGAAAGCCGAAGGTCCGTCAGAATAGATCTGAAGTTTTTCAGAAGAATAGCCGCATCATCCTCAATTTTTTGCCGAGGATGATGCTCCTATGCCGAAATTATCCTTCGACGGAAAGCCATTCAGGTTTCTCGGTCTTCTGGGTGAGCTCGACAGCAACGGGAACCGTGCAGGCTGGTGATCAGCACGCAGCGGTGCCGCGAAGCCGCTCAGGACCCGTTCCAACCCATGCTGCAACTGGACTGAACGGCAACTTTTTTCGGCGTTGATGAGCTCACATTCCGCCTCTAAGGTCGCCTAACAGTCTGCTGAAGAAGTCGGTGCTCGACGCGGTCTGAGGAACATGATTCGTCCTCAGCACAATTTCGGCGGGGGTGATGATGCGCGGGAGGGACGAGGCGAGCGGATCGCTTTTCAGCTATGTCGATCTGAAAGAGCGCACCCCGCGCAGCACCCGCTCCGCAAGATCAGGCAGGTGGTCAACGACGCGCTGGCCAGCCTGAATGTCGACTTTGAGGCGCTCTACACCGATTTCGGCCGCCCCTCGATCCCGCCGGAACGGCTGATCCGGGCCAGCCAGCTGCAAATCCAGTTTTCGGTCCGCTCCGAGCGGCAGCTGATGGAACAGATGCAGTATAATCTGCTGTTCCGGTGGTTTGTGGGCCTCGGGGTCGACGATCCGGTGTGGTTGCCAACGGTGTTCACTAAGAACTACGACCGGCTGCTGACCTCCGATATGTCGCGCAAGGTGATGGCGGCAATTCTGGCGCATCGCGAGGTCGCGCCGCTCCTGTCGGACGAACATTTCTCGGTCGATGGCACGTTGGTCAAGGCCAGTGCGTCGATGAAGAGTTTCCAGCCGAAGGCGGCGGGCGTGCCGCCCGGCGATGATGGGTCGGATGACCCGCCTTCGACATGCATTACTCCTACCACACAGCCCATGCTTCGGTCAGTGACCCAGACCCACGGCTCTACAAGAAATCTCCCGGCACGGGGCAATGATGTGCTTCATGGGGCATGCGCTGATGGAAAACCGGCACGGACTGGTTGTTCAAGGCAACCTGACCCGCGCTGACGGCCGCTCCGAACGCAGGGCCGCGCTGGACATGCTGCACCGCCACTCCACCGGACCGATCCGGCTGCTGACCTTGGGTTTCGACAAGGAATACGATGCGGCCGAATTCGTCGCGGATCTCCGCCAGGCCTGCGTCACCCCGCACGTCGCCAGGAAGGCGCGGCATTCAGCAATCGACGGGCGCACAACCCGGCATAAAGGCTATGCCCTGCCCCGGAAGTATCGCGGCCTGCCTCCTTCACCAAAGCAGAGCACCGTATGCTCAAACTCGCGACCCTGGAAAAGAATGCGGCAGGGACTGCGCAGTCTTGATTTTTTAGGTCAGGGCGGTCGCGCGACTCGGAGGTTTTCTCGACCGCGCTTCCGACGCCCCGCCGGGAACGACCATCATATGGCGAGGCTTCTCCCGCCCCACCGACCTCGACAAAGGAGCCCGTATCGCAACGCCGCCAGACACTTATGGGGATCTGCAAGCCAAATCGCGCGGTTACGGTCTTGCCGCGCCAACGCATGATCGAACGGCTGCCGTGGATCAGCAGACGTGCTCGACCGCATCGACGCTCACAAGATCAATCGGATCGACGAGCTGCTTCCGTGAAATTGCGCGCCACAGGAATAACCCGCGGTATAAACCGGTCGGTGTCAAATAATCAGCTAGAAATAGCCTAGGATGGATTTCGCTTCGAGATATTCCAACATACCCTCAAGCCCGTATTCGCGCCCATTTCCGGATTGCTTGAAGCCGCCGAATGGCGCGTGCGGGTCCCATGCCGGGTAGTTGAGATGCACCTGGCCGGCGCGAATCCGTAACGCGACGTCCTTTGCGACATTCATGTCCCTGCCCTGTACGTGCGCGCCAAGGCCATAGACGGTATCGTTGGCAATGGAGACCGCCTCGTTGACCGTGTCGTATGGGATGATGCAGAGAACCGGGCCAAAGATTTCCTCCTGGGCGATGCGCATGTCGGTGTGAACGTCGGAGAAGATCGTCGGGTTGACGAAGAGCCCCGTCTCAAGCCCTTCCGGCCGCCCTGGCCCGCCGCACACGAGCCTTGCGCCTTCGGAGATGCCCGCCTCGATCATCGTCTGCACCCGGTCGAACTGTGCCCGGTTGGCGATGGCACCATGGGTGCTGGTTTCCGACAGAGGATCGCCGACGATGATCTCTTCGGCGGCCTCCTTGGCCAGCGCCTCGATCTCGGGCAGATGCGCACGAGGCACGATCATCCGGGTCGGCGCACTGCAGGACTGGCCGAGATTGCGGAAGGCGGCGGCGACGCCCGGCGCAACGGCACAGGAGAGGTCGGCATCAGGCAGGATCACATTGGGCGACTTGCCACCAAGCTCCTGTGCGACGCGTTTGACGGTCGGCGCAGCGGCCTGCGCCACCGCTACACCTGCACGGGTCGAACCTGTGATCGAGATCATGTCCACATCCGGATGCGCGGCAAGCGCTGCGCCAACGCCCGCTCCGTCGCCCTGCACGAGGTTGAAAACCCCGGCGGGGAACCCGGCCTTCTCAATCACCTCAGCGAAGAGCAGCGCATCAAGCGGAGACAGCTCGCTCGGCTTCAGCACGACCGTACAGCCCGCCGCCAGCGCCGGGGCCACCTTGGCGGTGATCTGGTAAAGCGGCCAGTTCCAGGGCGTGATCAGCGCACAGACGCCGATCGCCTCATGGGCGACGGCGGTACGGCCGCGCGGCTTGACGAATGCGAAATCCGACAAGACCTCGATTGCGGTCTTCACATGGGCGATGGCCAGCGGCACTTGCGTCGCACGGGAATAACCGAGGGCCGCGCCCATCTCCAGGGTCAGGCATTGGGCGAATAGCTCGCAGCGGGTCTCGAGCAGACCCGCAAGACGGCTCAGCAGTTCCGCGCGATGTTCCGGCGCCGTCCGGCTCCATCCGGGGAACGCTTTGCGCGCGGCTGCCACCGCCGCGTCCACATCCGCGCCAGTGCCGAGGGGGAAGCGGCAGACCACTTTCTCCGTCGCCGGGTTGGTCACTCCGGCGCTGGCAGTGCCGCGGGGCGTGACCCAAGCACCGCCGATGAAGAAGCGTTCCAGATGGCCGTTCGCAGTCAGATGGTCGAGGGGGGCAGTCATGTCAAAAGGTCCTTCATCCGGTAGTAGGCCCCCAGGATTGGCAGGAACCAGGGGCGGCCGAAGTAGCCCGGGATTGCGGGCCAGTCGAAATCCTTCCAGGGGTTCAGCTCCGGGTGGCCGTCCATGACATCAGCCATAACATGGCCCATCAACGTCGCCATATGGGTGCCGTGGCCGCTATAGCCCATGGAATAGAAGATGCCGTCGCGCTCTCCGGCACGAGGGAGACGGTCGCGGGTCATGTCCACCAGCCCGCCCCAGCAGTAATCCACCCGCGTGTTTGCAAGTTCCGGATAGACATCGGCCATCGTCGACTTAAGGATCCGGCCGCTTTTCTCGTCGGATTGCGGGTTGGAGCCGGCGAACCGCGCCCGTCCACCGAACAGCATCCGGTTGTCCGGCGTCAACCGCCAGTAGACGACGAGGTTACGGGTATCAACGACATTGCGCCCCGTAGGCATCAGCCGGGCTATCTGTTCGGGCGACAGCGGTTCGGTCACGATCAGGAAAGCGCCCACCGGCACGATGCGGCGGCGGATCCAGCCCAGCGGGCCGACCTGCGAGATGCCACTGGCGAGCAGCACTTGCCGCGCGGTAATCCGGCCCTTGGGCGTTTCCACCGCATGGCCGCCATCAAGTTTGCGCAGCCCCGTGACCGGGGCCTGTTCATGGATCTCCGCCCCATGCCGCGCCGCCGCCCGCGCAAGGCCGCGCACATAACGGCCCACATGCATCTGGGCACTTTTGGGATAGAGCAGCCCGCCGTGATATCGCTCCGTTCCGACCTCGGCTTGCAGGTCGGACTTCGGGATCATCCTGGTGTCAGGATCGGCGACCTCGGAGAGGAGCGCCTGACTGCGGGCGAGCTTATCGTAATGCTCGGGCTTGGCCGCCAGCTTCAGCTTGCCGACACGCGCGAAGTTGCAGTCAATATCCTCCTCGCGCACCAGGCGCTCGACCAGATCGACGCCGGAATCAAACGCCTTGTAGAGCGCGTTTGCCCTGTCCTTGCCGAACTTTCCGACCATGGAGCCATAATCCTGGGCAAAGCCGTTATTGCACATACCGCCATTGCGGCCCGAGGCGGCATTGCCGATGGTCGTAGCTTCCAGAACAGCGACGCGCGCGCCCTTCTTGGCCAAAGCTAGCGCGGCAGAGGATCCGGTTATCCCGCCGCCCACCACGGCGACGTCGTAGTGACCTTCGAGGGGCGCGGTCCGGCCTTGGTAAAACGGCTCGGATGTATCAAGCCAATAGGGGGTCAGTTTCATGTCATGCACCGCCAAAACTTAAATTTAGTATGCGCCGGGATGCCCCCGGGGCTACCAGCCGCGAATGCGCGGCCAATGGGCGAGGATTTCAGACCCCGCGCCATCGACCACACGATAGCTTTCATGCTGGGCCGCCATCGCGCAGGCATGGTTGGGCAGTATCCTGACCTTTGTGCCGACCGACAGATCCGGCATGGTCGTGTCTGAGCCGCTACGGATCTTGAGGATGCCGTGCTCCTGGCTGGCATCGGCCACGATCACGTCTTCCAGCACGCGCCCGCTTTCGTCACAGACCATACCATATCCCTGATCGACCCGCTGGTTCGCGGTCCCGCGGTCGCGCGACAGCGCCATCCAGCCCGCATCGACCAGCACCCAGCCCTTCTCCGGCTTGGTGCCGATCACCGTGGCCAGCACGGAAATCGCGAGATCGTCCACCGCGCAGACGCCGACCCCATGTTGGACGAGGTCGAAGAACATATAAACACCGGCGCGCAGCTCGGTGATGCCGTCAAGGTTCTCGGCAAAATGCGCGGTCGGGGTCGAGCCGAGGCTGACGATGGGGCAGGCATGGCCACGCGCGCGCAGGATCTCGGCAGCAAGCACTGTGGCCTGGCGCTCGTTCTCGGCGGCCTTCACCAGCGCCTCGGGCGTGTTCAGCCCGTAGGATTCGCCGGCATGGGCAAGCACACCGGCCAGGGTGGCCCCGGCGGCGACAACCCGGTCGGCCACCTGCGGAAGCAGCGGATCATCCGGGTTCAATCCGCCGCGATGGCCGTCGCAATCCACTTCGATCAGGACCGAGGGCACCACCCCTGTGGTGATGCGCACCTCTGCCAGCGCGTCGGCCTGTTCGACACTGTCGAGCAGCAGCTTCACCTCGGCGCCGGTGCGGCGGCAAAGCTCCATCGCGCGCAGGGCGGCGGCGGGCGACAGGCCCACCGCATAGGTGATGTCGCGGTAGCCCTGCTCCGCGAAATACTCCGCCTCGGCCAGGGTTGAAACGGTGATCGGACCCGGCTCGCCGGGGAAAGCGATCCGGGCGACGTCGATGCTTTTCGCTGTCTTCATGTGCGGACGCAGGACCACCCCAAGCGCCTTTGCGCGATCGGCAAGGCGCTGAATATTGCGCGCCAGCTTTGTGCGATCCAGCAGCAGCGCCGGAGTAACGAGGTCCTCGATGGTTGCCGCCGGACCGGATATTTTTTCGTTTACCGTCATCTTCCCATATTCCTTGTTGCTAACCGAGTGACTGGCTTGCCAGCGCATAGATGCGCGCCGCCCCCTCCGGGACCGGCTGCTGCCCCTTGACCATGGCGGTCACCCGGTCGGTGCAGGGCAGGCCCAGGCTCTCCAGCCAGTCGCTCAGCCCGTGTTGCCCGTGGACGTCGATCCGCACGAATTGCCCGTGCAATTGCGCAAACTGTTCCAGGATCAGGCGTTTGGCATCATCAATGCTTTCGGCGACAACCGGGCCAACGACGTAGCCGCGTCCGAAACGGCGCGCCACCGAATAGCCCGCAACGCGCCCCCCGTGTTCGAGGATCGCGACACGGCCAACCCCGGCCAATGCAGCCACCAACGACGCCCGGTCCAGGCCGGTGGCCTGCCGGTCGAATTCCTGGATTGCAGGGATGTCGCAGGCCGCCGCCAGCCGGATCCCCTCATCGCCTTCCACTGCCAGTTCAAGCGGGGCCTGGTGCTGAACGACGGTCCCCGTCTCGACGAAACCGCGCCGCTTGTAGAGCGCCAGCCCCTCCTTGGTGGAACAGAGCATCACATCGCGCCCCTGTGTCGCCTCAAGCAGTTTGTCGAACAAACGCGCGCCATGGCCACGACCCTGTTCGGCGCCGGTAACGATAATCATCCCGGCGCTGGCATGGCGCGTACCAAAGGGCCACCACAGGGCGGTGCCGATCAACTGGCCATCCCGCTCCAGCGCCAAACCGTGGCCCGCCGCCGCGGCCAGGGCCCAATCGTCCAGCCGATAGGGCCAGTTCATCTCTTGCGAAAGCTTCAGCGCACCGGGCAGGTGCCGCGCTTCGAGATTCGTCAGCTCGGCTTCAGAGCCACTTGCCTTTTGTTCCGCCTCAATCGCCATTGCTGAAGTGCCTTTCGATGATCCGGGATTGCATTTTCGATGACAACAGCTTGGCGTCCGGCGAGCCGATTTCACTGCTGTTTTTCCCGGCCAACTCGGCAGGATCATTCGTTCTGCCGCGCCTCTCAGCATAAATGACGGCGCAAATCGGGGGACAAAAGAGCACTCCCCAGCCGACGCCAAGGCGCGGCGGGTAATGGATTGCAAAACACCGAGCTCAGGAGGATACGACCATGATCTATATCAGCGAAGAGGAATCAGCCGGCCTCGTCACTCATGACCTTGCCTACGCGGCGGCCCGCGAGGCGCTGGCGGCAGCGTCCTCGACGCAAAGCGGGGTGTTTCCTGCGGTTCTGGGGCGGTCCTGCGATCCAGGCAATACGTTTTCGGTCAAATCCGGCTGGTCGCAAGCCCTGACCGGAGTGAAAGTTGGCTCCTTTTGGTCCGGAAATCCGGCCCGCGGCCTGCCCCGGCACAATTCCACAATCCTGCTTCTCGATCAGGAATCCGGCCGGTTACGCGCCGTAATCGAGGCCGGAGAAGTCAATGCATATCGGACCGCCGCATCCGATGCGGTCGCCGCCGACCTGCTTGCCCGCAAGGAGGCTCGGGTGCTGGCCGTGTTCGGCGCGGGCAATCAGGCGCTGTACGAGGTGGCCGCACTGGCCCGCACCCGTCCCATCGACACGGTGCTGGTGGTCGCCAATCCCTCGCCGCGCCGCAACACTTTCGTCGCGACGCTGGCCGAGCGCGGCCTGCCCGCGCGGACGGTGTCGGCCGAGGAAGCTGTACAGGCCGCCGATATCGTGGTGACCGCGACACCTTCACGCGCGCCGCTCTTCCAAGCCGAATGGGTCGGGCCGGGCACGCATGTGGTCAGCATGGGCTCCGACGCGCCGGGCAAGCAGGAATTGCCGGCGGAACTGTTGCAAAGGTCGCGTCTGTTCTGCGATCTGCCATCGCAATCGGTTCAGATCGGCGATTTCCAGCACGCGCGCGCCGCCATTGAAGCGGGCGAACTTGAGGTGACGCAGATCGGCGATGTCATCGAGGGGCGCGCGCCGGGCCGCCTGTCGGAGGAAGAGATCACTGTCTATGACAGTTCCGGCATCTCGCTGCAGGATCTCTATATTGCCGAGGCGCTGATCCGATCGAAAGCAAAACAGACTACGCGGGGCTAAACAGGCCCCGCGCCGCGTTGCGGGGCAAGCGATGGTTCACCCCGCGCGTGTCGCTATGCGACGGCCACCTTGGCCAGCGCCCGTTCCAGCGCGGCGAGGAACAGCTCCACATGATCGGCCTCGCAAATCAGCGGCGGGCGAACTTTGAGCGTATCTTCATTGGCCCCGGTGGTGCTGATGAGCACACCATCGTCGCGCATCGCATTGACCACATCGAGCGCCAGCTTGCGCCGATCCGTCGGTGAAGCGTCCCCGGTGCCTATATCGACACCGAGGAAGAGTCCGGCATTGCGGATGGCGCGAATGCCGCTCTGTCGGCTGGCAATCTGCTCCAGCCCGTCGCGCAGCAACTGGCCCATGGCAAGCACGTTTTCCGGGATCCGGTCGCGTTGTAGGATTGTCAGCACGGCATTCGCCGTGGCAATGCCGACCGTGTTGCCTGCGAAGGTGTTAGAATAGCGGGCGATGGCGCCGAAACGCTCCATCGGATCCTTGCGGCCGACCACGGCGCCGATCGGGAATCCGTTGCCCATCGGCTTGCCCAGCGTGGCGAGATCGGGCACGATCCCGTGCCGCTCGAAGCCCCACATATGTGAACCGGTGCGCCCGAAACCCGGCTGCACCTCGTCGGCGATCACGAGACCACCGGCCTCGCGCACCGCCTGAATGCCACCGGCGATGAAACCGGGCGGGTCGATCCAGACACCATCGCTGGAAAAGATGCTGTCGAAGAGCAGCGCCGCCACCCCGATGCCGCGCCGGTTCAGGTCGTCAATGGCGGCGCGGACCTCCGCCTCGAAGAAATCCGCCGCCTGCGCCTCGGGCACCCCTGCCGGGCCGGGCAGCGCGACCAGCCGCACGTTCGGGCTGAGCTTGACGGCATCGCCCAGGTTGGGCGACACCGCCGCCACCGCCGCGCTGGTGCCGTGATAGGCGTAGGAAGAAACGATCACGCCCTCGTTGCCGCTTGTGTAGCGGGCGATCCGCAAAGCCAGATCGTTGGATTCACTGCCCGTACAGGTGAACACCACGCGGTCCATTTCTGTCGGAAAGGTCTCGACCAGCCGTTCGGCATAATCAACCAGGTGCGGTTCGAGATAACGCGTGTTGGCACTGATCCGCCCCGCCTGCTCCGCCATGGCGGCGTTCACTTCCGGGTGGCAGTGACCCAGCGAGGGCACGTTGTTGTAGAAATCGAGATAGGCCCGCCCGTCCGGATCGTAGAGCCACATGCCTTCGCCCCGGACGAAATGCACCGGCCGCCGGTATTGCAGCCGGTAGGAAGCGCCGAGAACACTGTCGCGGCGGGCAATCAGCTCGGCCTCGCGGCTGGGCAGCTCGGTTTCGCCCGGTCTGTAGCGGTTGGGCATGAGATCTGTGGTCATCTTCTGCTCCCTTTTTGGAGGAATTGGCTGTCCGGCGGTGGCAGGGCACATGCCGCCCGAATTGCCGCTTCGCCCGATGGAGCATCGAGCGGCGCCAGGATCGAGAGGCCCCGTTCGGCCCGCGCGACGTTTTTCTTGATGTACTCGGCCTCGGCGGGAAAGAGCTCTGCGCGCCAGTAATTGACCAGGATCAGCGCGCTCTGCCGGGCCTTCATCAGTCCGGCGAGCAACCGTATCTCCAGTTCCGAGAGCGGCAGGACCGAGGCATATCCCGCGATCAGATATTCGGCCCCGCCCAAGGGGCGACGCGGATCGGTGACGACATGGCTCGCGGCGATGGCCAGGTCCTGGATGCGGGGGTTCCAGCCGCCATCGCCAAAGTCGATGAAACCCAGCCCCCGGTCGGTCACGATCATGTTGTGCGGGCTGGGGTCGTTGTGGGTGACCTGCCAGGCCAGATCGGCGATCTGTGGCTCAATCGCCCGTACATACGCCGTCATCGCGGCGCGCACGTTGTCGGCAACGGTGCCGGATGGCAGGTATTGCGCCAAGTCCAGGAGCCTCGGCCAGCAGCCGATATTCCAGAGAACCGGACGATCAGCCGCAGGCAATTCGGGTTGGGCAAGCGCCAAATCCAGCCGGGCGAGCGCTGTGCCGGTTCGGTAGAGCAGTCCCGGCGCGGGCGTCGCTTGATGCAGCGGGACACCTTCAATCCGGGTCTGCAAGTAGCCGCAGACCCCATCCGCCTCAAACATCAGGGCACCGCCAAGCGTGGGGAGGACCTGAGGCGCCACCACATCCGCCGTGGCGTGCAGGCCCGCCATGGCGGCGCTTTGAAACCGGAAGCTGTCAACAGCTTCCGGTCTGGTCGAGGTCTTCAGGATCAGTCGGCGGGCGTCCGGCAGGGTGACGTCCACCGTGCGTTCCACCTCGGAGGACAGGGTCTTGGACGCCCCTGTCAACCCGTAATGACGCTTCAGCACCTCCGCCGAGATGTCGGGCTCCGGCTCACAGGGCCGCACCGAGAGGTTTGAGGCGGCAGCGTCAAAATAGGCGTCGGTCGAGGCGATCGCCCCGAGCCGACGATTGCCCGCTTCGGCCACAGGTCTATCGTGCTGACCTGCCACAGCGCGGAGCGGAGTGTCACGACCTGTGGCCATCCGGAATGCCCCTGCCCTCAAATGCCGAAGACGCCGGGCAGTCCCGAGATGTCCTTGATCTCGGTGTATTCATAGAAAGGGTTGGCCGGCTCGTGGCCGCGATTGACCCAAACCTTGCTCTTGATCCCCAGATCGTAGGCCGACATCAGGTCGTGGCGGAAGGACGAAGACACATGGGTAATGTCTTCCGGCCCGCAACCCAGCATGTCGAACATATACTCGAACGCCTGGAAATGCGGCTTGTAGGCGCCGGCATCCTCGGCGGTATAGACCGCATGGAAGGGCGCGCCGAGTTTCGCGATATTCGAATGAATTTGCGCATTCATCGAGTTGGTAATGGTCACCAGCGGGATTTCCTTGGCCAGCTTGGCCAGACCGGCGGGCACGTCGGCATGCGGCCCCCAGGAGGGAATGCGGTTATAGACCATTTCCGCGTCTTCCGCCTTGAAGGCCACATTGTTGCGGCGGCAGGCGCGTTCCAACGCGTTATGCACAACATCGGCATAGGGTTTCCAGGCCTGCATCACCTCGTCAAAGCGATAGCCCTGGAAGTTCTTGATGAACTCCTGCATCTGCGGCTCGTCCAGCAGGTGGCCATAAAGGTCGCGCGCGGCCCCGGCCATCTCGAAGTTGATCAGCGTGCCGTGGGTGTCGAAGGTCACGTATTTCGGGCGGAAACGATCCATGGTTGAAGCTCCTGCTAATCTGGTGTCCCGACTGAGCATAGCCGCGCGAGTCTGGCAGAATGTGCTGCAATGCGTGACCGTCCAGCAGAAGCCACTCCAGTCTGAAGGAAACGCAGCACGACCTTCCAAACGCCTGTTCCAGCCGTCACGCCCTGGCCCAAGGGAGGACTCGGCCGAGGGGACTTTCATCGTCGCAGGCGATGTCTGGACGTGCTTTTGCCGCTGGTTTCAGTCGTGAAACCAGCGGCAAAACAAGGCTATGCGACGTGGATTCGGTGCCTTCGGGCTTCAGCGGCGCGCACGCCACCAGGCAATCCGGTCCTGCAGGGCATAGCCCTTGAGGAAAGCCGGAAGAAACCAGGGATTGCCGCGATAGAACGGAACCGCTGACGGCGGGCGGAAGTCGAAGGCGGTGCGCGCCTGCTCTCCTTGACCCAATAGCCTGTGGGCCGCGCGCGTGCCGACCCAGGGAGCCCAGACAACGCCCGAGCCGCAGAAACCCGAGGCATAAACGACCCCTGCCCGTTCGAAGATTCGGGGGATCATGTCGCGGTTCATCGCCMCATTGCCAAACCAGCTATGCGACAGGCGAACCCCTTCTAGTTCCGGAAAGATCTGGATCAGACCTTCGCGCAGGCGGATCGTCGGCGCCACCGGATCGCCCACGCGCGAATTGTCGCGCCCGCCGAAGAGGATGCGTTTGCCATCCGGCGAAGGACGGTAATAGTACCCAAGCTGGCGGTTCTCACCCATCATCATTAGCTTCGGCATCAGCGACGCCATTAGTGCGGGGGCAAGTTCTTCGGTGGCGATGATCCTGCTGCGGACGGGCACCAGGCGCCGCCGCAGGAAAGGAACGGCGTCGTCGGTATAGCCGTTGGTGCAGACCAGTACCTGCCGCGTCTGCACCGTGCCGGCCGCTGTCGTGACGCGGAATCTCCGCCCTTCGCTCTGGATCGCGGTGACCGGTGTATGCGAATGAACTTTAAGCCCAGCAGCAAGCGCCACGCGCAGAAGCTCGGCATGGAACTTCGCCGGATRCAAACCGCCGATATCCATCCGCACCGTGCCGCCTCGGTAGAAATCGCTGCCAACATAGGCGCGTTGCTCATCATGGGGTACGGCGTAGGATTCGATCCCCAACTTCTTCGCCAGCGACTCGGCAGTGCGGGCCATCCGGTCGTATTGATCGTAACCAAGCGCTCCCTTGAACGCGCCGGTCAGCCGGAAGTCGCAGTCAAGCCCCTCCGTCTCGATGAAATCGTACAGGAATTCGCGTGCACGCTTACCCTCGGTCTCGATGGCCATCGCCGTCCCTTCACCGAAGCGCTTGGTGATTGACGCATGGTCCGGTCGTATCGTGCCGCTGGTGATTCCGCCATTGCGCGTCGAAGCCCCCTCACCGGGGTTCATCGCATCGAATGCGGCGACCGAACGCCCCGCCCGCGCCAGTGTTAAACCGGCTGCCAGACCGGCGTAACCCGCACCGACAATCGCCACGTCCAGAATCTTGGCCAAGGGTTGCTTCGGCAGCGGACCGACAGGGGCAGCTTCCCACCAATTGGGCGTTTTCTTGTCAGCGACGTTCGGTTCATGCACGTGAAAATCTTTCGGTTGCGTTTGGAACCTTCCCAGGTATTTTCGTGCTTCCATCCGTTCCAACTGTTCCAGTTCCAAAAAATTATAGAGGAACTCACGCTCGTGCAGCAGTAACTTTTGAACAAAATCCGCGACTAGGCAATTCACCCTGAACACAGGGACCGAGACACATGCTAACGGCGACCGCAGTCGTCACCCGCTCTTCCACGATGTCAAACCGCGACCCCATAGGCCATCAGCTCAAAACCGCAAGCACGGCGCCTGTGATGGCTTCAGTCCGGTCCTGGCCCGGATTCGTGCCTATTCCTCGCGTGGTTACAGCCTCGATTGCCGACATCACTTCAGCCGCAGCGCTCCGCTCACCCAAATGTTCGAGCATCATGGCTCCGGACCAGATCGCGGCAATAGGGTTAGCGATGCCAAGATTCGCGATATCAGGCGCCGAACCATGGACCGGCTCGAACATGGAAGGTACGCTGCGATCGGGGTTTATGTTGGCTGAAGCGGCATATCCCAGCCCGCCTTGAATCGCCGCTCCGAGATCGGTCAGAATGTCACCGAAGAGGTTCGAGGCGACAACCACATCAAGGCTGTCAGGCTCCATAACCATGCGGGCCGCGATGGCGTCGATATGATACTGCGTCAACTCGACATCGGGATAATCCTTTGCCACCGCACTCGTGATCTCGTCCCAGAAGACCATGGAGTGCTTCTGGGCATTGGACTTAGTGACGGAGGCGAGTTTTTTCCGGCGGGTACGCGCCTGTTCGAAACCATAACGCAGGATCCGCTCTACCCCCACGCGGGTGAAGATCGAAGTTTCCACAGCGACTTCGTTCCCAGTGCCGGAATGCACGCGCCCGCCGGCGCCCGTGTATTCACCCTCGGTGTTTTCGCGGATGCACAGGATGTCGAATCCTTCCGAACGCAGCGGCCCTTGAACCCCCGGCAAGAGCCGGTGCGGGCGGATGTTGGCATATTGCATGAACTGTTTCCGGATCGGCAGCAAGAGCCCGTGCAGCGAAACAGAGTCAGGCACCTCGGCAGGCCATCCGACGGCTCCAAGCAGGATGGCATCGAAGCTTCGAAGTGTCTCGATCCCGTCGGGCGGCATCATCGCTCCCGTCTCACGGTAGTAGGCGCAGGACCAGGGGAAGTTAGTTCCCTCAAGAGCGAAACCGCCCTTCTTTGCCGCCGCCTGTAGCACCTGCCAGGCCGCCTCGGTGACGTTCTTGCCAATTCCATCGCCGGGGATCAGCGCAATCTTGTGGCTCTTCACGGGAACCTCCTTGAGTTCGTCAGGCGCGCGCGGGGCGGGTTCAGTCGTTCACGACAACATAGATCTTGCGCACGGTCTCAATGGTGCGCCAGATGCCCACGAAACCCGGCTTCATGACAAAGCTGTCGCCGGCGCGATAGGTCTTGGTCTCGCCGTCCTTTTCCTCGATCTCGATCACGCCTGACAGGATGTGGCAGAACTCGAAAGTCGTGCCCTTGATAGAATGGGTCACGCCGGGGGTCGCTTCCCAGACGCCGGTCAGAACCTTGTCATCCTTGGATGCGTCCTGGGCCCAGGTCTTGAAGGCCGGATTGCCGGAGATCAGCCGTTCCGGCAGGGGTAGCGCCTCCTTCGGAGCGAAGCTGGGGTTGGTGTCGATGGTTTGCAGAAGGGACATGGTGTTTTCCTATCAGTAGCCAAGGGTGCGATCGACGAGGCCGATCAGTTCATCTCCGGCGCGGTGACGCCGGATGTTCTCTGCCACTGCTTGCGCCGCCGTGTGCGGCTGGGTGACAGAAGCGATATGCGGGGTGATCATCACCCCGGGATGCGACCAGAGCGGGTGGTCCTGCGGCAGCGGTTCGGGATCAGTGACATCCAGCATCGCGGCAGCCAGATGGCCGCTGTCCAGCGCCTCGATCAACGCGGTTTGGTCGAGCTGCGGCCCGCGTCCGACATGCAAGAGCCGCGCGCCAGCTGGCAACTGGGCAAAGAGATCCTGGTTGAGCATGCCGTGCGTCTGCTCGGTCAGCGGCAACAGGCAGACCAGAACATCGGTTTGCGCCAGGAAGCCCGGCAGTTGATTGGCGCCGTGAAAGCAGGTGACGCCGTCGATCCGCTTTTCGCTGCGGCTCCACCCGGCAAGCGGGAACCCGAACGGTCTAAGCCGCTCTATAGCTGCCTGCGCCAGCATGCCAAGGCCAAGAAAACCGACCCTGCACTCTGCCGCCTGCCGCGCCGGCAGGGCCTGCCAATGCTGGCGGCGCTGATGCTCCTGATAGGCGAGGATATCGCGGTGCAGTGCCAGCACTCCGAGCGCGACATATTCCTGCATCATGCAGATGATGCCATCTTCGACCATGCGCACCAGTTTCAAATGGGACGGCACGACCTCGACATTGAATTGATCGACCCCCGCGCCAATGGAAAACAGCACTTCCAGATTGGGGTAGCGGGCAATGTCCTCCGGCACGGTCCAGGTGAGGAGATAGCGGATCTTTTCGGGCGCCACGTCGTCGCCGGACTGGAAGACCTCCAGATCCGGCAAGGCGCCGGCGAAGACCTCGCGAAAGATCGAACCGCGCGCCGCATCGGAATTGAACAGGAGTGCCATGGCCCTGCCCCGCCTTCACGCCGCCAGCCGAGCGCCAAGCGCCTCGATCATGCGCTGGCAGGCGGCCAACTCGGCCGTTTCGATGAATTCGTCCGGGCGATGCGCCCGCCCGATCTCGCCCGGGCCGCAGATGATTGCCTCGATCCCTGCCTGCTGGAACAGCCCCGCCTCGGTACCATAGCTGACCGCGTGGAGCGGTTCCTGCCCGGTGAGGTGCGTCAGCAGCCCCGCAAGGTCGCTGTCACGCGCCGTGGCAAGCGCCGGGTACGAACTCAGCTCCTGCCATTCCACCGCGAAACCGCGGACGCGCAGGGTCAGAAGCCGGGCCTTGACCGGCTCTAGCAGCGCAGTGGGCGAGACCCCCGGCACGGCACGCGCTTCGATGTCGGCAGTGCAGCGATCGGGGATGATGTTGACCGACTGGCCGCCGGTAACGACGCCGACTTGCAAGGAGGAATAGGGCGGGGCGAAGGTCTCGTCGAATGGACCTTGGGTGAGGGACTGGCCATGAGCCACGGCATGGGTAATGACATCAGCCATCGCGTGCACGGCATTCAGCCCCAAATCGGGGCGCGAGGAATGGCCCGAGCGACCGGTCACCTCCATCCGCGCGGCCATCTTTCCCTTGTGCGCCAGCACCGGCTGCATCCCGCTCGGTTCGCCGATAATCGCCCCTAGCGGCGTCTCGCAGAGGTCCGGCAACGCGGCCAGCAGATGCGGCACACCCCGGCATCCGGCCTCCTCATCATAGGAAAAGGCGAGGTGGATGGGCTGCGCCAGCTCCATCGTCGCGAGATTCGGTAGCGCAGCGAGGGCGCAGGCCAGATACCCCTTCATGTCGGTTGTGCCGCGGCCATAGAGCCTGTCGCCTTCGCGGCGCAGTGCGAAGGGATCCGAACTCCATTCCGGTTCGCCCGCTGGTACGACATCCATATGCCCCGAGAGGACATAGCCCCGACGTTCACGCGGTCCGATGGTCGCAATAAGGTTGGACCGGTCGCCTTCGGGCCCGGGGAGGACTGTCACCTCAGCCCCTGCTGTCCGGCAGAATTCGGCGATCCAGTCTACGATCGCACCATTCGGACAGCCTACGACAGAGGGAAATGCGATCAGTTTCCCGAGAAGTTCTTCCACGTTCATTGCGGTCCCTCGGTTTGCGAGATTTTCATGGTAGGATCAGCTTATTCCCCTTGGGGAGAATTCTCTGCTGTATCTAGCTATGCTTTAGCCGAAGATAGCGGAATGCGTGCTCCCAACAGTGAAACCTGCTTTGAAGTGTCAGCGTACGGCCTGCCCGCCGACAAGAAGTGAATGCTTTCCGGCACCGAGCGCGCCTTGAATGCGAACGGCTCACTACACTTGCCCAATCCTAAGAAAATACTTCGCGTGATGACCATGCAAAGTAAATCGTGGCGGATTAAGATGGGGCTCCTGATTAGTCCGACCGGAATGCAGCACCTGACTTCGACATTGTCGGCCGCCATGGACCTTTCCAAACATCGTCATTTCGATCAACGCAGGAGAAGCGCACTTGCGGACCGTGCGCCGCTGTACGCTCATCTGGTCTAATTGTACCGCAGCTTCCGCCGCCGAAGTTCGCACCGCTAGCCCGGCCGCATTAACCACATCCCCCGTTTCGGTGGCATCCACAGGCGTTGCCATCATGGACGAAGGGGCGACCTCATGAATTCGCTCACCGGATAACTAAAGCGGCTGCCGGACCGCATCTTTCACTATAATCTTGACCACATCCAGTGCGCGCAAACACGCGGAAGCGGCCAGCGGCGTCTCGTCGCCAAAGAGAGATGCCTCATCACCGAAACTTGGCAACAGACATGCCGACCGCAACGCTGCCTCGTCTAGCAGGCCGCTGAATTAGTCAGGCCAGCGGGACGCTGTTCTCTCTGAGGGGGTGGTCTCCCTTGTCTCCCTTCCGGATCGGGCGGCTGGAAGCAGGCTTGTGGCTACCTCATACAGCCTCATGCCGGCAGCAACCGGGGCAGCCGGGCGAGATTTCCAGCGGCGAGCGTCAGGATGAAGCGCGACCGCACCCGCTCGACGCCGCGATAGACGGTTTGGGACATCCCGCCAACGGTCTTAGCCCAGCCAAACGCCTCCTCGATCCGCTTGCGGTGCTTCTGGGACAGGGCATAGCCTTTGTGCCGGGTTGTGCGCCCGTCGATTGCTGAATGCCGCGCCCTCCTGGCGACGTGCGGGGTGACGCAGGCCTGGCGGAGATCCGCGACGAATCCGGCCGCATCGTATCCCTTGTCGGCACCCAAGGTCAGCTGCCGGGTCGATCCGGGGGAGTGGCGGTGCAGCATGTCCAATGCGGCCTTGCGTTCGGCGCGGCCGTCAGCATGGGTCAGGTCGCCTTGAACAACCAGCCCGTGCCGGTTCTCCATCAGCGCATGCCCCATGAAGCACAGCACCGCACCCGTGCCGGGGGATTTCTTGTAGAGCCGTGCGTCCGGGTCACTGACCGAAGCATGGGTCGCATTCGAACGCTTCTCGCCCTTGAAGTTGACCTCGGGATTTCGGCTGCAGCGGCTGGAGCGGGACATTTGGTCAGTATCGGGTTCTGTTTGGACAGGCTGTGCGACAGAGTCATTGGATACCGCGGGCGGGTCATCCGGCCCGTCATCGCCGGGTGGTGTGCCTGCGGCCTTCGGCTGGAAACTCTTCATCGACGCCCAGGCCTTGATGAGCGTGCCATCGACCGAGAAATGGTCGCCCGACAGGAGTGGCGCGACTTCTTGATGCGCCAGAATGGCCGCCATCACCTTGCGCGACATATCGGCTGTCAGCAGCCGGTCGCGGTTCTTGGTGAACACCGTGGGAACCCAAACAGGGTCATCGATCCCGAGGCCGACAAACCAGCGGAACAGCAGATTATACTGCATCTGTTCCATCAGTTGCCGCTCGGAGCGGACCGAAAACAGGATTTGCAGCAGGCAGGCCCGGATCAGCCGTTCCGGCGGGATCGAGGGGCGGCCGAAATCGGTGTAGAGCGCCTCGAAATCGGCATCCAGGCTGGCCAGCGCGTCATTCACGACCTGCCTGATCTTGCGGAGCGGGTGCCGCGCGGGGATGCGCTCTTCCAGATCGACATAGCTGAAAAGCGATCCGCTCGCTTCGTCCGTCCCGCGCATCACCAACCCCCGCTGAAGTTATGCTGAGGGTGAATCATGTTCCTCAGACCGCGTCGAGAGCCGACTTCTTCAGCAGCCTGCTAGAGCCCCCCGCAGGGTTGTTCACCGGCCATAGATGCGGGCGGATGTTGGCATCGAAGGCGACCGCGGCGCCAAATCCGTAGGTCATGTCCCACGGAGAGGTGTAACTCCGGGTAGCGCCCTTGATGGCGTCCGCGCCCACCTCGAGGCGCTGTAGGACGGCTTCAAGGGTGCGGTGGTCATCGGTGAATTTTCGGTAGGGTCGGGTTGCGAAAGCCAACCTGAACCGAAGGAAGACCCCGATGACCAAACCTATGATGGACCTGAGAGAGCTTGTCGAGAAGAGCGCAGATGCCGAGCTTCTTCGAGATATGATCGGTTTCGCCGCCGAAAGGCTGATGGAACTGGAGGTCGGCGCAAAAACCGGCGCCGACTATCACCAGAAGACCCCGGAGCGAAAGGCGCAGAGAAACGGCTACCGCGAACGCGACTGGCAAACGCGGGCCGGGAACGTGGAGCTGCGGATTCCGAAGCTGCGCACCGGCAGCTATTTTCCTTCTTTCCTGGAGCCGCGGCGGGCGGCTGAGAAGGCGCTGAGCGCGGTTATTCAAGAAGCTTATGTCCACGGCGTCTCAACCCGTTCCATGGACGATCTCGTGCAGGCGATGGGCGGGACCGGCATCTCGAAAAGCCAGGTTAGCCGCCTGTGCGAGGAGATCGACGAGCGGGTCGACGCCTTCCTCACCCGTCCGATTGACGGTGAATGGCCCTACCTCTGGATTGATGCGACCTATCTCAAGGTTCGCCAGGGCGGTCGTATCGTCTCTGTTGCCGTCACCATCGCCGTCGGTGTCAATACGGACGGCCGCCGAGAGGTGCTGGGCATGTCCATCGGCCCGTCCGAGGCCGAAACCTTCTGGACGGAATTCCTGCGCGATCTGGTGCGGCGCGGGCTGTGTGGTGTGAAGCTGGTCATCAGCGATGCGCATGAAGGCATCAAGGCCTCAGTCGCGCGCGTGCTGAACACGACCTGGCAGCGTTGTCGGGTGCATTTCCAGAGGAACGCTCTTGCGCATGCGGGCAAGAGCAGCCGGCGCGTCGTCTCCGCCTTTATCGCCACCGCCTTCGCACAGCCGGACCATGCGGCCGCGAAAACCCAATGGCGCAACGTCGCCGACCAGATGCGGGGCAAGCTGCCCAGGCTCTCCGGGCTGATGGACGATGCCGAGGAGGACGTGCTCGCCTACATGACCTTTCCCCATCAGCATCGGACGAAATTGCATTCGACGGATGAGATCGACAAGACTTTTCCGCCGGAATCTTCTATTCTTTGGCAGTGCGGTCGACCTCGGGGCGAAGCGTGGCGTGTCGGCTGGAAGCGTCACCGGGCAGCCTATTCAGTCCCTGCCGGTTTGAGGCGGCCGCACACCCGCCCTGTTTTGGAGGGTGTGGCCGCCAGGCCGCCACGAAGTGCTCGTAGCTTTTCTCCGCTTGCTCAGCGATCTTGGCTTCCTGGTGGCGCAGCTCCTTCAC
>NZ_LYUZ01000116.1 GCF_001679925.1 Leisingera sp. JC1 | reverse complement strand
CCGTTGGTCCGGTCCCTACCGCCATATCGGGTGGCGACAGAGTGTCGCGGCCCGCCAGTTCCACATGGAAACCGCGAACACACTGCCACAGATTGACGAGGCGCCAGAGGCCACGCCACGCTTCAGTGTAGAGCGCCTTCGCAGCAGGCTGATTACCCGGATCCGGGAGTTCAGCTCGCAGAACAAGTCGAATATCTGCGTCTGATCCTGCCCACTCCGTCGGAGATATCTGTTTGCATGCCAAATATAGGTCAAGCGCTCCAGCCCCAACATGATCCGTCAGCCCCGGCGTGAGAAGGAACTGGCGCCCTTCTTCCGTAAGGGAGGCCTGCCGCGGCAGTTGATCGAGCGGCCGCCCGGTCGCAACGAATCCCCTGGTCAGGATCGACCGGCTCGGAGCGGCATCGTCCCTTACGCCTTCCAGAAGGTGCCAGAACCCTTCGAGGGAGCTTTCGACCTGGAGTGCGCGGACGCTTTCGATGTGAGTCGCGAAGCCCGGGAAGGTGCAGACCCTAGCGAGTCGTCCGACCTTTTCCACGTTGAGCGCCGGTTCCGCGAGTGGATTGAGATAGGCTCGGTTTTGTGCATCTAGGTCTGCCCAGGCGAGGGTCCAGACCCGGACCTGACCGGACCGGATCATCTCGATCCGGTCTAGAAGATCTTGGGCGACTGTGTCCGCGTGATATTCGAGGCCATCCATTTCGAGCACGACAGGCAAGGCACCGGCTTGGCCCGCCGGTGTAAAGAGAAAGTCGATCCGTTTTCGAGGGAGGTTCTTGAAACGGGCATCGATCTGCACTTGGGGTTCGATCGTCCAGAGCCGGGGCCGGTCCTTGGGACCAGCGCGCAGCACGAAGCCGCGGCGCCCACCTGAGAGGACTTGAGGGGTCAGCGCATCGTTCCCATACCGGTCGGCAAGGGAGTTCAGGAGCCGCTTCTCGAGGGCACTCTCCACCATGGCACCCCGGATCGACTCGTCGATCCCAGTCTCCGTCCGGTTGAGGCTATCCCACTTCTGCAGGATCGTTTCCATCATCTGACGTGCACGATCCCGATCAGGTTCGCCGGGCCCGAACTGGGATCGGTAGGGCTTCACGCAACGGAAACAGCCGTTTCGGTCTGGTTCCTGGTTACAAGGACAGTCCCGAAGCGCCTCAGCCGCGCGACTGATCACCGCCCGCATCGTGTCAGGGTGCTCTCCGACCTGTCTCAGATACCCGGACCCGCCTGGGACAGCATCATAGAGGTAGAGGCTGCGGACGGTGGTCATCCCGTCGAGCTGGGCGGCAAAGATCGTGGAGCGGAGATGGTCGACCTTCCCCGCGAAATGTCTGCGCATCCCGAGGTTGATCGCAGCGACGAAGCTCTTCAGATCATCATCATCGGCCTCACCAACGACCGGGATCACGATCCGGATCGCTTCAGTATCGAAGTTCCGCATCAGAAAGACGCCGGTCTCCCATTTCTCGCGGGCGAGTGCCGTTTCGCGGATGACCTTGCAGCTCGGTGGGTGGGTTCCGCGATCTGCTTCATCTTTCGCCGGCTTTTGGAGCGTGCCGCAATGGCGGCAGATCAGGAACGGCTGCGCCGGTCGTTTTTCGCCGGCGATTTTAGGCCCTGGAAACGTGGACTTCGGGCCGAAGTTGAAATCCCGRAAGGTGCAGTGCGGCAGGAACTCGAACCCGAACGGCGCGCCATTCTCTCGACTGGTGAACCAGGAAGTGTGGATATGCTCCGGCCCGTGGAATGGCATAAGAACCCGGTCGAATTGTCTCTGGTCGCGCTGATCGCCATCCCGGATCGCCGCCTTTTCCTCGCTGTCCACCGAGATCACGGACTTGAGCTGAACGACATCATGGTTGGACCCGGAATCGGACCACATCTCATCTCCACAGCGCGGGCATGTACTGGTTTCCATGCCTTCAATCCGGTGCGCGACATGTGAGCAGGAGGGGCAGAAGGTCCAACGGCTCAGGTCTTCCTTCCCGATCTCGATCCGCTCGATCTCAACCTGTCGCCCGTTTGCATAGAAGAACTGACCCGGTGCGAACTCCGATAGGGCCGAACTGGCTGGACGCGAATACTCAACATAAAGAAGCCCATCCTCATCCTTCGATGCGGTCTTGGTCGGATCGTTTCGGCGCGAGAGGATCGAGGTGAGTTTCACGCCCTCTTCCGGGAAGGCGTAGTTTGGGAGGATCCCCTTATCGGTAAGGAACTTGATAACGGCCACATCATCGATCCCGCTGCGGATCAGCCGGTTAATCTCGGTCCGGTCACGCGCGATCTCACCCTCGCGCTTCTCGAACTCCTCATCTGTCAGCTCTGCCCGTCGTTTCCGAAGCCGATTCAGTTCTTTTGTGGCCTCTTCCCGCTTCTCTATCAGCCGCGCCTTCTCCGTGGCTGCGGCATCAAACGCCGCGCCGATCCGCCAACCAATCGACCTTTGATCGCTACTGATCAGGAAACCGCGCACCCGGTCCACGAGATCCGAGCGCGCCTGAACGGCGGGCGGAAGTCCCGCCAGAAACGCGGTCGCCAATTCATCCCCTCTGTCGTGGACCAGGTCCAGCCATTCGATAGGGAACCCCTCCGTCGCTCCGGAGGAGCGGCGCTTCAAGACATCACGCACCTTCCCGTAGTCGCCCGCCTCCGCAGTGGCCGCGACATAGGTATCGAGTGTAAAGGCTGTCACCTGGCGCAGAAGAACTTCTTCGGCCGCAAGGAAGACCCCAGGCGGGCGCACTTGGCCCGCCAGCATCGGGGTCGGATCTTCCCAGAACTGAAGGTCATGAGCTCGCGAATTGGCCAGGACAATGTTCAAGGCATTTCCGTCGCGCCGACCGCTCCGGCCCATCCGCTGCACGTAATTCGCTTCCTCAGGTGGAACCGACCCCAGAAGCAAGGTCGATAGATCCCCGATGTCGATCCCCATTTCGAGAGTCGGTGTGGCGGAAATCAGATTCGGCGCCCACCGGGTCTCATCCTTGATGAACCCGGTCTCGACACGCAATCGCTCATCGGTTTCGAGGATCCCAGTATGTTCGCGCGCGACCACCCGGTGGTTTCGGTCGGACCGAAGAGATCGGTGCAACGCCGGGCGTGGCGGAGCACCTGCCAGCGCGAAATGCCCAGTACATCCGATCTTGGTGCATGGTGATCCTGCCGCGATCCCCTCGTTCTCCGCGAGGACCGTCTCCTGCCGACCGCAGCGGTCACAAGTGAGCCCGATCGTACGGGTCGAGACCGTGACCTTGTCCGGTTCAATCAGCCACGCGTGCCGGTTCTGCCCATCCGGGCCGTTAACCCGGCGCAGGATGCTGTCGGCTTCGAGACGCTGCAGAACCATCGGATATATCGTGTCCGGGTCCGTTCCGTAGCGGAGATCCGCCACGCCGAGGGTCCGGAAGAGCCAGTCCCGATACCAGCTCACCCCCTGCGACCTCGTGATGCGCTCATACCCGAGCGGTGGATGACCCAATGTAACTGGGATTGGCGCGAGGCCGCGTCGGCTGTCTGGTATCGGAAGCGTTCCAGTCCTGCCAACACCCATTTGGATTGCTGATGCGAACCAGTTCAGACCCCGCGCGCCCGAGGCTGTTGCCACCGCACTGGCAACATAGGGGTGCGCGACGGAACCCTGGCGGCGCATACGTTGAACTACACCGAACAGGAACCGAGCGAGAAGCGCAGGGTCGATGTCGGGGGCACCAGGAAGATCGTTCCTGAGTTCGCTTGCGAGCCGCTGTGCAGAAGCGCTCAGAACATCGGCAGAGACATCAGCCGCGACCATGCCGTTCGCTTCGAGCGTATGGCTGAAATGCGACCGATAGCTCAGGTCCACGAAGTACTCCCACCCGAGGCGTAGCTTCATGTGATTTAGGAAGACTGTGTCGGTGATCGATGTTCCGTCCCGGATCAACTCTTGGTACCGACCACGCCAAGTCTGCTCTTTCGGGATGTAAAGGGCCGTAAAGGCGTCCGGTCCATGCAAATCGAGCTGCGCGGCAGGGGTTTTCTCGATCACGTCAGAGAGGCTCATCCCGTCCGTTTCAGCTTCCTGCAGGGCGGTGAAGAGGGATTTCTGATAGACCGACAGTGAGTTACGGGTCTCGGCCACCGCCGCACGATGAGCCGCGTCCTGGACGGAATCGGAGAACATGAGAAAGCGCGGTTTCGCCTCTGGCTCTTCCTCGTTCTGTGCCGAGGTGTAGAGGGTCCCTGTGATCCCAGTCGTCAGTCGGGCCGCTCGCATCCCGAAGAGGAGCAACCCGCGCGCCTGTCCACAGGCCGGACAGGACCGGTCAATACGCCCACTCGCCGCGTCCGTCGGGTCATACATCCAAACCGGTGCGGAAGGACCCGGCGCAAGGTTTTCATGATCCGACGGGGTGAATTCGATGCTTTCTGCATCGAGCAGCCCCTTCACAATCCGCACACCACCACCGGCCGCCGGGATCATTCGATCGAGCGTTTCGTGATAGAAAAGTCGGATCTTTCCACCTGCGCTCTCGTCGAAGAACTCTTCATAAAGCTGCTCGAGCGGGGCCCAGCAGGAGGTTGAATTCGGGTTCAACCGCCCGACATGGGCGGTGGCCCCACATCGGTTACAGTTCACGATCGGCAGGGAGCGGCGCAATGTGTGTCGGTCGAGATCAAGAGCATGGGACAGGCTCATCTGCGATCGCACACCGGCTGCCTCGGTTCGAGGCAGGTTAGTCACCATCCTCGACATTTCCCGGATCCAGAGCTGGAGCCGGACGTTGAATAGCGGACGTGGGCGTTCTGCTGAACCTGACCGGGCCCAAGCGACCAGCGCCACGACCAGTTCCGCGAGTGCACGATGATCGACTTCGGACCAGTCGCGAAGCACCCGGACCTGTGCGAGCCCTGCGGCGATCGCCTCGAGTGAGGCGGGGCCCTTGTGTTCGGCGATGATTTTGAGAACCCGCTGACACAGATGATGCTCCTTCAGCCGTTCACCAAGCGCGATCCGCCAGGCTTGGTCTGAAACAGCGCCATCATCAATGAAGGCCAGATCCGGATCGGTCCGGTCCGGGAATAGGGCGGTCGCGAGTCGAAGCGCCGCGTCAGCCTGATCCATTTCCTCGGCCTCGCGGAGGGCAGTGTGGATTTCCGCCGGGTCCGGCCGATCCAAATATTCCGGGTCTCCGAACACCTCGTTCGGCGTTTTCCGTGTCTCCGTCACAACCGCCCCTTCATCGAAGGGTTCGCCGAAAATGGTTTCGGCATAACGCCGTAGATCGACCTTCGCGTCTTCACCCGCGCCAAGCGTGGCCGAAGACCCCACGCAGATCAGATGACCTTTCGGAGTACTTAGACGGTGTTTCAGACGGCGCAGCAGGAGGGCGAGGTCCGCACCCTGCGCCCCGTCGAAAGTGTGCATTTCGTCGACCACCAAAAACCGCAGCGATTCCGGGTCGTTCTTCTCCCACAGCGGCTTGTCCCGACCGCGCAGAAGGAGGTAGTCGAGCATCTTGTAGTTGGTAAGCAGAATATCGGGCGGGTTCCGCCGCATCGTCTCGCGATGGGTGATCACGCTGTCCGCCGTCACCTCATGCGTAGGGTTCTGTGGCTCTGCGTCCGCATAGATGCCGGCCCGCACGCCGTCCAATGATCCGATCTCGGAGATCGCCGCCGCAATCCGGCGCGCCTGGTCGGTGGCCAGCGCGTTCATTGGGTAGATCAGGATGGCCTTGATCCCGGGCTTCCCCGTGTTCCGACGACAGTGGTCGAGGATCGGCCACAAATAGGATTCCGTCTTGCCCGACCCGGTCCCTGTCGCAACCAGCGTCGAGCGCATCGCCTCTCCGCTCAGCCGGGCAAAGGCATCCATCTGGTGCTGATAGGGCGCAAAGCGCAGTGGCACCTCGGGGAATGGTTGCTGCCAGGTGCCGTCTTCTGCCCCCTTGATCTGCCGGAACGGCATGTCGACCGAGATCCATGGACCTTTGATGAAGTTTGCTGGCTCGTCGATGAACCGCTCCACCATCCCCTCAAAAGCGGGGCTGGTGCTGTTCAGCGTGGAGTGGACGAGTTCGCGGAGGCTGTCCTGCACATGGCGGGCAAGGAGGATCGGGTTCATTCTGAAATCACTCCATAAAACCTGGACTACCGGGCATGCTGTTCAATCCGTCCAGCAGCCCGTGCGATCGCGGAATGACTTACAAATTCAATCGTTTTCTCTTTCAAGTATCCATTCAGATATTCAGCCGAGTTCGACTTCAATCCAAATCGCTTGCAGACGATGAAGGTCACCGCCTCCGCCTCGAACTCCCGAACATCGAGTTGAGGAGGCCTCCGGTCCGGCCACTTCTTTCCGTTCCCACCAAGATGCCCGAGATACACATGGGCCAATTCGTGGACGAGCGTGGTGAATTGGGCGTTCGGATTGAGGGTCGAGTTCACCCGGACGACCCATCCTGGCCCGGCGGGTTTCCCCTTGGTCGCAACAGCGCTTCCAACCGCGCGGGCGTCCCCGGCGAGGGTTGAGGCCAGGCTCACGGGTTTCACCTCGATGCGGTCTTCCTTCAGGGCGCGGCGCGCGACGCGGTCGATCAGGCCATCGCGGACCGCGACGGGCTCACCGAACACCCTCTCCAGGAGGGCATCGTCAACCGGGTCACCTGTGGTATCGGCCAGCTCATAGGCGCAGCGCACCGGACAGAACGGCCAGAGGACGACAATAGGGATCGAGGCTGGCTTCACCGTCCGCCCAATCTCCCGCCATTTGTCGGGGAAGGCGACGTAGCGCGCGCCGGGGCGCTGGAGGTCCGCGAGCATCAGGTTGAAAGGGGCCATGTGGGTCTGGCCGGCGATCCTGTTGAACAGGTCCATCCAAGGCGGGCGCGCGCCCGGTTCGCTGGCGGCGCGGTAGAGCTCGTCAATCCGGTCCGCCGTATCGCGCAGGATCGCGTCGATCCCTTCCTCAAGGGGGAGTTCGGCCTGCAGCGCGGTCATTCAGCGGCCTCCACAGATTTCAGCCGCTCGAAATGGGCCCAAGCGCGTTTGTAATCCTCGATCCGGTCGCATTGGGTGAAGGGACCGACGAAGTGGCGGGTGACCTCGCGCGGGCCGCCGGGCATCGTGTCGTCGATGGCGGTGCAGGTCAGTTCCGAGGGGTTCTCGGCGAGTATCTTGTCCCAAGCGGCGCGACCGGGGCTTTTGCCGCGCTCGTCGAGCCAGCCGACGCCGGGCAGGCCCTTGGAGCAGGTCCATACAATCCGTCCGTTCTGGTCATACCACGTGCCCGCCTCGTTCTGGCGAAGTATTGGGTAGTATGTTTTGAATA
Source organism: Leisingera sp. JC1 (assembly GCF_001679925.1). Taxonomy (GTDB): domain Bacteria; phylum Pseudomonadota; class Alphaproteobacteria; order Rhodobacterales; family Rhodobacteraceae; genus Leisingera. The sequence goes on along the minus strand of NZ_LYUZ01000116.1, from coordinate 14,158 downwards.
CCTCTATCAATTGATCGCAAGACATACGAAGCTTCAAAGAAATCAAAACATCAAGCTCGACAAGGGCGAGCCTCCTCGCATAATCTGACACCAAGCGCAAAGTATTCGACCATCGGTCTTTTAGGCTTGGATCCGGCAAAGAGTTGTGTGAATGAGACCATCCAGACCACCTAAGATTGGGCGCAATGCTGTTCCAAAGTGGCGCGAAATCATGCAAGTGACAAAACAGCAATAGCGCGCGAGCGAGAGCATCACACTCAACCCTTTGAAAGGGCAAAGCCTGCAAGACGCTTATGTCGAGGTGACCGGGCGCGGCAGTTCTAAGGAAGAAGTCAAATGGCAACGAAACAAGTTGCGCCGCTACTGACAACGTATTTATTTGGTTCCCCACCGTGGCTACACGCACTGTGTGTAGGTGAGGAAGACCCGACGGAACAAGACCTGCTAGCAAACTTCGCTCGCCGTTTACATCAATAAAGTCTCTGGCTGCGAGTGCGTATAGAGGCATGCCATCTTCAATGAGTTCCTCTGCATTTTCGCCTGCTGCCAGTATCGTCCTAGGCTGAAGGACTTCATAGCCGAACCGTATGGAAGTCATACTGTCTATGGAGGTAGAGTCGATAGGGCTATAGTCTCGGTGTGATTTCAGATACTTGCCGGGACACTGAGAGAACGCTGAGCCAACTTTGATCATTGGCGCGGTCAATACACCCGAGCCAATATTCTTGATGAAAGTCTCCCTCTTTACGATCGCACCTTGCCTGATTGCGTCTGTTTCAACGATTGGGCGCTCTAAGGTAAAGCTGAGTTCTTCGCCTGACGCTCTCATGCCTTCAAGAGCTGCGAATAGGTCCGCGATCTTGGTAGAATAAATTTGGGGTAATTTACATGAAATAGTGCTAGAGGCTTCAATTGACGAATCCGCTAGTTTGACAAGGATGTCTTCATTCAACTTCACTATGCGGTCCAAATGTCCTCTTACCATCCACTTTCCGTTGTCATCCTTCATGGATGGAATCGGTCCAACACCATCATGAGAGAAGGACTCATCGACTTGTGATGCGTCCAAGAGCCCGCTCATATGTGTGAATTCGACGCCCTTTCTCGGCGCTCCATACACATTTAATGAGAATTCTTTCCTATTCCCCACATCTGCGAAATTCTTGCTCTTGAGCTCGTTTCGAAAGGCAAAATGCCTCCGGATTCGGGAATACCAATTTGACCTAAACTCATGGTTCTTTGGGTCAGTTAAGTGCCTGTCCTGATGCACTAGAGCAGATACACCTTCATGAGCTGCAACACGCCAAGCAATCTCCAAAAAACATGCATAGAGATTATTTGAGCCTGCGCCCAATGACGGGAATGACAGATTAGACGAGGTGAAAGTGATGCGACCATTTTCGATGGTGTAATTTCTGATGAAACTGTCAAGTTTCGGAGTCCTATCAAGTATTTCGGAAAGTGCTTCGCGGACATCTTTGGCTTTGAGACCTCTGGCGCCTATGGCCGGGTCGAAGACAGACACAACAAGTGCTTCATCAAAAGACGGCTTTGCCCAGGGCGGGTTCCCCACGACCAGGTCGAACCCGCCCCGCGCTTTCATCACATCGGCGAAGATCAGGTCGAAATGCACGAAGCGCTCGCGCTCGGCCACCTCGACCGCCACGCCGAGCCAGTCAAAGGTCTCGATCAGCGCCTCGACATTGGTTTCGCGGAACAGGTTGTTTTGCCGCTTGGCGGCCGCCTTGAACAGGTCCCGGGCAGGCGCATCTGGCTCCATCATATCCAGAAAGTCGGGGGACGGATCGGCGAACTCATCCATGCTGGGGGCGGCCAGTGATCCGTCCGGGGTGAAGCCCCCCTCCAGGATCATCGCCATGCCCTGCAGGAACTCCGCCCGGCTTGGCAACAGATCAGCCTTGTCGAGCGGCCAGAGCCAAAGCGCGCACCATGCGTCCATCGCCGTCTTGAGCCGCTTGTAGGGCAGCGTATTGGTCGCATGATCGGCCCCGATCAGGTGGGCGTTCAGCTTTTCCTTGGCGTGGAAATCGAGGCCCTTGTTGCCGGGGATGACCTTGTCCGGCCAGAGCGTGATCGCGTCATTGGCCGCAGCGCGGGTCTTGGCGAGATCGTCGGCGACCTGGTCGAACAGCGCCTCGGCGATCCGGCTGAGTTTTTGGACCAGCTTGATCTCGTGCGGTTCCAGCTTTTTGAAGAAGCCGTCCTTCCGCCACGCCTTGATCTGGTCCTGCGCGTCACCCGCGAAGGGCTTGATCGACTTGTCCTTGTCGAAGTTTGCCATGTCCTTGGCTGGCAGCAGCCACTGCCAGACGTGGTTCTCGGGCAGGCGTTTCCGCCAACCGATCTCCTCCGGCTTTGCGTTGAGCCAGAGATCCGCTTGGGTCCTGGCACTGAGCCAGGTTGGCGCATAGGAGGCGCGACGGGCGCCGATCAACGAGTTCCCGGAATGAAGCTGATCCCCGAACCACGGCGAGAAATCGCTGGCATGGAGGCTGTTCAGCCAAAGTGAGATCGCCCCCAGCTCCACGGCAATCGGGTTCAGGTCGACGCCAAAACAGTTCCGGTCGGCGATATAGGCCCGTACCTTCTGTTTCTCGACGACAACCCTGTCTTGGGGGATCGTCGTGCCAGTCTCCTTCTGCTTCCGCTCGAGGTAGAGATCGGCAAGCTGATTTGTGGTTTCGACCAGAAAGGCCGCAGAACCCATGGCCGGCTCGAGGATCTTGAGTTCAAGAAGTTCGTCTGCGGTCAGATCCCGGCACCGCTCCATCAGCGCATGCTTGACGAGGAGCCGCGCCAGGGGTTCCGGGGTGTAGTAGGACGCAGATTTTTCCCGGTCCCGGCCGGCGAGGCGGTAGATGAAGGTCCCCTTGGGATAGACCAGCGCTTCCGAACCGTTGAACACAATCTCTTCTGGCGCGAACTCACCGATCCGGCTGCGCGGCACGAACCAGCTTGGCGCGAGCGGATCGACCTTGTCGCGGCGGAACGCCTCGTCCTGTTCGGCGTCCTCATCCCCGAACAGATCTTCTTCGACGTCGTCATCCAGATCTGGCGCGTCCGCATCGTCCCCGTCCTCGGCCGCGTCGTTCGACCGCCCCTTTCGAGGTTTCAGCTCGATGAGGTCTGTCTTCGCAACGACCCCCGTGAAGGAAATTAGCGTTTCATAGACCGCACCAAGCTGACCGATCCCGAGCTTGGCATAGGAGATCCGGCCCGTGCTCTTTCCGGTGGACCGGAGCGAGAGGAGCCGGATTACCTTCTGGATCGCCTCGTTGCGCAGCATCAGCCCGTTCAGAAGCGGCGTGCTCGCCGGGTCGAGAAGAGATACCTTCACCGACGGCAAGCGCAGCCCGCTGCCCTTTTCCTCATCGGCGAGATCAAGCCCGGTGTAGAGCAGAGTCAGCGTCTGTTGGAGGCTTTCCCACAGGAAGGTCCCCTCCCGGTCCACGGTGGTGCGCAGGGGCACAGATTCCAGATCGCGTAGCGTTTCCAAGGAATAACCCGTCGCATAGATCGGGTTTTTCAGGTCCAGGAGGTTCAGTCGCGGGTTCGCCTCAGCGTAGAACAGGAAGAGGAGCCGGTACATGTAGCGCAGACACTCACGCGACAGTTCCGGTCCATCGATCCAGACGTCTTTGTTCTTCCCGCCCGTGACAGTCAGAMCTTCCTGGCCGAGGAGTTCGATGGCGTCCCGAACCGTGCGCTTCAGCGAGGTGGTGACAGCGTTGGCATTCCGCTGCGCCTCCTCTTCGAGCCGGTCCGAGATTGGTGCGCCCTGTTCCGGCACCCGGGTCTCCCGCGAGATCAGGCAGGCCATGACCGTAAGTGTGTCGCGGTCCGTGCGCGTGAAGATTTCCTGAAGATCGAAGCGTAGGACGGACCGGGCCGGCCATTTCCGCTTGTCGATCAAAACGATCTGGGAGAGCCCCAAGACCATAACATGGCGAGGTCCGTCGGCGAGCTCGAATACCCCCTCCGCCAGAACGGATTCGATCGTCCGGTCAAGAAGTGCCGCTTCGCCTGCATCGGCGGGAAACTGATCCAGCGCAAAACACGCCCCTAGCGGATCCGCCGCCTCGTCCTCGGCGTGCTGAAGGGGCGCCTCGATGATCCAGAGCGCATCCCGACCGGAAGCGTCCGCCACCCGCGAGATCAGCGGAATAACCGGTGCGCCTGCCAGCGCGGTGAACGCAGCCTCTCGTTTCCAGGCATAGCCGAGAGCGCCCAACAGGGCGTGGTGCATCTCCCGGGTCAGTTCTGTTGGGCGATCTGCGTCCGAACTGTTCCGGATCTGTCGAAGGGCTTCGATGGTCGAGGTCGCAACCCGGGACAGCCGCTCGATCGGATGGGCGGATTTTTCCAGGCCCGCCCAGCGGGCTGTGATGTCGGAAAGCTCCTCCTTCAAAACATCGGAGAGCGTCCCGGACGGGAAGAACTCGGCTTCGTTTTCAATACCGATCAGATCCATCCGCTCACCCCACAAATACCGCTTTGACATCGACATAGGGGTTGGGATCATCCACCATCAGGCGGGTCCGCTCAAACCACTCTGTCCAGTCCTTGAACAGGTCCTCGATCTTCTTCTCTTTCGCGCGCCGTATCGTTAGTCGTCTCTTTTCAAGCGCGCTGAGACCCTCGGTCGACTCCACTGCCTCGCCGAGATCGAGCGTCAACTGGACCTGGAACCGGCCCTCCAGCTCCCCGAGCCGCGTCAGGACCGCGTCAAGATCCTGCTGGATCAGGGCCGCGCGTTCTTTCCCGAGCCCGCGCAGGTGGGTCTGGAACCGGTCCACAGCGGTTTTGATCGCAGCCTGCGCAGGGCCTAGATCCTCCACCGGACGGCCGGGGGTATCCTGTGCGAGACGGACCCGGGCGATGAAGTCCGGCACCTCTTCGATACGGACATCCCCGTCCGCCCCCTGGATCACGACAGCCCACCGGTCGACAACCGGGGCACCGTTCGCGTTCGGGATCGCACCATGCATCACCACCGCGACCTCTCCCTTGAAGAGGGCACTCAGCGGCGCGACCGGAGCGGAATGCTCCGGGAAAAAGGTGCTGGCCCGGTCCGCGAACCATTCGAGGATCGGGTGACCATCCCAGAGGTATTGCACGGTCGGCCAGGACCGCTCCTGCATCTTCGCATGATCGATCGCCCGGTTGATTACCTGAGCCTGATCAGTCAATTCGATCCGGTCCCCGGCACCGACCGCCTCTTCGGGCATGAAACGACTATCGACCGCGCCTTCACTCGCGTAACCGAAACCATCTCGGGCCCGCATATCATCTGGAATCGCGATCCGGATCATCCGATCCCCCAGGGAGATGTCGGGGGCAGACGGGAAGGCACGCTCCTCGGCGCGAGACAACCGGCCGATCATTGCGGCAGCATAGCTGAAGCTATCTGGGAAGAGCCGTGGCAGCGCCGCCTCAGCAGCGGGGATCTCATCCGCCTTGGACTCGGCCGGGGCTGCGTAGTCCCCAAAGAGGGCGGCGAACTCGTCATCGAGGGACATCTGTGTCTTGGCCTCGTCCGCGCGGGCATTCATCTGGGCATCGAACGCATCCGCGCCGATCCCGGCAGCAACCGCTTCCGCGACGACAGCCTCTTCCTCGTCAGCGTCCCCTTTCCCGAGAAAGACCGCGGGGTCGCCAACCCCGGACTGGGCCGCTTCATCTTTTTCGACGAGCTTTTCAAGAACCCACATCTGCCGCACCTTCGGGTGCGTGCTCTCCCCCACAAAATAGGTAATCAGCGGTGGGCGGTCCTGACCGTAACGGTCGATCCGGCCGTTGCGCTGCTGGAATCGCAGCAGAGACCACGGCAGGTCGAAATGGATGAGCCGGTGACACTGGTAGTGCAGGTTGAGCCCCTCGGACGCCATGTCAGAGGCGATCAGGATCCGGATCGGGGACTTCTCTTGCCCGAAGGCGTCGATCACTTCCTGGGTCCGGACATCCGCTTCGACGCTTCCCCCATCCACGCGCGCCACTTGCCCCTCGGACAGGTCTAGATCAGCCTGAAGGCGCTCTGCGAGCCAGGACACGGTGGCGATGCGTTCTGAAAAGATGACGATCCTGTCCCGCGGCGCCTTTCCGGTCCAACGCAGGTCCCGCAGCATTTTGAGAAGGTCCTGATACTTCCGGAAGGCCCCCGCATCGATCGCCGCCACCTGATCTGCGAGATCGCGGAGCCGATCCCGGTCCTCTTCCGTGCCACGGGCGGTTCCGTTCTCGATCCCGCGGATGCGCCTCTCTAGAGTCTCGAGGCAGGCAGCCGGGCTCGAGAAGATCGCTTTCGCCAGCGTGGTTCGGAACAGATCAATCGCGCGTCCCCGCGTCGACTGTTCATCGAGGTCCAGATGTAACTCTGCGATCGACTGATAGGCGATTTCCTCTTCGATGCTGAGGGGGAAATTTCTGCGGATGAGTTCCCGCTTGGGGACCTGTTGACCGATATCAGCAGCGACGTTCTTATCAGACCGGAACCGCCTAACCACCAGATCTTCGATATCGGAGCGGTGCAACCGGGTCGGGTCTGGAACCCGGGTCGGGTCCAGCATCTCGATCAGGCTCGCGAAACTCTCCTGCGACCCGTCATGTGGCGTCGCGGTCAACAGAAGCAGGGAGTCGGTTCGCCGAGACAGAAGCTGCGCCAGCTCAGCCCGCTGAGAGTTTGACCCCGCCGCTGCTTTCCGCGCCGCCGCGTTATGCGCCTCGTCAATGATGATCAGGTCCCAGTACGAGTGCTTGATCGCGTCCCGGATCTGGGCGTCCCGCTTCAGCGTGTCGATCGACACGATGGACCGGTCGAACTGATCGAACACATTATAGTGGGCGGGGATCCGGTTCCGCATACGCCGGATCGCAGCGCTGTCCAAGCGCGACAGTGGGATCGAGAACCGGGTCCAGAATTCCTTCTGGAACTGGGKGAGCATCGCCCGTGTCGTGACGACGAGGATCCGGTCCGCCCGCCCGCGTAGTACAAGCTCAGAGGCAATTAGCCCTGCTTCTAGGGTTTTCCCGAGACCGACATCATCCGCGATCAGTAACCGCACCCGATCTTGGGCGAGAGCCCGTTCCACGGGCAGATGCTGAAAGGAAAGATCATCAATCGCGGCGCGACCAAGAGTGAGTGGTTGACGGGTAGTGGTTGGTGTATTTCGGAACGCGGCCTCGAGATGCAACTTGGAGTCAATCAAACCAGAAGACGCGTCTGAGACGAGCTGAATCGCCGCCGGATCCAGAATACGGGCACCCTTTTCCAGATCCCACACAAAACGAGCTTCTTTGTCTCGAACGATGCTTGACAAGCCCCGACAGTGGATCTCGCGATAACCACGTTTAAGTGCAGAGCTGCCAAGCACCTTCCAAGTGGTCGAGCGCAGATGAATGACTGAACCTGGTTGAGGTATCACACCCATTTAATCTTTTCCCAAAATAGCATTACGATTCAATAATATGATCTGCTGGTCTTGCGGGCGCCGGGCGGCGGGATCTGTATCCAATCCCAAGCGCCTCAGCGCGTAATAGAGCAGCGCGCGGCGCACCTTTATCTTCGCGCTGCCGCCACGCATCCCGTAGTCGAGGGCAATGACCTTAGCCTGCGTTTCTGACAGTTCGGGATGAGGAGCCACTTCGAGGACGACTTCTGAATTCCAGTCGAGATCATCATCGGCCGTTGTCCCGCTTTCGCGTGAGCCGCGAATCTCAATCATCCGGGAAAGAAGGAAATCCTTGAAACACTCGTCGGTTAGACAAAACGCGCGGGCGTGCCAGCGAAATCCATCGAAGGCAATCGCGTGAGGCGCAATCCAACGCCACCGCGGATCTGGGCTGGAAAGGGACTGGTATCGTATCTCTACCTCTTCGGATCGCCTTATCGCTCCCACAACGGACCGAAGCGTCACGGGGTCAACACCACGGACCGGCGTCGGCGCAGAGGCAAAGGACGGAAGATTAGCGATCCAAGAGTCTTCACGGTCAAGAATGTTTTCGGCCACGGACCGTAGCTGAGCTAGATAGCGACTGGCATCAGGTTCCAGAAATTGTGGTTGGAAAGCACTGCCTCGCACATAAGTCCGCGCACTCTTGTCGTAGACCATGTTCGCCGGAGCAAAGCCGATGTAGCGATTCAGGTCAGTGGACGCTTGGTTGACCGAGACACCGAACTGATCCATGAGGTCACTCCGGTTTACATGCCCCTCCCAGAACAAGCGGAACTCTATGAACTCGAGACGTTGCTCGACTCCCCATCGAAGTTCTGACCTGTCGTTATCCACCCTGGCCTCCCGGTATCCCAATGCGCATTGTAACTATGCGCGCCCATTTTCTGGGCCTGCGACAACCTTAGGGAGTGACACCGAGATTATCAATCGAATTTCAAGGCGTTGTCTTGGAAGTCGACCATTCAGGCGTAGATACCCCAGGGACTGGTCTTAGACAATCAAAGCCCAAAGGATCAGCTAGCTAGAACGTAAGTATCCTCGGCGATGCTTCGTCGCTGCGAGCTTCAATAGGGAGGTCACAGCATGCCCATCGTCCGGGTGCTGTTCGATTAGCATCTGCCCTCGAAACCCGATACGGCCCCATTCCCGCACAAGGCATGCGCCGCCAAACAGGTCCGGCTGAACGCTCATTCGATAGAAGCGGCGCATGTTGAGAGACGGGTCGATCCGCTTGAGATCGACCGTCGTCGGGAACACTTCCATTTGCCGCGATATGTCGAACATGTTGTTGGCGCCTCTCTCCAAACCACAATATCAAGCGCTCTTCGACGTTTCCAGAATGTTCTGTCCCGGATTGAAGTCGGGGGCTCACGCCCCCTTCTCGAACTTCATGACCGGGATGCCCAGCTTTTTGGCTTTATCGGCGAGGTTTTCCTGGATACCGGTTCCGGGGAAGACGAGGACCCCGACCGGGAGCACATCCAGCATCGCATCGTTTCGTTTGAAGGGCGCGGCCTTGGCGTGCTTGGTCCAGTCAGGCTTGAAGGCGACCTGCGTCACGCCCCGAGACTCTGCCCATTTGGCGGCGATGAGTTCTGCGCCTTTGGGGCTGCCACCGTGCAAAAGGACCATGTCTGGATACTTGGTCCGGACCTGGTCGAGCTTACCCCAGATCAGGCGGTGATCATTGAAGTCGGTCCCGCCGGTGAGGGCGACCTTGGGACCAGCGGGCAGCATCACTTCGGTCTCGGCGCGGCGCTTGGCGGCCAGGAAGTCGCGGCTGTCGATGAGCGCTGCGGTCATGTGCTGGCGGTTCACCATCGAGCCGGTGCGGGGGCGCCAGGTCGATCCCGTGTGATGGACGAACTCGGTGGCGGCGTGATCGCGCATCATGTCCATGCAGTTGCGCCGTTCAACGAGAGTCAGGCCTTCGGCCGTCAGGCGCTCGAGTTCGACGGACTTCACTTCGGAGCCGTCCTGCTCGCGCTGGAGGCGGCGCTGCGCCTGCTCGTTCTCATCGAGCGTCCGCTCGATCCGGGCCGTGGCGCGGTGGAAGAGGTTGACCTGGCCCCAGAGCACCTCTTCGAGGTCGGGTTCCATACGGGTGTCTTCCAGGGTCGCGACGAGGGCGTCGAAGATGTCGGCGACGGCGACGGCGAGGCGCTGCCCATCGGGCATCGGGCGCGGATCGGGCTCGTCAAAGGGGCGATAGCCGTAGAGCTGGAGCTCGTCGAGCGCATGGGCCGTCTGGGATGCGCTATGGGCGGGTTCATACGCGTCGTCGTGGGTATGGATCGTCATTGGTTTCTTGCCTCCGAGCCTGTCTCGTCCGCGCGTCATCCCGCGCGGCCTTCATGGGCAGACCCGAGCCGTCGGGGCGGTTGCCCCTTCACCCCGGCTTCACCGGGGCCGGAACAGCGTGGAGGAGGTCGGCAGGGAAGCTATTTGTCTCGCGATGCAAAGGCGGCTTTGCCGCCGGCGGAAATAGGTTCCCTGCCGACCTTGCAGGGGCAACCGCTTTGACGGCCTGCCCATCTCTTGAAGGCCGCTCGGGTGACGGGTGGATGCGCAAGGCCCCGGATGGGGTGAGGACGACGATCCAGAGCCACGACTGGGATGCTGCCCCCTGCCCCGCACTCCCAGACCCCCTGCGCGATGCAGCTCAGCCCAATAGGCGATGCCGATCCTCTGGCCCGATCTGACCTGCCAGATGCTGGCGCAGCGCGTCCTTGCCGTTCGCCCGAAGATCATCGTTGAAATCCCCGAGCCGCGGTTCCAGCACCCGCACGCGCACCCCGACATCGGAGGCTCTGGCGCTCAACTTCTCTGCCGCGCGCTGCCCGGCCGGATCGCGATCGATCGCGACGTAAAGGCGCTTGAGCCCCTCCGGCAACAGGACCGCCCCGAGGTGACCCGAAGAGAGTGCCGCCCAGACGGGCAGACCTGGGATTGCCTCGGACAGGGACAGCATGGTCTCGATGCCTTCGCCGACGACAAGGATGTCATCCTGCGAGGTCAGTTTGACTGCATTGCCGAGGAGGTGACCCATAGCCCGACGCTGTGGATTCACTGCCGCCTTCCCCTGTCCGTCAGGCGCCAGCCAGGTGCGATGCACGCCCTGCACGGCCCCTGCCCCATCGGTAACCGCCGCGATCATCGCCGGTCTGGGGATGCTCCGGGTCTGCCCCTCTTCTCGATGCCAGCACTTCGGATGGAAGCGCAACGCACCGTTCGTCCCGAATTGGGTGATGCCTCGGGAATGGAGGTAGGTCTCAGCAAGCGTGCCTGTGATCGGGTTCGAGGCAGCAAACAAGCGCGCCGCCGCCGCAGGAGTGCCACCGGGCGCCTTGGCCTTCCTCGGCTCTTGCCTATCCGGGACGACCGGCTGCGGACGGCCAAGATGCGCTCGGGCCTCGGCGAGAAGGTCGGGGAAGCGCGTGATCCCCGTCCGGGCGCGGATGATGTCCAGGAGATCGCCATGCTCGCCTGTGGCCCCATCCGTAAACTTGCCCGCTGCCCCTGGTCCCGACGCAGGGCCCGTCAACCGCACGAAGAGCGACCGGCCGGGGTTGTTCTGCAGATCGCCGACGATCCAGTAGGATCCTTCCCGCCGTCCGGCGGGAAGGTAGGCACGACAGACGCCTTCGGCATTTTCTGCCAGTTCGCGAACGAGGTCTTCGGTCTCGGAATACATGGGTCAACAGCCTCCGCGATCATGTAGACTTGCGACAGGACAACGTGCAAGTAGACGATCCAGTATCGCGACGCCATCGGCGTCGGTCGGGCAGAACAGTCGCAGCTTCCAGCTGATGATCTCCGAGAAGAAGCCATCGGCCTTGAGCCGATCCTTGGCTGCCTCCGAGAAGCCCGACAGTTCGATCCGGTTCGCGCCCATGACGCGCGAGCGGTGCAATTCCATCCCTTCCGACAGGCGCACCACGGTCTTGCCCTCCAGAACGAGGGCATGGACCTGCGCGGCCGAGAGCTTGGGCGCATCGGCGGCCAGCGTGGTCGCGACCCAGGCAGGCGAGACGCGGCGGCCGATGATGCGCTGCCCGTCATCGGTCTGCAGGCGGTAGACGCGGGTTTCATCCTGGGGAAGCTGCTTCCAGATCGGCAGCAGCAGACCTGCCACGATGTGCAGCGTGGCTTCGGAAAACTCCGGCACCTCGGCCAGTTCCGCAGTCCACGCCGCAGTGAAGGCCGCGCGGTCGGCCTCGAGCCAGTGGGTGTCCTCCATAACCTTGGCCGGGACCGTGCTGGCATCAAGCGGGCGGATCAGGCGCAGGCGCCGCTCGATGGTCCCATCGTCCAGCATGTGACTGGTGGCGGGAACCTGCACGGCAGCCCGGCCCGAGCGGCTGTTGACCAGAAGCCGCGCCTGCGGGTCATCAAGCCATTCGAGCGCATCGGCCAGCGAGGTAGGCGTGTTGCGGCGCTTTTCCGCGATGCTGAGAAGCTGGGTTTCCGCGCCGGAGCCGGGATGGGTGTAGATGACCTGTGCGTCGGTCACCCGGAAGCTCTCGGCACGGAGTGTCTCGAGCCCGAGATCATAGACCCCGGCGGCGATGGCGCCCTCAATTCGCTGATCGAGCAGCTCCTCGAAACCCGCGAACAGCACGGCCTGCATGTCGATCGTCAGCGCCAGCAGGCGATTGAGGAAGGTCGTGATCGGCGGCAGGTCATCCTTCAGCCCGTTGTCATCGGTCAAGCTGAGGCCAGTGACATCCTCGAAGGCCCCTAGCGAACATCCGGCCAGATCGCCGCGATAGATGCGGCGGTAAAGCTGGCGCAGGGCGTCGCGGGCGTAGGGCGACTCGAGGTTGTCTTCGGGCCGGAACAGCCCTTGCCCGCCGGTCTGGCGCTGGCCGCGCGTTATAGCGCCAAGCGTGTCGAGACGTCGCGCAATGGTCGACAGGAACCGCTTTTCAGCCTTCACATCGGTGGCGACCGGGCGGAAGAGCGGCGGCTGCGCCTGATTGGTGCGGTTGGTGCGGCCAAGCCCCTGGATCGCGGCATCGGCTTTCCAGCCGGGTTCCAAGAGGTAGTGGACGCGCAGGCGTTGGTTCTTCGCCCCGAGATCGGCGTGATAGCTGCGCCCGGTGCCGCCGGCATCCGAGAAGATCAGGATACGCTTTTCGTCATCCATGAAGGCTTGGGTCTCAGTAAGGTTCGCTGCTCCAGCCCGGTTCTCCACCACGAGCCGTGCCGAATGCCCTTCGCCCTTGCGCACGATGCGCCGTGAACGCCCGGTGAGCTCAGCCACGAGATCGGTGCCGAAGCGCTGGACGATCTGGTCGAGTGCACCCGGCACGGGCGGAAGCGAAGCCAGTTTCTCGATCAGCGCGTCACGACGCCGGACGGCTTCGCGGCACTCCACCGGTTGGCCGTCGCGCGTGACGGGGCGCGACGAGAGGTTGCCCTCGCTGTCGGTGAAAGGCTCGTAGAGCTGCACCGGGAAGGAATGGGCGAGGTAGTCCAGGACATACTCCCTGGGCGTGATGTCACAGCGGATATCGTTCCATTCGTCGGTCGGGATCTCCGACAGGCGGCGTTCCATCAGTGCCTCGCCCGTCGAGACGATCTGGATGACCGCCGCATGACCCGCAGCCAGATCTGCATCGATGGATGTGATCAGCGTGGGGGTCTTCATCGAGGTGAGCAAATGGCCGAAGAAGCGCTGCTTGGCGCTCTCGAAGGCTGACCGCGCAGCGGATTTCGCCTGGCGGTTCAGCGTGCCGCTCTCACCGGAAATGTTCGCGGCCTCCAGTGCCGCGGTCAGGTTGTTGTGAATGATGGCGAAGGCCCCGGCATAGGCATCGTAAATGCCGCGCTGCTCGGGGCTGAGCGCATGTTCGAGCATCTCGTATTCGACACCGTCATAGGACAGCGACCGCGCCGTATAGAGGCCGAGCGCCCGGAGGTCGTGGGCCAGAACCTCCATCGCCGCGACACCGCCAGCCTCAATGGCTTCGACAAACTCGGCGCGGGTAGCAAATGGAAAATCTTCCCTGCCCCAGAGACCGAGCCGTTGTGCATACGCGAGGTTGTGGACCGTCGTCGCGCCCGTGGCAGAGACATAGACCACGCGGGCATTCGGAAGTTTGTGCTGCAGGCGCAGGCCCGCCCTGCCCTGCTGCGAGGCCATGGTATCGCCGCGCTCGCCTTTGCCGCCGGCGGCATTGGCCATGGCATGGCTTTCGTCGAAGAGGATCACCCCGTCGAAATCCACCCCGAGCCAGTCGACGATCTGGTCGACGCGGGATTTCTTGGCACCCCGTTCTTCCGAGCGCAGCGTCGCATAGGTGGTGAATAGAATGCCCTCGGTAAGCGGGATGTCACGGCCTTGGGCAAAGCGCGAGAGCGGCGTGACCAGCAGGCGCTCCTGCCCGAGCGCCGACCAGTCGCGCTGCGCGTCCTCCAGAAGCTTGTCGCTCTTCGAGATCCAGAGCGCCTTGCGGCGGCCTTGGCACCAGTTGTCGAGCAGGATCCCGGCCGATTGGCGGCCCTTGCCCGCGCCGGTGCCATCGCCCAGGAAAAACCCGCGCCGAAAGCGGACGGCATCACTGGCATCATCGGGCGCGGCCGAAACCATGTCGCCGGTTTCATCGACGGTCCAAGACCCCGCGAGACGCGCGCTATGCGCCTCCCCCGCGTAGATAACGGTCTCGAGCTGCGCGTCGGAC
>NZ_LYUZ01000115.1 GCF_001679925.1 Leisingera sp. JC1 | reverse complement strand
ATTCCGCATCGTCTATACTCGGGCGGGGGGGTACGGGAATGGACCGCCGTCTCACGACAGTAGTTGCCGCTGATATTGCCGGGTTCTCGCGTTTGGTGGGAATTGACGAGGAGGCCACGATTGCTGCCCAGAAAGGGCACCGGCAAGAGGTCGTGGATCCGCTCCTTTCCGCTTACGGCGGACGGGTGGCGAACACGGCGGGAGATTCTCTTCTGATTGAATTTCCGTCACCTGTGCAGGCGGTCCGATGCGCGCTGGAAGTTCAAAAAGGACTGGCAAAGCGAAACCGCGGCGTCGCTGACGACCGGAAGATCCAGTACCGCATCGGCATCAATGTCGGCGACGTCATTCAGGACGGCGCGGATCTTCTGGGTGATGGGGTCAACGTCGCCGCTCGGCTCGAAGCGCTTGCCCCGCCAGGGGGCATAGTGCTGAGCCGCAGCGCCTACGACCATGTGCGCGGCCAGCTGCTCCTCTCACTGGAAGACCTGGGGCATTTGGACCTGAAGAACATCGCCCATCCGGTCCGCGCGTTCAGAATTCTCAGTGAAAGCGAAAAACGGCCGGCTGCCCGCATACCCGGAACCAGGTTTTTTGCCGTATTTGCCGGCGTCCTTCTGGCAAGCCTCCTCCTGCTGGCATTTTTGTTCATCGAAGATGTCTTCAAAGGGTCGTCTGCAATAGTAGACCCCCGCCGTCCGGTACTCATAGTCCTTCCCTTCAACAACCTGAGCGGCGATCCTGCTCAGGACTATTTCAGCGATGCTTTCACCGAAGACATCACAACCGCTCTGGCGCGGACTCCGGGTCTGCTGGTCGTCGCCCGCAATACAGCCTTCACCTTCAAGGGCAAAGCCATCGACGCACGCCAGATCGGCCGTGAGCTGGGTGTCCGCTACATGCTGGAAGGCAGCGCGCGGCAGTTCAACGGCGTGGTCCGGGTGAATGCCCAGCTGATTGAAACATCCAGCGGAACCCACGTCTGGGCTGAGAGCTTCGACCGGCCGCTCGAAGACATCTTCATTGTTCAGGACAAGCTGACTGACAGGATTGTCGGCTCCGTGGCGTCGCACCTGCGCCGACACGAGGGTGAACGGGTCTTGGCGGCCAAGCCGGAGACGCTTGCAGCCTATGATCTGACCGCCAGAGCCTCTCTGCTGTTCCGCAACAACACCCCGGATGATGTACGCGAAGCAAGGACCCTGTTGCGGCGGGCGATCACCATCGACCCGTCTTACGCCAAAGCCTACACTGTGCTTGCGCGTGTCGAAAATTTCTTCTTTACCAGCCGCATCAGCACCGAGTATGCCGCGCCGGAAACCGCTGAACGCGTGATCAAGGCGGCTTCGCAGGCCGTTGCCATTGCACCCGATGACGCCTACGCGCACGCTGTCTATGGCATGGCTCTTCGGATGCGCAAGGACTATCAGCGCGCAAGCGAACAGGCGCAAATCGCTCAGAACCTGGCGCCCAATGATCCGGACGTGCTCTCTGAGGTCGCAAGTGTTCTGATCGGAGCAGGGGACTACAATGGCGTTGTCGAAACGATTGAGCTAGCCCGCTCGCTCGACCCTTACCTCAGCCCCGTTTTCATTGGCGCGCACCTGTCCCAGGCTTATTTTGCCCTTGGGGATTTCCCGGCAGCCAAACGGTCTGCGGAGGTTTGCCTGGAGCGAAGCCCGCAGGACGTCCGGTGTGTGGAAAGCCTGGTGAGGGCCTTGGGTGAGACCGGACCGCACCGCGACGCCCAAGCCGCGGTCAGCAGGCTATTGGAATTAAGTCCCGACTTTACCGTCACCGACTATATTCGCAGAGCGTCCCGCAACCGGAGTGATCAGGCCGCCATAGACCGCTGGGCCGAAGGCTTGCGAAAGGCCGGAGTGCCGGAAGGCTGATCTCAGCCATGCTCCGCAATGAAGTCGGGCAACTCTGAATCCGGAAGCCTCCGTTTTTACACCCGTTGCGCACCCACCGTACGCACCCCTCCCCGTAACCCTTGACTTTTACGCCAAAATCGCGTATAGGTTGTGGTGCAGCTGGAAGAAACATGGACGGCCCCGGACCCCTCCGCCGGCGGCCGTCCTGTCTTTCTCTCGTGCGGACAATAACGCATGAGGCAGAGTACATCATGACAGACCAATCACCAGGCCCGGCACCGGGCCAGACACCGGACCAGGACGGCGCCGCCATTCTGAAACGGCGGGTGCATTACACCGCTGATCTCCTGCTGTCCCTGCAGGACAGCATCCACCGCCTGCGCAAAGAAGCAGAGGAGCTCCGGGAGCAGCTCGAAACGACCGGCGCCGATGAAATGACCGGCGCCAAATCCCAGGTCCGCAAGCTCGAGGACCTGATCCGGGACTGCCAGAAAGTGGAGAAGACCCTTGCAGAACAAAGCACCGACGTCGCCCGCCTGCTCAAATCAGAGCACGAACTCGATCTCGTCGCGGCGCGCGCAGCTGTCGAGCTCGGACTTTCTCGCCTGCGTGCCGCCCTCGCTCCTGAGCTTGTTCTTGGATGAGCTGGACCGCAAAACCCTGTGCGCGCTGCCGCATCTGTTCCACATCTGGGCGCTGGACCACCAGCGCCCGCCGGACGGCGATTGGCGCGCCTGGGTGATCCTGGGCGGCCGTGGCGCCGGCAAGACGCGGGCAGGGGCCGAATGGGTCCGCTCGCTGGCCGAGGGGGCGTGGCCTCACGATCCCGGCACCGCCCGGCGCATCGCGCTGGTTGCAGAGACCTATGACCAGGTGCGCGACGTGATGATCCACGGCGACAGCGGCATCCTGGCCTGCTCGCCGCCCGACCGCCGCCCCAGGTGGAAGGCGTCGGAGCGCAAGCTGATCTGGCCCAACGGCGCCGAGGCGCAGGCGTTCTCCGCCCACGACCCCGAGGCGCTCCGCGGCCCGCAGTTCGACGCCGCCTGGGCGGATGAGCTGGCCAAGTGGAAGAAGGGCGACGACAGCTGGGACATGCTGCAGTTCGCGCTGCGGCTGGGGCAGGACCCCCGCGTCTGCGTCACCACCACCCCGCGCAACGTGCCGGTCCTGAAGCGGCTGCTGGCCTCGCCCAGCACCGTCACCACCCATGCCCCGACCGAAGCCAACCGCGCCAACCTTGCGGCTTCCTTCCTGACAGAGGTCCGCGCGCGCTATGCAGGCACCCGGCTGGGCCGGCAAGAGCTGGACGGGGTGATGCTCTCGGACATTCAGGGCGCGCTCTGGACCACCCAGGCACTGGTCGATGCCCAGATGGCAGAGCCGCCGCCCTTGGACCGGATCGTGGTGGCGGTCGACCCGGCGGTCAGCGCAGGCAAGGACTCCGACGCCTGCGGCATCGTTGTGGCCGGCGCCGTCACACACGGCCCGCCGCATGACTGGCAGGCTTATGTGCTGGCGGATTGCACCGTGCAGGGCGTGGGGCCGCTGGCCTGGGCGCAGGCGGTGATCGCCGCCCGCGACCGCTTTGGCGCCGAACGGGTGGTGGCAGAGGTCAATCAGGGCGGCGCTTTGGTCGAAAGCGTGCTGCGCCAGGCCGACCCGCTGGTGCCCTTCCGGGCGCTTCACGCACGCAAGGGCAAATCCGCCCGCGCCGAGCCCGTCGCGGCGCTTTATGAGCAAGGCCGGGTGTTTCATCTGCCCGGACTGGGAGAGCTGGAGGACCAGATGTGCCAGATGACCCCGCAAGGCTACCGCGGCAGCGGCTCGCCCGACAGGGTGGATGCGCTGGTCTGGGCCTTGCATGAGCTGATCATCCAGCCCGCCGCAAACCTCAGGAGACCGCAGGTCAGGGTGCTGTAAAACGCTAAGGGCAGCGTCCGTCCGCGGGTGGACGCGTAGCGCCCGCCCGGGGGGGCGGACGGGCGCTGCCCGGCCTTCGGCCAGGCGGAGAAGAGACAAGAAATGCCAATGGGAAAGGCGGCGCGCAACGCCGCCATTTTCTTTGAATACAATGCTGTAACCCAAGGTGTTGCGCACCCAGCGTACGCACCGCTTGCCAAATCTTCAGGCCTTTCTGGCCCTAATGATCCTCAGCAAAGGCGCACCAGCCCCAAGGCTCAAGGCGCCGCATAGGAACAAGCTGAGGAGCGGACCATGGTCTTTGACCTGCTGCGGCGCAAAACGCCGGACCCCCGGAAACCGGGCCCCAACAATCCGGGCCTGGAACAGAAGGCCAGCCAGACCGCCCGCGTGGTTTCCTGGCACGGCGCCGGCCGCATCGCCTGGAGCCCGCGCGACACCGTCTCCCTGACCCGCAGCGGCTTTGCCGGCAACCCGGTGACCCACCGGGTGATCCGCCTGATCGCCGAGGCCGCCGCCGCCGTGCCGCTGGTGCTGCAGGACAGCCGCCAGCGCTACGACACCCACCCCTGGCTGGCGCTGCTGGCGCGTCCCAACCCGGCCCAGACCCAGGCGGAGATGCTGGAGGCGCTCTACGGCCACCTGCTCCTGTCCGGCAACGCCTATATCGAGATGGTCACGGCTGAGGACGCAACGCCTGCAGAGCTGCATGTGCTGCGCTCCGATCGGATGAATGTGGTGCCGGGGCCCGATGGCTGGCCCGCAGGCTTTGACTATGTGGTGGGCGGGCGCAAGCACCGCTTTGCCAACGAACCGGGCAATTCCCCGGTCTGCCATATCAAGAGCTTCCACCCGCAGGACGATCATTACGGCCTGTCGGCCCTGCAATCGGCGGCAATGGCGATTGACGTCCATAACGCCGCCTCCCGCTGGTCCAAGGCACTGCTCGATAACGCGGCCCGCCCCTCCGGCGCGCTGGTCTGGACCGGATCCGACGGCCAGGGCCAGATGTCCGACGATCAATTCCGCAATCTAAGTGACCAGATTCAATCAAACTTCCAGGGGGCCAGTAACGCCGGCCGCCCGATGGTGCTGGAGGGCGGATTGGACTGGAAACCGATGGGCTTCTCCCCCTCCGACATGGAATTCCAGCAAACCAAGGACACCGCCGCCCGCGAGATTGCGCTGGCCTTCGGGGTGCCGCCGATGCTGATCGGCATCCCGGGCGATGCGACCTATGCCAACTATCAGGAGGCCAACCGCGCCTTCTACCGGCTGACCGTGCTGCCGCTGGTGTCCAAGGTCACCGCCGCGCTGTCCGGCTGGCTCACCGCCTGGACCGGCGAAGCGCTGACGCTGAAGCCCGACCTCGACCAGCTGCCTGCGCTCGCAGCAGAGCGCGAGGCGCAGTGGCGGCGCATCACCTCCGCGGATTTCCTCAGCAATGAGGAAAAGCGGCGTCTGCTGGGGTTGCCCACAGAAACCCTGCCCACAGAGCAGACGGAGGGCGGACAGGATGACTGAGCACCCGATGCACACATTTGATTGTTCACCGGGATTGCGCCTGTCCGCCCATGAGCGGGTCGCCCAGATCCAGCACGACGCCGTGAACCGCCGCCTCGACCGGATCGAGCAGATGATGGAGCGGCTGGAAAAACGCCTCTGGCTCACCGTCTACGGCGTCGCCGCGGTGATCCTGGCGCAGGCCTTCCAATCCTTCCTGACGGTGCAATTGCCGTAACTCCAACGACTTGCGAGGCACATATCATGCAGGGAACACCCCAGCTGGAACATAAATTCGCACGCTTCGGCGAAGATCTCTCGCTGAAGGACGCAACCGAGATCAAGGGCTACGCCAGCCTGTTCGGCCAGACCGACCAAGGCGGCGACGTGGTGATGCGCGGCGCCTATGCGGCCTCGCTCAAGGCGCTCAAGGACCAGGGCCGCAGCGTTAAGATGCTTTGGCAGCACGACCCGGCCCAGCCCATCGGCGTCTGGGACGAGGTGCGCGAGGACAAGCGCGGACTGTACGTCAAGGGCCGCATCCTCACCGCCACACCCAAAGGCGCCGAAGCGGCCGCCTTGATCGAGGCAGGCGCAATCGACGGCCTGTCGATCGGCTACCGCACCCAAAAGGCCACCCGCGCCCCCGACGGCACCCGCCACCTCACCCAGGTGGAGCTGTGGGAGGTGTCGCTGGTCACCTTCCCAATGCTGCCCGCGGCGCGGGTAGCGGCAAAGTCCTCCGCCGATGCGGAAGCGCAAGCGCTGCGCGCCTTGGCCGACGGCCTGCGCCAGATCACCCGCGACCTCAAAACAGGACACCCATCATGAGCAATCAAGACCTCCCGGCCCGAACCGGGGACGCAGCGCCCCTGGCGCATGAAGTGAAACAGGCCATCTCTGGCTTTCTTCATGAATTCAAGGGGTTTCAGGACGACGTGCAATCAAGGCTAAAACAGGCAGAAGAGCGAGTGACCATGCTGGACCGTAAGACAATTTCTCAGAACCGCCCCCATCTGGCAGCCAGCCAGGACGCGGGCGCCCCGCATCAAAAGGCGTTCAACGCCTACCTGCGCAGCGGCGACGACGACGGCCTGCGCGGCCTCGAGCTGGAGGGCAAATCCATGTCCACCGCGGTGGGCAGCGACGGCGGCTATCTGGTCGATCCGCAGACCGCGGACACCGTCAAGGCGGTGCTGAACGCCTCCGCCTCGATCCGCGCCGTGGCCTCCGTGGTGCATGTGGAGGCCTCAAGCTATGACGTGCTGATCGACCACAGCGAAATGGGCGCCGGCTGGGCCAATGAAACAGGCCCCGCGGCGGAAACCTCCACCGGCAGCATCGACCGCATCTCGATCCCGCTGCATGAGCTCAGCGCTTTGCCCAAGGCGTCGCAGCGGCTGCTGGATGACAGCGCCTTTGATATCGAGGGCTGGCTGGCAGGCCGCATCGCGGACAAGTTTTCCCGCTCCGAGGCTGACTCCTTCATCAACGGCGACGGCAACGACAAGCCCACCGGCTTCCTCAACTACAACGTCGAGGAAAACGACAGCTGGGCCTGGGGCAACATCGGCTACAAGGCCACCGGCGTCGATGGCGAGATCGGCAACGGCGACGCGATCATCGACCTGGTCTATGCGCTTGGGGCGGAATACCGCGCCAATGCCACTTTCATTCTTAACTCCAAGACCGTGGGAATGCTGCGGAAATTGAAAGACGCCGATGGCCGCTTCCTGTGGTCCGACGGCCTAGCCGCGGGCGAGCCTGCGCGCCTGATGGGCTACCCGGTGCTGATCGCCGAGGACATGCCGGACCCGGCCGCCAACAGCTTCCCCATCGCCTTCGGCGACTTCCGCGCCGGCTACACCATTGCCGAACGCCCGGACCTGCGGGTGATGCGCGACCCCTTCAGCGCCAAGCCGCATGTGCTGTTCTACGCGACCAAGCGCGTCGGCGGCGACGTCAGCGACTTTGCCGCGATCAAGCTGATGAAATTCGGCCTGAGCTGACCGCTCAGCGCTGATGGCGGACCGGCAGCCCGGTCCGCCGGCTGGCACGCACCCCATATTTCCCTGCCGTCTAGCTGCTCCCCCTCCGTCCGAGCGGCAGGGAACGGTGCGTGCCGGCCGAACCTTTGAACGGACAGCAGACCCGGGCCGAAACCGGGGGAGGCCCGCAGGAGTGAGATGATGATGCTGAGCGAAGTGACCCCCGTGCCCGAGGCCGCCCTGCCGCTGGCCCAGTTTAAGGCACACCTCCGCCTGGGCACCGGCTTTGGAGAGGACAGCCTGCAGGACGAGGTGCTGTTTGGCTTCCTGCGCGCCGCCCTGGCCGCTATCGAAGCAAGGACCGGCAAGGCACTGATAATCCGCGATTTTGAGCTGGAACTCCGCCACTGGCGCGACCGCACCCGGATGGTGCTGCCAATCGCCCCGGTGCAGGCCGTGACAGAGGTGATGACCCGCGATGCCGCAGGGGCTGAGACAACTCTCGACCCCGCGTCCTACCATCTGGAACGCGACAGCCAGCGCCCCTGTCTGATCCCGGCCGGCAGCCTGCTGCCCGCGATCCCAACCGGCGGGCTGGCACGCATCACCCTGCAGGCCGGCATGGCCGCGGACTGGGGCGGCTTGCCTGCTGACCTCGGCCAGGCGGTGATGCTCCTGGCGGCGCATTACTACGAATACCGGGCCGACACCGGCCTCCATGGCGGCTGCATGCCCTTTGGCGTCACCAGCCTCATTGAACGCTACCGCACCCTGCGGCTGACATTGGGAGGCCTCGCATGAAACGCCCCCCGAAACTATCCCGCAAGCTGGTGCTGGAAGACCCCCAGCGCACCCCCGACGGCGCCGGCGGCTATGCTGAGACCTGGGTGGCGCTTGGCACCCATTGGGCCGAGGTGAAGCCGCTCAGCGGGCGTCTGGCAGGTGACAGCGTGTCTTTGCATAAATACCGGATCACTCTGCGATCCGCGCCGGAAGGCTTTGCATCCAGGCCGCGCCCGGATCAGCGCTTCCGCGATGAAAACCGCCTCTACCGCATTGATGCGGTTGCGGAAAATGGGCCGGACGCCCGCTACCTCACCTGTTTCGCGGTTTCGGAGGTGAGCACATGACCTATGCCATCGCAGGCGGGCTGCAATCCGCCATCTACACCCATCTGACCGGCGACGCGGGCCTCACCTCACTGGTCGGCAGTGCCATCTATGACGCCATTCCCGCAGGCCCCTTGCCGCAGACCTATGTGGCGCTTGGAAGCGAAGAGGTGCTGGACCGCTCCGACAAGACCGCAGGCGGGGCCGAACACCGCTTCTTTGTCACCGTCACCACCGACATGGCTGGCTTTGCCACCGCCAAATCCGCCGCCGCCGCCGTCTGCGACGCGCTGGTCGGCGCCGCGGTGCCATTGCCGCGCGGGCAGCTGACCGGCCTCTGGTTTGACCGGGCCAAGGCCGAGCGGCTGAGCACCGGCGGACGCCAGATCACCCTGCGCTTCAAGGCGCGGGTGGATGACGTGTGAACCGCAGGAACCCAACGAAACCAATTGAAATACATGGAGAAACCCCATGATAGTTCAAAACGGCAAGGACCTCTTGGTCAAAGTGGACATGAACGGCGCAGGCTTGTTTGAGACCATCGCAGGCCTGCGCGCCACGCGGATCAGCTTCAATGCCGAAAGCGTCGATGTGACCAGCCTCGAGAGCCAGGGCGGCTGGCGCGAGCTGCTGGCCGGTGCCGGCGTGCGCTCCGCCAGCATTTCCGGCTCCGGCATCTTTAGGGATGAGGCGACGGACGAACGCGCCCGCCAGCTGTTCTTTGACGGGCTCACGCCGGAGTTCCAGGTGATCATCCCCGACTTCGGCATCGTGCAGGGGCCGTTCCAGGTGACGGCGCTGGAATATGCCGGCAGCCACAATGGCGAGGCGACCTATGAATTGTCGCTCGCCAGCGCCGGCCAGCTCAGCTTTGCGGCGGTGTGACGATGGTGAACCCGCACGCAGGCGAAGCGGAATTGCTTGTAAATGGAACCCCTTACGCGCTGAAGCTGACCCTTGGCGCGCTGGCGGATCTTGAGGCCGCGCTGGAAGAAGGCACGCTGGTTGACCTGGTTCAGCGGTTCGAACAGGGCCGGTTTTCCGCCCGCGATGTGCTGGCGCTTTTGGCGGCCGGTCTGCAGGGCGGCGGTCATGATCTCAGCCGCGAAGACCTCGCCGCCGCCACCGTCACCGGCGGCCCGATGCAGGCGGCACGGGTGGCGGCGGAACTCTTGGTGCGCAGCTTTGCCGTGCCGGACAGCCCATGAGTGCGCTCGACTGGCCTGCGCTGATGCGTGCCGGGATGGCGGGGCTGAAACTGCTGCCGCGCGATTTCTGGCAGCTGACGCCCGCTGAGTTGCGGCTGATGCTGGGCGAGGCTGCTGCCCCGCAGCCGCTGGGCCGCGACCGGCTGACGGCCTTGATGGCGGCCTTCCCGGATGCCCCCGGCCCGAAAATCAAGGAGACAACAGATGACTGACTCAACTTCAATGGCAGAATTGGAACTGCAGGGTGAGGCTTTGGGAGAAGCGCTGGACGGTGCCTCTGGAATGGCGGCTGCCTTTGCAGAAGTGCTGGGGCGGGTCAAGGAAGGTTTTTCCGAGACCGGCCGCGATGCCCAGGTCCTGGACCGAAGCCTTTCCAAGGGCTTGCGCCGCGCATTTGACGATCTGGTGTTTGACGGCGCCAGCCTTTCGGAGGCGATGGACACATTGGCGCGCTCAATGATCCGCACCACCTATAACGCGGCGATGAAGCCGGTCACAAACCATGTGGGCGGTCTGATTTCCGACGGCATCGGAGGCCTGATCGGCAACATCTTGCCCTTCGCCAATGGCGCCGCCTTCAGCCAGGGGAAGGTGATGCCTTTTGCCAAGGGCGGCATTGTCACCAGCCCCACAACATTTCCGATGCGCGGCGCGACCGGGCTGATGGGGGAAGCCGGGCCGGAGGCGATCCTGCCGCTGACCCGCGGTGCCGACGGCTCGCTGGGAGTGCGCAGCCGGGGCGGCGGCGCAGTGAATGTGGTGATGAATGTCTCCACCCCCGACGTCAAAGGCTTTGAA
The DNA here is from genome assembly GCF_001679925.1 of Leisingera sp. JC1. Lineage (GTDB taxonomy): Bacteria > Pseudomonadota > Alphaproteobacteria > Rhodobacterales > Rhodobacteraceae > Leisingera. The sequence continues at coordinate 12,074 of NZ_LYUZ01000115.1, read as the reverse complement.
CGCAGCCGCAGCCAGATCGCCGCGAAGCTGTCGCGCGCGCTGTCACGCGGTGGGCGCAACCGTTAAGGATGGAGGGTAACGCGATGAATTTTCACGAAGTCCGCTTTCCCGCATCGCTCAGTTTCGGCTCCGTCGGCGGCCCGGAGCGGCGCACCGATGTGGTGACGCTCGCCAACGGGTTTGAGGAGCGCAACACCCCCTGGGCGCATTCCCGCCGCCGCTATGACGCGGGCCTTGGCCTGCGCGCGCTGGAGGATATCGAGGTGCTGATCGCCTTTTTCGAGGCCCGCCAGGGCCAGCTTTACGGGTTCCGCTGGAAGGATTGGAGCGACTACAAATCCGGCAGGCCCAGTGCGGAGGTCGCCTTTGACGATCAGGTGATTGCCACCGGCGACGGCAGCAGCGTGACGTTTCAGCTCGCCAAGACCTACCGGTCGGGTGAATTCACCTATCAGCGCCCGATTGCCAAGCCGGTAGCAGGCACCGTGCGGGTCGGGATCGAGCAGGACGAGCTGCGCGAAGGCGTCGATTACGAACTGGATACGGCCACCGGCCTCATCACCCTGGCGCATCCGCCGGAGGTCGGCCTCAGCATCAATGCGGGCTTTGAGTTCGACGTGCCGGTGCGGTTTGACACCGCCAGCATTCAGACCAGCGTAGCCTCGTTCCAGGCCGGCGAGGCGCCTGCGGTTCCAGTGGTGGAGGTGCGGGTATGACAAGCCTTTCCAGTGCCTTGCACGACCATCTTCAATCCGGCATCACCACGGTGTGCCGCGCCTGGGCGCTGGCGCGGCGCGACGGCACGGTGCTGGGATTTACCGATCATGACTGCGTGCTGTCCTTTGATGGCATCACCTTCCAGCCCGGCAACGGGCTGACCGCGCGGGCGGTGAGCCAAGCCACCGGCCTGTCGGTCGACAACACCGAGGCCTTGGGGGTTCTGAGCGACGCTGCGGTGCGCGAGGAGGACATCGAGGCGGGCCGGTTTCATGGCGCGGAGGTGCGCTGCTGGCTGGTCAACTGGCAGGATGTCAGTATGCGCTGGCTGCAGTTCCGCGGCTCGATTGGAGAAATCCGCCGCGCCGGCGGTGCATTTGAGGCAGAGCTGCGCGGGCTGACTGAGCAGCTGAACCAGCCGCAGGGGCGGATCTATCAGACGCCTTGTACCGCGGTGCTGGGGGATGCGGCCTGCGGGTTTGATATCAACACGCCGGGCTATGCCGTTGAAACGGCGGTGGAAACAGTGGAGCGCAGCGAGGATTTTCGTTGGGATGCCTTGCCGGGGTTTGAGCCGGGCTGGTTTGCGGATGGCCGGCTGACGGTCCTGAGCGGAGCGGCACAGGGCCTGTGGGCAGCGGTTAAGTCCGACCAGTCCACGGCGGCGGGGCGCCGGATCACCCTGTGGGAACCCATCCGCGCGCCCGTGTTCGCAGGTGACACGGTGCGGCTGGAGGCCGGCTGCGACAAGCGCATGGAGACCTGCCGGCTGAAGTTCAACAACCTTCTGAATTTCCAGGGCTTCCCCGACATCCCGGGTGAGGACTGGATCATGGCGGTGCCGCGCCAGTCCGGCATGAACACCGGGGGCAGCAGGCGATGAACCGGGTGGTAGAGGCCGCGCGCGGCTGGATTGGCACGCCCTATGTGCATCAGGCGTCCTGCAAGGGCGCGGGCTGCGATTGCCTGGGGCTGATCCGCGGGTTGTGGCGCGAGCTGTTGGGCACCGAGCCGGAGCTGCCGCCCGCCTATACGATGGACTGGTCCGAACCTCAGGGCGCCGAGGCGCTGTGGCAAGCCGCTGCGCGGCATCTGGCGGCGAAGCCGTTGCAGGATGCTGCACCGGGAGATGTGATCCTGTTCCGGATGCGGGACGGATCGGTGGCCAAGCATCTGGGGGTGCAATCCGAACTGGAAATGAGGGCTGCGTCTGCCTGGGCGGGCGCGAATGCGCCTGCCGGGGGGCAGGCAGGCGCAGCCCGGCGTGCCGCAGGGCGGAACGCTCGTAATCCGGAACCCGCTTTCATCCACGCATACGCCGGCCATGGGGTTATCGAAAGCCCGCTGAGCCCGCCCTGGCAGCGACGCATCGTGGCGCGGTTTCACTTCCCCGGCATGTCCCGGCAAAGGAGCTGATCAGATGGCAACCATTCTTCTTTCTGCAGCCGGCGCGGCGGTTGGCGGCGCAATCGGCGGCTCCGTCGCAGGGCTGTCCTCAGCCGTGATCGGCCGGGCGGTTGGCGCCACCCTGGGGCGGCTGATCGACGAACGGCTGTTGGGCAGCGGTGCCGATCCGGTAGAGACCGGCAAGGTGGACCGCTTCCGCCTGACCCAGGCCAGCGAGGGCGCGCCGGTGGCGCAGGTCTATGGCCGGATGCGGCTGGGCGGGCAGGTGATCTGGTCCTCGCGGTTCCTGGAGACCGTCACCGTCACCGCTGGCGGCGGCGGCGGCAAGGGCAGCCCGCGGCCGCCGCAGCCGCAGGTGACCAGCTACAGCTACTCGGTGTCGCTGGCGGTGGCGCTCTGCGAGGGCGAGATCGCCAGCATCTCCCGCGTCTGGGCCGATGGCGAGGAGGTGGCGCCCAAGGATTTGAACATGACCGTCTACCGCGGCACCGCGGACCAGTTGCCGGACCCGGTGATGGAAGCGGTCGAGGGCGCAGGCCAGGTGCCAGCCTACCGCGGCACGGCTTACGTGGTCATGGAGAACGTGCAGCTGGCACGTTTCGGCAACCGGGTGCCGCAGTTCTCATTCGATGTGCTGCGCCCCGAGCAACCCGCCAGCAGCACCTATGAGCAGGACCTGGGCCAGCTGGTACAGGGGGTGGCGCTGATGCCGGGCACGGGGGAGTATTCCCTGGCTGCCGGTACGGTGATGTATTCCGGCGGGCCGGGGGATGTGAAACCTGCCAATCAGCACACGCCCTCGGGGATGAGCGACCTCAAGACCTCGCTGAACGCCTTGAACGAGGAATTGCCGGCCTGCGGCGCGGCTTCGCTGGTCGTCTCGTGGTTCGGCAATGACCTGCGCTGCGGCAGCTGTTCGGTGAAGCCGAAGGTTGAGCATAAAGACGCAGAGGGTAGCATTCCTTGGTGGGCCGGCGGGTTGAACCGCGCCTCGGCCGAGCAGGTGCTGCGGGAGAACGGAACGCCGCTCTATGGCGGCACGCCGGCCGATGCCTCAGTGGTGCAGGCCATCCGCGAGATGCAGGCGCGGGGCTTGCGGGTGATGTTCTATCCCTTCATCCTGATGGATCAGGCTGGGGGCAACACATTGCCCGACCCCTGGACCGGGGAGGACGGCCAGCCGCATCTGCCCTGGAGGGGGCGGATCACCTTGTCCGTGGCACCGGGCCAACCTGGTTCCCCTGATGGCACCGCGGCGGCAGATGCGGAAGTGGCGGCGTTTTTCGGCACCGTCACCGCGGCGGATTTCACTGTGGGGGACGGCAGTGTCACGTACAGCGGGCCGCAGGAATGGAGCCTCAGCCGTTTCATCCTGCACAATGCGGCGCTGTGCGCGGCGGCGGGCGGGGTGGAGGCGTTCTGCATCAGTTCCGAAATGCGCGCTCTCACCCAAATTCGCGGCGCGGGCGGCTTTCCGGCGGTTCAAGCGTTAAGGGCACTGGCGGCAGAGGTGCGCAGCCTGCTGGGGACGGGCACCAGGATCGGCTACGCCGCCGACTGGTCGGAATACTGGGGCTATCAGTCGCCGGAGGGCGACCGGTACTTTCACCTCGACCCGCTGTGGGCGGATGAAAACATCGACTTTATCGGTATCGACAATTACATGCCGCTGTCCGACTGGCGCGAGGGCGACGGCCATCAGGACGCGCAGGCGGGCGTGCCGTCGATCTATGACCTCGATTACCTGCGCAGCAATGTGGAGGGCGGCGAGGGGTTTGACTGGTACTACCATTCCGCCCAGGCGCGGGAGGCGCAGATCCGCACGCCGATCACCGATGGCGCGTATGATGAGCCCTGGGTGTGGCGCTACAAGGATATCCGCAGCTGGTGGACGCAGGAGCATCACGAGCGTATCGGAGGGGTACGGCAGGCCGCGCCGACCGAATGGGTGCCGCAGTCCAAGCCCATCTGGTTCACCGAACTGGGCTGCGCGGCCATCGACAAGGGCACCAACCAGCCCAATAAGTTTCTGGACCCGAAAAGCTCTGAATCGAAACTGCCGCGTTATTCCAACGGGTTGCGGGACGATCTGATTCAGGTCCAGTACCTGCGAGCATGTCTCGGGTATTGGGGCGAGGCTACCAATAATCCGGTCTCTGAGGAATACGGCGAGCCAATGCTGGATATGTCCAACGCCTATGTCTGGGCCTGGGACGCGCGCCCGTTTCCGGCCTTTCCGAGCCGCGTGGAAATCTGGAACGACGGTGAGAACTACCTGCGCGGCCATTGGTTGAACGGGCGCGCCGGGCAGCGGACGCTCGCCTCTGTGGTGGAGGAAATCTGCAACAACGCAGGCCTCTATGATATTGATGTCACAGGGCTTTACGGCGTGGTGCATGGGTTTGTGAACCCCGATGTGGCGGACGCCCGCGCGGTGCTGCAGCCGCTGATGCTGCGGTACGGGTTTGATGCGGTGGAACGCGACGGGGTGCTGAGGTTCCGGATGCGCAAGGGCAGCGTGACTGAGGCGCTGAGCCTCGAGCATCTGGCCGAAAGCGGGGAGATGGACGGCACACTGGAGCTGTCCCGCGCCAGCGACGCCGAGTTGGCGGGCCGGGTGCGGCTGCGGTTCACCGAATGGGGCGGCGACCATGCGGCCGGCTCAGTGGAGGCGGTGCTGCCCGATGAGGCAACGCATAGCGTCAGCCAGAACGAGCTGCCGCTGGCGCTCACCCGCGCCGAGGCACGCCAGACCGTCGCCCGCTGGCTGGCGGAGGCACGGATTTCCCGCGACACCGCGCGGTTCATGCTGCCGCCCTCGCTGCTGCATTTGGGGGCCGGGGATGTTGTCTCCCTGCCGGTGGAGGGCAAGGACCAGCTCTACCGCATCGACCGGGTGGAGCAGGCGGAGGCGCAGACGGTGGAAGCCGTCAGGATCGAACCCGGCACCTATGATCTGGCTGCGGTGGCGGAGGAACTGCCGGGGGTCAACGCCTTTGCAGCACCTGGCCCGGTGCTGCCGCTGTTCATGGACTTGCCGCTGATGCGCGGCGATGAGGTGCCGCACGCGCCGCATCTGGCGCTGACAGCTGCGGCCTGGCCGGGAAGCGTCGTGGTCTATGGTTCGGAGGCGGATGAGAATTACACGCTGGAACAGGTGGTTGCGGCGCGGCAAGTGATTGGCGTCACGGAGACGCCGCTGTTTGCCGCAGGGGCCGGGCGCTGGGATCTGGGCGCGGATCTGCAGGTGAAGCTGATTTCCGGCACGCTGGAGAGCCGCACGGTGGAGGCGGTGCTGAACGGCGCCAATGCGGCTGCCATCGGGGATGGCACTGCGGGCAACTGGGAGCTGTTTCAGTTCCGCGAGGCGGAGCTGATCGCGCCGCAGACCTACCTGCTGCGCGGGCGGCTGCGCGGCCAGCTGGGCAGCGACGCGCTGATGCCGCAGGTCTGGGCTGCGGGGTCATACTTCGTTCTGCTGGATGGCAGCGCAGTGCAGATGAGCCTGCCGCCGGAACAGCGCCGCCGGCTGCGCCATTACCGCATCGGCCCGGCGCGGCGGGGGCTGGAAGACCCGTCGTATGTGCATCTGCAGGAGGCGTTTGAGGGCAACGGCCTGCGCCCCTATGCGCCGGTGCATCTGCGCCTCAACGGTGCGCTGGGGGAGGACCTCAGCGCCGGCTGGATACGCAGGACCCGGATTGAAGGCGACAGCTGGGAGCTGGACGAGGTGCCGCTGGGCGAGGAGATCGAGAGCTACCGCATCCGGGTGATGCGCGGGGCGACTGTGCTGCGCGAGGAGACCTCTGCCGCGCCGTTCTGGAGTTATCCGGCCGGGGTGCAGGCGCTGGACGGGGTGCAGTCAGGCGACGTGCTGGAGGTGGCGCAACGCTCGGCCCGGTTTGGCGCCGGTCCGGCGGCGCGGCTGGTGCTGGGATGATCCGCCCGGTGCTGCCCGGAGATGTCACTGCAGTGGCACGGGCGCTGCTGGCTGTGCCGGAGAGCGAGCGCCTTGCCCTGTGCCGCAGGATTTTTGGCGGCGCGGCGGAGGCGGCAGTGCATTGCTGCCTGCTGCGCCGCTTGCATCCGCGCTGGGGGGACGGGAGTTTGAGCGCCGCTGCCCGGCGGTTCACGCTGGCGGAAGAACCTTTTCTGGATGATTTGGAGTACCTTGGCTGCACCCGGCTGGTGCTGCGGGAGCTTGCGGCGGAGCTTGAGAATGACCGGCAGGCGCTCGCCCGGCGCCTTCAGCTTGGTTCCGGGCGGGGAGCGGTTTCAACCTGACGCGCAACTGATGCACTTGAGCGCCGCCGGGTCCAATTCCAGACGCTTGAAGGCAATATCCTCGCCGCAGTCCTCGCAATAGCCGTATTCCCCGTCGTCCACGCGGGCCAGCGCCGCGTGCAGGCGTTGGGTTTCCAGCTGGCGGCGGGCTGCTTGCGCCTTGGCCATCGCCTGCATCTGCAGCGCATCCATGCGCGACAGGCGGCCGACCATCTGCTGGTCCAGCTCAACCACGCCCTGGGCCTCTTCGCCCAAGGCATCTTCTGCCGCCAGTTCCGCCAGCCGGGCGGTGATCTGCGCCCGCAGGCGCTGCTGATCCGGGTCATTCATATTGGAAATATACCCCATCACGGGTTTGCGTTTGCCGAAAAAGACCTTAGATGGCTATCTTGAGCGGAGAAAGGATGCATCGCCATGTTCAAAACGCAGCAAGCCGTCGCCTCTCTGGATCCCGTCTGGGACCGGATTTCGAAGGAAGCACAGGAGGCTGTCGACTCGCAGCCGCTGATGGGCGGGCTGATCCATGCCTGTATCCTGCACCACAAATCGCTGGAAAAAGCGCTGTCCTACCGGATTTCGGCCAAGCTGTGCTCGAACGAGATGTCGATGACCATCCTGCGGGAAATCGTCGATGCGGCCTATCAGTCTGATCCCGGCATTGTCGAAGCCTCGCGCGCCGACCTGATGGCGGTGTTTGAGCGCGACCCGGCGTGCCACCGGCTGCTGCAGCCGATCCTCTACTTCAAAGGGTATCAGGCGGTGCAGGCCTACCGGATCGGCCACTGGCTGTGGCAGCAGGGCGACTGGGACCTGGCCTATTTCTTCCAGATGCGGATTTCCGAGATCTTCGGCGTCGATATCCATCCGGCGGCGGTGATCGGCAAGGGAATCATGATCGACCACGCCCATTCCATCGTGATCGGCGAAACCGCGGTGGTGGGCGACAACGTGTCGATGCTGCATTCGGTGACCCTGGGCGGCACCGGCAAGGAGGAAGAGGACCGGCATCCGAAGATCGGCGACGGGGTGCTGATCGGCGCCGGCGCCAAGGTGCTGGGCAATATCAAGGTCGGCCATTGCAGCCGGATTGCGGCCGGGTCGGTGGTGCTGGCAGAGGTGCCGCCATGCAAGACAGTGGCGGGCATTCCGGCGCGCATCGTCGGCGAGGCGGGCTGCGACCAGCCGTCGGTCAGCATGGATCAGCGGTTCCCGAACGGCACCAGCTGAGGCCCTGGGACGCAGGCCTGTGCGCTTTAAGTATTTATGGAAAGATGAAAGGGGCGGGTTCCGCCCCTTTTTTGATTCTTGTCCGATATCTCAGGCAGCTTGTGATGGTGCTTGGCGCTGTTCCTCTTGCTCGCTGCCGGGCAGCTGAAAGGCAGCGGCCAGGGAGCTGAGCTGATCCGCGCCGCCGCGCAATTCGCCGACGGACTGGACGGTTTCCGCCACGATGCCGGTGTTTTCCTGAGTGGTTGCGCCCAATGCGCTGAGGTTGCGCGACAGCCCTTCCAGTTCCTGCGAGTCGCGGGTGAAGCCCTGGGCGGACGTGCTGACGCGGGTGGAAATCTCGTCCATGCGGGCAATGATCCGGGTCAGCACCTCGCCGGTGTTGTTCACCTCCGAAACGCCTTTCTGGATGTGGCTTGTGGCGCTGCTGATCAGCTCCTTGATTTCTGTCGCGGCATGCGAGCTGCGCTGCGCCAGGGCGCGGACCTCGCTGGCGACCACGGCAAAGCCCTTGCCGGCCTCACCGGCGCGCGCGGCCTCAACCCCGGCATTCAGCGCCAGCAGGTTGGTCTGGAAGGCGATGTCGTCGATCACCCCGGTGATGGTTTCGATCTGGCCCGCGCTCTGCTCGATGCCGGTCATCGCGGCGACGGCGTTTTTCACCACGCTGCCGCTGGCGCCGGCTTCCTGCACAGCGCCGGAGGCCAGCCCGCTGACCTCGCGCACGCCGTCGGCGGCACGCGACAGTGAGTCCGTCAGGGTGCTGAGCGCCTGTGACAGGGTTTCCAGTTCCTGCGATTGGGTGGTGATGCGGCGCGACAGGCCGGCAGAGCCGGTTTCGATCCGCGCGCTGCGGGTCAGGACGGCGGAGGCGGTGCCGAGCACTTGCGCCAGCAGGCCTGCGATGCTGGAGAGTGCGGAGTTGAAGTCGCGGCGCAGCGGTTCATAGGTTTCGGCCAGCGGGTCCTCCATGCGGTAGGACAGGTCGCGGCGGGCCAGGGCGCCAAGGCCGGCGCGCAGCTGTTCCACCGCCTTGGCCTGGTCTTTCTGCTCCGCCTCGCGGGCCTGTGCGGCGGCGCGGCCCTCGGCCAGGGTGTCCTGCAGCATGGCGATGCGGCGGGCGATGCGGCCCAGTTCGTCCTGGCGGGCGGCGGCTTGCAAAGCTGTGCTGTAGTCGCCGCCGGTGATCCGTTCCAGCGCTGCGGCCAGTTCCCGCATCGGGCGGCCCAGCAGGCGTTTCAGGATCAGGAGGCAGGTTATCATCGAGGCGGCAAGGATCAGAGCGCCGAGGGCGGCGTCGCGGGTGAGGCCCGCATTGACGGCGGCCAGCGCCGGCGCCGGGTCCCAGGACATGATCAGGGCGCCGCGCAGCTTGCCCTTTTTCGACAGCACCGGCGTGACCAGCGTGTAGCCGTCAGGCGACTGCCAGGGCTCAGCCGTTTCCAGGACCTGCAGCGCGGTTTCGTCCAGCGCCGCGATGCGGTCCTGCGGCAGGCTGCCGGCCTCTGCCATCACCACACCGTCGGATTTCACCGCCTTGGCATAGGCAAAGCTGGCACCGGCCCGTTCGATCACGTGCTGGATGCGCTTTTCGACGGTGCCGGAGAAGCCGAGTTTCATCGGCTGCTCAATCTCCTTGGCCGCCATGGTTGTGAGTTCCTGTTCCAACACCCGCAGCGCATCGAGCGCCTGGGACTGCAGTCGCTGCCCGGCCAGGAAGGCCAGTGGCAGCGCGGTGAGCAGGGAGAAGAGGGTGACAAGCAGTGCGATCCGCAGGTTGAGCGAGCGGAAGCGGCGGGAGGAGAGTTTGGGCAGGGCCATTTTCTTTGTCCGCAAGAAATCGTTATGGTTGCAGTATGGAAGCAGAAATAAACGCAGGGTAAACCGCGGCCTGCGGGTGGCGGATTGTCATGAAAACTTCATGCAGGTGTTACATCGGGCGGTGCGGGGGCAAAGAATTTCCTCCCGTCCTGCGGCGCTTTGCAGCCCAAACGTCCGGCCCGCCTGCGGATGCTGCGGCAGGGGTTCCGGGACTGGGAGCGGGTGGCTGACAGCTGTTTTTGCGCCTGACCGGCGGGGCGAAGGCTGGCTTGATTGACGGCGCGGCAAGGCGCATATGTTAGGGCAAATGCAATGATATCAGACAGTTTGTAACATGGGGGACAGATCATGATTTACACAACCGAAGGCCGCGGGCGCCTGTTTGGCTCGATCCTGGAGACGGTGGGCAATACGCCCGTGATCCGGCTGAACAACATCGCGTCGGCGCATGTCACCATGTATGTGAAGTTCGAGGCGTTCAACCCGGCGGGGTCGGTGAAGGACCGGCTGGCGCTGAACATCATCGAGGCCGCCGAGCGTGAAGGCCGGCTGAAGCCGGGCCAGACCGTGGTGGAGGCGACCAGCGGCAACACCGGCATCGGGCTGGCGATGGTTTGCGCCGCCAAGGGCTACCCGCTGGTGATTACCATGCACGACGGATTCTCGGTCGAGCGGCGGCGGCTGATGCGGATGCTGGGAGCCAAGGTAGTGCTGACCCGCAAGGAGGACAAGGCGGTTGGCATGGTGGTGAAGGCCAAGGAACTGGCGGAGGCCAACGGCTGGTTCCTGGCGCATCAGTTCGAGACCAAGGACAACGCCGACATCCACGAAAGCACCACCGCGCGGGAAATCCTGGGCGATTTCGAAGGCGAACGGCTGGATCACGTGGTGCTGGGCTATGGCACCGGCGGCACGGTTTCGGGCCTGGGCCGGGTGCTGAAAGGCGCGCGGCCGGATCTGAAGATCACCCTCAGCGAGCCGTCCAATGCGGCGCTGGTGCAGTCCGGCGCGGCGCAGGCGCGCAACGAGGAAGGCGAGCCGGCGGCGACCCACCCGGCCTTCAACCCGCACCCGATCCAGGGCTGGACCCCGGATTTCATCCCGCTGGTGCTGCAGGAGGCGCTGGATAAGGGCTATTTCGATGCACTGGAACCGGTGAGCGGCGACGAGAGCATCAAGTGGTCCCGGCGGCTGGCGGCGGAGGAGGGCATCCTGGCGGGGATTTCCAGCGGCGGCAGCCTGGCGGCGGCGATGAAAGTGGCCGAAACCGCGCCGGAGGGATCGGTGCTGCTGGCAGTGCTGCCGGATACCGGCGAGCGCTACCTGTCGACACCGCTGTTCGAAGATATCCCGGCGGATATGGATGAGGCGGAGCTGGCGCTGTCGGCCTCGACGCCCGGCTACCAGTACTAAGCCGCGCGCTGCGGCTGGTGCGGCGCCGCCGCGGGCGGGGTGCTGGCGGCGGCTGCGCAGATGAGTATTTTGGGAAAGATGAAAAAAGGGGGCGGGCGCGCTCCCTTTTTTTGGTCCGGGGCTTTGGGGGACTGCAGGGGGCCTCTGCCGCTGTGCATGCGTGCTGCGGTATGCGCCCTTGCCCTGGTGCCGCGGCTGATGCACACTTCTGTTTACAGGAGGGATGTCTGTTTCATTGCCTGGCCCGTCTGCACGGGGGCCGGCACAGGGCCATGCTTTGGAAGGAGTGTGCCATGACATCCAATACCGACGGTTCCCCTTCACCGGAAAAATTGAAACCGCGGCCGCAGAGCGTGCTTGAGGTCAATAGGCTGACTGCGGACGATATCAGCGCGTCGCTGAAGGCCGGGTTTGCCGATTTTCTGGCGCGCCCGGTCATGAGCGGCTTCTTTGGCCTGTTCTATGCGGTTTTCGGCATCCTGTTTGTCTGGTGCCTGGTCTGGCTGGGCAAGATCTGGATGATCATTCCCGCCGCTGTGGGCTTTCCGCTGGTGGCGCCTTTTGCCGCTGCCGGGCTTTATGAAATGTCGCGGCGGATGCAGGCGGGGGACAGTTTTGACTGGTCAGATATCCTCAGCGTCATGGTCCGCCAGCGCAACCGTGAAATGGGCTGGATGGCCTTTGTCACCCTGTTCATTTTCTGGGTGTGGATGTATCAGGTCCGGCTTTGGCTGGCGATCATCCTGCAAAACGCGTCCTTCTCGGATTTCGAGGGGTTCCTGCACACGGTCTTTTTCACGCCGCAGGGCTGGGCCTTTCTTGCGATTGGCACCTGTGCGGGCGCGTTTCTGTCGGCGGTTCTGTTCACAGTGACCGTTGTTGCCATGCCGATGCTGCTGGACCGGGACACCAATTTCGTGACGGCCATGCTGACGTCGATCCGCGCGGTTGCGGAGAATCCGCTGGTCATGCTGGGCTGGGCGGCGATCATCTCTGCCGCCATGCTGCTGTCGATGGTGCCGGCGTTTCTGGGCCTGATCGTCACGCTGCCGGTTCTGGGGCACACCACCTGGCATTTGTACCGGCGGGCGGTGCCGCCGGCGGAGGACGGGGCTTCCGACGGTGCTGTTTGAGGGTTGTCCAGCGGAGATGGATGAGGCGGAGCAGGCGTTGCCGGTCTCGGCGCCCGGGTATCAGTACTGACC